>NZ_JBXWNA010000002.1:0-393435 GCF_059610125.1 Ruegeria sp. YTSA144
TTCCTAGCAGTGATAGACAACTGCACTATGGCGCATTGCGACGCCGGGGGAGCAGGAGCTATCCACCCCATCCGCTTTACGAGAAAATATCGATGAGCTTTTGAACGCGATCAATGACTGCAATGGGCCGGTGTTTTCTCCGTATGTTGTCATCCTAGTCAGATAGGCCGCCACTAATGGGCGTGTGTTCGTCGAACGACAGATGACGAGTCTTTTCCGGATTGCGAACAACGTAAACAGCGGTAATCACGTCGTATTCGATCTCCAACGACATCGTTTGCAAAAGGCCGCTCGCTTCATGGCTGAGGATCGATGGCAGATTGTTCAGGCGGCAGAATTGCCATTGCTGGACAGGTTGATCGGAGTATTTACGCGCCAGCCCAGACAATAGCCGCATCACCTTGTCTCGTCCCAAAATCGGATTGAGTGTCGCCAGCACTTTGCCGCCGCCATCCGAAACAAATCTTACGTCTTGCGCAAGCAATTTGGTAAGAATGTTGGTATCGCCGCTTTTGGCGGCCATGAAAAATGCCTTGGCGATGGCTTCGCCTTGTTGCGGCTCAACCTGTGTTCGAGGTTTGTTGCGCTGCACATGTTTCCGGGCACGACTAACAAGCTGGCGGCAGGATTCAGGTGTGCGTTCTAGTGCCTGTGCCAGCTCGTCATATGACTGCTCGAACAAATCGTGGAGTAGAAAAGCTGCCCGCTCGAGAGGCGTTAGCCGCTCCAGCGCCAGTAGGAGTGCCACCGAGACGTCCCGATCCAATCGCTCCGTAGCATCATCTGTGATCAGTGGTTCGGGCAACCACTCACCGGGATATGCTTCGCGTCGAGTATGCGCGGCCCGCATGTGATCGAGACATAACCGCGTGACCGTCCGGATCAGAAACCCCGTCGCGTCCCGCACACTGGTATGATCAACCTTCTGCCAACGCAAAAATGCGTCCTGTACTACATCCTCTGCGTCACTAACGGTGCCCAGCATTCGATAGGCGACCGCGAACAAGCGCGGTCGCAGATCGACAAATGTCTGGTCGTTGACGCGTGAAGTCATATGACTCATGCAGCCGAGGCCTCCTTGGCGGCAGGATGTGGCGTTGCAAAGCCAATAGCAATGCGGTTCCAGGCGTTGATCGTTGTCACCACCAACGTCAGGGCGATCTTTTCCTGGTCTGAAAACTGAGCGGCCATCTCTTCATAAATGTGATCCGGTGCACCTTTCTGTTCGATACGAGTCAGCGTTTCGGCCCAAGCAAGAGCGGCGGATTCACGCTCGGAATAAAGAGACGACTCGCGCCAAGCATTCAGCAAGTGAAGCCTGTCTTCACTCTCCCCATGCGCACGTGCGTCATGGGTGTGCATGTGGATGCAGAAAGCGCAGCCGTTGATCTGTGACACGCGCAATTTTACCAGTTCGATTAGACCGTGCTCAAGGCCGGATGTTTTGAGGCATTCCTCCATGTCGAGCATTGGCTGCAGCAGTTGCGGGGCAACGGCGAAATAGTTGAGACGGGATTGCATATGGTGCTCCTGTTTTCGGTGAGTACAGAAACAGGACGCGGCAGGCGTGGAGTTTGTGACACGGGTGCGCAACAAATCAGTTTTTATTACGTAGTATGGGCAGTTGAGTTCCGATTGAGCTGCGAGATGTTCACTGGCATTTCGTGCAAGTTTTGCTCGGGTGCGGGTGCCCTGTTTCCAAGGTGCGCCATGTTCTGAAAGTGTGATGGTTTCTTGGGAAGCGCTTAATTTATCAGTGTTTATTTCGTATCTTCGTCAACCGCATCGCCCAGTGCCTTAAGCAATCCATTCAAGTTATCGCGTTGCTCGGGTGATAAACCGCTCATAAGCCGATGTTGTGTTTTAACGTGATCTGAGACGGCATTTTCGATTTTTGAGAACCCGTTACTCGTCAATCGGATCAAGAAGCCGCGTTTGTCTTCCGGATTTGGTACGCGCTCGACCAAGCCTGCCTTGACGAGCTGGTCAATCCGGTTGGTCATTGTCCCCGACGTCACCATGGTCAGGTCAAGCAATTCCCCGGGCGACAAGCCTTCTGGCTTTCCGGACCTGCGCAGAGTAGCCAGTACATCAAAGCTGGCGAGGTTGAGCCCGTAAAGCTTCCAGGTTTTGTCCATCTCTTTTCTGAGCTGAGCCGTCAGGCGGGAGAGACGCCCAATCGTTTCCATCGGTCCGACATCGAGGTCGGGGCGGGCTTTGTTCCATTGCGAAATGATACGATCGATGTGGTCCATGGAAGCATATTGCGAAGATTTATCTTGACGTCAAGAGAGTGCAATATATCTTGACGTCAAGATGTATGGAGATCCCTCATGAAACATCATGTCGACATCGCGCTTACTGCCATCGCGCCGCTGGTCTGGGGCAGCACGTATTACGTTACGACTGAATTCCTTCCTGCTGGGTATCCAATCACAATGGCTGCCCTGCGTGCGCTGCCTGCTGGCCTGCTATTGCTCGTTCTGGCCCGGCAACTGCCGCAGGGTATCTGGTGGATACGCGCTTTCGTTCTTGGTGCGCTCAATTTCACCGTGTTCTGGACATTGCTATTTGTGGCGGCGTACCGGCTGCCTGGTGGTGTAGCCGCAACAGTTGGGGCGGTTCAGCCTTTGATTGTCGTATTCCTGGCTGCGATGCTGATTGGTACGACGGTCAAGGTATCTGCGGTGATCGCGGCTCTGATCGGTATCTTTGGGGTTGGACTTCTTGTTCTTGGTTCGGGGGTTTCGCTTGATCCGATTGGGTTACTCGCAGGTATCGGCGGCGCAGTCTCCATGGGAGCTGGCACAGTTCTGACCCGGAAGTGGCAAGCCCCCGTGCCCCTTTTAACCTTGGCGGCCTGGCAGCTTTCGGCAGGGGGGCTGTTGCTTATGCCGCTGGCATATCTGTTTGAGCCTGCGCTTCCGCCGTTGAATTCGCAAAATATCACCGGAATCGCCTATCTCACTCTGATCGGGGCAGCGCTTACATACATCTTATGGTTCCGAGGTGTTTCCCGGATCGAGCCCGGCGCTGTTTCAGCCCTTGGTTTTCTTAGCCCGCTTTCCGCAGTCGTTATTGGTTGGATGCTTCTTGGCCAGGCTCTGACATTCACCCAGATCGCCGGAGCCGGAGTGGTGCTCACAGCAATCTGGCTTGGGCAACGTGCCGGGCGTATCAGCCCTCCCGTTCTTTCAGAAGCTGTCCATTCACATCTCAATCCAAAAGGAGAGTGCTCATGAAACTTGTCGTATTTGGTGCAACTGGTGACGTCGGTTCTCGCGTCGTGACCGAGGCGATCTCGCGTGGCCATGACGTTACCGCGTCTGTTCGAAACGAGGCAGGGATCAAAAACCTGCCCAAAGGCGCCAAGCCAGTAGTTGCGGATGTTGCGGACCCTGCGGCTTTGGCCGCGGCCATGGCCGGTCAGGATCTGGCCGTAAGCGCTGTGCGCACACCAGCCGGGCGTGAGGGCGAAGTCGTTGCTCTGACCCGTTCCATTCTGGACGCCGCATCGCTTTCTAATCTTCGGGTGATCATTGTCGGCGGTGCCGCGCGTCTGCATCTACCCGATGGTAGCCCTCACACCGTCTTGACAGATCCCGACTTTCTGCCCGAGAGCATTGTTCCAACCGCGCGTGCATCCATGGCACAGTGGGAACTCTGTTCATCCGATGCCTCGGCAAACTGGACCTATGCCAGCCCATCCGCATTATTGCAGCCCGGTGAGCGCCTGGGTATCTTCAGAACCGACACAGATAACCTGATTGTTGATGACGCCGGCAACTCAAAAATTTCCATGGAAGATTTTGCTGTGGCAATTGTTGATGAGGCTCAATCGGCCAAGTTTTTACGCGCCTCCTTTACCGTAGGCTATTGAAACACCATTACTGAGTCGTTTTGTTAATGCGCCCCGTCTGCAGTTTGCAAGCGGGGTGTTTTTTTGAATGCAGTCTCGTCACGCGACCTTACGAAAACGAACAACCCGAGCGACATTTTGTCGAATACGCTCTCCACTTTACAGCGTGCTTATCCCCGACGATTTGACCAAGTGAAAGGTTTGCCAGCGAGGCTCATCCTTGGCGGCGTAAGTTTCGCGCCACGTTGCCAACATTCATTCAAGCTGTCGCGGACGTATTGCACTGCCTACAAGCTTGACGTTCGTCTCATTCTGGCACCAAATTATGATCGAAGGCATTGGAGGTGTCCGTATGAAATGGCGCCGAGTTCTTCCAACGATCCGCTTTGGCACCGAACGCTATACAGAGAAGGTCGCGCGGAGGCTCCGTGTGGTGAACGCGACCGCATTTGCGCTCGTGGCGATTTCTTTGGGATTTGTCGTCGCCCATTTGATCAACCCCAATCCCGACCTGTGGTCGCCGTCGCTCGTCCATCTCGGCGCCGCGCTCGGTTTTAGCGCCGTCCCGTTTATGCATCGGTGGGGGCCGACGCTGGGAGCGTCCCTGCTTATCGCGGTCGGCTTGGCCGATATTTCAGGACTATGTCTGATCTTTGGAACCGGGTCGGGTTTGCACTTCTGGGCCCTGCTGGTTCCGGCGCTTCTCATTCCGTTATACGGAGAGATACGCCTGCCAGTTGCAGTCGCGCTGGTCGTGTTGGCCGCTACGGTCACGATCATTCTGGAGGCCGTAGCTCCGGTGAACACAGGACTGCGGTCACCGCACCTGGTTTTCGTGGCGAATTTCATTCCGTCTGTCGTACTGAGCTTCACGATCCTGTTTTCGATCGTACTCTATGCGATGCGTCAGATCGCGCACGCCGAGGCGGCGGCTGAGCATGAGTTCGAGCGTTCCGAGGCATTGATCGCGAACATCCTACCTGTCAGTGTGGCTGCACGTCTCAAGGAGAGTGTCGGCGAAGTAGTTGCCGACCGATACGATAAGGCCTCTGTCCTTTTTGCCGACATGGAAGGGTTCACCGCACGGGCAAGCGACACGGAGCCGGAGGATCTCGTTCGATTCCTCAACGACGTCTTCAGTGATCTTGACACGCTCGTCGAAAAGCATGGCCTAGAGAAGATCAAAACCACCGGCGATGCTTACATGGTTGTGAGTGGCGTGCCCGAGCCGCGGCCAGACCAAGTTGAGGCGCTCTCAGATCTCGCACTGGAGATGCGCGACGCGCTTGCTGACCTAGTTGATCCGAAAGGACGTGCGGTACCGTTTCGCATCGGTATCGCCAGCGGTCCGGTCGTCGCTGGAGTCGTAGGCAGGCAAAAGTTCTTCTACGACGTTTGGGGCGACGCGGTTAACATGGCGGCGCGAATGGAGCAAACCGGCGAGCCTGGTCAAATCCAGGTGACATCGGACGTTCATGAACGCCTCAAGAACCGATTCATCTTCGTCGAACGCGGTTTGATAGAAGTTCGAGGCAAAGGCATGATGCGCACCTGGTTGCTGAACGGGAGGATGATTGGATGAAAGGACAGGATGAGCGAGCTATTCCAGCATCGTTCTTTGTCTAAAGACCAAACTGTCATTGTGTCCGCTCCTAGTATGAGGCCAAGTTAGCCCCAAAGGCGACAATAGGGCTGGACCTGACCTTCGGGATATTATGCTAACGGCGGGCTTGTCCGCGATCTGTGAAGTCGTATGATGGTTCGTTTTGCTCGTGCAGCGAATGGCCGGTTTGACGGGCCGCGTTGCAGCATCCTCAAAGTCCGTCGAAGGTCTGGATTGGGCCGCGAGTTACAACACACTCTGGAGCTGGCGATGTACCAGAAATCGGACAATGCTGTCACTCTGTCGCAAGTTGAAATTTGAGGAAGGTCGCCCCGTCATAGTCGACTTCGCCAACCCGCCAAGCACCAAGTCTGTCGAGTGCCCGCAGGTTCGTGCGTGACGGTGGTAAAAGGAAGGTCACATACGGGATGCGTTCATCGGAAATTGCAAAGTCGATCGCCTTTCGCGAGATGCGCGGCCCGAGGCCAAACGTGTCGGGCCGCAAGACCAGTCCGAAATCCCACTCGGCTCCTTCTTTTTGAAATCCACCCCAGCCGACATATCGGTCATCGGACAAGAATGCCCAATGTCCAAGTCCGTCACGGTGCCAACACTCTTCCTTTTTGGCGACAAACCGCGCCACTGTCTCGGCATTCCAAGTAAATCTCAGAAGCGGCATATGCTCGGCGACACGAGGGTCGGACATGTGCGCTAAGATTTCGGTTGGGTCGATTTCCGACAATCGGACGAATTTTATTTCAGATCTCATTGCGGCGTCTTTCGATGTGCTCGTCTCTCATTGTCCGCTGGACGCGATATTTCAACAGCCAACTCTTTGCCTGCTGTCACGCTGGGACATACGCATTCAGTTTGTTGCCATCCAGATCCCGGAAATACCCTCCGTAGAAACCATGATCTCCGCGTGTGCCGGGGGGTCCCTCATCTGTTCCGCCAAGTTCGAGGCACTTGGCGTGAA
The DNA here is from genome assembly GCF_059610125.1 of Ruegeria sp. YTSA144. NCBI lineage: Bacteria > Pseudomonadati > Pseudomonadota > Alphaproteobacteria > Rhodobacterales > Roseobacteraceae > Ruegeria > Ruegeria sp. YTSA144. Next base: position 6,439 of record NZ_JBXWNA010000002.1, read on the forward strand.
GCGTATCGGCGGCTTTTCTGTTGGTCATTTTCAAAGCGACCATCACCCCGTTTCCAACGCTTGCCGGTGCCCCATTGAATGGACAAGCAAGGCATAACGCAGGCTCGGCCCTTGAGCGGCCCCATGCGGCCATATCGCCGTGTTTCCAAAGACGGTTTGCGCCCACGCTCGAAAACAAGGCGTCGTAGAATTTCAGCGCGGCCTCGAAGTTGTTGGTTCCGAGGGTAACATATCCGATCATGCTTGATCTCCGTAGTTCTGTGGTCGTCATTTTCAACTTTAAGCCCGGCTACAAAGACCCCTGGGTTGCTGCGCCAGACCGCCTAGCAAGTAAGGTCGAGGCCGGACCATGGCTCGGAATTGCCCGCACTTCAAAATTTTCGAAACGCTCGATTGCCTGCATCAATCGGGAGCGGGACATAAATCGGCCGGTCCCGCGAAACAAAAGCGCCTGGCGCATGAGGCTGCCGGCAAGACCACGGGCAGGCTCATCCGCGCAAAACGCGAGACAAAGCGCGCCGCCGGCTCGAACAACCCTGCAAAGCTCACTCAAAGCCAGGTGGGGATCGGGGACGGTTTCCAAAGCCCAAGCACACGTCACAAGATCGAACGTGCCATCTTCAAACGGCAGGGACTCCAACCGTCCTTGTATCTTCGGCACAGGAATGTCGGCGCAGCGTGCAAGCATCGCTGCGGACGGGTCGAGAAGGGTCATCAAATTCGGCGGCATGCCCTCGGCGATCAGTCTACGTGCCAGGTTGCCGGTGCCGCAGCCAGCATCCAAAAGCCTCGAATTCGGCGTCGCAAGTGCACGCACCAGACCTTCCAGGGCGGCCTGCGCCTCGCCGCCTGCATGACGCAGCCATCGATGATGAAGTTTGTCGTAGCGAGGTGCGAGCTTGTCATAAAGATCAAACGCATCGTCTAAAGGCGTTTCTTCCAACATCTATTTGGTCCTATTATTCATTCATCGTGTCCGCGGTGCGCGCACGTTTTTTACGGAGAACTTGCGTCGGATTGCGGCGCGGTGTGTTCGTTCTCGGGCCACGTCCATGCGGTCCAGAGAATTGCGATTAGAGCCACGATCTCGATGACGAGGTGGAAGGTGTCATCCATGTCGGTGGGGGCCGAGGAAAGGAGCGTACCGGTTGTGACGATCGCTGCAAGAAAGGTGACAGGGCGACCAATCCTGCGGGTTAGCAGGAGCGAAAAGAGCACCATCGCAATCGGCACTTGGACGAGGAAACCGCCCAAAAGCATCAGCCCTTCGGTGATCTCGATGCCGTTGTAATGGCCTGTCAGCAGCATCTCGATATGGGACGCGAGGACAAACTGGTGAATATCGCGAAAGATGATGTTGAGCAGTATGAACAGCCACAGGGCCGACAGAAGAATACGGGGATCGAGCCGTCTCATTTTGGTGTCTTCTTTCTGTGTTTCTGGAGTTTGCCGGTATCAGGTCGAGAGCACGACCGGGTTCAGATCACCGCGCCGGATGTACGCGTCGCAAAGGCGCGGCGGATAAGGAGTTCCGCAATCGCAAGGTTGATGGCCCACGCCCCAACAATCAGGAGGTCTCGCGAAAACCCCTGCAGTTCGGTGTCAAAGAGGGCCATTGCGACCAGAAAGAGCGCGGTTTGCGTTGAGGCCCCTTGGCCGATGGCATAGGCGCGCAGCATCGCGGCGCGGTGCGCGGCGACGTTTCGCGACCGGATCGCGACGATGGCCCATGCGATGAGGGTGACCATCGCGAGGCCGAGCGTGACCCTTGCCCCGTAAAGTACTGGTCCCTGCAGGGCATCGGGAAATGCGTAGAACACGGTCATCCAGAGCCCGGTTAGTGCGCTGATGCATCCCGCTGCCGCCACAATCCGCCCGAGGGTCCTGTGCAGGGCCGAGCGGTAGCGCCTCAGGCTCGGCAGGAATTGCACAGCCCCCACAAGGCAGAAAACTGAACTGCCGAGGATATGCAATGTGATCGGGAGGGGATCGAACACCGCACGCGGGTTCGGCGGGATGATCGCCCGAGCGCCGAGAAGTTCCGGAAGCCGGACCAGCCCTACGACTGCCGGAATGAAAGAGTAGAGGAACACGAGGGCAAGGAACGCCCATTCGCGACGGCTGATAAAGTGCATGCTTCGGTCTCTCAGAATAAGGCGTCGGTCTGCCTCAGGCGGGCTTGCGCGCGACGATAAAGGGGCTCAGTCGGTTCTTTCCGAAGTACTGCGTCTGCTCGATTTCGAACCCGGCGCGGATCAGGTGTCGGGTCAATTCAGCGCGACTCAAGATGATCACATTAGGCGCGATCCGCACGGCCATGAGCACGCGAACCATGGCTCGCATCCAGCGCGGCGCGTCCTTCAGACAAACCGTCTTTGATATGAAGTGACCGCCGGGTTTCATTTGGTGGAATGCTGCATCCAGTACGGTGGGTATGTCGTCCACCAGGTGAAGCAAGCTGAACGCGCAAATGGCGTCGAACGGTTGGCTAGGAATGTGTTGCGCCGCCTCCGCCTGAAGAAATTCTGGTGTTCCCGCGGCATCGCCACCTGATCGTGACCGGGCGATCCGGATCATCTCGGCAGAGAGGTCGGTTGCGGTCACATGAGCGACGACAGGCGCGATCTTCCTGGCTGTGCCGCCTGTGCCGCAGCCGATTTCAAGAACGCGATCGGTCGATCGAAGAAGCGCAGTAACGCATTCCAGCTTTTCTTCGTAGGCGGTGACATCGGCAATAGGTTTCTTGGCGTACTTGGGCGCATGCCGGTCCCAGAAGGCTTGGGCAGTCATGTCGGTTTCCTTTGCGCGTTGCACTTCAGGTTTGAAGCGGCGCGGATGCGCCAGTCGTAAGAAACTGCGGAATGCATTGTGTCGCTTTCGATTGCAGAGACCGGGCCGATCTCGTTTCGCATCCGGTATCATCCATGCGCTCATAAAAGGTCGATTGCTTAAATTCGTCCACCTGCTATACGCTCATGAATGAACTGGCAGGCCGTTTCCTTCGATTGGAACCAGGTACGCGCCTTCCTCGCGACAGCGGAGGAAGGCTCGTTCAGCGGTGCGGCGCGCGTGCTGAAGACAACGCAGCCGACGATAGGGCGGCAGATCGGTGCGTTGGAGGAGGCACTTGGCGTCACGTTGGTAGAACGCAGCGTCCGTGGTCTTACCTTGACGGAAGCAGGGCGCGACCTGATTGATCACATGCGCACGATGGGCGAGGCTGCGACGCTCATCTCGATGGTGGCCGACGGTAAATCTCAGGATGTCACCGGAGAGGTCACGGTCACGGGAACGGACCTCTTGTCAGCAGCGATTCTGCCGGGCGTGCTCAAGCCGTTGAGACAGATGGCGCCGGGCATCCGCGTCCGCATTCTCGCGTCGAGTGAGATGCAGAATTTGACGCAGCGCGAGGCAGACATCGCGATACGCCACGTCCGCCCAGATCAGCCGGACCTGATCGCACGGCACTTGGGCGACTTTCGCGCCACCCTCTATGCCGCGACCGACTATCTCGATCGTGCAAGCCGCCCACGGACACCGCGCGATGTGGCTGCACTCGATTTCGTCGGCAATGCCGACCCCGAGAGGCTAATGGCCCCACTGCACAACATGGGCGTGCCCGTTCGCGCAGAGAGCTTCGTGATGTCGAGCGAGAGCGGTGTCGTCGCATGGGAATTGGTGAAAGCGGGCTACGGCGTCTCTATGCAGCCCGAAACGTTGGGCGAGGCTGAATCTGGCATAGAGAAGGTCTTGCCGGATTTCCCTTCGCTTGAGTTTCCAATCTGGCTGGTCACCCATCGGGAGTTACAGACCAGCCGTCGTATCCGGATCGTATTCGACCTGCTGGCCCGGGGTCTGTCAGACGTTGCGAAGCGCCGAAGTGGTGGCGATTAACAGGTGCAAAAGCGCCGAACCCGGAGCAAGTAAGGTCGCGTGGCAATAGTTGAAGCTGCGCTTGCACGAGTTCGTTTTGTCCGATGAGTGTACGTTAATGTTGGAAATGCTGCGCAATCGATCAACTTCCGCTTTGGGGAAGCTGCAATGCGGCAACTTATCTCGCGGTGAAAGGCCGGTATGGGCCGCCCGTGAAGGCGACCCTACTGCACTAGATTTCAATTGCTTCCGCAATGGCCAAAGCATCCTCAAGTTCGACGCCGAGGTATCTGACCGTACTGTCCATCTTGGTGTGACCTAGAAGGAGCTGGACAGCACGAAGGTTGCCCGTCTTCTTGTAGATCTGAGTAACCTTTGTACGGCGCATTGAATGGGTGCCATAGGCGCTTGCTTCCAGTCCTATTGACGTAACCCAATCGCGTACGATCCTCGCGTACTGGCGGGTCGATATGTGCAGGCGCTCGTGAAATCGACCTGGCCAAAGATACTCCGAGCCGACCATGAGCCCGTCCTCCATCCATTTCTCGACAGAAGCACGCGTACCCTCGGAAATCTCAAAGCGAACAGGTTTCTGCGTTTTGCTTTGAAGGACTGAGGCACGCTCTTTAATCTGACCAGAGGCAATCACATCCACGACTTTCATCTTCACCAGGTCACAGCCGCGCAGCTTACTGTCAATCGCCATGTTGAAGAGTGCAAGGTCGCGATGGTTTCCTGCCAATTCAAGTCGTACGCGGATTGCCCAGACATGCTTTGGCTTCAGCGGCCGTTTCTGACCGACGATGCGGCCTTTGTTCCATGCAGGGCGAAGTGCTCGAATGGCTGGTAAGTTTGGTGTTTCCATGACTGATCCTCCGATCCTCCATGCCCTCCCACAACGACAACCCGACGTTGACGAGGAACCATATCACGGGATTGCTGCGCTGCCTCCGAGGTCGGAAGTGAGCCCAACCTGTACCCTGGATTTTATTGCTGCATGCGCTTGTAGCAGTAACAACATTGCAACTGCCGAATACCTTGTGCGGCCAAGCAGCGGAAAAACTGTCATTTATGCAAATAGCAGCGATGCTCGCGGCGGCAGCTCACAGTTCGCTCAACAAAACCGTCCTTCACTTCATCCGCAACAGCTATCGCCTAGCTGAATTGGTGGACACGGGACCGTGGCATATGAACAGTATACACAACAGTCGCCGTCCAACGGCTTCAAAACTGTTTTGCACGACTTGCATTCATAGAACCACTGGCAAGCATCCGTTGGCATTTGCTCGGTTTCGCTGTGGCCGCACTTCGGGCAAATCAGGGTGCTTTCTAGGACTACAGTTTGTTTTGTCATAGTCTCACATCTGCATGATCAGGTAATCGTTAATCCGTGCCTCGTTAAACACAACGACCCAAGCCACGCCGGTGATTAGAGTCGTTCCTGCAAGCCACCATTTCAACGTCGGCAAGGAACCGCGCCGATAAGATACCATCCATGATATCACGACGAGCGCCGTTGACATCGTCAGCACATAGTAACTCGCTGCGGCAACCTTCCCAAAGATTGCCAACCAACTACCACCCAGCCCCAGTAACATCATCGTCATGGGCAAAACGCAGCAAGTCGCGACGCCAAGCGCTGATAGCGATCCCAAATAGCTGAGGCTAAGGTACTTCTGCATTCTGTTTCCCTGATGGACTACGTTGCGCGGAGTTGTAGAGACAACAACCTCTCGTTTAACTTCTGTAGCCACTACAGGATCAAGACAGGAAATCTCACATGTTTGCGATTGGGGAGGCATCCCGGCAAAGCGGTGTCGGAATTGAAACTATCCGCTACTACGAACGCGAAGGGATCGTGCCGAAACCAGAAAGGGCATCGAATAATCGACGCATGTACTCTGCGTACGATGTGGGACGGCTTCGTTTTCTAAGGAAGTGCCGAGACTTGGGTTTTTCGCTTGCCGATGCAAAGGTGCTTCTCAACCTGTCCGAAGGTGATAGCGAGGATTGCCAATCCGTTAAGGAAATGGCCGAGCTTCATATCTCCAATGTGCGTTTGAAGATAAACGAACTTAAGCGATTGGAGACCGCCCTGAATGAACTTACGGCCAACTGTAACATCGGGAACGTTTCTTGCCCGATGCTTGCGCAGATACGGACCTACTAATGGTACTTTGAGGCTCGCAGTCGCCCTATGCAACGCAGCATGACCCAAGATTCGGGCCGCGTAAAATCTGCCGTTCGTAAGAGAGGCCAACTCGTTGATTTAGCACTGTTTCCATCAGTCAACGAACATTCGTGCGTCGCCGCGGTGTTCTTGTAGCGCGCAGTGAATTCGGACAGTCAGCCCAACCTGCCGTGTCTGAGAAATCAATTTGCTACATACGCACTCGGCAGGTTTGTCAGAAGCCGACCTCTGATTTCCGAACTACAGAACAATGGTTCTGCTTATCCTTGTCCTAACTTGGGCTAGGCGGATTCAGATATTCTGTGGTCCTCCATTGTATCAAGGCTTGTATCGTGCGTACCCGAAGTCCATATATTCAAGGCTTACGTTTTTCTTTTTCGACCTGCTGTCTCCCCAATTCGGCGTTCAGTCTTTCGATTCAGACCGACCACGCCGAGTCGCCGCAATGATGCGGGCGGCAAGTATTTGGAGACTTCCACCATGGCAAATGGCACAGTAAAATGGTTCAACTCGACCAAAGGTTTTGGCTTTATCGAACCTGAAGATGGCAAGCGCGACGTGTTCGTGCATATTTCAGCACTTGAACGTTCCGGCATTAGCGAATTGAAGGACGGCCAGAAGGTTACCTTCGACGTCGAAGCTGGCCGTGACGGACGCGACAGCGCCGCCAATCTGGCACTGGCCTGACCTTTTACGGGCACCCTTATGGGGTGCTCGTTTGCACAACGGGCTGCTAAAAGCCCTTGGAGAACAAGTCAGTTGCAACAGCAGGAATTGACCCGGGCGCTCGCGCAATACCGTGTGCCCGATACGAAGCGTAGCGTTTTTGAACTGACAATCACTGTCATCCCCTTTTTCGCGCTATGGGGCGCAGCGTGGTTTGCGCTATCCCTTAGTATCTGGTTCACTGTTCTACTGGCCATCCTGAACGCCGCATTTCTGGTGCGTATCTTCATCATCATGCATGATTGTGGTCACGGATCTTTCTTTAGAAGCCGCAATGTTTGCAATTGGACTGGCCGGGTTCTGGGTGTTCTCGCCCTGACACCCTATGACGTCTGGCGGCAAAGCCATGCGATTCACCATGCCTCAACCGGTAACCTTGATCGGCGTGGTATGGGTGACATTCCTACATTGACCATTGAGGAATACCTGAAACGGAATTGGTTCGGGCGTGCCGCTTACAGGTTAATCCGGAACCCCTTCATCCTGTTCTGTATCGTACCGGTCTACACGTTCGTTTTTCAAAATCGCTTGCCCTTTGGTTTCATGCGGTCAGGCTGGCTTTATTGGGCAAGTGCAATGGGAACAAATGCCGCGATTGCGGTGGTCCTGGCTCTGATTTTTTGGACCGGAGGCCTGGATGTACTGGTTTTTGTATTCCTTCCAACCATGATCGTCGCCGCGTCGATTGGTATTTGGCTATTCTATATTCAACACCAGTTTGAACACACGACTTGGGAGCGGGAAGAAGTGTGGAATCTTCAGAACGCCGCATTCTATGGAAGTTCTCACTATGCCCTGCCAGGCATCCTGCGGTGGTTCTCTGCCAATATCGGTGTGCACCATGTTCACCACCTTGCCAGCCGCATACCGTATTATCGGCTAAACGAGGTATTGCGTGACCATTCCGAGTTGGAAGATTGCCAGCGTATTACTTTATTTGAGAGCCTTCATTGCGCACGATTGCATCTTTGGGACGAAGAAAGACAGCGCTTACTGACATTTTCCGAGGCTTTGTCAAAGGCCAATCCCAACAAAAGTTTAGTGTAGTCTGGCGCGGACCAAATAGGCTTCGACAGTATCACCTCCGAGGGCGCGGATGGCTTCTAGTCGGTGAAGGCCTTCAATCAGCACGAACCTCTTGTTGTCCGGGCGTATCTGGATCGGGGTCTTCTGGCCGTTCTTCAGGATATCTTCGGCCAGCGTCAGAACTTTTTGTTGATCAAGCGTTTTCGCCCGTTTCACAGGTACATAGATCAGGTCGAGCGGATATGGTCTTTTCTCCAACATAAGCTACGTGAGCAACCTTTCGTGCATTTGTTCCGGTTCGAAGTTCGCTACAAGAGCTGGGGCTGGAACGTACGTCATAGACCCGAACGAACAGCGTCGCGCAGTTCCTGATGCATAATCCAAGTTGCTGGCTCATCGTCACTTTCGATGTGAGAAAATGCCAGGACCTGCGCGGCTCCATCATTCTGTGCCGAACCAGCTTCGGGAAGTTCGAGCTCCAGATATTCTGCGATCAATAGTCCGATTTTCTTGAAAACCTTGATGGACGCCTCGCGCGATTTGTGACCGGCTGCCTGAGACAAGTGACCAATGGTCAGACCGTCCTTGCCTGCGATTGTAAGTGCTTTGAGCATTGTGACCTGCGCAGGGGTGAGCCTGATCTGGCGCAATGCCTCGGCATATTCTCTTTCACTGGGAACGAAGGTGCCGGAGTTTCCCTCCAAACGGCGTTGACCGCTACGCTTCCTGTCTCGTTCTTCAAGAATTTCTTTTAAGGCCTCAATGGCCAATGCTGGTGTTTCGCCGACTGCGTCGGCAATCATTGCTTGCGTTTTAGCCGGTGGCTTGGGGAATGCGCGCGCAACGCTGTTACCGCTCAGAATGCCAGCCTTAATCAAGTACTTTCCAAATTCTACTTCAATCACTCCAGATACGTCAGCGTTCCGCGTCTTACGGACACTGCGGTCCTGAAATGCTCTTTGTTCCAGACCATGAGCTGACATCTTTGAACCGGGAAGGGTTACTTGAGGGGCATTTTTACGCATCAGAGAAACACCACCACAATTATGGCCGCAACAAGCACCGCCGACGCCACAGATATTTTAATCCCGTAGGACCGGCGACGCGCCTTTTCAGCTTTGAGGCTTTTACCCAAGTTTTCGTCAATCGAGTTATGGTTCACGGCTTGGTCCTTCCGGATATGTCAGGCGATATTGATTTCCAGCAACCTATTTTCGCGGCATATTTTCAGCGCACTTATCGTTCTGTCTTGTGAACGGCCGATTACATTCCCAACCATCACTTCTTCGATTCAAATGAGCGTTGGAAGGGACAAGGATCGCAACGCACCTGTCCTGGTTTGCGCGAAAGCCACGTTCACATTTCCATCCAGAGTAGGTTTCAGGTGCAAGGTATGCATGCTGTGGAATTGCCACCGGTTCGCAACCGCTCTCCGTTGCTCTGAAACCTCTGAGGCACACCCAACCATCCGCGCTGTTTTTGTCAGTCAGGCGGCCGTTGCTTGGGACACTAATAGCAACACAATCCTGGTCTTCCTTACGAAATCCCCAGTCACAGTGTACTTCCTGTGCGCCAAACCGGGTTTCGACGTACCCATTTTGAGGTGAAATCACCTCTTCACACTCGTCCCCGATACGCTGGAACAACCGGTTGCATTCCCACCGATCTCCGGTTGAGACAAGATAGGCATTTTCTGGAACTCTTATTTCCTCACAGAGTTCTCCAACGTTTTGAAAACCATGATTGCATTCCCAGCCGCTGCCATAGGAGCTACCCGTCAAATATGCGTTTTTTGGTACCTCTGTTCTTTGACACGATCCGTTCTTGTTTTCGAATCCTTCGTCACAGACCGATCCATCGGCATTGCCTGCGACTTGGGCAGGAAGCTGCGTTCCTGAGAGCAACACCAAGAGTGTCGGGATTAAACAAAGAATGCAGCGCGTAAACACGATGAATGACTGATTGAAACGGAGCCTGAGACCTGATCTATCGGGCATCAAGCACGCAATTTTTAAGCCATGTGCTGTTCATACGGCGCCTTCTTTCATGGGTCACGCGATAACTGGTGCATGGCGGGTGACAGTTGCGAATGCTTGCGAGGAACGAGCTCATAGCGAAGACCCCAGCGAAACCCGTTCCTATGCTGGGGCACATGCTACAGTTAATCTGAAGGCTATTGGATTATCGTAACCGGCAGCATCGCGGCGACGAGTAAATTTCACCAATACACTTTTGTGGTTCTTAGCCAGCATAGAGTCAAGGAAGTTTCCCTCGTCGCAATGGGAGCACCGCTACGGCTAGTAGTATTTGAAACTGCCGGTGACCAAGGTTCCTGGTGAACTACCGAAAGAAATTGTCTGGTATTAGTTTTTCGTTGTGTCGATTTGGGGCCAGGCTATCAGCGGGTGGCAGTTTAAGTCGGCGTTTCAGTTGCCGGGCCTGAGTGCGGCGAAAGAGGAGTATGTGATCAAGGCTTCCTCGTAACTAGGAATGACTGGCCGGACGACATTGGCTGCCAGGCGGGGATGTTCGCGCCGCTTCTGCACAAGTACCCGCGGCGCGATCAAATGGCCGCTCGGTCCCGTACCCTGTAAATTGCGCCTGTGCCGAGAAATCTGTGCTGCGAGCGCACGCAACAAGATTTTGACACTTCCGCTCAGGGCTCGCTACGTCCCCCCCTGCGTAAAAGAACTAGAACCGCTATGGATTGGCGACCGACAGCACCGATCGCCAAACTGTCTCAGATGTCTATGCGCTCTGCAATGCTTAGCGCGTCTTCCAATTCAACGCCCAAGTATCGCACGGTGCTATCGACTTTTGTGTGCCCGAGCAGAAGTTGGACCGCGCGGAGATTTCCTGTCTTGCGGTAGATCTCAGCTACTTTGGTTCGGCGAAGCGAATGCGTGCCATATCCGCTCGGTTCCAATCCGATTGCGGTCACCCAACCTCGAACCAGCCTGCCATACTGGCGCGTCGAGATGTGTGGTCGATCATGGAATCGGCTTGGAAACATGAACCGGCTAGCAAACATTTCCGGCGATTTTACCCATAACAATACAGTTTCTCGCGTGTTTTCCGTCAGTTCGAATTGAACAGATCGCTTAGTTTTGCTCTGGATCACCGAAACACGCTCACGGACGCGATCGTCTTTGACAAGATCGGTCACAGCGAGTTTGACCAGATCGCAGCCGCGTAGCTTGCTATCAATCGCGACGTTGAACATTGTGAGATCACGCAGATTTCCAGCAAGTTCGAGCCGTGCACGGATCGCCCAGACCTGTTTTGGGAGTAGCGGTCGTTTCTGACCGATGATCCGCCCCTTGTTCCAAGCTCTGGGTTTTGGGGTGACTGCAGGTAGTTGGACTCTTGGCATATTTTGCACTCCGATCCACCCTCCGCACCCAAGCAACAGCACCGCGCTGACCACCGAATAGTACAAGCGGCGTGAATGCCTGCTGTCCGATTATGAATACTGGCATGGTTTAAGTGTGTGCATTCGGCAGCTTGAGCCCGTATCGCCACACAGAAAAACGGTTCGAATCCAAACCGCGCATGCGCTTCGTCTTCAGCACCGATTACCGATCGGGTTCCAGGTTAAAAGGCCCGGGTCAGCGGGCTGGGTCAGCACCAATAAGATAAAATGAGATTTGATCAGAAAAGCTGGTAAGACCGTCGTCAGGTTATCAGCGACGCCGAGCTAGCCCGGGGCTTACCGATACGCCATTTCGCCACGCGTTCAACCCCTTGCAGCGTCGACAAATCCGCTCTCCAAACCCTTCGCTCCAGAATGGAGTTCTGCAACGAAGACATGGGCGTTCTTGCGGCACGTCATTGTGGGCGCGAGCCATGATCGTATCTGCTTCGTTGTCGGGGTCTTCCATCAGTTCTTAGCCTCGATTTCTGTTTTGGTTTATACAGCGGCTGGAAAAGAAAGTTTCGAGCCCTAAGCCTTGAGATTGAAGGAGCTGCCTGGTTCAGACTGTCCGATGGGACGGCCTGTAATCCGAGGGGTTTTATTAGGACGAACCGGCATTCCTTCGTTCTCAGCAGCTTGGACAGCGAAAGCATACCGAGAACCGCTTCCGCATCCTCGCGGTATGGCTCGTTGATCTGATGATCCGTCGTCTGCCTCAGAAATGAGCGACTCCGAGTAGAGGTGCCGAAGTTGAGTCTCAGACACACCATCTGCTTCCATGATCAATTGCACCATCGGATCGGCCAAAAGCTGGTCGAGCAAGAACTGCGACAACTGCTTTGAAGACAGTTTATCCTTTGCGCGGGCTCTCTCCAAATCAGTAAGAGAAACGGTCAAGGTACGCGCCAGACCGGGGTGAGATTTCCGTGGATGCAGACAGATTAACACCGATGCTTTCCAGGCTTCTGGGTCCGAATAATCTGGTGGTGCGGAAAGCTCAGTTTCTATGTCGTATTCGCCTGCCGGGAGTAATTCGTCGAAGCCAGGGAAAGAAAACGGCCTGGAAAAGACTGCGATTGTCTTGCTGATTATCTGGTTCATTTGGGTAGTTCTCCTTTGCTGATACTGCTCGCTCGGAGATGCAGACAAGAACAAGCCACCCACTCCCGGCAGGGTATTATCAGTTTTGAGGTTTAGGCTTTGATTTTTCGGGGACGACGTCAGGCGCTTCAGACGTAACTTCTTTTTTCGGTACGCTCGCATCGTTTTCCTTTAGCGCGGCAGCCGCTCTGGTCGTCAGGTCTTTGAAAGACATCATTTTGATCCTTTGATTGTCCGCAACACCCACGAGCCCAGATGGGGTGTGAAAAGTGAATGCGGCTACGTCCAATATAGGGATTGGGTGCCTCATTTACTACGTAGAGCCGTAGAATATGACGGATGGCTGAAGCAGAACCGAGGCGGCGGCACCTTGGCGCGCTACCTTCGATTCGAGTATGGGCGATCAGTGTTCGCTGCGTTGCAGTCAACCAAAGCGCTATCACCATGGAAGACCTTTGCTACATCGGGCGCAGCCATGCAGCGCGAGAGCGCGCAATAGTTCAATTTCAGCTTCACCTCGCCACCAGGGCGAAGCAGAAAATTGGTGTTTTCAACAACGATATGATCACTGGTGGCTCCGACGAACGTGACGCCAGCAGGGAATATTAGACCCGCCGCATCAGTGTCCTGGAGTCCGATCGCAAGGATCGACCGAGTATTCGAAGGACTGTCTAAAGTCACACACTGCATTGAAGGTATAGGATAATTCAATTGCAAGGGATTTGGATTTGATTTGGTCTTCGTTTCGATCACTTCCGCCCAAAGCGTGAAAACATCTGTGTAAAGCCCGTCGATCGCGTACCCCGAAACGGGATCGGTACCCAGCAGGATGGCCTCACCCAGACGCAGGTTGTTGATTTTTCCAGTCGCCCCCTTGCCAAGCGCCCATGGCAAACTGGCTGAGCCGCCGCCTGACACTGTTTCCAGAGCGGGTCCATTTGCAAGTTCGGTGCCGACGGCAAGCGACGAAAGCAATTCCATTGCTCCTGCAGAGGGTGCCACATGACCCAGACAGGCAAAATTTGCACCAATCCCCTTCAGAGAAATCCCTTCCATTCTAAGAATTTGAGACACAGTGCTTTCAATGTGTTCAGGCAAGATGCCTTCCCGCATATCCCCCATTTCCACCATCAGGATAATATTGTGAATAATGTTCTTTCCCAGCGCACTCATGGCCAGGCTTGCGATAATGTCCATCTCAGTGTTGAAGCTGACATCGCAGTTATCAAGGACTTGCGCGACCTGGCTCAGCATGGGCGTTCGGATCAAGGATATAGAGCACGAGATTCCAGCATCGCGCATACGCATGATATTGCTGATCCGCGCGTCCGCCAGCCCTGTCGCGCCACCTTCAAGCATAGCATTCGCAATCTCAGGATGACCGCACACGGCTTTTGTCACACCTGTCACCGTAATGCCGCGGGGTCTAAGGTGGTCGACCAGGAACCGTGTGTTGTACCGAATTTTGTCCAGATCAACGTCGATACGCAGCTTACTCATTCAATCGTCGTAGCACGTACGGGTTGCAAGCGCGGAAAGGCAGATAGAACCATAGTCACCAAGTTTTTTGGAGGACGGTTCAATGCGTCAGTGACCGGGAGATACAATTTGCAGTTGTAGTCTGTGATGGCCTTTGAAATCTCGACTTCATTCATTCCTTCATGGTTGATCGTCATGCCAATCACTTCTGTGTCTGCAAAAGACTCGATCAGGGTGATTTCATCGCAAGGGTCGGGCATAGTCATGTTGGGGAAATCACATCGACGTTTTCGTTTAGGCGCGTGTTGAAGAATAACTGCATGTGGCTGACTGCCTCGCAGAATGAAGGCTGATGTGCAAAAGGCCGGATGGCTTAGCGCGCCCTGGCCCTCGATCACTATGACATCCGGGTGTTCATCTTCAGATGCTGCAACAACAGCGCGCTCAAGCTCGCCACAGCAAAATTGCGGCGGCACCGAATCCATCGCGACACCATACTTGGCGCCCTGCATCAATCCTGTCTGGCCGGTACCGACCAAAACTGTTTTGATCCCATGCGCGTTAAGGGCACTTGTCAGGATTGTCGCGGTTGTACGCTTTCCAATTGCACAATCGGTGCCGAACACCGCGATGCGGATCGCCTGGACGTCTCCAACACTGCCATCTAACAGGCGCAGGTCGCGATTAGGCCGCGGCTTGCGAATGTCGCGTATCGTGACATCGTGAATTTTGGCAAATCCAGCGAGCTCTTTGTCATCGCAAAGAAATTCATGCAGCCCACTGACGATGTTCATTCCGAGCGTTATCGCATCCACAACAGCTTCGCGATCTTCAAGGGACATTCTGCCGCTGGCCGGCGCCATTCCGTAAATAAACGTGTCGGGGATCGTAGCTTCATTAGCGACGGCGGCATCAAGATCATCGAAGATGGGAACCTGATTTGCGACATTATCAAGCACTTTGCCACTGTCACAACCGCCATACGTGCTGTCGATCACCGAAAGAACGCGATAGGCCTGTGAATGTCGAACGAGACCATTAGCCGTCTTGCCATCGATCTTTGCGAAGTTTCCTTCGCAATACACAATTGCAGTCGGTGTATCTGTCACAAGTGTCTTGCGGTGAAGCTCTGGAAAAACTGCTTGTTCAGGCGGCAGCTTTTGCTCATTGCTGGCAATGAACTTCCTGTCATCCGACGCAATGGGTAGGGGTTTCATATCTGTTCCTTTTGGGAGTGTGAAACGCGCCGTCCTTGGTAAGAACGGGCACAAATTGTGAAGTTTGGAAAAATGGACTCTCTGCCTGAAACCTCACTTGTTCAGAACACACTGACCTTCTGACTGATGATAATTTCTGTGGCATTCCCACCTATTACCGGATCGGTCGATATGGGCATTTTCTGGTAACTCGATTGCATTGCAGCGATCACCGGACGCCTCGTAACCACGTTCGCATTTCCATCCAACTCCATGGATCGCGTCATCGTAGAAAGCACTTTCAGGCACAAAAACGGTATCGCACCTTCCGTCGCGCTCAAAATATCCACGCTCGCACGTCCACGGACGCCCGCTGGTTGATGCGTTCAGAAAAGCATTTTCCGGAACTGCTACTGCCACGCATGCTTCTCCGTCGATTTCGTAGCCACGGTTGCAACGCCATGTAGATCCATAAGTGCTGTTCGTCAGATAAGCATTTTCCGGCACCACGATTTTTTGGCAGCTATCGTCTACTTTTGTGTACCCCCGCAGGCACCGCCACCTCTCACCTGATGGATCGAGATATCCACCCTCAGGCACAATCACTTCAGTGCATGAGGTGCCGCCAACTTCAACAAAGCCATGCATACATGCCCACCCTGAGCCATAGGTTCTGTTTGTAGGGTAGGCATTTCCCGGCACGACAATGGCCACGCATTCTTCGCCTTTCAACCGATAGGACAAATCGCATTCCCAACCGTCGCCATACTTTTTGGGATGCGCGTTATCCGGGATCGAATTTGTTTCGGCCGAGGCGGGACTTGATGAGATAAAGGAGCCCGTCAAGCAACTGAAAACGCCAACAAACAGCGCCGTCATAAAGTGAGAGTAAAACCAGTGCTGATTTTTTCGATTTGTCCTGGTGCAAACGGCGTTGTCCGAATGTTGAGTGATTGAGTTACGATCCATCCAGGTTCAGCCCCTCAATGCAGGCCTGTGCCAGATCTTTATTGGGGGTTTGGGATCCCGGTACCGTTGCCCAGCCTGCCTCCATGACGGCATCCTTCCGCTTGAAAGAAGAAGCCTCTTTGATTGTCGTTATTTTTTCGGCGCGTTGGGCGTCAGTTCTCGCCATGTCGACGCAGACCGGAACCAACGCAGCGATTACATTGTCGCGGGACATGGCGTTGGCCATTTTGTCCGCACTACCGCCGGTCATCCATCCACCCCAAGAAAATCCAACGACGCCTACGAAAACCCCTCCGATCAGGGCGCCGTAGATTCCGGGTTTAAGCCATTCGGGCGTGTTCATAATCTATTCCTCCTGCGGGGAAAGCGCCGCATCGCTGTCATTGTTAGATGTGGCCAAGGTCTGGTCTTGCTTGAGCGCCCGTTCAAAATCTTCTGGGTCAATTGGGCGCATTTCCGTGCGGCCTGGCTTGCTGCCTTTGCCCTGAACTGTCAGGTAGGTTCCGGTTCTTCGATATGCTTCGAAACTCAGGCCCTGTAGTAGTTCTTCTTCAACAACTACTTCATACTCGCCTGCAGGAAGTTCATCTGGATAGCCGGACAAAGAGAACGGATTTGAAAACGTCACCAAAGAACTGGACGATCTCGTGCTCACCTTAGTCCTCCATATAGTTTGTTGGATCTTCCCCGCGCAATCTGCCGCGGATTACGCTCGTAAGCGCCACGGTAGTACCGGCGTTGTAATTTAGAATAATGTGCAAATGGCAGACGCGCGCTGATCGATGTTAGTCTGCGGCCAATGACCTGAGATTTTATTGGAATCTCAAATGCATTTGGTGCCCGAGGATCAGGTACCGCCAAAAATTGACTAACCTGCGTCAGTGCAACGATGTTTGGATTCCGGCAACGTGATGTGTGTTGGCGGGATATTTGCTGGCGTGTTCTTAACGAGTAATTAAGAAGCGCAGGAAATCCAGTACCATAATCGGACTGCATTTATCTTGCGCTTCTTTTTGAGTGAAACGCCAAATCTGCCGAAGCGACTTCCGTCTCTAACCAGGCAACTATCGTCAAAATCCCGGCATCGCCGAAGGGGTGAACCTATTGCTTCAACAGTGGCCCGACCTGATTCAGATAAGCGGGGTCAAAACCGGCCAACGTCACCAATCCGTCATAATCATCAAATGCCACTTGCCCGGATTGAAAAGTAACCAGCCCCTTCTCCCGCAGTTGCCGTAGGACACGATTAACATGTACAGCACTCAGTCCCAGCGCATCGGCAAGATGGTATTGTGTCAGTGGGCAGGCATATCCCAACTTGGTTGCCATCCCGACCTGAGTCAGCCTCACACCAAGTTCCAGAAGAAAATGCGCCATGCGCTCACCCGCATCTCGCCGTCCGATGTTGACCAAGTGCTCAACCACCATCGCTTCATCTCGAGAGACCGCCCAAAGAACTGCTGTCGCCAGCCGGGGCGTTTGCGCAAATGCTTCCAGAAGATCATCCACTGCCACCTCAATGGCTTGGATTTCCATGATTGGTTCTATGCTGTGATCCGAGGTGTGCAGCAGAACGCTTCGCAAGCCCAGAAAGTCACCCGGTATTTGGAAATCGACTATCTGACGCGACCCGTCTGTCTGGGTTTTGTAGGAGCAAACCCAGCCCGAGGCCAGAATGTAGGCCGCCTGCTCTGATTGCCCTTGATGCACAAGGTCACGTCCGGCTTCAAAGGTTCTGCGACGCTTGTGCAGGCGTGCCAATACCGCAAGTTCAACCTCAGTCAGAGCGACGAAGTTTGAAAGCTTTCGGGTGAGTGGACTATTTTTGATAGTGCGCAAGTGTTCTTCCTTCATCGATGAGCAGCCCGCGAAACTATCCGACGCCAAGACTGCTTTCGATCAGTTAAGTATACAGCAATCTATGCCAGTATGGTGCAATTCATCGTGGCGCTTCCATGCTTGGACGCCTGTTAGAAAAGGACGTCTACCATGGCTGACCGGCAAGACCATTCAGGAATGGCCGCACTCTCAATTTGTGAAGCGCTTTTGCTTGCAATTAAAGATCGTGAGCTTCTGCCCGAACATGAAATTGTGGGAGTTCTGCATGACGCAGCTGCTGTCCACGAAACAGCGGTCGGCAATAACGATGAAAAGGACATGCACCAGGCCGCCGCTGTTCTGATAAACAAGATCATTGCTTCCGGCTATCGCGTTCGGCAGTAACGTTAATTTCCTGTCAGAAAAACAAGATTACGCTCGTCAAAAAAGCATAACAACAAATAGAAGCACGATTGGTGCTTCATTCCCGATCAATTCAAACACGAAGCAAGAACCAAAGATCCAATCTCTGCAATATCTCATCTTAATGAAAAATTCCACGACCGCGAATTACTCCCTCTTCCCCGCCACCTGCATGAGCCACAACGAGAATTTGCTTACTGGCTGAAGGCCCGCATGGCCTGTCCTGCTGCACTGCCTGCGACAACGCAAACGTTGGCTTTGTTCGGCGTCTAAGTTGCTGATGCTATGTGCCTCGAAACTACAGTTTGATAGTATCGCATCATCATAGCTTTGAATGACCGGTCTGGCGACACAGCTGCAACGCAGCGATGAATGTGCTGCGACAGCAAATCAATGCTGCGTCAGCAATTGCCGCAATCGCACAAGTCCGGTTTGTCCGCAGACTGTGAGTTCGACCTTCACGCGGCTTTGCGGGTGCAGCGAATGGCGGCAATGCGGGCTGCGAACGCAGCATTGCGATACCTTCGCGGACGGCAGCTCAGGGCCGTCCTCGCCGGTCCTTCCTGCCTAGCCCTCGCAGATGCTGCGCCGCCTCCGAGGTCCGGAACGAGCCCAAATTACTGGATGCTGCGGAGTGCACCAATGTCCGCTCTTGGAGCTGCGGCCAAAACCGTGACAAAATCAAATCGAGTTTTGCCAAGGGTTTGTGGCAAAAATTTTTCAATGCTTGCGGGTGCGTAGCAGCCACTGACAAAAACAACCGTGTTTGGCGAAGAAGCCTTATCTTGGGTGTTCGCGTTTGGAGATTGTGTTGGGACGTGCAATAGTTGGCAAGGACCGCTCGTCCTTACTCAGAGTGATGCCCTTGAGTGAGATGCAGCTCGCTCAAGGGCGCTACTTAAATGATCAACCCTGCAGCTATGCCGATGAGCATTATCAAAAGCACAAGGTAACGGTACGTCTGCTCGTCCAAGTCTATCACCTCCTTCGCGTTTTCAAGCCTTTTGACCAGGTCCAACACTGGCACAGCTCGTGAATGAGACCTGTCAAACTGACGGATAGAAAAACCTGACAGATTGGCTATGAGTGAAGCATGGCGATCCCATTAGACACCGATGTTTTTCGAGAAATTCTCCGCCGTCGCGGCCAGTCGATATCGGCCTTTGCTGACGAATGGGAAGGTGGCCGCTCACGTCAAACGGTGCAGAGCTGGTTGAAAAACGGTGTTCCTGAGGTCCCAGAGAACGTATATTCGCTTTGCCGCGAACTCGATGTTGATCCATACGCGTTGCTTAATCTGAATGACCGAGAATATGTGTTGCAACAGTTTTCTGTTGAGCGGTTTCGTCATCTTAGGGGTATTTCACGCGATAGCTCATTGCGTGCCTTGTGGGATCTAACTGCTGCTAAGGAAGATTGGCCTCTGCACGCGGAAGCTAAGAAGGCATTCGGCAGAGATTGGACAATCCTCGATTTGGATCATCGGCCTCAAGAGTATGCCCTACCCTCTCCCGAAGGTGGCTATGCAAGACTTCACATCGTTGCGGATGGAAAATGCTATCCACAGGTGTTCCATTTTGCATGGAAGCGCGAAGGAGCTCCTGATGTGGCTTGGTGGCCTTACGGGCACATCATAAGACGCGAGCGAGAAGCAATTCGGGTGGACAATAGTGATGTGCAATTCTCTGAGACCAAGCCGATTGGTTCCACTACGTATGTCGAGACATGGTTTGGTGGTGGTGGCGCAGATTTCAGGATTGCAAGCCTACATCCATTTCATCTCACCGAGTGGGAGTGGGCTGAGGAAGATGCCGGGCATCTCCGCTTTCCGCTACATTAAGGAATTGTCCTGACACGTCTGCCAAGCTGTCGTTTGCCAAAACCCATGAGTTTTGTCACTGTCCCGAACGACCGTTTTTGACGGCTTCACTTTCCGGAAGCGGCCATTGGCGGACCTGCAGCAAAAGGCGGCTGTGTCCCGCGACCTGTGAGTTCGACCCTTTCGCGATTTTGCGATTGCAGCGAATGACCGGAAAGCGGGCTGCAGCCGCAGAAACTTGATGGCACGGTGAAAGGCAGCAATGGGCCGTCCTAACGTGAACAACGTGGGCCTGAAGGAAAGGTGTTGACCTGATCAAAGCTCACTGTGATGTTCGCCGCTCCATCGAATGAAGTCTGCCAGCTCGCGTGTGAGCTGCCCATCGACGTTCGACCCCACTGTACATTCCCAGGATCTTGGAAAATGACCAAATGTCAAGCTAAGGATGGTGCTGAACCATCTAGACGGCAGAAGGAGCTTAGAGCGGCGTAGGGAAAAGGTGGAAGTATACGGGCCATCGGTCGGGAGCACTCCTCCCGACGATCTCTGTTCACACATCTCTGGAAATCACCAAGCCTTTTAGGGCGCCCCTGCATTCTTGCCTCCTCACGGGAAAGCCTAAGCCGTCGAGAATATTCTTTTTTCCCGGCACGATTTTTTACTTCTTGAGTGTTCGCAGGTTTCTCATCTCGGAACGTCAAAAGGTCTACTTGGCTTGTTCGGGCGCGTAAGCTCTCTATATGGCTCGTGCTGAGCCTAGCTGTACGCTGGCCAGAGTTGAATAAGTGTTATTCTCTATGTCAGGTGTGACCCAACATGTGTTTCGTCGCTCAGAGAGCTTTTTTAGCTTGCGTTCGGTTGCGTTTTTTCCAGAGAGTCATGTTTTATTGTGTTTGTGCGCTTAATAGGTTTACATTTTGGTCTGAAAAACCTGATTTCGGGCCGGATCTGTCAACTTAATGTAAACTTAGTGTAAACCTTTTGGCCTGAAATCGGCTGTTTTGAGAGGTATAAGGTTTACATTCCGTCGATCCCGGGAAGGCGAATGTAAACCTTTGTCAACCTTGTGCAACCTCAATTCAATCAGCGAGGGACCCGGCGAGGCAGGGTTCACCAGCCATTCCTCGCCGCAATCTCGAAAACCCATTCCATTTTTCTTTGTGAGATCGACAAAGGCGCCTCAATAGTTGCACTCTCCGTAAGGTAGGCTCAGGATCACTTCCGTTGCTCACGTCACGCAGAAACCGCAACCAGGCGCGCTCATTCAATGTCAGGACGTCGTTCTGGTCACACATGGCTCCTACCTCCCAAAGATAGTCTTGATCGCCGTTTCTGACCGGCTGGTCAGCCGAGGATCGGTGTTGTTGGAGGCCTTGCGAATTGCTTTTAGCCAGCCAAGTTCATTCGACGTGACAGGTTCTCCGAATACCTCGACAACTGCCTCAGCTGCAGTCAGGCCGATCGATTGCTCAATTGCGAGGCGCATAAGGTAGGCGGCGTCGCATTCCAAAGCTTTCGCCAAAGCCGGGACACGATCTAACGCCACCTTGGAACTACCCTGCTTGATCATCGTGATCATGTTCGGGTTGACGTATCCCACCTGCGCTGCGATCTCGGCCTGGTTCTTGGTCGGTTTCAGTTCGAGCACCCTCCGTTCGACATACTTCGCCATCCGGGAATCTTCATACGGTTTTTTGGTCATCGCTATCCTCTCAGAAGTGATGCAGCACACGCTACATGTCTTCGATATAGCGACGGTGAGAATGGGAATGCGTCGCAGGATTTGCTCGCAATGAAACCGCAACGCTATTGCAGCGCTATCTGCCACTTAAGTGCAATGACTGGCTTCCAATGCCTTTGTTTTGTTGACTTGCACCCAGGCAACTCGCCTTCGGGAGGCAGGGGTCGGAGGTTCGAATCCTCTCACTCCGACCAATAAATCAAGGCGCCCATGGGCGCCTTTGTTGTTTTCAGGACAGTGATCCGAGGTTCGTTGAACCTGAGCATTAGGCTCTAGACTCATTGATTTACAACCAGAACAAGACGGTAGCTGCGAGTGCGATGGCCGAGAGGAAGACCTTGGGGCATCGAGTGGCGACACGGCGCCAGTCCTTCAGGTGTCCGAATATGATCTCTATCCTGTTGCGGCGTTTGTAGCGGCGCTTGTCGTAGCGGACAGGTTTGTCGCGCGATTTTCGACCTGGAATGCAGGGCTTTATTCCCTTGTCTGTCAGGGCTTCGCGGAACCAATCCGCGTCGTAGCCGCGATCACCCAGTAACCACTCAGCTGATGGAAGGCTGTTCACCAGGGCCCCGGCACCCGTGTAATCGCTAACCTGCCCAGCGGATAGGAAGAAGCGTATCGGGCGTCCGAGACTATCGGTAACGGCATGCAACTTCGTGTTCATGCCGCCCTTGGTTCGCCCGATCAGCCTGCCGCGCCCCCCTTTTTTCAACCGCAGGCTGGAGGCCGTGCGGTGCGCTTTGAGATAGGTTGCGTCAATCATGATGGTTTGTGATCGGTCCCCCCCGCAGCCAGCCCGGCCATAATCCGAGCGAACACACCCATTTCGCTCCACCGCTTCCACCGGTTGTAGAGTGTCTTCGGCGGCCCATACTCTCGAGTTGCATCAGACCACCGCAACCCATTACGGTTAATGAAAATAATGCCGCTCAACACACGCCGATCATCAACCTGCGGCTTGCCATGGCTCTTCGGAAAGCAAGGCTGAAGACGCTCCATCTGTTCGTCCGTCAGCCAGAAAATATTGCTCATCATCGCCCCCTGAAACTAAGGGGCTTGAAGCACGCAGCCGAGATGGTGGCAATCAAATTAATGGGTCCAGAGCCTAAGGGGTAAACCCTTTCGGCACACCGAATATCGGAGAGTCTACGCTGCGACCTGTCAACGAATGCAGAAACGCAATCAGGTTTTCTATTTCCAGTTCCGCAAGCTGGATCGGATCAATATCGATTTTCTTGCGTTGACGTTCCATTTCATAGTGGTCCTGCCAAACCAGGAAATCCGTTTCTTGCAACCATGGCACCTGGGGTAAAGCAGCCATTTGTGGGGTCCATTTGTCCAGGCTTGCCTGCGGGTCCAAATGATGGCGAATGACGCTTTCAAGATCGGGGAACGCGCCATTGTGCCCGTAAGGCGCGGTCAGGGCAACGTTGCGCAGCATCGGGGTGCGGAATCTGTAAGCATCCTCAAGGCGGTTGCTTTCACCCATGCGGCCCACATCCCGGACGAAGGGGTCCCATTGTCGTGTGCGACCCGGCCCAAAGGGCGGCAAACCCAACGCATGGAACTTCTGATCTGACATGAGCGGCCCAGTGTGGCAGGTCGAGCAGCGGGCTTTGCCGTAGAAAAGCTTCATCCCCTCGATTTGTACTGTTGAAAGGGCATTCGAGTCGCCCGCAAGATAGTGGTCAAACGGGCTGTCGGTGCTGCGCCACTCGATCGCCATGAAAGCGGCCAGAGCGTTGGCGACTTGCGTGATCGTGATGTCCTCGGTCGTCTCGACCTCATCAAAGGCGGCGACGATGGCCGGACCATAGCGCGGATCGGTGCGGACGCGTTTCGCCAGAATGGGCCAGCCCTTGTCGATACGATCATGCACCGCGCCCGTGACCTCATTTTCGGCCACATTGCCCGCCATCTCGAATTGGGAGGTCAGGGGAAACAGAGCCTGTGCCGCAAGCAGAGAATTCAGGCCCTCGGGCAGCCACTCCTGCGCAGGGGAATTGAAGCCGTTGCCGTAGACGTCGGAAATGCTCAGCCTGCCGTCATGAAAGACGGTATGTATGTCCTTGGCCCCAAGGTTCCATAGGCCCGGTGAGTTGCGGGGGATGCGTTTGCGTATTCTGTCGGCCCCGGTGCCGGGTGTGCGGTCCGGTCCCAGCCCCTGCCCGCCTTCTCCTATGCCAAGTGACAACCCGTCCGAGGTGCCGAAATCCGGGTGGTGACACTGGGCGCAGGCGATGTTGCGGTTGCCTGAAAGGATCGGGTCGTAAAACAGTTGATGACCGATGGCGGCCTGTTCCATATCAAAGGGGATAAAGTCATCATCGGTCAGCGGGCGCGGCAAATCCTGTGCCGCAGCGGCCCCGACCCAGAAGAAAGCAACGATCCCATGCGCCAGCTTGTTTTTGCCCTTTGCGTATTTGCTTCTCCGGCTCTGGCTGAACTGGAGCAAGCGCGCGATATGATGGAAGCCGGACAGTTTGCAGCCGCACGCAAGGAACTTCTTCCAGCCGCGCGCTCGGGCAACGCCGAGGCCGAGGAGTTGATCGGCGTGATGTACGGGCTGGGTCTCGGGGTCGAGCAGGATTACGAACGGGCCTTTGAATGGTATCTGCGCGCCTCGATGAAGGGGCATCCGGGGGCGCAGTCGGGCGTTGGCTGGTATTATGAATTGGGTCTGGGCATGCCCGCGCCCGATCTGGTGCGTGCGTATATGTGGTACACGCTCAGCGCCATTGGCGGCGACCCCGACGCGGCGATCAGCCTTGAGGAAGTGGTCAAGAAAATGTCGCCGGAGCAAATCGAAAAGGCGCATGTTCTGGTCAACGACTACAAAGGGTGGATGTACCCGTTTCGGTGAGGGCCAGGCCGCAAAGCCCGGCCCAACCGTTCACTTCAGATCTGCATCGCGAGCGGCGTTGACGTCCGCTTCAGCCGCCGCGACCGCTTCGGTCAGTGCAGCAAAGATTTCATCGCCACGCGCAACGTTGGACTGGAACCAATCATACACTGGCGTTGCGGCCTCTTTGAACGCAGCCTTCTGGTCGGGTGTCAGCACATAGAGGTCTCCGCCGCCGGCGACGAAATCCTCATAGGCTTGGATCGACTTGCGCTTGGGGGATGCAAAAGTGGCCTGTTGCAACGCATAGAACCCGTCGACCACGACGCGGCGCATATCCTCGGGCATCTCTTGGAACTTGGCGTTGTTCATCCACCACAGTGCGCCCATATAGGCATGGCCGTCCAGCGTTACATATTGCAGACCCGCATCCGGGAATTTCATACCCATGATGTCGGTGATGCCGTTCTTGGATCCTTCAACGACACCGGTCTGGAAGCTGGTGAACAGTTCCGGCCATGGGATCGGGGTGGGCGACGCACCCAGCGCCTTGACCAGTTCCTGCGGCAGGTCGGCGACGACGGTGCGGATTTTCAGACCTTCCATATCCGCAGGCTCGGCAATGCGGCGCTGGGTGTTGGCAAAGTTGCGCCAGCCGCCGGTGTTGCCGATGGTCATCAGACGGATCGCGCCGCCCGAGTCCTCAAGCGCCATGTCACGCATGGTACGGGTGAAGTCGCCCGACAGGACATGCTCGGCAATGCGGTCATCGGCCATCAGATAGGGCAGGTCCAGAACCTGCACGTAGGGAAAGATGCCTGAGGCACCGCCCGAGGTCGAGATGTAGATGTCGATGGTGCCGTCTGCCACGCCCTGCAAACATTCGGCCCCGTTCGAGCAGAGCTGTGTGCCGATGAAAAGCTCGACCTCGATCGCGCCGTTCGAGGCAGATTCGACATAGTTCTTGAAGACGATCAGCCCATCATAATCCTCATCGTTTTCGTTCGAATTTGCGGTTGCGCGCAGCGTATAATCGGCGGCTGTCGCAGCCATGGCGGACGCCGCCACCAGCGATGTGGCCACCGCTGCGGTTTTGATGAATTCTCTGAGCATGCGTTTCCTCCCTGTGAAACTCAGTTAGTTGGCAAATCCCGTTATCCTCGGGATCGTCATGGATAGTGCGGGGATGTATGTGATCAGGAAGATCACGATGATTTCGACCGCCAGGAACGGCAGGATCGCCTTGGCGATGGTTTCAACCCGTTCGCGCGATACGGCGGCAGCCACGAATAGCACCAAACCCATCGGTGGTGTGGCGAGGCCGACCGTCAGGTTGACGCTCATGATGATGGCGAAATGGATCGGGTCGACACCGAGGCTGGTGAAGATCGGGCCAAGGATTGGTCCAAGGATGATGATCGCGGGGCCTGCGTCCAGGAACATGCCGACGATGAACAGCAGCAGGTTGATCAGGAACAGAAGGATCAGCGGGTTTTCTGACAGGCTGAGGATCAGCGAGGCCAGTTGTTCCGGCGCATGGCTGAGGCTGACAACCGTCTTGAACGCCATTGCCGCGCCGACCAGCAGAAGAACAACGGCTGAGGTCATGCCTGCATTGCTGAGCACCTCGGGAACTTCTTTCCATGTCAGTGTGCGCAGGACGAAGAAACCGATGATGAAGGCATAGCCCACAGCGACTGCCGCAGCCTCGGTCGGCGTAAAGATACCACCCAGAATACCGCCCAGAATGATGACCGGTGTCAAAAGTGGGAAGAAGGCCTTCAAACTGGCCTGACGCCTCTCGGACCATGTGTATTTGCGGCTGGCGACGGGGAAGTCGTAGCGGTCGGCCATCAGTTTGATCATCAGCATCAGACCGACACCGACCATCACGCCCGGAACGATACCCGCAAGGAACAACGCGGCCACGCTTTCGCCCATCACATAGGCATAGATGATCATGATGCCTGAGGGCGGAATGATCGGCCCGATCACCGAACTCGCCGCCGTGATCGCGGCGGCGAATTTGCGGGTATAGCCCTGTTTCTCCATCGCCGGGATCAGCATCGACCCTAGCGCCGAGGTGTCCGCCACGGCGGACCCGGACAGGCCTGCGAACAGAATCGAACTGAGGACGTTCACATGCGCCAGACCACCGCGCAGATGGCCCATCAGAGCTTGGGAAAACTCGACAAGGCGGATGGTTATGCCGCCGCGGTTCATGAGCTCTCCGGCCAGCATGAAGAAGGGGATCGCCATCAGAGGGAAGCTGTCCATGCCGTTATAGACATTGCGATAGAGCAGCGTGATGTCGTTTGTCTGGCCGTTCAGCCACAGCAGGATTCCGGGCGCCGCGAGCAAAGCGAAAAAGACCGGCAGGCCGATCAGCAGGAAAATCAGGAAGGTGGGCAGGAACCAGATCAGCATTTATTCGGCCCCCACTGCCGCATCGGGAATTTCGGGCAACAGGTGGCCGCCGCCCAGCAGAATAATGAAGGATCTCAGGATCAGCTCGATATTCACCGAGATCAGCAGGATGATCCCCACCAGCAGCGATGCCATCATCCAACTGCGCGGAATGCGATACCATTCGTCGAACCCGAAAGAGGTGGGCAGATACAGCGCGGCGGTGGCGAATCTGCCGCCAAAGCCGGTAACCTCGGACCAGCCGATGTTGACCGCGACCAGCAGGACGACGAGCGCGATCAAAAGCAGGAACAGATTCAGCGTTTGACCGATGATACGGGGAAGGAAGCGTTCCAGCATGTCTATGGCCACAAAGCCGCCGCGCCGAAAGGCGGTGGGCGCCATAAGACCGGTCATCCACAACATGCAGAACCGCGCGGCCTCATCCGGCCACGGCAGCGCATTGCCCAGAACGTATCGGAAAAACACCTGGATCAGGATTGCGATCACCATGAGCGCAATCGCAACAACACCAACCGCGCGGCCCAGACGCAGCACGGTTTCGTTCACGAATGCAATCGGCGCAAGCACCGATGCCAGTCCGCCCATGCGGATCCTCCCTTGTTCAGCCGCGGGTGTCCCCCACGGTCATCAAATCGCGCTTAGGTTTTCGCGAATTGGCCGAGTTTCCCGGCATAAAAGGTCAGCGCGTCTCCATCCGACATGCTGGCCCTGAGAACCTTTCCAACTACAATAACGTGATCGCCTGCATCGTGATACGCGTGCTGTTCGCATTCGAATCGCGCCAGGCAGTCCGCCAACACCGGTGTCCCGTTCTCACAGCGCTCGTGGCGGATGTCCCGCAGTGCAAAGGCGTCTTTCGAGCAGCCGAAACACAGCTCGGCCTGTTCCGCGGACAGCACGTGGACGCTGAAATGGCGCGCCTTGTGGAAATAGGGGAAGCGGCGCGAGTTGCGGTCTCCGGCCCACATGATCAGCGGTGGGTCGAGCGACAGGGACGAAAAGCTGTTGGCGGTGATGCAGACCGGCCCGTCCGCGCTGTCGCAAGTCACGATCGTGACGCCGGTGGCAAAGCGGCCGAAGGCGTCGCGCAGGGTGCGTGTGTCGTCCTTATGCGGAATGAAGGTGCGGGTCATGTCCTTTGAGATTGCGTTCATCATGGTACCTCATGCCCCAGTGCCGCCTCGTACAGGCGGAACCAGCTTTCGCGATCCAGTTTGACTTTCAATGCGTCCGAGGCGCGTTTGATCCGGTCCAGATTGTTGGTGCCCAGAACCGGCAGGATGTTGGCCGGGTGGGCCAGCAGGAACGCCACTGCGACGGCGGCGCGATCCACGCCGAACCTGGCTGCGATTTCGTCGGCGACGACCCCAACCGGTGGGTTTCCGGCCATCAACAGGCCTCCACCCAGCGGCGACCATGCCATCACCGGATGGCCATGCTGTTGGTGAAACGCCAGGTCCCCGTTGGTGAAGGGGCTGATCTCACCCAGAGAAATTTCGATCTGGTTGGTGACCAACTGCGTTTTCATCGCCGATTGCAGCAACGACCAATCCCACGGGCGGAAGTTGGATACGCCCACCGCGCCGACCTTGCCGCTGGCGACAACCTCATCCAGGGCGGCTCCGGTTTCATGGTGGTCCATCATCGGATCTGGACGGTGGATCAACAGCAGATCGATGTGGTCAATCGCCATTTCCGACAGCGACGTTTCGACCGATTTCAGTATGTGGGCGCGCGAGGTGTCGTAGTATTTTACCTTCGCATCCGCGTAACGGCCAACCGGCGCGACGATGTCGCACTTGGTGACGATCTCCATCTTCTGACGCAGGCTTGGATTGGCGCGCAGGGCCGCGCCCAGCACGGCCTCGGCCTGATAGCCGCCATAGATGTCGGCCTGATCGAAGGTGGTGATACCCTGATCCAGACAGGCCTGAATCTTGGCCTCGACATGGCCCGCGGACGTGTCACTGTCATCGCCCAACCGCCACATGCCATAGACAAGGCGGCTCATTTCCAGCGAGTCAGATAGTTTCACACGTTGCATCAGCGGCGTTCTCCTTTGCCCAGCGGTGTGGCCGGGGTCGTATCTGGAACCCTTCCGTAAGCTTCGGGAAGGGAGCAGGTTTTCAGGTTTGGCAACACGCGGGCGCCGAAATGGCGGGCTTCGTCCAGATGCGGGTAGCCCGAGAAGATGAAAGCGCGGATGCCCATCTTCTGGTATTCCTCGATCTTCGACATAACCTGATCGGTTGATCCGACCAGAGCGGCACCGCAGCCAGACCGCGCCCGGCCAACACCGGTCCAGAGACCGGGTTCGACATAGCCGTACTGATCCGCCAGATCGCGGTTCCTGGCCTGGTGCGCCACGCCCAGCGAGGTCGAATCCAGCGCCCGTTCGCGGATGGCACGACCGTATTCGTCGTCCAGCTTCGAGACGATGTAATCCGCGTATTCCTGTGCCTCAGCCTCGGTATCGCGAACGATCATATGGACACGCAACCCGTAATCCAGCGTGCGGTCGTAGTTTTCAGCGACGGCGTGAACAGCCTTCATCCGTTCAGCCAGTTGGTCCTTGGTTTCAGGCCACATCAGATAGACATCGCAGTGCTCGCCACACAGGTTCAAAGCGGAAGGAGAATAGCCGCCGAAATAAAGCAGCGGGCCGCCGGTCTGGTATGGCTTGGCCGGGTCAGTAGTCAGGCCCGAGAAGTTATAGACCTCGCCTGCATGATTGATCTCATCCTGCGTCCAGGCCTGTTTCAGAATCTCCACCACTTCGCGCGAGCGCTGATAGCGGAACGCGCTGTCGGCCTTCTCACCGGGAAAGTCGGATGAGATGATGTTGACCGTCAACCGCCCCTTCAGCATGTGATCTAGCGTTGCGATGGTGCGGGCCAGCATGATCGGTTGCATCTCACCACAGCGCACGGCGGCCAGCAGGTTGATCCGGTCGGTGATCGAGGCGCAGCCGGCGACAAAGCTCAACGTGTCTTGACCGACCTGATAGGAGGACGGGCAGAGGATGTTGCGGAATCCCTGCGCTTCGGCCTCTTTCACAATGCTCGAGCAATGCTCCCAACTCGACCGCAGGTCGCCATCAGGGACGCCAAGGAACTGGTAATCATCTGAACACAGCGCGGCAAACCACGAAACTTCGGCCGCATCCAGATCGGGGGATGTGATGGGGACGATGCTCATTTGATTCACGCTCCGTACATCTTTGACTTTCCTCTTGCGTAGCAATCGCTTTGATGTAGATCAATAGTGTATCAATTTTTCCTGCGACCGAGTGAAGCGTCTGCCGTGCCTGCATCCAACCGAAACCCTAATGCCCTGCCGGTTTTTATTCAGATCGCGGAACTTCTGATCCGTGACATCGCGGCTGGTCGCCTTATTGAAGGTGAGCGCTTGCCACCCGAGCGCGAAATGGCCGCAGAGCTGAATGTCTCGGTTGGAACTCTGCGAAAATCGCTCTCTGAGCTAGAAAAAAAGGGAATGTTGGAGCGTATCCAAGGCTCGGGCAACTACATCCGCGAGACCGGCACACAAAACAGCGTCTATGCAATGTTCAGGCTGGAACTGCCTGAAGGGGGTGGCCTGCCACGTGCTGATATCCTGTCGGTTGACCATCTGAATAAGCCGGTCGACCTGCCGAAATTCGGTGCTTCTGACGCCGGTTCGCGTGTCCGGCGGATGCGCTACCTGAATGATACAATCATCGCTGTCGAAGAAATCTGGCTGGACGAATCAGCGGGCCTGATCGACCAGAGCCTGCTGTCCGACTCGCTCTATCGCTATTATCAGCGCCAGTTGGGCTTTTGGATCGCAAGAGCCGAAGACAGGGTTTCGGTCCGGCCCCTACCGGACTGGACGCCTTCTGACTTCACCAAGCCAGCAGGCCAAGCAGTCGGTTATATCGAGCGGTTCAGCTGGTCGGAAAACGCCGAACCCGTTGAATTCTCAAAAACATGGTTCGACCCGGATCGGGCCAACTACGTCCAACGTCTGAAGTAAAAGGAATCGCACATGACCCGGACCATCAATTACGGGCTGATTGGATGCGGAATGATGGGGCAAGAGCACCTGCACAACATCGGGTTGCTGGAAGGTACCAGTGTGGCTGCGATCTATGAACCCGATCTGGAAATGGCAAAAGCCGCCAAGGCAATTGCGCCAACTGCAACCATGGCAGGTTCCGTCCAAGATCTTCTGGCGGTAGAAGAACTGGACTGCGTCGTCATTGTCAGCCCAAACCATCTTCATGTGGACCAGATCTGCGAAATCGCTGAAACACGCCCTCTGCCGCTTCTGGTAGAAAAACCATTATTCACCGACCCGCAAGACGCGCCCCGACTCGAACAGTTGCAGCGCGACTACCCCTGCCCGATTTGGGTTGCGATGGAATACCGGTACATGCCCCCTATTGCTGCTTTGATCGACAAAGCCGAGGCAACGGGTGGGGTAAAAATGCTGTCGATCCGAGAGCATCGTTTTCCATTCCTGGACAAGGTCGGCAACTGGAACCGGTTCAACCGAAATACTGGTGGCACTTTTGTCGAGAAATGCTGCCACTTCTTCGACCTGATGCGTCTGATATTGCAATCCGATCCGGTGCGTATCACGGCAAGCGGTGGGCAGGCGGTGAACCATCTGGACGAGCGTTACGACGGTCAAACCCCGGATATTCTGGATCACGGCTATGTTCTGGTCGACTTTGCTTCGGGTGCACGCGCGATGTTGGAGCTTTGCATGTTTGCCGAAGGCTCACGCTATCAGGAAGAAATATCGGCCGTCGGACCGGACGCCAAGATCGAGGCGTTTGTTCCCGGGCCCGGACGATTCTGGCCCGATCATTTGGGAACTCCGCCACTGCCGCAGGTGATCCTGAGCCCGCGCAGTCCCAAAGGTCCGGTATCAATGGACGTTCCGGTGGACCCCACCCTTTTGGCGGCAGGGGATCACAATGGGTCGACCTACTATCAGCACAAAGGATTCCTGGCCGTTCTTCGTGGCGAAAAGGCAAAACCGGATGTGAGTTTGAAGGACGGCCTCTGGGCTGTCAGGATGGGGCAAGCGGCGCAACAGGCAATTGAAACCGGTGAAACGGTTTACTTGGTCTGACATACACCCGCGGGTTCCTGGTCGGCTGGCCGGTCTGCCTTTCCCCTGCGCTCATGAACGAGTGCTGGTAACCGACCGTGAACGCAGCCCGCCGGAAATTGGCTGATTGTGCCTCGTGACCCAGCGCAACGGCAAAGTCTTCCATCGCTAACTGCGATTTGCCCGGTTCATCGTCCAGCAGGGTGTTGGTACCGGTTCTGTACGTGCCCAGGCGTGGGCCGGGCTGCAAGAGGGCTGGCGGGTTGGCGTAAGTCCAGTTTGCCGATGTTTCAGAGGCGCAGAGTTCCCATTGCGCCATCGATGCGCGGGCTGTTGGAACGATGTTGTCAGGCAAGAAGTACGGATCTGACATAACCGTATGTGGACTGCCGTTTGGCAGATGCAGACGCGCGGCGCCGCCAACGACGATCAGAGCCGTACCCACGCCATTTGTCGTGGAAGCGGTTGAACGAAAACACTTCGGACGCTGTGTCTTACCTTGGCACGCGTCCGTTCGCAGATGAAATCTACGGTCTGGGCGTTTGTCAGGGCGGTTCGATCATCGCGTCGGCTGCCGTGACCGATCACCGGATCAAGAAGATTGCCATGGTGTCCGGCATGATGGCAGCGGACGTGACCTGCCTCCGAAACTTCCCTCGATCTGATGTAGAGTTTGCTCAACCTCTTGAAGAAGCAAACGAATGCGAAAGAGCCGTTTCGCGGAAGCCCAGATTTTTGGGATGACCAAAGAACAGGAAGCCGGGATGCCGTCACCCCAATATGCGTGTTGAAGAACTCGACCATCGTTTCGGGGTGCTCGCCAAGAGAGTAAAAGCCGATGAAGCGACGCGTATCGCCGTCCTTGATCCAGTGTAGTTTCTTGTCATCACCCGGGTTCAGATCGTAGGTTGTCTGAACGTCTTTCCCAACGTTTTTGGCGTGGAACGCGACAAGAAACGAAGGCGGCAAGGTTGCGCCTTGCAGGGTCTTCGCAACAGCCAGGCCGATATCATCACCTCCAGTGTTTGAAGCCCATCCCACAATGCAAATAGTTGTCTTGTGCTCATGCGCGGCTGGCGAAATCACGCTTTGGGGCGGCTTGGCCTCGCGCAACACAGCCGCTGGACCAAACAACAAGCTTCCAAGTGCGTTTCACAAAGTGTCTGACGTCCTTATCTGTAAAACACACGACTTGATCTGACATTTCTGCTCTTTTGGAGCGCAAGTAAGGAGTGTCGATCAATGACAAGCATTCAGGAAAACATCATCAAACCGAAGCTGGGGCTGCTGGAACTGGCCAAACAGCTCGGCAGCGTTTCGCAAGCCTGCAAGGTAATGGGATACAGCCGGGACAGCTTCTACCGGTTCAAGGAATTGTATGAGCAGGGAGGCGAGCAGGCGCTGGTGGGGGCTGCGTTGGAAATCACTGACTGCATCGAGCACTTGTTGAGCCTTCGCCAAAACCGCAGTGTCGTCATGAGTGATCTGCAACCCGGTTGCTGTTTCGGTTGAACAAGGTAAGCCCCTTTTCTTCGGCAAGACGCTTGAATTGATGGCTGATGGCCGGCTGTGTCAGGTTCAACACCTCGGCTGCGCGTGAAACACTGCCTTCACGGGCCACCGTCACGAAGATCAGGATGGTGATAAGGATCGAAAACCGGTCTATGTAGGACTTACTCATATGGCATTATGCAAATTGTCATTAGCTTTTTGCCTGCCGCTCCCGCAGAGATCGGTAGAACCAGCGTTGTGTGGTGGTGGGTGAACCGCCCCACCCTCGGAGGTGAATCAAAAGGGCCTCGTACCAGTAAACAGGAATCCGTTTCCTTTCCGGTGCGCAAATGGCGAAGCAACGACAGAACAGGTGGAAGACAAAGATGTCTGACGGCGCAAACAGGTTCGACTATATCGTGATTGGCGGCGGCTCGGCCGGGTGCCTGCTGGCCAACAGGCTGAGCGCCGATCCCGGGAACCGGGTTTTGCTGCTTGAGGCGGGCAAGCCCGACACCTATCCTTGGATACACATTCCGGTTGGCTATCTCTATTGCATCGGCAACCCGCGCGCAGACTGGATGTACACAACCGAACCCGCCAAGGGGCTGAACGGGCGAAGCCTGCTTTACCCGCGCGGGAAGGCGCTCGGCGGGTGCTCCTCGATCAACGGGATGATCTATATGCGGGGCCAAGCCCGCGACTATGACAACTGGGCCAAGCTCACCGGTGAAGAGGCATGGAACTGGGAAAACGCGCTGGCCGACTTCAAGGCTCATGAGAACCACTACCGGTTGGATGACGGTGCCGACCCACGCACCGGCGACAACAGCCGGTTTTCCGATCTGCACGGGCATGGCGGCGAATGGCGGGTGGAAAAACAGCGACTGCGCTGGGATGTTCTGGACAGTTTTGCCGAAGCCGCTGTCGAAAACGGCATCCCCAAGACCGATGATTTCAACACCGGCGACAATGCCGGGGTTGGCTACTTCGACGTCAACCAGCGTTCTGGCTGGCGTTGGAATACCTCCAAGGCGTTTCTGCGCCCCGCCAAGTCGCGCCCGAACCTGTCGATCTGGACACAGGCGCAGGTCGAGAAGTTGACCTTCGAAACAGGCGAGACTGGTCGGTTGCATTGTACCGGCGCAGTTGTCCATCACAAAGGACAGCCCATTGCGGTCGAGGCCACAAAGGAGGTGGTTTTGTCTGCTGGCGCCGTGAACTCGCCGCAAATCCTGCAACTGTCGGGGATCGGCCCGGCGGCGCTTCTGAAAAAGCACGGAATTGATGTCGTCATGGATGCGCCCTATGTGGGTGAAAACCTACAGGATCACCTGCAAATTCGTGCGGTCTACAAGGTCAAGGGCACCAAGACGCTGAACACCTTGGCCAATTCGTTGATAGGCAAGGCCAAGATCGGACTGGAATATGTGCTGAAGCGCTCTGGCCCGATGAGCATGTCGCCCAGCCAATTGGGGGCTTTCACCCGGTCTGATCCGGCAAGACCGCACGCCAACCTCGAATACCACGTTCAGCCGTTGAGCCTTGAGGCGTTTGGCGAAGACCTGCATGATTTCCCCGCCATCACCGTCAGTGTTTGCAACCTGAATCCGACCAGCCGCGGGCATGTCCGCATCGCGTCTTCGGATTTCCGTCACCCGCCCCGGATTAAGCCCAATTATCTCGATACAGACGAAGATCGCAGGGTTGCCGCTCTAAGCTTGCGGCAGGTGCGCGAAATCATGGCTCAGCCGGCGATGGAAGCCTATGAGCCGGAAGAGTTCAAGCCGGGCATTCAGTATCAATCCGACGAGGAACTGGCCCGTTTGGCAGGCGATATCGCCAGCACGATCTTTCACCCAGTTGGTACGATCAAAATGGGCCGAGAGGATGATGAAACCGCCGTTCTCGATCCGCATTTGCGCATGAAGGGAGTGATTGGGCTGCGCGTGGTCGATGCTTCGATCATGCCAGAGATCACCAGTGGCAACACCAATTCACCCACGATCATGATCGCGGAAAAGGCCGCGGGCTGGATGCTGGCGGGTCAATAAGTCCTGTAGGCATCCGGGTGAAAGAACTTCCCGGAGGATCCATGTGCAAGCCATTCTCCGATCTTCCGGTGACCGGCGTGAAAGTCGCCGGCCTTGGCAGGTGTATCGCCGGTCCTGCTGTCGCAATGTTGCTTGGCGATCCGGGCGCGGCATCAACGGCGTTCCAATCGCGTCGCAGACCTTCTCTCCGGCGCCCGGGCAGCGGGCGATCTCCGTTGCCGAGTTTACATACGTTGCCCGCAAGGTCGCGGTTCAGCTGCCCCGGACCGAGGGCGTCAGCCTGACCCACCTGGTGGGCGCCGCGGACGAGGCCCTGCGCGATACGCCCGTTTCGGAACATCCGACGCCGTACGGCATCAGGCATCAGCAGCTTGCGGCCAGGGCAGCGCGCCTATTCGACCGCACCAGCCGGTCTTATCTGCCACGGCGGTGCGCAGATCCCACTGACGAACGGTGACTCCTTGTCGACTCCCGCCGAAATCGCCAATCTCAAGCTGACCGCCCGCGACGGTCGCGCGATCTATATGCGCGATGTGACCTTTGTATCGGATCTGGACAAACGGCATGTCGCCACGCTGCGGCGCGACATCCACATCCCGCTGTCTTTGTCCGATCAACCGGCATTTGGTGCGGCACGCATGACCTTGCTGTGCGCAAAAAAATTCAGGCCCGGGGGAATAAACCCGATCGCCTGCGTGTAAGTGTCATGTCTGCGATGGTGCAGACGCCCGACACGGAGGAACACCCGAATGACCCGTACTTCTTTTGCGCTGACCACATCCACCCTGATGGCATGCGCCCTTGCAACCGCCGCCGCCGCTGGCAATGCCCCGGTCCTGACCGGGAAACTGGGTGATCAGACCATTTTGATGGATGCCAACAAGATGACCCTTTACACGTTCGACAAGGACGAAACGGGCAAATCCAACTGCTATGATCAATGCGCGGTGAACTGGCCGCCCCTGACCGCAGCCGCAGGAACCGACCTGCCCAAGAATTATTCGTTGATCCAGCGCGACGATGGCACGATGCAGGTCGCCTACAAGGGACAACCGCTGTACCTGTGGATCAAGGACAAACAACCCGGAGACATGACCGGCGACGGCATCAAGGGCGTGTGGCATACCGCGCGGCCCTGATTGCGGCGCAAGGGGGCGGTCCGACCGGGCCGCCTTTGACTTAGACGATGACACGGACGTTCGACCAGCAACTGGAAGACGCCCTGCCCGATCTGTGGCGATTTGCGTTTTCACTGACCCGGAATCGCGACCAGGCCGACGATCTGGTGCAGGATGCGGTTTTGCGCGCGATCCGGAAAAAGGGGCTCAGATGGCCGGGCCACCCGGTCAAGCCCTGGGCGATGAAAATCCTGCTCAATTGCCATCGCAATGACCGGAGGCGCGCCGCGACCCGTCCCGAAACCGATCCTCGGGCGTTGGATCAACTGGTCTCGCCCGAGGCCACCTCCGAAGAGCGATTGGAACTGCGCTGGCTTTGGCGCCGGATCGACGCCTTGCCGGAGGATC
Source organism: Ruegeria sp. YTSA144 (assembly GCF_059610125.1). Classification (NCBI taxonomy): domain Bacteria; kingdom Pseudomonadati; phylum Pseudomonadota; class Alphaproteobacteria; order Rhodobacterales; family Roseobacteraceae; genus Ruegeria; species Ruegeria sp. YTSA144. The sequence goes on from NZ_JBXWNA010000002.1 coordinate 43,662, forward strand.
AGAAGCTTGTTCTGCTGGCTGTCACCATCGCGGGGCTGACCTATGCCGAGACCGCCCGATTGCTGGGTGTCCCGCAGGGCACCGTCATGTCTCGGTTGTCCCGGGCCAGGACAAGGCTGCAAGCCCCGGAAGAACAGGCGGGCAAATCACGATTGCGGAGCGTGAAATGACGACCGAACCGACCATTGAAACCCTGATGCAGGCCGCTGTCGACGGCCAGTTGACGCCATCTCAGCAGGACCGCCTGGACCGGCACCTGGTCGCGCATCCCGCCGACCGCGCGCGGCTGGCGGAGATGATCCGGCAGGCGGAGATGGTGCGCGCCTCGGTGCCGCAGCCCGATCCCGCGCAACTGGACCGGCTGATGCGCGGGGCGCGCGGGGGCACCAGTCACGCGGGGTTCGGACGGCTGGCCGCAGCGGTGGCGATCTTTGCCTTGGGTCTGGGCAGTGGCCTGTTCCTGTCGCGGGATTCTGCCACGCCCATGACATTGATGGCGCAAGCACCGGTTCAGGCGGCGGCGGCACACGCTCTGTATTCACCCGAGGTTCTGCACCCGGTCGAGGTGTTCGCCGATCAGCGCGATCATCTGCAAACCTGGCTCAGCAACCGGCTGGGCGCGCCGGTGATCGCACCGGAACTGGGGGACACCGGTTACCGGCTGATCGGCGGGCGGCTGCTGCCGCTGGGCCACGGCCCGGCGGCGTTCTTCCTGTATGAAAACGAATCCGGCGACCGCCTCAGCCTGTTCGCCAATTTGACCACGGACCCGGCTCAAACCTCGTTTCAATACCGGCGCGACGGCGATTTGGGCATCGTGTTCTGGCAGGACGGGCGATGGGAATACTCCATGGTGGGCCGCTCCGGTCGCCAGGTCATCGAAACCATCGCACGGAAGGCCCATGAAGAACTGATCTGACAGGACTATTCCGCCACGCACACCCGTTCGTGTTCGGTCAGTGTTTTCCACGCGTCATATTGTGACAGGAAGACCTGTCCGTTCAGGTCGTCGAGGAAATGGGACTGTTTCAGCCGGTCCATGACCGGGCCTTTGACCTCGCTCAGATGCAGGCCGACGCCCATGTCGCGTAGGCGATGATTGATCGCCTCGAGGCTTTCGAGCGCCGAGAAGTCGACCTCGTTCACCGCCGAGAACATCAGCACCACGTTGCGGATCTCGCAGCCCTCGGTCACGCGCGACTGGATCAGGTCTTCGAGGAAGCGGGCGTTCACGAAATACAGGCTTTCATCCACCCGCAGCGTCACCAGCGTGGGGTCGGTCTCGACCTTGTGGCGCTTGATGTTGCGGAAGTGCTGGGTGCCCGGCACCAGCCCCACCTCGGCCACATGCGGGCGCGAGGTCTTGTACAGATGCAGCAGGATCGAGATCGCCACGCCGCTGGCCACGCCGGTCTCGACCCCGGCTAGCAGGGTCAGGGCGATGGTGGCGGCGACGGCGGTGAAATCCGCGCGCGAATAGCCCCAGGTCTTTTTCAGGATCGACAGGTCCACCAGGCTCAGCACCGCCACGATGATCGTCGCGGCCAGCGTCGCCTTGGGCAGGAAGTAAACCAGCGGGGTCAGGAACAGCGCCGCAATCGCCAACCCGATGGCAGTGAAGGCACCGGCCGCGGGGGTTTCGGCGCCTGCATCGAAATTGACTACCGATCGTGCGAAACCCCCCGTGACGGGGTATCCCCCGGTGAATGCGGCGCCCAGATTGGCCGCGCCCAGGCCAATCAGTTCCTGATCGGGGTCGATACGCTGGCGTTTCTTGGCGGCCAGCGTCTGCGCCACCGAGATGCTTTCGACGAAGCCGATGATCGAGATCAGTATGGCGGGAACCAACAGCGCGCCGATCAGGTCCGAGGACAGCCCCGGCAGGGTCAGCGGCGGCAGGCTCTGGGGCACCTCGCCCACGATCTTGACGCCGCGCGCGTCCAGCCCGAAGGCCCAGACGGACAAGGTGGTCGCCACCACCGCCGCCACCGGCCCGGCCTTCGTCAGCACATCCGCCAGCAGCGGCGGCACCCCCATGCGCCGCAGCGCCGGCTTGAGGTTCTTGCGCACCCAGAACAGGAACGCCGTAGCCAGCACGCCGATCACCACCGTGATCGGGTTGGTCTGATCCAGATGCGCCAGGATCGAACCCAGCATTTCCGGCAGGGTATGCCCATGCGCGCTGACCCCCAGAATGTGTTTCAGCTGGCTGGTCGCGATCAGGATGCCCGAGGCGGTGATGAAGCCCGCGATCACAGGATGGCTGAGAAAGTTGGCCAGAAAGCCCAGCCGGAACACGCCCAGCAGAACAAGAAAGCCGCCCGACAGGAAGGCCAGCGTCAGCGCCGCAACCGCATAGCCGGCGGTGCCCTGCTCGGCCACCTGCCCCACGGCCGATGCGGTCAGCAGCGACACCACCGCCACCGGACCCACCGCCAGCGCCCGGCTGGTGCCGAAGATCGCATAGAGGATGATCGGCACGATCGAGGCATAGATCCCCGCCTCGGGCGGCAGCCCCGCCAGCAGCGCATAGGCCAGCGATTGCGGGATCAGCATGATCGTCACGATCACCGCCGCGACCAGGTCATTCGACAGCGCATTGCGGTCGTATCGGCGACCCCAATCAAGAATCGGGAAGTAATTCAGTAGGCTCTGCATGGGTCCATGTCCTGAAAAGGCGGCGGTCAGAGCGAGGAGGCTCTGACCGCCAGATCATGGCCTGACATCCGGGAGAGACAGGCCAGAACTTGCGCCGGTGTCACCGGCGTCGGTTTCGAGGAGGTCAGGTTTCTTATTCGGCTGCCACCTTCAGTGCCTCGGGCTTGGCCATCCATTCCTTGCCCTTCAGCATCGCCGACCAATAGACCGGCGGCAGCAGCTTTTCTTTCAGGAACCAGGCCGCGCGGCTGGGTCTGGTGCCGTCGATCAGGAATTTCGGAAAACTGGGCTTCAGGACACCGCCATACCCGAATTCGGCCAGCACGATCTTGCCGCGTTCCACCGTCAAAGGGCACGAGCCATAGCCGTCATAAGCAGCGACCGGCGAGCGCCCTTCGATATCCGCCACGATGTTGTCGGCCACGGTCGGCGCCTGCTTGCGCGCGGCGGCCGCGGTTTTCGCGTTCGGGGCGTTCATCACATCGCCCAGCGACCAGATGTTGTCATAGCTCTTGTGCCGCAGCGTCGTCTGATCGACATCGACCCACCCCGCCGCATCCGCCAGCGGCGAGACCCGGACGAAGTCCGGCGCCACCTGCGGCGGGCAGACATGCATCATGTCGAACTCGACCGTCACCTGCTCGGGCTCGGCGTCGGGCTTGGTCACCCGGAACGTGGAAGTTTTCGCGGGCCCGTCCACCGAAACCAGATTGTGGAAGAAGTTCAACGTGGCGTCGTACTTCTTGACGTAGTCCATCAGCGCCGGGACATAGTCCTTGACCCCGAACAGCACGCCACCCGCGTTCATGAACTGGATGTCGACATCCTTCAGAACGCCCCGCCGAACCCACGCATCGCCCGACAGATACATCGCCTTCTGCGGCGCGCCGGCGCATTTGATCGGCATCGGCGGCTGGGTGAACAGCGCCCGGCCTTCCTTCAGGTCCTGGACAAGCTGCCAGGTATAAGGTGCCAGGTCATAGCGATAATTCGAGGTCACGCCGTTGCGGCCCAGCGTTTCCTCCAGCCCCTCGACCGCGCCCCAGTCCAGCTTGAGCCCCGGAGACACCACCAGACGGTCGTATTTGACCACCCGGCAGCCATCCAGGATCACCGCGTTGTTCTGCGGCTCGAACGCGGCCACGGCGGCCTTGATCCACTTTACCCCGCGCGGGATCAGCGAGCCCATCGTCTTGGCCGTCTGCTCGGGCGTGAACACGCCGCCGCCCACAAGGGTCCAGCCGGGCTGATAATAATGCACGTCGGACGGGTCGATGATGGCGATCGACAAGTCGGATTTGCGCGCATGGAGGCTGGCCGCAGTGGCGATGCCGCCGGCCCCGCCGCCCACGATCACCACGTCAAAGGACGCATCCCCCGTGTCGGTCGGGGTCTTGCCGCCATTGGCGATACGGCGGGCCACGCCGCTCATGTCATATCCGGCGGCCTTGGTCGCGGCCAGGATCTCGGGCAGAGGGCGGCCCTGCGCCGCCTCGTGCAGCGACCACAACGTGGCCGACCGCGTCCCCGTACGGCAATAGGCCAAAACCGGGCCCGGCAACTCGGTCAGGGCACCGCCAAAGGCCTGCGCGTCATCATCCTTGACCATCCCACTCTGCACCGGGACATAGCGTGCCTCAAGGCCATGTTTTCGGGCCGCTGCTTCGATCTCGTCAAAGCTGGGCTGGTCGGCCCCTTCGCCATCGGGCCGGTTGCAGATGATGGCCCAGAACCCCGCCGCCTTGATGGCGGCAAGGTCGTCCAGCGTGATCTGCGGCGAGACCGACAGTGCGTCTGATATCTTCCTGATTTCCATTGTCGCCTCCCGCGATCAGAGCTTGTTGACCGGAACCTTCAGCATCTGGTTGCCGTCCTGATCCGTCGGGATGTCTCCGGCGCGGATGTTGACCTGGATCGACGGGATGATCAGCGTCGGCATCGCCAGCGTCGCATCACGCTCCGTGCGCATCTTGATGAACTCGTCCCGCGACTTGCCGCCGCCCACGTGGATGTTGTGTGCCTTCTCCTCGGCCACGGTGGTTTCCCAGCGGATGTCGCGACCGTTGGGGCCATAGTCGTGGCACATGAACAGGCGGGTTTCGTCCGGCAGGCTCAGCACCTTCTGGATCGAGTCATAAAGTGTCCCCGCATCCCCGCCCGGAAAGTCGGCCCGGGCCGAACCGCCATCGGGCATGAACAGCGTGTCACCCACGAAAGCCGCATTGCCCATCACATGCACCATGCAGGCCGGCGTATGGCCCGGCGTGTGCATGGCAAAGGCGGTCATGTTGCCGATCTTGTAGGTCATGCCGTCGGTGAACAGCGCATCGAACTGGCTGCCGTCGCGCTGGAACTCGGTGCCTTCGTTGAAGATCTTGCCGAACACCTCCTGCACGATCTTGATGTTCTCGCCGATGCCGATCTTGCCGCCCAGCTTTTGCTGGATGTAGGGCGCCGCCGACAAATGATCCGCATGCGCATGGGTTTCGATGATCCATTCCAGCTTCAGACCCTGCTTTTCGATCTCGGCGATCAGCAGGTCGGCATGGTCGAACGTGATCCGGCCGGCCGCATAGTCGATGTCCATCACGCTGTCGATGATCGCGCAGGCGTTCGACGTCGGGTCCTTGACGATATAGCTGATCGTCGCCGTCGCCTCGTCATAGAACCCCTGAACCTCGGGCTTGACGCTCTGGTCAACAGGATAGTTCGCTATCGGCGTCGCAATCGCGTCCGCCATCTTCTGGTTGTGCGTGTCAATGGTCTTCTGATCGTTCATATTCGTGCCTCCTCTTGGGCGCGGGTCCAGCCTTTGTCAGCCGCGCGTCATCATCATTTCGTGAACGGCCTCCATGACCCGAGGATCAGATGACCGCGTGACGGTACAGATGCCGTCCGACAGGTTTCCGACCTTCCGCGTGATGGAATCGAAGTTGCGGTCCCTCGCCGCCGGTTCGGCGCTTTCCTCGGGCGTCGCATACCGGCCGCGCAATCCCGGCTTGTTCACGTCGTCATGGCCTTTCTCATCCGCTCCGTGGCGACGCTGCGTCGACGCGCCGGCCTTTCCAGGCTTGTGGCCGTATGCATGGGGCCACAGGAAACAGGCGCCGAGCGTACCGACCGCCGCAACGGCAACACCGCCGAGCTTCGGGACGTTTTTGCGGTCATCCATTTCACTCTCCTGGGTTTTGGTCCGTCCGCAACCGAGCTTCTGTTCAGGGCTTCGGCGCCTCGGGCGCGAATCTAAAGTTGAAGAGCAGATATAACTTTCATGACAATAGTTCAGTGACAAAGTCACGAAACCCGCAACCCTTTGGAAATTTTCAGGCGCTCTGCGCCTGTTTTTCCAATGCAGACTTGTCGGTCAAAGTGATCCGTCCGCGCGATTGGGTGATCATCTCGCGCTTCTGGAAATCCTGCAAAACCCGCGTGATGACTTCGCGCGCGGTACCCAGTTCGCTGGCAAGCTGTTGGTGGGTGGCCTGGATTTCATCGCCCCCCTCGGCCAAATCAAGAAGACGCTCGGCCAGGCGCACGTCCAGATGCCCGAAGGCCACATCATCCACCACCCGCAACAGATCGATCAATCGGCGCGAATAGGCCTCGAAGACAAACTGGCGAAAGGCATCCTCTTCCGAGGCCAGACGATCAAACGAGAGCTTCGGCAGAACCACGGCAACGACATCGGTCTCGGCGATACCTTCTGCATTGTAAGCTTCTTCGGCCAAAATGCAGGCCGTGGTCAGCACACAGCTTTCACCGGCCTCGACCCGATACAGCACAATCTCGCGCCCGGAATCCGACCTTTGAGAGACCCGGACCCGGCCGTCATACAGAAAAAGCAGGCTGTCGGGCACATTGTCGGGCCCGAATACCTGGGTGCCCTTGGGGAAACGCAGGATTCGGGCGGCTGCCCGCAACCTTTCCCGTACCGGTTTGGGAAGACGGCTGGTGCCGTGGAAACGCTCGGTCCAGTCGGTGATCGTCATCTTGCCTTGCGCATGGGTGCCACGATGCCCTCCTCGATCGGCGCGATGCGGTTCAGCAACTCAGACCGGTTTGCGGCGATGTCAGCCAACGTCAGATCATCGAGCACCGCCATGAACGCCCGGGTCGCTTTTTGAATCGCTTGGGACAGCTTGCATATTCCGATCAGCGGGCACGTGTTTTTTTCTGGATTGAAACACTCGACCACGTCCAGTGGCCCTTCGGTCAGGCGAATGACATCGCCGATGACGATGTCCTCGGCCGGTTTGGCCAGCCGGAACCCACCACCCCGACCCCGCGTGGTTTCCAGATAACCGGCACGGCCCAGTTCGTGCACGATCTTCACGATATGTGGTCGGGCCAGCCCGTGCACGCGCACGACATCGTCTACGCGGATGCGATTCGGCGCCTTGAGCGCCGCCAACTGCAACGAACGCAGGGCAAAATTGGAATAGGATGTGAGTTTCATGCACGTCTCTTTCGAAAAACTCTATTCAAGATGTAAGTTTTTTGCAAGTTCGGTGGTTTTATCACTGACCGGGATGCGGCGCGGAACGACCTGAGCCGATGAAACAGAACCCGAAAGACCGAAAGGAAGACCAATGACCCTGCTTCTTGGAGACGTTGTTCCCGATTTCCAAGCCGACACCACGACCGGCCCAATTTCCTTCCATCACTGGATCGGCGAGGACTGGGCGTTCTTTTTCAGCCATCCTGCCGACTTTACCCCGGTCTGCACCACCGAAATGGGCCGCACTGTGCAGCTGGCCGACGAGTTTGCCGAACGTGGCGTGAAACCCATCGGTCTGAGCACCGACACCGTCACCGAACACCCGCGCTGGATCGAAGACGTCAACGACACGCAGCACACGAACCTGACCTTTCCCATCGTGGCCGACCCTGATCTGAAGATCGCCAAACTGTCCGAGATGATCCACCCAGCGGAATCCGAAACCGCCGCGGTACGGTCGGCGTTCATCATCGACCCCGACAAGAAGCTGCGCCTGACCAAGACCTATCCCATGAGCGTTGGCCGCAGCCCAGCCTGCACGGTGATGTATTGGCCCGGCTCGGTGATATCTTCCATGAACCCGGCATAGCGCCATGTTCTGAAAAAGATGTCCCGCTGTTCACGATCAAACCAGCCCTGACGGGTGTAAGCTTCGGCCGGCAACAGATGGAGCATGTTTGCCATTGGGTGCATTCCTCCTCAGGGAAGTTAGGCCAACGATGGAAAGAAGTCGCCCAGCAGCAGGAAAAAACCCAACACAATCCAGGTGACCTGGATACACCAGAACAGGACCGGCTCAGTCGCCCGGTAGACATCGGTCAACAAGAAAGCTTGTCCAGACGAAATGCCAATGACGGTCCAGTACAGAAACAACAGACCCCAGAGAAATTGATAGCCCAGCAGAATTGAAATCATCAGCAAGGCGAACATGGTGTAGTTTGCGATTTGGATGCGTTTCATGCTGGGTCTGCCAGATTTTCACATAGTGAAACTGCCATCGCCTTCGACCGGTTCACCCACTCTGTCGGCATTTCCAAAGCAGCAAGCGATGCCGTGTTGAAGTAAAGCGCCACTATGCCATGCGCTGCCTGTTGGGTGTCCATCTGTGGGGCCTCGGGATAGTTCCGCTGCAAAACCTCAGCAACCTGCGCTTCAAATCCAAGGATCGAAGCCCGGCAGTTTGCCCTGAGCTCGCCATCCTCACTGGCTCGAGCCGTGAGGGCCGCAAACGCCAGGACCAGATCAGGTGACGAGTCTGACTGATCGGAGAATAGGTGGTTCACCAAGACATGCGCGGGATCTGAGTCCGGCAAGGCTGCAACCAATTCGTTCGCGGCACTGTTGAACTGGTCCAACACGTAATCCTGCAAGGCCACGATCATCTCATCCCGGTTGCCAAGATGGTGACGGATCAGTGGGCGGGTCAGCCCCGCCTCTTTTGCAATCGCACTCAAGGTGGCACCATCCAGGCCCATCCGTGCGACACAGCGCACAAACGCCTCCATGACCTGACCATAGCGCTTATCGCGGTTTGAAGGGCGTCCCATTGTCCTAGTCCCAATACTTCAGCCGCAATGACGACTGAGCGGTGCCACCGGCTGAGACAGCAGCATCCTTGAATTCCGGAGGTCGGCCGTCGCGGCCCATGGCCGCAAAGGCATAGCCCTCGGTCGGGACCTGGCCTTTCATGTCCAGGTCACCATCCATGTCCTTATCGTAAACAGCGGCAAAAGCGTCGTCTCCCGGTGGCAAATCATGAAACGTGACGGCGGCCTGTGAGCTGGATGCCGGTATCTGAGCCATCGCTGCCGCATTGGTTGCGCCCATTGCCTCAAATGCGTCAGCTTTACTGAAGCCGGCCACAATGACCGCTCCGTTTTCGTTTCGCAGGCCTTCAACGGCAACGTGAAATGGAGCGTTATCCGAGGATTGGGCAAAAGAGCTGTTTGCAATAGCAAAACAAGCTGTCATCGACGTGTACTTCAACAACCGCATCCGATCACCATGAGCTGTGATGTTTATGGAGATGTAAGCGGACGGAGTTTTATTGTCAATAATGACAATAATAAGTTGATCTCTGCCAAACCAAATGCGAAGCCCGCGGAATGACACTTTGAGCGCTTCTCGCCTGTGCCGCCATACAAAGAGCGTCATCCAGTGTTCAACTTGCGCTCTCAGCTACCTCATTGAAGTTTCTGTTCCATCCGGTCTTCGTTGACCCTCAATTCAGACAACATCCGCTTTGCCCATGACAAAGCGCCGGACGACAACAAAAACACCTCCGGGACGACAAGCCATTCGCCAACCCAGACACCGCCAGAGCGCTCATGTTGATGCAAGGTCAGTTCTCCGATCTGCTCCGATCTTTGGCGCCCAAGCCTTGCGACGGCTTCGGCAAATTCACTGGCCCGCTGGTTACGCTTGTGATGCATTGAAGATGACGCACCCTTGCCGTTTTCATGGCATTCGTACACCTCACCGATGTCGCTGGACGAAAGCAGATTGATGTTGTGGGCTATTTTGCAGATCGTCGCACACAGCGCGCCAAGTGCAGCAACGATATCGGCCACGCCGTCACGCGCGTTTTGCCAATGTGGTTCTGCAATACCCAGATCAAGCGCCTCTGCCATACGCATCTTGACCTCTGCTTCCGTTCCAACATCGTAGTTGGACAGATCGCCCAGAGGTCCTCCTACCTGTACCAAAAGTCCACGCTGTCCTGCTTCGCTTATCAGATCGTGGCTCTGCTTGGTTCCGGTCATGCGCCACGTTTGATCCTCTGGATCAAACGCTTAACGCTTTGACCTATCTCATCTTATGGAATGGACGCCCCTTGCACCCAAGCCGATGGTCTTGGGCGGATGTAGCAAGCAGAAGGAGTTCACAGATTGCAGTTACTTGCGATTGATTTAGGCAAACGTCTGATCTTTTTTGGTTAAGTGACGCCCAGATGCCGCGTCATCTGCGCATCGGTCAGCCAAAACAAATCACTCATGTCACCGCTCCCTTTTGGGCGGCAGTGATTCAGAACTTCAATCCTAAATCAATGGGTCCTGACCCTAGAGCTTATCTTTTGGCCAATGATCTTGCAGCAGTTTTATAGCAGTGCGTCCTGCCTCCAGCGCTCGGTCCGCCTCCTTTTCGTTTTCCGTCAAACGGGCCAGGATAATCGTACCCATCAAGAGCGCCATTGCGGCTATGCCTTGATCCGAGCCGGTTTCCGGCGTGTCCTGCAAAAGGGCTGCCATGCGATCAGACGCCTGCGCACCCGCGTGCCGGGCAGCGCCCTTGGTACGGGCAAGCTCGGTTCCCATTGCCGCAAGCGGGCATCCATGTCGACTGTCCTGCACATGAGATTGGGATAGGTACTTGGCTATGTAGTCCTGACGTTCCTTCCCTCGCCCTTCGCTGGATTCCTCGCGTTCCATTCCCGAAACGACATCATCGACTGCGTGCCGGAAGGATGCCGCGATCAAATCCTCTTTCGACTCGAAGTGCCGGTAGAAACCGCCATGTGTCATTCCGGCTGCCTTCATGACGTCAGCGACGCTTGTCGCTTCGACCCCGCGTTCGCGGAACAACTGTGCAGCAGCATCCAGTATCCTGTTGTGACTGCGCCTTTTTTCCGCTTCCGACATTCTCGGCATTTTCGCGCTCCCAGACAGGGTTGACAATTAAGATTATATGTATCATCTAATTTATAGATTGCAAGCATCATCTAAAGGAGTATGCCCGTGCCTGCCAAGCCCAAGATCCTCGTCACCAGCGCAAGCGGCAAGACAGGGCTGCAAGTCGCGCTTCAGCTCAGAGCCAAAGCCTATCCTGTCCGTGCGTTCATACGGCAGAGGGATCATCGCTCTGAAATTCTCGAACGCGCGGGCGCTGAACTATTCGTGGGCGACCAGTATTCCCTGAGCGACATGCGCTCGGCGATGAAAGGCGTGCAGCGGGCCTATCAATGCGCTCCGACGGCACCCAATGGGCTCCACTTCAACGCGGTCTTCACAGCTGCAGCTTACGAAGCAAAGGTCGAGCACGTCGTTACGCTAAGCCAATGGCTTTCGAGTGCAGATCACCCATCACTGTTTACACGCGAAGTCTACCTGGGCGACATCCTGATCGGCATGCGCCCGGAGATGTCGGTGACAACGGTCAATGTCGGCTGGTTTGCTGAAAACTACCTGATGATGCTGGGCATGGCGGCCCATCTTGGGCAGTTCTCAATGCCGCTTGGCGACGGCGGTCTGAAGAAGAATGCTGCCCCCTCGAACGAAGACATTGCCCGTGTGGCGGTCGGTGCCTTGACGGACCCGGCACACCATGCAGGCAAAACCTACCGTCCCACGGGTCCAACGCTGCTGTCGCCCAACGAAATCGCCGAAGCAATGGGCCGCGCGCTGGGGCGGCGGGTACGCTATGTCGATATTTCCGAACGAATGATGGTCAAAGCCCTGAAGGCCCTGCGCCCAGCAAACTATTCGGAAGCGGCAGTCACCCAACTTGCAATCTATTCAGAGGAGTACAGGCGAGGCGCCTTCGCGGTAAACGCCCCGACCGAGGACGTGTTTCAAGTCTGCGGGCACGAGCCTGAAGCTTTTGAAAGCATCGTACGGCGCAAGATAGCAGATCAACCGGGCCTGGCACGCAGCCTGTCCGGCAGCATTGGTGCGATCGGCAGCTTTCTGAAGATCCTCACGACACGCGCCTTCGATCTTGATCACGCTCAGAAGCAGCGAGACTACGTGCAGCTCTCATCCGCTTCGTACTGCCAGGACGATGCGGACTGGACGGAAAAACACCAACCCAAGGACGTACAAGCCGCGCCGATGCGCGTTGCCTAACGCAGCATAAGACGAAGGTTTACCCTCCAAGACGAAAGGACCTTTTTATGAACGTTCAAGACGAACTCATCACTCGAAACAAAGAATTCTCTGCGGGCTTTGACAGTGCCGGCCTGCCGATCCTGCCAAAACTGCGAACAGTTGTTCTAACCTGCGGCGATGCCCGAGTCGATCCCGCGCACATCCTCGGACTGGAGCTTGGCGACGCGGTTGTGATCCGAAACAATGGCGGACGGGTTACACGCGCCGCAATCGAAGAAATCGCCACCCTCGCCTTTCTGGTGAGCGCTATGACGGAGGGCCGCGAACAGGGGTTCAACGTCATCCTGATGCAGCACACACAATGTGGAGCCGAGCGGCTGTCCAATCCGGACCTTCAGGACGCGCTGCAAAAAAAGCTTGGGATCGACGTATCCGAAAACGCAATCACGAACCACGAAAGCGACCTTTCGGCAGACATCAAGCGCCTGGCGGCAGCACCGGAGGTGCCTGACGCAATCACAGTCTCGGCCTTGCTTTATGATGTCGCCACTGGAACAGCCCACGAGATTGCTCCGGCCGTTTCGCTAGGGGCAATGCGGGCTGAGGCGAGCGTAAAACGAATTGCTGGTCGAGGGTGAACGTCTGCCCCCGAATTCACGTCAACAGACATATGTCGAAAGGACCGATCAGATGACCCCCACAGTGATATTCCTTCTTCAGTTCGCGATGAGTCTCTTTGTCGTTGCCCTCATTGCGGCGTGGTACGTTGCACCCTGGCTTGCACGGCTGCCGGCGGCGGCGGCGCTCTCAATCCTGCTGCTGCCGCATGCTTTCCGACACATCGGAATGAGCTTCATGGTACCAAATCTCAACAACGGAGGGTTGCCCGAGGCGTTTGCAACCAGCGCCAGCTACGGCGATTTGCTCTCGGCGTTTCTGGCAATCGCGGCGCTTATCGCTTTGCGATGGAGATCAATGGCCACCCTTCCGTTGGTGTGGGGTTTCAACATCCTTGGAACTGTCGATCTGGTGAACGCCTTGCGCCAAGCCGAGGCAATTGACCACTTTGGCCCCACTTGGTTCATTCCCACATTCTTTGTGCCCGTACTTTTGGTCACGCATGTGATGATCTTTGCACGGCTGTTGAAGGCCGAATGGCCCAATACGGCGTCGGCATGACAGAACAAATGTGCTTCTCACAAACGGCCCAAAGGCTTATTACACAAGGCTCCGCCTTAACAGGGTTCGCAGCCTGCTTGCAGAGCAAGGTAATGAAATGTCAATTTCTGACGCTGCAAACCGACATGGCTTATGGCATATCGGGCAGTTCTCACAAGATTACAGAAAGTGTTTCGGCGAATTGCCATCGGCCACTGTCGATTGAAAACCATAGGCTTTGTGCTGTTTGTAACCTTGGTCTTTCATGGAAGAAAACCCGAAACGGCGCAAAAGCTCAGCTGGCCAGGTTCGGGCCGTATGCCTTTTCAGGCACATGCGACGTCATGATCCACAATGTCTTGCTCAACTCTCGCGACTTTGCCGCGGTTCAAAACCCGCTGACGCGTTCAATCAGCCAGTACATTGACACTGACCCGATCCCATACGCGGTCAAGACCGTGGCATTTCTACCTGCTGGAAGTGCAACCAGCCGCCAGGTCGCCAGAAGCAAAGTCAAAGCAGCAATAAAGCTCAACTGCCCGGCTTCAACACCGAGGTTGAAGGCCAGCAATGCCGCGGGAATGTCGTCAGATGGCAATCCAATGTCAGCCAAAGCCCCAGCAAATCCAAGGCCATGCAAAAGCCCGAACCCGAAACAGACGATCCAGGGTTTCTGCCTTGAAAGCCGGAACCGTCCTTCACCGCCTTTGACAATCTCCATCGCCAGAAACACGATGGACAGTGCGATAACGGCCTCGACCGGTGGTCCGGGAACATTCAAAACGCCAATCGTTGCCAGCGCCAGTGTTATTGAATGCGCAAGTGTAAACGCTGTTACGGCTCCGACAAGTTTCCACGGATCACGGACCAGAACAAACAGCGCAAAGACAAACAGAAGGTGATCCCAGCCTTCCAGTATGTGCTCGAAACCCAACTGGGAATACGCGGCAAACACTGACCATGTCGACTGTTCAGAAGGTAAGATTTGGACACTGGCGTCCGGGGTAAAACGAAGCGTTGCAGGTTGGGCATCGAGGGGATGCACACGCGCCAGCACGTCATTTCTCTGAGTCTCAAGGCCTTCAATGGCAATGGGTTGACCCGTGATATCCGCGTCGCACTCGACGATCCAAGACGAAACCCACCCTCGACCGTCGGAAACGGCATCAGGGCCACGCGCAGGTGTGCAGCCATCTGGCAATATGGCGTCAATCGCCATCGGTTGGCCATTCACATCCGGCTTTCGCCAATGAACGCTCCAGGTGTCAGAGGCGATTTGACGAATTTCCAGATATCCCGGATCAAGCGCGTGCGCAGTGGCGAAATTTGCAGGCCACAGGAACAGCAGCGCAAACAGGAAGCAGACCAAAACTCTCATTTGGCAGGGCCTGAAAGATCGGGGGCCACAATCTCGTAGTTTTCGGCAAGCGTGTCGTATTGCGCTTGCGCCAGAGCTTCACTCATTTCCCGACGCCAATCCCGCAGCACCGCGTCGTGGATTTCAGCCAAAGGAGGTGTTCGACTGGGCTCGATAGCGACGACCTGAACAAGGTGGATACCGTAACCCGACTGGATCGGCCCCGTCCACCGACCTGTTTCGACCTCTGTGATGCCTTTAGAAAACCCTCCTCCGAAGACCGACTCGATAACCCGCGTCGCGGACAAGGGCATTGACGCCGGCAGCAAGGTTGAACCGCCCAGATCGGAAACGTCTTGCTTGGCGCGCAGGGTGGCCAGCGCATTCTCGATTTCGGCCTCTCCGGGCTTTTCTCCAAGAAAGACCTGATGGAAGGCCACCATGACAGGCGTTGCATAGCGTTCCGCGTTTTCCTGAAGAAATGCCTCCAGGTCTTCGTCCTCCGGAACGATGGAAGTGGCAATGGCTTCGGTCAGAAAGTCCATTTTTTGGCTCAGCCGGGTCCTTATCAAGGGATCTCCGCGATCCAGACCAAGCTTTCTTGCCTCCCTGACCAGAACCTCTTCACGAATGGATGCATCGACCAACGCCTTCAGTTCCGCGTCGCTTGGCGGGCGTTTCCACTGTGTTTCGAACCGAGCAGACAATAATGCGACGTCATTTTCGTCGATTGTTATCACCTCAAGATCTTCAACGGTCTCGTTGCCCGGCGCAACAATATGGAACCAAATAAAAATAGCCGCTCCAATCAAGAAAAAATGGAACAGAGGTTCTTTCAGTATTCGCATGGAGTCTCCTGCGTAAAACGTGCTCAGGTTCTACATACAGATGCTGTCATCAACCGGTTGGGTTTTGCAAGAAAACGAGCAGTCCGGGTGTTCCGGAAACGTGGTGAATTCGCCGAGGTGGAAATCACCGCCCCGGCGCTCAATTCGTGGGTCGAGCGGATCACTCTGCCGGGGTGTACCAGATCGGGGACGAATAGGCGCGTTCCTGATGCGTAAGCACTGCATCCTCGGGCAATTCGATACCATACCTCAGCTTGTCGTACAGGATCCAACGCGGCGTTGGGATCTCGATGGCGCGGACGTAGTAAAACGCGCGTGCATTCGGATCGAAATCCGGGTCTGACCATACGGTGACAAGTTCGGCCGTTCCGATTGTGTTGGTCCAGCTGGCGGTGTCCACGTCCACAGTGTTCCCGACCGCAGGGACCTTGCCGTTTTGATCGACCTCACGGTTATCCGACCATGCCACGTCGTAGACCTTTTCCTGCAATTCACCTTCTGGGTCGAGCCATCCCTTTATCACTTGAACGCGGTCCAGATTGGCACCAACCGGGTCGCGCAGAGCGGCGATCAGGAAACTTGGCGCAGCCTCACCCTCGCGCGGGCGCAGGTCCGAACCCATTGGCACCCCTTTGGTATAGCCAACATTGGCCAGAAAACGGGTTTCAACATCGGCGTCACTGAAATCCCATCCGCCAAAGAACCGCAGACCAATCCTTGGCCCGGTCGTTGCATAGGTTTCGCGGCGCTTGAACGCATCAAAGATCGCCGCGCGCGTATTCTCGGTGGCCCAGACCGCCGTGTATCCGGAGGCGACAAGCAAATCGCCGGGAATTTCACCAAGGTCATTTGCGATGAACGGATGCTTGATACGCGAGGCAGAGGGTTCGACGCTGACAGATTTTCCAAAGAAATTGTCTTCTTCGGCGGTGGTCAAAGACGTATGGCTGTCCGTCGCACCCCCCATGCCGAATTTATAGGGGTTCACGCCAAACTTTTCTTCCAGCATCAATCCGCGTTTCAATGCCTCTCGGGCGTATTCTCCGGCCAGCATGTCATCGGTTTTCAACTCGGTAATATCCAGATTGCCGACGTCCCAGTTCTCATAGTCCGCAAATTCGTCATTCGGGCTCAGGAAAGGGTGCGCTTCGCCGTCACCCTTGATCTGCGTGACCTCATAGTGGGGCTCCCATTTCGCGCGGGCAGCGACATATTCCTCGTCAACCTTGCCGCCGTGATACGTGTCTTCGGTTGGGAACATCCACCCATTTGACAGGTTTCCGTTATGGGCAAAGGCAACTGCTCGCCCCCCCGTTTTTTCCTGATATTCTTCAAGCCAGGCGTATAGCGCCTTTGGATCCGTATCACCGTAGGGCGGCTGCGTGACCGGCGGCACCATCTGAAGCGCCCTGATTGGCCCATCGCGCAGCATGACATTGCGGTGCAAGTTGAACCCTTTCGGCACCGAGGTCCATTCAAAGCCGATGAAAGCGGTAAAGGTGCCGGGATCATTGTGCTGCTCGGCCGCCAGAACAATGCTTTCCCAGGTGAAGGCAAAAGCATCGGCACCGGGGCTGTACGACTCCAACAGGACTTCTGGCAGAGTCATTTGCGAAAAATTGGTAATGATGTCGAAAGCTGCTTTACCGGCTTCTTCCCCGCCGGCTTTGTACCCCTCGTACCACTCCAGCCCTTTCGGATCGGAAAGAACGCCCGGCTTGCCGGCCTGCAAATCCGGAGCAAACCCCATCAGGTCCGTGTGATCCGTGAGAACCATCCAATCCAACGGTCGTGACAGTCTTACTGGTTGACCCGTCGAAGAAATGACCTGCTCACCCTTTGCGAATCGCCACGCTTCGTCCGGTAGCAAGGTGTTGCCAAAAGCGCCCGCGTCCAACGAAAGTCCAGTGTGGAGGTGAGTGTCACCCCAAAGCGGACGCTCAGGAAATGTGCGTTGGGCATAAGGGGAATACGGTTGATCAGAAAACAATCCCTCGGCAGCTTCTTCGCTGGGTACGGCGTCGGCGACAGCAGCAGCAGGGACCAATACGAGTGAAATCAAACAAGAAGATATCCGAAACAAAGTGACCTCCCAAATCAGGTATACTCAGAGGTGTCGGCGGTTTCATCGCGCCAACATAATATTCACTTTTTCTTATATCACATTCTTTCGACCAAAGAGTTTTTTTTTATGAAAGCTGCAAACCCGCGCAATCCGGAAACTCGGCGAAAGCCTCTGGGGCGATCGCAAATCGTGTCCTACAGGCAAGACCCGTCGGATCATCTTATCTGATAGTAGAAGGAAAGCTTCCGGCTGACGCCCCCCGGCGGGCGCGGGAAAGGTGCGGCGGTTCGAACCTGTTCCTTAGCTGCGCGCTCTATTTCCGGCGAGCCGGAGCTTTCGACGACATCAACCCAGGCCAACGAACCATCCGGGTCAATCTGAAAAAACACACGCGCATAGCCACGACCGGCAACGTAAACGACCGGCGCCCGGTTCAGATGAACAAGAACCTGACCTGCATAGTTCGTGCTGTCCGAATTTCCCGGCCCCCGCCCGCCTGAACGGGTGCCGCCCCGGTTTTGCCGGAAGGCGTCGACACCCTCTCTTTGATACGTCGTCAGAGGTGATTCAATCGTCTGTTCCGGAAATCTCAGAGCGTCAAAGTTGCTTGACGGATCCAACGCACCCCGCAGGGTGGGTTGTGGACGTCGGTCTGGAAGGCGAGGCCGCAATGACGTGGCTACGGCCTGTTCGGATCCGTCCACGTTTGCATCGGGTACGGTCAGTTCGGTTTCTTCATCCAGGGGTTCCGACGCTTCTTCCGGTATCACAGGTTCAAGTGGCGGCGTGACTTCCGGAACAACCGGAGCCACCTCGACTGGTAACGCCGCAACCTGTTGCTGTTCCTCGGACGCCGGTTCCGCGGCAGAAGAAGGCTCAACCGGAGCAACCGGCTCTTGCTTCGGCAACTCAGGTGTTTCGGCCAACGCTTCGGGCCTTGCAGACGCAGCGCCTTCAGCTTCGGCGGCTTCGCCTTCGTCCTCCAGGTTCCGGTCGACAGGGTCCACGACAACCTCCTCCGGCGCCCTCGGTTGGATAATCGTTGAATCCCCGGTGTCGGGCGTGAACGTCTCTTGCGGGTTCGGCGAGGCAACGCGGGCATCACTTGTCGGAACCTCTGCCTCCTGCGGCTGGGTTGGCGGCTCCACCGGAGGGGTTGGCGGTTCATCCGGCGTGGGCGGTACGGGTTCAATCCTGGTATCGGCCAACTCTTCAAACGCGTTGCTGAGTTCGATTGTGTCGGTACCGGTTTCCCCGGAAGCCGGATCCGACAACTCTGGCACCGTGACAATCAGGCCGATCAAATGCACCAGTACGGAAATCGAAATTGCAATGATTGCAACAAAAACGGACCGCCTGATCATTCGAGGGCCTGTTCGGTCACCAGAAAAACGGTTGGCGCACCCAACCGGCGCAGACTGCTGGTGACTTCCATCAATCGAGAGGCCGACGCATCCCTGTCAGGTACGATCCGCACGGGCCCCGAGTCATGCGCGGCCATGAAAGCTTCGGCCTCGATCGGATTGCCCCGAAAACTCAGCGTTCCGTCCCGATGAAGAACAAGCGCATCCGGCGGCTCGCGGCCTTCAAGATCCGCAGTATTCACCAAATCCAGATCGGGATCCAACCGCGGTGCAATCGTACCCGCAATCAGAAAAAAGATCAGGATCAGAAAGACGACGTTGATCAGCGGAATGGTGGAATCACGATTTCGACCGGGCCGGATATAGCGGATCATTGCCTCACTCTAACACCCTGACCGTCAAACCTTCGCGCCCGCGCAACGGGACAAGCAGGTCCACAAGACGTTGCGCAGTTGTCCCGGGATCAAGGCTTACCAGCACCTGACCGGCTTTGACCTGGTTGAACAATTCCTCAAGCGACAGGGGTTGGCCATTCAGGGCAACACGTGAGGGGCCAAGTTGCACGAAAAGGCGCTCGGGCGGCGTAGCATCAGCATTCCCGCCTGTGGCGGCGCTGCTCAACTCGATCTCGCTGAATCGCGAAAACGTTGAGGACAGCATGAAAAACAGCAAAAGCAGAAAGATCACGTCGATCAGGGGCGTCATCGACATGCGCCGCCGCACAAAAGGCGCAGTGTTACGCATGTTCTGGGGCGACCGGGACCTGTGCGGCCGCCTCTGTGCTTTGGATGGAATGACCGGGAACCAGAACCGTACGCAAAGCCTTGTCTGCAAAAACACGCTCGCGCGCGGTTCGACTTTCAAGCCAGGACAAAACCATCGATGTTGGCATTGCAACAGCCAGACCCACAGCGGTGGTGATCAGGGCCACCCAGATACCGCCGGCCAAAAGTGACGGATCAACCGATGATCCAGCGGTTTGCAAGCTTTGGAAAGCGCTGATCATTCCCAGAACCGTACCGAAAAGACCCAGCAACGGCGCCAGCTGCGCCACGGTGTCCAGCAAGCGAAAACCACGTTCCAGCCCGGCGAGTGCCAGACCCGCTTCGGCATCCAGCCGGTCATCGGCCCCGGGAACACCAGATGCGTTCATCGCCGCGCCCACAATAGGGGCAAGATAGCTGCTGCTGTCCGCCAGCCTGGCGCGTGCCGTACTGTGATCTCCTGCGTCCCAGGCTGCCAGAGCTTCAGACAGCACCCTGTGCCGCCCGACGCCGCAGGCGGCAAATTGCCAGAGCTTGTAGAGAGTGACAGCCAGCGTCAAAACCGACATGGCGATCAATATCGCCACCACCGGCCCGCCGAGTTCAAATATTTCACGTAGTGCGGCTAGAGGATTCATCCCAACAACCCCATTTCCACCCTGCTGCTCAGCGTCAGGGTGCTGTCGCATATGTCACTTTCGGAACCATCCACGACGCAGGAGTTCGCGCCGTTGATCAAGGCTTGCCCAACTGTGTCACATGTTCTGTTGGGAAGGTCGAACTGGCGCACCCGGGGCCGGTCGGCGGGCAAATCGCGAAAATCGAACAGAGAAAGGTTCAACACACCCCCTTCGGTGTCGAAAATGACGGTTTCGAACACGGCGCCGTCGATCGGCTGCCCGGTTTCATTCTTGACCAGAAACGTCAACCTGCACGCGCTGGCAACATCCTCGGCCGAGTTCAGTTCCACGAAGAGCCGGGCAGAGGATTCGGCCTGGGATTGTGCAGACGCTGTGGACAGCAAACAGCCAGAAAACATGGCCGCGACCATAATGCGACGAAACAGCATGAACAGACTCCGTGTTGCAGCGCTGGAACAATCGGGCAGCGACCGTCAGCTTGCCCAACTGCGTTTCTACCCGAGGGACATGTCACATTAAAGAGCCGCGTAGGGTGGCAAAGCAAAACGGCCTTCAGCGCGGATTGATATACGTACGTTCATGGCAAGACATACGTTGCGCAATTGGAATTTCAACTGCGCCCAAGGTTGCACTGCGCATCAGGACAACCAGCAAGTTGATGTCGGTTCAGTTTTGAAAAGTCGCTCTTTTTCCAAACAGATGCTTAACCCGCAGTAAACGTGCGAAACTGCGCCCGATCAAGCCTTCACAGAAGCGCGCCCAAAGCGACTTTTGAACGTCGTTTTCACATAATTCTTGCTAAGAGCGCGAAAAGTAAGCATATTTGTCTACGTTTTTAATGCATATAAAAGATAATAATACGTTTTTTGAGAGGCAAGCGTCGAGCACAGCGCGGTTTCCGCGCGTCAAAACCCATTGGGGGAAGGGGTTCGAGTTTGTCGTTGTTAAAGATTGTAATGGTTCTTTGCGTTGCCGTGGCCATACCGTCGCAGACCATCGCCGACATTGGAAAAATCATCAGCGTCCAACAAGGCGCCCAAGTCGTTCGCGCGGGAAAAGCACAACCTGTTTATTCAGGAATGGAGGTTGCGTCCGGCGACGCGCTCAGCACGGATCGGACCGGCGTAATTCAAATCGTTTTTGTGGATGACACCAAGATTGCCATCGGCCCCAACGCACGCATGGTGCTGGATGTG
Organism: Ruegeria sp. YTSA144; assembly: GCF_059610125.1. NCBI lineage: Bacteria > Pseudomonadati > Pseudomonadota > Alphaproteobacteria > Rhodobacterales > Roseobacteraceae > Ruegeria > Ruegeria sp. YTSA144. The sequence continues at coordinate 65,034 of NZ_JBXWNA010000002.1, forward strand.
TCCATGCTGCGAAACAACCGCAAAGCCAAGAGCTTTGCCGTTCAGGCCTTGGGTGGCAGTTTTCGGTTTATTTCCGGGAAAAGCCGAAAGAGAGCTTACTCGATCAGGACTCCGTCGGCGACAATGGCCGTGCGCGGCACCACCTTCGACATGTGGATCGTGTCGGAAAAACAAAGCGCGATGCTTGTCCTGCAAGGTACGGTCCGCATGTGTGGCAGTCAGGGCGCGTGCAGATCCTCGGGACGTCAATGCAGCATGTTCGCAACAAGCGGAGACGGAGGTGTCGGACGGCCTGCCGATCAGGCCCAATACGATCAAGCGCTGAAAAGCGGGTTTCCATTCGTTCAGTCCCAGGACGGGCTGCTGCCCCCTTTGCAGGTACGGGTTGAAGGGTGTTCAGGTGATGGAGCGCCCATACGGCGTGTCGAGGTGGACCGGTCGGAAGCCGGTAGAGCGCCTCCTCAGCAACGCGAAGCGCAGAATACGGTCACTGAACCTTCGCCTTCGGCGAACAATGACCCGGAAAGAGAAGAGCCGGACCATGCAGAACCCGAACGGGAAGAACCAGAGCAGGAGGAGCCCGACAGAGAAGAACCAGAGCAGGAAGAACCTGAACGGGAAGAACCCGAACAAGAGGAACCCGAACGGGAAGAACCGGAACCTGAGGAACCCGAACGGGACGAACCAGAGCGGGAAGAAACTGATCCGTAATTGCTCGGGAATTGCTGCTGAACACGCAGTTCCAGTTCCATTTGTCTGGAGGATGGTGTGAGCGACAAGCTGCGGAAATCCAGGAACGGGCGATGGGCCTTCCGCCTCGTGGGGCTGGGTCTGATCCTTTTGGGTTGCTTCATCCGGGCGTGGGATCCGTACCCCGTTCGAATGACGCGTCTGATCTATTTCGACGTTTTGCAAAGACTGTCTCCGCGGGAGTTCAATCCCGAACTCCCCGTGCGTGTCGTGGATATCGATGAGGCTTCGCTTGCCAGCTTTGGACAATGGCCATGGCCCCGCACTTTGGTTGCGCAGTTGGTTCAAAATCTGGGTGGCCATGGCGCCGCGACGATTGCGTTCGACATGCTGTTTGCCGAACCCGACCGGTATTCGCCATCTCGCCTTCTGAACGATCCATCGCTGGCGGGCGTACTGACTGTGGAACGCCACGCCGAAAAGCTGGACAACGATGTCGTGCTTGGGATGGAAATGGCCAACTGGCCCGTGGTTCTGGGCGTGGCCGCGCGATTGTCAGCTGAAGGGGAACCCGTTACGGCCAAGGCCGGGCTCATTGAATTCGGGGAAAGCCCCGCCGAGGGGCTGATCTCGGTCCCGCATTGGACGCCAATCGCGCCACCGTTGGATCTGGTGGCGGCAGGTGTCGGCGGGGTCAATGTCTCGCCCATCGGTGGGACCGGCATCGTAAGACGTGCGCCGGTTCTATGGAACGGTCCGGACGGTCCGCTGCCAAGCCTTGCAGTTGAAGCCCTCAGAGTCGCCCTGGGTGAGACCAGTATTTTCGTGGAAGGCGCGCCTGACGAGGCTGGCATCATGCTGGCGGTCGAAATCGCCGGATACCGTTTGCCGACAACCGAGAATGGCGAGCTTTGGCTGAAATACCGACGGGACAGCCCCGACCTTTACATTTCAGCCAGGGATGTTCTGGAAGATTCCGAAAACCCCGGGCTGCGATCCGAAATCGAAGGCAGAATAATCCTGATCGGAACCTCCGCTGCCGGTTTGTTCGATATTCATCAGACGGCACTGGGCGAAAGCGTCCCCGGTGTTTCAATTCATGCCCAGATGATCGAACAGATTCTGACCGGTGATATGCTCAGCCGGTCTGACGTGACTGCGGCGCAGGAACTGCTTGCCTTTGCGTTTCTGGGGCTTGTGGTGATTGCCGTCATGTCCAGCTTTGGTGCCATCGCATCCTTCATCGCCGGTGGCATTGCCGCCGCAGCCGTTCTGGCCATCAGCTGGCTGGTTTTTCAGAACCAATCCATCCTGTTCGACGCCACTTTTCCCCTGATTGGAGGCATCGCAAATTTCGGTCTGCTGGCGGGGTATCTTTTCGTATCGACCGAGCGCGAAAAGCGCCAAATTCGAAAAGTCTTTTCGCATTACGTGGCCCCGGAAATCCTTGATGAAATGGAGAATTCGGGTCACCAGCTTCAATTGGGCGGTGAAAGTCAGGAAATCACCGTGATGTTTTCGGATATCCGGGGATTTACCGCTCTGTCCGAGTCCGCGTCGGCAACGGAACTTGTATCCTTGCTGAATGCGCTGTTTTCCAAGCTTGGGGATCAGATCCTGCATGAGCGTGGTACGATCGACAAGTTCATAGGTGACGCCATCATGGCCTTCTGGAACGCACCTTTGCCCGTTGCCGACCATCCATGCCGCGCAGCGCTTGCCGCGCTCAGGATGCGAGGTGCTTTGGCACAATTCAACGCATCCGACATCATGCGGAACCGAAAGCCGATAGCGCTGGCAACCGGAATCGCCACGGGGCAGGCCTGCGTCGGCAACATAGGATCGCAAAAACGGTTCAACTATACGGTTATCGGAGATGTCGTGAATGTTTCGGCTCGGATCGAACAATGCTGTCGAACGGTCGAGTATGACATTGTCGTCTCAGACGGGGTGTATCAAGCCGGTCGAGATGACCTGGCATTTTTGCAGGCCGGCCATGTTGACCTGAAAGGCAAAACCAACCCAGAGCCCGTTTTTGTTCTGGTGGGAGATTCCACTTTGCGGAAGACCGACGCGTTCCAGGAGCTCGTTGCACGGCATGGTGAGTTGATCGCAGCGTTGAGAACCCGAAAACCTCAGGGCGACATCGTGCGCATGTGTCAGCATTGCGAAAAACTTGCCGCAGATATCGAACCGGGATTGCGCCAGTTCTATCGCGCTTTGGCGGGTCGCGCGGCCGATTTCCGCGCGGTCTCGTCATCCGGGCCGGTCATGTTCACCCGAAACACAAGAATAGCCGGTGGTGTTTAGGCGGCACTGCATGGAAAAGTCGGCTGACTTAGGCCCCCAAAGCCCTGCGTCAGTGAGTGTCACGCGAGACGCGCACCCTGGGCGTCGAAGCGATAGACCCTGCCTGGAGAATATCCAAATCGGATGCTCTGACCGGCTTCAACCTGATGCTGCCCGAACAGGCGCGCGGTGATCTGGTGATCCTGCATCATGGCAATTACGTTGGTGTCACCGCCCAAATGTTCGACATGGGTGACGTTTGCGACAACCGGACCGTCGTCAGACAAAAACAGGTCTTCCGGCCGGATTCCCGTTGTAATGTCTGCGCTTTCGCCGATCATGCTGGCGGGAAAGAAATTCATCGACGGCGCCCCAAGGAAACCGGCCACGAACTGGTTGGCGGGATTGTTGTAAAGCTCCATCGGGCTGCCGACCTGTTCCACACGCCCGTCGCGCAGGACGACGATCTTGTCGGCAAGAGTCATTGCCTCGGTCTGGTCGTGGGTCACGTAGATCATCGAAGCGTCAAGCTGCCGGTGCAGGTTCGCGATTTCCAACCGTGTATTCATACGCAGGGCCGCATCGAGATTGGACAGAGGCTCGTCGAACAGGAACAGCTTCGGCTCCCGCACGATGGCACGACCGATGGCGACGCGCTGGCGCTGACCACCGGACAATTCGGAAGGATACCGGTCAAGGTAAGGTTCGAGGTTCAGCATCTTGCTGGCCCTGGCAACACGCTCTTCGATGACCTGCCTGCTCTGGCCTTCCTGTTTCAGCGCCAATGACATGTTCTTGCGCACGTTCAGGTGGGGGTAGAGAGCATAGCTCTGGAACACCATTGCGATACCGCGTTTTGAGGGCGGTGTGAGGTTCATGAGCTCACCGCCGATGCGTACCTCGCCCGACGTCACATCCTCGAGCCCCGCGATGACACGCAGAAGGGTGGATTTACCGCACCCCGAAGGGCCGACGAAGACGACGAATTCGCCCTCGTCAACGTCGATGTTGATATCCCTGAGGACCTCGACGGTGCCGAAGGACTTGTTCACGTTTTGCAGCGTCAGGGCGGTCATGTGCGTGCCTCTTTCAGCGAAATGGGTTGGCCGGTACGGATGCCTTCATCAGCGGCCAGGCAGATGGCCAGCGATTGCACCGCGTCGTTCATGTGGCGGGACAGATCGATATCTTCGGCGATGGCGCGCAGCATATAGGCTTGCTCGGCGTCGCAGAGTTGCTGATGGCCGGGTTCATCGGGCAGGTCGATCGTCTGATCACCTTCGGGGCGGTGAACCAGAAGACCGCCAACCTTAGTGTGACCGTCGATATCGGCCGATGCGCCCTTGTTCCCATCAGTGATCGAGACCGAGCCGTTGGGTGAGATGATATCTTTCACGAAGAACGCGGTTTCGGACATCATCGGGCCCCAGCCGGCTTCGTACCAACCGATCGAGCCGTCTTCGAAGATCACCTGGAACTGGCCGTAGTTATACATGTCTTCGGCAATCTCATCACTCAGGCGCAGGCCCATGCCATGCACGCGGACGGGATCGGAATCGGTGATCTGGCACATCACATCGACGTAATGCACACCGCAATCGACGATAGGGGACGTCGTCTGCATCAAGGCCTTGTGCGTTTCCCATTCGGCCCCGCTGCTTTGCTGGTTCAGGTTCAGACGGAAGACATACGGCCCGCCGAGTTCGCGCGCCTCCGCGATCAGGCGCATCCATGACGGGTGGTGCCGCAGAATATATCCGATCACCAGTTTCCGGCCGGTTTCCACTGCTTTTGCGACCACGCGTCTGGCGTCCGCAACCGTCGTGGCCAGTGGCTTTTCAACAAAGACATGCGCTCCTGCTTCCATTGCGGCGCAGGCGAAGTCTGCGTGGCTGTCGGAATAGGTTGCGACGACGACCAGATCGGGGTTTGTCTCGGCCAGTGCCGCCTGAAAATCCGTATAGGCCGGATAGCCTGACAGGTCGGGATGGTCCACTCGACCAGATCGGTTGACCAGTCCCACGATCCGTGCGTCGGGGTGACGATGATGGGCCAAGGCATGGCTCAGACCCATGTTGCCAAGACCAGCGATCAGAACCCGGGTCATTTGACAGCTCCTGAGGTGATACCGCGGATCAGCTGGCGCGAGAAGATCACGTAGAGCACCAGAACCGGCAGGATCGCCATGCTGAGCGCGGAAAGAACCGCGTTCCAATCGGTCACAAACTGGCCGATGAAGACCTGGCTGCCCAGCGTCAGGGTTTTGGTCTCTTCCGCGGGCGCCAGGATCAGCGGGAACCAGAGATCGTTCCAGATCGGGATCATGTTGAAAACAGCGACGGTCGCCATGGCGGGCCGGACCAGAGGCAGCACCAACCGAAAAAAGATCGTGTATTCCGAAAGCCCATCGATGCGCCCGGCATTCTTCAGGTCATCACTGACCTGGCGCATGAACTCGGACAGGATGAACACGGCCAACGGCAAGCCCTGTGCCGTGTAGACGAAGATCAGGGCCCAAAGCGTGTTCACAAGCCCCGTTGCGACCATCATCTCCAGGATCGCCACTGTGCCGATGCGGATCGGGATCATGATCCCAAGTGCCAGATAGAGCCCCATCAACATGTTGCCCTTGAACCGGTATTCGCTGAGGGCAAAAGCCGCCATGGCACCGAACAGCAGGATAAAGGTCAGTGAAACCACAGTGACGATCAGTGAGTTCTGAAAGTAGAGAAAGAAATCCCCCTGCTTCATCACCGTCTGGTAGCCGATCAGGGAAAAGCTTTCGGCATCAGGCAAGGCAAGCGGTTCGCGAAAGATGGCACGGCGCGTTTTGAAGCTGTTGATGATGATCACGAAAACCGGGAACAGGGCGATCAGAGTGTAAAGGATCAACGCTCCATGCATTGCGGCGGTATTCAGCGGATTCGTGCGCGCTTTGTTCATTGTAGAGCCCTCACAGCTGATACCGGCGCATCCGGGTCTGGATGCCGAAAAGGTAAATGCAAACACCTACAAGGATGATGGCGAACATGGCACCGGCAATGGCGGACCCCATGTACGGATCACCCAATTGCAGTTGGAAGCCGAAGAATGTGCGGTACATGAAAGTGCCCAGGATGTCGGTCGAAAAATCCGGTCCCGCCAGCGCGCCCTGAGAGACATAGATCAGATCGAATGCGTTGAAATTGCCCACGAATGTGAGGATCGAGATGATCCCGATCGAGGGCAGGATCAGCGGCAGTTTTATTTTCCAGAAAGCCGAAGCTCCTGTGATCCCGTCAATCTCGCCGGCTTCAAGAATTTCTTCAGGGATCGACAGCAGGGCCGCATAGATCAGCATCATCGGGATGCCGACGAATTGCCAGACCGAGACAAGCGCCAGAGTCGTCAGCGCGTATTCCTCCTTGCCCAGCCACGGAGCAAACAGGGATTTCAGGCCAACAGCGTCCAGCATCGAGGGCGCAATACCCCAAAGCGGAGACAGGATCAGTTTCCAGGCAAAACCCACAATCACGAAGCTCAGGATCGTCGGAATGAAAATGGCCGACCGGTACAGTGCGGCAAAGCGCAGCCTCGGGTGTGACAGGATCGCGGCCAGGGCGATTCCGATGGGGTTCTGCACCAGCATGTGGATCAGGAAGAACCAGAAGTTGTTGCCCAGCGCATTCCAGAATTGCTCGGACCACAGCGGATCAAAGAACAAGGTTCGGAAATTCTCCAACCCCACATACACACGCGCCTGATCGACTTCGGTGAACAGCGCAAGGCGGAGCGTGTTGAACAAGGGCAGGATCATCACCGCCGTGTAGACCAGCACCGCAGGTGCAAGGAAAACAGCGATGTGCCAGCGTATGCGGCGCGTCTGCATGGGATTCTCCGGGGAAAAGTGCCGGGCGCGGCGCGATGGGCCGCACCCGGAGTGAGTGGTTCAGGTGTTACTGATGCGGTGCGTACCAGTTGGCCAAACCATCTTGCAGTTTCTTGCCCAAAGCCTCGGGGCTTTCGGTGCCCTTGATGGCTGCAACGGATGCACCCCAGGTCTCGTTTTCAAGATTGGGTGTGCCGCGTGACAGGATCTGATAGGTCGAACGGATGGTGCTCTCGCACTCATCCCGCCACCCGACGATTTCCTTGGCAAGGGGATCTTCCAATTCAACCGGAGTGTTGGAAAGAGGGAAGAAACCGGGAACAGCATTGCCGAAGATGCTGGCGAATTCCGGGCTTGCGACCCAGGCCAGGAACGTACGGGCAGCCTCCTGGTTTTCGCTGGCAGCGTTCAAGCCGATGCCGATATCGGTATGGTCCGAGATATAGCAGGTGTCACCGGCATTCTGGACCGGCGGCTTGAAGGCGCCCATCTCAAAATCAGCCTGCGTGTTGAAACCTGCAATCTCCCAGCTGCCCGCCGGGTAAATTGCAGCGCGGCCCAATGTGAACAGGTTCTGGCTGTCGGGATAGGTCTGCGCCTCGTATCCGTCACCCAGATAATCGGCCCATTTCGCCAAAGTGGCAAAGGGCGCGACCCACTGAGGGTCGGTCAGTTTCTGTTCGCCTTTGATCAGAGCCAGGCGGCCTTCTTCACCTTTCCAGTAGTTCGGGCCGATGTTGTTGTAACCCATCGTTGCGGCTTCCCACTGGTCATTGGTGCCCATCGCCATCGGTATATAGGTGCCGTCTTCCTTGATCTTGTCCAACACTTCAAAGAATTCCGCCTCGGTGGTCGGAACCTCCAGACCCAATTCGTTGAACGCATCCTTGTTGTAGATGAAACCGTGGATCACCGATGCCATCGGAACACAAAAGCTGGCCGACCCGTCGTCTGTCTGCCACGCGGATTTGGCAACGTCCGAGAAGTTGTTCATCGCATCCAGATCGGACAGGTCGGTCAGATGGCCCGCTTCGTAAAGCGCCAGAGAAGCATCAAACGGGCGGCAGGTGATCAGATCACCGGCGGATCCGGCTTCCAGCTTCGAGTTCAGAACCGCGTTGTACTCCGCCGGGGCTGAAGGCGAGAAAACAACTTTGATACCTGGATTGGCAGCCTCGAATGCAGGGATGATCTTTTCCTGCCAGAGAGCGAGGTCATCGTTGCGCCAGCTTTCGATTGTCAGCGTAGCATCTTGCGCATAGGCACTTGTGACCAGCGCCGTGCTCATCAGAGCCAGGCTCAGAACTTTGCGTTTCATTTGGTTTCTCCCAGGTTGCTATGTTCGTTTTCTTCATTCAGCCGGTTCATCGCATGACGCAGACGGCCATTCGTTTCAGCCAGTCGCTTTTGTGCATCCTCTGCCGATACGGCACCTGCGGCGACAAGTGCCGCGCATTTCAGGTTCCCATCCGCGGCCCTCAGGGCATCATCGGCACGTTCAGGTGATACGCCGGTTAGCTGGCAAACGATTCCGTTGGCGCGCGCGCGCAATTTGTCATTGTCCGCCCGCAGATTGATCATCATACCGTCCTGAATATGCCCAAGTTCGATGGCCATCAGCGTCGACAACGTATTGAGGGCTATTTTCTGCGCAGTGCCGGCCCCCATCCGGGTGGAGCCCGAGATCAACTCCGGAGGGGTCGCAAGCAGAACGGCATGGTCCGCCAGTTGCAACAATTGCGAGCCCGCGTTGTTTGCAATCCCGATCACGGGCGTCCCCCTGTCGCGCGCCAGTTTTGCGGCGGCAACGGTATATGGCGTGGTGCCGCTGGCCGAGACCGCGATGAGCGTATCGTTGGCAACCATATCCGACACCTCTTGCGCCAGCCCATCAACAGCGTCCTCTACATCCCCCGGCATGTCTGCCGTGGTCGGCATTCCACCTGCCATGTGAATGCGGATCTGCTGCGACGGAATTGAGAACGTTCCGCCAAGCTCCAGCGCGTCCGAGGCCGCCATGAGGCCGGAAGACCCCGCCGCAAGATACCGAAGCGTGCCGCCCGACCGGATCGTTTGGGCCATGGCCGTCGCCCCGCTGCAAATCGGGCCAAGCGCATCAAACACTGCCGTCGCCGCTGATACCTGCGACCGCGCCAGCAGGCCGGCCACCTCTGCCAGCGGACGGGTATCAAGCCCATGCGCATCCTGATGCAATTGTTCTGTCGCCGGCGTAATCAAGTGATTCTCCCCCAAGAACTCTCGATATCATACCTTTTAAATACCATTAGTCTACCATTTATTTTTTCTCATAATTTTGGCTATTATAGCATAATATTCGCCACTTTGGTCACAATTAGGACTTCAAAACGCATGAAAGGTATTATAAAGGTCTTTATATGGTAAAGTCATCAAAACCCATGTTTCTGGCCGCCGACGGGGGTGGAACGCGCTGCCGCGTCGCCGCATTTGTTGATGGCGAAACACACCGGGTCGAAGTCGGCGCGGCAAACGTGTCCACGGATTTCGAGGCCGCCTGCATCGAGTTGCGGCACGGCCTGGAAGCTCTGGCTGTTCAGACGGGCCGTTCGCCCGAGGAGCTTGTGCAAGCGCCCGCCTATCTGGGCCTGGCCGGGATAACAGGTGGTGCGATTGCCCGGAAGCTTGCGGCGGCATTGCCATTTCGGCACGTCCGGATCGAAGATGATCGCGCAGCAGCTTTGCGCGGCGCATTGGGGGGCAATGACGGGTTTGTCGCACATTGCGGCACCGGTTCTTTTGTCGCAATGCAAAGGGTTGGCACGATGAAGTTTGCCGGCGGATGGGGCCCTGTTCTGGGCGATCAGGCTTCCGCGCAATGGGTTGGCAAACGGGCGCTGGCCAAGACGCTGGAACACACGGATGGTATGACCGGCCCTTCAGCATTGGCGCAGGATCTGCTGTCTCGATTCGGCGATGCCGCAGGAATTGTACGGGCCGCCGCTGACATGACGCCATCTGACTTTGGCGCCCTCGCCCCGCTTGTGACCGAGCTTTCCAATCGCGGGGACGACTTGGCCAGTTCCATCCTTCGGGACGGTGCGGACTATCTGATCGACGTGATGAAGAAAATGGGCTGGCACGTTGACCTGCCCGTTTGTCTGACCGGGGGCATCGGCCCTCTTTATGCGCCATACCTGCCTGCGGACATGCAACCCGCTCTGGTCCAGCCTGCGGGCGATCCACTGTCCGGCGCACTTGCATTGGCACAGGCCTATCTGGAGGAAATCGAACATGAACATAGCTGATTTCCTGCGGCCCGAAGGATGGTTGGGGCAAAGCTCGGGCCCGCGCTATGTACAGCTCCGTCAGCGCCTCGAACAAGGGATCAAGGACGGTATCCTGCCCCCCAACAGTTCGCTGCCCCCTGAAAGAGAAATCGCCGAGATCACCGACCTGTCGCGTGTGACCGTGCGCAAGGCCATTCATGAATTGGTGCGCAAAGGTGCAATCGAACAACGGCAGGGATCTGGTTCTTTTGTTCGCGAACCCGTGGCGAAGGTTGAACAGTCGCTGTCCCATCTGACGTCTTTCACCGAAGACATGGAGCGGCGCGGGCTCAAGACGACCTCGACATGGCTGGAACGGGGGGTTTTCCTGCCATCTCCGGAAGAAATGATGGCATTGGGCTTGTCGGCTAATGAACAGGTCGCACGTATCTACCGCCTGCGAGAGGCAGGAGGACGCCCGATGGCGTTGGAAAAAGCGGCCCTTCCGCTGGATATCCTGCCGAACCCCACCGAAGTGACGGGGTCGCTTTACTCTGTTCTTGAACAATCTGGCCTGCGACCGGTGCGCGCGATCCAGAAAATCTCGGCCATCAACCTAGAACCACCCGAGGCAGAGCTTCTGGATGTTGCGGAAGGTACGGCCGGGCTTCGGATTCAACGCACTTCGTATCTGCAAAGCGGGCGGGTCGCTGAATTGACCCGCTCGATCTACCGCGGTGATGCCTATGACTTCGTGGCCGAGCTGCGCCTGTCAAATTGAAAGCCTGGGAAAATGTCTGACACAACCACTCAAATGCGGCGCGAGATCGACGAGATTCCCGACGCCGTCGACCGCCTTCTGACCGAGGGCGCGGAATTGATCATGCAAACCGCCACCGAGATCCGGGCCCGTGACCCGCGGTTCCTGATTTCGGTTGCGCGCGGATCCTCGGATCATGCATGCAGCTTCTTGAAATACGCCTCGGAACTGCTGCTTGGTTTGCCGATGGCCTCGGTCGGACCTTCGGTCAAGTCTATCTACGGTATCGACATGCGCTGCGAGGATGCCATCTGCATCTCTGTCTCACAATCCGGTCAGAGCCCCGATATCGTGCAACTCACGCAGTCGCTCACATCCGGCGGAGCTTACTCGGTTGCGATCACGAACAACCCTGCCTCTGCCCTGGCCGAGGCGGCTGCGGCAACACTGCCCATTCACGCAGGCCCCGAGCTGAGCGTGGCGGCGACAAAGACATTCGTGACGTCTCTGGTCGCCGGGTTGTGGCTGATTGCGCAGGTGAAGCGCGATGATCACCTGCTACGCGCAATCCATGGTCTGCCCGAAAGCTTGTCGACCGCAATCGCCTGCGACTGGAGCGCCGTGGCAGACGCGGTTGATGGTCGCTCTTTGTTTACTTTGGGGCGCGGCCTGTCTTTGGCCATTTCCAACGAGGCCGCGTTGAAATTCAAGGAAACCTGCCAGATCCACGCAGAAAGCTATTCGGCGGCCGAGGTTCTGCACGGCCCGGTTTCCATCGTGGATCAGGGCTTTCCCGTGCTTGCTTTGTCGTCCGGGGATGCAGCAGAGGACAATCTGGCCGAAGTTGCAGACGCACTTGCGTCCAAAGGCGCTGTGGTTTTCGCCACAACTGTCCGCGTGAAACACGCGACAGAACTGCCGCATGTCCGGACGTCCCATTGGATGACGGACCCGATACCGACAATCGCCGCGTTTTACGGAATGGTGGAGAAGGTGGCCACACAACGCGGGATCGACCCGGACACACCACGCCATCTGAAAAAAGTGACGGAAACGGTATGACCAGTTCTACCATCACCTTTGCCGGCGGCCCGATCTTCGATGGCACTGAATTGCGTGACGGATATGCCGCACGGTTCAGAAACGGTGTGCTGGACGCGTTGGCCCCCTTGGATCAGATCGCGCAGGACGACCAGATCGAGGACCTGCATGGCGACATCCTCAGCCCCGGCTACGCTGATTTGCAGGTGAACGGCGGCGGGGGCGTGATGTTCAACGATGATCCATCGGTTCACACGCTGACCGAAATCGCCCGTGCTCATCGCGCGCTGGGTGCCACTCGCATCCTACCAACCCTGATCACGGACACGGCCGAGAAAACCCGGGCCGCGATTGATGCCGCCATCAAGGCCGTTCAGACGGGTGTTTCCGGTATTGCGGGCCTGCATCTGGAAGGTCCGCACCTGTCTGAGCGGCGCAAGGGCGCACATGATGCTGCGTTGATCCGCCCGATGCAGCAAACCGATCTGGAAATTCTGATCGACGCTGCAAAACACCTGCCTGCTTTGATGGTCACGCTGGCCCCCGAAAGCACAACCCTGCAACAGGTTGAAGCACTGAAGCGCGCGGGGGTGATTGTTTCTCTGGGGCATACGGACGCGCCTTTTGAGACCTGCCTCGCATTCTCAAAGGCCGGGGCGCAGTGCGCAACGCATTTGTTCAATGCGATGAGCCAGCTTGGCAGCCGTGAACCGGGACTGGTCGGCGCGGCGCTATCCTGCGGATCGCTATCGGCGGGTTTGATCGCGGATGGTATCCACGTTCATCCCGATACGATGCGGATTGCCTGGGCTGCCAAGCGCGGACCAGGGCGGATTTTCCTTGTCAGCGATGCGATGGCGGTCGCCGGCACGTCACTGACGGAATTTCAGTTGGAAGGACGCCGCATCCGGCGGGAAAACGGCAGGCTGACGTTAGAGGATGGCACTCTGGCCGGGGCCGACTTGTGCCTGACAAACGCGGTGCGGGTTCTGACGGAACAAGCGGAAATCCCCTTTCAGGATGCACTCGCCGCAGCAACAAGCGTTCCGCTCGGGATGATTTCCGGGAAAAGCAAAGGACTGAAACCAGACCTGTCGCAGATGATACGGATTGCCCCGGATCTGTCCCGGGTCAGACCGGTGCAACCCTGACCCAAACGTCGTTGATCCGACTGGCTGCGCAGCGCGCGCGATGACAACGCTGCGTGCGTTTTCTGGCGGCCAAATTCTGATTTTTCAAATCTTCGCGAATAGAGCTGTCACCTTTTTGCGGGTGGTCCGCACCGATCCTTCGGCGCATATTTCAGGCATATGACATTTTTCAGGAGCATGCATGACCGCCAAGTATTATTCGCCACACGGTGGGCATCCTGGTCAGGAGCAATTGCTGACTGACCGCGCCGTATTTACTGACGCTTATGCAGTGATCCCAAAGGGAACGATGCGGGATATCGTGACCAGTTTTCTGCCGTTTTGGGACGACACCCGCTTATGGGTGATATCACGCCCGCTAAGCGGCTTTGCAGAAACCTTTTCGCAATACATCATGGAAGTTCAGCCCGGCGGTGGCTCTGACCGGCCCGAGACCGATCCCGAAGCCGAAGGCGTTTTGTTCGTGGTCGAAGGCACAGCGACCTTGACGGCCGACGGCACGACCTATGAGCTGACGCCCGGCGGCTATGCCTACCTGCCCGCTGAATGCAACTGGACCTTACGAAACCGAGGCGGCGAAATCCTGCGGTTCCATTGGATTCGAAAGGCTTATGAAGCGGTGGAAGGGCTTGACCGCCCGGACGTTCTGGTTCTCAACGAAAATGAGATCACGCCGACGCCGATGCCCGGAACGGACGGCAAATGGGCCACGACCCGATTTGTCGATCCAAGTGACTTGCGGCACGATATGCACGTGACCGTGGTGACTTTCGAGCCCGGCGCCGTCATTCCTTTCCTTGAAACACATGTGATGGAACATGGTCTGTATGTTCTTGAGGGAAAGGCCGTCTACAGGCTGAACAATGATTGGGTAGAGGTCGAGGCCGGCGATTACATGTGGTTGCGCGCATTCTGCCCGCAGGCCTGCTATGCAGGCGGGCCGGGTAAGTTCCGTTACCTGCTGTACAAAGACGTGAACCGACATATGGCATTGCGGCCGGGGCCAGCGGCTTATCCGCAGCACCGGCGCCTCAGGACAGCGGCGCAGAAATAGTCCCGCCGATGGCCAGAGTTAACTGATGCGCCGCCTCGATGACGGGGCGGCTTAGGCGCACGATTTCGGCTTCGCTGACGCGGCTTGTCGGTCCGGATACTGAAATCCCGGCAACCGCCTCTCGGTTGGTATCGAAAACCGGCGCAGCGATACAGCGCATTCCCGCATTCTTTTCTTCATTGTCTATCGAGAAGCCCTGTGCCCTGACCTTGGCAAGATCTTCTTTCAGCGCGGTCGGGCTTGTAATCGACCGGTCCGTGAAGGCCCGCAGTTCCGTCTTGGCCAACAGCCGGTCCAGCCGATCTTCATCCATATATGCCAGCAGAGCTTTCCCGATGCCCGATGCGTGCATCGGAGACAGCGTGCCCGGAGGGAAAAACGCCCGGATGCTGGCATGGGTTTCCACCTGGCTCAGGAACAATACCATTCCTTCTTTCTCGACCCCCAGGTTTGCGGTCTCGCCGGTGGCCTCCATCAGCTTTCGCATCACGGGTCGGGCCCGGTCCACAAGGCTGGTGCGACGCAGGAAGCGCGAGCCGATCACGAACGCACGAGGACCGATGTGCCAGACCTGCTCGTCATGATCGAACTCGACAAGGCCCCTGCCCTCTAGTGTAACGAGAATTCGGTAAACTGTGGCGGGCGACTGGCCCATTTCGTCGGACAGCGCGGTCAACGCCTTGCCCTGCGCTTCACTCAGATACTCAAAAACTTCCATCGCACGGTCGAGAGATTTGATCGTGTTTTGCGCTGTCTTGTCGTCCCATCCCCGTGGTCTTCCACGGGCTCTTCTGCGGACTTCGCGAGTATTGTCTTGAGAATCCATAAAAACCCTTTGATCATTCGTGAAAGCCTAATTCATCATATGAAAAATTTAAGGCACTGACAATTATAAATTAAATCCAAATTACCGAATTTTGAAAAGCATTTTCAAAAATGTATCGGGCTGAGCGAGGGACGCTTATTGTGTGGTCAACGACGGAAGGAGACCATCCATGAGCTTTCAAAACCCCGTTTTCATCCCGGGCCCGACCAACATCCCGGAAAGCCTGCGCAAGGCTTGCGACATGCCCACCATCGACCATCGCTCGCCGCTGTTCGGGCAAATCCTGCACCCCGCGCGCGCGGGTGTTCAGAAAGTCCTGAAAAGCAACAGCGCCGAAGTCTTCATCTTTCCGTCGACCGGAACAGGAGGCTGGGAGACCGCGCTGACCAACACCCTGTCGGCTGGTGACAAGGTTCTGGCGGCGCGCAACGGCATGTTCAGCCATCGCTGGATCGATATGTGCCAGCGTCACGGTCTGAATGTCGAGATCGTCGAAACCCCTTGGGGCGACGGGCTGCCAGCCGATCGTTTCGAAGAGATTCTGACCGCCGACACAAGCCACGAAATCAAGGCTGTTCTTGCCACGCATAACGAGACGGCAACCGGTGTGAAATCGGATATTGCCGCTATACGCAAGGCGCTGAATGCCGCCCGTCACCCTGCCATGCTGTTCGTCGATGGTGTTTCATCGATCGGGTCCATGGATTTCCGTTTTGACGAATGGGGTGTTGATGTGGCCGTCACGGGCTCGCAGAAAGGATTCATGTTGCCTGCGGGCCTTGCCATCGTCGGGTTCAGCCAGCGGGCAATGGGTGCGACCAGCACAGGCACCCTGCCCCGCACCTTCTTTGACGTGCACGACATGGCGAAGGGTTATGCCAACAACGCCTATCCTTATACCCCTGCTGTTGGCTTGATGAATGGCCTCAACCAGGCCTGTGATATGTTGCTGAGTGAAGGTTTGGAAAACGTCTTTGCCCGGCATCACCGTATTGCCGAAGGAGTACGTGCCGCGGTGGGCGCGTGGGGGCTGGAGCTTTGCGCAGCGAACCCGTCGGTATATTCTGACACCGTCAGCGCGATCCGCACGCCAAACGATTTCAACGCCACCGACATTGTAACACACGCGGCCGAAAAATACGGCGTTGCCTTCGGTGTCGGCCTTGGCGAAGTCGCGGGCAAGGTATTCCGCATCGGACATCTGGGAAGCCTGACGGATGTCATGGCCCTGTCCGGGATTGCCACCGCTGAAATGTGCATGGTCGACCTGGGCCTGAACATCCAGCTGGGCTCCGGCGTGGCGGCTGCGCAGGAATACTATCGCGGTCATCCAGGTGCAGTTCAGAAGGACGCTGCATGATGAAGGACTTCAACATGTACATCCCGACCTACGAGGACATGCTGGCGGCACATGATCGGATCGAGCCCTTTATCCGCCGCACCCCGGTCCGCACATCAGACTATCTGAACGAGCTGAGCGGTGCACAGCTGTTCTTCAAATGTGAAAACTTCCAGGAACCGGGTGCCTTCAAGGTGCGCGGGGCAGCAAACGCCGTGTTTGGCCTTGACGACGAACAGGCCAGGAAAGGCGTTGCAACCCATTCTTCGGGCAACCACGCCTCGTGCCTGTCCTATGCGGCGATGAAGCGGGGCATACCGTGCAACGTCGTCATGCCGCGCACAGCGCCGCAGGCCAAGAAAGACACAGTGCGGCGCTATGGTGGGAAGATCACGGAATGTGAGCCCTCCACCTCGTCGCGCGAAGCGACCTTTGCCGAGGTTCAGGCCTCCACGGGCGGGGATTTTGTCCACCCCTACAATGATCCGCGCGTGATAGCCGGACAAGGCACCTGCTCGCGCGAGTTCATCGAGCAGACCGACGGTCTGGACGCGGTGGTCGCCCCCATCGGCGGCGGCGGCATGGTGTCCGGCACCTGTCTGACCCTGTCGACGCTCGCCCCGGAAACCGCGATCATCGCGGCGGAACCGGAACAGGCCGACGATGCCTATCGCAGCTTCAAGGCCGGCCACATCATAGCGGATGACGCACCCAAGACGATTGCCGACGGGCTGCTGGTTCCGCTGAAGGAGCTGACCTGGCATTTCGTGTCGAACCATGTCTCCGCGATCTACACGGCTTCCGAGCAAGAGATCATCGACGCGATGAAACTGACGTGGAAACACCTTCGGATCGTGATGGAACCATCTTCGGCCGTCCCGCTGGCTACGATCCTGAAAAACCCGGACGCTTTCAAAGGCAAGCGGGTCGGCGTGATCATAACCGGGGGCAATGTCGATCTGGACAGGCTGCCCTGGCTGAACGCGTAACATCAATCCCGACATAGGAATACGGAAATGAAAGATATGACCAATCTCGACAATTTCGAAGTAGGCTTTGACATTCCGGCCAAGCCCGGAATGGATGAAGCAGATATCCAGACCCCCTCTCTTGTGCTCGATCTCGACGCGCTTGAACGCAACATCAAGAAGATGGGCGACTATGCCAAGGCGCACGGCATGCGCCACCGCGTGCATGGAAAAATGCACAAATCTGTAGACGTGGCCAAGTTGCAGGAGAAAATCGGAGGCGCCGTTGGCGTTTGCTGCCAGAAAGTTTCAGAGGCCGAAGTGTTCGTGCGCGGCGGTATCAAGGACGTTCTGGTGTCGAACCAGGTGCGCGACCCCGCCAAGATCGACCGTCTTGCCAGCCTGCCAAAGCTGGGCAGCCGCATCATCGTTTGCGTTGACGATCTGGACAATGTCGCGGATCTTTCCGGCGCGGCGGTGGATCATGGGACACAGCTGGAAGTCTTCATCGAGATCGACTGCGGCGCTGGCCGTTGCGGCGTGACAACGACCCCGGAAGTGATCGAGATTGCCAAAGCGGTCAAAGCGGCTGACAACCTGAAATTCACCGGCATACAGGCCTATCAGGGGGCCATGCAGCACCTCGACAGCTATGAAGCGCGCAAGGAAAAGCTCGATACCGCCATTGCCATGGTAAAAGACGCCGTCGAGGGCCTCAAAGCCGAAGGCATCGAGTGCGAATTGGTCTCGGGCGGTGGCACCGGTTCATACTACTTCGAGTCCAACTCGGGCGTGTACAACGAACTGCAATGCGGGTCCTACGCGTTCATGGATGCCGATTACGGCCGGATCCTGGACAAGGACGGCAACCGGATCGATCAGGGCGAGTGGGAAAACGCCTTCTTCATCCTGACCAGCGTCATGAGCCACGCCAAGGTGGACAAGGCGATTGTCGATGCGGGCCTCAAGGCGCAGTCGGTGGACAGCGGCCTGCCGGTAGTCTTTGGCCGCGACGATGTCGAATACATCAAGTGTTCGGACGAACACGGCGTCGTCATGGATACGAAAGGTGTGCTGAAGGTCAACGACAAGCTCAGGCTGGTTCCGGGACACTGCGACCCAACCGCAAATGTACACGATTGGTATGTCGGTGTTCGCAACGGCAAGGTCGAGACCGTCTGGCCCGTATCCGCCCGCGGACGCGCTTATTGATCTGAACTTGCTCTGTTTGGGAGGGCTGGCTCGGAAGCAGCCAGACAGCCGCCCGCGTGTATGCTCTCCTTCCGGCGGTGGCACGCGGGCGCACGAATTTTTGATTGGAGAATGAAATGCTGATCGTACCCGAGCGTGAGATCGCTGACCTTATGACCCGACAAGCGGCTTTTGACGCGGTCGAACAGGTCTTTGCTGCAATGGCGTCCGGTGACGCCTACAACTTCCCTGTCGTGCGTGAAGCCATCGGGCATGAAGATGCACTTTATGGGTTCAAGGGCGGATTTGACCGCGCCGGCCTGACGCTTGGACTGAAGGCGGGCGGCTATTGGCCAAACAATCTGGAAAAACGCGGGCTGATCAACCACCAGTCCACCGTTTTTCTTTTTGACCCCGACACTGGCAAGCCATCTGCGATGGTCGGTGGCAACCTTCTGACGGCCCTTCGAACGGCGGCAGCATCTTCGGTATCGATCAAGCATCTCGCACGCAGGGACGCCAGGGTCATAGGCATGATAGGCGCTGGCCACCAGGCAGCTTTTCAGCTTCGCGCGGCATTGGAGCAACGCGATTTTGAAAAGGTCATAGGCTGGAACTATCACCCGGAAATGCTGCCGAATATCGAAAAAGTCGCCAATGAAGCCGGCGTTCCGTTCCAGGCGGTCGAGCTTGACGAAATGACTGAAGCGGATGTGATTATTTCGATCACGTCGGCCTTTGCGCCCTCGCTGATGGCGAACCATGTCAGCCCCGGAACTCATATCGCCTGCATGGGCACGGACACAAAAGGTAAACAGGAAGTTGAAGCGTCCCTTCTGGCCAAGGCGAGCGTGTTCACGGACGAAGTCGCGCAATCCGTCAGCATCGGCGAAGCGCAGCACGCGGTGGCCGAAGGCCTGATCCAAGAAAGCGACGTGGCGCAGCTTGGCGCGGTCATCAACGGCACCGATCCGGGCCGGATATCGGACAACCAGATCACGCTGTTCGATGGCACGGGGGTGGGCCTGCAAGATCTTGCGGTCGCCGCGTCCGTGGTTGACCTCGCCGTTCGGAACGGGGTCGCGATCGAGGTCGATTTCTGAAAACAGACGGCAATACCCCTGGGCGTTGTCGTCGGTGGTTCTTTTGGGCGGAGAGCTTTTGACAGCAGATCTCCATTTGAATAGTGAGAAAACAATGAAAAGCGGCGCGCCAAGGCACGCCGCTTTCGTTTTTCCCAGGACGATCAGTCTATCTGGTCGAACGCATCAGACGTGGTCGTCTTGCTCGATGGAGCCAAGGCCATGACCGGCCATGCCGCCCGAGACCTCTTCCGTCGCTTCGTCCGAAAGCTCTTCGGGAAGCACCAGATTCAATACGATGGCGATGACGGCGGCAGGCAGGATTCCCGATGTCGCCAGAACCTTCAATGTGCCGGGCAAGTATTGCAACGCGTTGGGTTCCAGCTGCAAACCCAGCCCAAGACTCAGGGCGATTGCAAAAATCACCATGTTGCGCCGGTTCCAGTTCACGTCCGACAGCATCGAGACCCCTGCCGCAACAACCATGCCGAACATCACGATCACGCCGCCGCCAAGAACCTCAATCGGAATGGACGAGATTATCGCCCCGATCTTGGGAATAAGCCCGCAAACGATCAGGAAAACCGCGCCGATGGTCACGACCATGCGGCTCATGACGCCGGTCATGGCAATCAATCCGACATTCTGGCTGAATGACGTGTTCGGCAACGCTCCAAACAGGCCAGAGATCGCAGTACCAAGACCATCGGCAAAGGTCGCCCCCTGTATTTCCCTGTCGGTTGCTTCTCGCCCAGCGCCGCCTTTGGTGATACCGGATACGTCCCCAACGGTTTCAACAGCGGAAACAAAGGACATTGCACAGAAACCGATGATGGCCGCGACCGAGAATTCAAGGCCAAAATGCAGGGGGTTCGGCAGCGCGAAGGAGGCCGCGTTGCCGACATTGCCCAGGTTCACCTGGCCAAGCAGAAAGGCCACGGCGTATCCGACCAGCAGACCGATGAGAACAGCCGACACGGACAGCATGCCCCGTGCAAAGAATTTCAGGCCAAGCGTGACCACGATAACGGTTCCCGCCATGAACCAGTTCAGACCCGAGCCATATTCCTCGGTGCCTATGGCGGGCACACCGCCGGCGGCATATTGAATGCCGACTTTGACAAGGGCCAGGCCGATCATGGTTACCACAAGGCCCGTAACCAGTGGCGGAAGAGCAAAGCGAATGCGCCCAATGAACAACCCGAGGCAGGCGTGGAACAAGCCACCGACAACAACACCGCCCATCAGGACGGCAATGGCGTCAACGCCCTTTCCAACTACCAGCGGAATCATGATCGGGATGAAGGCAAACGATGTTCCCTGCACGATGGGCAACCGGGCACCAACAGGCCCCACACCAATAGACTGAAACAACGTGGCGACGCCCGCAAAGAACATCGACATCTGGATCATATAGATCATCTGCGGGAAATCGGGGCTGTTCGAGCCAAAGCCGAAACCAGCCGCGCCGCAAACGATAATGGCTGGCGTGACGTTGGACACGAACATCGCCAGCACATGCTGAATTCCCAGCGGCACCGCCTTCAGCAGCGGCGGAGTGTAATTCGGATCGCGGAGTTGCTCCGGCGTTCCGATGGATGCATCTGACATTTTGTTTTTCCTCCCTTGAGGTTCGCAGCCGGCTCCTCTTCCGGCAACGCGCCTCATTCTGTGATTTCAAAAGCCTCCTCGAACCAATGCTCTTCGAGGTTGGGCCCGGCTCCAATTCGGTCGACCACCGCAAAAAGCCCGGGCGCATGAAGCGGGGTCAGAACGCCATGCCAGGTGTTGCGATGGTAATTCACACCCTGTCCGGGCGCTGTTTTGAAGGCGATGGGCTGTCCCGGCGTGCCGTTCTCATCCGGGGCCACAACCACGACAAATGGTTTGTCCGACAAAGGCAAAAAGGCCTGGCTGCCATCAGGATGGCGTTCAACCATTTCCAATTTGATCGGCAGGCTGAAGGCTTCGGACTGAAACACGCTGATACCCGCGCGCCCATCGTGGAAATCCAACACGGCCCGGTCGTGATAGCGCGCGCATTTACCCTGATTGATAAGCTTGTCCACCTGGCCCGTCGCCTCGATGACATCGCCGAAAGGTGCAAATGCCTCTGACGTCAAGGGGCGGAGCTTCAAGGCAGCCGTCATTGTGCGAACTTCTCGATCAGGCGCAATTCGGCAATACGCTCAACCTGACGGCAGGCTTCGGCAAACTCGCTGTCGCGGTCATTGTCGATGCGACGGCGAAAGGCTTCCAGAATGCTGGCCTTGGTGTTGTCTTTGACGGCAATGATGAAAGGAAAGCCGAACTTGGTCGTGTAGGCTTCGTTCAACGCCGTGAACGTTGCGCGTTCTTCATCGGTCAGCATGTCCAGACCCGCACCGGCCTGTTCCGCAGTGCTTTCCTTGGTCAGGCGGCCGGCGGCGGCCAGCTTGCCCGCCAGGTCCGGGTGGGCTGTCAGAACGCCGAGGCGCTGCTCGGGCGAGGCGGAACGGAATACACGCGCCAGCGCGTTGTGGACGCCAGCGGCATTGTCATGCGTCGGGCCCAGTTCCAGTTCATACGCACCTTCGGCAATCCACGGGCTGTGCTCGAACACGCCACCGAATTCCGACACAAAGGTTGGTCGATCCATTTCGGACGGGGTCAGACCTTGCACCGGCGGGTGTTCCCTGGCCCAGTGATCGGCAATCTGCTCGCGCGTTGCGAACCAGACACCGTCGTGTTTCCTAAAGTAATCAAGGGCGCGTTTCAGCGCCATGGCACGACCCGGGCGACCGATCAGACGGCAGTGCAGCCCGATCGAGAGCATCTTGGGCGCGCCCGCCTCACCCTCGGCATAGAGCATGTCAAAGCTGTCTTTCAGATAGCTTTCGAATTGTTCCCCATTGGTGAACCCAGCCTGGATTGCAAAGCGCATATCGTTGCAATCAAGTGTATAGGGCATGATCAGCTGATCCTTGCCCCCTGCCTTGGTCCAGTATGGCAGATCGTCGGCATAACTGTCGGCGATATAGGCAAAGTCGCCTTCCTTGGCGGCCAGTTCGACCGTATTCATCGAACAGCGGCCCGTATACCAACCCCGAGGCGGCTGACCCGTAACCTCTGTGTGCAGGCGGATTGCTTCGCGGATCTGGGCGCGCTCTTCTTCTGCGCCCATGTCCTTGTGTTCAATCCACTTCAAACCGTGGCTGGCGATCTCCCATCCGGCATGCTTCATCGCCGCGACCTGTGCAGGTGCACGGGCCAAGGCGGTTGCAACGCCATAGACTGTAACAGGCAGATCTTGCAGAAGATGATGCACGCGCCAGAACCCCGCGCGGCTGCCGTATTCATAGATCGATTCCATGTTCCAGTGCCGTTGCCCCGGCCAAGGGGCGGCTCCGGTGATCTCGGACAGAAACGCTTCGGATGCGGCATCGCCGTGCAGAACGTTGTTTTCACCGCCCTCTTCGTAATTTAGCACGATCTGAATTGCGATTTTGGCGTCGTTCGGCCAGTTTGCTTTGGGAACTTGCCCACCGTAACCGGTCATGTCTCGTGGATAAGGCTTCACATCGGTTTCCTTCTTCTTGAATTGATCAATACCCCAGATAATCAAAGATGTTTTTCAAAAAATGCAGAAAGCAGCTTCCCACAGACTGCCTTTGCCCCTGGATGCGAAAACAGACTAGTAACTGTATAACTTGAGGAGTAGCGCAAATGACCGGTTACCTTACAACACATGTTCTGGATACGGCGCGGGGGTGTCCCGCCGAAGGATTGAAGATCGAACTGTTCCGCATTGAAGGTGCAGACCGCCAGTTGCTGAAAACTCTGGTCACCAATGACGACGGCCGGACCAACGAACAAATTCTGCCCGAAGCAGAGTTTTCAACAGGCGACTACGAACTGATCTTCCACGCCGGAGATTACCTTGATGCCTCCGGCACACCACCTGAAAACCCACGCTTTCTGAACGTCATCCCGATCCGCTTTGGAATGTCCGAGCATTCGCATTACCACGTGCCTCTGCTGCTTTCACCCTTCGGGTACTCGACCTATCGCGGCAGCTGAGCGACCTACCGGGCCGTATTCGCCGCCGCAATCGACGACCCGATGCGTTCGATTATGAATTCCATGAAAAGCCGCGTTTTGGGGTCCTGCATGCGGCGGTGCGTAAACAGACATGCCATCTGAATCGGTTCTGGCGGCGTCTTTTCTGCCACCGGAACCAGAGTTCCGGCCTTGAGATGCTGAGCAATCTCAAAAATAGGTTTCAACGCGATGCCATGTCCGCCAAGGGCCCAGTCTGTCAGCACGTCGCCATCGTCTGACTCGTAGCGCCCGGAAACCCGGAACCGTTTTGGCCCCGTATCGGTCCTCAAAAGCCATTGAAACTCGGTCGCGCCCGGGAACCGCAAATTGAGACATTCGTGCTCATCAGCGATCAACGCGTCGCCGCTTTCGGGCATCCCACGTTTTTTGATGTATGTCGGAGACGCACAAAGGACTCTTTCGACATCAGCGATCTTGCGTATACGCAGGTTGCTGTCTTCTGGCTGACCAAGAAAAAAGGCCAGGTCCAGACCTTCGGTTGTCAGATCAACCTTTCGGTCCGTCAGCCTCAGCCTGACGTTCACCTCGGGGTACTCGGCAAGAAACTTCGGGACCTGCGGCGCTATCAACCGACGCCCAACCCCCAAGGGTGCAGCGACATAGAGTGACCCTTTCAGGTTCTCGGTAAGATTGACGATCTGAGCTTCGGCACTTTCGACTGCTTCAAGGATCTCTGCCGCACCACGATAGAAAGACTTTCCCTGCTCGGTGGGCGTCAGGCTGCGTGTCGTGCGTTGGAACAAGCGCACGCCAAGATGCTCTTCCAATTGCGATATACGCGCCGACGTAACAGCTGGCGAAACCCTCAGATCACGGCCCGCAGCAGACATGCTGCCCAGTTCGTAGACCCGGACAAAGGTTCTGATGTTATCAAGGTAGGACATTTTTTTGCATTTTTTGATACTGCTTGGTCTTTACCAGCAATACCAGAACAAAACACACTCGCATAGAGTAACCGGAAGCAAAGAATCTTAGGAGCAAAGCCATGTATGACTTGGCCGTAATGTGGGAGTGGATTGCCTTTTCCGTCCGCTGGCTGCATGTGATCACCGCGATGGCGTGGATTGGGGCGTCATTCTACTTTATCGCGCTGGATCTCATGTTAAAGCCAAACCCTGCCTTGCCGGACGGGGCCTACGGCGAAGAATGGGAAGTACACGGAGGCGGTTTCTACCACACCGTCAAATACCTGGTTGCGCCCTCGCGCATGCCCGAGCACCTGACCTGGCACAAATGGCAAAGTTATGCGACCTGGCTGTCGGGCGCGGCGTTGCTCATGATCATATACTGGGTCGGGGGCGAATTGTTCCTGCTTGATCCGACCAAAGTGGACCTGGCGCTGTGGCAGGGGATTCTGATTTCCGGCGGGTCGCTGACCATCGGTTGGCTGCTCTACGACCAGATGTGCAAATCGAAGCTGAGCGATCACCCGACCGTTCTGATGCTGCTGTTGTTTGTAATCCTCGTGATCATGTCCTGGGGTTACAACCAGATCTTCACCGGTCGTGCCGCGCTTTTGCATCTTGGCGCCTTCACTGCGACGATCATGACGGCCAACGTGTTCTTCCAGATCATGCCGAACCAACGGATCGTGGTCGAAGACCTCAAGGCCGGTCGGACGCCCGATGCCAAATACGGCAAGATTGCCAAGGTACGATCCACGCATAACAACTATCTGACTTTGCCGGTCGTGTTCCTGATGTTGTCGAACCACTATCCGCTTGCTTTCGGCACCCAGTATTCCTGGATCATCGCCAGCCTGATCTTTCTGACCGGTGTCACCATCCGCCACTACTTCAACACGATGCATGCAACTGGGAAAGGCCCGCACTGGACATGGGGCGTGACGGTTCTGCTAATGGTCGTGATCGCCTGGTTGTCTTCGGTGAGAAACACCGAGACATGGGAGGACGCCGAAGCGCGCGACCTGACGCCATACGAGCAGAAATATGCCTCAGCCGCGGGCTTCGAAGACGCCTATGACACGGTCCTGGGCAATTGCTCGATGTGCCACGCCCGCGAGCCGGTGTACGGCACCATGAAATGGGCCCCGAAAAAGGTTTATCTTGAGACACCCGGCGATGTCGCCCGCAACGCCGACCAGATCTATCTGCAAGCCGGCATCAGCCACGCTATGCCACCACCATCAGCAGTGCAAATGGATGAAGAAGCACGCCAAACCATCATCGCGTGGGTGCGTGAAGTCAGAGACCAATAGACGCCTGCGCGCAAAACGAAGATAGTTAACCGGGTCGTGATGCCCGGTTTTTCTTTATGCGAAAAAGCGTTTGCTGTGCTGCGCGACGTGTTCGACAAACAGTCGCACCTTGGGGTCTTGCAGCTTTTTGTGCGGATAAAGACACCCGAAAATCGTTGGCAACGGGGGCGTCTCGGGCAGGACCTCGACCAGTCGTCTATCCTCGAGAAACTCCCGCACGTCAAAGCGCGGCTTGTTGACGATCCCACGACCGGCCAAGGCCCAGTCCGTCAGCACATCACCATCATCCGCGTCGTATTTGCCGCCAACTTCAAACTTTCGCGGCCCCATGTCAGTGCGGAGCGTCCAGTAGTATTCCGGAGACCTTGGATAACGCAGCAACAGGCAGTTATGGGGCATGTGCAACAAATCATCCGGTGTTTTGGGCGTCCCAAACCGCGACAGGTAATCAGGTGAGGCGCATAGAACACGATCACAATCCGCGAACTTCCGCAGTTTCATTGTTGAATCGCCGGGTTCACCAATGAAAAAGGCGATATCCAGACCGTCGGCCAGAATGTCCACCTTGCGATCGGACAGACGCATGCGAATCTCTATTTCCGGGTAGCGATCAGAAAACTCCGGCACCAGCGGCGCAACGATTCTGCGCCCGACACCCAAAGGCGCGGTGATGCGGATCGCCCCCCGAGGCGCGTCGGAAAAGCTGGCGACACGCGCTTCGGCGTGATCAAGCGCCAGCAGGACCGCCTTGGCTTCATCGTAGAAGACCGTCCCCACTTCGGTTGGTGTCATCGACCGGGTGGTTCGGTTGAACAGCCGTACACCCAGATGGTTTTCAAGCTCTTTCAACCGTTTGCTGGCCACCGCCGGGGTCAGCCGAAGATCACGCCCACCAGAGGTGATGCTGCCCAGCTCCATCACTCGGACAAAAACACGCAGACTTTCGATGTAAGACATGGATCCTCCCGGTAGCGAAAGAATGCGACATGGCCTCAACTTTTTCAACGATCTGTTGAAAGTATTTGCCGTTTGCGGCGATTTTCCGACTCAATCTTTACACCTATGGTTCCACTGACCACCCTCCGGAAGGCAGGGCAGAGGGAGAATTCCATGACGCATCGCACCCACATCCAATTTGTCCTCAATGGCAAGGATGTCTCCGTCCCAGACGTGTCGGCAAGCCAGACACTTCTTGATTTCCTGCGCCTGGAACGTCGACTGACAGGAACGAAGGAAGGCTGCGCCGAAGGCGACTGCGGCGCGTGCACCGTGCTTGTCGGACGGCTTGGGCGCACGGGCCTGCGCTATGCTCCGGTCAATGCCTGCATCCGGTTTCTTGCCTCTGTCGACGGCTGTCATGTCGTGACGGTTGAACATTTGTCCGGACCTCAAGGCCGGCTGCACCCGGTGCAACAAGCCATGGTCGATCACCATGGCAGCCAGTGCGGGTTCTGCACACCCGGCTTCGTCATGGCCCTCTATGCGCTTTGGATGCAAACTCCGGAACCGACCGAGGTTCAGGTTGAAACCGCATTGCAGGGGAATCTGTGCCGCTGCACAGGGTATGAGCCAATCATCCGAGCGGCCATTGCCGTCAGCCGCTACGGCACCCCGGCATCTGATCATCTGAACACCGAACGCGAAACCATGACCGCGCGCCTGGCGGCCCTGAAGGACGGGCGGCGCGTGGTGTCCGGACCCGACAACAACCTGAGCATTCTCCCGTCCAGCGTCGATGATCTTGCCGAATGCCTGCAAGCTTATCCAAACGCAACGATCGTGGCGGGGGCCACCGATGTTGGCCTTTGGGTCACCAAGTTCCTGCGCGACATTGGCCCCGCCATCTTCACCGGTCATCTCGAAGACCTGAAAACAGTAGAAAGACAGGGGTCTCTCCTCCTGATCGGTGCCGGCGCCAGCTACACCGATTGCCAGGACCTCCTGTCTGAACACCTGCCACACCTGTCCTCCTACTGGGATCGCATCGCAGGGTGGCAGGTGCGGAATATGGGAACCGTCGGTGGGAACATCGCCAATGGCTCTCCCATCGGGGACACGCCACCGGTTCTTATTGCGCTTGGCGCGGAAATCACTCTGCGGCGCGGTTCCGAACGCCGAACGCTGCCTCTGGCTGACTTCTTCATCGGTTATGGTAAGCAGGACCGGCGGCCAGACGAATTCGTCGAAAGCATCCGCGTGCCGCTGACCGGACCCAATGATCTGGACGCGGCCTACAAGATTTCCAAGCGCCGTGACGAGGATATCTCTTCCGTGGCCGCCGGACTGCACATGAGCGTCACAGACGGGATCATCAGCAATGTGCGCATCGCATTCGGGGGCATGGCCGCCACGCCTAAACGCGCATCGACGGCCGAGGCGGCGCTGAACGGTCAGCCATGGGCACGCGAAAGTTTCGAAGCCGCTGCTGAAGCGCTGGCCGAAGACTTCTCGCCTCTCACAGATTGGCGCGCATCGTCGGACTATCGAATGCTGACCGCCCAAAACCTGCTGCGCCGGTTCTTCCTTGAAAACGACCGCGAAACCGACAACCCCGTTCAACTGGCTTGTGCCTGATCAGGAGACGACAACATGAAAGACAACGTTTCCATCATTGGATCGGCCCATACCAACGTAAACCACGACAGCGCGGTCAAGCACGTCACCGGGCAGGCCGACTACACCGACGACATTGCGTTACCGGAAGGCGCGCTGCACGCGTATCTCGGCGTGTCAGACGTCGCACACGCCAAGCTTCTGGGTATCGATTTCAGCGAAGTTCTGGCAATGCCCGGCGTGGTCGGCGTGCTGACCGCTGATGACGTGCCTGGCGCTAATGATATCAGCCCGACCCACCTGAACGATGAACCTGTTTTCCCGACCGACGCCATTCAATTCCACGGCCAGCCGTTGTTTGCCGTGATCGCCGAGACCCGCGACATCGCGCGCCGCGCTGCGGAACGGGCAAAGATCGACTACGAAACCCTGCCCCATGCGCTGGATCCGATTGCCGCGCAGAAAGCAGGATACCCGCATGTCACAGCGCCCCTCAAGCTGGAGCGCGGAGATGTCGCCCCAACGCAGGCGGCCGCGCCCAACCGGATCAAAGGCCGCATGAGCGTTGGCGGTCAAGATCACATGTACCTTGAAGGTCACATCGCCTTTGCGTTTCCGGGCGAAGACGACGATGTGGTGGTGCATTGCTCGACCCAGCACCCGTCCGAGGCGCAGCACATGGTGGCGCATGTCCTTGGGGTGCCGTCCAATGCCGTCGTGGTCAACGTCCGTCGCATGGGTGGGGGGTTTGGCGGCAAGGAAAGCCAGATGAACCTGTTCTGCGCAGTCGCGGCCATGGCTGCCAAAAAGTGGAACCGCGCCGTCAAAATCCGCCCCGACCGGGATCAGGACATGACGGCAACCGGCAAACGCCATGACTTCGTGATCGACTATGATGTCGCATTTGACGACGAGGGCCGCATTCAGGCGGTGGAAGGCAGCTTTGCCGCGCGCTGTGGCTTTTCGGCAGACCTGTCGGGCCCTGTCACCGACCGGGCGCTATTTCACGCCGACAACGCTTATTTCTATCCGAATGTGCGCCTGAACAGCCACCCGATGAAAACCAACACCGTGTCGAATACCGCGTTTCGCGGGTTCGGCGGCCCGCAGGGCGTGATCGCGGCGGAACGGATGATCGAAGAGATCGCCTATGCCACGGGGCAGGACCCGTTGGATGTGCGCAAGGCGAATTTCTACGGCACCACGGACCGCAACGTGACCCCGTACCACCAGGAAGTCGAAGACAGCATTCTCGACCGGCTGGTCGGAGAGCTGGAAGAGACCTCGGAATACCGCCAGCGCCGACAGGACATCATCGCGTTCAACAAGACATCACCGATCCTGAAAAAAGGCATTGCGCTGACGCCGGTCAAGTTCGGCATTTCCTTCACCGCGACCTGGTACAATCAGGCCGGCGCGCTGGTGCATGTCTACAATGACGGGTCGATCCACCTGAACCACGGTGGCACTGAAATGGGCCAGGGCCTGAATACCAAGGTTGCTCAGGTCGTGGCCGAGGCCTTCCAGGTCGATTTCAACCGGATCAAGATCACCAGGACGACGACTGAAAAAGTTCCCAACACCTCGGCCACTGCTGCGTCCAGCGGGACCGACCTGAATGGCATGGCGGCCTTGAACGCGGTCGATCAGATCAAGGAACGTCTGGTGAAGTTCGCAGCCGAGACCTGGAGCGTCTCGCCAGAGGAAGTGACCTTCCACGCCAATCAGGTTCATATCGGCCAAGACGTTCTGGCCTTCGATGCATTCATCAAACAGGCCTATCTGGCGCGCGTACAGCTTTCGGCGGCCGGGTTCTACAAGACACCAAAAATCCACTGGGACCGGGCCAAGGGGCAAGGCCGCCCGTTCTATTACTTCGCCTATGGCGCGTCCTGTTCAGAAGTCACGATTGACACACTGACCGGTGAATACCGCGTGGATCGCACGGATGTTCTGCATGACGTCGGGCGTTCGTTGAACCCAATGTTGGACAAAGGTCAGGTCGAAGGCGCCTTTATTCAGGGCATGGGATGGCTGACCACTGAAGAGCTTTGGTGGGACGATACCGGCCGCCTGCGTACCCATGCCCCATCAACATACAAAATCCCACTCGCGTCAGACCGCCCGCGCATCTTCAATGTGAACCTTGCCGATTGGTCGGAAAACCGGGAACTGACCATCAAACGCTCCAAGGCTGTTGGCGAGCCGCCGTTCATGCTGGGAATTTCGGTGTTCGAGGCCCTGTCGATGGCCGTGGCCTCGGTCGCGGATTACCGGGAATGCCCGCGCCTCGACGCACCGGCCACGCCCGAACGTGTCCTGATGGCGGTCGCGCGGCTGCAAGCCGGGCCCTGAGCCATGGTTGCCCCGGGTTCCCTGAACGAATTTCTGTCCGCGCAGCATTGCGTTATCCGCGTTGCGTTGACGCGTGTCCGCGGGTCTTCGCCGCGCAATGAGGGAACAGAGATGTTCGTGGCACCCGGATCATTGTGGGGAACCATTGGCGGTGGACAGTTGGAATTCCTCGCCATCAACGCCGCGCGGGACATGCTGCGTGATGGAGCGTTGCATCAGGACATGGATGTGCCTCTGGGCCCGGAAATCGGGCAATGCTGCGGCGGCAGGGTCGAACTGAACCTGACCCGCATGCGTGCGTCAGACAAATGGGCAGCAAAAGAGCGCGCCGCCCAGCGCGAAGACGTTCTGCCCCATGTCTATGTCATGGGCGCGGGACACGTGGGGCGTGCCTTGGCCAATCTGTTTCAGCATCTGCCGGTGCGCTGCATCCTCGTCGACACCCGGCCGGAAGAGATCGCGCTTTGCGCCGCAAATGTCGAAACAAGGGTCAGCGCGATTCCCGAAGCCGAAATCTGGAGCGCACCCGAAGGCAGCGCCTTTATCGTTTTGACCCATGATCACGGGTTGGATTTCCTGCTGACATCCGCAGCGCTGGAACGTCAGGACGCGGCTTACGTAGGGATGATCGGATCCGCTACCAAGCGGGTTAAACTCAGAAACTGGGCGCACAAATACTGTGACGGACAGTCTATCGAACACTTGAAATGCCCCATTGGGGCCAGCGGTAGCCGCGACAAGCGGCCCAGCGTCATCGCCGCCTTCGTGGCGGCCGAAGTGATGGCTGAATTGACCTCTGAAACTGCCGCGACCGCCCTGACCGGGGCAAACCAGGCGCCCCTGCGGGCCCACCATCACGACCGGAAAGGGAGATCGGCCTGACACCCGTCGGGCCAGCCCGGTCACATCAGAGGAGGAGACCGTCATGGACGGGAGGACCTATGAATACAAGCTGTTTACCCGCAGCGATTTCAGCGCTTTCTGGGCGCTGTTCACGGACAACCTTGTAAACCTGCTGATCCTGTCCGGGGTTTGCCAGTTCGTGTTCCAAATGCCAGCGGAAATCGTCTTTGGCCGCATCGTACCCGGTGCCGCCATTGCGATTTTGGCCGGTGTCGCTGTCTACACATACCTCGCCAAATGGGCGGCAAACGCTCAGGGCAAAGACGTTACAGCGTTGCCCTACGGCATCTCGACCCCGGTTATGTTCGTCTACCTGTTCGGTGTGATCGGTCCCATCTATTGGGCGACCAACGACCCGATGCTGGCTTGGCAAGTCGGAATCGGAGCCGGATTCATGGGCGGCATTGTTGCGGCGTTGGGCGCAATCGTGGGGCCATACCTCAAGAAGATCACGCCCCGCGCAGGAATGCTGGGAACGCTTTGCGGGATAGCTCTGGTTTTCATCGGCTCCGTCCCTCTGGCCGAAGTGTTCGAGAACCCCGTCATCGGCTTTACGTCGCTGCTGTTTATCCTTTGGGGCCTGATCGGGCGCTTCCGTCTTCCCGGCAACGTTCCGGCCGGTCTGGTTGCAATTGCCGCTGGTACGGTGATTGCCATCATCCTTGGTGAGTCAAGGATTGATGTCAGCGGCATCGGGTTCTATCCGCCAATCCCTTACATCGGGGACCTTATTGCCGGCGTGCAGTACCTTTTTGCCAACCCCGAGCTGTTCCTGGTGCTGATCCCCGTGCAGATCTACAACTTCATCGAAACCATGAACAACGTGGAATCGGCCGAGGCCGCGGGGGATCACTACCCGGTTGGGCTGTGCCAGGTCACGGACGGCGCGGGCACGATGCTGGGCGCACTTTTTGGTTCGCCATTCCCGACAACCGTGTACATCGGCCATCCGGCCTATAAACGGCTTGATGCGCATGCGGGGTATATTGTCGGTGTGGCCGTTGTAATTGCTGCCGCCGCCTTCCTTGGGTTCCTGTCATTCCTTGCTGGCCTGATCCCGATCGCCGCAGCCGCACCGGTACTGGTCTTTGTCTCGGTCAGCCTGATCACCAACACGGCATGGGCTGTCAAACCGATGCACATGGCTGCGGTATCCTTCGCGATCCTGCCCCATATCTCGGCCTTCCTGATGGTCAAATGGGGATCGTTGATGAACGCGCTGCGCAGCAGCGGTGTCGAAGGACTGCCATCCTTGGGAGATCCCAATCTGACCTCGGCCCTTCTCATGGAGGGGGCCCATTACGAGGGGCACCTTGCCCTGAGCCAGGGGGCGATCATCACCGGACTGGTCTGGGGCGCCATCGTGGCCGATGTGATTGACGGACGCTTCCGGATGGCCGGCGCGTTTGCCGTCGCAGGTGGGCTGATGTCTTCGATCGGCATCATCCATTCCTACACGCTACAGATGCCTCAGTTCGACGGGATAACCATCGGCTATCTGATCATCGGCGCGTTCCTCTATGTCTACCCGATGTTCGCCCCGAAAGAGGATCTCGAACATCGTATCATCGTACCGGACGAACCCGATCTCATCGATGACGATTCACCCGCCCAACAGGCCTGATCGACAGCGGGGCAGTCGCATGGCTGCCCCGAAAACCTTCCCTTCCCGTTCAGTCGTGTTCGTTCATGAGGCAAAGTTTGCTCTGCGACCGCTTGCTGATCTTTCTCTCGCCTATCTCCCGGTGACGGCATGTGGTTCGCAAGGGTCTTGCAGCGGATCACCCTTGCGAACCACAGGGCTGCGCCGCCTGGGCATCCTCCATCACGAATACGGTCGCAGCATCGGCTGGGGTTACACTAAATAGACGACCACAGGTGATGTGCGCGGGGTCAAGACCCTCACCCGCAAGCCCCGCAATCGGCCGTCAACCGATCAGGCGTGACGTATTTTGTCGTTTGCAGGCATTTTTGTCGCTTTCCGGCTTGTTGCGGCATGCTGGTGTGAACAAGAATACCTGCTTATGAAGAGTTGTTTTCCAAATCCTATGGACCGCCGTGCCACCGGCTGTGACCTTGTGATCCCAGCCTGATCTCAGGGCCCCTGGCCCATGTGCTTTACGCTGTGACTACGGATATTCGGACAACCTCATGACAACTCAAGCGCTGCGCCTGGCCATCGATATTGGCGGCACGTTCACGGATACGGTTCTTGTCTCTGGGGAAGAGACGATTCTTGCCTCGACCAAAACCCTGACCACGCATCACAACCCCGCCGACGGCGCCATGCAAGGCGCAGCGCGCGTAATGCAGCAGACAGGTCACCATCTGAGCGAAGTCACCGGTTTCATTCACGGCACCACGCTGGCCACCAACGCGCTGATCGAAAAACGCGGTGCGGTCGTGGCAACCGTGACCACCGAAGGGTTCAGGGACATTCTGGAAATCGCCTACGAGCGGCGCTACTCGCAATACGACATCAATCTGGAAAAACCTGATCTGCTGGTGCCGCGTGAGCGCGCGCTGACGGTCCGTGAACGCGTTTCGGTTGATGGCAAGGTATTGATTTCGCTGGAAGACGCAGCCGTCAACGCGCTGCTGAAGGACATCGACGCCAGCGGAGCGGAAGCCGTCGCCATCTGCCTGATGCACGCATATGCAAACCCGGCGCACGAGCGCAGGCTGCGCGATACGCTGGCGGACAGGCGCCCCGATCTGACCGTCTCGATTTCGTCGGACGTCAGCCCCGAGGCGCGCGAATTCGACCGGCTGTGCACGACAGTCGCCAACGCCTATATCCAGCCTCTGATTGCAACGTATCTGGCCCGGTTTGTCGAACAATTCGAGGCCCGGGGCGTCACCTGTCCGATCCTGATGATGACAGCGGGTGGTGGAATGTGCACCATGCGAACCGCCGCACGGTTTCCGATCCGGCTGGTGGAATCCGGCCCTGCCGGCGGTGCCATTCTGGCCGCCCGCGTCGCCGCCCGCGCCGGTCTGGATCAGGTACTGTCCTTTGACGTCGGCGGCACCACCGCCAAACTGTGCCTGATCGACAACGCCCGTCCGCAGACCTCACGCCAGTTCGAGATTGCCCGCGCCGCCCGGTTTATCAAAGGATCCGGCATGCCGGTGCGTATACCGGTCATCGAAATGATCGAGATCGGCGCCGGAGGCGGTTCGATTGCCGGGGTTGACCGGTTAGGACGGCTGACCGTGGGGCCAAAATCAGCGGGATCCGAGCCCGGCCCCGTCGCCTTCATGCGCGGCGGAACCGAACCCACGGTAACGGACAGTGATATTGCACTGGGATATATCGTACCGGACACGTTTGCCGAGGGGCATATTCAGCTTGATCCCGAAGGCTCGAAACAGGCGCTGAGCCGGTTGATCGGGTCAAAGCTGGATCTGGATGCCGTAGGCGCCGCCGATGGCGTCAGCCGCATCGTCGACGAAAGCATGGCCAGCGCGGGTCGGATGCATGCGGTGGAATCCGGCAAGGACTTAGGCCCACGAACAATGATTGCGTTTGGGGGCAACGGGCCATTGCACGCCAGCCGGGTGGCGCGGTCCGCCGGGGTCAGCCGCATCGTGATCCCGCCCGATCCCGGTGTCGGATCGGCTGTCGGTTTCCTGTTCGCTCCGGTGTCTTTCGAGATCGTCCGCTCGCGCTATTCGTTGCTGGGCAGCATGGAGCTGAACGGGATCAACACGCTGTTCGAAGCCATGATTTCCGAGGCAAGAGAGGTCGTCTTGCAAGGGGCCGGCGATGTCCCGACCCAGACGCTGCGCACTGCCTTCATGCGCTACCACGGACAGGGACACGAGATCGAGATCTCCCTTCCTGACCGCCCCCTGACCGCCGAAGATATCGTGCCGCTGACCGCTGCATTCGAACAGGAATACCGCAAGCAATTCTCGCGCCCGGTGCCGGGAATGCAGATCGAGATTCTCAACTGGGCAGTACGTGTCGCGACCTGTGACAGCGTCGTGCCCGCGGTTCCTGAAACGCCCCGGTTGAAGACAATCTCGGTGCCGGAAACCCGTCCGATCACGTGTGACGTGGACGGAGTATCAAAGCCAGCGGCCTTCGTTGCCCGGTCGGATCTGAAGCCCGGCGACCACCTTCACGGCCCCGCATTGATCACCGAGCCGCAGACAACCACGCTCGTGTCCGCCGACTTCTCGGCACATGTGGATGCCCTTGGAAACCTCGTCCTCGTTCAGGACCAGAAAGGAGGCGCATGATGTCGTCCGATCTTTCGCCCGCCCGAATGCAGGTGATGTGGAATCGTCTGCTGGCCGTGGTCGAAGAACAGGGCCAAACCCTGATCCGCGCCGCCTTCAGCCCGATTGTCCGCGAATGTGGTGACATCTCTGCCGGGATTTTTGATGCCGATGGCCGGATGCTGGCGCAGGCCGTGACCGGCACGCCGGGGCACATCAACACCATGGCCGAGGCGGTGCAGCACCTGCGCCGGGCTTTCCCGGTTCAGACCATGAAGCCGGGCGACATCTACATGACGAATGACCCATGGCTGGCCTCGGGGCACCTGAACGATTTTCTGCTGATGATGCCCGCGTTCAAGGATGGCAAGGTGGTGGGCTTCACCTCCTGCACCTCGCATCTCGTTGATCTGGGTGGGTTGGGCATGGGTCCCGAAGGATCCGACATTTATGACGAGGGCCTGCTGATCCCACCCTGCAAGATGGTTGAAGAGGGCACTCCCAACGCTTTGCTGCTGGACATCATCCGCGCCAACAGCCGCGAACCCATCGCCAATGATGGCGACATCTATGCACTGATCGCCTGCTGCGAAGCCGGGGTTGCAAGGCTGCTGTCGATGATGGAGGAATTTGGCCTCGACGATCTGGACACGCTCGGCGCCTACATCATCGACACGTCGCGCCGCGGTACACTGGAGGCCATCGCCGACGTGCCCGAAGGTGTCTACAAGAATGTTCTGAAGATGGACGGTTATGAGAATGAGCTGGAATTGCACGCCACCCTGACCGTCAGGAAGGATGGCATGCATGTGGATTTCTCGGGCACCTCGGGCTGTTCACGCAAGGGCATCAACGTGCCGCTGAACTATG
Source organism: Ruegeria sp. YTSA144 (assembly GCF_059610125.1). NCBI lineage: Bacteria > Pseudomonadati > Pseudomonadota > Alphaproteobacteria > Rhodobacterales > Roseobacteraceae > Ruegeria > Ruegeria sp. YTSA144. The sequence continues at coordinate 101,765 of NZ_JBXWNA010000002.1, forward strand.
CCACCGCCTACACGGTGTTTGCTTTGCGCTGCATTGTCGGCGCGGACATTCCCAACAATGCCGGATCACTGGAGCCATTTACCGTTGACGGGCCCAAAGGCTGCATCCTGAATGCGCAGCGCCCGGTGCCAGTTGCGATGCGGCACACGCTGGGTCAGGTCACGCCCGATCTGGTTCTGGGCTGCCTGCATCAGGCCCTGCCCAATGCGGTCCCGGCCGAAGGCGCAAGCTGCATGTTCGACCTGCCCATGCGCCATGCCCCTGAAGTCGCACGAGAAGGCGGTCGCGAATTCGCTGTGGAACCCGTGCACAATGGCGGAACCGGTGCGCGGCCTCATGCCGACGGCCTGTCGGCCACGGCCTACCCGTCCGGCGTGTTCGGCAGTCAGGTCGAAATCACCGAAAGCGTCGCACCAGTGACGATCTGGCGCCGCGAACTGCGCCCCGATTCCGGCGGCGCGGGCAAGTATCGCGGCGGTCTGGGGCAAAGGATCGAGATGACCTCGTCCAACGGTGCACCCTTTATCGTCTTCCTGTCGGTCGAACGGCTGAAATACCCTGCGCTTGGTCGTATGGGCGGCAAACCCGGCGCGCCCGGTCGCATCCGGTTCAGGGACGGTGCAAGCGATATTCCGGGCAAGGGCGAATTGCGGGTTGAACCAGGTGATTACCTGATCTTCGATACGCCGGGTGGTGGCGGCTTTGGCGACCCCACCGAACGCGACCCGGATGCGCTGGCGCTGGACATCAAACGCGGGTTGGTAAGTGCGCAAGGCGCCAGGATTTACAGAGGTGACGCATGATCCGACCGGTTCCTTACGTTCACGCCATGGGCGCTTATGCGCTGGCTGATCCGAGCAGCGCAGGCACGATTTCACTGGCTCAGAACGAAAGCGCCTTTCCCGCAAGCCCCGCCGCCGTTGCGGTTGGGCAGGCGGCACTGGCGGATCTGGCCCTTTATCCCGATCCGGAATGGTCCGAAATGCGCTCGGCCATTGCCGAGGTGCACAAGCTTGACCCGGCGCGCATATTATGTGGCGCAGGCTCTATGGAACTGATTGGCTGTTTGATCCGCGCCTTTGCCGGGCCGGGCGATCAGGTGCTGGGCACACAATATGGCTATGCCTTTGTTGCCTCGGCTACAGCACAGGCGCAGGCCGAATATGTGATGGCGCCCGAGGTCGATTTGACCGTATCGGTCGACGCGCTTCTGGCTGCTGTCACACCTGCCACCCGCATCATGTTCGTCTGCAATCCGGGCAACCCCACCGGCACGCTGATCCCGAATGACGAAATTGTTCGCCTCCGATCGGATCTGCCCGGCGAGACACTGCTGGTGGTGGACCAGGCCTATGCGGAATTTGCCGATGCCACGAACGATCCCGCGCAAATCTTTGCGATGGTGGATCGGGGCGACACGGTGATCACGCGTACATTTTCCAAAGCCTACGGGCTGGCTGGGGCGCGGGCCGGCTGGGGCTGTTTCCCAAGCGAAATCTCGGGCGAGGTCCGCAAGCTTTTGAATCCCAACAATATCTCGATTGCCTCGCAGGCAGCGGCGGCGGCGGCGATGCGCGATCAGGCCCATATGCGCAACGTGGTCGCACGGACAGCCGAAATTCGGGACCGGTTTGCGCAGGAATGCCGCGAACTGGGCCTGAGCGTGCCGGAAAGCCACACCAATTTCGTGCTGATCCGCTTTGCCTCGACCGCGCAGGCACAACGCGCCGACACGGCCCTGCGGGCGGAAGGTCTGATGATGCGCGGCATGGGCGGCTATGGTTTGTCGGACTGTTTGCGCGCCACGATCTGTGCGCCCGAGGTGATGGACAAGGCCCGCGACGTCTTGAAAGGAACGCTGACATGACCGAGACCCGCACAGCCGCAAAGATCGGTGTTCTGGTGCCCTTCACCAACACCAATCTGGAACCGGATATGGAGATGCTGCGACCACCAAACACCACCATCCATTTCCAGCGCATCGGCGGTTATGACGTGGATGAAATTCCCGGCTCGGATCAAATGGCAGGTTTGGGCGCTTCGGATATCTCCCACGATCTGCGGATGATCTCGGGGGTGCGGCCCGATGTGGTGCTGTACGGCTGCACCTCGGCCACCCTGACCCATGGGCCGTCTTTCGACGCTGAGCTGGCGCAACAGATCAAATCGGAATCCGGTGCGCTATCGCTGACCGCGGCCGGATCATTGATCGCCGCAATCAAAACGCTGGAGGCCACAAAGGTCGGCTTTTCCTCGCCCTATCTGGGCGAAATAAACGTACAGGCGATGGATTTCATGGCCCAGAACGGAATCGAGACCGTTCGATACGCCGATGTGGGCCGCAAGCTGGGCAATTACGGTCAGGGCGAGCTGACACCGGACGACGTCTGTGATCTGGCCTGTCAGGCCGATCACCCGCAGGCGCAGGCCATAGTTCTCAGCTGTACCGACATGCGCGCGGTCGAGGCGATCGACCGGATAGAAGCAACGTTGGGCAAGCCGGTGGTCACCTCGAATCAAGCGATGATGTTTTGCCTTATGCGGGCGCTGAGCCTGCCGCGTCACGACGCGCTGCCGGGGCGATTGTTCGACCTGCTCTGACCGGATCAGGGCGCAAGGCGACAATGTAAAAAAGAAAGGTCACCTCGAACGGGTCTTGGATCACCCAGACTTGTTCGCAGCTCCAATTCAACCTGTGCAGCGGGCAGCAAGACCGGCGTCATCGCCGCCAACAGGATCAAGGGTGTCGACGCGCTGGTCGGAATGCGTTTCAACGGCATCTTCAGCAGGTTTTACGGCTGGTCGGCGGGGGCGTAGGTCAACGCGCCAAGGTCTGAGAATTTCGAGCCTGGCGCGCCCAGCCCCAGAACCGCATCACGAATGGCGGCAGCACGGGATGCACCCAGTGATGGCGTCGCAAATTCCATGAATTTGTCGATCACTTCTAACTCATCCATTGGTGCCTCGGGTCCGCCGCGTGCGTGTACGTCGCCCGACTCAAGTATCCGCCCATCGGCCAGGGTGATGCTGACATCGGCAAACCGGCTTTCCGGGAACCGGTCGGAATGGCGTGCGGCCTCTGCAACCGAGATACGTTCGACGATCGAGGCGACCAGCGGGTCGGCCAGGCCCGCACCGGTGATGTTCTCGACCCCGATCCGGCCATGCGCAACCATTGTTGCGACGGCAAATGGCAGCGAATACTGCGCCTTGGACGTATCATCCGGCATGCCCTGGAAAAGGCAGGCGCTTTCCCGAAACGTGTTTACCTGGATCGCCGCAATTTCCTGGTGCGTCAGGTCGTTTTCACGCATCAGCGCCCGGGTGGCATCAATTGCCGCATGAGCCCAGCGGCAAATCGGATAGGGTTTCACATATTGATGTTCCATCTGCCAGAAATGGCCCAGATCTTGCCAATGCGGGGCAACGTCTGCCGCTTCGATGGTGATGGCCGGTGCCCCGGTAAAGCCTTTCTCGGCCAAAACCGCTGAAGAAATGCCAACCAACGCGCCCCAGCCCGAACCATCATGCAGCATGGTGGGATTGGCGATCTCGCGCATCATCTGGCTGCGCGGGCCGTGATATTCGGCAATCCCCATGGCCTGCCGCATCTGTTCAGCCGTCAAACCGCGCAAGCGCGCCGCCACGGCCACCACGCCAAGCGCGTTCCAAGCTCCGGATGTGTGATAATCGCTGACAGTGTCATGCAAAGAAATTCCCGCGCGTCCCGCGACCTCGTATCCAACGATCACCGCCGCCAGCGCTTCGGGGCCTGAAAAATCTTGAACGGTTTCAGCCAGTGCCGCCAGTGCAGGAACAACGACAACCCCGATGTGGCCTTTGGTCGGATTGTATCCATCATGGCCGTCCAGATTGTCGGTCTGCGTGGCTGCTGCATAGGCCGCGCCCGCGACGCTGACGCGACGGCCGTCGAAAAGCATACGCGCGCTCAGCCCCGGGTCACCCGCGCCAAACAGCGCTGCCGCACTCTCGCGCGCAATCCGTCCGGCCTGCATCGGCCCCGATCCTATGGTGATCCCCAGCGTATCCAGCAGCATCAACGCCGCTGCCTTGCGCGCGGTGTCGGGAAAATCCTGCGCGGCACGCTTCAACGCAAAATCTGCAACGGTCTGAAAGGTATCTGTCACGGTGTCCAGTCGAGGTTTTTCTTTCGGGTTCCGGTTACAGGAAAAAGCCTATGTGAGTTTGCGCAAAGCGGCACGAAAACAATCATGGGGCAATGGCCCCGGATTATTTGTGACTATGACCAGATCACATTTCGAGTCAGAACCATTCTTGTGAGTCGCTCATGGGCAAGACAGCAAGCCCTGGGCTTTTTAGTTCTTTGCGATGTGTCCTGCCTGAGAAACCTCCGTCATGATGAATCTTCCACACCTGACCTTTCTGCGTTCGTTCGAAGCGGCGGCACGGCACCTGAGCTTCACCGCTGCGGCCGAAGAGTTGAACTGCACCCAATCTGCCGTCAGCAATCATGTCCGCTCGTTGGAAGAGTTTTTGCAGCGCCCCCTGTTCGTGCGCCATCCCCGGTCCCTTTCGCTGACAGATGTAGGAGAGGCCTATCTGCCGTCAGTGCGCCATGCCCTACAGGAAATCAACGCCGCCACCCAATCGGTCATCGTGCGGTCGCATACCCGCAAGGTGGTGGTATCCTGCCCGGTCAGTCTGGCCGAGAACTGGTTGCCGGATGTGATCCGTGGTTTCAACGCGGTGCATCCCGACATAGATCTGACGGTTCATGGCACTGTCTGGGCTGATGTCGAACCAAATGTTTCGGACATCTCGCTGACGATCAACCATGTCGACGATGTTTCGCCAGACGCCCAACGTTTGTGGGTCGAAAAGCTGGCCTTGGTCTGTGCGCCCGGTTTTCTGGTCGAAGGCGCGCCGCTGACCGACCCCAAGCAATTGCAGAATGCACCGCTGATCCATATCCTGGGCCGCCCCTCCTATTGGGAGCACGCGGCGCGGCATTTCGGGTTGTCCGACCTGAGCCAGAAGGGCGGGTTGCGGACGAATGTCTCGAATCTGGCAATGGAAATGGCAGCCAAGTCACTGGGATGCGTCGCCCTGCCCCGGTCGCTGGCCCGGTCCTATGTCGAGCGGGGGCTGCTGATCGAGCCGTTCCGGTTTGATCTGAACTGCCCCTGGACCTATTTCATGCGTCTCAAGGAAAAACCCGTTTCGCCACCGGTCCGGCTGTTTCAGAACTGGCTGTTGCAAGCCGCCGCTGAAATGGACGGCTGATCGACCGGTGATTTGCCGGGCCATGTCACGCAGCCCCTTTTATCCCTTACGCCAGCATGTCGGTGGCGAGAACACGCGATCATCCCGCGCCTCCTCAGTACTAAAAAATGAAAGCGGCGGCAGGGGCTGTTCCAGCCATCAACGGCACCCTCTGTTCAATCGAATTTCGACACCAACCGGTTCTTCGTGGTCCTCGGTTCCACTGAACAAAGCGGACATGATCGCGATTTCGAAGGGCTTAACACCGTCTGCGTTCTTATTGCCTCAAAATCCGCAAGAATCTATGGGATGCATCACGCAAATGCTGGCAGCCATTGAAACCGGCGTCAGTTTCTTTGATTGTGCCCACGCCGTCCGTGGTAATTGGTAAGAAGGATTTTTGGATGCGTATTGCAATGATCGGCACCGGTTATGTCGGCTTGGTGTCCGGTGTGTGCTTTTCGGACTTCGGTCATGACGTGATTTGCGTCGACAAGGCTGAGCAAAAGATCGACATGCTCAAGGCCGGGGACGTGCCGATCTATGAACCGGGCCTGGATGTGCTGATGGCAAAAAACGTTGCTGCCGGTCGCCTGAGTTTTTCAACCGATCTGAAGACGGCAGTTGATGGTGCCGATGCGGTTTTCATCGCGGTCGGAACCCCGACCCGGCGAGGGGACGGCCACGCGGATTTGACCTATGTGATGGCGGCGGCAGAGGAAATCGCCCAGGCCATAACCGGATACACGGTCATCGTCACCAAATCGACCGTGCCGGTGGGAACAAACAGAAAAGTTCAGGAGGTCGTTGCGGCAGCCAACCCCACAGCCGAATTCGACGTCGCCTCGAACCCTGAATTTCTGCGCGAAGGCGCTGCGATCGATGACTTCATGCGTCCGGATCGCGTCGTGGTCGGTGTGGAAAACGATCGCGCCGCCGAAGTGATGGCCGAGATTTACCGACCGCTTTATCTGCGTGACTTCCCGATCCTGACCACCGATCTGGAAAGCGCCGAGATGATCAAATACGCCGCCAACGCGTTTCTGGCGACCAAGATCACCTTCATCAATGAAATCGCAGGCCTGTGTGAAAAGGTCGGCGCGGATGTCAAGGAAGTTTCACGCGGCATCGGTCTGGACGGGCGAATTGGCAACAAATTCCTGCACGCGGGGCCGGGCTATGGTGGCTCTTGTTTTCCCAAGGATACCGCCGCGCTGGCGCGGATCGGGCAGGATCATGCCTATCCGATGCAGATCACGGAAACCGTCATTCGGGTGAATGACGAGGTCAAGAAGCGGATGATCGAGAAAATCCGCGACGCCTGCGACGACCGCCTCAATGGCAAGACGGTGGCGGTTCTGGGTGTCACCTTCAAACCCAACACGGACGACATGCGCGACGCGCCATCACTGTCCATCATTCCCGCCTTGATCGGCGGAGGAGCCAAAGTGCGCGTCGTCGATCCGCAGGGCAGAGCGGAAGGCGATGCACTGTTGCCCGGAGTCGAATGGTGCGACGACCCCTATGCAGCGGTTCAAGGGGCTGACGTTGTGGTGTTGCTGACAGAGTGGAACGAGTTCCGCGCATTGAACCTGACCGAGCTGGCCGGTTCCATGAACTCTGCCCGAATGGTGGATCTGCGCAATATCTATTCAAAGTCACAGGCGCTGAAATCCGGCTTTGAAACCTATGTCGGTGTTGGACGCTGAACGCACACCACCTGTTGGATCAGACGCGCCCACCGGACCCGCTTGGGTCCGGCAGGGATCTGCCTTCACGGGCTATTCGGTGGCCCAGATCTTGCGGCGGCGTTCCTTGACCATGTCATTGCCTTCATCGGTGCCGTCGTGGAACGTGTTGAACCATTCATCCCAAGGGGTTTCCCAAGTGCCGTAGTTGCAGTCGAAAAACCGATGATGCAGCTGATGAAAGAAATCCCCGACCTGAAACTTGGCCTTGTTGCCGAACTTCACGTGCTCGAACCCGGCATGAGAAGTCGGAGCGCCGATGCCGTGATGGAACAGCAGGAAAACGGCGTGGATCGGATGCGACGGCAGCAGAAAAAAGATCATCGTATCGAACATCAAGAAAAAGCTCTCGACCGGATGCATCGCAAGCCCCGACCAAGGGCCGGTGTTGATGTTGCGGTGATGCCAAGCGTGGACTTTTGTATAAAGCACACCTACGTGCAGCAGCCTGTGCAGCCAGTAGAAATGGAACCCGGCCCAGATCGGCACAAAGACGGTCATGGCGATGAACCAGATCGGGTTGCCGTCAAATGTGATCATCGTGATCCAGCCATTGGCATAGGAATACAAGATCAGACATTCCCAGAACGTCCAGAACGTCAACGCCGGGCCCAAGGTCCAGAACATGTTGTCCCAGACCTGATTTTTGAAGGTGAACACCTTGGCGCCCTTCATCATCGGGCGCATGTCATAGCGGTATTCGTCTTGCTGCGTGCGGATCCTCCAAAGGGCCAGGTGCAAGCCGCCTGCAACCACCATCAGGATACAGAAATTGCGGAACCAGATTTCCGCAACCCAATCCCAGCCGAAGGTCTCGATCCTGCTCAGTGAAGGCGTCAGGCAGGGCCAGGTGATGACCGCAAAGACCAGCAGCAGCGCCCGCAATGCAAGTGGGTTCCAGCTTTGCAACAGGTATTTCAACGCGGCCAGAGGTTTCATCGGCCAATCCCAGTAGGGCGCGGTCTGAATCGGCAGCTGGGGCGTGTAGTTCCAGATCTTGCGCTTGGTTCGTGGCGGCAGGGCGGGGTCTGACATAGTGGTCTCATTTCATCTGTTCACTGACCACAAGCCTAAGGCCGGGGATCAAAAGCTCAGACCCAATTGTCTTGCCGGTGAGGCTAAGTTCTGCTTAGCCTGCTGGAATGAACACCCGTGTTCCTTCCCTCAACTGGCTGCGCGTATTCGAGGCTGCGGCCCGAACCGAAAGCTTTGCCCGTGCCGCGACCCAGTTGAACATGACGCCTGCCGCCGTCAGCCAGCAGGTCAAAGCGTTGGAAACACGGCTGGGCACACCCTTGTTCCACCGCCACGCGCACGCGGTCACTTTGACCGAGACCGGGCGCGCCTATCTGCCGTCGGTACAGCAATCCTTGCTCATGCTGGAAACGGCAACCGCGGGTCTGTTTGGTGAAACCCGCGAGCAAAGGCTTTACGTGCAGTCGGTGCTGCTGTTTGCACATGGCATTCTGGCCGGGGGTGTTCCCGGATTTCAGGAAGCGCATCCTCAGATCAACCTTTCGCTTGCGACCGGCAATGTCGTGTCGGATTTTGCCAATCGGTTCACTGACCTTCAGATCGTTTTCGGAAACCCCGCGCTGTTTGGCTCGGAAAGTGACGAGTTGATGCGCGAACATCTCTATCCCATCGCCCCACCCGCGATTGCTGCCCGGGTCGAGACGGCAAAAGACTTGTTCGACTTCACCTTGATCGAAGTTTCGACCCATCGGGCAAGCTGGCCGCATTGGTTCGAACACCAGCGGCTGCCAGCGGGCCGGGCACGGTACTTTTTTGCCGACAATTCGGTGATGGCGGCCGAGCTCTGCGCCAGCGGATGCGGCATTGCCTTGGCGCGCGCGCCCGCGTCAGATCGGATTATGAAGCTGTCGGGTTTGGTTCCCTGCCTGCCAGACATCTCATGTCCGGGGCAGGAAGCCTATCATCTGGTCTACCCTTCCCGAACGGCGCTGCGCCCGGCCGCGCGTACGTTTCGCGATTGGCTGATGGATTACAGCGCCGCCGTCCAGACGCGGTAACGCCCCTGCCCGGTGACCTCGCGAACCAGGCCCCGCTGCGCGAACAGGTCGAAATTGCGCTGTACCGCCGCGCGGGAAGCCTTGGTCAGGTCTTCGGCCAAGGGTGCGGATACCATGGGCCAGGCCGTCAATGCATTGATCAGCCGCGGCGGGGTGCGGCCGCTCAGATCCTGCGTGACGTCTTTGGCTTTCGCCTCCCACGCGCTGATCCGATCCAGATGCAGCAACGCCGCAAGGGCAGCCTGCCCTGCGCCGCCGATCCATGCGCTCAGTTTCTCCGACGGGTCCCCCGAGCCGCGCAGCGCGCGCGGCCCGGACAAGGCCAAGGGCATGAACAGCGCACCGCCACGCCCCATGGAGGCCGCATGACGCGCGGCCATGACGGCGGCTTCCGTGTCCTGTCCGATACCTTGTGACACCGCCCGCCACGCATGAAACGCAATTGCCGACTGCGTGACAGGATGCAACCCTTCGGCATTTTGCATGACCTCGGCCAGATCAATGATGGATTCCGGGGTCGCGTCGGCCCCCTGAGCCAACCGGTCAAGAAACGCGGTCAGACCCCGTTCCCAACCGCCGGCGGCAGGCGGCGCGCCCGAACTCAGGCGTCGCACCGCCCATCCGGCCCGAAACAGGGCCTGCACGTCATCATGAGTCGCGCCGATGCGCAAGCCGGTCCACAAAGCCAATCGATCCACGCTGATCCGGTCTCCGGTCCACCACCCCAGATCGGACGTCTCCATCAATGCCAAGCGGTGCGTCCAGCCCTCGGGGCCCGCTCGCAACCGTTCGTCCAGCGCACCAAAAGTCAGGGCCAGATCCGCAAGTTCCGCAGAAAGGTCGGACTGCGCAGCCCGCCAATCGCGCGGATCGAACAGCAGGCGCTGCTCGCGTCGCGGCCCGGGCATGAAAAAACCCTCGTCTTCCTCGACTTCATCCGGCGGCAAGAACCACAGGTCGTCCTCTTCGGACGGATCGCCGTCATAGATGCTGGCGGGGCCAAGATCTTCGGCCTCGTCTTCAGGAAGGGGCAAGGGTTTCTTCGACGTCATACCCCGCATTCTTCGGACATTCCCGTTGGTTCACAAGGGGTATTCCGTCAGCCCGCAAAGGTTCGGGTCAGAACATCCAGTTCGCTGCTCAAATCGGTCTGCGGAGAGCTGCCCAGCAGCATGTAACCATAACCATCCTGCGCCCAGGTCGCTGTTGCCAAACCACTCAGAACGGCCCGCTTGACCTCTGCCTTCGGGGCGTTCGGCCCCTGGCGGATAACACAGAAGGCAAAGGGTTGACCCTGCTCATCGGCGAAAACGACCTGAACCAAGGGCTTTCCTTTGAACGACAGAACCTGTGCTCGCTTCAACTCCAGCCCTGGCAAGGAGTCCAGCGTTTCACGGTTCAGAGACCTGCCAAGTGCTGCCTCGGCCATCGCGAATTGTTTGTCCAGCGATGCCTCGGAACTGTCCAGCGAGACTATCGTCTCGGGCACATAAAGCGACTGATAGATCGCTGCCTGCTGCGCCCAGCCCAGTTCTGCCGGGCGCGTTGCCCAGAACGTCAGCGCGACGGCTGCGACCCCGACGCCCGCGGCCACGGCCAGAAGGCGCAGAAATCCGCCATTGGCGTGATGCGCCACGGGTTCCGGCAAATTGACCTTCGGCGCCTCGGTGGGCAGTTTCTCAAAAACGTCCTGAACGACAGGCGCGAACGGATCCAGCGCCATCAGGCGGCGTTCAAGCTCGGCATCATCCTCAACCGCGGCCTCGATGGCGCGGCTCTGAACCTCATCCAGCGTGCCTTCCAGATACGCCAACAGCGTCTCGTCGGAAAACGTCATTTGCCACTCCGTCGCGCGGCGTCCGCCGCATCAAACTGCATCACGGTTTTCAGTTTCTGCCGGGCATTCGATAGCCGGCTCATGATTGTGCCGATGGGAACGTCCAGCAATGCAGCGGCTTCGCGGTAGCTGTACCCTTCGACGAATACAAGCATGACCGTTTCCCGCTGCGCTTCTGGCAGCTGCATCACTTGAGTAAACACTTCAGCCGCAAAAATATTCGTTTCTGAATCCGGCCCGATTGCGACCAGTTCCGCTTCCGGGGTCACCGACAGCGCCTGTGCCCGCCGGACGGAACGAGACCGCACCTCGTTCAACCAGATAGACCGGCAGATCGTCATCAGCCAACTGTCCAGACGATCATGCGACGTCACTTGATGATGCCGCTCGAGCGCACGCAGGCATGTGGCCTGCACCAGATCGTCCGCCACATCCGATGCCCCCGACAATGCCAGAGCAAACCGCCAGACGCGTCTTGAGTGCATCTGTACGGCGTCACGAACGGCCTGTTCGGAAGTCATCTCGGCACTCATCGAATAAAACGCGACCTGTGTGTGTTTGTCAGTAACGGACCCGGCCCGCAGGGCCAAAACTGACATACACCGCGGAGGAAAGAAATGAAACTTCTGTTGAAGGCAGTCACGTTTGCGTCGGCAATTGTTGCAACACCCATTTGGGCCGCAGGGTGATGCGACGGCCGGTAAAAAGGTGTTTCGCAAATGCAGCGCCTGCCACAAATTGAAAGAAGGCAGCCATGGTGTTGGCCCGTCCCTGCACGGCATTCTCGGCACAAGGGCCGGTCAGGCAGAGGGATTCAAATACTCGACGGCGCTGAAAGGTTCCGGCATCGTCTGGACGCATGAGACCCTGAGCGCGTTCCTGACGAATCCCAAAGGGTTTCTTCAGGGCAATCGAATGCAGTTTCGCGGCCTGAAAAAGAGCGAGGATATTGTTAACCTTCTCGCGTATTTGCAGGAAGAGGGGTAACGGCACCACCCAAGAGACTTGGCCGCTGTGCTGAATTTCGATTTCACGCAAACGGGCCGCCGGACAGGATCGGATACGACGCTTGTGCCCGTCCCCTGTCTGGTTTCGGATAAACACCTGTTCACAGTCAGGAAATACTGCCCTCTGTCGGCGGGTTCATGCCGGACATACGACTCGTCTGTGGCCAGGCAGCCCGAATTTTGCGGCGTTTTTTTATTGATCCTGCCACGCCATCAACCCTGCCTGCACCTGTACAAAGGGGCAGATCGCGGTTGTCCGTGCGCTTTCCAACTCTTGTCCGATCGTAAACGAGCCATTATTTAGCGGGCGTACAGCTCAGACGGTCGGGATGGGCCGCTCTGCCGCAGCTTGGCATCTGTCCTTTAGGCCCGACAAAATATAGGTTAACTGAGCGTGCGCACAGTTTCACGATTTGGAGAACGCAATGATAAAGCGCGCCTGGAACAAGTGGCGATCAGGCTATATGGGCCGCCTTGTAGGTGAAAGCTTTTACGCGCAAGGCAAGCTGTATGGTATTGCGGTTCTGGCAATGATTGCCGTGGCCGTCACTACGGCCGGCTCCGCATATATGATGGAATACATCGTCGATGCCATGACCAGCCCCGAGTTGCAGGGTTGGGCACATGTCATTGCGCTGGGGGTTGTCCTTCTGTTTCTGGTCAAGGCGGTCGCATCCTATATTCAGGCAATCTACCTTGCCCGCGCAGGCAATCGGATCGTGGCGGAACAGCAGGACAAGGTTTACCGAAAACTGCTCAGACATGGGGTCGCGTTCTTTTCGAACAATGAATCATCGGACCTTCTGATGCGCACCACCCATGGCGCGCAGGCGGCCAGAACCCTGATCGATGTGCTGGTCACCGGGTTTGTGCGCGACTCCCTGACTCTGGTCGGGCTGGTTGCGGTCATGGTGTATCAACAACCCGTTTTGTCCGTCTTGTTCTTTGTCGTAGGTCCGATTGCCCTGTTGGGTGTTCGCTATCTATTGAAGAGCGTGCGCACGATCATGCAGGCCGAGTTCAAGTCGCTGGCGGAAATCATTCGGGTGCTGCAAGAGACCTCGGCAGGGATCAAGGTCATCAAGGTGTTCTCGCTCGAAGACCGGATGATCAACCGTATGGACACGGCCATCCGAAAAGTTGAACAGCGGTCGAATGACATCGCCAAGTTGCAGTCCATTGCCAGCCCTCTCATGGAGTTTCTGGCCGGGCTCGCCGTGGCAGGTGTGCTTGTGGTCAGCACGTTGGGCATCGCAGGCACCGAACAACCCAGCGCAGGCCAATTGATGTCCTTTATCACGGCGTTGCTGATGGCCTATGAACCGGCCAAGCGGCTGTCGAAAATGCGTGTTCAGATCGAAACCTGCATGGTTGGTGTCGGCATGTTGTTTGGCCTGCTGGATCAGGACGACACGATGGTGGAAAGCCCCGAAGCCCATGACCTGATCGAAGGCCCCGGCCAGATCACGCTGCGCGATTTGACTTTCGGCTATCAGGGTGCCGTACCTGTGATCGAAAACATGAATGTCACGTTCGAGGCCGGCAAGACCACGGCGCTCGTCGGTCAGTCCGGCGGTGGCAAGTCTACGTTGTTCGGGCTGATCATGCGGTTCTACGATCCAGATGGGGGCAGCGTCGAGATCGATGGCCAGGATCTGCGCGAGGTCAGCTTTGCGTCCCTGCGAAAAAAAATCTCTTATGTCGGTCAGGATACGTTCCTGTTTTCGACGTCGATCATGGACAACCTGCGCTGCTCGGCCCCTGACGCAACCGAGGAAGAGGTCATTGCTGCCGCCAAAGCCGCACATGCGCACGAGTTCATCATGGAACTGCCGGAAGGGTACGAAACGCAAGTCGGTGAAAACGGAACCTTCCTGTCAGGTGGTCAGAAACAGCGAATTGCGATTGCGCGCGCTATTCTGAGAAAGTCCGAGATCCTGCTTTTGGATGAGGCCACAAGCGCGCTGGACGCTGAATCGGAATCGCTGGTCAAAAAGGCGCTGGACACCCTGACGAAGGATGTGACCGTCGTTGTCATTGCGCACCGGCTGTCAACTGTTCTGGAAGCGGACAAGATTATCGTGGTTCAGGATGGCTCGATCGTGGAACAGGGAAATCTGGACGAGCTGATGAAAAAGAACGGAAGCTTCCGCAACCTGTTCGATCAGCAATTCAAAAAACACGAACCCTCGGCGGAAGTGGCCGAGTAACCCCTGCATTCGGTCTGGCACGCACCTCCCTTCCATGGGGGGAAACCTGATCGAAAGAGGGGTGGTTTGTCTTGGTTTCGCGCGCCCGCGCAACGAAACCGTCAGGCCCAAGCCGCCCAAGGGATACGGGCCGCTTGGGCCGCATCTGGGAAAATGAACGGTGCTGTCTTGCGCGCGGATTCGCAGATGGCGATCTTGGTCGGTAGCCACTCAAACATGTGGCTTGGTCGCCCACAAGAAGTTACCGTCGCTTTTGTCGAGACCGCCCTGCTTGCCACCGCCTCAAACCAACACGGAATCCCCCTGCTTTACAAAGGGTACAGACACGCGACCTGATGCGTTTCTCCGGCCAGTTCAGGCATTGTTGCCCTGCACTTTTCGGTTGCCAGCCAGCATCGTTGCGCAAAGGCGCAACCTTTTGGAATATTCATTGGCGACGGCAGTTCGCCCTCAAGCTTGATCCGTTCTTTTCGGGCCGTGGGGTCGGCCCGGGGCGTCGTGGACAGCAACGCCTTGGAATAGGGGTGACGCGGCGCGGCGAACAGCTGTTCTTTGGGCGCCTTTTCAACAGCGCGCCCCAGATACATGACGATCACGTCGTCGGCAAAATGCCGAACCACCGAAAGATCGTGCGAAATGAACAGATAGGCGAGGTCAAGCCGTTCCTGCAAATCCACAAGCAGGTTCAGGATCTGCGACTGGATCGAGACGTCCAGTGCCGAAACCGGCTCATCCAGAACCAGGACCCTGGGATTCAACATAAGCGCGCGTGCAATGGCGATCCGCTGACGTTGCCCGCCAGAGAACATATGTGGATAGCGGTCATAATGCTCGGGGCGCAAGCCGACCATCTCGATCATGTCGCGCGCTTGTGTTTCGCGGTCTGCGGCGGACATGTCCGGACGATTGATGATCAGCGGCTCCTGCAAGATCTGGCCGATGCGCTGACGTGGATTCAGCGATCCATACGGATCCTGGAACACGATTTGCACCGTTTCCCGCATCTTGCTCCATTGCGACGGGGTAATGTCGACACCGTCAATCGTCAGCCTTCCCGACGTCGGCTCTTCAATCATCGTGACCAATCGCGCCAGTGTTGACTTGCCACAGCCGGACTCTCCGACGATGGCCAGAGTCTTTCCCGGTTTCAGTTCGAAATCCACCCCCGAAAGGGCTTTTACCGTCGCTGACTTGGACAGCAACCCGCCCTTCACCGTGTAAAACCTGGTCAGATCTTTCGCCTGAACGATGGGGTCGGTCATGCCAATTCTCCGGCCGCGATTTTTTCTACGTGGTGGCAACGTGCCTTGCCGAAGGCTTCGGCATGGGGGGTCGGTGGTATTTCAGCGCAAGTTGCATCAGCAAACCGGCATCGCGGGCTGAACAGGCACCCTGCGGGGCGATCGAATTGGCCCGGCACAACGCCGGGAATCGTCGGGAGGATCTTGGAGGTCGCGCGCTCGGGCAAGGCGCTCAGCAGGGCCGATGTATAGGGATGACGCGGCGTGCGGAACAAATCACGCACGGGCTGCTCTTCGACTTTTTGTCCGGCGTATTGCACCTGAACCCGTTCGGCGGTTTCGGCCACCACCCCCATGTCATGGGTGATCAGCACAAGGCCCATATCGTGTTCGTCCCGCAATCGAACCAGCAGGTCGAGTATCTGCGCCTGAATGGTGACGTCCAGCGCAGTGGTAGGTTCGTCTGCAATCAGCAGCTTGGGCTTGCAGGCGATGGCCATCGCGATCATGACGCGCTGATTCATGCCCCCTGACATCTGGTGTGGAAAGGTGCTCAGGCGGCTTTCCGGGGCCGGGATGCCAACCTGGTCGAACAGCTCAATCGCGCGCTGGTGGCGGTCCTTGCGGTTCAATCCCAGATGGATGCGCAGGGCCTCTTTGATCTGGAATCCCACCGTGAAACAGGGGTTCAGCGACGACATCGGCTCCTGAAAGATCATCGCCATATCCTTACCGATGATCCTGCGGCGTTCACGGGCCGAAAGGCCGGCAAGATCGAGCCCCTCAAATCGCATCTCGTCAGCGGTGATCGTCGCGGTCCAGGGCAACAACCCCATCAGCGCCAACATCGACACCGATTTACCCGAGCCGCTTTCACCCACGATGGCCAGCAACTCCCCCTTGTCCACCGACAGATCTACGCCATCCACGGCGCGGAACCTGCCCGAGGCTGTGGCGAATTCAACAGTCAGGTTGCGGATCTGCAAAAGGCTCATGCGATCAGCTCCGTTTCAGTTTCGGGTCCAGCGCATCGCGCAGGCCGTCGCCCATCAGGTTGATGGCAAGTACGGTGACAAGGATTGCCAGACCAGGGAAGGTAACCACCCACCAGGCGCGCAGTATGAATTCGCGCGCTTCGGCCAGCATGGTGCCCCATTCCGGCGTGGGCGGCTGCGCGCCCATGCCCAGAAAGCCCAAGGCGGCTGCGTCCAGAATCGCTGTCGAGAAGGACAGCGCCGCTTGTACGATGATGGGTGCCAGGCAATTGGGCAGCACGGTGATGAACATCAGTCGTGACCGGCCAGCACCGGCCACGCGCGCCGAAGTGACATAGTCTTTCTGGCGTTCCGCCAGAACCGATGCGCGGGTCAGCCGCACGTAGTGGGGCTGGAAAACGATGGCGATGGCAATCATCGCGTTGGTCAGCGACGGGCCAAGGATGGCCACCAGCACCAGTGCCAACAGCAGCGACGGAAAGGCCAGAACGATATCCATCACCCGCATGATCAGCGTATCGACCCATTTGGGGGCAAAGCCCGACAGCAGGCCAATCATCACGCCGCCCGACACGGCCACACAGACGACGACGATTCCGACAAAGAAGGAATAGCGCGAGCCCATGATCAGGCGCGACAGCATGTCCCGACCCAGCGGATCGGTACCCAACGGGAAAGCCCAGCTTCCGCCCTCCTGCCATGCAGGCGGTTGCAGGATATGGTCGCGGAATTGTTCCGTCGGGTCGTAAGGGGCCAGAAGGGGCGCAAAAGTGGCGCAGAATACAAAGGCGGCAAAAACCCACAGCCCGATGACAGCACCGCGGTTTTCGCTGAAGTAGTACCAGAACTCGCGCAGGGCGCTGGGGCGGTCTTCCGTTTTGGGCGGGGTTGCGGATAGTTCGGCCATTACCGCCTCCGAATTTTGGGGTTGATGATGCCGTAAAGGACATCGACCAGCAGGTTCACCAGCATCACGATCACCGCGATCATCAGCAATCCGCCCTGAACAACCGGGTAATCTCGGCGGAAAATGCTGTCGACCATCCACTTGCCTATGCCCGGCCAGCTGAAGATGGTTTCGGTCAGGATGGCTCCTGCCAGCAACGTGCCCACCGACAGGCCGATCACCGTGACAACCGGAATCAGCGCGTTACGCAGCGCGTGCACCCCGTTGATCCGCGTTGGCGACAAACCCTTGGCACGCGCGGTGCGGATGTAGTCTTCGCCCAGAACTTCCAGCATCGCCGACCGGGTCTGGCGTGCGATGACCGCCAGCGGAATCGTTCCCAGCACAATCGTCGGCAGGATCAGATGGCGCACGGCTGATCCGAATGCTCCTTCCTGACCCGACAACAGGCTGTCGATCAGCATGAAGCCGGTGACGCTGGGAAAGTAATACAACAGGTCGATCCGTCCAGAGACCGGCGTCCAGCCCAGATTGCCTGAGAATATGATGATCAACAGCAGCGCCCACCAGAAGATGGGCATCGAGTACCCGACCAGCGCCGAGGACATCAGCGCCCGGTCAAAGAACTTCCCTCGGTTCACCGCCGCGATCACACCTGCGGGCAGACCCAGCGCAATGGCAAAGATCATGGCGCACAGGGACAACTCCAGCGTTGCGGGGAACAGCGAAAAGAACTCGTCCCACACAGGTTTCCTGGTGACAAAGCTTTCGCCCAGATCACCTTGAAGCACTCCGGTGAGGTAATCCCAATACTGCTGCAACACCGGTTTGTCGAAACCCAGCTTTTCGACCATTTCCTGATAACGTTCTTCCGTCATGCCGCGTTCACCGGCCATCACGATGATCGGATCGCCGGGCAGCACCCGGATGAACATGAACGAAATCAGCGTCACGCCCAGGAATGTCGGAACAAACAGGCCAAGACGGGTGAGGAAATAGCCAAGCATCAGCGACCTATGATCGTAAGTTCTTTGGGAAAGCGGGTCAGCGACCGACAGCCATCCCCGGTGACAAGAACGTCATCTTCGATGCGAACGCCGAACTTGTCCAATTCATACAGACCGGGTTCGTTGGTCCAGACCATGCCCGGCAGGATTATCTGACTGTTACCACGCATGATATACGGTGCCTCATGCACATCCCGACCCAGACCGTGACCTGTCTTGGTCCGGATACGATCGGCAAAAGGCGAGGCCTCAAGCACGCTTGTCACCGCGTCGTCGATGTCATGTGCCGTCACGCCGGGGCGGCAGGCTTCGAACCCGGCTTTGTTGGCGCGCAAAACCGTGTCGTAGACATCCCTGCCTTCGTCCGGGACGTCCTGAACGAAAAAAGTTCGCGTGATGTCGGCCGCAAAGCCATGTTTTCGAGCGCCAAAGTCGAACAACAGCGCGTCGCCTGCTCTGATCCGGTAGTCGGCGCGCGCCTTTCCGTGCGGTCGCGCTGAATTGTCGCCCGCAGCCACGATGGGGGAAAAGGCCAGCGACTCCGCTCCTTCTGCGAAGAGGGCCTGTATCAGCGCCTGCTCGACCTGTTTTTCGGTCTGACCTGCACGTACATCAGCAATCACACGCTCCAACGCGCGTTCCGAGATATCGATGGCCGCTTGCAACGCGGCGATATCGTCGTCAGTTTTGATGGCACGAAGGCCCGAGATTTCGCGTTCACCGTCCACAATCCGCAGATCCGGAATTGCGCGGGTAAACGCCGCAGACACGAAAACCCGCATCACCTGACCTTCGACAGCCAGCGATTTGATCGGAATATGTTCTGCCAGCGCGGAAAAGGCGCCGTCATAGCCGGTCTGATCGCGCCAGTCGAACACGGCACCCTCAAATCCGACCAGATCCCATGAGGCGAGCTCCAGGTTGGGCACGATCGCCGCCGGGTCCCCTTGGGCCGGAATTACCACGACAAAAGGGCGTTCGTGGCTCATGAAGGTTTTGCCCAATGCGCGGGTGAAATTCGGACCGGGCACCAGGGCCACTGCGTCCACTGACATATCCATTGCCAATTGGCGGTATTCGGACAAATCCGGCATTCAGCCCGACCTCCTCAATAAGAAAGCCGGAGCCACCAATCTGGCGGCTCCGGTTTGTGAGTGGTGGTTTATTCGACGCTCACACCATAGAAGATGTGACCGCCCAGTGGGTGCACTTTGTAGCCTTGCACCTTCTTGCTCATCGGCATGTAAACGACCGAATGCGCGATGGTCGCCCACGGAGCCTGCTCTTTGAACACGACCTGCGCTTCTTCATACAGTTTGGTCCGCTCGGCCTGATCCGTGCTTTGCTTGGCCTTCAGGATCAGGTCTTCGAAGGGCTGATGACACCATTGTGCGCGGTTCGATGCTTCGACCCCGTCACAGCCCAGCAAAACCGCCAGGAAGTTGTCCGGGTCACCGTTATCCCCGGTCCAGCCCAGCAGAACGGCACCGTCCCGGTTCAACTCTTTCGAGCGAGACAGGTATTCACCCCATTCGTAAGAGACGATTTCGACGCCCACACCGATCTTGGCGAAATCCGCCTGGATCAACTCGGCCATACGGCGGGCATTGGGGTTGTAGGGGCGCTGGACGGGCATGGCCCAGATTTTCATCGACAGGTCCGAAACACCTTCGGCCTCGAGCATCGCCTTGGCCGCTTCGGGATCATAGGGATCGTCCACGATGGCGTCATTGTAACCCCACATGGTAGGCGGGATCGGGTTCTTGGCCACCTGACCCGAGCCTTGGAAGACCACGTCGATGATCGCCTGCTTGTCGATCGCCATGTTCAGCGCTTTGCGCACCTTCGGATTGTCGAATGGCGCCATGGTGGTGTTGTAGGCCAGATAACCAACGTTCAGGCCCTCTTGTTCCAGCATATTGATGTCCGGATCATCCTTCATGGCCTGAATGTCGGCAGGGTTCGGATAGGGCATCACGTGACATTCGCCGGCTTTCAGCTTTTGGTAGCGCACAGACGCATCCGGTGTGATGGCAAAGATCAGGTTTTCGACCTGCGCCGGGTCTTTCCAATACGCATCATTGGCCGCGTAACGGATCACCGCGTCTTTTTGATAGGCCACGAACGAGAAAGGCCCGGTGCCGATGGGGGCCGTATTCAGTTTTTCCGGCGTTCCGGCCTCCATCATTGCCTCGGCATATTCCGCCGATACGATCGAGGCAAAGTCCATCGCCATATTGGCGACAAACGGCGCTTCGGGCTTGGACAGGGTAAATTTCACCGTGTAGTCGTCGATCTTTTCGATGGACTCGACCAGATCAGGCATCCCCATACCCTGGAAATATTCCCAGGTTCCGCCTGACACTTGATGATAAGGGTGGTTTTCGTCTTTCTGACGCATGAACGAAAAAATCACGTCATCCGCGTTGAAGTCGCGGGTCGGCGTGAACGCGTCGTTCGAGTGGAACTTGACACCCTGGCGCAACTTGAAAGTGTATTCCAGACCATCATCGCTGGCCTCGACACTTTCGGCCAGGCCGGGGACCACATTGGTCGTGCCCGTTTCAAATTCAAGCAACCGATTGTAGATCGGATGTGAAGAGGCATCAAAGGTCGTCCCTGCGGTGTACAGCGCAGGATCGAAGCCTTCAGGCGACCCTTCGGAACAATATACAAGTGTATTTGCCTGCGCCACGGCACCCGTCAGGGCGATCGCAGTGGTTGCGGCCAGAAGTTTGAGTTTCATGATTTTCTCCCAGAAAAGGACTTTAAAAGACAATCGCATGGCTCTTTGTCGTCAGAGCATTCAGTGACAGCACAGGTCGTCGCGATCCCTCTGCTCAATGTATCCAAAATACAAAATCTAAAGTCAACAGTGTCTTTCTGCGGATGTCTCTGACGACCGTTTCTGCCTTTGCACCCTGATTTCAGGGTCTCATTCTCATCTTCGCCGCGAAAACGATACGACGCCCCGAAACGCTCTGCCGCGCACTCAGACCTTTCTGTTCATGGGTGCGGATCGCATGCTCTCATGGCCTGTACCCTCACGTCTTGTCCGTATGCGTAACCGCACGCCAATCCCGTGCGGGAGGGTTGGTCAAAAGCTTCGTTGCGCGCAACTTCATAACCACGGACACAGGATCCCCGCCCCGCATTTTGTCCGCGGCTTCAAACGCAGCTATCGCCTGCTCGAACCGGCCGGAACGATAATGCGCAAGACCTTGTTCGTATGTCTTGATCCAATCAAATGATCCCTCAAAACTGTCGACCATCGCAATCAGCTCATAGACCACCAGTTCCTCGATCCGGCCAAAGACCGCAAGCGTGTCCAGCTCTCGGACGACAATTGCGTCGGCGGCTTCGCGCCGGGTCTCGGGGCCGATCAGAATGCGCGTGCCATACTCCTTGTTGGCCCCTTCCAATCGGCTGGCCACATTCACGACGTCGCCGATTGCCGTATAGTTCAACCGCTGCTCTGACCCAATGTTGCCAACCAGAGCTTCCCCACTGTTCAACCCGATCCTGACACGCAGGGAATTTCCGGCCTCGTCCTCGATGCCCGCATCTTCCACGGTCGCGACAAGATCCAGTGCCGCGCGGCAGGCATTCTCGGCATGGAGCGCATCCTTGCGCGGAGCCCCCCAGATCGCCATGACCGCATCACCCATGAATTTGTCGATCGTCCCGTCATGGCGCGCGACGGCTGCTGCGGCCGCAGAGAAAAAAGGCTCCATCAACTGGATGATCTTGGGGCCCAGTTTTTCCGACAACCCGGTGAATCCGGTCACATCGCAAAACAACACGGAGACCTGTTTTATGTCGCCGCCCGGCTGTGTCTTGATACCCTCAGCGAGCAGCATCTTCACAAGATCGGTCGGCACGTATTTTCGGAACGCGGACAACCCTGCGGCCATGCTGGCAGTGGCTGCTGACAGATTGGCCAGCTCGGACAGGTTGGAAGGCCTGCGTGAAATGTGTTCGACATCAAAGCGTTCGATTTTGCTCAGGTCTTCTGCGATGCGCGCCAATGGGTTGGCCACAATTCTACGGATCAACCAGATCGCCAGAGCGGTCGAGACGATCACGACCCCGATCAGGATATAGATCAGGTCTATCAAGGTTGCATTGATACCCGACAAGAAGGCCGATTCCGGAATGACGGTAGCGACGCGCCACCCGTAAAAACCTAAAGGCGTCAGGGCCACCGCATAAGGAACGCCATCGATCACCACGCGTTTCGTCGAGTTGCCAGAAGTTTTGCCATCCGGGTCGCCCAACAGTTTTTCCCCCGAGATCTTGGCAACCTCGTACAGCTCACCTTCGCCCATGCGCGCCGGTGTAACTTCATCCGCTTTTGCGTCGGGAACAGCAATTACTTTGCCATCGGCATCCAGAATGAAGGCGGCTCCGAATTCACCGGGCTCGAGCGTCGCCAGAAAGCGTGACAAACGGTCGGTTTCGATTGCGACCGCAAGAACACCCTGCCGTGCCCGGTTGACATCGATCGGCCCCGCAAATGCGTATACGGTCTTGTCACTGCCCGGAAGATCGCGTGCTTCGATCCATCCCATCGAGTTCAGAGACATAAAATTGTTGAACCAGGCATGATCGCGAGGATCATAGGAGGTCGGAACAAAGTTCCTTTCTTCGAACTGAATATCGCCGGGAATAAAAATGTATCGATCGGTCCGCAGGTTTCGGTCGCGGATGTCCTTGTCGATCTCCATCATCTCAAGCCCGCTGTCGCCCAAACGGTGCGACGCGAAAAAATTGCCGTCCGGCCAACCGAAGAAAATCCAGGAAATATTCGGCTGCGCCTGCAACTGGGACAGAAAAACGAACTCTCGCTTATCGGCCTGCCGTGTTGCGATGACATTCTGTACAAAGATCGTGCGCACCGCCGACCATGCGGCTTCGGCGGATCTGAGAGTTGCCCCGACTTCGATGCGGACCGCGTTTGCAATCTGGCTGTTGATCTCAGCGGCAAGCATGCGGCTGTTGTCACGCGCGGTCGTCCACCACAGCGAATGAACAACAAAGGTCGACACGCCGATGGATACGGCGACCAGCATGGATACAGCAATGCCGACACTGAACCGCATGAAAACCCCGAAAAGAATGTCCTGTACCACAGTATTCGGTTGAGATCGCAAGAAGAGCAAAGCTTAGTTTGCTTCAACCCCGAAAAATCACGCAACTGTTAAGCACATGTGTATGCCGCGACAGAAATCCCCAGCACCTGGTCACTTGCCAATGCCCAGCGGACAGACCTTGCCCGTGGCGGAAATCAACTGACCTTGGGTCCGGGTTTGCGACGTTTGGGGACTGCGTTGCCACCTTTGGCGGACTTTGTGGCCGCAGCGCGTGCACGGTTTTTCTTGCTGCTAGGCTTGCCCTTCGGCGGCGGTGGGCCTTTCGGCGCATCACCGTCTGGCTTGGAGCGACCACTTTTTTGCTCTACGCTCCCGGCCTTGCGCTTTTTCGGTTTTGCGCCCGAAGCCTTGAACTTGCTTTTTGTCTCGTCGTCCGACGTTCCGAGGGATTCTGTTGTGCGCACGGTCTTTGCCGACTGGGCCTCGGGCTTGGGCTGGCGGCGAGGGGCTTTCCGCTCAGCCGGAGCGGCATCCCTTTTCTGGCCCGAAGGCCTGCCTTTGAACTTGCGATCAAGACCGGGCCGACCGGTTGACGACAGGTCTGGTGCCTTGTCCAACCGCACAAGGTCCTTGGTTTCTTCTATTTTCATCTCTGGGCCAATGGAGGTCAGAAAGCGGTCGACACTGGCTTTACTGATTTCGAAATAAGTTACGTCCTCTGCAATCCGGATGGCACCGATGTCGTCTTTCGTGAGATTGCCCGCCTTGCAGATCATCGGCAGCATATGACGTGGGGATGCATTCTGATTGCGCCCTTCGGACACAGAAAACCAGACGCTGGGCCCAAAAGATGCGCGGGGTTTTGGGGCAGTCTGATCGACCGCCGACAGCTCTTCCGGGGCGGAATGGCGCAGTTTGTATTGCCTGAGATACGCGGCTGCGATTTGTTCGGGCGTAAAACTCTCTATCAGTTTCTCAACCGACGGGCGTTCGCTTTCCGTGATCTCGACCTGCCAGTCTTCTGACGCCAGCATCCGCGCCTGATCACGCTCGTTCACCTCGTCGGCGGACGGGGCCGATCCCCAATCCGCTGTCAGCTTGGCAAATTTCAGAATGCGCTCTGCCTTTTTTCGCGATGATGGCGCGACGATCAGGGCACTGACGCCCTTGCGCCCGGCGCGACCTGTGCGGCCAGACCGGTGCAGCAGCGTTTCATGGCTGTTGGGCAGCTCGGCATGGACAACCAGATCAAGGTTGGGCAGATCGATTCCGCGGGCCGCAACATCGGTTGCCACGCAGACGCGGGCCCGTCCATCGCGCATGGCCTGCAACGCGTTGGATCGTTCGCTCTGGGTCAGCTCACCGGACAGGGCCACGACTGAAAAGCCCCGGTTTGACAGGCGCGCGGTCAGGCGTGAAACCATCGCGCGGGTGTTGCAGAAAACGATGGCATTGGGGGCCTCGTAATATCGCAGCACATTGATAATCGCGTTTTCACCATCGCGCGGGGCCACCGTCATGGAGCGATACTCGATATCCGCGTGCTGTGTCTGTTCGCCGACCGTGCTCACACGCACCGCGTCGCGCTGATACCGCTTGGCCAAATTGGCAATTGCGCGTGGCACGGTGGCGGAAAACAACAAGGTCTGACGATCTGCGGGAGTTTCATCAAGAATGAACTCAAGATCCTCGCGGAACCCCAGATCCAGCATTTCATCCGCTTCGTCCAGGACAACCGCGCGGATAGCTGTCAGATCGATTGAACCCCGATTGATATGGTCGCGAAGCCGCCCAGGAGTGGCCACAACGATATGGGCGCCTCTGGCCAGCGCGCGACGCTCATCCCGAATGTCCATACCCCCGACGCACGAGGCCAGAAACGCACTTGCCCCGGAATACAACCAGCCAAGTTCCCGCTTCACCTGAAGTGCCAGTTCCCGGGTCGGCGCGACAACCAGCGCCAACGGCGCTTCGGGCTTGCCAAGCGTTTCTTCGTCGCCCAGCACCTTGTGCGCAATCGCAAGACCAAACCCAATGGTCTTCCCTGACCCGGTCTGGGCCGATACCAGCATGTCGCGCCCTTCCAGCTCGGGTTGGGTGACGGCTCGCTGAACTTGGGTCAAAGTATCATAGCCCTTGCGCGCTAGAGCATCTGCAATGGTTTGTTTCACGGTGGTGGTTCTTTGTATCGGCCAGGTGATAGGCGCTGTGCGGAATTGCGATCAGCGGATCATCCAAGGGTAAAGACAGCCCCATACCGGTTGCCATCCCCGTTGTATAGACGGGAAAACGGGCATTTTCGCCGAAAAGCTTCCCGCAACGGAACACCCTGACAGGTCAGACCCTGACGGCAACCTCCAGGGCCGGGCCGCATCAAACCTGGGTCGGCGCGGGAACAAAATTCACCATTTTGCCGGCAGATACCTGCCTTTGAACGTCGGAGACCCGCCCCGGACACGCACAATCGCGCCGATCATTTCGATGACGTGGCCGTCGTTGATGCGACAAGGGTCAAACCAGCGCCCGAACGGGTTCGCTTCTGATCTTGTTGACCCAATCTCAAGCCCCTGCTGCCCGAAGAAGAACTCTGCCCCGGGTCAAGCCATTCACCTTTTCGACGATGGCATCGGCATCGATACAGTGGTGGCGATAGAGATCACCGATCGTTCCTGTCTGGCCAAAATGTTCGACGCCCATCGGAATGGTCTGATGTCCACGTACAGCGCCCAGCCACGACAATGTTGCAGGATGCCCGTCAATCACGGTGACCAGATTGCAATGCCGCGGCAGGCCAGACATCAGGGTTTCGATGTGGGAAAGTGCGGCCGGGTTGCCGCGCGACCGCGCGCGTTGTGCAGCCGTCCAACCGGCATTCAGCCGATCCGCGGACGTCACGGCCAATACGCCGACATCGCGACGGCCTTCACCAATCATGCCAGCGGCCTTGATTGCCTCGGGCGCGACGGCGCCCTGATAGGCGATTACAACTTCGCAATTCGGCCCCGGTTTCCGCAACCAATAAGCGCCGTCTATGGCACCCTGGCGAAACTCGTCATCCACGCGTTTGCCGGGCTGCTCAATCGGGTTGGTCGTCAGACGCATATAGACGGAACCGCCGGTTTCATCGCGCAGCCATGTGCGCTCGTCCGGTTGTCCTTCACCGTCGCGTTGCAGGTAGTCGAAGGCCCATTCCGTGATCACCGCCAGTTCATCAGCAAAGGCGGGCTCAAAGGCGGCCAGCCCGTCCTGGCTCATCCCGATCAGGGGGGTACCAACGGATTGATGCGCGCCGCCTTCAGGCGCCAGCGTGACGCCCGACGGCGTTCCAACCAGAAGAAAGCGTGCATCCTGATAGCAGGCATAGTTCAGCGCATCGAGGCCGCGACTGACAAAGGGATCATAGACGGTGCCAATCGGGATCAATCGCTTGCCAAACAGGGAATGCGACAGACCCGCCGCACCCAGAAGCAGCATCAGGTTCATTTCGGCGATCCCAAGCTCGATATGCTGCCCTTCCGGCGTGAATTCCCATTTCGCCGTCGAAGGGATACGATGTTCGATGAAGGCGTCGGCTTGCGTGGATCGGGCAAACAGCTTGCGCCTGTTCACCCAAGGCCCCAGGTTCGTCGTGCCGGTGACATCCGGAGAGGTTGTCACGATCCGTTCGGCCAACGGGCCATCACCTTTTGACAGATCGTCAAGGATCTTGCCAAACGCCATCTGGGTCGAGATTTCGCGGCTGGTTTCGACCTCGATCCGTGGCACATCCAGCTTGTCATCGAAATAGCGGCGCGGACCCTTGGCAAAGAACGGTGCCCTGGCCAGAAAATCCTTGAATGTGTCTTGGTCCTGCACTGTCGCAAGCGGCTCCCATTCTTCGCCTTCAGGCACGCCCATATGCGACTGCCACGCGGCGAACTGGCTGTTGTTCATCAGCCCGCCGTGATTGTCCTTGTGGCCCGCGATGGGGGTGCCCCATCCTTTGATGGTGTAGGCCAGGAAACAGGTCGGGCGATCGTGATCGATGGCGGCAAATGTTCGGGCCATGGTCTCGACGCAGTTGCCGCCAAGGTTTTCCATCAGCGCAGCCAGCTCTGCATCCGTCCGCCGTTCGATCAGGGCGGTCACATCCCCCTGATCCCCCAGATCGTCCATGAGACGCTGTCGCCAGACCGCCCCACCCATGAAAGTCAACGCCGAGTAGTCCTGGTTGGGGCACGCATCGATCCAGTCGCGCAGGCGATCGCCACCCGGTTCTTCAAAGGCCGCGCGTTGCAGAACTCCATATTTCACGCGCACGACATCCCAACCGAACGCATCGAAGATTTTCTCGATCCGTTCGAACAGCCCTTCACGGACGATGCCGTCCAGAGATTGCCGGTTGTAGTCTATGATCCACCACGTGTTGCGCAGGTCGTTCTTCCAGCCTTCCTGCAAAGCCTCGTACACATTGCCTTCGTCCAGTTCGGCGTCGCCAACAAGGGCCACCATCCGCCCCATCGGAGCATCCGAGCCCCAGCTTTTGGCCTTGATGTAATCCTGAATGATCGAGGCAAACGAGGTGATCGCGACACCCAATCCCACCGAGCCGGTGGAGAAATCAACGTCGTCGATATCCTTGGTCCGGCTGGGATAGCTCTGCACACCGCCAAAACCACGGAAATTCTCCATCTTCTCGCGCGTTTGATTGCCCATGAGATACTGCATCGCATGAAAAACCGGCGAGGCATGGGGTTTGACTGCTACGCGGTCTTCAGGGCGCAGGGCTGAAAAATAGAGCGCCGTCATGATCGACACCATCGAAGCAGACGATGCCTGATGGCCACCAACCTTGATCCCATCCACCTTTGGCCGGACGTGGTTGGCATGGTGGATCATCCAATGCGACAACCATAGCAGACGTTGTTCAACGATCTTCAACTGGGTGGGATCAATGTGCATGGCGGTCTCCGGATTCAGGCGGCGCTGCGGGCAGGATAGGGCAGAGCTTGCTCCAGATCGGCGAGGATATCTTCGACGTCCTCCAACCCAACAGACAGACGGATCAAACCATCGCTGATCCCATGCTCGGCCCGTTCCTCCGGAGTATAGGTCGAATGAGTCATGGATGCGGGGTGCTGGATCAGCGTTTCGGCATCGCCCAAGGACACCGCGCGCTGGATCATGTTGAGGCGGTTCATGAATTCAATCCCACCGGACAGGCCGGACTTGACTTCAAACGCTATCATGGCGCCGGGTTGGGACATCTGGCGCTGCGCGACGTCATGCTGGGCGAAACTCTCAAGCCCAGGGAAATAAACCTCGCCGACGGCCGGATGGGCTTCGAGGAAATCTGCAACGACCCTGGCGGAGGCACAGTGACGATCCAGACGCAGGTTCAGTGTTTTCAGTCCGCGCAGTATCAGCATCGCGTTGAAAGGGGCCATGACCGCACCGGTCATATCCTTCATTCCGACCAGGCGGATTTCGGCAATCTGTTCAGCGGTGCCAACAACCAGACCGGCGACCACATCGCCATGTCCGCCAAGATATTTGGTGGCGGAATGCAGAACGATATCCGCCCCGTGCTCGATCGGGCGGGTCAGATAGGGGCTGGCGTAGGTGTTGTCGACGACAACCGTTGCACCGACCGAATGCGCGATCTCGGCGCTGGCGGCGATGTCCACCAAGCGCATGTTCGGGTTGGCCGGAGTTTCGAAATAGACAACGCGGGTTTTGTCAGAAAGCGCCGCTTTCAGGTTCTCGGGGTCCGTCATGTCGACATGGGTGATCGTGACCCCCCATTTCGCCAGACCGTGGCGCATGAAGGCGAAGGTGCAGCCATAGAGTGTTTTGTCCACGATGACTTCGTCCCCTGGCGACAGCAGAGTCCAAAGCACTGCCGTTATCGCCCCCATGCCGCTGGACAGGGCCAGTCCGGCCTCGGCCCCTTCAAGCACCGCAATGCGTTGTTCCAGAAGGTCACATGTGGGGTTCGAAATTCGGCTGTAGATATGACCTGCGCGTTCACCGGCGAACATCTCTCCACCAGCCTCTGCGGATTCGAAGGCAAACGTGGACGTCAAATGCAGCGGTGGCGTAAGGGCGCCGTCATTTTCCAAAGGGTTGTAAGCGTGGTGAATGGCGCGGGTGGCAAATCCGGTTGAACGAGTCATTGCAAGCTCCTGTTTCAAGCTGACGCCAGTTTACGCCTTTACTTTGGGCTTTTACTTGCAAATAGTACCAAGAGCGCGATCCATATTGGCAGATTCTGCCAAGGTTGAGGTTGAAATGGACGATAAAGACAGACAGATCATTCGGGCGCTGCAAAAGGACGGGCGCATGACGAACCAGGATCTTGCCGACGAGGTGAACCTGTCTCCGTCGCCGTGTCTGCGCCGGGTCAAGAACCTCGAAGCGCGCGGGGTCATAAAGGGTTACAGCGCAGATGTGGACGCTGCGGCATACGGCATAGGCATTACCGTTTTTGTGCGGATCCGGTTGGAGCGGCACAATGAAACGGACGTTCAGAATTTCGAAAAACGCGTTCGGATGATCGACGAAGTTCTTGAATGCCACGTGCTGACCGGGGCAATGGACTACCAGTTGCGGGTGCTGGTATCGGATCTCGAGGCATATGAGGAGTTCATTCGAAACAGAATTCACCCGATCGGTGGGATTGCATCGATCGACACAAGCTTTGTTTATGGAACGGTAAAGAAGACCGCAGTTTTTCCGCCCTGATGGAACGCGCCCGGCCAATCTGCGAGCTCAGGTTGAGGTGCATGTTCAACGGGCGCTGGGATCAGGGTTCACAGATCGTTTTTCGGCCCGTGAACACGCTGACCTGCCGAGTTCAATAGGCACCAAGCCTAGTAGGCGACCATCGTCAACAGCTCGTATTCCGCAACCATTTCATCATCCTGCTGGGTCAGGGTGACATGCCAGCGGACTTCGCCGTATTCTTCGTTCCGCTTGGTCTTGGCCTTGACCGTCAACCGCACCTTGATGGTGTCACCCGCCTCGACGGGCTTCATGAATCGCAACCCGTCAAGACCCGTGTTTGCCAGAACCGGGCCTTCGTTGGGTTCAACAAACAATCCGGCTGCAAATGACAAAAGCAAGTACCCATGGGCCACACGGCCCGGGAAGAACGGGTTCCGTTCCGCCGCTGCCTGATCCATATGCGCGTAGAACGTATCGCCGGTGAAATTGGCAAAGTGTTCGATGTCTTCCATCGTGATTGTACGGGGCGCCGTGTGGAGGGTCTCGCCAATCACCAACTCGTGGAACCGGCGCGTGAACGGATGGGCCGGCCCTTCGACCTCGGTCGCGCCGGGAACCCATTTGTTCCCTATTGCGGTCAGCAGATCAGGCGATCCCTGAATGGCTGTTCTCTGCATGTAATGCTTGACGCCACGCACGCCGCCCATCTCTTCGCCGCCACCAGCGCGTCCCGGTCCGCCGTGAACCATATGCGGCAGCGGAGAGCCGTGGCCGGTGGATTCCTTCATCGAGTCGCGATTGTTGAAGTACAGGCGCCCATGATACGCCCCTGCCCCCAGGGCAACGTGCCGTGCCACATCGGCGTCATGGGTTATGACCGATGCCACCAGCGACCCCTGTCCGCGATTTGCCAGTTCGATCGCATGGTCGAGATCGCGATAGCCCATCACAGTGCTGACAGGGCCAAAAGCCTCGGTGTCGTGGACACGCCGGGCCGCATCCGGATTGGCACAATGGTACAACATCGGCGGCAGGAACGCGCCTTTCTCGGCATCCGCCCCATCAACCACAAAATCGTCAGGGTTGCCGAAAACGCGTTCAGCTTCCTGCCCGATGATTGCCGCCTTTTCCAGAACATCGCGTTTCTGACCGTTCGAAACCAACGCGCCCATGCGTGTGGTTTCCAACCGTGGGTCGCCGATGACCGTTTTGGCCAGTCTCGCGGACAGGGCTTCGATCACCGCCTGCACCAGAGGCTCTGGGGCCATGATCCGGCGGATTGCGGTACATTTCTGCCCAGCCTTCGTGGTCATCTCGCGCTGGACTTCCTTGACGAAAAGGTCGAATTCCGGCGTTCCGGGCTCGGCATCAGGGCCCAGTATCGAGCAGTTCAGACTGTCCTGCTCGGCCACGAAACGAACTGAATTCTCCAGGATCACCGGGTTGGAACGCAGTTTTGACGCCGTGTCAGCAGATCCGGTGAAGCTGACCACGTCCTGCATGGTCAGACGGTCCAGCATATCACCCAGACCACCCGAAACCAGTTGCAACGCGCCCGCAGGCAAAATGCCGGAGTCAAGCATCAGCCGGACGCATAGTTCGGTGACGTAGCACGAGTTCGTTGCCGGCTTTACGATGGCCGGAACGCCCGCCAGAAGGGTTGGAGCCAGCTTTTCCAGCATCCCCCAGACAGGAAAGTTGAACGCATTGATGTGAACCGCCACACCGTGCAACGGGGTGCAGATGTGCTGCCCCAGGAAGGTGCCGTTGCGGGACAGCTGCTCGACTTCACCGTCCAGGTAGACATGTCCGTCCGGCATCTCGCGCCGACCTTTCGAAGCGAAGACGAACATCGTGCCGATGCCGCCGTCAATGTCGATCAAGTGGTCGGACTGGGTGGCACCCGTGCTGAAAGACAGGTCATACATTGCCTGTTTGTGCTGACCCAAATGAATGGACAACGCCTTGAGCATCTTGGCCCGCTCATGAAACGTCATCTTCCGCAGCGCCGGCCCACCGACATCGCGCGCATAGTCCAGCATCCCCTGCACATCCAACGCGCTATTGCCGGCCGAGGCGATCACCTCGCCTGTGACCGCGCTTGCAATATTGCGGGCACCCGCACCGGGCGAAACCCATTCACCGGCCGCGAAGCTGGAAATCTGTTGGATTGTCATGAGCGTCTCCTCATCTGTTGTGTGATCTTCGCGCAGCCGTATGCCCGTCTCACGAAACCATAATATAAACCGTACGGTCGGTCAATAAATTGGCGAATTGGCAACTCGAACCGTACATCTCAGACTTGCGCTGGCAGTCGCGCGAAACCCCGAAACCGAATGCGTCCGCCCCGTTCAGCACCGTCGGTGATGCGATAGGTCGGGAATCGCGCCAGAAACCGTCCGACGGCCACGCGACCCTCCATACGCGCCAGGGTTAGGCCAACGCAGGTGTGGGGGCCTCCGGCAAACGCATGATGCTTGTTGGGACGTCGATCCAATACAACCTCATCAGGTTGTTCAAACTGCCGCGGATCGCGATTCGCCGCGCCGATGCACAGGTGAACGTCTGTACCTGCCGGAATGGTCTGACCATGGAACGTCACATCTTCGGTGGTCAGACGATTGCCAAACTGATTTGGGCTTTCCAGCCGCAGAAACTCGTCCACTGCCGTGTTGATCAGATCCGGATTGGCCAGCAGTTCGGCCCGTTTGTCGCGGTGCCGTTCCAACAGTTCCAATGCGTTGCCGATCAGGTTGGTGGTGGTCTCGTGCCCCGCATTCAGGATGAAGATGCAGTTCTGGTACAGCTCGACTTCGGTCAGGCCACCATCGGTGTCATCCTGCATCAACCGCGTCAAGACATCCGTCGCAGGATCTCCGGGGTTGGCCCGGCGATCTTCGATGACATGCCGAAGATAGTCCTTGAAATCAGAAACCGAACGGTTGCCCCACTCTTCCTGCTCGGGCGTCAACTGAGGCTCCAATGCGCCCAGTATGGCCAGAGACCAATCCCGCAAAGGCCCGCGCTCTGATCGGGGAATGCCAAGCAGGTTGCCGATGATCTCGATCGGGATGGCCCCGGCGAAATCCTCGATCAACTCTACCGAGCCCTTGGCCTGCATCTCGTCCAGCAGCCCATCGACAAGTTGAATCAGGCCCGGTTCCATCTGCGCCAGCGCCCGTGGGTTCATCGCGCCAACCATGACCTTGCGGACGCGGGTATGCAGGGGCGGATCGTTGAACACAAGACTGGTGGTATGGTGTTCGTAAAGCGGGCTGTCGACACCGTATTTGGGGCCGAAAACCGCCTTTTTGTCCGATATGAAACGCTCCGTATCCCGGTACACCAGGTCCAGGTCGTCGTACCGCGACAGGATCACCGACCCGTCGGGCTGCCAGCAGACGGGCGTGTCTTCGCGCAACACGGCGTAGGTTGGATAGGGATCCGCATGAAACCCGTCCGGAAGCGCAGTCAGAGAGAACATCAGTGACCCATCGCTCCCATTTGTTCGGGAAGGACCAGAACCAGCCACGGCACCAGAACGATCAAGGCCAGACGGAAGATGTCTGCCACCCAGAACGGTGTGACCCCCTTGAAGATTGTTCCGGTCGATACGTCCCCGACCACGCCTTTCAGAATGAATACGTTCAGACCCACGGGCGGCGTGATCAAACTGATCTCGGTCACGACGACGACGACGATGCCGAACCAGATCGGATCATATCCCAATGACGTGACCAACGGGAAAAAGATCGGAACCGTCAGCAACAGCATCGACAGCGATTCAAAGACGCATCCCAGAATGATGTAGATCCCGAGGATCATCAGGATCACGACGAAGGGCTCCACCTCATATGCGGTGACCAGGGCGATCAACGCTTCGGGCAGGCCGGCCAGGTTGATGAAATTCGAAAAGATCTGCGCGCCGATCAGAACCGAGAACAGCGCCGCTGCGGTGAAGCTGGTTTCCTTCAGCACTTCAAAGGTCGACCCAAGGGTCAGCCCGCCGCGCGACAATGCGATCAGGAATGCCCCCATCGCGCCCATACCGGCGGCTTCGGTCGGGCTGAAGGTCAGGTTCAGGGGGTAGAAATCGAACACTCCGTACAAGCCGCCGATCACCAGGAAGAACAACAGCAACACCGCCCAGACCGAACGCAGGGCCGACAGGCGTTCGCCCCAGCCGTGGCGTTCACCGGCGGGGCCGGCCTCGGGCCTGCGCCAAACGGTCCAGCGCACCGCGAACAGATAGAAGAGGATGCCAAGTACACCGGGGATGATGCCCGCAACGAAGAGTTTGCCGATCGATGTTTCGGTCAGCAGGCCGTAGATCACCAAAATGACCGACGGTGGGATCAGGATACCCAGCGTGCCACCGGCGGCAATCGACGCGGTCGACAGCTCATCCGAGTAGCGGTACCGGCGCATCTCGGGCATCGCGACTTTGGACATGGTCGCAGCCGTTGCCAGCGAGGAACCGCAAATGGCCGAAAAGCCGCCGCACGCGGCTACCGTCGCCATGGCGATACCACCTCGGAAGTGGCCCAGGAAGGCGTTTGAAACCGCGTATAATTCGCGCGCGAGCCCGCCCTTGTTCACGAACAGGCCCATGAGGATGAACAGTGGCACGACCGAAAGGCCGTAGTCCTGTGCCGTGTCCGTAATCTGGCGCCCCACCATTGACATGGCGGCCTTCAGTCCGCGCTCGGACAGGATGCTGCCACCGCGCTCATATGCGAACCCAAGCGTCCCCACGAGGCCCATCGCAAACACGATGGGCAAGCGTACCAACACAAGAACCAGGACAAGGGCGAAACCGATCAGTGCGGCAGTCATCAGGCGTGCTCCGACAAGGTTTGGGGGGCAAAAATGTACAAAAGACCGGTGATGAACATCGCAACGGCCGTGATCGCAGTGAAGGCGGCGATGAACCAACCCACATAGAAGACAGGGATCGACAGGTATTCAGTGACGTCGCCGTAATCCCGTGCACGTTCAGCCAGAACCCAGACGCGCTGAATCGGCCAGATCAGCATGATGCCGGACACCAGATAGACAATCGCATCGCGCGCCCTGCTCAGCCGCAGGCGGGAAAAAATTCCATCGGTCAGGTCAACCGCGATTTGCCCCTTCCCTGCCGAGATCATCGGCAGGACCGAGAACACAAGGATCGCCATCAGAATCCGCGTCAGTTCGGTTGCCGCCTCGATCGGAGCATTGAAGACTGAGCGCAGGATGACGTCAAAAAAGGTCATCACCATCAGGATGAACAGCGCCACACAGGCCAGCACCGTCGGAATGATACTGACGCGACGCGCGAAGGTCACGATAGATTGCATGATTGGCCCCCAACGGGTGTAGATGGCTGGCGGTTCAACCCCGCCAGCCGGGCTGCGTTACTGAGCAGCCATTTCGTTTACGATCATGTCATAAGCGGCCTGCGCATCGACACCGGTGCCATTGACCTCTTCGATGACCTTGGTGCGCACATCGGCAGCGATCGCATTGAACTTTTCCAGATCTTCAGCAGAGGCTGCATTGATCGCGTTGCCTTCGGTCTGTACGGTCGCCTCACGGCCGATCGCGTCGATCTCATCCCAGATTTTACCGATTTCGCGGCTCAGCGGTTCACCGAACACCTTTTCTTCCAAAGCGGCCTGCACATCGGCGGGAAGATCCGCAAACGAGTCTTCGTTCATGATGAACGCAAATGATCCGCGATACAGGCCACCCGGAACTTCATACACGTTTTGCGCCACTTCGGTCAGCTTGAAACCCTTGCGGGATTCAAACGGCATGACGACACCATCAGCAGCTTTCGACGCGAGTGTCTCGTATACTTTCGGCGCAGGCACCTGGATTCCGGTTGCGCCCAGCGCCGTGCCGACGTCGCCGCCGACACCACCCGGGATACGGACCTTGAGGCCCGATACCTCGTCAAGCTTGGTCACGGGGCTGCTGGAGTGAAGCTGCGCCGGGCCATGGGTGTGCAGGGCGATCACCTTCACACCGCGATGTTCGTCCGCCGCCTTGAGATACTTGTCGTATGTACGCCAATACGCGACCGAGGCCGCTTCGGCCGAGCCCTCATATCCGGGCAGCTCGATCATCTTGGTGGTGACGAAACGACCGGGCTGGTATCCATGAAAGATGATCGACGCATCGGCTGCGCCATCCATGATCAGGTCCATCTGCGCCGGCGGCGGGGCAATTCCCAGCTTCAGTTCAGCAGTGACTTTGCCGTCGGTGGCCTCTTCGACCATTTCCACGAATTTCGGCCACATCTTCGCGTTGATGCCGTGGGTCGGCGGTGCCCAGCTGGAAATCGTCAGCGTATAATCCGCCGCCAGCGCCACTGTGCCCGAAACGGCCAGCGCGGCCGAGGCCAAAAGAGTGCTCAACTTGGTGAACTTCATGGTTTTGTCTCCTCCCTGTGAAACATGACTCGAGAATGCGTTAATGGTCACTTTTGTAACCATCAACATGTTAATAGTTTTCGGATCGGTCCGCGACACGCCACGAACCGGGGCTTTCTTTCGCTACGGTTAGCATATTTGCGGCGCACCGGCTGACGCCGATTTCGTTGCAATAGTTCATCGGACCTCCTCTCCAGCGGGGAAAGCCGTATCCATGGATTTGAACCATATCGACGGCTTCTGCGTTTTCCGCGATCCCTTCTTCAATAATCAAAGCGCCCTCGTTGGCCAGAACCGCCAGCAGTCTTGAAGAGATATCCTCGTCCGAAAAAGCCCGCCGGGTGATGCCCTGCTGGTCAGAATAGGCTTCGATCAATGCCTCAACTTCGGAATCCCGAACCGGGGCGCGACTGCCTTCTTCGTAGCGATACCACCCTTTGCCGGTACGCTGGCCGAAACGCTCCATCTCACACAGCTGGTCTGCGATGGTGACATAGCGTTCGTTCGGGTCGCGGTTTGCTGCATTGCGTTTGCGGTTCGCCCAGGCAATTTGAAGACCGGTCAGGTCCTGAAGCTCATAAGGCCCCATGGGCATCCCGAACGCCCGCATCGCATGGTCCACCTGATAGGGAAGCGCCCCATCTGCCAGCAGATAATCGGCCGCGCGCCGATAGGCTGCCAACATGCGGTTGCCAATGAACCCATCGCAGATACCCGACAGCACCGAAACCTTGCGAAGCTTTTTGCCAAGCGCGAAGCCGGTTGCGACAACCTCGGGAGACGTTTGCGGAGTACGCACGACCTCGAGCAGCTTCATGACATGTGCCGGACTAAAGAAATGCAAGCCGATGCATCGGGCCTGATTGCCGATGCCCGCGAAAATCTCGCGCGGATCCAGATAGGACGTATTGGTGGCCAAAATCGCGTCGCTGCTCATATGCCTGGCCAGCTCGTCAAAGACCTGCTGCTTGACGGACAGGTCTTCAAAAACGGCCTCGATCGCCAGTTCAGCATCCGCAGCGTCAGCATAGCTGTTCACCGCACGAAACGCGGCAAGGCGATCCCGAAGCTGCGCCTCGGACATCTTGCCCCTGGTGACTGCGCCTTGCAGCAGACCCTCGACCCGAGTGTGTGCTGCGGCCGCGGCGTCCGCGTCTCGCTCGATCAACGTCACGGACAGCCCGCCGTTCAGGGCCGCAGTTGCGATCCCCGCCCCCATCAATCCCCCTCCGACAACGGCTATCCGTTTTACGTCACGGGCGGCCACGCCTTTGATCAACGAAGGTTTGGACACGGTACGTTCAGCAAAAAACGCGTAACGCAAAGCGCGGCTTTCCGGGCTTTGGCGCAACTCCAGATGGCGCGCGCGCTCTTTCGGTTGTGCGGTGGCAAATGGCTCAACCGACCAACCAAGCGCCGTCAGGTTTTCCAGCGGCGATTTCTGCCCCCTGGCGCGTTTCTTCAAAGCCTGGCGGCTCGCCTCCAACAGATCCGGCGCAAATTCCGGCACAGCACGCTGGCTGACAGGTATTGGGCGTTCGGGCAGATCCGTTACCAAGTCCAGAACAGCAGCCTTGGGGTCTTCGGCGACAAGGTCGACACCGCCAAGCTCGGCCAGTGTCTCTGCCCTGATAATTTTGCCCGAACAGGCCATGTCAATTGCAGCCTGCATCCCGACCAGACGCGGCAATCGTTGAGTGCCCCCTGCCCCGGGGATCAAGCCCACATTGACTTCCGGCAGGCCAAAACCCGTTCCCGGCGCTGCGATCCGCCACGCACAGGCCATGGCGATCTCGAACCCGCCACCCAGCACGTTGCCATGCATGCAGGCTATGAACGGAACCTCGCTGTCTTCGATTTTCTGAACCACGTCAGGCAAATGTGGCTCGACCGGCGGTGCATCGAATTCGGACATGTCGCCGCCCGCAACAAAGGTCTTTCCAGCACAACACAACACCGCCACGC
This sequence comes from Ruegeria sp. YTSA144, assembly GCF_059610125.1. Lineage (NCBI taxonomy): Bacteria > Pseudomonadati > Pseudomonadota > Alphaproteobacteria > Rhodobacterales > Roseobacteraceae > Ruegeria > Ruegeria sp. YTSA144. Next base: position 140,173 of record NZ_JBXWNA010000002.1, read on the forward strand.
GCGCGCCCTTGACCGCATCAACCGCGTCAGACAGCCCTTGCCGAACACCTGTCGACGTCGCGTTTACCGGCGGGTTGTCAATTGTGACCCACGCCACGTCGCCTTTTAATTCAACGCTCACCAGCGACGACTGCGACATTTGCAATCCCTTTGATCGGTTCAGATTCGGTTCGGGTTTATATATTGACCAACCGTTCGGTTAATGCAATGATTAAGTTGAAACGAGACCAGATGAGACAGTCATGAGCGATACGATTCTTGTACAAGACAACGGGAACTGGGTCGAAATCACCCTGAACCGCCCGGACAAGCTGAACTCGTTCAACGAAGAAATGCACCTGGCGCTACAGAATGCGCTGAAAGCCGCGCGCGACGACGGGGCCCGCGCGATATTGCTGACTGGTGCCGGGCGTGGCTTTTGTGCCGGTCAGGACCTCGGTGATCGCGACCCGTCGAAGATGGATGGCCCACCGGATTTAAGCAAGACGGTACGCACGTTCTATGCCCCTCTTGTCCGTTTGATCCGGTCCACGAATATCCCGGTGATCTGCGCCGTGAACGGAGTAGCCGCCGGGGCAGGTGCAAATCTGGCGCTGGCCTGTGATATGGTTCTGGCCGCGGAACGTGCGAAATTCATTCAGAGCTTTTCCAAGGTGGGCCTGATTCCCGACACGGGCGGCAGCTGGCACTTGCCGCGCCTGTTGGGCGAGGCGCGCGCCAAGGGGCTGGCCCTGACAGCCCAACCCCTTCCGGCCAAACAAGCCGAAGATTGGGGGCTGATCTGGAAGGCAGTGGCCGACGATCAATTGATGACCGAAGCGCGCGCTCTTGCCGCGCAATTGGCAAACGGCCCCACCCTCGGGCTCGGGCTGACCAAACAGTGCATTCAAACTGCTGCCACCACGTCCCTCTCGGATCAGCTCGAGATCGAAGCGGACGCAATGAAGACCTGCGGGGAAAGCGCGGATTACGCCGAAGGCGTATCCAGTTTTCTTGAAAAGCGGGCACCGAATTTCCAGGGACGCTGATGATGACACCCAAGGAACGTGCCACGAGATCCGCTGAAGCGATGTGGGCGAATGACCAAGCCAGCAAATGGTTCGGGATGGATCTGGTCGACGTCGACGAAGGCCGTGCAGTCCTGACCCTGACAGTCGGGGACCATCACTGCAACGGGCACGGCATTTGCCACGGGGGCGTCACTCATGCCCTGGCCGACAGCGCCTTTGCCTTCGCCTGCAACAGTCGCAACGTGGCAACCGTCGGCCAGCATACGATGATGAGCTATCTCGCGCCCGGAAAAAAGGGGGACCTTCTGACCGCAACCGCGACAGAGGTTGCCGTCACCGGCCGCAGTGGCATCTATGACGTCCGCGTCACCAATCAAGACAACACCCTGATCGCCGAGTTTCGCGGAATGTCCCGCGCGGTCGGCGGGCAGAATTTTCAGGAATAGCTTCGCGACTGGAGGAGTGACGCGATGGAAGACCTTTCCCCAAACAAAGCGGATCTGGACCCGATCGAGATCGCCTCGATCGACGAAATCCGTGCGACGCAGCTTGAACGGCTCAGATGGTCCGTTCGCCACGCCTATGAGAACGTGCCGATGTACAAGCAACGGTTCGACGAATCCGGTGTGCATCCTGACGATCTTCAGCAGCTCTCGGATCTGGCGAAGTTTCCGTTCACGTACAAAAATGATCTGCGTGACAACTATCCGTTCGGCCTGTTCGCCGTTCCACGCAGCCAGATCATTCGTCTGCACGCCTCGTCCGGTACGACGGGCAAGCCGACGGTGGTGGGCTATACGAAAAACGACATCGACAATTGGGCGGATCTGGGCGCAAGGTCCCTGCGTGCATCGGGGTTGCGCAAGGGAGACATGGTGCACAATGCCTATGGTTACGGGTTGTTCACCGGCGGTCTTGGCGCACATTACGGGATCGAGCGGCTTGGCGCGACCGTCGTCCCCATGTCCGGCGGGCAGACCGAAAAGCAAGTCAACCTGATCAACGACTTCCGGCCCGACGGGATCATGGTGACGCCGTCCTATATGCTCAATATCCTTGAACAGTTCCACAAGGCCGGGCTCGACCCGCGTGAAAGCTCGCTGAAGGTTGGCGTGTTCGGCGCTGAGCCCTGGACTGACGCCATGCGCGCCGAAGTCGAAGAAGCGTTTGATATGCACGCGGTCGACATCTACGGCCTGTCCGAAATCATGGGGCCCGGGGTGGCCAATGAATGCGTTGAAACCAAGGACGGCCCGGTGATCTGGGAAGATCACTTCCTGCCTGAAATCATTGATCCCTCAACCGGAGAGGTCCTGCCCGATGGCGAAACCGGCGAGTTGGTGTTCACGACCCTGACCAAGGAAGGGTTGCCGATGATCCGTTATCGCACCCGCGACCTGACCTGCCTGCTGCCGGGAACTGCACGGTCCATGCGCCGGATGGCCAAGATCACCGGTCGCAGCGACGACATGATGATCCTGCGCGGCGTCAACGTCTTTCCCAGCCAGATCGAAGAACAGGTCATGGCGACGGGGGGCCTTGCCCCTTATTATCAGATCGAGCTGTACAAATCCGGCCGCATGGACGCCATGCGGGTTTATGTTGAATCGTCCCCGGATTCCACCGACGAACTGTCCAAGACAGCCGCGGCACGGATGCTGACCAAGCGGATCAAGGACGTCGTTGGCGTCTCAACGGAAATTGTTGTAGGTGACCCCGGCGACGTCGAACGCTCTCAGGGCAAGGCGAAGCGCGTCGTCGACAATCGCGATAAGGAATAAACCGTGGCCCGTACAATCGCCAAAGATCACGACCAGAAGCGGAAGCAGATCCTGAAGACGGCAGCCAAAGTGTTCGCCGACCAAGGGTTCGATCGCGCCTCGATGACCCTGTTGGCAAAAGAGTGCGGGATTTCCAAGGCAAACATCTACCACTATTACGACAGCAAGGATGCCATCTTGTATGACATCCTTGAAACCTACCTGCGCGAGCTGCGCGACCGTATCTGCAATGTGGATCTGAACGGTCTCACGTCTGAACAGAAGCTGCGGAAAGCGGTACGCGAAATCCTGTTTGCCTACCAAGGCGCAGATGACGAACACCGGGTGCAGATCAGCGGCATGAGCGCATTGACCGAGGAACAGCAGAGACTTCTGCGCGGGTATCAGCTGGAATTGGTGAATTTTGTGCGCGACATCCTGAAAGAGCTGGCCCCGACAGCCTTCAACGATGACAAGGACAAGCTGCGCGGCGCCACGATGTCAGTTTTTGGGATGCTGAACTGGTATTACATGTGGAACAGCGGAGCAGGGCCCAAGGCCCGCGAAGACTATGCTGATCTGGTCAGCACTCTGACCGTCCATGGTATCCACAAGCTCTAGCTGAGGCCTTTCGGGCAAAACCGTTCGAAATCCAACGCAGGTATGCCTGCCTTTGTCCCGTTGCCACAGAGCCATCTTCAGGGCCGCAACGCGTTTTCCTCATCCTGACCAGTCAATGCGGAACGCTTCCCGAAACGCAAAACGCGCCAGATGAGCCTCGATGACCTGTTGCCATCGGGCCAGATCACCGCGCGCCCGGGTGGCGGCGGTTACGGTCAGGCTGGTGTCGCTTGCCGAAAGGGTGACGCGGTTCCCGTCCGGAAAGCTCACGCTGCCCCGCGTGTCATCGAATGTTACCTGCGCCTTGTGGGACCAGTGTTTGCAAAGCTGTTGCAGGTATTTCGACGCCGCGCCTGTCTGCGCGTTTCCCGAAGCCACCTGATCGGGCAGCAGGCTGAGCCCATTAGCGGCAGCGGCCCGGATTGCCTTGGCGAACAGGGTCACATCGATGTCCGTGGCCACGAATGTTGCCCCCAGATCCAGGCATTTTCGCTGCATGACCGGGTCCAGCGACAGTATCCCTGCCGGCTTGCCTGCCGCAACGATGCGCTGGATCGCATCAAGCACGGCCTCGATCACGTCCGGATGCCCGGCATCGCCGATATGGCCCATATCTGCGGCCAAATCCGACGGGCCGACGAAAACCCCATCGACTTCGGTCGCCAGTATGTCGTCCAGCGCCTCCAGCCCAAGCCTGTTTTCGACCTGCACCAAAAGACAGATCTGCTCGTCCGCCGTTTTCAGATAATCCGGGATAGCCGCAAAACGCGAGGCCCGCGCCAAAGCGGAACCTACGCCCCGAACGCCACGAGGCGGATACTGCACGGCCCGCACCAGTTCGCGCGCCTGATCGCCGCTTTCCACCATCGGCACCAGTATGTTCTGCACACCCGCATCGAGATATTGCTTGATCATCCAGGTTTCGCCAATCGGCAGGCGTGCGACGGGGGTACTGCCAGATCCTTCAATCACCCTCACCTGCTCGAGGATCGAGCGCAGATCGTTTGGTGCATGCTCTCCGTCAACCAGCAGCCAGTCAAACTGCGCCGTTGCGGCGATCTCGGCCGTATAGGCATTGGCCAGCCCAACCCAACACCCGATCAAAGGGGTTCCCGCCCTCAGCGCGGCCTTGAACGTATTGCTTGGCGCGGGCATTGGCGTTCCTTTCAGGCGAAACTGATATCGACCGAGCCGAACGGCCCGAAATCCGCTTGGATTTCCGTTCCCGAGGGGCATTCGACCGGGCGGATAAAGCTGCCGGATAGAATGACCTGTCCGGGTTCGATGCTCTGGCCGTATTGCGCCATGCGACGCGCCAGCCAGACGACGCTTTCGACCGGATCGTTCAGCACCCCCGCGCCCAGACCGGTTTCCTCGATCTCGCCATTGCGGAAGGTGAGTGCCCCGACCCAGCGCAGATCAAAGGCATCCACCCTGTGGCGGTCGTTGCCCAAAACGATACCGGCATTGGCGGCATTGTCACTGATCGTGTCAAAGACCGTGCGGGCCTTGCCGGTTTCGGGATCCACGCGTTCAATCCGGGTATCCAGAATCTCGATGGACGGCGCGACGCATTCCGTCGCCGCGATGATATCTGCGCGGGACACGTTTTCCCCGCCTATGGCCGATTTCATGACAAAGGCAATTTCGGCCTCGATCCGGGGCTGAATGAATCGCCCGGCCGGAACGGTGGCTCCGTGTTCAAACATCATGTCGTCGAACAGAATTCCACTGTCGGGAATGTCGATGTTCAACGCGTATTGCATGGCCTTCGAAGTCAGTCCGATCTTCCACCCAATCACCTTGCGCCCTTCGGCCAGTTTCTGGCGACAGATGGCGTTCTGTACTTCATAGGCATCATCCATGCCCATCTCGGGATGGCGCAGGGTCAGCAATCCGATCTGTTCGCTAGAGCTTTCAGCCTGCAACAGATCCGCAGCGGCGCGCGCGTGATCTTCGGGCGTCATGCTTGCTCGTCCTCGATGGTATTGCGCAGGGTCCCGATACCTTCGACGGAAACTTCGACCACGTCGCCCGGCACCAGGTACTTTGGCGGATCGAACCGCGCGCCCGCCCCGGTCGGTGTACCGGTCACAATGATATCGCCGGGCTGAAGCGTCATGAAAGTCGAGATATATTCAATCTCGCGCCGGATCGGGAACATCATGCGGTTCAGCGTATCATCCTGCCGCAGCTCGCCATTCACATGTGTCTGAATACGAGCGTCATCCAACTGGGCCGCATCCGTGAAGGGAACCAGCCACGGGCCGATGGCCCCAGAGCGGTCCCAGTTCTTGCCTTGGGTGACATTGAACTTGGCGTGCCGAACCCAGTCGCGAATGGTTCCTTCATTGCACAGCGTCAGCGCGGCGATGTGATCATACGCGTCCTGCTGCGGAATGCGGCGGCCAGCCTTGCCAATCACGATGGCCACTTCGCCTTCGTAATCCAGCGTGTGGTTTTCCGGCGGGCGGATCAAAGGCCGGTCATGGCCGGTAAATCCACTGGCGAAACGCGGGAACAGAGACATGTATTTCGGCTGCGCGCTGCCATCCTTGTATTCCGCGTTCCGGTCAGGAAAGTTCACCCCGACACAAAGGATACGTCGGGCATCCGGCATCACCATGTCATAGGTAAACTCGGAATGGGTGACCGGTTTGCCCTCGGCGGCTTCCGCCAGTTGATCAAATGCACCGGCCGCGATCACCTCGTAGAGGCTGGCGTGTTCGGGGAATTCCGGATTCAAAGCAATTGCACCACCGTCGGTGATTGCCCCGAAGAAACGTTCTTCGCCCGAAACGAAAGTTGCAAACTTCATTTCATGGCCTCCCACACGTCCCGGATCACGTCCGCAGCCATCAACACGTCGTCGCGGGTGGTATCGAACTGCCCGACCTGAAAGCGGATGATCTTGCGGCCGTCGAACATGCCCTGCGTCAGGTAAATCCGGCCATCGTCATTCAGCGCGTCCACCAGACGCTGCTGCTGTGCATCGTCCCCGGGACAGCGGAAGGAAAACAGGCTGAGGATTGGGCCGGTTGTGATCTCGAACCCCTCGATCGCACCAATCTTTTCCGCCAGTTCGCCGGCCCATGTCACGTGATTGCGGATCCGTTCGCGCAATCCTTCCAACCCGTAGGAACGCAACAGGAACCAGATTTTCAACGCCCGGAACCTGCGGCCCAGAGGGATGGTCCACTCAGAGTAATTCGTCACTTCCGCTCCGGTCGTCTTGAGGTATTCCGGTTCGATTTTCAGCGTATCAAGCTGGGGCGTGGCGTCCTTCAGGAACTGGATGGCACAATCGAATTGCGCGCCCATCCATTTATGCGGGTTGAAGACTATGCTGTCATAGCGACCGGCCCCCTGCCACAAAGCCTTGCGAAATTCCGGGCAGATCATGGCCGATCCTGCCCAGGCGGCGTCGAGATGGGTGTAGAGGTCGTGTTTTTGCGCAATGTCAGCCACGGCCATAAGGTCGTCGCAGGCCCCCACTCCTGTGCCGCCGGTAATGGCAACGATCCCGGCCGGAATATGCCCGGCGGCACTGTCATTCTGAATGGCGGCCTCGAGCGCCGAGGGAACAATCCCGAAATTCGGCCCCTGCGTGGGCAACTTGACCAGATTGTCCTGACCGATCCCGGCAACCCAGCAGGCCCGGTCGATCGACGAATGCACCTGGTCCGAACAATAGATCCGCAATGCCCCCTTGGCGTTCAGGCCTTCACGGTTGCCGGTAAAGCCGGTGGCTCGTTCCCGCATGGTCAGCACCGCTGATAAAGTCGCTGAAGAGGCGCTGTCCTGAATGACGCCGGTCATGCCCTCGGGCAATCCAAGAGCCTGCCGCAGCCAGTCGACCATGACGCCCTCGACCTCGGTCGCGGCAGGCGAGGTCTGCCACAACATGCATTGGGCCGCGATTGTCGTCACAAGCATCTCGGCCAACATGGACGGGGGCGCGGCATTGGCCGGGAAATAGGCGAAAAAGCGTGGATGCTGCCAATGGGTGATGCCCGGCATCACGATCCGTTCGAAATCGGCCATGATGGCGTCCATCGGCTCGCCTGTCTCGGGTGGCACCGGCACAAGCTGGGCCGCGATTTCCCCCGGCGCGGTCTGCGCCCGCACGGGACGTTCAGCAAGTGTCTTGTGATAATCCGCCGCCCATTTCGAGATGTGCTGACCCCAATACGAAAACGTGTCCCAGTTCATCTACTGATTTTCCTTTGTGACGGGATCACCGCCAAATCCTTTTGTTCCGTTGCGTGCGTCACACCGAAAAGCTGACATTTGCCTGACCGGTGCCAGAGCTGCCGAAATACGGGGTATAGATGTCAATCCCGCCCTTGTAACTTCCCCAACCCAATGCACCAAACAGCAAGGCAGTGTCATTCATGGCGCATTCGCCAGTGCATTTCTTTGCATAGTCCGGCAGCATCTCAAGAAACTCTTCAAATCGGCCCTGCTGCCACAGCTCCAGAACGCGCATGTCCATCTGGCGGTTGAACTCGCCATTCACGGCATTCAGCCCGTCGACCGAGCGTTCATTCGGTGTGAAGTCGTGACTGAGCGAGCCGGACGCCAGAATGGATACATTGCGGTCCGAACGTCGGATGCCTTCGGCAATGGCCTCGCCCCAGGCCCGGTTTTCCGCAATCGACGAGAATTGATTGACCGCCACCGGCAATACCCGGGCATTCACACCGTCGTTGATGAAATGCATCGGCAGCAGGGTGCCGTATTCCATGCCCATGTCGGGGTGCGAATGGCCCAGCGCCCGCTCTCCCCGCTCGCGCAGAACGTCTAGGATGGTTTCCCCAAGTTCATGATCGCCGCGATAGTCGAATTCCATATCCGCCAACATATGCGGCAGTTCGTGACTGATGAACCGGCCCTTGTGATGTTCCTTCGTGTTCAGGTGAAACCCTTGATTGGTGATCCAATGGGTGTCGAACACAATGAACGTCTCGACCCCGCGGTCAATCGCGTCCTGACGCAGGCGCCCGTACCCATCAATGGCGGATTGCCGGATGCCCTTGTATTTTGGCATCGTGTGGGACATCCAGATGCTGGGCACATGCGTAATCTTTGCGGCCTGTACTATCTTTCCCATGGCAATTCCTCCTCGTGAAATGGGCTTGCCCCAGCCGGGGTCGGCCTATGGGATCTACTTACCCAACTGCATGATCTTGTGCTGACCGGTGGCAAAGCCGATGTGTTTCTGTTCCATATAGAATTCAAAGCTCCAGTCGCCGCCATCCCGGCCGATGCCGGACGCCTTGACCCCACCGAACGGCGTTGGCAAGTGACGCACGTTCTCGGAATTCACCCAGATCATTCCAGCCTCCAGCCTGTCTGTAAACCGAAGCGCGCGGGTCAGATCATTGGTCCAGACATAACCGGTCAGGCCATAGGGCGTGTCGTTGGCGATCTCCAGCGCCTCATCCTCGGTCGAGAACGGGATAGAGGTCAGGACAGGGCCAAAAATCTCTTCCCGGGCGATGCGCATCTGGTTGGTGGCATTGGTGAACAGCGTCGGCCGGACGAAATAGCCCACATCCCCCACCTTGACGCCACCAGCGGCGACAGTTGCGCCATCTTCCTTGGCGATGTCGAAATAGCTCGTGACCTTGTTGTAGTGCTCTTCGGTCACCAACGGCCCGATCTCGGTCTCGGGGTCCAAGGGGTGACCTACCTTGATGTTGTTGACGCGTTCAATCAGCCTGGCTTCGAAGTCTTCCTTGATCGTGTCCTGCACCAAAAGCCGCGAAGACGAGGTGCAGCGCTCGCCATTGATCGAATAGATCATGAAGATCACGGCATCCAACGCGCGGTCCAGATCCGCATCATCAAACACGACAACCGGGTTTTTTCCACCCAGTTCCAGATGGTTTCGCTTGTGGGTATCTGCGCCTTGCTTGACGATCAGACTGCCGGTACGGCTTTCGCCCACAAAGGCAATGGCCTTGATCAGTTCATGCTCGCACAAAGCCTTGCCAGCGTCGGGGCCAAATCCGTTGACCGTGTTCAGCACACCTTTGGGCAGCCCTGCCTGTTCGGCGATTTCCACCAGAAGGCGGGCCGTCAGAGGGGAATCCTCGGCGGGTTTGTGAACCACCGTGCAACCCGCAGCCAGGGCCGGCGCGATCTTCCAGGTCGACAGCATGAACGGCGTGTTCCACGGGGTGATCACGCCGACCGGGCCAATTGGCACACGGGTCGTCACATTCATCAGCGTCGGAGACTTCAGGTGCTGCCCATCCCGCGCCTGTATCACCTGATCCGCGAAATACCGGAAGTTCTCTGCCCCGCGCAAAGCTGCCTTTGACATGAAACGCAGGGTCTGCCCCGTGTCCCAGCACTCGCACAGTGCAATTTCCTCGGCGCGCGCTTCAATGGCATCAGCCACATTCAACAAGATGCGACGGCGTTGGGTGGCGGGCATGTCTCGCCATTCGGCAAAGGCTGCGTCGGCGGCCTGGGCCGCCGCGTCGATGTCAACTGCCGTGCCATGGGCAACATCACAGATCACGGATTTATCGACGGGCGAGACCGACTGAAACACCCCGGCAGATCCGTCCCGGTCTTCTCCCGCGATACGGTTGCGGATGCCCGTTTCCCGGAACCGGTCCAGAAAGCCGTTCAGCTTTTCGATGTTTGTGTCCAGTGCGCTCATGCGTCAGGTCTCCTGCGTGGTCGCCGACAGGTGGTCGCGGATCGTACCGGCCTTGGGCGACAGCTTGGGGTCGATGTCACGCATCTCAAGCGAGAGCGCGATGGAATGCCGTGAAAAAACCGGTGCCAGATATGCTTTGACCGCCTCGAATATGCGCTGGGTGGCGTCTTGTTTGACATCCGCGGATCGGCCTGCCCGCAGGCGGATCGAGATATCAATGAACCCATGCGCCGGGTTGCCGTCCGCTATGGCGTAATGATCGACCCGCGCCGCCCGCACACGAATGCCCGGCATCGGAAAGGTCTCGATCCCGGCCGCCGTCGCCCGAATGCACTCGCACAGGCCACCCATGTCGATCGTTTCTTCCAGATTTCCGGAATATTCGACGTGGAAGTGAGGCATGATCTCTCCTTTATTAGTTAACATGTTTAGTTTTTAATGCGCCCCCTGTCAAGAGATTGCTTTGTTAATCTTTGCAATTCCCGGAACGGCGTTCTAGAAGGCCGCATGAACACTCAAAGCCATTCCAAAAGCACCGCCCGGTCCCTTCCGATCGCGCTGCTACGAGCCCGCGAAACCGTCATGGCTCCGATCCGGGACATGCTGCAAGGGATCCAACTGACCGAGCAGAAATGGCGCATCCTGCGTGTTCTGGACGAGCTGGGCGAAGTGGAGCAAAGCACCATCGCGCACGAGGCATGCCTGCTGCTGCCCAGCGTGACCCGCATTTTGCGCACGATGGAGGCCGACGGCCAGATCACCCGCCGTCAGGACAGCGACGACAAGCGCCGCACCATGGTCAAGATCACCGAAGCAGGCCGCACCATCCTCAGGGAAAACCTGGCCACTTCACTCGCCATCTCCAGCAATATCGAAGCGCAGTTGGGCAAGGAGAAACTGGATCAGCTGCTGGACCTGCTCGAGGAGCTGCAAGCCATCAAAGTCTGACCCCGCCAGGTTCCGACGGGGTCGGTTGGCCGCCTACAAAGTGGCAAGACCGGTATCCAGCGCCGACAGAATTTTTGCCACATCTTCCGAAGTGACGATCAGCGGCGGCGACAGAATGATGTTGTTGCCAGACACACGCACCATCACGCCATCATCGTATGCGGCTTTCTGAACCTGAAGCGGCAGGTGTTTTGCGACAGGCGCCTTGGTCGCCCGGTCCGAAACCAGTTCCAATGCACACATCAGCCCCTCGCCGCCCCGCACGTCCCCGATCGCGTCATGCTTGTCGGCCAGCTTTTGCAAGCCGGCAAACAACTCGTCCCCGCGCGCGGCAGCATTTTCCCAGATCCGCAGGCGGTTGATCTCGGACAGGGCGGCCAAAGCTGCGGCCGCCCCGACCGGATGGCCGGAATAGGTATACCCCTGATCAACGGATGCCAGACCCGTGGTGTCACTTTCAAAAACCTCTGCGACCGCACCGGAAATCATGGCCGCGCCAAAAGGGAAATACCCGTTGGTGATCGCCTTGGCCGTCGTCATGATATCCGGCTGGACGCCCCAGTGCCGCGCACCGCTCTCGCTGCCGGTGCGACCAAAAGCGGTGATGATCTCGTCCGAGATCAGCAGGATGCCGTGCCTAGAACAGACCTCGCGCACCATGGGCATGAAGCTCTTGTGTGGCGGGATCACACCCCCGGCCCCCAGCACCGGCTCCATGATGAAGGCCGCCACAGTGTTTGCACCCTGAAAAGCGATCTCGGCCTCAAGCGCCTTGACGCAAAGCTGCGCCAGACGCTCGGGGTCGGTTTCGTCAAACGGGTTGCGATAAGTCCACGGTGCGGGCACGTGGAAACAGCCGGGCATCATCGGCTCATACACCGCGCGGAATTTCTGGTTGCCGTTGACCGAGGCGGCAGCAAAATGGGTGCCGTGATAACCCTGCTTCAGGCTGATGAACTTGGTGCGCCCTGCTTCACCCCGGACCTTGTGATATTGACGCGCAAGTTTCAGCGCTATTTCGACCGAATCCGACCCCCCCGACGTAAAGAATGAACGGGTCAGCCCGTCAGCCTCGAAGAACTGGGCCAGCTCATAGGACAGCTCGATCGCCTTGTCGTTGCTGGTGCCGCGAAAGGTCGAGTAATAGGGCAGCGCGTTCAGCTGATCCGCTATGGCCTGTTTCACCGGTTCACAGGAATAGCCCAGATTGACGTTCCACAACCCCCCTACGGCGTCCAGCGCCGTGTGACCATCGACATCAGTGATGTTGACCCCCTCGCCACCGCTGAGAATGGTCGGCGGGTTCTTCCGGCTGTCGGCGGGATGCGCCATCGGGTGCCAGAAGTACCGGGCGTTGTTTTCCTTCAGAAAGTTGGAGTCTTTCATGTCGCGGGTCTCCGAATGTTGAATCCACCCCGGGTCACGGGTGGAATCCGGTTGGAAAGGTGTCGGGCAACTGGCCGCCAAACCCGGCAGTCAGATCAGCCGAAAGTGAATGCAAAGTTGACAGTATTGCCGGAAGGCGGTCGCTGGTTGCCCGGGTTTCCGGGACAGCTATCGCGATGGTTCCCAACGCGATTTGATCGATGCCGAAGATCGGCGCGGCATATCCAAAAACGCCATCTTCGTAACTGCCACGGCTGTCGGCCCAGCCTGAAACTCTGATCTTTGCGACCCGTTCCTTGATGAGCTTCGGATCAGTAAGCGTGGCTTGTGTAAACCGTGCCTGCACGTCCTGATCCAACTGCTCCAAAAGGTGAGCCGGCCCGAAACTGAGCATGCACAGACCGGAAGCCGTCGCATTGAGCGGAAGCATCTCGCTGGGATCAAGACTGACACGAACACTGTGCAGCGTTGTTTCCACCACAAGCGCCGTCTGCAACCCCGTTTTCTCAAGCAAAGACAGATGCAGGGATTCACCGACCACCTGCATAGCGGCCTGCATTTTTTGACGCGCGTCCTCAATGCCGGGTCTGGCGATCTCTCGCAGCGCGGCCAAACGCAAAGCCGCCGGCCCGATCGCATAGGATTTCGTCATCGGGTTCTGTTCGATCAACCCGAACTCCTCAAGCGCGCGCAGGTGCCGCAACGCCGTTGCTTTGTTCAGCCCGGACAACCGCGCCAGGTGACTCAGCCCGATCTCAGGGCGGGCATTGGAAAAGTAGTCCAGCATTTTTAGGGCGTTAAGGGCTGTACCCATGTGCGTGTGGTCCTCTTGTCCAGGTAATACTTGACAGAACTAACTTAACAAAGCAACATTATTATTGTTAACGAGGTTCAAATATTGAACCACTAACGGGAGGTGTCAATGAAGAAATTTCTAACAGCCGCCGCTTTTGCGGCTTCGGCCACTGCCGCACTGGCAGAGTACCCTGAAAAGCCGGTAAGTTTTGTCGTCCCCTGGCCTCCGGGTGATCTGGAAGATGTCCTTACCCGGATGATCGCCGACGAATTCCAGGCCATGTACGGTGTGCCTGCCGCTGTCGTGAACAAACCCGGCGGCGGAGGCGGCCCATTCCCCGGCGCGGTCGAGGTGGCAACCGCCCCTGCGGATGGCTACACCATCGGCTCATTCGTCATCGGCGTACCTGTCATCGGCCCTGAGATCGGAATTCCCGAACTCAACCCGAATCCTTTTGATCCAATTGGCATCTTCCTGACCTATCCCTTCGTCATCGCAGCCAGCAAAGACGCGCCGTTTTCAAGCTGGGAAGAACTGGCCGAACACGGCAAGGAAAACGACGTTGCGCTTGGCCATTTCGGATCGGTTCTGCCCCCCACACAGGTCACCTTTGCAGCTGCGGTCAGCAGCGGGTTCGACTTTGCCAGCGAAGCGGCCTTCGACGCACTGGATTGCAACACGCTGGCCTCAGGCGACGTGGATGTCATCAATACGACGCTACAGCTTATCCTTCCCTGCCTTGATCAGGTGAACGTCCTTGCCAGCATCGGCGGCGAGCGGATTTCACTGGTTCCGGATACGCCGACGATCGTGGAGCTCAATCCGGACCTGCCGTTGGCTCTCTGGAACGGGCTGTTCGTGCACAAGGACACGCCCGCCGACGCGCGTGAAAAGATCACGGCTGCCGCGCAGAAAGCGTTGTCCTCGGACAAAGCCAAGACGCTGGCTGAGGAAACCGGCGCCCTGATCTACTGGCAGGACCCGGACGCGTCCAAAGCTCAGATCGAGCAGGACAAAGCCTCTTTCGCCAAGATCGAAGAGATTCTGGGCGAATAATCCGAAAGAGGCCCGGCAAGGCCAAACAACCCCGGGCCTTTTTCATTCAAACAGGAGGCCAAAATGATCGCAAAGACGCTGCAAGACATGTTCCGACGGTATCGACGTCCGGGCGATATCGTCTTTGCCTTCCTTTTCTTCGGTTTCTCCCTGATCCTCCTCAGCCAGATCGGCACTGAGACTCAGATCGTCAAACGAACCAAGTGGTTTGCGCAGCCCGCCCTTTGGCCCAAGATCGCGATCTGGGGCATGGTTTTGTTCAGCGGCCTCCACTTGCTGGGCTCTTTCCTGTCCCCACGCATTCCCGGACGTTTGCGAGAGGTGACGTTCTGGTTGATGTCCCTCGAATATGTTGCCTACTTCCTGATCTATGTCGTGGCGGTTCCGTGGCTTGGGTATCTGCCCTCCACCATGCTTTTTGCAGCCCTGCTGACGATACGATTGGGATTTCGATTGCCTGGGGCTTTTTGCGTTGCACTTGCCTTCGGCGCGGTCGTGGCCGTCGTTTTCCGCGCGTTGCTTCAGGTGAACATTCCGGCCGGTCGGATATACGAATACCTGCCCGACGGGCTGCGCGCCTTTGCGCTGACCTACCTGTGAGGCCAAGATGGACAATCTGATTTCCGGCTTTGCAATTCTGGCGCAGTGGCAGGTCGTCGTCGCACTGATCATCGGATCGGTGGGCGGAGTCATCATCGGTGCGTTGCCCGGCGTCGGCGCTGCTGTGGCAATTGCCATCCTGTTGCCCGCCACCTTCGCGTTCGAGCCCATCGTCGGCCTGACCCTTCTGTTGGGCATCTACGGGTCGTCCATGTATGGCGGCGCAATCCCCGCCATCCTGATCAACACGCCCGGCACGGCCGTCAACGCACTGACCACCTATGACGGCTATCCCATGACCAAGCGCGGCGAGGGCCACCGGGCCCTGTCGCTGGCCTATTCGGCGTCGTTTTTCGGCGGCATCTTCTCGATTCTCTGTCTGATCATCCTGTCACCCGTGTTGGCCTGGGTTGCCCCGCATTTCGGCAGCCGCGAGATATTTCTGGCCGCACTCATGGGCATCCTTCTGGTGATCCTGGCCCATCGCGGACAGACCTTTTCGGCCGCGATGCTGGCGTTCTTTGGCATCTTCCTCAGCACCGTTGGTCTGGAACCCGTCAAATACACCAAACGTTTCACCTTTGACCAAACCTGGCTTTCGTCAGGTGTCGATCTGATCGTGGTGGTTCTTGGGCTGTTCGCCATCAGTCAGGCGCTGCTGTTGCTGGTCGACAAGGAACACGCGCCGGGCGAAGCCCATGTGCGCGGCAGCATCTTCGCGGGCCTCAAAGAGCTGCTGGGCCTGAAACGCATCGCAACGGTGTCGTCATCGCTGGGTGTGCTCATGGGCATGGTACCGGGCACAGGCGAATTCACATCACAGTTCCTGTCATACACATACGCCCAGAAAACCTCTGAAGACCCCGACAAGTTCGGCGATGGGTCACCAGAAGGTCTGGTGGCGTCCGAGGCGGCCAACAATGCCGTTCCCGGGGCTGCGATGATTCCGCTGCTGGCGCTGGGTATTCCGGGCGAGGCGCTGACCGCGATGATGCTGTCCGTCTTCTATGTTCACAACGTGATCCCCGGGCCGCAGCTTTTCGCCGACCAGATGGATTTTGTCATGGCCCTGTACATGTCGCTGATCCTGCTCAATGTGATCGTTCTGGTCTTTCTTTTGTTCTCGACCAACCTGTTGCTGAAGATCATTCAGATCCCGACGCGCTTTCTGGGGATCATGATCCTGACGCTGTCCTTTGTCGGTGTATTCAGCCTGCGCAACTCAGTCACGGACTGTGCCATTGCCGCCGGGTTCGGTGTGTTCGGGCTGATCCTGAAGCGCCTGAACCTGCCCATAGTTCCGATCATTCTGGGCATGGTTCTGGGCGGGATCATGGAAGTCAAACTGCGCAGCGCCATGGCGCGGGTGAAGACGCCACTTGATTTCATCGACCGGCCGATTGCCGCAATACTATTCATCATGATCCTTGGGATCATTCTGCTCCACGTTCGCTCGCTGATCAAGGAACACAAGGAACGCATCACACCGCAGCCGGTTCTCGACGAAGACACAACTCAGCAAGGATAACCCCCATGGACCAATCCTCGATTGATGCGCTGCGTGCGCAGGACATTGCTCCGCGCGGGCATTTCATAAACGGCCGCGTTCAGGATGGCGAAACCGGGGCCCGGCATCAGGTTCTGTCTCCGATCAACGGCCAACCTCTGGCGCTGATTGCCGAGGGCACGCCGGCCGATGTCGACATGGCCGTGCGTGCGGCGCGCCTCGCGTTCGAGGATGGGCGATGGTCGCGCATGGCCCCTGCCGGCCGCAAGAAAGTGCTGCTGAAACTGGCTGACCTGATCGAAGCCCGCGCGCTTGAACTGGCCGTGCTGGGCGTGCGCGACAACGGAACCGAGATCACCATGGCTTACAAGGCCGAGGCACTCTCGGCGGCGGCCACTTTCCGGTATTATGCCGAGGCGATCGACAAGATTTACGGAAAAATCGCCCCGACAAGCGATGACGTTCTGGGTCTTGTGCATCACGCTCCGGTCGGGGTTGTCGGGGCCATCGTGCCCTGGAACTTTCCACTGATGATCGGCAGCTGGAAAATTGCACCGGCACTGGCCGCAGGCAATTCCGTCGTGCTGAAACCTGCCGAAAGCGCCTCACTCAGCCTCCTGAAGATTGCCGAGCTTGCCGCGGAAGCCGGAGTGCCCGATGGGGTGTTCAACGTCGTGACCGGGCGTGGCTCGGTCGTGGGAGAGGCGCTGGCCCTGTCGATGGATGTCGACATCATGGTGTTTACCGGGTCGGGCACAACCGGGCGGCGGCTGCTGGAGTATTCGGCGCGGTCGAACCTGAAACGCTGCTATCTGGAACTGGGGGGCAAGTCCCCGAACATCGTTTTTGCCGACGCCCCTGATCTGGCCGAAGCGGCCAAGGTTTCCGCCGCTGGCATCTTCCGCAACTCTGGTCAGGTCTGTGTCGCCGGTTCGCGCCTGCTGGTCCAGCACGAGATTTACGAAGACTTCGTGACCGAGATCAGCCGCCACGCCGAAGGCTTTCGCGTCGGCGACCCGCTGGATCTGAACAGCCAGATCGGTGCGGTCCACAGCCTGCCGGAACTTCAGGCCAATCTGGAATTCGTCACCAAGGCCGAAGCAGAAGGTGCCGAGCGCCGCACCGGCGGCACCCGCATCCTGGCAGAGACCGGCGGCTATTACATGGCGCCGACCGTCATGGCCAACGTGAAAGAGACCGACACCCTGTTCCAGAACGAAGTCTTCGGCCCTGTTCTGGCCGTCACGCCCTTTGCGGACGAAGACGAAGCGATCCGCCTTGCCAATGCCACCGTTTATGGGCTGGCCGGTGGTGTCTGGACCTCGAACCTCGGCCGCGCGCATCGCATGGTCGCCGGCATTCGCGCCGGCGTTGTGCATGTCAATACATATGGCGGTGCCGACCTGACCGTTCCGCTGGGCGGGGTTCGCCAATCCGGCAACGGGCACGACAAATCGCTGCACGCGATCGAGAAATACTTCGATCTGAAAACCGCATGGATAAAACTCTGAGAAAAGGCCGCCCTCATGACTCTTCCAGCGAAATCAGTTGAACTCATTGAGCGCCGGGCCAAGCTATTGGGCCCTAACGTGTCGACGTTCTACGACGAGCCGATTCATTTCGTGAAAGGTGAAGGCGTCTGGCTGTGGGATGCAGACGGGCGCAAGTATCTGGACTGCTACAACAACGTGCCACATGTAGGGCATTGCAACCCGCGCGTGGTCGAGGCGATCTGCCGTCAGGCGCGCACGCTCAACACGCACACCCGGTATCTGCACGACGGGATTCTGGACTATGTCGAAAAACTGACCGGGACGATGGATGCAGCGCTGGATACGGCCATCCTCACCTGCACCGGTTCCGAGGCAAATGACATTGCTTTGCGAATGGCCGAGGCGATGACCGGAAAACGAGGGATCATTGCCACAGACGCCACCTATCACGGAAATACCGCGCTGGTCAGCCAGTTGAGCAGATCGAACATCCCGACAGTCGGCTTCGGGCTGAGCCAGTATTGCCGCTTTGTCAGCGCGCCCGACAGCTATCGCGATCCCGACCCGGACGGGTCAAAATTCGCCGATGCCGTGGCGGAACAGATTGCCGAGCACGAAAAGGCCGGCACCGGTTTTGCCGCATTGATCCTCTGCCCTTATTTTCTGAACGAGGGGTTTCCCGACAATCCGGACGGTTGGCTGGCACCCACGGCCAAGGTCGTACGCCAGGCCGGCGGCCTGTTGATCTGCGACGAGGTGCAATCAGGCTTTGGCCGAACCGGGACCCATATGTGGGCACATCAGAAGATGGGCGTTGTACCGGATGTCATGACCTTGGGCAAACCCATGGCCAACGGCCATCCGGTGGGCGGCGTGGTCACACGTTCCGAGATCATTTCGGCGTTCCGCAGGGGATATCGGTACTTCAACACGTTTGGCGGAAACCCTGTTTCCTGTGCTGCCACAATGGCGGTTTTGCAAGAGATCGAAGACCACAGCCTGGTCGCACATGCCAGATCCGTAGGCAACCACGCGCGGAAACGACTGAAGCTTTTGAAAGAAAAGTATACCGTCATCGGAGACATACGCGGCTCGGGGCTGATATTCGGGGCCGAAATGGTCCTAGATCGCGACAGCAAAGAACCCGCCAGTGAATTCACCGACCGTATCATCAACACCATGCGCCAGCGCGGGATCATTCACTCCAAGCTTGGACGCCATAAGAATACTCTGAAAATTCGCCCTCCCATGCCATTCTCTGTCGAAAACGCGGATCTTCTTTTCGACACGCTGGACGACGTGTTGGCGGAAACGCCACTGGTCGCATGAAGCAGATCGTGGAACAGGCGCTGACCCTTTGGGAACTGGTCGATAGCGAATGGTCTCTCGTGGCTGCTCGGGAAAACCGCGTCTATCGCGTTCAGGCCGGCCAGACCGCCTATGCTCTGCGACTGCATCGCAAAGGCTTGCGAACCGATGCCGAACTCCGTTCAGAGCTACAATGGATGGCCGTTCTCGGCAAAAACGGGGTCCGGGTTCCAACGCCTGTCCCGGCCGCAGATGGACGCTATCTGCATCTGGTGGACGGCATTCAGGTCGACATGCTCAACTGGTTGCCGGGCCGGCCGTTGGGTGCGACCGGATCAGCCTTGGAGCAGCGCGACAGGACCGGCGTCTTCCACACAATTGGCCGGGAAATGGCGCGACTGCATGACATCAGTGACCAATGGACTCCTCCGCACGACTTCGCGCGTTGGTCATGGGACCGGGGCGGGCTGCTTGGAGACACCCCTCTCTGGGGGCGTTTCTGGGAAAACCCAACGCTTCGAGAAACGGACCGGGTCCTTTTCCTGGCGTTCCGGGATATCGCAGATCGTGACCTGCTGCGCGCGGAAAATCAGTTGGATTACGGGCTGATCCACGCCGATCTTGTCCGCGAAAACGTCATGGTTGATGGTGACAAACTGTGGCTGATCGACTTCGACGATGCCGGGTTCGGTTTTCGCCTGTTTGATATCGCAACGACGCTTCTCAAGAACCTGCACGAACCGGATTTCAACCGGCTGCGCGGTGCTTTGCTGGCGGGGTACCGATCGGAACGACCGATCTGCACCACGCAACTCGACCTGTTCATGGCACTGCGCGCCGTAACCTATGTGGGATGGGTTGCATCCCGCCTGAACGAAGATGGATCGGACATACGCAACGTGCGGTTCATTGAAACCGCCCGAGGGTTGATGACCAAATACCTTCAACAGCACACTTAGACAGGAGGCACCAATGGCCAAAAAGACAATCCTGCTGATTGGTACTTATGACACCAAAGAGCCCGAAATGCGGTTCATCGAAAAGGCAGTCAAAGCGCAGGGCGCTGACGTGCTGACCATGGATGTCTCGGTTCTGGGTGATGCGTCCGATCCAACTGATATCTCAAAGCACGACGTGGCCGCAGCCGGTGGCATGACCATTGAAGAAGTCATCGCGCAAGGAGACGAGAACAAGGCCTTTCGCATAATGTCGGCAGGTGCCGCAAAAACCGTTGCAAAGGCTTATTCAGACGGTCGGTTTGACGGGATGCTTGCCACGGGCGGGACCATGGGCACGGACCTTGCGCTGGATTGTGCGCAGGCGCTGCCGATGGGCGTTCCCAAATACATCGTGTCAACGGTCAGCTTCTCGCCTCTGATCCCTCCGCACCGGTTGGCGCCGGATGTTCAGATGATCCTCTGGGCCGGCGGCCTGTATGGCATGAATTCGATCTGCAAATCGTCGCTCAGCCAGGCTGCCGGGGCCGTCGTGGGCGCAGCCAGGGCAGCGACCGCCCCCGATCGCAGCAAACCTCTGATCGGGATGACCAGCCTTGGTTCGTCCTGCCTGCGTTACATGAAAATTCTGAAACCGGCACTGGAAGACCGCGGGTTTGAAGTGGCCGTGTTCCACTCTACCGGCATGGGCGGCATGGCTTATGAAAAACTGGCAGGCGAAGGCGCGTTTGCCTGCGTGATGGACTTCTGCATGCAGGAATTCGGCAACCTGATGGCGGGCTCTGTTGTGTCCAGCGGCGATGACCGGGTCACCAATGCCGGGCGCGTTGGAACGCCCCAGATGGTGGCCCCCGGTGCGCTGGATCTATTGGATTTTGCGGGCTGGCAGGACATCCCCGAGCAATATGCCGATCGCCCGTTCCACGAACACAACCGCCTGATCAAAAGCTCGGTCTTCAACGGGGCTGAACGGCGCGCGTGGATTCGGGAACTCGCCAACCGTCTGGAAGCCGCAACCGGGCCCGTGCATTTCTTTTTGCCCGTTCAGGGTGTCGAAGCCTGGGACAGGGAAGGCGAAGAGGCGCATGATCCAGAGGCTCTGGCCGAAATGGTGGACGAGGCGCGCAAAGTCATGCCCGGCCGGGTGCCGATGGCCGAGCTGGATGTTCACATCAACGACGCGGCTTTCTGTCAGGCTGTTCTGTCACGATTTGACACGTGGGTGGAAACCGGCGTCATCAGAACAGACTGAACGCCATTGGAAGGAGTGGGAAAGGGCAAAACAACCCTGCGCGTTGTCTGACAGCGAATTGTGGCACCTGGCCGGATTTGTGCGGGTCGGTTCCGTAAACCTCGGGCACCCAGTCTTCAGACGGACGGTTCCAGAACGTGTTGGTGTTGTCTTCGTCCATCCCGGCCCGGTGCAGGCTGCAACACGCGGACCGGGTCAGAATGACCGGTTCTTCTTGGGATGTTGCACAAAAAGCGTTTCCCCTACGTTTTGATGATCGGCCTGCCCCCACCCCCAAGACGATCAATCAGCTAAGGGCGTTTCTTGAACATTTGATCCATCCGGAAGCCGGATACGGGCGCGTGTCGGTTGCCGATGGCAAATTTATGTGGATGTTGTATCCAATATCCGTTATTCGTGACCGCATCTTTTGATTCAGGGAGGATCACATGCTCAAGAAACTCGTCGCTTTGGCGGCCCTCACCACGTTCACAACAGGTCCTGCGATGGCGGACACGCTCGACGATGTCGTGGATCGCGGCACTCTTCGCTGTGGCGTTGTTCTGGACTTTCCGCCGATCGGGTATCGCGACGCCAACAACGAACCGGCGGGATTTGACGTGGAATACTGCAATGATCTGGCTGCGGCGCTTGAAGTTGAGGCGGAAATCCTGCCTTTGACCTGGGCCGAGCGCCTGCCGGTCATCGTAACCGGGCGCGCAGATGTCGTGTTCGGCGCGACCTCGGACAGCCTTGAACGGGCGCGGACCGTGGGCTTTACCATTCCTTATGCGATCTACTATGCGCAGGGCGTCGTGAACGCGGACAGCGGGATCGAAACCTTCGAAGACATCCGCGGCAAACGCGTCGCCGCCGCGATTGGCACCGTGCCGGAACAGGAATGGCTGAAGATTGCCGCCGAATGGGGTGAGGAAGGCAATTATCAGGGCTATCAGTCGGAAAACGAGGTGTTTCTGGCGGTCGCGCAGGGCAAGGCCGATATCGGCATCACCACCAACACCGCCGTTCTGCCGATCACCCAGCAATATGAAACCGTGCTGGCCGGTCCGCGTATGCCCTGGACCACCGACTACACCTCGGTCGTGGGCAAACGACAGGACGTCACCTGGCTGAACTTCCTGAACCTGTTTGTCACGCATCAGGTGCGTTCGGGCCGGTATCAGGAACTGTGGGGCAAATATGTCGGAGGCGAAGCACCCGAGCTGCGCATCCCCGGCGTGATGTACTGATTTCACCCCCCAGTGCTCTTTCGTCGGGTTTCGGCCTGGCGAAAGAGCCGGTCAATTCGGAAAAAACCTGTGTTCGATTACAACTTCCACTGGCGACCGGTCATGAAAAGCCTGCCGGACTTGCTTGAGGCATCGCTGCTGACCTTGCAAGTCGCGGTTCTGGCGATGATCCTGGGCATCATCATCGGCCTGTGTCTTGCGCTGACGCGGCTGCACCTGAAGGGGCCGCTGTACTGGTTCGCCTCAGCCTGGGTTGAACTGGCCCGAAACACGCCCGCCCTGTTTCAGCTGTTCTTTTTCGGCTTCGGGCTTGGCGCGTTCGGCCTGCACCTGTCGCCTTACTTCATCGTGCTGGCGGGTTTGACCTTCAATTGCGCCGGTTATCTGGCCGAAAACTTTCGCGGAGGTTTTCAGGCCGTCCCCGAGACGCAGTTGCGGGCCTCTCGTTCCCTGGGCATGACCGCGTGGCAGGCTTACACACGCGTGGTGATCCCGCAGGTGTTTCGCATCGTCTATCACCCGATCACCAATCAGATGGTCTGGGCCGTGCTCATGTCCTCGCTGGGCATGCTGGTCGGCTTCCGGGAACTGTCAGGTGAAACGCAGTTCTTTGCCTCGCGCACCTTCCGCATCTTCGAATACTTCGCCGTCACAGCGATCATCTACTACGTGATCGTCAAAATCATTCTCGGAGCCTCACGCCTGCTGGCGACCCGGCTCTTTCGCTACTGAAGGACGCTCGGATGGAACCCACTGTCAGCTTTTTCAGCGGCTTCACCATCAATGATCTGTGGTTTCTGGGCGAAGCGGCCCTGCGGACACTCTGGATTTCGGTTCTGTCGATATCCATCGGAACACTTCTTGGCGTGGTATGCGGGTGGATCCTGTACGAGGGCAAGCTGGCCGCCGCCCTGACAGTGGCCCCGTTTCTGGATATTTTTCGTTCGGTTCCGCTGATCATCCAACTGGTGCTGTTCTACAACTTTGCGCCCATTGTCGGGCTCAATCTGGACCCGTTCGCCTCGGGCGTGGTGATCCTGTCGATCTACACGGCCGCTTTGGTTGCGAATGTCGCGCGCGGCGGGATCGAGGCCGTCGGCGCGCCGATGCGCCGTGCGGCACGCAGCCTGGGCATGACCTATTGGCAGGACCTGCGCTATGTCGTCTTCCCAATCGGCGGACGCGCGGTGTTCCCCGCCTGGGTCGGTGTCGCACTGGGAGTGATGAAGGACAGCGCGTTGGTTTCGGTGCTGGGCTATGTCGAACTGCTCAAGGCCAGCCAGATCCTGATCACCCGCACGCAGGAACCTTTCCTGATCCTGACAATCGCGGGCGCGTTCTATTTCGCGCTCAGCTATCCGATTTCGCGCTATTCCGCGTCTCTTGAAAAAAGGTGGGCCCAATGATCGAAATTCGCGACCTGCACAAGTATTTCGGCGCCCTGCATGTGCTGAAAGGCATCGATCTGGATGTGCAGAAAGGAGAGGTCCTGTCGGTGATCGGCGCATCGGGCTCCGGCAAATCGACCCTGCTGTATTGCATCAACGGGCTGGAGCCGATTCAGCAAGGCTCGGTCAGGGTCGATGGCACCGATGTTCATGCCAAAGGCACCGACATCAACAAGCTGCGCACGAAGCTGGGAATGGTGTTTCAGCAATGGAACAGCTTTCCCCATCTGACAGCGCTGGAAAACGTCGCACTCGCCCCCAAGATCGTCAAGGGACTGTCAAAATCAGAAGCCCGCGATATCGCCGCCCGCCAACTGACCCATGTTGGCCTGGGCGAAAAGCTGGGCGTCTACCCCTCGGCCCTTTCGGGTGGCCAGCAACAGCGTCTGGCCATCGCCCGCGCGCTGGCGATGGAACCGGAATACATGCTGTTTGATGAGGCGACGTCAGCGCTGGACCCCGAACTGGTGGGCGAGGTTCTCGACACGATGCGCCTTTTGGCCGAAGAAGGGATGACCATGATCTGTGTCACGCACGAGATGGGTTTCGCACGCGATGTGTCGGACCGGGTTGCTTATTTCCATCAGGGCATGATGGAAGAGATCGGCCCGCCCGGGCAGATATTCGGTGATGCGCAATCCGAAAACACCCGTAAATTCCTGGCCAACGTGCGCTGAGTGCGCCGGCCCCCTGAAACAACGAGGAAGATCACCTTCATGTCCAAGAATATCTTCACCGGCACCATGCCAGCCCTGATGACCCCCTGCAAAACCGACCGGACACCGGATTTCGATGCTCTGGTCAAAAAGGGCAAGGAAATGATCCAGGCAGGCATGTCGGCCGTGGTGTATTGCGGTTCGATGGGCGACTGGCCGTTGCTGTCGGATGCCGAACGCATGCAAGGTGTCGAACGCCTGATCGAGGCAGGCCTGCCCGTCGTCGTCGGCACCGGTGCGATAAACTCGAAATCTGCCGTGGCGCTGGCTGCACATGCGCAAAAGGTCGGCGCGGCAGGGCTTATGGTCATCCCACGTGTGCTGTCGCGCGGATCGTCCATCCCGGCACAGCGCAACCACTTCAAGGCAATCCTGTCAGCCGCGCCGGATATCCCGGCCATCATTTACAACAGCCCCGTTTACGGCTTCGCCACCCGCGCCGATTTGTTCCTGGAATTGCGTGCAGATCATCCGAACCTGGTTGGGTTCAAGGAATTCGGCGGCAAAAGCGACCTGCGCTACGCCGCGGAACACATCACCTCGAAAGATGATCAGGTGACACTGATGGTTGGTGTGGATACCGAGGTTTACCATGGCTTCGTCAACTGCGGCGCTACCGGATCGATTACCGGTATTGGTACTGCCTTGCCCAAAGAGGCACTGCTGCTGGCCGCCCTGTGCCAGAAAGCGGCGGCGGGCCATGCCGAAGCGCGCCTGCGCGCGCGCGAGCTTGAAGAAGCCTTTGGCGTGCTGGCCAGCTTTGACGAAGGCACCGATCTGGTGCTGTATTACAAGCACCTTCTGGTCCTGAACGGTGAAGAGGAATACCGCTTGCACTTCAACGAAACCGACGAACTGACGGATGCCCAGCGCAACTATTGCGAACAGCAATACAGACTGTTCCGCACATGGTTTGCCGACTGGTCCAGCCAGGGCGGAGTCATCGCTGAATGCATGTGATCGACAGCCATACCGGAGGCATGCCCACGCGGGTCATCCTGAACGGCGGCCCCGATCTGGGGTCGGGCACGCTGGCCGAGCGCGCACAACGTCTGGCCACCGAGCACAAGGCTTTCTACAAATCGGTCCTTCTGGAGCCGCGCGGCCAACCCGGCATGGTCGGGGCGCTTCTGGTCGCCCCGGAAACATCTGGCTGCGAAATCGGCGTGATCTATTTCGATGCCGACGCCGTTCTGGGCATGTGCGGTCACGGCACCATCGGCCTTGGGGTCACTCTGGCGCATCTGGGCCGGATCGGTCCGGGAACGCACGGGGTCGAAACGCCGGCCGGCGTCATCTCGGTTGAGCTGTTGGACGCCAATACGGTGCGCGTCACCAATATCGAAAGCCGCCGGGTCAGGGCTTCTGTGTCTGTTGAAGTCGAAGGCCATGGAAAAGTGACCGGCGATCTGGCCTATGGTGGTAACTGGTTCTTCATTGTCGATCCCAGTCCGATGGACGTGACGCCCGGCAACATCCGTGCCCTCACCGATCTGACCATTGCAATTCGCAAAGCCTGCACCGACCAGAATGTGCGTGGTGAAAACGGGGAACCGGTGGACCACGTGATCTTGCAGGGCAAATCCCCGGACAAAGACGTTCACAGCCGGAATTTCGTCCTGTGCCCGGACGATCAATATGACCGATCCCCGTGCGGGACAGGCAGTTCGGCGCGTCTGGCCTGTCTGGCGGCGGATGGGGTTCTGGCTCCGGGGGTTGAGATCGTGCAGGAAAGCGTGATCGGCAGTTCCTACCGGCTGAGCTATCAGCCCGGCCCCAATGGCGGCGTCATTCCAACCCTGACCGGGCAGGCGCATATCATGGCCGAGGGCACATTGATTTTCGCGCAAAACGATCCGTTCCGCGGCGGGATCCTTCTTTGACAAAACCATCGGGGACTGGCGCAATCCGGCCCCCGGTACCGAACCACAGTTTGAAAAGATCTGGCCATGCTGCAAGACAACCCGACGGATATTGTTGTGATCGGTGCCGGTATCATTGGGATCAGCACGGCACTGGAATTGCAAAAGCGCGGCAAACAGGTTCTGGTGCTGGATCGCGAAGGCGTAGGAGCCGGTGCCTCGAAAGGGAATGCCGGAGCTTTTGCCTTTACCGATATCGTGCCGTTGGCCACCCCCGGGATCATGCGCAAAGCTCCGAAATGGCTGTTTGATCCATTGGGTCCGCTTTCAATCCCCCCCTCTTACGCTTTGAACATCGCACCGTGGATGCTGCGGTTCTGGCGGGCCAGTTGGCAGGATCGCTATGCTGCGGCCTTGTCTGCACAGGCTGCTTTGATGGATCACAGCCGCTCGGCGCTGGAACGCCAGATCGCGGATGTCGACGGCGAAGCGCTGATGCAACGCGAAGGCCAGTTGCAGTTGTTCGAAAGTGAAGGCGAATTCCGCGCCAGTCTTCCCACATGGGATATGCGCAAGGATCATGGCATCCCCTTTGATCTGCTGGACAGCCCCGACGCGATTGCGGACATCCAGCCCGGGCTTGACCGACGATTTACCCATGCGGGTTTTACGCCCACCTGGATGAACACGGTCGATCCGGCCAGCTGGGCAAGACATTTGGCCACCCGGTTCACCGCCCGCGGCGGCCAGGTTGAAATCGCGGCAATCAATGCGCTCATACCGATGGATTCGGGCGTTCGCCTGACGACTTCGATCGGTGAAATCGAAGCAAGACAGGTGATCGTGGCCGCCGGGGCCTGGTCTCACCAACTCGCGAAAACTCTGGGTGATCGCATCCCTCTGGAAACCGAGCGCGGATACAACACTACCCTGCCCGAAGGGGCCTTTGACCTGCGCACCCATCTGACATTCGGTGGACATGGGTTCGTGGTGACTCGGATCAACGGCGGTGTGCGCATCGGAGGCGCGGTCGAGTTGGGCGGGCTGGAACTGCCACCCAATTACAAACGCGCCGACACGTTGCTGGCAAAGGCCGGTCGCTTCATGCCTGGCCTGAATTTGGAAGGCGGCACGCAATGGATGGGCTTCCGGCCATCGCTTCCCGACAGTTTGCCGGTGATCGACCGCTCGGCCCGTGCGTCACAGGTGTTCTACGCCTTCGGACATGGCCATCTGGGCTTGACGCAATCCGCAGGCACGGCGGAACTGGTCGCGGATCTGGTCACGAACGCCAAGCCCGCGCTCGACATGAAGCCTTACGCATCCACACGCTTCTGATCAGGAGAACACCTCATGAAAATCACCGCACTGAACGTATATCAGGTGGATCTTCCGCTGAAGGAAGGCCGCTACAGCTGGTCCAATGGCAACTATGTCGAAGTCTTCGACAGCACCGTTCTCGAGATCATCACGGATGAAGGTCTGAAGGGGTATGCCGAATGCTGCCCGCTGGGATCGGCTTATCTTCCGTCCTTCGCACTTGGCGTCAGGGCCGGGCTGGCCGAATTGTCGCCACATCTGATCGGGCAGGATCCGCTGAATATCGGCCAGATCAATCGCACCATGGATGCTGCCCTGCGTGGCCACCCCTATGCCAAGGCGCCTGTCGATATCGCCTGCTGGGATCTGCTGGGCAAGGCGACCGGGCAACCGCTTTACACCCTGTTGGGCGGCGCGGCACAAAAGGACGTGGTGCTGTATCGCGCGATCAGCCAGGAAGCGCCGGACATCATGGCGCAAAAGATCGAAGGCTATGCGGCCGAAGGCTACACGAAGTTCCAACTCAAGGTGGGCGGTGAAGCCAATGACGACATCGACCGCATTCATGCCACCCGCGCGGTTCTGAAAAAGACCGACCTGCTGGTGGCAGATGCCAACACCGGCTGGACCCGGCACGAGGCCGCCCGTGTCGTGGGCGCGGTCTCGGGTCTGGATGTCTATGTGGAACAACCCTGTTTGACCTATGAGGAATGCGTGTCGATCCGCCGCCGCACCGCGCTGCCCTTCGTGATGGATGAGGTCATCGACACGCCCAACACATTGGTCCGCGGCATCGCCGATGACGCCATGGACGTGATCAATCTGAAAATCTCCAAGGTAGGAGGTCTGACCAAGGCAAAACTGATGCGGGATCTGTGCGTGGCGCACGGTATTCCCATGACCATCGAGGACACATGGGGCGGCGACATCACCACCGCCACCATCGCCCATCTGGCACGGTCAACACCGTCCGAGTTCACGTTCTCGGCCACCGATTTCAATTCCTATGGTACCGTGGACATCGCCGAAGGCGCACCGAAGCGTATCAATGGCCGGATGACCGCAGCAGATCGTCCCGGTCTGGGCGTGACACCGATCTTCGACGCGCTGGGTGCTCCTGTCGCGCAGTACGGCTGAGGTAAACATGCGCAGCAGCAAAACCATACATGTGATCTCGGCCCATGCCGAAGGTGAGGTTGGAGATGTCATCGTCGGAGGCGTCGCCCCACCGCCGGGCGACACTCTCTGGGATCAGCGAAGCTTCATTGCGCAGGACCAGACACTGCGCAACTTTGTCCTCAATGAGCCGCGCGGCGGTGTGTTCCGGCATGTCAACCTTCTGGTTCCGCCAAAACACCCCGAGGCGGACGCCGCCTGGATCATCATGGAACCCGAAGACACGCCGCCCATGTCGGGGTCCAACTCGATCTGTGTCTCAACCGTGTTGCTGGATGGCGGGATCATTCCGATGAAAGAGCCGGAAACTCATATGGTGCTCGAGGCACCGGGCGGGCTGGTCCGGGTGCGTGCGGAATGCCGCGATGGCAAGGCGCGGCGCATCTTCGTCCAGAACCTGCCCAGCTTTGCCGACAAGCTGTCGGTCCCGCTCGAGGTATCCGGACTGGGCACGATCACGGTAGATACCGCTTATGGCGGCGACAGCTTCGTGGTCGTCGATGCGCAGACGCTTGGGTTTGCAATCGTCGATAATGAGGCCCGCGACATAGCCCGGTTGGGGGTAAAGATCACAAACGCCGCCAATGAACAGCTTGGGTTCTCTCATCCCGAGAACCCGGACTGGGGTCATATATCGTTCTGCGCCTTTTGCGGCCCGCTGAGCGAGACGGAAACCGGTCTAAGCGGCAAGTCCGCCGTGGCGATCCAGCCGGGTAAGGTTGACCGTTCACCAACGGGTACCGCGGTGTCTGCCCGCATGGCGCTGATGGCGGCCAAGGGGGTGATGAAACCCGGCCAGACCTTCGACGCGGTTTCGATCATCGGATCACGATTTATCGGTCGGATCATTCGCACTGTGCAGATAGGTGGCCGCCCGGCAATCGTTCCTGAAATCAGCGGTCGCGGTTGGATCACCGGAATACATCAGCACATGCTGGACCCTGACGACCCGTGGCCCGGTGGGTATCGCCTGTCTGACACCTGGGGTGTTTGATGTCGGGAAACACATTATTCAGAGACGGAAAAGTCTGAAGATACGCGGGCTGGTTACGGATTCATAAGCAGATTCAGGCTTTTCCAGATCTCGGGCATGGGTCGAACATTGGTCGAAATCCAAGTTCGGCTTGGAAAAGTCGATGATTACGGGTAATTGTATCCAAAAAACCGTAGCGGGATATTGGACATGGCAGGGAAACGCGCGATCACGAAACAAAGCCTACCGGACGTTATCGCAAATGATCTGCGTGAACGTATCCTGAGCGGCGAACTTGCCGAAGGTGAGACGATCCGGCAGGAAGCTCTGGCCGAGGAATATGATGTCTCGCGCATGCCGATCCGCGAGGCGCTGAAGCGCCTGAATGCCGAAGGTCTGGTGCAATGGGCCAACAATCGCGGCGGCTCGGTGACCAAGCACTCCCTCGACGAAATCGGTGAAATTTTCGATCTTCGCATCCTGATCGAAGTGGATCTGTTTCGCCGGGCCATCCCGAATATGGGCCCGAGGGAATTTGCGCGTTGCGACGAAATTCTCAGGCAGATGGAAGCGTCATATGACGAAAATGACGTCGGCAAGTGGGGGATATTGAACTATCAATATCACTCGGCGCTTTATGCGGCGTCACAGCGGAAGCTGACCAATGAATTGCTGGACCGCGTCAACCTGCAATCGGATCGTTATGTAAGGATGCACCTGAGCGTGATGAAACAGCGCGAACCCGCAAAAAAGGAACATCGTGATCTGTTGCGGCTGGCGCAGGAAGGCAATGTGGACAAAGCCTGCGAGGTCTTGACGCAGCATATTCGCCGGACCAAGGAACAGCTTCTGGAAATGATCGCCTCGAAGCGCGGGACAGACGAACCCTAGGGCGGTCTTGCATGTCCCGTTATTTTGGATACATTATCCATAAATCTGGACATCCCGAAATACGAGGCCCAAATGACCTTTACTCCGCATGGCAAGCACCTGATCGCCGGCAACTGGCTTGCTGGTGACGATTTCTTTGCGTCACAACCCGCACATGGGCCATCGCATGACTTTTCGAAAGGTCGGATTTCAGACGTCGAGGCCGCTGCGCAGGCCGCAGAAGAGGCGTTTTGGAGTTATGGTTATTCCACTCGGGAAGAACGCGCAGCCTTTCTGAACGCCATTGCCGACGAGATCGAAGCGCGCGCCGAAGCAATCACCGAGATTGGCACTCAGGAAACCGGCCTGCCCGAGGCTCGGCTGCAAGGTGAGCGGGGCCGCACGTCGGAGCAGCTGAGGCTTTTCGCAACGCATATCCTCAGCGGCGATTATCTGGACCGGCGCCACGACAGCGCGCTGCCGAACCGTGCGCCCCTGCCCCGGCCCGATCTGAAGATGATCCAGCGCCCGATCGGCCCGGTCGCGGTGTTCGGCGCATCAAATTTCCCGCTGGCATTTTCCACCGCCGGGGGGGACACCGCCGCCGCATTGGCTGCCGGCTGCCCGGTTGTCGTCAAAGGCCACGGCGCCCACCCGGGCACCGGCGAAATCATCGCCGAAGCAATCCTCGCAGCCACCCGCCGGTGCAACATTCATCCCGGTGTTTTCAGCCTGATCCAGGACGGCGGCCCGGCTGTGGGTTCAGCCTTGGTGCAACACCCTCTGATCAAGGCGGTCGGGTTCACCGGATCGCTTGCGGGCGGTCGCGCCCTGTTCGATCTGTGCGCCGCACGCCCCGAACCGATTCCGTTTTTTGGTGAGCTTGGATCGGTCAACCCCATGTTCATTCTGGATGCGGCACTGGCAAACCGGGGTGAAGACATCGCCAAAGGCTGGGCCGGCTCGCTGACGATGGGCGCAGGTCAGTTCTGCACCAACCCGGGCGTCGTCGTGATGGCGGCAGGTGAAGCAACGGACCGTTTCGCCGAGATCGCACAGGCCGCATTGACCGAAGTACCGGCGCAGACCATGCTGACCGACGGCATCGCCGACGCCTACCGCAACGGTCAGGCCCGTGTTGCTGAAACCGCTGGCGTTCACGAGGTTCTGGCTTCGACATGCGATCAGCGCAACGCAACCCCCTTCCTTTACCAAACAAGCGCCGCGACATGGCTGGCCAACGAAACCCTCGCGGAAGAGGTGTTTGGCCCGCTGGGCATTATCGTTACCGCCGAGACACCCGACGAAATGCGCGACGTCGCGCGCGGATTGCACGGGCAGCTGACCTGCACCCTGCATATGGACGAGGAAGACATGGGCATGGCGCGGTCCCTGCTGCCGATCCTTGAACGCAAAGCCGGACGCGTATTGGCCAACGGCTTCCCCACGGGGGTCGAGGTATGTGACAGCATGGTCCATGGCGGCCCCTACCCGGCTTCGACCAATTTCGGCGCCACATCCGTGGGCACATTGTCGATCCGACGTTTCCTGCGTCCTGTCTGCTATCAGAACCTGCCGGATGCCTTGCTGCCGGAACACTTCTCATAGGGAAATCAGTCGACACCCGCCGATACTCTGAAAGCACGATGCGCAGCAGGGTGTCGGCGGTTGTAACTGCCAAGCGACAGGGGACGGAGGCACATGCCCCCGGATCCAATTGCACAGTTTCATTTGGGTAACAGTGCTTTTGATCAATCGGTTCATGGCAACGCAATCACGGCCCGATCCGTTGGCACCATGGTCAACTACCTGTATGAATTGACCCGTGTTGCCCAATACCACGAACAATTCGCCAATACCCATGAGATGATCGCCTCATTCGAGATCCATTTCCTCGCTGCATCCACCTCTCTCTCCATACTTCAAGAAAGGTAAACCTGATGGCCAACCCCCTCTATGACGGCCTGTTCGGCATTCATGCCGGCAAAGGCACACCTTTTTTGCGGCTGCTGGACGGGACAACGATTTCACATCAGGACTTTCTCGGCAAAGCGGCGCAGATTGCACATGTGGCCAAGCATCTGGGCCTGACCCCCGGTGATCGCGTTGCGGCGCAGGTTGAGAAGTCACCCGAGGCGCTGGCGCTTTATGCTGCCTGCGCCCAGGCCGGTCTGGTGTTCCTGCCCCTGAATACCGCCTACACGGTCGATGAATTGACCTATTTCATCGAAAACAGCGGGGCCGCGCTGATTATCTGCGACACCGAAAGTGAGGAAAAACTCACCCCTGTCGGCGCGCAGCTGGGGGCGCAAATAGAAACCCTGAACGCGGATGGAAGCGGGTCTCTGACAGATCTGGCCGCGACCATGCCGACACGTTTCGAAACTGTCCCCCGCGATGGCGAGGACCTGGCTGCGTTCCTCTATACATCGGGAACCACAGGCCGGTCCAAGGGGGCCATGCTGACCCAGAACAATCTGCTGTCGAATGCCCGGACACTGGTCAGGGAATGGCGCTTCACCTCGCAGGATGTGCTGCTGCATGCCCTGCCGATCTTCCACACCCACGGGCTGTTCGTCGCGACCAATATCATGCTGGCCGCGGGTGGATGCATGATCTGGCTGCCCAAGTTCGATCTGGACCAGATCATCGACAATTTGCCCTGTGCCACATCGATGATGGGCGTCCCAACCTTCTATACGCGCCTGTTGGACGACCCGCGTTTTACCAGGGAACTGGCCACCCATATGCGCCTGTTCGTATCGGGATCGGCACCGCTGCGGGCGGAAACCCATGTGCAGTTCGAAAAACGAACGGGGCATCGCATCCTTGAACGCTATGGCATGACTGAAACCAACATGAACACGTCAAACCCGTATGACGGCGAGCGGCGCGCCGGAACGGTCGGGCACCCGCTGCCCGGGGTCGAACTGAAGATCTGTGATTCAGATGGCAATACCCTGCCTGCGGGCGAGATCGGCACAATTGAAGTGCGCGGGCCCAACGTCTTCAAAGGGTATTGGCAGATGCCTGAAAAAACCGCTGCCGAACTGCGCGACAACGGCTTTTTCATCACCGGTGATCTGGGCCGCATCGACGAGGATGGCTACGTCCATATCGTTGGTCGCAACAAGGATCTGATCATTTCGGGCGGTTACAACATCTACCCAAAAGAGATCGAGCTGGTTCTCGATGATCAACCCGGTGTTCTGGAAAGCGCCGTGATCGGCGTGCCGCATCCCGATTTCGGTGAAACGGTTGTTGGTGTCATCGTGGCAGAGCCCGGCCAGACCCCTGATCCGGATGCGATAACGGGCGCGGTCCACGAAAGTCTGGCCCGGTTCAAGCATCCGCGCAAGCTGATCGTTCTGGATGAGCTGCCCCGCAACACGATGGGCAAGGTTCAAAAGAACATTCTGCGTGACCGATACAAAGACCTCTTCATGACCGTATGAGTGGGTCTCGGCACAGCGGGGATCAGCGGATGCAGCCCCTGAAAAGAAAACCAGGCGAGGGTGTCCTCGCCTGATTTATTCATGAGTCAGGCAACCAGATCGAACCGGTCGTTGTTCATGATCTTGGTCCATGCCGCCACAAAGTCGCGCACGAACTTCTCGGCATTGTCGTCCTGAGCGTAGACCTCAGCATAGCTGCGCAGGATCGAGTTCGAACCAAAGACCAGATCTGCGCTGGTTGCGGTGAACTTGACCTCACCCGAGGCGCGGTCGCGCAGCTCATAGGTGCCTCCGTCAACCGGATGCCAGCTCAGCGACATATCCGTCAGGTTGACGAAAAAGTCGGTTGTCAGCTGGCCCACCCGGTCAGTGAAGACACCATGCGGCGATCCGCCATGGTTGGCACCCAGCACACGCAGACCACCGACCAGAACGGTCATCTCGGCCGCGGTCAGACCCAGCAGTTGCGCACGATCCAGCATCATCGCCTCTGGCGAGACCGCGTATTCCTTCAGCTGCCAGTTGCGGAACCCGTCCGCCAGCGGCTCAAGTACCGAGAAACTGTCCACATCGGTCTGCTCGTCCGACGCGTCGCCGCGACCGGCCGAGAACGGAACCGCCACGTCAAAGCCTGCGGCCTTGATCGCCTGCTCCAGCCCGACATTGCCCGCCAGAACGATCACGTCGGCAATCGAGGCACCGGTTTCAGCCGCGATCGGCTCCAGCACACCCAGCACTTTTGCCAGACGCTCTGGCTCGTTGCCTGCCCAGTCCTTTTGCGGCGCCAGTCGGATGCGCGCGCCATTTGCGCCACCGCGCTTGTCCGAGCCGCGGAAGGTGCGGGCACTGTCCCAGGCGGTGGTGATCATCTCGACCGCGGTCAAGCCGCTGTCTGCGATCTTGGCCTTGACGGCATCAATGTCATAATCTGTCGAACCCGCCGGGATCGGATCCTGCCAGATCAGGTCTTCTGACGGCACATCCGGGCCATAATAGTTGACGCGCGGACCCATGTCGCGGTGAGTCAACTTGAACCAGGCACGTGCGAATGTATCGGCAAAATAATCCGGATCCGCCATGAATTTCTGACAGATCGCGTTGTAGGTCGGGTCGACCTTCATCGCCATGTCCGCATCGGTCATCATCGGCATGCGACGAACAGTGGGGTCGGTCGGGTCGACGGGCTTTT
The DNA here is from genome assembly GCF_059610125.1 of Ruegeria sp. YTSA144. NCBI lineage: Bacteria > Pseudomonadati > Pseudomonadota > Alphaproteobacteria > Rhodobacterales > Roseobacteraceae > Ruegeria > Ruegeria sp. YTSA144. The sequence goes on from NZ_JBXWNA010000002.1 coordinate 175,780, forward strand.
CGTCTTCGGGCATGTTGACGGGCTGCCACTGATGGGCACCGGCGGGTGATTTGCCCAGCTCCCATTCATAGCCGAACAGATAGTCGAAATAGCCCATGTCAAATTTCAGGGGCTCTTTCGTCCACGCCCCTTCGATCCCCGAGGTAAAGGCATTGGCCGCTTTACCGTTCTGATCAGGGTTCTCCCATCCCAGACCCTGGCTGGACACGGGGCAGGCTTCGGGCTCGGCGCCGATATTGTCGCCTGGCATCGCACCATGGGCCTTGCCGACCGTATGACCCCCGCAGGTCAACGCCGCGGTCTCTTCGTCATCCATCGCCATACGGGCAAAGGTTTCACGGATATGCAGCGCGGTTTTGGCCGGATCCGGATTGCCGTTCACGCCTTCGGGGTTCACATAGATCAGGCCCATATGCACCGCACCCAGAGGGTTTTCCAGCGTGCCGGGGGTTTCCAGATCGCCATAGCGATTCTCGGACGGGGCCAGCCACTGGTTTTCCGACCCCCAGTAAACATCTTTCTCGGGCCCCCAGATATCTTCGCGACCAAAACCGAAGCCAAAGGTCTTCAGCCCCATGGCTTCATAGGCCACCGTGCCCGACAGAACGATCAGGTCAGCCCAGGACAGCGCGTTGCCGTATTTCTTTTTCACCGGCCACAACAGACGCCGGGCTTTGTCCAAGCTTGCATTGTCCGGCCATGAGTTCAGCGGCGCGAACCGGATGTTGCCCGAACCGGCGCCACCTCGACCATCCCCCAGACGGTAAGACCCGGCCGAGTGCCACGCCAGACGGATCATCAGCCCACCGTAGTGACCCCAGTCTGCCGGCCACCAGTCCTGACTGTCGGTCAGCAGCGCCTCGACATCGGCACGAACCGCCTTGAAATCCAGCCCCTTGACCGCTTCTCGGTGATTGTAATCCGCATCCATCGGGTTGGTGCGCGTGTCGTGCTGGCTCAGAATGTCCAGGTTCAGCGAGTCCGGCCACCACTTGGTGACGGAATTGCCCGTTCCAGTATTGCCGCCATGCATGACGGGGCAGCCGCCGGATTGATGATTGTGGGGGGTACCGTCCATTGTAAATCTCCTGAGTATTTACCTAGGGGTTCAGATATCTTGACTCGTACCGCACAGCTTCGATAATTGGAAATTTGTAATTACTATCGTTGCGATTAGTTTTTCATATGAAAACACTGACCCTCAAACACCTGCGCTATTTCGAGGCGCTCGCCACGCATGGCCACTTTGGCAAAGCGGCTGCGGCCAGTGCGATATCGCAGCCCGCGCTTTCCATACAAATCAAAGAGCTGGAAGCAATCATGGGTGGGCCGCTGGTCGAACGCGCGGCCCGGCAAACCCGCCTGACAGCGCTTGGTGAAGACGTGCTAAAACATGGCCGCGAAATCCTGACCCGGGTCGAGGATTTGGGGAAATTGGTGCAATCTCCCTCAGGCCCCCTGTCGGGCCGCATCAGAATCGGGGTCATTCCCACGGTTGCACCTTATCTGCTGCCCTCGATCATCAAAGCGTTGTCGCAGCGATTCCCACAGCTGACCATTGAACCCAAGGAAACGATAACCAAGACGTTGATCGGTGAAATTCTGGATTCGAAACTGGATTTCGGCGTCGTTGCCCTGCCCGTCTCGGAACCCAACCTCCGAGAGTTCTCGCTGTTCAACGAAGATTTTCTGCTGGTTCGCCCGGCGCAGGATGCCAACCTGCCGATGCCAAGTTCGTCGCAGCTCAGAACCATGCGCCTGCTGTTGCTGGAAGAGGGGCATTGTTTCAGGGATCAGGCCCTGTCCTTCTGTTCGATCCGCAATATCGAACCGCAGCACATCATGGAGGGTAGTTCGCTTTCCACACTGGTTCAGATGGTCGGCGCCGGCATCGGTGTGACCCTGATACCGGAAATGGCGGTCGGGCTGGAAACCCGATCCGCGGATGTGTCCATTGCCCGGTTTCAGGACGCGCCGCCGACACGGACGATTGGTCTGATCTGGCGAAAGACCAACCCGCTCAGCGAAAACCTGTTGAAGATCGGCGCGATCATCCGCAAAACGGCCGAAGAAAACACGTGGGGCGTGAAGCCGCCACAGCCCGAAAAAACCGGCTGACCCGCCTGAAACGATGTTCCACGGCACGGGGGCCAGACCCGGCGCAACCCGTCAGGCGTCACCGGTGTAATAGCCGATCACATCATTCTCGGTCGTTGCCCCCAACCCGTTCAGCAACCGGTTTGAATAATTGAAATAGGCGCAGACCTGATTGACCTCCAGGATCTCGCCATCCTCACAGCCTGCAATCTTGAGCGCTTCGAAGTCGGACTTGACCATTTTGCCGACATCCGTCGTCAGCTTGGCGGCATAGCGCAGCAGCGCCAGTTCCCTGCCTTCGAATTCGTCCTCGGGCCGATGCGCCTTGAGCGCGACGAAAATCCGGTCGCTGCGCGGCTGGTCCTTCAGCAGGTTGCGCACGTTCATGAAGTGATGGGTCAGGGAATAGGTGCAATCGTTCAGGATCGAGGTATAGCTGGCGACAACCTCGAGAAACCAGAACGGCAACTGGTTGTCATCGGAATGCAGGACCGAACGGTACAGCGTCACATGCCCGTTCATCGTTTCGGGGCGCAATGAATGCACACGCATGACCGTGTCTACGGTGCCATGAGGGGTGCGGGCCTTGTCCAGCAGCTCTTTCAGGCGGCCGTCGGCCTTGTCGTCCGAGATCATCTCGATCCAAGCACTCATTGCTGTGTCTCCTGTCCTGTTCGGGCTCAGCTTATGAACAAAGCCCACAGGCGTGTCAGTTAATTTTTTTCTTAAGGTGAAATTTTTTCTGGATCACGGAAACGTGAAAGATGTAAAATGCCAACGCGGGGGATTTGTTGAGGATCAGCGGAAATGCACAGTCCAGAGCTCATGGCGGGCGCTGAAAACCTGTTGTTCAGATGTGGTGGTCTGACGGCGGGCGACCAGTTGCTTGTGGTCTGCGAAGAAGCGCCCAACGGTTATTACGATGCCGAGATCACAGGGGCTATCGTCGACTGTGCCCGACAGAACCGGATCAAAACCGCAGTTCGAACTCTCCCATTCGATCCTATGGGTCCCTTGGTACCTGAAGAGCTGAAATCGGCGATGAAGTCGGCGGACTGCACCCTGTTTCTGTCCCGCACCGGCGATCAGATACGGTTCGACGCAGGAATGAGGGACGTTCGGCCCATCATGTCGTATGCGCTGGACGCCGGAATGCTGGCCTCGGGTTTCGGGCGCGCCAACTACACCGGGTTCGTTGAACTGAAAAACGCGGTCAACCGGCTGCTGGCCAATGCCGGGCGCATCCACGTAACCTGCCCGCTTGGCACCGACTTCAGTGGACCGGGCGCCGCCTTCCCCCCATCAGGTGCCACGGATGTCAGCATCACGCGTTTTCCGATGTCGGTCTTTGCCCCGGTTCCCGCGCAGGGATTTTCCGGAGTGCTGGTTCAGGACGGGTTTCTGGTCGGCACCGGATCGAAGTTCTACGAACCATACGGCTGTGATCTGCGCGAACCGCTGACCATCCGGTTCGAAAACAACCGCCTGACCGGCTTTGACGGCCATCCCATGGATGTGCATTGCGCGCAGATGCATTACGAAAAGGTCGGTCGGATGTTCGGTCTTGATCCCCTGACCATGCATTCCTGGCACGCAGGCATCCATCCGGGCTGCGCCTACACCACCCCGGCCCGAAGCAACTTCGAACGTTGGAGCGGATCTGCCTTTGGCAATCCGCGCCTGCTGCACTTTCACACTTGCGGGCATTATGCGCCGGGTGAGATTTCGCTGAACGTGCTGGATCCCACGATCCGGGTGGATGATGTTGCGATCTGGGATGCCGGTGTGCTCCGGGCCGATCTGTTGCCCGGTGGAGCTGAAATTCTCGACCGGTACCCCTGCATCAAAGCGGTGTTCGACGCCCCGGCCCGACACGTGGGCCAGGGCGCGAACGGGCGCTTGTCGGCCTGATGATCAGCCGGCCTGCTGCGCGATCAGCTTTGCAACCCGCGCGCGGAACCGCATCGCGCCCGCGTCCAGCCCGAGGTTGATATAGCCGGTCTTGCGCCGCGCCATGCCGGTTTGAACGTGTTCCAGAACCTCTTTGTCCTCGTTGAAAGCCATGACCGCGCCTTCGAACATGCGCTGCGACATGGCTGCGTCATCCGCGTGCATGTTGCGGTGCTGGAACCAGAAATACCGAGAGGTTTCCGCATCGACCGGTGTGATGAAGTTGTACGAAATATTGACAAAGGCATTGGGTGACATCGGCCGATCCGCCCCGCCTTCTCCGGCCGGAGTGTAAACGGACATGTTGATCGCAGTGGATGGCAGACGGCATTCGTAATGTTGCTTGCGGTCGCAACTTGGCCCAAACGGCAGGATCGGCGCATAGTAGGGCGGCGCGGGTTCGTCCGCGATCCAGCGCGAAACAATGACGCCTGTTTCTGTTTCTTCAATATCCAACGGGCGGTTGTCGGTCCCTGCCCCGGCAAACGAGGTCAGATGCACCCAGGCCACATGGCTTGGATCCAGCAGGTTGTCGATAATGTAAAGGTAGTGGCACGCCATCTCCATCGCGCCGGTCCGGGTCTTGCCCCAGGACGGGTTGTCGAAATTGGGGATGTCGATGATATCGTCCGTGCTGGCTTTGACCGGGTCCCCCATCCACAGCCACAGAAACCCCCAGCGGTCTTCGGCCGGGTACGCATGCACGGCGGCGCGGCGCGGAGGATTGTCCAGCTGCGTCGGGGCGCTGACACATTCACCGCCGCAGCCGAATGTCAGACCGTGATAGCCGCAAACCACATGGTCCCCTTCAATGGTGCCCCGAGACAGCGGCAGCTTTCTATGCGGGCAAGCGTCCTCCAACGCGATCGCTTTGCCCGCTGTGTCACGATAGACCACGATGTCCTCGCCCAGCATTTGCACGGCGTTCAGGCTGCGGCCAAAATCCTCGGACCGTCCGGCGACGTACCAGCTGTTGCGAATGAACCCCTCTGCTCCGGCCAGATCAGGACGCATGTTTCTTACTCCGAAAACTCGTCAAATGCCTTGAGCGCCTTGGCGCTATAGGCATAGGACGGCCCGCCGCCCATATAGGTGGCCATGGCCAACGCCTCGCACATCTGAGCGCGGGTGGCGCCCAGCCGAACCAGCGAACGCACGTGGAATCCGATGCAGCTGTCGCAGCGGGTCGCGATCGCAATGCCGAGCGCCATGAACTCCTTGGTCTTCTCGCTCAGCGCCCCATCAGTCTTGGCCGCCTTGCCCATGATGCCAAAGCCGCGCACGGTTTCCGGCACCTCCTTTGAAAAGGCCCCGATATTGGCCTCGGTCTCGGCCATGAAATCTTTCCAGTTCATTTTTTCACTCCTTATCCGCGCTCGTCCGCGCCCATGCGACGCTCCAGCCAGCGCACCCCGGCTGAGATGATCAAAACCAGGATCAGGTATTCGAAAATCAGCAGGGTATAGATTTCCAGTGGGCGGTATTCCGTCACCACCAGTTCATTCGCGCGGCGGGTCAGTTCCTGCATCCCGATGACGCTGGCAAAGGCGCTCATCTTGACGATGTAGATGAACTGGTTTGCCAGCGGCGGCAGAATGCGCCGGATCGCCTGCGGCAGGATCACATAGCGCATGGTCTGCACATAGTTCAGCCCGATGGTTTGCGCCGCCTCGCGCTGGCCTCGGGCAATGGACTGAATCCCCGCGCGGTAGATCTCGGCAGTAAAGGCACTGTCAGAAATCGCCAGCGTAAGGATCGCACCCCAGAAGGGATCAATGGGGATATTCAGGCCCATGGACTGAAACACGATCGGCAAGCCGTAAAACACCCAAAACAACATCGGCAGCAGAGGGATGGCGCGGATGAACTCCACGTAAATCCGGTTAAGCATCCGCCAGCCGCGTTTCTCGGACAACCCCGGCAAGGCGACCAGCAGCCCGATGGCGATCGAAATAACGGCGGCTATCAACGAAATCTGGATCGTCGCGCCCATGCCCGAGATCAGGAATTTCACATTGGTCCAACCCGTGGCCGTGGTCGGATCGATAACGTACCAGCCCCAGGTCTGCGACGACGAACAACCTGCCAGCAGAAGAAGAGGCAATATGAGAAGAAGTTTTTTCATCGGCTCCGCTCAGTGCTGCAAAATCTGGCTGAGGAATTGGCGGCACCGTTCGGATTGAGGTGCGGTGAAGAAATGTTCGGGGTGGCCTTCCTCGACAATTTCGCCTGCATCCATGAAGATCATCTTGTCCGCCACCTTGCGGGCAAATCCCATCTCGTGCGTGACGACCACCATGGTCATGCCCTCATTCGCCAGTTCGACCATCACGTCCAACACTTCCGAAATCATCTCGGGGTCCAGTGCCGAAGTGGGTTCGTCAAACAGCAGAACGCGCGGCTCCATGCACAGGGATCGCGCTATGGCGACGCGTTGCTGCTGACCGCCCGACAACTGAATGGGCTTTTTGTCGGCCTGATCGGGAATGTGCACCCGATCCAGATAGTGACGCGCTTTTTCCTCTGCCTCTTTGCGACCGAGACCGCGGGCCTTGACCGGGCCCAAAGTCAGGTTCTCCAACACGGTCAGATGCGGGAACAGGTTGAACTGCTGAAACACCATGCCGACCTCGGATCGGATCCTGGCCACGGATTTTGCGTCATCCGTCAACTCGATCCCATCTACGCGGATGGTGCCTTTCTGGTGCTTCTCCAACTGGTTGATACATCGCACAACGGTGGATTTTCCAGACCCGGAAGGCCCGCAAATCACCACCTTTTCGCCGCTGTCGACCGTCAGATTGATGTCCTTGAGAACGTGAAACGTGTCGAACCACTTGTTCACGCCCACAAGTTCGATTGCGGCGTCTGGCATAAGATGAACTGCCCCTGTTTTAGTCCCAGTATAATATTTTCTTGAGGTTATCTTTCCCTTTGGGCTTAAATCAATGAAGAATACCGCCACAAGGTCGAAACGCCACCAACGGGAGAAACCTATGAACACTTTTTGGAAAGCTGCGGCAGCCGCTGCGCTTGGGCTTGTATTGTCAGGTGCAGCGCAGGCGCAATCTGCACTGAACGAGGTGCTGGATTCCGGCGTGCTCAAGGTTGGCACCACGGGCGATTGGAATCCCATGTCGCTCCGCGACCCAGCGACCAACAGCTACAAAGGGTATGATATCGACATCATGAACGAGCTGGCCGCCGATCTGGGGGTCGAGGTCGAATATGTCCCCACCGACTGGAAAACACTGGTCAACGGTGTGGTGGCAGGCAAGTATTACCTGACCGGATCGGCATCGATTTCACCGCCGCGCATGAAGGTCGCGGGCTTTTCCGACAGCTATATTTCGGTGGAGCTCTTCCCCTATACCACCAAGGACAAGGCCGACAAATTCGACGGTTATGACTCGATCAACCAGCCCGGAGTAAAAGTCGCGACCACCTTGGGCACAACGTTCGAAAAACGCGTCCGCGAATGGTTCCCGAACGCAGATATCAAGGTGGTCGAGGCCCCGGCCCGCGGTTTTCAGGAAGTAATCGCAGGACGCGCGGATGTCTTCATCACGTCGAACATTGAAGGCTCGACCCTCGAGGCGAAGTTTCCGGTGGTACGCGTAAAGAACGCAGGCCCGCGTTCGCCGTCACCTATCGCGATGATCCTGCCACAGGCCGATCAGGTTTGGATCAACTACGTGAACAACTGGATCGAAGTCAAAAAGGCGCAAGGGTTCTTCGAGGAAAACCGCAAGAAATGGGGTCTCTGACTCGTCTCGGATCACCTTGATTCCCAAACGCCCGGCCCGGTCGCCGGGCGTTTTCAATTGTCGCCCGAAACGGCTTTGGCAACCACAGTGACAAAGGTGACCGTGTCAGTTTTCAACTCCAACGGCCCATGAGTGGCGTTTGAATCAAAACTCAGACTGTCGCCCGGCCGCATGTGATAAGCGGCTTCACCGCAGCCATAGACCATCTCGCCGGCGGTGACGTGGATGAATTCGACACCCTGATGTTGGTAAAGCGGGCGTTCGTCCAACGGACCTTCCAAAGTAACGCTGAAACTCTCGAAACTGACATGTTTCGCTTCCGCCCGACCGATCAGCTTGTAACTGTGCCCGAAACCGGTGCCCAACCGTTGCACGGTTACGCCTTCGCCTGCGGCCACAAATGACACATCCGTGCGTTCGACCGTACCCGCGAAAAAGTTGATCAGCGGAACGCCGATTCCGCTGGCCAGGGCCTCCAGCGTCGCCAGTGAAGCAGACACCTGACCGCGCTCGATCTTGGAAATCATCGCCGTGGATACGCCGGACCGCTGAGACAGTTCGGCCAGAGTCAACCCGGCCAGCGCGCGATGCGTTTTCACCGCGGACCCGACCAGGTGATCCAGCGGCGGTTTTTCGGTGGAAAGCACAGATGAATCTTCCATTTGCGAAGCCTATCGACACGTATGAAAAAGGCAAAAGAAATGTCACCGAACCACTTTCACCAGTTCGGCGGCAAACTCTCAGCCTCCGTTCAGAATGTCGCCTGTAAGATCATTCAACTTTGCCAACCCTGCCCGCAAATGATCTTCGGGCAGGGCCGAGCTGAACCGAAAATGGTTCTCGACCCCGAACCGCGACCCCGGAATGACCAGCACGTCTTTTTCGCGCAAAAGGCGCATGCTGAACTCCTCGGATGCGATCGGTAGATTGAACCGCACGAACGACATGGCCGACGCCTGAGGTGGTACAACGGAAAACACCCCCTGATGCCGCGCCAGTTCTTCCGTCAGAACGTCAAACCCCGTGCGGATCAGACGGCGCGCGCGGGCTTTCAACTTGGACCGTGCCGGTTCGGCAAGCGCCTTGTCCGCCAGTTCCATCGACAACATGGATGCCGCGATCGAGGCATATTCGTGCCGCCGCCAGCATTGTTGAATGATTTGTTCCGGCCCCACAAGCCACCCCAGCCTCAGCCCCGGAAGCCCATAGGCCTTGGACATGGAGTTCACCACAAGAACCCTGTCCGTCCTTCCCCAGAACGAAGGCGTTTCGGTATCACCTTCGCGTTCGGTTCCGGCATAAACTTCGTCCGAAACGATCCAGGCACCAACGCGCTCGGCAGCCGACACGATACGCGCGCGGTCCGCTTCGGCCAGAATACGGCCCGTTGGATTGTTCGGATTGACCACATGGATGATGCGGGTCCTGTCATCGACGGCCCGCTCCAGCGCCTCTGCGTCAATGCCCCACCCTGCGGATTCGATCAGATCGACCCAGCGCACCTCGTTGCCGAAATTGGCGGCGTTTCCTGAAATCTGCTCATAGGTCGGTCGGAAACACACAACATTGTCGCCGGGCGCCAACAAGGTGTTGGCCACCAGCGTGTTCGCTTCGGTTGCCCCGACCGTGACCAATACCCCATCCGCCGAGGCCCCCGGGTACAAGCCTGCGATGGTTTCGCGCAGGGATTGCTTTCCATTGACTTGCGGATAATCAATCATCGTTGTCAGCAGAGCGTCGAGATCAATCCGGGCAAGATCCATCAATCCCTGCAACGACATGGGATGAACACCGCTTTCCGAGAAATTGAAGACCACCCCGTGTTCCGTTTCGGACAGGAACTGTTCGACCCGAAATGGTTGGAAATCTCGGTTGATCATGACGCATCCTTTGCTCGGCCGTGCTGCGCACGTCGCAGCCTCAATCGGCTGCGTTTACTTGAACCGTTCTTATACTGGGATCGACGCGGCTGTAGGCGGCCAGCAACCGTGCCGTCCATTTCTGTGCAATGTAATCAGCCATGAACCGCGAGGGTGCAACCAGTATGACGCGCCCCCCTGCCCTTTCCGACTCGGACAGATGCTGGAACCAACTCGCCCACAACTCGGGATCGCGCCCGTGAAGAATTGACTGTACCTGCGACCAGATATCCTCGGGCTTGGCTTCGGGGGTGTTGATTTCAGGCCCCGGGGGTTTTGCCGCGAAAGGCACGACATTTGTAACGGGCTCGGAATCCTCGCTCATCCGGGCCTGGAAATCGGAACCTATGATCGGCCAGACCTCCTGCGTATCGATCATGATCTGTTTGAGGTCGATTTCATAGACCGCGACCCGGCCCCGTGCAGCAGGCCGTTTGACCGTTACCCAACCTAATGCGCGAAATCTGGCCATTTCGCGCTTTACAGTCCTTTCATTCACCGCCCAAAGGCGCGAAATTTCTTCGCGCCCAATCGATAATTCGTTGTTTTGCCAGTTATACCGTGTCGTAATCAATGCGATGATACGCAGTACGCTGCGCTGTCGATGCTTGTCACCCGACAACGCATAAATGGTGAGCGCAGATAGTATATCATATTTTAAGGCCGCCGCATTTCGCCCGACCGGTTTAGCCAGCTGCATACCCGTTCTCACCGCTCTGTCTGCCTCAGACGGGTGTGTCCCGCCGATCTTGCGCTGTTTGCCAACGCTTTTCGTCATCTTGGCCTAATTAGCGTCCAAAGCTTCGATTCTGTCAAGAAGAGTCTGGAACCGGTCAGAAAACTGCGCCAATCCAGATCAAAAAATAAAAGAAATCTGGTGAAGTATTGGTGATGGGGGACATTCAGGGTGACCCCTTATCAGCCTGTTATGTCCCCCCATATATCGTCGATCCAGGAAGATTGACCCCCTAAATACGGTTGAGGGCCTGTTGCGAATCGTCACCCTTCATCCTGTGCGCCGCCGAATCGGCGATGGCCTTGCTGGGCCTTGTTTTCTTACCCGTGGGTAAGATTTGAGTTTCATCATATTTTCTTTTGCGTAAAGCGCAAATCGGGCGTAAATAAGAAACGAACAGAAATTTACGTTCCAAACAAAGAGACATGAGGCATGTACACGCACGAAGACCTGAATGCATTGCGCAATCAATCTCTCAAACTCCAGGGGTGGATTCGTCAGCAGACCTTTAGCCCCGAGATGGAGAAGACACTCCGCCGGTTTTCGAGCTGGGAGGTGTCCGAGCTGATCTTCCGGGTCAACCAGTCAACCTTTCGCGGAAAGCTGGCCGCTGATCCGTCGCTGCCCGGTGGTGAGGTTGAGCCCGAGGGGCGGCAGCGCTGGTTCAGCCTTGAGGAAGTGAATGAGTTGCGTCGGAGGCTCAAGGTAAATCGCAAATCCCTCATGCCGCCGCGTCCCGAGGGCAAGCGGGCCATTCGCGCAGCCGTGGCGAACTTCAAGGGCGGTGCGGGCAAGTCAACGGTGGCGTTGCATCTTGCGCATGCTGCGGCGCTTGATGGGTACCGTGTTCTTGTCGTTGACTTCGACCCGCAGGCCACGCTGAGCCATTCCATGGGCCTGACCGATGTCGCAGAGGATTATACTGTCTGGGGGATCATGGCGCGTGACCTGATCCGCGAGACCGAGCGCATGAACAATCGGCCCGCCGCGGCCGAGTCCGGCACCGCCCTGCCCCACCGGGAACTGCCCCCGGCGATCACCGATATGGGGCTTGGAGATCTGCGGATCAGCGATTTCATCAGACGGACGTCATGGTCGACCATCGATGCGATCCCATCCTGTGCGAACGCGGCCTTCGTCGAATTTGCCTCGGCACAGTATCGCCACCTGAACCCTGAGTGGTCTTTCTTTGCAGCGGTGTCCCGGTATCTGGATCAAATTCCTGACGACGCCTATGACCTGATCCTGTTCGATTGCCCGCCGGCCATTGGGTATCAGTCCATGAACGCGGTGTTCGCGGCGGACATGTTGTACATCCCGTCTGGCCCGGGATACTGGGAATATGACTCGACCACGTCCTTTATCGGTCAGCTGGCAGAAGCTTTGGAGGACCTGGCTTACGGGTTCGACAAAACCTTACCCACGGGTAAGATCGGTCTTCCCAAAACCTTCTGCGAACTGCGGTTCCTGCTTACACGGTACGAGCCGGGCAACGCCTTGCATCTGGCAATGTTCGATGCCTTTCAGAAGGTTTTCGGGGACCACGTCGCCCAGCACCCGGTTGAAATGACCCGCGCGGTCGAGCAATCCGGCCGCTTTCTGAGCTCGGTTTATGAGATGGACTATCGCGAGATGACCCGCGAAACCTGGCGTCGGGCCCGCTCGACCTTTGACAATGTTTACGAGGAATTCCGGGGTGTGATGCTTTCTGCCTGGGACAAGCTGGAGGATGACGCATGAGCCGTAAGCGCAGAATGTTTGATATCGACCTGCCTGCAATGGATGACATTCCTGTCGGCAAGGTTCCGGACAAGGTTCTTGAAAAGCGGCGCGGCCCGATGGCTGCGGCCATTTCTGAAAATGCCGATGCGCTGCGCGACCAGCAATCGACGGAAGAGTCAATCCGCGCAGAAAACGATCGTCTTGCGCATGAGCTTGTGCGGCTGCGTTCCGAAGGCCTGGTGACGGAACGCGTGGCATTGGGTGACATTCTGTTTGAAAAGTTGACGCGGGATCGCAAACCAGGGCCGGATCCGGAGCTGGACGAGTTGAAGGCGTCAATTCAGGAAATTGGATTGTCCAACCCCATCCGACTTGAGCGCCGCTCAGATGGACGATTTGAACTGATCCAGGGGATGCGGCGCCTGTCTGCCTATCGGGCCTTGTACGAGGAAACGGGAGACGAGTCCTATGCCAGAATTCCAGCGGGTATTTCAGAGGCGGGCGATCTCGACAGCAGCTACCGGCGCATGGTGGATGAGAACCTGATCCGCAAGGATATCTCGTTTGCTGAAATGGGTGCTTTGGCACGCGCGTATGCCGAAGACCCGGCAAATGATTGCCCGGATGTAGACAAGGCGGTTTCCACGCTGTTCAAATCCGCCAGTTACACAAAGCGGAGCTATATTAGATCGTTTGCCAGTTTGCTGATGATGTTGGACAAGGTTCTGAAACATCCGAACGACATTCCACGCAACGTAGGCGTAGAGCTGAAGCGCAAGCTGGACGCAACACCGGGTCTGGTGCGCCAGGTGAGCGCCGCAGTCATGAGCGAGCCGGACCGTGACGGAGCGCGGGAAGTTGCTATCCTCAGGTCTTTTCTGGGCGCACAGGAAACAAGCGTGGCAAAGAAGGCTCCCGTTGAAAGCGCCGGTAAACCACGGCGTGCGAAGACCACGTTTCAGGTATCTGGGCGGGCAGGGATCGCCAAGTGCTCGGCATCCAGTGGTCGGATTGAGTTGAGATATGATTTGGACTTTACACGTGTTGATCGCAGCAAACTTGAGGCGGCAATAGCTGCTTTCATCGATGCTCTTCCCGAGGAAGATGATCTTACCCACGGGTAAGGTTTGGTTTGAAGCTCCGAGAAAGGGCGCCGGTCGAATCCGGCGCCTTTGTCTTGTCGCAAAAGCCTGGGCGTTCTCAGCAAGGGATACCTGCCCCTGAGTCCCCCTGAGTCTTCTTGCCTGAAGCTAGTGTCCTGTCACCGGCGCGGCAGGGGCTTGAGAACGGCACGTGTGGCCTCTGTCATTGACGTTGGTTCAGAAACGTCCCGTTACGAGGAATGTTGTCGGGGCCACGCATCACGGCGTTTTGTCCCGGTTCGTGCCTTCAGGTCAGGGTAGGGGACTCGAAGCCGGCTCGGGATTGCAGCTTGCAATATGTGATGTGGGAACACGGGTGACATGACAGTTGTTCAGCGCGCGCAGTCTCGTCACAAGAATTACATGTGATAAGAAAAATTATCATGGATTATAAGATTCGAGTCGCCTTCGAAAGTAGTGAGCAAAATTATCATTTTTTGCACACAAAGCCGGGAAGGGGATTTGCATCTTCGCGATTTCGGGGCACCTAATTCAACCGAACAACGCAAAACCGGGGTGTGATGTGAAATCCTGAACGCACCAAATCGGTTCGGCGCACGGGTTTGGCTTGGGCGCAGGGTCCACAACCAATAATGGACGATCGCAATGCGAGTGACGCAGGCGCATATTCCCTGGTCATGCAGTGCAGTCCGGAATCAGCGTGCACCATGGCCACGATCCCCGAGCAGCCATCTGCACGGCGGCCAACCAAATCAAGTTGTTCATAACGCCAACCTTGGTCCAGGTGCATCGATGCCAGGCTGTCTGCCATGACGGGAATGGACCTGGTCGACGTGGCAGGCAAAGTTCAATTCACGCCGGGCCGCGCTGCCCGGTTCCGCAGGTTTCTCGACCGGCGGGCTTGGCGGATCGCCATTCCCATCCAGGCGGATTTCAAAGAATTTTGCGAGAGACCCGTATCCCGGATACAATGCGCGTCACTTTGAGAGGGGCAGAATGCGCTATCTGTTATTGCAAGTATTGGCGATCGTCGCTTTTGCAGGCGCGCTTTGTGCAGAAAAGAACGATTACATCGAACTTGCACAAAGAGGATGGGGGTATGAGCTGCGGTCCACGATGCTGGGCCGTGATATGGCGATACCCGTTCACATCAATGGCCGCGATCAGGCCGGTGCAGCCTTGTGCCTGGTCGGTGAAAAACCGCATCCGCAAACGCTTGTCGTTCTTGATACCTTTCGGGCTTTGCTGAAACACAGCTTCGGCCACCCGACACCCATGCGGTACGCTGGCCCATCTGCGCGGGATTGTGGAACCGGTCGAACCGTGGTTTTGCGATTGTATTCCGGGTACCCTCCCAACCGGGACCTTTCCGCAGATATCGACTGGCTCAGTGAGCTCCACCAGCTTGGACTGCCTGCGGGTCGGACCTATGTGGTGACATCACCGGCGATGGCACAGACCTTTTTTGGTCATCGGGGGCAGGGGACCCATATCGTGGTGAAACAACCGGCGCATGATCGACCCAGCAAGCTGGAAAGAGATTTTCACAAATCGATTCTGCTGGAAGAGCTGTTTCAGTCCTTCACCTTCGGCATGGACATCCTGCTGTATGACAAATCGTCAGGGTTTTTGTCCAAATTGCAGGAAACGCCGGTAAACTTGCAGCGCCTGCCTTGGAGTTCGCACGACTTCATGCGCGCATTGCTGGATTCGAACCCAAGCGGTCTTTGTGCGTTTGACGTCTTCATGATGCATGCTGTCGCGCAATCCCCGGTGGATCAAACCATTGACCCCGGCTTTATCGATTACATTGACGCCCAATATGACCGCCTATGGGCGCAGACGGATGAAACCCTGGCCAATCCCAGATTTGCAGCCCTTTTTGATGAAGGCTGCACCAATTCGGTTCGTGTGGCCAGGTAATACCATCTGACGTGTTTTGTCGGGCGGGTGACTCCGGGTAGCCTGAGCGCAGGCAACGCGCCCTCAGAGGCTATGGGAGGACATATGGATACGAGGCCTGAAAACCCGCCACGCGCCATTGCGGGATTGTCCGCGTATCTGTCGCAGGGGCTTATCGGTCACGCGCATCTGGTGGACTCTCTTTTGATCGCGCTGCTGGAAGGTGGCCATCTTCTTGTAGAAGGTCCGCCCGGTCTGGCGAAGACTCGAGCGGTCAAATGGCTGTCTAACGCTGTCGAGGGCGGCTTTGCCCGCATTCAATGCACACCTGACCTGATGCCGTCCGATCTGACCGGAACACCGGTTTACCAGCCTCAGGAAGGCCGCTTTGAATTTGTTCCGGGGCCGGTGTTTCACACGCTGGTGCTGGTTGACGAGATCAACCGCGCGCCGCCAAAGGTGCAGTCCGCCTTGCTGGAGGCCATGGCAGAACATCAGGTTACGGTTGGAAATGAAACCTATGCCCTGCCGGATCCCTTTCTGGTCGTGGCGACCCAGAACCCCATTGAACACGACGGAACCTTTCCCTTGCCCGAGGCGCAGTTGGACAGGTTTCTGCTGCATGTCGTACTGACATTGCCGGATCTGGAAACGGAACGCGAAATCCTCGATCTGGTCATCGCCGAAACACGGAATGGGCCGCCGGTCGCGCAGCAGATGACGCTTGAAGAGCTGAAGACTGCCCGTGCCGAGGCGCAGTCGGTTCACATCGCGCCAGAGCTGCGGGACTATATCGTCCGGCTTGTGCTTGCGACCCGTGAAGGCCCGTTTGCGGATTTTGTCGAGCACGCAGTCTCGCCGCGTGGGTCATTGGCCCTGGCCTCGGCATCGCGCGCGCGCGCCTATCTGCGCGGTCGGGATTTCGCCCTGCCTGAAGATGTCGCCGCCGTCGCGCCCGATGCGCTGGCCCACCGCATGGTGCTGACCTGGAGAGCCGTTGCAGATGGCAAAAAGCCGCGCGAGTTGGTGGCGGACATTCTGAATGCGGTCGAGCCGCTGTGACGGGGGTACTGGCACATGCGGGGGTTCGCCTGACGACCGAGGCTTTGATTGCATTGCGGCATATCGCGTTGACCGACCACGGCAACCCGACAATGACGGCCCTGCCCGGAGGATTTTTGACCCGAAAACGCGGGCAGGGCGTCGAGGTTGCAGATGTACGCGAATACGTGGACGGGGATGACATTCGTCATTTGGATCGCGGTACAACCGCCCGCACGGGGCGTTTGCATATCCGGCAGTTTCAGGAGGAACAGGATCGCGTCGCCCTGTTGGTTGCGGATTTTCGTGCGCCGATGTTCTGGGGCCTCCGACGGGCGTTTCTGTCAGTCGCTGCCGCCGAAGCCCTGACCCTGATCGGGTGGTTCATGGTTGAAAGCGGCGGCCGTGTTGGTCTGTTGGCGCTCACCACCGGCGCACCCGTCATCGTACCCTTGCGCGGAAAAACGCGCGGGATGCTGGATGTGATCGGTGGCATGGTTCAGGCCCACGCGCACAGTCTGACCGGGCTGCAAAAGGGTGAGGATGAAAGCTGGACACTGGAACAGGCACTTGTCGGCGTTGAGCGCCTGACGCCGACTGGCGCCGAGATTATCATCGCGTCTGGCTTCGATCAGCAGGGAGACGGCTTTTCGGACGTGCTGGACCGGCTCAATCATCGCCGCAACCCCAGACTGCTGCTTGTGACCGAAAGCAAAGCGCACGAGATGCCCAAAGGCTGGTATCCGTTCCGCCTTTCTGATGGGCGGCAAAAGCGGGTCTATCTGGCCCAGGCAGAGCCTTCCGGTGAACTTGCGTTTCAGAAGGTCGCAACACATCCTGCGCTTGTCCTGAATGCCAGTGACCCGGTCGAACAAACCTCTCGTCGCATTTCGTCGGTTTTCGCGGCAAGATATGTGGCATGAGTGAGAAAGCACTCTCTGAAGCCACGATGTTGGCCAGCCTGCGGGATATCCATTTGCCCGCCGAGGCCGCAGGCGGGGCGGTCGCGGAATACGCGGCTGTTCTTGGTATCGCGGCGCTGGCCTCGGTCGGCTGTGTCGCCATCCTGCGGTTGCTGAGCATCAGGGCCGCAGCAAACATACAGCTGGGCCCATCTGATCAGTCTGCCGAACAACCGGGGTGGTCCGTGGATCGCCGCAGGGTGGCTCTTTTGCACAAACTGCGCGCTCAGAATCCGAAGCGTTATGCAGAGTTGACGGGTGATCTTTACCAACCCGGCGGTGAACCGGATCTGGCGACCCTGCAAGAGGAGGTCGCGGGTCGTGTTTGAACTTGCTGATCCCTGGGTCTTGCTGGCGCTGCCATTGCCTCTTGTCATCATGCGTTTGGTCAAACCGCGGCCGGTTTTCGAGCGGGGGTTCCCAGTCCCGGACCGCATAGGCGGAATGCTTATGGCGGCCAGCCCACAGGTTAAGGCCAGGACCCGGGTTTTGGCGGACCTCCTGATTTTGTGGATCATTTGGGCGCTCACGATTTTTGCCCTGTCCGGTCCGCGCGAACTGCAACCCGTCAGCGCCTTGAAAGTGTCCGGACGGGACCTTGCGATTGTTCTGGATCTTTCGGGATCGATGGTGCGGGATGATTTTCATCTCGACGGGCGCCAGATCACCCGTTTGGAGGCGGTGACCCGCGTTGGATCCGAGTTCGCCCGACGCCGCGCCGGCGACCGGGTGGCCTTGATTGTTTTCGGGTCCGAAGCCTATTTCGCCACGCCTTTCACTTTCGATACCGAGGCTGTCGCGCGACGGATCCAAGAGGCCACGATCGGTATCTCGGGCCGTGCGACGAACATCTCCGATGGTCTGGGCCTTGCTTTGAAGCGCCTGGCCAACAGCCAGGCGGCGTCGCGGGTCGTCATTCTGTTGTCGGATGGGGTGAACAACGCGGGCGCCACGAACCCCGGTGGCGTGGCCGAACTGGCGGCCGAGATGGGGGTGCGGGTCCATACGATTGCTCTGGGCCCAAAAGACCTGCAAAGCGCCGAACCTGGTGAGCGCGGCGTCGTCGATGCGACAACCCTGCGCGCCATTGCCGAAATTTCCGGCGGCGAAGCGTTTCGCGTCAAGACCACCGATGATCTTATTGAAGTGACACAGGCACTGGATCGGTTGGAGGCGACGGACAGCGCGGGCCTTACGGCCGAGGTCTACCGATCATTTTGGACCTGGCCCGCAGCAATGGCGGCCGCACTTGCCCTGTTGGCGGCGTGGAGGCAAGCGTGATGATTGAGCTGGATGTCACCCTGCTCAGACCGGTCTGGGGGCTTTTGCTGCCTGTCGTCTGTGGGGCAGGGTGGTGGTTGCTTTCCCGCGCCGGAGGGTTCGGAGCCTGGGACAAGATTACCGAACCGCAGCTTGTCCAGGCGATGGCCGAGATTGGCCGGATCGAAGGCGGCTCCTTTCCGCTCAAACCGGCCGCGTTGCTGCTGACCACCGGGATCATTGGAATTGCTCTGACCGGCCCGGCAATCGAACGGCGCGACGCGCAGACCTATCGCAATCTGGATGGCGTTTTGTTCCTTGTGGATGCATCTGACAGCGTGGCGGAAGGCGACCGCTGGCCGCAAGTGCTGAGCATGGGGCGTTTGGGTGTCAGTGCGCTTGGGTCCCGCCCCGGCGGCATCATCCTATACGCGGGCGACGCCTATGTCGCCACGGATATGACAACCGATCACCGCCAATTGGGTCAAACGCTCTCGCTCATCGATGGGCAGACCGTTCCGGACAAGGGATCGCGACCCGAACGCGCACTGGCTTTGGCGTTGCAGCAGATGGAAGAGGCGGGCATCCTGGCCGGGGACGTGGTCCTATTTACTGACGGGGACGGACTTGGAGCACCTTCTTTGCAGCAGGTCGCATCGCTTGCCTCACGAGGGGCACGTGTGTCTTTGGTTTCAGTTCACCCTCCGACTGCGCAAAGTCAAACCCATGCCGCGCTCGGCGGTGGTGCCGTCTTCACTTTGGACCAGTCAGATGATCTGGTCATCTGGTTGGCAGATGATGCCGCCACCCGCTTGAAACGGGCGGACTATCCGGTGCTGTTCTGGCACGATCTGGGACGGTACCTGTTGTTCTTCGCTCTGCTCCCCCTGCTGTTTTTGTTCTGGAGGGAAGAGGCATGAGGTGGTTCGCGATTGCAGGTGCCGCATGTATTGCTTTTGCCTTTGCGCTGGGTGGCGCTGCCCCCTTTGGCCGCGTCGCATTGGCAATCGGTCTGTATCCAATGGCTGCAAAGCTGTTTTCCGACCCTGACTGGCAAGGTGTTGCCTTCTACCGTGCCGGGGTTTTTGACAAAGCAGCCAGTGCTTTCGAGCACGCCGGGAACCAGTACAACCTTGGCAATGCTTACGCCCGGACCGGCCAATTGGCCGCCGCGCTGGAAGCCTATGATCGGGCCATGGCCAAAGGAAACCTGGATGCTCAGGCGAATTTCGATCTGCTGGCCGCTTTTTACGCGGGGCAGCAGATCGACCCCGAGGCTTTGGGCCTTTTCCCCGAACGCAATTCCGGGCCCAAGGCCGACAGTTTTGTCGCGCGCGGGAATGCGCGGGCGGCGGGAACCGGCAGTGAGGTCACGAACGCGAACACGATGCTGGGACTGGCGGAATTGGACAGCCGCGGGCAACTGGGCGTGCGCCGTATCTTTGATGACAAGTTCATGGTTGCCGATCTGCGCTGGCTCAATCAGCTGTCCGACGTTCCGGGTGAATTCATGGCGGCCCGGATCGCACACGAACACAAGCGCCGGGAAAAGCTTGGTCTTTCGCCGCCAGAAGCGGAGAACCCGGAATGAAGTGGCTGGTCCTGATTCTTGTTGCACTTCCGATGCAGGTTTTGGCGCAGTCCAAAACAGTGCTGCCGTCCGAGGCGTCGATAGAGGTTACCATTGCAGACGATGCCCCCGTTCCGTTCACCCGCGAGATGGTGCTGTTGACGATCCGGGGTGTCTATCGTCGGCACATTACGCGCGAAGAACTGATCCAGCCCCGCTTGGATGGGTTCAGCTGGGCGCAGCTGGGGCCGGACAGCTGGTCGGAAGAAAGGATCAATGGTCGGAAATACAAGGTGTTTACCCGACGTATGGCGATCTATCCTGTCGAGGCAGGCCAGCTTTCAATTGGTCCGTTTGTGCACAGGTTGACCCTGACAGACGAAAACGACGACTGGTTCGAACATGAGATTCAGTCAGAGCCGCTGACCATTCAGGTGGCGCAAGCCCCGGCCACGCAGGATTGGTGGTTTCCGGTTCGCAAGTTGCAGATTTCGGATCAGTGGTCGAATGCGCCGGATCAACTTGCACCGGGTGAGGGGGTCTTGCGCGTCATTCGACTGGAAGCCCTGGGCGCGACGCCCGAGATGATGCCGCCCATGCCTGAGTTGACCTCGCCTTCGGCCCTGATCTTCGCGCATCCTGAGAAAAGGCTTGTCGAACTGACCCCGGAAGGGCCGGTCACCTATGCGTTCTGGCGCTGGACCATACGCCCTTCGAACGACACGTCCGGCATCGTTGAACCCCTTCAATTCAGTTACTTTGACACTGTGACCCGCGAAACCCGAGAGGTCATCATCTCGCCGCAGCGCATTGCCTACGGCACGGTTGTCCAAGAGGCAGGCCCCGACAGATCGGAGGAAAAAGCCCCACCAGCAAAGCTGTTGGGTTGGCAAGGTGCCGCAATCGCCAGTGTTGTTTTTCTGGCCGGTTTGGTATTGGGCATGTCCGGTCACAAACTGGCCGCTTCAAGAGCACTGCAACGCTTTGGTATTTTCGATCCGTTGGCCCGAGAATTGCGGCGCAGTGCCGGGGCTGGTCGCGCAGACAGGCTGCGGCAAGCGGCTTCTGCCATCCTGCATCGCGACGGCAATTCATCCAGTCGACTCAAACACGTGCAAGATTTTGACAGGCAGTATTTCGATCCCAAGGCCGCAAAGCCTGATTTGAAGGAGTTTGCCAGAAGTTTCCTCAAGAATTAGGTCATCTGAGTCATCAAGCTTTTGTTATCTATGGTATCTTTCGCTAGTATCAAAACGAAACAGTTGAACTGATCTGGAAATGCTGTACTTTTCCTTTTGGAGGAGAAGCAATGCACATTGCGGGATGTCCTAAACCGGTGGACCAGGTGTCCAGCGTGCTTATCGTGGATGATCATCCGCTGTTCAGCGATGCGTTGGCCGCGGCGTTGCAGTTGAGCTTCGAGAACTGCCGAATTGAAAAAGCCAACACGCTGAAGCAGACAATCGAGATTCTTGGCGCAGGCTTCAAGCCCGATCTGATCATGTTCGATCTGAAATTGCCGGACGTGACGGGTATATCAGGTTTTCAGCAGCTGCGGCAGCGCTGTCCAAATGCCCCGGTTCTGGTGATATCGTCCCTGGCATCCGGAGAGCTGGTAAGATCTTTGCTGGACCACGGTGCGATGGGATTTCTGCCGAAAGACACGCCGGCGCAAACCCTGAAACACGCCATTCAGGAGATCACCTCTGGGCGGAGATACGTACCCACCGAATACAGCCGGGTCGAAGAGCTGAAGCCCTCCGAAAGCACCGTCTACCAGTCCAGCCCCGAGCTTTCATCATTGACGCCGCAGCAGGTCAAGATTCTCAAGCTTATC
The DNA here is from genome assembly GCF_059610125.1 of Ruegeria sp. YTSA144. NCBI lineage: Bacteria > Pseudomonadati > Pseudomonadota > Alphaproteobacteria > Rhodobacterales > Roseobacteraceae > Ruegeria > Ruegeria sp. YTSA144. The sequence goes on from NZ_JBXWNA010000002.1 coordinate 197,646, forward strand.
TGCGTGGGCCAATCCAACAAGCAGATTGCCTATGAGCTGTCTTTGGCAGAAGCGACGGTCAAGGCGCATATCACCGCTTTGCTGCGCCGCCTTGGGGTGCGCAACCGGACCCAGGCCGCTGTTCTGGTCGACTCGGTTGTCGCCAGACAGTCGCGACACGAACCGGAGGTCAAATCCTTTCTTCAACACTAGGGGGGGCACATGCGGGATCTGGAGCATGAACCGAATTTCATTGCGATTGGCCGTTCCGATGATTTGGACCCGACGACCGCCGTTGAAGAAGCTTGCGCTGAAATCGATAGTCTGTCGTCCTGCTTTGTCCTGGCCTTCGTTCCCAGCACTCTTGATCCAGTGGAAGTGTCGCGTTGCCTGAACGAAAGACTTGCGGGTGTTCCTGTCTTCGGCTGCACCACCGCAGGACAAATCACGCGTTCGGGTTATGAATCGCATGCGCTTTTGCTGCTGGCCTTTCCGAAGTCCAACTTTCGATGCTCGTCCGTTTTGTTCGAATCGCTCAGACCGCTCAATTCAACGGAAATCGCTGCCGCAGCCCAGCGACTGGCCGAAAGATTCCGCCACACGGCGGGGTGGAACAGGCTGGCACTGGTGTTTACGGATGGATTGTCCAAGCAGGAAGACTTGCTGGTCTCAACGCTGGAAACCGTTCTGGATGGATTGCCGATATTCGGCGGCTCTGCCGGGGATGGCCTTCAATATGAAGAGACGTTCGTTTTTCACGGTGGCAAGGCGCACAACAATGCTGCCGTCCTGTTGTTGATTGAAACCAACCTTGGTTTTCAGGGTATCGGCTTTGATCATTTCCTGCCCATCGGGTCCGAGATCATCATCACCGACGCCAACCCGGAAGAACGCGTGGTCTATGAGATCAACGGGGCGCCGGCGGCGCAGGAATATGCCCGACTGGTCGGGTGCGCGGCCGAAGATCTGTCGCCGCTGGTATTTGCGGAAAACCCTCTGCTTCTCAGGCAGAACCTCAATTACTACGTACGTGCCATTCGTGAACCGATGGAGGGGGGATCCCTGTCTTTTCTCGCGGCGATCGATGACGGCCTGATCATGACACTGGGGCGCGGGAAGGAGATCATTGAAACGCTCGAAGCCGGGCTGAATGTGCGCGACAACACCGGAACCGCCCCGGATTTCATTCTTGGGTTCGACTGTATTCTGCGGAAACTCGAAATCGAACAGAAACAGTTGAGCAAACAGGTTTCGGATGTTCTGCAATCTCACCGGGTGGTTGGCTTCAACACCTACGGAGAACAGCAATCCGGCGTACATATGAACCAGACCTTTGTGGGGGTCGCTTTCTTTGAGCCCGAGAAGCGGGACCTGAGCTGACCATGCTGAATCCAGACGACCCGCCAGAGATCCAGATATCCAAACAGGCCAAGATCATCGACGCGCTGATGCGGCGCGCCAACCGCCAGAAAGATGTGGGTCCGTCCGCCTTCCTGGCGTTTCAGTCGGCGATAGAGTTGCAGCAGCAGGTGATGGAGCAGAGTCGCGATCTGGAACGCGCGACCACCGAACTTGAAAGCGCCAGGTACGAACGCGAACAAACCCGCAAGAGCCTCGTCAGGGCCTTGTCTTCCATGGAAGAAGGGTTCGCGCTGTTCACGGATGGCGAATTGAACCTGTGCAACGAGCTGTTTCAGGCGATATTCCCGGATATGTCTGACGTTGTCGGGCCCGGCCTCAGCCTGGGTCGGTTTTTTCTGTTGGTACAGAACAGTCCCGAATTCGTATCGTCCGACCACGGAATATCGAAAATGTTGGATACGCTTGAGCGCAATTGTCATACCGGGATGGTGTCCAGCGACGTGATCGAACTGCGTGGGGATCGTTGGTATCAACTCAGCGCACAATACACGTCGCCTCAGAATGTGGTCATTCTGCTGACCGACATCACATCCGTTGTTCGCAGGAACCGCGATGAGAAAGAAACCCTGATTGACCGTCAGGAAGACTACCTTCAGGCGGTTTTCCAAAACATGAGCTCAGGCGTTTGCACGTTTTCATCAGATACCAAGATCATGATGCACAACGCGCGGTTCCGGGAAATACTGAACCTGCCGCTATCCGTCTTGCAGGCAAACATGCCAGTGCAAACGCTTTTGGATCTGATGCGGACGCGTGGGCTGATCAAGGCCGATGATGAACTCAGGATCGGCAAGTGGCAACACGAGCTGAAAAGCCGCGGCTGGTTGCGCAAACGTGTGCGCGACGGATCAGACCGCGTATTGGACATTCAGGTCAACCAACTGCCGGATGGTGGTTTTCTGGTCGAACTGAAAGACGTGACGTTTGAAGCACGCGCGACCGAAACCCTGGAAAACCGGGTTATGGAACGCACGGCAGAGTTGACCCATGCCAACGCCAAGCTGGTTCAGGAATACGAAGAAAAAGCGCGGGTGGAAGAGGCGCTGCGGATCGCAAAGGAACGCGCCGAAGCTGCGGTTTCTTCCAAGACACGATTTCTTGCGGCAGCCAGCCACGACCTGCTTCAGCCGATCAATGCCGCAAAACTCATGATCTCAACCCTGCTGGAGATCACGCGTGAGACCGAGCTTCATGAGATGATGGAGCGGTTGGACGGTGCCTTTGGATCTGCTGAACAACTGCTGCACTCATTGCTGGATATTTCGCGGCTCGAAACTACCGATCCGGACACGGTCTCACCCACGGAAGTTAGCCTCGCTACGATGATTGCAGGGATACAGGGCGATCAAACGCTGGTGGCCGAGAACAAGAACGTGAGGCTTGATGTGGTTCCGTGTTCGGAAATCGTGAAATCCGATCCGATCTATCTGTTGCGCTCGATCCAGAATCTGGTCGTGAATGCCATCCAGTATACCGAACCGGGCGGTCGGGTTCTGGTGGGGTGTCGCAGGCGCGGCGATAAGGTCATTTTGCAAGTCTGGGATACGGGTATCGGGATCGCACGCAAAGATCAGCAACGCGTGTTCGAGGAATTCACGCGGGCCGAAAACGTGCCACTGGGTTCCGGCATGGGCCTGGGTTTGTCCGTCGTGGACCGCGCCTGCCGGCTGTTGGGTCACAAGCTTTCGCTGCGGTCCAAACCTGGCGTTGGTTCAGTGTTCAGCATAGAAATGGACAGGGTCGAAACCGGGCCAAGCACCATCGAACCCTTGGATCTTCTGGCCAACACGGGCGACGTGCCGCTGGATTTCATCATTCTGGTGATCGAAAACGACCGTGATGTTCTGTTTGGGACAACGCAGTGGTTGGAACAGAACGGTGCCAGTGTTCTGCCGGCCCGGTCGCCGAAGGAAGCGATGCAATTCATAAAAGACATTGGTATGCCGCCGGATATCATTCTGGCCGACTATCAATTGGATGATGGGGAAACCGGTGTTAATGCAATTCACCGGATCCGAGAGATGACGCAGACCCAAGTTCCGGCAATCCTGATCACCGCTGATCGCAGTGAAGCCCTGCGCAAAGACGGATTGCGGCATGAGATTTCGGTTATGGCGAAACCAGTCAAACTGCCGCGGCTCCGGTCTTTGATCATCTGGAAAATTCAGAACGCTTTGCACACGCAAACGCTCAACACCGACAAAAGTCGGCGATGACATGGGGCGATTTGCCCATACTCTCATCCTTGGGAGGGCCAGGTTATGAGAAGGCTTTTTTGCGGTATCGCCGTTTTGTTTCTGAGTTTGAATTCGGTTTCCGCGGCATCGGTCGATGCCGACCAAGCCTATGATTTGCTGTTCCAAAATGGCGTTCTGGACACAATCGAACGTGACAAGGAATTGATTTATCAGCGTACCGTCACAAACCGGATAAGGCCCGACACGGCGGAACGTGATACCGGTCTTATCTCTCTGAGTTTTTCGGATGACGGGAACGAGATGGCCCATCTGGAATTCCGCCAAGACGACAAACACCGCGCCATGGGTGTTTTTCCGGCCAGCGTCGGCAATCCGATGATCATGGTTTTCTATGAAAGCGCCATCCGGGATATGGCCGAGTCCGCGGGAGGTAGCCCGTTTTACATCCGAAACCGTATCAAAGATGCGCTGGTTCAACCTGCCGAGATCGTCGAGGGCGAGGCGGCGATCGATGGCAGAACCATTCCCGTTCAGACCATTGTCCTGCGCCCATTCGCCGAGGATCCGAACCGCGACCGGATGCAAGGGTTCGCAGACCTGGTTCTTCGCGTCACGGTGTCGGAAGAGGTCCCCGGCTGGTATCTGAGCCTCGTGGCGGAAGCTGTTTCCGAACGTGACGGCGCGGCTGTTTATCGATCGGAAATGCGGTTTGAAGGAATGCAGGAGGGGCGCGAATGAAAACGCCATGCCAATTTCGGGAACGCGGCCGCATGACCTTTGCAGCCCTGATCGCAGGCAGTCTGGTTGCGCCCATTGCAGCGTCTGCACAAAGCGTCGCGGATCGACTTAATGACTACCCGACCGCGGCACGCGCGGATTACGTGTTTGCATGCATGGTCACCAACGGTCAAACCCGCGAGATGCTGGACAGGTGTTCATGCTCGATCGATTTGATCGCCTCGATCCTGCCGTATGAGCAATATGAACAGGCGGAAACTGTTCTGTCGATGCGTCGGGTCGGGGGAGAGCGCATGGCGTTTTTCAAAAGTGCGGTGCTGGCTGAAAACATGGTGGCCGACCTGCGCCGGGCGCAGGCTGAAGCCGAGGTTGTCTGTTTTCGATAAACGCAGTCTGGTCCGTCAGCTGGCCGCGGCTTTGGGCAGGTCTTTCTCGAACGTGTTGCCCTCGGTATCCGTTGCCTTGACCGTCAACATGGTCGAGCCGTTGTCGTTATAGGCAAAACGGAAGGCCGGGTTTTCCGAGATCGAAATGCCGCCATCCATCGTGAACAGCAACTCTTCCCCCTGCCAGACTTCGATATGGTCGATGAAATGCGCGGGGATGAACAGTTGTGTGACCTGATCGCGTTGCAGGCCGGAATAGTTCGGGTGACGGATCATGATCTGAGCTTCTCGACGCGGCGTGGAAATCTGCGCCTCTTGCCCAAAGCTGCGCAGCTTCATCTTGCCCATGGACGCCAATGCGACCTCAGGGTCTTTGCTGGCCGGTGCCGAACAGCCGCCCGATGCTTTGACAAACCGGCCGGTCATATGAAGCCCGTCAGGCGTTTCAGCGATCACGCGGACATTTGAATACTGGTTCACGCGGACTCGCATCTCGAAATCCAACTGACCCATAGCTGGTGAAAAGCTGAAGACGCCTGCGACCGGGGCCGGGTTTTCGTCGATCACGACAGTGGCAGCGGAAATCCGGGCATCGGGATCAAGCTGTTTCAAAACGATGGGCACCGTTGCGGCATCATGCGCCCGGTACGGAGCGTCGAGCGAAAGCAGCGTGTCCGCATTTCCGATCTGGGCCTCGCCCACGACATCGTATTGCAGGTCCTTCCAGGTTTCGCTGTCGACCAGCGGATTTTTGATTGGCTGCTCTGCCCATGCAGGCAGGGCTAGTGCAAGTGAAAGGATTGCTACGGGTGCTAGTGCTCTGGCCATGTTGTCTCCTCCGGCAACCGGTGGCCAAGAATGTGCCACAAAACGCAAGGAAAATATATGCCGACGAAAGGCGCGGTGGTTCTGGCAGAGATCTGTGCCAATGTTCCGGTCGGAGGGCTGCTATGTTTGAAGCCGTGATTTTGCTATGCGCTCAGGTTGCGACAGAGCCTTGCAGAGAACAGCTTTTGCCGGGTTATGAGGCCCGATCACAGGCTGAATGCGAGCAGAAGCTGAAAACAACTCCTCCGCTGCTTTCCGATTGGCGCAGCGGCGAGCCCTATTGCCAACACATTGGTCAGGCACTGGAATTTGAAGAAGCTGCGCCGGGTCTGTTCGTGCATCGCGGTTTGATAGCGGAACCCGACGCGGACAATCTGGGCGATGTGTCCAATATCGGATTTGTCATCGGCCAGGACAGTGTCGCGGTGATTGATACGGGAACGGCACCCTGGATAGGAGAGGCCGTCTGGCGTGCCATTCGGGCCGAGACGGACAAGCCAGTCAGTCACGTAATTGTGACCCACATGCATCCCGATCACACATTGGGAACAGAGCCTTTGGCCCTTTCAGGTGCACAGGTTGTCGGCCATGTGGGGCTGGAGAGAGCATTGCTGGACCGGTTGGGCAACTATGTCGAAAGCCTGAGCGCCGCGATCGGCGACAGTGCCTATGTGGGTGTCGGGCCGATTTCCGTCGACATCGCTGTTGAAACCACGGACGAGATCGACCTGGGTGGGCGCAAACTGATCCTGCGGGCCTGGCCCCGGGCACATACCGGGAATGACTTGACCGTCATGGATGCAAACACCGGCGTCATGTTCACCGGCGATCTGGTGTTTCACCGGCATACCCCGGCATTGGATGGTCAACTGATCGGCTGGCAACGCGTACTGAAACAGATGACCGGGCTTGACGTCACCCAAATCGTACCGGGCCATGGTGGGCCGATCCTGGCGTGGCCTGAAGGTGCCGAGGATATGATGCGCTATTTGAACGTGCTGGAAACAGACACGCGCGAAGCAATCGGCAGTGGTCAGCGACTGGGCGATGCGGTTGAAACGATCGCTCAGGAAGAAGCGGTGCACTGGGAATTGTTTGACGCCTACAACCCGCGCAATGCGACGGTCGCATTCACCGAACTTGAATGGGAATAGCCCTGTCAGCGAATAGCCCGATCCAGGTTTTTCGCGGCGCCCAGATTGGCCTGATCTGCGCCCCGAACGTCAATCAGCCGCGTTGCCGTCAAATCGGCATTCGTAAAATCGGCACCGGACAATGTAGCCCCTGTCAGGTCGGCCCCGCCCAATGTGGCCATCGACAAATCGGCATTTGTGAAATCTGCGTTGGGCAATTTGGCGAATTCCAGATCGGCGCGGGACATTTTCGCGTCAGTGAAGTCCACGTCCGATCCACGAGCCGAGGACAGGACGCCGCGCATAAGCCCCATGGATTGGTTGCGCATGTCGGCCGAAAAATCCGCCCCTTTGAATACAGCCCGGTTCAGGTTGGCCTTGGTAAAATCGGCGGCTGTTCGGGCATTTGTGAAATCCGTATCGCTCAGATCCGCCTGGCTGAGCTGGGTCTGGAACAGCTCGGCCCCGACAAGCGATGCACCTGAAAGATTGGCACCGATCATCCAGGACTGGCTGAGAATCGCGCCGTCCAGAGTGGATCCCGACAAATTGGCGCCGTTCAATGACGTCGCTCGCAGGATCGCATTGCTGAAATCCAACCCGGACAAGTCGAGATTGTTCAGCCAGACCCGGGTGAAATCTGCGGGGGCGTCGGCCGTAGCAGCCGCAAGCCGGGCAACAACGTCGGCGCGGGTCATTTGCGCCTGGGTCATCTTGGGCAGAGTCATGTCAACGCCGCTGAGCGGGGACTGGCCAAGGGCCGAGAGGGGCGACAGCGTCAGAAAGACGATCAGTAGGTGTTTCATGTTTCCCTCCTTGCCAAGAGGCCGCTGCATTAACCTTGATCTGAGGTCAACTGTTGCAGCATTTGCGAAATCGCAAACAGGCGTCGCTCGATGATTTGCGGTGTTTCGCACAGATAGGTGATCGAGCGTTGACGGTCAGAGTAGATCAGCTGATCCCAATCCAGCTGCTCCTCAAGGGCGTCGATGCGGTCATAATCAGGCGGGTCGGATGACAGGGCCTGCTCCATTTCCACCCGGGCCAGATCAATCTTTTCCGCCATATCGATCTGCTTCAGCGAAAACTCTCCGATCCCCGCGATGATGTGCTTGCGTCTTTTGGACAAGGTGTCAAAGACGCGCTGGAACACCTGACCCAGAATATCCGGATCGCCGTTGTGACGCGCGGCAAACTCTGCAACCTGGGGCCGCAGGTCTTCCAGGTCGATCCGCCTCAGCGCCAACAGGCCAGCAATTTCATCGATGTCGGCACTGTCTTCGGTGGTTTCGCTGTCAGGGACCTGGTACGGCCACATGAGGCCCAGCGACAGGTCCTCGACCTTGCGTTGGATGCACGGCCAGGTTGGGTCGGAAAAATCCGCTGCCAGGCCCGGGCCAGCCGCGCTGAGCCAGGCCAGAGCCATAAGTGTTAGCTTGCCGTTAGACATCGCAGCTCTCCTCCACGCGGACATCATGCATGGAATCTGCGCGCGAAGTCCATTCAACCCAATACACACCATTGTCTTAATTGTTTGAACATGGCGCTCGCCCTCATACTCGACCCAAGTTGCCGGACTACGGTTGATTCCGGTGCCATGGGAGGAAAGACAGAGATGAGAACACGCGCGGCGGTTGCTGTGGCGGCAGGCCAACCCTTGGAAATCATGGAGGTTGAACTGGATGGCCCGAAAGCAGGTGAAGTCCTGATCGAGGTCAAGGCGACCGGTCTTTGTCATACGGATGAGTTCACTCGTTCAGGTGATGACCCTGAAGGGATTTTTCCGGCAATTCTGGGTCATGAAGGCGCCGGAGTGGTTCTGGAAGTAGGGGAAGGTGTTACCAGCCTTGAGGTTGGAGACCACGTGATCCCTCTTTACACCCCCGAATGCCGTGAATGCGAATATTGTCTGAATCCCAAGACAAACCTGTGTCAGAAAGTACGTGCCACGCAGGGTGCGGGCTTGCTGCCGGATGGGACGACCCGGTTCAGCATGCTGGACGGGACACCCATCCATCACTACATGGGCTGTTCGACGTTTGCCAATCACACCGTTGTGCCCGAGATTGCGTTGGCCAAGGTGCGCAAGGACGCGCCGTTTGACAAGATTTGCTACATCGGCTGTGGCGTCACCACCGGCATCGGGGCCGTTATCAACACGGCCAAGGTCGAAATTGGTTCACGCTGCGTGGTCTTTGGTCTGGGCGGAATTGGCCTGAATGTCATTCAAGGCTGTCGCATGGCGGGCTGTGACCAGATCGTTGGTGTCGACCTGAATGACGGCAAGGCCGAAATGGCGACTCATTTCGGAATGACCGATTTCGTGAATCCCTCGAAAGTCAGCGGCGATATCGTGGCACATCTGGTCGAACTGACCGGCGGTGGCGCGGATTATACCTTTGACGCGACCGGCAATGTCGGCGTGATGCGAACCGCTTTGGAATGCGCGCACAAAGGTTGGGGAGAAAGCATCATCATCGGTGTGGCACCTGCTGGTGCCGAGATTTCAACGCGCCCGTTCCAGCTGGTCACCGGCCGGTCATGGCGCGGAACCGCGTTCGGCGGTGCCAAGGGCCGGACGGATGTTCCCAAGATCGTTGATTGGTACATGGCCGGGAAGATCGAGATCGACCCCATGATCACGCACAAGCTGACACTTGATGAAATCAACCACGGCTTTGACCTGATGCACCAGGGTAAATCGATCCGCGCGGTCGTGGAGTACTGACATGGGTCTGAAAACCATCTCGCAAAATCGCAGTTTCGGAGGGGAGCAGACCGTGTACTCCCACCCGTCCGAGACCTGTGATTGCGAGATGACCTTTGCCATCTACCTGCCGCCTCAGGCCAAATCCGGGCCGGTGCCGGTGTTGTGGTACTTGTCCGGCCTGACCTGCACCCATGAAAACGCGATGACCAAGGGCGGATTTCAGGAGGCGGCGGCGGATTACGGTGTCGCGGTTGTGTTTCCCGATACATCCCCGCGTGGCGAGAATGTTGCCGACGATGACGCCTATGATCTGGGGCAGGGGGCCGGATTCTACGTGAACGCCACACGGGACCCATGGCGGGCCCATTTCAGAATGTATGACTATATCGTCGACGAGCTGCGCGGAATTGTTCTGAAGAACTTCCCGGTGCAGGATCGTCACGGGATCACGGGCCATTCCATGGGTGGACATGGTGCGATTACGATCGCGATACGCAACGCCGACAAATTCGGGTCTCTTTCGGCATTTGCGCCGATTGCACACCCGACGCGGTCGGATTGGGGCCGTAAACAGCTTAGCAGCTATCTGGGTGACGACGAAAACACCTGGGTCGAACATGACGCCACCCTGCTGCTGGAAGAACACGGCTGGAAAGGTGACCTGCTGATCGATCAGGGCGCGGATGATCAGTTTCTTGATCTGCTCAAACCCGAAGCACTGGCCAACATGATGGCCAAGCGCCGCCAGCCCGGACAGATCAGAATCCAGGAAGGGTATGACCACTCGTACTTCTTCGTGAACAGTTTTGCCCGCGACCATGTCGAATGGCACGCGGAACGTCTCAGCCAATGAAAACAGCAAGGAAAGATTGATAGTGATCAGAACGGTATTCGCAGCAACCTGCCTCATGCTTTTCCCGGCCTTTGCAAGCGCCGAAGGCGATCCCGAAGCGGGCGAAAAAGTCTTTCGCAAGTGCAAGGCCTGCCATGCGGTGGGCGAAGGGGCTGAAAACAAGGTGGGGCCGGTGCTGAACGGTATTGTTGGACGTCAGGCCGCAAGCGTCGAAGGATTTGGCTATTCACCGGTGTTGATTTCGCTGTCCGAAGAAGGGCTGGTCTGGACACCCGAAGAACTGGACGCGTTTCTGACGAAACCGCGCGACTATGCGAAGGGGATCAAGATGACCTTCGCCGGGCTGAGAAAAGAGGACGATCGAGCGAACATCATCGCATATCTTGCGACCTTTGAGGACAACGGGTCGTAGGAGATCGCATTGCTCTCCCACCTAAGCGACCGGAAAACCGTCGGTCGGGGCGAGCATCAACAGACACCGTAATCCGACCTGGGTGAGGTGTTGCAATGCAGAGAGAGAGATCGCTGCACGAAAGGGAGGAGATTGAATGAAAAATCTATCGCTTTGGACCTCCGGGATTGCCATTGCACTGGCCACCGCGGCCTATGCAAATGACGACCTGGTTGCCCAGATGGAGAACGCGAAACAATGGGCGATCCAGACGGGTGACTACAAAAATCAGCGCTATTCCGAACTGGATCAGATCAACGCAGACAATGTAGGTGATCTGCAAGTGGCGTGGACCTTCTCGACCGGTGTTCTGCGCGGGCACGAGGGTTCGCCGCTGGTGATTGGCGACATGATGTATGTCCACACGCCGTTCCCGAACATTGTCTATGCTCTGGATCTGGCAAACGAAGGCAAAATCGTCTGGAAATATGAGCCCAAGCAGGACCCGGACGTGATTCCGGTCATGTGCTGTGACACGGTGAACCGCGGTGTGGCTTATGCGGATGGCAAGATCTTCCTGCATCAGGCCGACACCAAGGTTGTGGCGCTTGATGCCAAGTCCGGGGATGTCGTCTGGGAAGTTCAGAATGGTGACCCGGCGATTGGCGAAACCAACACAGCCACGGTGTTGCCTATCAAGGACAAGGTCATTGTCGGTATCTCGGGTGGCGAATTCGGTGTGCGCGGGTCGGTTACGGCTTATGACATGAACTCGGGCGAGCTGGTCTGGCGGGCCTATTCCATGGGGCCGGATTCGGACATTCTTGTTGATCCGGAAAAGACCACCCATCTGGGTAAGCCGGTTGGCGCGGACTCGGGTACAAACACCTGGGAAGGCGATCAGTGGAAGATCGGCGGCGGCACCACATGGGGCTGGTATTCCGCGGATCTGGACGAGAACCTGATGTACTATGGCACCGGGAACCCGTCGACCTGGAACCCGGCGCAGCGCCCGGGCGACAACCGCTGGTCCATGACCATCATGGCGCGTGATATCGACACCGGCGTGGCAAGATGGTTCTACCAGATGACGCCGCATGATGAATGGGACTATGACGGCATCAATGAAATGATCCTTACGGAACAGGAAATTGATGGCGAGCAGCGCAAACTGCTGACCCATTTCGACCGCAACGGTCTTGGTTACACCATGGACCGCGTGACGGGCGAGCTGCTGGTGGCCGAAAAATTCGACCCGGTTGTGAACTGGACAACTGGCGTCGACATGGATCCCAACAGCGAAACCTATGGCCGCCCGGCCGTGGTTGCGCAGTATTCGACGGAACAGAACGGCGAGGACGTGAACTCGACCGGTATCTGCCCGGCGGCTTTGGGCACCAAGGACCAACAGCCTGCGGCCTATTCGCCGAAGACTCAGTTGATGTATGTGCCAACCAACCATGTCTGCATGGATTATGAGCCGTTCCGCGTGTCCTATACCGCCGGTCAGCCCTATGTGGGTGCAACTCTGGCGATGTATCCGGCACCCGACAGCCATGGTGGCATGGGCAACTTCATTGCCTGGGACAACACTGATGGAAGCATCAAGTGGTCACTGCCCGAGCAGTTCTCGGTCTGGTCCGGTGCGCTGGCGACAGCGGGTGACGTTGTCTTCTATGGAACGCTCGAAGGGTATCTGAAGGCGGTTCATGCTGAAACAGGGGAAGAACTGTACAAGTTCAAAACGCCCTCTGGCATCATCGGCAACGTGATGACGTACGAGCAAGGTGGCAAGCAGTATATCGGCATTCTGTCCGGTGTCGGTGGTTGGGCCGGTATCGGTCTGGCGGCTGGTTTGACCAACCCGAATGACGGTCTGGGCGCCGTGGGTGGCTATGCCGCACTCAGCGACTATACCGCGCTGGGCGGTCAGCTGACCGTGTTCGCATTGCCGAACTAAGCCAAAGATCCGGCCGGCGCGGTTCAATCGGACTGCGCCGGTTTTCACTTGAAAAGAAACGAGCGTTCCATGAACCATTCTGTACGTCTTCTGGCATCAATTCTTGCATCTTGCCTTCCTGTTGCCGCGATTGCCGACAATCTGGCAGCCGCGTATTCCGAAGATGGACGGTATTACACCGAAGACGATATCCCGACATTCAACGTGGCCGAGGATGGAACCGTAGACTGGATGACATTTTCGGGCTTCCGGCGCTATCACGCGGAATGCCATGTCTGTCACGGCCCGGATGGCGAGGGCTCGACCTATGCGCCGGCTCTGAAAGAGTCTGCGCTGGAAATGGATTATTACGACTTCGTTGATGTCGTCACCAATGGCCGCCAGGTGGTGAACGCCGCTGAAAACTCGGTAATGCCGGGATTTGGCGACAACCCGAATGTGATGTGCTTTCTGGATGACATCTATGTATACTTGAAGGCTCATGGGTCGGGTGCGATCCCGCGTGGCCGCCCGCCCAAGAAAGAGGCGAAATCTGACGTTATCCGCGAGGATGAAGATGCGTGTATGGGCTAAGGCCTGCCTGCCGGTTTTCGGACTTTGCGTCTGGCTTTGTCAGGCAGTGCCCGTGTCGGCGCAGACTTCTGACCTGGTTTCAAGAACGGCTTTTCGCGTCTGTGCGGATCCGGCCAACAATCCCATGTCATCCGAGGACGGATCGGGATTTGAAAACAAACTGGCCGAATTGATTGCCGCAAAGCTGGAACTGCCCGTGCAATATGTCTGGTTTCCGCAGGCGACGGGCTTCATACGGAACACGCTGGCCGCCAAACGATGCGATGTGGTGATCGGCTATGCGCAAGGTCATGAGCTGGTGCAGAACACCAACCACTACTATACGTCCGCCTACGCGCTGATCGTGCCGATGGGCAGTGATCTGGCCCGGGTGGACATGTTGAACGATCCGATGCTCAAGGGGAAACGGATCGGGATCGTGGCGGGTACACCGCCTGCGGCTCATATGGCGCGGAACGGGCTGATCGGGCAAGCCAAGCCTTATAACCTGTTCGTTGACCGACGTGTGGAAAGCCCGGCCATCGACATGCTGGATGATCTGCAATCGGGTGAGATCGATGCGGCCATTCTTTGGGGCCCGCTGGGCGGACCATTGGTCACGGCAGACTATCCTGATTTCAAGGTGATCCCGCTGGTCAAGGAAGAGCTGCCGCCGCGTCTGTTTTACCGCATCACCATGGGCGTGCGTAAGGGTGAGAAGGTTTGGCAGCGGCAGTTGAACTCGCTGATCCGCCGCAATCAGGATGAGATCAATGCTGTGTTGGCCGAGGCCGGTGTTCCACTTGTGAATGATCTGGGGACCGAGGTTCTGGACCTATCGCAATGATGCGGGCAGCGGTGGCAATTGCGTTGATTTCGACCGCCGCAACAGCGCAGACAGTACCCGAACCAAGTGATTATCGCATGGATCACTACCGCGCGCCGGTGCCGGATCAGATAACCGGCGGGACGGTCATCGGCCCGGAAGAGGCATACGGCCTGTGGCAGGAACAAAGCGTCGCGTTCATCGACGTTTTGCCGCAGCCGCCCAAACCCGCCAATCTGCCTGAAGGCACGATCTGGCGCGACAAGCCGCGTGACAGTATTCCGGGATCACTCTGGTTGCCAAATGTCGGCTATGGCGCAATTGCCGATGTTACGGCAGACTATTTTCGAACCGGTCTAGAGGCCAGCACCAATGGCGATATCAACCACGGTGTCGTGTTCTTTTGCCTGGAAGACTGCTGGATGAGCTGGAACGCCGCCCGACGCGCAATCGAATGGGGATACACCAAAGTCTACTGGTTTCCGGAAGGCACCGACGGCTGGGCCTTGTGGGGCTATCCACTGGAACGGGTAAAGCCAGCACCGGGCCAACCCGTTGCCGGAGGCGGGTGATCTAAAAACCCGCCAGTTTTTTGTGTAAATGACTGACCGTACCGTCCGTATCCGTCATGGTCACATCGACCGCTTGCGCCCTGCTTGGAACGGAAATGCCAACCCTTGGATTTTCGGACAGAGAAATCGAGCCCGTCATCTGGACATACCCGGCGCCATCAAGATCGATATCCACGGTCTCTACATATCGCATCGGGATGAACAGCAGGGAAATCTGATCCATCTGCATTCCGGAATGCGACGGATGATCAATGTTCAGATCCATCTTATTGGCCCGGCCCGCACCCAGGTTTGACAATCGTGTCCGCGTGTTCAGCGCAGGGACTCGGCCGACCAGTTCGGCCTCCATCGTGCCAAGGTTTGCCAGGGCCAGTTCCGGATCGGTCCCGGGAGGCGCCGCGCAGGCACCAAGGCCCGAGGTTTTGACGAAAGTTTCTGACACCCAAAGGCGTCCATCGGTGGTTTCGGCGATGACATGCATCGGGGTCGGGCCGTTCACGCGCATGGTCACGTCGAAGTAGAAACTCGGCAGTGGCTCGTCCAGCTCGAACACGGCAGAAACCGGCATCGGGTTTTCATCCAGCACCAATGTCACCTTGGCCACTTTTGCCCCCCGAGGGGCTAGGACCTGAGCCGCCAGTTGAGCCCGCGCGTCATCGGGTGTGCGGTAAGGTGCATCAATCGCGATCAACGCATCTCCGTTCTGCATCGGTCTGTCGCCATAAAGCAGCGCTCGGACATTTTCCCATGCCTCGTTGGATGCCCAAACCGGGGCTGCCAACATGCTGAACAGGGCCGCAATCAGGTGAGATGCTTTCATTGTTGTCCTCCTTGCAGGAACCTGCCAAAGGCACGTGGTCCATCACAGGTTTCTAGTGTTTCTACCACCGACAGGGCCTGTGGGTCCACGATGCTGACGGTGTTGTCGAACCAGTTTGCGATGACCAGAAGATCTTCGCCCGCCGTCGCATCAATGCCTTCGGGGTATTCTCCAACATCTATCACGCCCTCATGTTCGAGCGTCTCCAGAGATATGACGCTGAGCGTATTGGCATATTGGTTCGTGACGAACGCCAGACCTTGGGCGAAGCTGATGCCATAAGGGCGTTCCCCGACCGGGACCGTTGCGGTGATGGCGCCGGTTTCCGCATCGACCACGCTGACATCATTGCTGCCGACATTGCCGATGAACAGACGCCCATCGGGGGCAAAACGCAGCCCGAAGGGGCGTGATCCAACCGGGCTGCGGTGCAGAGGCTGAAGAGTGTCGGCATCGAAAACCGACACCTGGTCCGCGTCCTTGTCGGCCGACGCCAGAAAGCGCCCGTCTATTGATATCGCAATACCCGCCGGGGCGGCTCCGGTGGGCAACTCGGATTGAACTTTCAGAGTTTCACTGTCCAGCACCCAAAGTCGGGCATTGTACCAATCCGAGACAAAAACCCGCCCGCGATCCTGATCCAGAGCGATACCAATCGGCCCCCCTTCTAGCGTGACTTGCGCGACCGTTTCACCGGTCTCGGCAGACAAACGCCTTACCATTTTGCTGTCCGGGGACACGGTGAACAGCGTTTCATCCAGACCAACCGCCACACCCGCAGGCTTGCCAGGTAGGGGCCAGCGGGCCGTTTCCTGCATCCGTGCAAGATCTATCCGGCTCAGTTCTTCACCGTTCTGACAGGTGATGAATGCTGTCTGTGCCAGTGCCGGGCTGCCAGAGAGCGCCAAGAACAACATCAGCAGGTGGCTAACTTGCCGCACCGAACCGCTCGATCAACGCGTCGAGACCCGCCTGATAGACGCCGGTCACGGCGGCAATGGCGGCTTCGTCATTCAACTCGGCCGGAGGATCGTTGTTTGGATACCCGCGATAGAAGGCACCGCGCCATTCGATGATCGAACCACCTCCGTCGCGCGGTTTTACCGTCAGATGCGACGAATAGTTGGTGACAGGCAGCACCTCTACCGCGACCTCGGTGATCCGGTAGGAGTAGCTCATTTTCTCCGCGCTGTACTTGTACAGAATTTCATTGATCGTCGGCCCGCCTTCCTGACCAAGTGTCAGCAATCGGGTCGCATCAATCGCGTTGCCGCCGTTTCCTTCGGTCGCAAACACAGCAGGATGCCACGACATGTCATCGAAGTTTCCGACAACGGCCCAGACTTCCTCTGGTGAGGCTGCGACCTCGGCAGTCAGCGTGACTTTCTGCCGGGTGGGTCCGTGGGCCCAAACCGGACCCGGCACCAGCAGAGCGGTGGTTGCGGCAAGAAGAAATCGTCGATTCATTCCATGTCCTCCCTGAATGCGCAGAGCGTTGGCACACGCCGCGCGCTTGCGGCGTTTCTTTTGTCAGACCTGACGTGCGAGCGCACGTTGACGGTCACCCGTCACACCCCCTGAAAAATCGGCGGGTGTCGCGGGAAACCGCAGCAAGATCAACAATATACGCGCATTCTTATAAAATAAGAATCGAGCTTAATGATGAAGCTGATAGGCTTTGTTTTACAACACGGCCAAAAGTATCGGTTCCGTTTTTCGGGGCGTTATGCCTCGAATGTTTCAACCTGAACTCTGACTTTCAGGCAACGGGAGGACATCTTGAGCATTCGCCTGCTGCCGCTGCTTGCGGCGCTTCTTTGGTGTGCATCCGCAATGACCGCGGCGGCGCTCGATGTAAAGGCTGCGGTGCTGCGGATCGACTATCCGTCGCTTCTGCCGATCTCGCGATATGATTTGAAACCGGACGATCTGGGGTTTGCCGGTGCGGCGCTTGGGGATGAGGATAACGGAACCACGGGCGGATTTCTGGGACATACCTACGAGACCATAACGATGGCCGCTCCGCCGGAAGAGGCTGACGCCGCAATGGACCAGATCCTTGCCGGAGGCGTGCGCCTGATCGTCCTTTTGGCCAAGGCACCGGACATGTTGCGCCTGACGGACAAGGCGGCAGAGTCCGGGGCGCTTGTTTTCAACGTGTCCGCGCCTGATGTCGATCTTCGCGACGCAAACTGCCGGGGCAACCTGCTTCATATCGCCCCGTCCCGCGCCATGAACGCCGATGCCGTTGCTCAGTTTGCCGTCTGGAAGAAATGGGGCGACTGGTTCCTGTTGGCCGGATCCAACCCCGAGGATGTCAAGCTCGCCGACGCGTATCGCCGTGCAGCGAACAAGTTCGGCGCGAAGATTGCCGAAGATCGGACCTTTGCGGATACCGGGGGATCTCGTAGAACGGATTCCGGTCATGTTCTTGTTCAGCGCCAATTGCCATTGGACACGCAAGATGCGCGAGACCATGACGTCGTGATTGCCGCGGACGAAACCGACTATTTTGCGCGGTATCTGTCCTATCACCTTTGGACCCCACGCCCCGTGATGGGTTCAGGCGGCTTGCGTCCGACGACGTTTCACGGCGCACATGAGGCATGGGGCGCGACCCAGTTCCAGACCCGTTTCGAGGATCTGACAGGCCGCTATGTCCGCCCCGAGGACTACAACGCCTGGCTTGCACTGCGCGTAATCGGCGAGGCCGTGACCCGCGCCAGCACCGCCGAACCGGAAGGTGTGCGCGATTATGCCCTTTCGGACCAGTTCGAACTTGCCGCATTCAAAGGGCAGAAAGTGACATTCCGCGATTGGAACGGGCAGTTGCGTCAGCCGATCCTTCTGTATGACGGGTCGATCACTGTCAGCGTCAGCCCGCAAGAGGGGTTTCTGCACCAGGTCTCGCCGCTCGATACGATGGGATTGGATCGGGTGGAATCCAGCTGTCGCGCATTTGAGTAACCGGAGGTATTGATGAAACGACTATTGCTGACCGTTGCCTGTGCTGCGCTGACCGCCGGTCCCGTGTTCGCGGGCAAGGCTTTTGTCTCGAACGAGCGGGGCAACACCATTACCGTGGTTGATACCGAAACCTGGGAGGTGATCACCGAATTTCCAGGCGGCAATCGACCGCGTGGGATCACCGTCAGCCCGGATGGCGGCACGCTGTATGTCTGTGCCTCGGATGACAATATCATCCGGGTGTTTGATACACAGACCTATGAGGAACTTCCCAGTTTGCCCTCTGGTCCGGACCCCGAGCTTTTCATTCTCGAACCCTCGGGCAAGCGGCTCTATATCGCCAATGAAGACGACAATCTGGTGACGGTCACAGACACCGAAACCCGCACCGTTCTGGCCGAAATTCCGGTCGGCGTCGAGCCCGAGGGCATGGGAATGAGTCCCGACGCCAAATTCGTGGTCAACACGTCCGAGACCACCAACATGGCGCATTTCATTTCCACCGAGGACTATTCCATCAAGCATAATGTCCTGGTGGACCAGCGCCCGCGCTATGCCCAGTATACAGCGGATGGAAAGCGCCTGTTCGTGACATCGGAAATCGGTGGAACCGTCACTGTCATGGACATTGCAGAAGACGGAACGCCGACGGTTGTCGGCAAAATCAGCTTTGAAGTGGCGGGCGTGCAGCCGGAATGGTTGCAGCCCGTTGGTGCCAAGGTGACTTCGGACGGCAAACGCCTGTTCGTTGCTTTGGGGCCTGCAAACCGGGTCGCCGTTGTTGACGCGCAAAGCCTTGAAGTTCTGGACTATATACTGGTGGGGCAGCGGGTCTGGCAGTTGGATTTCACGCCGGACGAAAAATACCTGCTGACCACAAATGGTAATTCAAACGACATCACAATCATTGATGTGGCCGCAGAGAAAGCCATCAAGTCAGTACAGGTCGGTCAACAGCCCTGGGGCGTGGTGACCATTGACTGAAGTTCTGGGAGGGACGGGAATGAAGAAACTAGTGATTGCAGCGATGGTTGCGGCGTTGGGTGGGCCAGTATCGGCGGCGCCGCTGTGTGACGATCTGGGATTTGCCGGGCTTCTGGCGAAATGCAACCGTGGGGAAACCATCAAGCTGGCGCTTGCTTCGGGGCAACCGCTGGGTGAAGACGTGGTTCTGCAATCCGGCGCGTATTACAAGCTTGAGATCACCGCTGATGGGTCAGCGGAACTGGCCATCGAGGGGCCATCGTTCTTTCGCGCGATCTGGATGAACGAGATCGTGATCAACAAGATCGAGATCCGTCCGATGGCGGTGGACAGCATCGAGTTTGACAAGGCCGGCGTGGCTGAATTGTCGTTCATCGCAATCAAACCCGGCAGTCATGAAATTCGCATCCCCGGGTCCACCGGCGAAACGCAACGCATCACGGTTAGTATTCAATAGAGAAGGGATAGGTACATGAAAAATATGGGAATTTTGATAACCGTCGGGCTTCTCGCGGCCCCGGCTTTCGCCGACGACATTGACGCGGAAACGGTGGAAAAGATCGAAGCCTATCTTGCCTCTGTCGAGTGCCAGATGGACCCGGATGATATCGAGGTTGAAGACGATGGCTATGATCTGGATGACGTCATCTGCAAGGGCGGCAACCAGTTCGATATCAAGCTGGACAAGGATTTGAATGAAGTCAGCCGAAAGGCGGAATAGCGAATAAAAGGGATCGGGTCATGTCCAAACTTCTTGCCGCCTGCCTTGCACTTGCACTCAGTTCGGGGGCTTTGGCCGCCGAGACCCTGCCGACCATTCGCGCGGCCGTACTCAAGATCGGAACGGTGAATTGGGAACTGGAGACCATTCGCCGGAACGGCTTGGATCGGAAACATGGCTTTGTCCTTGATGTTCAACCATTTGCCGA
This sequence comes from Ruegeria sp. YTSA144, assembly GCF_059610125.1. Classification (NCBI taxonomy): domain Bacteria; kingdom Pseudomonadati; phylum Pseudomonadota; class Alphaproteobacteria; order Rhodobacterales; family Roseobacteraceae; genus Ruegeria; species Ruegeria sp. YTSA144. The sequence goes on from NZ_JBXWNA010000002.1 coordinate 217,894, forward strand.
CAATGGCGCAACGCGTATCGCGGTCGAGGGGGATGAGGCTGATTTGGCGGTTGCCGACTGGATTTGGGTTGCTCGTCAAAGGGCTGCCGGCAAGGACTATGTGTTCATCCCTTATTCCAAAGCCGTGGGCGGCGTGGTTGTGCCCGCTGACAGCCCGGCAACCAGTTTGAAGGATTTGGCGGGCGGCAAGATCGGCATCGCGGGTGGTCCGCTGGATAAATCCTGGCTGATTTTACGCGCCTATGCAGCACGGGAATATGGTATGGACCTGAAAGCCGACACCGAACAGGTGTTTGGTGCGCCCCCGCTGATCTTCAAATCTGCTTTGAACGGTGACTATGCCGGCGCGATCAATTTCTGGCATTTTCTGGCCAAGATGAAAGCGTCCGGCATGAAAGAGCTGATCTCGGTTGAGGATGCTGGGCAGGCTTTGGGGCTCGACACAAATACGCCCTTACTGGGCTATTACCTGAAAGAGAGTTTTCTGAACGAACACCCCGACCTTGCGCAAAGCCTGTTTGCCGCCAGCCGCGACGCCAAGGACCTGCTGGCCAATTCGCCCGAGGCATGGGAGGCGATCAGACCGCGGATGAACATCAAGTCTGATGCGCAGTTTGAACAACTCAGGCTCGATTGGATCGCCGGTATTCCCGATCGTCGCCCGGTCGATGCGGTCGCGGCCAACAAGATGCTGGAACTTATGGCCGAATTGGGCGGGGCTGAGCTGGTGGGCGCTGCGACGACAGTGCCACAGGGTCTTTTTGCTGACGTGGAATAGGATCAGATGCAAAACGCGCGCCTCACGCCGCTTTTGTCCATCGCAGGCCTTGTGGCGCTGTGGATTGTTGCGGCGTCGCTGACCGCAGACCCTCAGATTCTGCCGCAACCCTGGGACCTGATTCCCCGGTTTCAGCAAGAACTTGCGTCAGGCGAATTGCTGCGCAGCCTTGGTGCGACACTGTTACGTGTGATCTGGGCCTTCGTGTTGGCGATGACATTGGGAACGATCATTGGACTGGCCATGGGGCGATCGGATGCGCTGAACCGCTGGCTTGATCCATGGCTGGTTATCTTCCTGAACCTGCCCGCGTTGGTTCTGATCGTGCTGTGCTATCTCTGGATCGGGCTGACCGAGGCTGCGGCGATCACCGCGGTGACGCTGAACAAAATTCCCAATGTCGCGACGATCCTCCGAGAGGGCGGCAGGGCGCTGAGCCCGGATCTGGATGCGTTGGCACGGGTCTACCGGATGCCGTGGCAAAGGCGACAGCGCCATGTGATCCTGCCGCAGCTTGCGCCGTTTATCGCTGCTGCTGCACGGTCCGGGCTTTCTTTGATCTGGAAGATCGTGCTCGTGGTCGAGTTTCTTGGGCGCTCATCCGGTGTCGGGTTTCAAATCCACTTGTATTTTCAGCTGTTTGATGTGGCAATGGTGCTGGTCTATGCGTTTTCGTTCATTGCCGTCATGCTGGTTGTCGAATGGCTGGTTCTTCAACCCTTGGAGCGGAACGCTCGACGGTGGAGAACTGCATGATCCGAATTGACATCCGGAAGAAGCGCTTTGAACACCACGCCGTCCTGGGCCCCATTGCATTTGACATCGCCGCCGGGGAAACGGTCGCGCTGACCGGTCCATCGGGCATTGGAAAGACGACGCTGCTGCGATTGGTGGCAGGCATTGACCCGGATTTCGAAGGCCAGATCGTGCGGCCGGATCGACTGGCCATTGTGTTTCAGGAACCCACTTTGCTGCCATGGCGTTCGGCTATCGACAATCTGACCCTGATTCATGGCGACCTGTCGCAGGCTGAGGCCGACGCCGCGCTAACTGACGTGGGTTTGGACGGAAAGGGAAATTTGTTTCCCGGCCAGTTGTCACTGGGTCAGCAGCGCCGGCTTTCTCTGGCGCGCGCCTTTGCCGGGAAGCCCGAGTTTCTGATTATGGACGAGCCCTTTGTATCACTGGATTCCGAAACGGCCGAGACGATGCTGACCCTGACCGAGGACCTCATCGCGCGGCATCGCCCGGCGACCCTGTTCGTGACGCATTCCAAACCCGAAGCACAGCGTCTTTCCGACCGGATCCTGAACCTGGTAGCCGGGCCAGACGGGGCCGTTCTGGGTTAGGGTCATTCCGCAGGCTCTCTCGCGGCACCGGGTGCGGTTCGATATATGAAGGGCGCATCCGCTTTGGCGGCATGTTCGTTTGCCTGGTTTTGCAGGGTCTGATGATGGGGTGATTTGATGCAAACCGGATCGGTGGCGCCTGCGTCTCCGATAACGGCCATGGCCTGACAGCGGCAGCCGCCAAAATCAATGGTTTTGCGTTCGCAGGTTTTGCACGGGTCCGACATCCAATCCGTGCCGCGATAGGCATTGAACGCGCTGCCATGGAACCAGATATCCGCAAGCGGTGTGTCCTGTACCCGGTCAAATGTCAGATGCGGGATGGACTGTGCCGCATGGCAAGGCAGAACCTGACCGTCTGGCGCCACGTTCAGCCCGGTTGTGCCCCAACCGCCCATGCATCGCTTGGGATAGTCATCATGATAGTCCGCCGGGACGTAATCAATGACCAGTTGCCCCTTGAGGTCTTTCCTGGCCTCGGCCACCTGTCGCGTCACCTGTTGCGCCTGTTCCCGCGTCGGCATCAAGGCATCCCTGTTCCGCAAGGCCCAGCCGTGGAACTGTACCGTTGCAACCTCGATCCGTCGTGCTCCCATTTCGCGCGCCAGTTCCAGCGCCCGCGGCAGTTGGTGGGCATTGCGACGGTGCAGCACGAAGTTCAGGGTCAGCGGAAACCCGATCTTCTTGATCCATTCGACCGTTTTCATCTTGCGGTCAAACCCACCCCGATAGCCGCCTACCTTATCCGCCATCGCGGCGTCAGTGCCCTGAAGAGAAAGCTGGATATGGTCCAGGCCGACGTCGTCCAGTTCATGCAGGCGTCGCTCGGATAGGCCGATCGCCGACGTGATCAGGTTGGTATACAACCCGGCCTCACGCGCGGCATTGACCAGCGCAACCAGATCGCGGCGGGATGCGGGCTCTCCACCTGACAGATGCAATTGCAAGACACCAAGCGCCGCCGCCTCCTTGAAAATACGTGCCCATGTTTCAGTATCCATTTCACTGTCGAGTTTGGCCATTTCGACTGGGTTGGAGCAATAAGGGCAGGACAATGGGCATCGATGCGTCAGCTCGGCCAGCATGGCAATTGGGGGAGGGGGTTTTACCTGCATCAGACGACATCCAGAAAACGACGCACCCGAAGGGCATCCAGAAACCCCGAGCTGTCTTCGACAATCTGTTCTTCCGGGGCGTTGTATTTCCTGGACAGGCTTGCGGTGATCTGACCAAAGCTGCGTTGGCCGTCTACTTCGCTCAGAATTGCATGTCCGATCTGATCCAACGTCACCGCCCGTTCAGGTGCCAGCAGTACCCATTGTTCCCGCACGGAATCGTACTGGATGCGGACACCACGTGGAAGCAAGGGGACCTGCTGCGCCAACATCACGATGCCTGCCGCATCCGTAAACCGGTGTCCGGCTTCCACGCCCCCGGCGGAATTCGGGCAGGTTCGACATAGGCGCCCCACAGGGCATCCAGCTGCGACCAGAGGACATCGGTCTTGAATATCAGTGCCTTGGCTGCCGCGTCCTGTTTTTCTGCGGTGTCGGCATGATCCAATACCCATGCCAGACCAAAGGCCACATCCTTGGGGGCTTCTTTCAGGCGGTTGCGGAAATAGGCAAGTGAGCTGTCATCCGCAAAATCGTAATGCCGAAGCAGGCCTTCGATCCTGTTGGCGTGAATCTTGGGAGCAAACAGTTCAGTGAGTGAGGCCGCAACCGCTTCCAGCAACGACTTTTCGCGGACGTATCGCACGTAAGCATCCACCGCAAATCTGGTGGCAGGCAATACGCCGTCACATGAGGCGACATAGTCCGGATCCAGGCCGACCGCTTCGGCCAGCCGCAACCAGCGCCGGATACCACCTTCGTTTTCTTCCGTGCCGTCATGATCTTCGATCCGGGACCGCCAGGCTCGGCGCAGCGCAGGATCTTCTACACGCGACATGAAGGCGGCGTCCTTCATCGGGATGGAATGCTGATAATAGTAGCGGTTGATCACCCAGGCCCGCACTTCGTCAGGCGTGCATTGACCACCGTGCAGGCGATGATGAAACGGATGCAGGTCGTGGTAACGCTCGGCTCCGATCTGACGAAGCCGGGCCTCGAACTCTTTGCGGCTTTGGGTCATAGCGTTATCTCCATGCCATCCTGGCCTATCGTCCAGCCTTTGGCCCGTGCCCGAGCGTTCTCGGCGCTGTCGGGGCGCAGAACCGGATTGGTGTTGTTCATGTGGATGAACACTTTCCGGCCGATTTTCATATCGGCGAAACCTGCGATCGATCCATCGGGGCCGTCCATCGACATATGGCCCATGCGCTTGCCCGTTTTCTGACCCAGCCCGGCCTGCACCATTTCCGTGTCGTGCCAAAGCGTGCCGTCGAAAAACAAAAGATCGGCCTCGTCAAGGCGGGCGCGCAACTCGGGCGTCAATGCGGCACAGCCCGGTATGTAATATGCCGTCTTCCCCTGCGCGCTCAGTGCCACCCCGACGGTTTGTTCGCCAACCAATTCGGTTTCGACATGTTCCCCTTCAAGATACAGAGGCACTTTGCCGGGCACCGGGAACAAAGTTGCCCGCAAGCCGGGAACCAGATCGAACGTCTGATTCAACGAGATCGGCGCACGTGTCACGACCGAGGCGTTCAAGGCGTCGAATATCGGGTTCTGCGCAAGAACATCCTGAATGCTTTGGGTTGCAAACAGCGTAAATGGCTGCATCTCGCGCAGCGTCAGCAAGCCAGCCACGTGGTCTATGTCGCCATTCGTCACCAGCACCGATTGAATCGGTACCTCTCGTAACCCGGTCGGATACAGGACGGGCGTTTTGCCAAGCTGCGTTCGAATATCCGGAGACGCGTTCAGGATAGCCCAGTTGTGGCCATCGGGTGACACCGCGAGTGATGATTGCGTCTGCGCCGGAATATGTCCGCTTCGGGCCAGATTGCAGTTTTCACATCCGCAATTCCATTGCGGAAGGCCGCCGCCAGCAGCGGCCCCAAGTATTATTGCGCGCAACGTCATCTTTTGTTGGCGCCTGCGGCTGATCAGATCAGGCCGCCACCGCGCTCATCGTCATGATCGGGGCCGTACATGTTGATTTCCATGCCGCATTCGATTTCGCGAATAACAGGTCTGTTCCAAGCCATATCAGGGTCCTCCTCCTGGGGTGTGCTGATATTCAATGTGGCAGGACTTGCCGGTTGGCGCGACTCTTAATTAATAAGTATGAATTAGACTTTGGTCGGTACTCAGGTGTCATCCGACAACGGGGCGACCCCCTGTATGCAAAACCCCTGGTTGCGTATGGTTTTGATTTCAAACCCAAAATCATCCAATCCCAATTTCTTTCTCAGATATCCGATGTAGACGTCCACCACGTTTTCGTTACTGGACCCGTCCTGTGACCAGAGCGTGTCAAACAGCTCTCCTCGGGATATTGGCGATCCGGCCTTGCTGTTGAGCAGCGTGAGCAGTTCGAATTCACGTTCGGTGAGCGCAATGCTTGTCTCGCGGATTGAAAGTGTTCTGTCCCGCGACGACAGGCGCGCGGGGTCCGGGCGCTGAGAGAGCACGCGTTGTTCCTGTACTTGCAACCGGGCGACAAGCTCATCAAAGCTGAAAGGCTTCACGACATAATCATCGGCCCCGGCTTCCAGCCCGGCGGCGCGGTGATCGACATCAGAGAGGGCCGACAACATCAGGATCGGGATTCCGACCCCGGCACGGCGCGCGGCCCGGACCAGTTCGACACCGCTATCCGTTCCCAGCATCACATCTACAATCGCACCTGAGAATGCACCGCTTTTCAACCGCTCCAACCCTTGGTCGGCGCGGTTTTCAGCCTCGGCTGAGTAGCCGTGCAGCGAAAGGCCCCGGACAAGGGCCGACGTGATTCTGGGGTCGTCATCTATGATCAGCAGTCTGGAGACCATTTTCTATGCCTCTGCCAGCGGTAATCGAATGCAGACATTTGTACCGGCATTTGACCCCAGGGCGTTTTCACGTGGAACCGGGCTTGCAACCGAAATGGTTCCTTCATGGGCCTCGACGACCCACCTGGCCAGCGCCAGCCCGACACCGAAACCCTGACTGTTTGCCGTCCCTCCCTGAACAAACCGCTCGAAGATCCGGGTTTGGGCGCCGTGGGGAATTCCGGGGCCGTTATCCGTCAGCTGTATTTGAACGTCACCGTCAACCGATTGACCCGACAGCAGCAACGCCTTCCCGTCCCGCGCATGTCGGATCGCGTTGCGTATCAGACTGAGCAGGACCTGACGTATCCAGTTCAGGTCACAGTGTAACGCACAATCCGGGAAGTCGCCCGTTTCAAGCTGCATGTCGGCGCCGTCGATTTCAGGTTGAATGTCGCTCACAACTGTTTGCATCAGATCGCATAGTGCAACTTTGGTTGGTTCCAGAGCCAGCTCACCGGTTTCGGATCGGGCGACGCGCAGCAAATCATCGATTCTCTGGTTCAGTTTTGCGGCGCTGCTTTCGATCGTTGCCAACGTCTCTGGTGCGGTCTGAATATCCCTCTGGCCTATCTGAGCTTCCATCATGATGACGGTCAGCGGTGTGCGCAGTTCGTGGCTGACATCAGCAAAAAAGCGGCGCCGGTTTTCGTCGATCTTGGACAGGGATTCATTTGCAGCGCTCAGTTCCCGGGTTCGCTGGGCAATGGTCTCGTTCAACCGGGTCCATTCTGCGTCAACCTCGGCCTGGCGTTTTCTCAATGCAGCCGCCATTCGGTTGGTCTCGCCATATAACTGGCCGATCTCGTCATTGCGGGTTTGCGGCAGAGAAACTGCGAATTCGGATTGGCCGACCTGAACCGCCGCATTGCGCAGCCGATCCAGACGAGAGAACTGCGGCCGCACCAGACCAAAGTAGAACCACGCCGTGCTGAGCAAGGCGAACAGTGCCAGTGTCAGTGCCACCCAGGTCAGAACCCAGCGGGTCCTTTCGATCCCGGCCAATACGGAATTTCGAAACAGAACCTCGGTATTCACCGCCTGGCTGAGCAGAGGGTCAAACGCCGACGCAAACGAGTCGACATAGGCGCGCAGCTGGGCCTGATCGGCTTCTGCGTCGGCTAGCCCTTCCAGCGTGCTGGCCAGCAGCGCCTCCATTCTGGCCAGACCCAGGGATTGGGTTCCGTAACGCGATTGTTCGTCCAGCCCCAGAGATCGAACCGCGGCCACGGCATCTTCCACATCAGAGCGAAGCTGTAGAAACGTTGTCGCAATCTGGTCTCGGATCGGGGACAGGCGATCAAGTCGTGACTCGACTGTTTGGCCGGTCTGTATGGACTCGGTTGCGATCACAAGAAAGGTGGCGGCCTGGGTCGACAGAGCGGCATAGCGTGCCATACGGGTTTCTGATGCCAGCGCGGTTTCCAGACGGCTGGCGACGTTCTGCATCCCGAAATACAGGGTCGCGGCCGCCAACAGCGTGCCGGATCCAAGCACCACGGCGCCAAGGCCCAACCGGGTTTTCAGAAGCAGACTGCGCTTTGCGCTTTGAGGCGCGGCCGTCATGATTTCCGCCTCATCAGGCCCCGGGCCGGATCATACCCCCAAACGGCGATCGCACTCAGTATCGCGGTTGACACCAGAACCCACAGCAGGGCCCCCCAGTTGATCTGCAAGTAAAGCAGAAACCGGATCAACTCGACCACATGCGTGAAAGGATTGAGCGCACAGATATCACGCAGCAACGGCGAGCTTTCAGCCATTTTCCACAGCGGATAGAGGGCGGAGGACAGGAAGAACATCGGGAAGATGACAAAGTTCATTACGCCGGCGAAATTCTCCAGCTGCCTGATGAAACTGGACAGCACCAACCCCAGCGCGCCCAGCATCAGACCGCCCAGAACCAATCCCGGAAGAACAGCGACATATCCGGGCAACGGCAGGACTATGCCGAACAAAGCGGCCAGTGCGAGAAACGTATAGACTTGCAGGATGGATATCGCGGTTGATCCCAGCAGACGGCAGAACAACAGCCACCAGCGTGGGAACGAGCTGGTCAGCAGCAGGCGCATCGAGCCCATCTCGCGGTCATAGACAAGGCTGAGCGAGCTTTGCATCCCATTGAACAACAGAACCATCGCGCACAGGCCGGGGACGATATAGGTCTCGTAAGTGATATAGGTCTGATAGGGTGGAATGATCGACAGGCCGAGGGCCGCACGAAACCCTGCTGCGAAGATCAAAAGCCAGACCATTGGCCGGACCAGAGCTGCGAGAAATCGTTCGCGTTGATGGATGAAACGCAGAAACTCGCGTCCGATGATGGCGCGGGCGACTCCCAGGAAACCGTTCATGTCGGGACCTCGGTTCGGGACAGGAACCAATCGGACAATGTTTGATCCCCCCGCAAGCAGCCCACCTGCCCACTGGCGAGAATCTGACCGCGATGAAGAACCAGCAGCTGGTCGTCGTCGCGCATTTCATCTGTCAGGTGCGTGGCCCACAGGATGCACAGCCCCTGTTCCGCCAGGTCGTGCACATGGTCGGTTATCGCGTGCCGAGCCGCGGCATCAAGCCCAACGGTCGGCTCGTCCAACAGCAACACCGAAGGGTCGTGCAGCAGGGCACGCGCCAGCTCCATCCGGCGGCGATGACCGCCATTGAGATCGCGTACACGTTCCCCGGCACGTTCCCGCATGTTCAGCCGATCCAGCGCCGCGTCGATACGGCCAGGGACTTCGGATCGTGGTAGCCCATGCAGAGCTGCGAAATAGGTCATGTTCTGGCGCACCGTCAAACCCAGATCCAGTGTCGGTTGCTGAAAGACCACGCCAAGCTTTGCCAGCGCCTTGCGCGGGGATTGGCGCAGATCATGGCCTGCGACCGTGATTTCACCGTCCGGTGCCACAAGCAATCGCGTGAGCAACGACACCAGTGTCGATTTCCCGGCCCCATTCGGACCGAGCAGACCGCAGAACGTCCCCGCCGACACGTCAAAAGAGACAGCATCCAAAGCCGTCTTGGCGCCATAATGAAAGCTCAGGTCGCGTACGGCGAGACCAGGATCGGTTTCCGCCGAGGGGCGCGCGTCTGACATTCTTCCTCCGTCCCGAACCATGGTTCTTGACAGCAGCTTGCATCGTCGGGCCGCGTTTCTCAACCTTCCAGTCCGAGGCTGGACCACGACTTAAGTATGTGAAGGTTCACGGATTTGATGGGATTGTCCGAAGGATCCGTCGCCAAGTTCGGCCAGCCAGGTTTGTCCGGGGACGGCGGGCCTGATTGGCGGGAACAACCCGTTTTGCGGGCACCGCTCTTCAGTTTGCTTTCAGCAAAAACGATCTTAACTCTTTGAAGGCGGGGGATCTGCCGAATGAGGGTGTGAATTTGGCCACCATTGCGCGGGGCAGCTTCAACGAGGCCGAAAACGGGCGAACCAGGTCGCCATTGTCCAGCAAGTTCTGAACCAGAACTTCGTGCGCCATCAACACGCCGCCGCCATGACGCGCCTCCTCCAGCGCGACGGAATACAACGAGTGCACGGTTCCCGTTTTCGGTACACGTGGGCCATCTGGTTGGCTGTTCAGCCAATTGTCCCAATCATCTGCCCATGCCCCGTCATGGAGAAGTGTTTCCTTCGAAAGATCCGAAACAGAATTCAATCTGTTCGCGACCGAAGGGGCGCAAACCGGGAAAATCACATCTTCGGCAATTTTGATTTCGTTGATGCCGATCGGTTCACCGGAAAAAAACAAAGTCATGTCAAATGGTTCGCGCGCAAGGTTTGGCGGCGTTTCAAGGGCCACAACAGACACGGACAAATCCGGGGCAATTCGCCTTAGCGTGCCAAGCCGCGGGGCCAGCCACAACTGCGCGATCGACGGCAGCGCGGCGACCTTGACCTTGCGCGGCAGGGCCTTGGTTCGAAGTTCCTGCACGGCCATTCCCAATTGGTCAAACGCCTGGGTGAACCCGGGCAAAAGCTCTTCGGCAAGCGCCGTCATCTCGACCCCTCGGGCGTTTCGAACAAAAAGTTGAGTGCCGGCCCAGGCTTCCAGGGTCTTGACGTGCTGAGTTATCGCGCCCGGAGTAACGGATAGCTCGTCTGCCGCCGCGGCAAAACTGCCCAGCCGAGCCGCTGCTTCAAATGCTCGGAGGGCATTGAGATGTGGACCTTTCGGGCGACGAGGAGAAAGTGACATCACTTGAGCCTTAGTTTTTCTGCGGCAAATAAATAGCAATACTGATTTGCTTCGGCCAGTGGAACTCTGGAATTCTGGAGAAAACGTAATCGCATCGGAGGAGCCCGGATGTCGCGGCACTTTGAAAACTCAGTCGGGATGACCGACCCCGTGGTCGCAGAAGCTCTTGCAAACGAGAAAAAGCGTCAGCAGCATCAAATTGAGCTGATCGCGTCCGAAAACATCGTCAGCCGCGCGGTGTTGGATGCCCTCGGACATGAGATGACCAACAAGACGCTTGAGGGATACCCGGGAAACCGGTTCCACGGGGGTGGTCAGTTCGTCGACGTCGTCGAGCAGGCGGCAATCGACCGCGCCAAGGAACTGTTCGGGTGCGACTATGCCAACGTTCAGCCTCATTCCGGCAGCCAGGCGAACCTTGCTGTTTTCTTTCTGCTGCTCAAGCCGGGCGACAGGGTCTTGTCGCTGGATCTGGCCGCCGGCGGTCACCTGAGTCACGGTCTGAAGGCCAACCTTTCGGGGCGCTGGTTCGAACCGCATCATTATGGTGTCGATGCCGAATCCGAGGTCATTGACTGCGATGCGCTGGAAAAACTGGCCGAGGAAATCCAGCCAAAGCTGCTGATTGCGGGTGGGTCTGCCTATCCGCGCGAAATCGAGTTCGAGCGCATGGGACAAATTGCCAGGAAGGTCGGCGCGCATTTTCACGTGGATATGGCTCATATTGCCGGGCTGGTCGCCGCGGGCGTGCACCCTTCGCCTTTTCCGCACGCGGACATTGTGACGTGCACCACGACAAAAACACTGCGTGGTCCTCGTGGCGGGCTGATCCTCACCAACAACAAGGACTGGTTCAAGACGCTGCAATCTGCGGTTTTCCCCGGTGTTCAGGGTTCGATCCACAGCCAGGTTCTGGCGGCCAAAGCGGTTTGCCTTGCCGAAGCGCTTACGGATGAATTCAAGGACTACGGCGCGCAGGTCAAAGCCAACGCCGCCAAACTTGCAGAAACCTTGCAGTCCCGGGGGTTGCGTATCGTTTCCGGAGGTACTGACACGCATCTGGTGCTCGTGGACCTCAGCCCCAAGGGTATCACAGGCAAACGCGCCGAGGTCGTTCTGGAAAAGGCCAATATTACGACCAACAAAAACGCGATTCCCAATGACAGCACGCGACCGCCGGAATGGGTTGGATTGCGCCTGGGCGTGAGCGCGGCAACGACCCGCGGAATGAAAGAGGCCGAGTTCGACCAGTTGGCAAACGTCATTGCGGATTTGATCGAAGCTGAGGCCGGGGATGATACCGGCGCGACCATTCTGCGCTGCAAAGCTTCGGTCGCCGCGTTGTGCAAATCGTTCCCCATCTACCCGGCGTAGTCATTGCGTGCCCGGTGGCAGGGTCCATTGACCGCTCTGGACCATTGGTGTGAGGGCGTCACCGCTGCGCCATGGCAACGCGTGCCTGATCGGGTGTTTGGGCTGTACCCTGTTTGCAAATTTTGGCATATTCGTGCAGTCCGAAACCAAAGGGCCGGCCAATGCTCGCACCCGAACGCCACGCCATCATACTGGAAGAAGTCTCGCGCCAGCCTGCGGTCTCGATCCGCTCGCTGACTGAGCGGCTTGGTGTATCCCGGGAAACCGTGCGCAAGGATATTGAACAGTTGGCGCTGGAGAACAAGCTTCATCAGGTGCGGGGCGGCGCGACCAGTATTCGCAGGCGGGAACCTCCGATGGCCGACCGGGCTCAAACCAATCCGCAAGGCAAAGAGCGGATCGGAGCCTATGTGGCAAGCGTGATCCCGGACGGGGCCAGCGTGATAATCGACAGTGGGTCAACGACAGTGGCGGCGGCGCAGGCTCTGGCGGCTGTGCGGCAAAACCTTACCATATATACCAATGATTTGACGATTGCATCCGTGTTGGCGTCGGCGGCCGCCGAAGTCACGCTGCTGGGCGGGCGGCTGGATTTTTCAGTGAATGCCACATTGGGTTTGGACACGCTCGATCACGTGTCGCGATACAATGCGGAATATGCGTTGATCGGGGTCGGCGGTGTGAGCTCTCGGGCATTGTTTACGGACTTCTCGCTGGAAGGCGCCAACCTGCGTCATATGATGATGCAGCGGGCGCAGCGGCCGCTGATCCTGGCTGATGGCAGCAAGTTCGACGTGGTTGGTCCGATCGTGATGAAACCGCTGCCGGTGAAAGCGACATTGGTGGTGGATGAGGAGTTGCCAGACAGCATAGCTGGCGCGCTGCAAAGCCAACCCGTGAATATTGTGAAGGCATAACGCAAAAACAGGAAAACAATTGCCAAAATTTGCAAAGAGCAAATAGGGTGAAGGGAAATCCGAATCCCTGAGTACGGAGCGAGCCGATGGCTGATACCAGACTTCCACGCTGCGCGACATGTCATTGTCGGAGGCGGCATCATTGGCCGCGCGGTTGCGTATCATCAGACCGGAAAGGGGCATCGCGACGTGCTGCTTTTTGAGCATGGGCAACTGAGCCGTGGCATCACATGGTGTGCGGCTGGTCTGGTTGGCCAGTTGTGCAGCCAGCCCGCGATGACCAACCTGATCCGCCGCTCGCCGGGGTTGCATTGCCCAGCGGGTTTGAGCCCCCTAAACCGTTGCCGCCGCAATACAGGTCAAGCTTTGGTCGAGCCGCTGCATGCGCGCGCAAAAAGCGCTCTGAAAGCCGAATTGTGACGCAAGACAAGTTTTCAGCTCAATTCGTCGGGCCACAATGACAATACAGGCAGTTCTCATCGTATTGACCGCAGCCGTGTTGCACGCGCTCTGGAATGCGGTTGTCAAAGGCGCGCCCGACAAAGCGGTTGTTTTGGGGTTGGTGGCGCTTGGCCATGCCGTGCCTGCGCTGATTGCGTTGCCTTTTATCGGCTTGCCGGTTTGGGCGGCGCTTCCCTTCATCATCGGCTCGACCCTGATCCACTGGGGGTACTATTGGTTTCTCAACACCGCGTACAAGCATGGGGATCTGTCGGTGGTGTACCCGATCTCACGCGGGATGACGCCAATCCTGGTCACGGTGGGTGCCATTCTTTTCGCGGGTGAGTTTCTGCCGCCGATCGCGTGGGTCGGCATTGTCTGCATCTCGGCTGGGATTGGGTGCCTGTCCCTGGCCGGGCTGGGCCGAAACACAAGCTGGGTCGCCGTGGCGGCGGCGTTTGGCACGGGCCTGATGATAGCGTCCTATTCGATTGTGGATGGTATTGGTATCCGGCTGTCCGGGAACGTACTGGGATACATTGCGGCATTGTTCGTTGCCGAAATACTTGTTGCCGGGTTTATCTTCGCGACCAGATGGCAGCGTTTCGTCGCACTGCCCAGGCGTTATGTCTGGGCGGGTCTGACAGGCGGCGTCATCTCTGGCCTGGCGTATGGGCTGGTGCTGTATGCCAAGACCATTGCGCCCTTGGGCGTGGTATCCGCGCTTAGGGAAAGCTCGGTTATCTTTGCGTCGCTTATTGGTGTGATGTGGTTCGGCGAGGGGCCAAAGTCCAACAGGCTTCTTGCAGCGATCATTGTTGCGATCGGGATAGGACTGCTTGCGATGACACGTTGAGCGTTTTGCGCCACCGCAGGAAAGTCTGAAGAATTCAGCGCCTTTTACATGCCCTGATGTTCTGTTGATCGTCCTGATCCAGTTCCGCAATGATCTGCCGGGGCAAGCGGTTTCCATCTATAAGTAATGCTTATGACATCGAAGATATAATCGATTTTTATTGGCGTTTTTATCTGTCAAACTGCTGTCAAACAATCGGTGCACAATAATCGAGTTCGAACGCCGCGCAAGAATGGCGAAAACTACATAATTACCAACAGAGGATCACAATGAAACACAAAACATCATTTCTCGCAGCTCTGACTATAGGTGCGCTAACGGCAACGGTTGCGGCATCGGAAACGGAATTGACAGTTTATACCGCAGTCGAGGCGGAAGACTTGGCGCGGTACGCCGAGACGTTCAATCAAAGCCACCCTGATATCAAGATCAATTGGGTTCGCGACTCGACCGGGATCATTACGGCGAAATTGTTGGCAGAGCGTGATAATCCTCAGGCAGACGTTGTTTGGGGCCTGGCCGCCACGTCGCTGCTGCTGCTGAAGTCAGAAGGTATGTTGGAACCTTATGCGCCGGCCGGTGTGGAAAAGCTGGACAAAAAATTTGTTGATGGCGACAACCCCCCTGCCTGGGTCGGCATGGACGCCTGGGTTGCTGCCGTCTGCTACAATACAGTCGAGGCAGAGAAAGCCGGGCTGACCCCGCCGACATCCTGGAAGGATCTCACCGACCCGATGTACAAAGATCAGGTGATCATGCCCAATCCGAATTCATCGGGCACCGGGTTCCTTGACGTGTCAAGCTGGTTGCAGATGTTCGGTGAAGAAGGTGGTTGGGAATACATGGATGCGCTGCACGAGAACATCGCGCGGTACACCCATTCAGGTTCAAAACCCTGCAAACTGGCCGCGGCAGGCGAAATCCCGATTGGCATCTCTTTCGCGTTCCGCGGAGCAAAATCCAAAGCCGACGGCGCGCCGCTTGAGATCATCGTGCCTTCTGAGGGCGTGGGATGGGACATGGAAGCCACCGCAATTGTCGCCGGTACTGCAAATCTGGAGGCTGCGCAGAAGTTGGTGGACTTCACAGTCACCAAAGAGGCCAACGAGATGTACAACACCGGCTATGCCGTCGTGGCCTATCCGGGCGTTGCGAAACCGGTTGAGCACTTCCCAGACGGTCTTCTGGATGCAATGATCGAAAATGATTTTGAGTTTGCCGCCAACAATCGCGCGGCAATCCTGAAGGAATGGCAGTCTCGCTATGACGGAAAGTCGGAAGCGAAGTAACCCCTTTGGCAGGAGAGGCTTTCGTGCCTCTCCTGCGCACCAGTCTCTTGTTCCCCGACAAACAACTTACTCACCCGGATTCAACCGGCCAGGATCGGCCGTGCCCGAGGTGCAGATGTGAGGACCTCTCCCGTGCTTCAGAAAACACCACCCGGTGAACTGTATCTCAGCATCCAGAATTTGTGGAAAGCGTTCGGAAGCTTTCTGGCGCTCAAGGACATCTCTTTGGAAATCAATGAAGGGGAATTTGTCTGTTTTCTCGGCCCATCCGGGTGCGGCAAGACCACTCTTTTGCGGGCGATTGCCGGATTGGATTTGCAGACAAAGGGTACGGTCATGCAGGATGGTAGGGACGTATCCAATCTGCCCCCGTCCGAGCGGGATTTCGGGATCGTGTTTCAGTCCTACGCTCTGTTCCCGAACCTGACGATTGAAAAGAACATCGCCTTTGGCCTTGAAAACACCGGCCGCAGCAAATCGGATATCGCTGTTCGGGTAAACGAACTCTTGAATCTGGTTGGTCTGCCGGATCAGGGCAAGAAATATCCGGCGCAATTGTCAGGTGGGCAGCAGCAACGGATTGCACTGGCGCGTGCCATAGCAACCAACCCCGGACTTTTGCTGCTGGACGAACCCCTGTCGGCGCTGGATGCCAAAGTGCGCGTTCATCTGCGGCATGAGATCAAGGAGTTGCAGCGCAAGCTGGGTGTGACCACCGTGATGGTGACCCACGATCAGGAAGAAGCGCTGGCCATGGCAGACCGGATCGTGGTCATGAATCACGGGGTAATCGAACAGGTGGGGCCTCCTACCGAAATCTACCGGGAACCGGCCAATCTGTTCGTTGCCGATTTTATCGGTGAAATGAACCAGATCCGGTCGCAGGTTACCAAAGGCGGACGATTGAGCGTCGGGGAAAAGACCTTTGCCTGCCTCAGCCACAAGTTCAACGATGGAACCCCGATCATCGCGGCCATTCGACCCGAAGACATCATCCCTCATGAAGCTGGTTACCTCGACACGGGCGGCAATCGGAACTGCATAGAGGTGACGCTGGATGAGATGGAGTTCCTGGGTTCGTTCTGGCGCTGCCGATTGCACAACGAGAGGTTCGGATCATCGGAACTGATCGCGGATTTCTCGATCAATGCCGTGCGTCGTCTGGAACTGGAAGAAGGGCGCAGCATGGTGATTGAGCTCCCCGAGAACCGCCTTATGGCGTTTGACGTGCCGGAGGCTGAGGCATGAGCTCGGTTTCTACCAATCAGGACAGCCTGCCTGTCGGGCCGGACATCAAGCCCAAGCTCAGCCGTGATGATATCCTGATGCGCGGCAGCATGATGGTAATCGCGCTGTATCTGGTCGTGACACTGGCGTTGCCGCTTTACACGATGCTGTCCAAGTCGTTTTCGACCTATCGGATAGAGCTGTCCCAGTACGAGTTTCAGGTAAGTGACGACGCAGGCGTCTTTGATGGAACGATCCTGTCGGCAGACGAGTTGAACAGGCAATTGGGGGTCTTTTCCGACTCTGATCTGGTGACGGGTTCCGACGGGCGTTTGCCTGTGACCGGACTCTTCCCCGATTTCAGCTTTCGCAGCCCGGTCATGTACAAGATCCGCAACACGACGGATACCGGGCGCTTTCTTGTCGGGTCGACTTTGAATGAAGGCACCGATTGGGTCGAGCTTGATTCCAACACGTTCCGCCGGGTGCAATTGCGGCCGGTCCAGTCGCGAGGGCTGGACAATTTCATCAACTACTTCTCGACACCGGCACTGTTCAATTCGATCAAGAACTCGCTTTGGATCTCGGTTGTCAGCACCATTGTGACGGTGACACTGGCGTTTTGGTTCGCCTATGCGCTGAACCGAAGCTGCATGCGGTTCAAGGGCGTTTTTCGCCTCATTGCGATGGCACCGATCCTGGTTCCGTCGCTCTTGCCGGGCATCGCGTTGGTCTACCTGTTCGGCAACCAGGGGATGATCAAGGAGTTGCTGTTTGGTGCCAGTATATACGGCCCCATCGGCATCGTGATCGGATCGGTTTTCTTTACCTTTCCGCACGCATTCCTGATCATATCGACCGCCCTCGCGATATCTGACGCGCGCCTGTATGAAGCTGCGGCCAGCCTGCGGTCGACGCCATGGCGGACCTTCTGGACCGTAACGATACCCGGGGCCCGCTATGGCCTGATCTCGGCGGCCTTTGTCGTGTTCAACCTGGTGATCACCGACTTCGGGCTGCCAAAGGTCATTGGCGGTCAATTCAACGTGCTTGCCGTGGATATCTACAAACAGGTGATCGGCCAGCAGAACTTTGAAATGGGCGCCGTGGTATCCGTGGTTCTGGTCATCCCGGCCATTCTGGCTTTTGCCATCGACCGGATGGTTCAGTCCAAGCAGGTGGCGCTGCTTTCGGCCCGTTCCGTGCCATATCAGGCGACGCCAAACCCGAAAGCTGACCGCATATTCCTGATCTATTGCAGCCTGATCGGCCTGTTCATCGTTGGTCTTCTGGCTGTGTGTCAGTTTGCGGCGCTGATCAAGTTCTGGCCTTACGACCTGAGCCTGAGCCTCAAGAACTATCAGTTCAACAGAATGGACGGCGGCGGCTGGGGGTCGTATTTCAACTCGATCAGACTGGCGTTGCTGACGGCAGTCATCGGCACGACGGTTGTGTTCTTCGGGGCCTATCTGGTGGAAAAATCAAACGGGTTCAGAACCGGCCGGTCGATTTTCCAGATGTTCGCGATGCTGCCCATGGCGATCCCGGGCATGGTATTGGGGCTGTCCTACATCTTCTTCTTCAACAACCCGTCCAATCCGCTGAACGGGATTTACGGCACGATGGCGATTTTGGTGATTTGCACCGTGACGCATTTCTACACCGTATCGCACCTGACGGCCGTCACCGCGCTCAAGCAAATGGACAGGGAATTTGAGTCGGTGTCTGCCTCGCTCAAACAGCCGACGATGAAGCTGTTCGCACGGGTAACGGTTCCGGTTTGTCTGCCGGCGGTGTTGGATATCTCAATCTATCTGTTCGTCAACGCGATGACGACCGTGTCGGCAGTGGTGTTTCTTTATTCTCCCAAAACGACGCTGGCCTCTATCGCGGTGCTGAACATGGATGATGCCGGGGATATAGCACCGGCGGCGGCGATGGGCATGATGATCTTTTACACCAATGCTGCTGCCCGGATCGTTCACCTGATTGCTTCAAAAGGCATTCTGAAGCGCACTCAGGCTTGGCGAAGCCGGTAGCCAAAGGAACCCTGCCCCCGCCGATCAGGTATCGGCGGGGGGGTTTTTTTCTTCCAGCGCGCGCTGGGCGAAGTCCATGAAGGCTCGGATGATCTTTACGTTGCGCCGTTGCGAAAGCGAAATCATGCTTTCACCCATTTGCAACTTCACGCCTTTCAGCTTGATTTGCCGCAACCGATCATCATGCCCATACTCTGCTTCAGAGACAAATCCGATGCCTGCGCCCGAGGCCACAAGCTCGCGAACGGCCTCGCGCCCTTCCGCAACGATTGCAGGATTCAACGCGATACCGCGCCTTTCGGCTTCTTCTTCCAGTTTCTGACGTGTTTTTGACCCGTGCTCTCTGAAAACCAGCGGCAGATCGGCCAGTTCTTCCAAAGAAAGCGAAGGTTTGGATGCCAAAAGCATGCCTTGCGCAGCGAAGGCCACGATTTCAGTGGACCCCAGATTCAACACATCCATATCCTTGCCAGGGGACAGGCTGCCGACAACGCCGATCTCTGCATTGTACGACCGAAGTTCTTCCAGAATTTCTTCGGTGTTTCCGGATCGAACGGTGATCGTGATTTTTGGGTATTTCTTTTGAAACGACCCCAGGAAAGACGTCATGTGATGCGCTGAATCGGCGATGATCCGCAATTCTCCGTCGATCACGGCCTTGGTTTCCGAGAGGTAGTCCTCGATCTGATCTTCGATCTCGAAATACTGTTTTGTGAACCGGTAAAGCTGTTCGCCTTCGGGGGTGAGGTTCACGCGTTTTCGTTCGCGCTGAAACAACAGCAGGTCGTGTTCCTGTTCCAGCTTTCGAACCTGTTCGGAAATCGCCGGCTGCGTCAGAAAAAGTGCCTCGGCCGCGCGGGAAAACCCGCCATGTTTGGCCACGTAATGAAAGGCTTTGAGCTGGCTGTGCCGCATCACCGGTCCCCAATGATTTGTGCATAGGCTGCACTTATAATTAGATTGATATTTGCAATTTCACATATAGCAACCGTTGCTGCAATGGTGTTTGTGAAAACGCTGTTCTGGAGCCCGGTAATGACGCCTTCCCATCCAAAAATCGAGCAACCGCGCCTCGGCGAACCATACCTTTTGACACCCGGCCCTTTGACAACGTCCTACGCCGTGAAAGAGGCCATGCTGAAGGACTGGGGAAGCTGGGACGACGACTTTCGCGCCATGACAAGAGAGCTGCGGTCAAGCCTGCTGGACCTGCTTGGTGACGGCGCCGACGCGTTCGATTGCGTGCCAATGCAAGGCAGCGGATCGTTCTCGGTCGAAGCAATGCTGGCATCCTTCATCCCACCGGAAGGAAAGGCGCTGGTACTGGCCAACGGCGCCTATGGGCAGCGTTCTGCGCAGACGCTACAGTATCTGGGGCGGGACCATATCGTGCTGGACAAGGGCGATTACCTGCCGCCACGGGGCGACGAGGTTGCGCGCATTCTCGCGGATGACCCGGCCATCACGCATGTTGTTGCCATTCACTGCGAAACCAGCTCGGGTATCTTGAACCCCGTCGAGGAAATATCCCAAGCCACATATGCAGCCGGACGCAAGCTGTTGATCGACTCGATGTCTGCCTTTGGCGCGATCGAACTCAGGCCCTCGGATATTCGATATGAAGCCATGGTGTCTTCGGCCAACAAGTGCATCGAGGGTGTTCCCGGCTTTGGCTTCATTGTGGCGCGCAAGAGCGAGCTGGAAGCCGCAAAGGGCAACAGTCATTCCCTGTCTCTGGATGTGCACGCCCAGTGGGCGCACATGAACAAGACCGGTCAGTGGCGCTTTACCCCGCCGACGCACGTGGTCGCGGCCTTCATCGAAGCGCTTCGGGCGCATGCCGCTGAAGGCGGTGTTGCCGGCCGCGGCGCACGGTACACCCGCAACCGGGACGTCATGGTTTCGGGCATGCGCGAACTGGGTTTCGAAACGCTGCTGGACAATCGTTGGCTCAGCCCGATCATCGTCACGTTCTTCTGCCCCGCCGATGAGAGGTTCGTATTCGATCAGTTCTACAATCTGATGAAGGACAAAGGGTTCATCATCTACCCGGGCAAGCTGACCGTCGTCGACAGTTTCCGCGTCGGATGTATCGGTCAGATGGATGAAGACGTCATGCGTAAGGTTGTGAACGCAGCAAAGGAATCCCTGGAAGAAATGGGCGTGACAAGCGCCGCTCCTCCTCTTCGGGCACTGGAAGAACGCGCCAAGCTGGCCGCTTAAACATCAAGGAAAATACAGATGACCATTCAAACCCCTGTCGAAGCAAATGAGCGCGTCTATCCGACGCCGAAGGTGCCCGCCATAGCCATCTGCCTTGATGGATGCGAGCCGGAATACCTCGATGTCGCGATTGCGAAAGGGCTGATGCCCAACCTCAAGCGGATCCGGGAAGAGGGCACGGACCGGCTGGCACATTCCGTTATCCCCTCGTTCACCAACCCCAACAATCTTTCGATTGCCACCGGACGTCCGCCAATCGTGCACGGAATCTGTGGCAACTACCTCATCGACCCGGACAGTGGTGAAGAGGTGATGATGAATGATGTCCGTTTCCTGCGTGCGCCGACCATCTTTTCCCAGTTCTACGACGCGGGTTTCCGCGTGGCGATGGTAACCGCCAAGGACAAGCTGCGCGCGCTGTTAGGTGCCGGGCTGAAGTTTGACGAAGGCAGGGCGGTTGCCTTTTCTTCCGAACGGTCGGGCGAAACGACGCTGGCGGAACATGGCATCGACAACGCCAGCAAATGGCTGGGCATGGACGTCCCCGAGGTCTACTCGGCTGAGCTTTCCGAATTTGTCTTTGCCGCTGGCGTCAAGCTGCTGAAAGAGTTCAAGCCCGACGTGATGTATTTGTCGACCACCGACTATATTCAGCACAAGTTTGCACCCGATCAAAAAGGCGCTCTGGATTTCTATGCCATGTTTGACCGGTATCTGGGCGAACTGGATGAACTGGGTGCGGCCATCGTGGTGACCGCGGATCACGGCATGAAGCCCAAGCATCTGGCGGATGGATCCCCCTCGGTGGTGTACGTGCAGGACCTGATGGACGAATGGCTGGGCAAGGATGCGGCGCGGGTCATTCTTCCGATTACCGACCCATACGTCGTGCATCATGGCGCGTTGGGATCTTTTGCAACCGCCTATTTGCCTGACGGAGCAGACCGGGACGACATCATCGGCAAGCTCAAGGCGACCAACGGCATTACGCATGTGCTGACCAAGGCCGAAGCGATCGAGCAATTCGAATTGCCGGGCGACCGCATTGGCGACATCGTGATGGTGTCCGGCGAAAACATCTGCATCGGCACGTCCGAGCATCGCCATGATCTGGCAGCGCTCAAAGAACCGTTGCGCAGCCATGGCGGTTTGACCGAGCAGGAAGTTCCCTTCATCGTGAACCGTGTCATCGACCTGCCAAACCAACCGGTGCTGCGCAATTTCGATGCCTTCTTCTACGCAACAACAGCAGCGGCACAGTAAGCTATGAAAGATCAGACCATGTCGAAAATCGAAGTACGCAACGAGGGAATGCGGATCGGTGGTGAGATTGTCTTTACCGACGAAACCGTTCCCGTTCTCTACCCGTACACAAACGAGGTTGTGGGCCACGTACCAGCCGGTACAGCCGAACATGCGCGCCGGGCGTTCGAGATTGCGGCGAATTACAAACCCAAGCTGACCCGATACGAGCGCAGCCAGATCCTGCAACGGGCAGGCGAGTTGATCGGCGAAAAGCGCGACTATCTTGCGAAATGGCTGACGCTGGAGTTGGGGATCTGTCACCAGCATGCGATCTACGAAACCAAGCGCGCGCAGGACGTGTATCAATTCGCGGCGGCCGAGGCACTGAAGGATGATGGTGAGATCTTTTCCTGCGACCTGACCCATAACGGCAAGGCCCGCAAGATTTTCACCACCCGAGAGCCAGTGAAAGCTATCAGTGCGATCACGCCGTTCAATCACCCGCTGAACATGGTCAGCCACAAGATCGCGCCGTCGATTGCCACCAACAATTGCATGGTTTGCAAGCCGACTGAACTGACGCCGTTGACCGCATTGACACTGGCTGACATTCTTTATGAGGCAGGCTTGCCGCCCGAGATGTTCCAGGTCGTGACCGGTTGGCCCGGTGACATTGGCGACGAGATGATCACCAATGAACACATCGATATCATTACCTTTACCGGTGGTGTGCCCGTGGGCAAGATGATTGCCGAAAAAGGCGTCTACAAGCGTCAGGCGCTGGAACTTGGCGGCAACGACCCTCTGATCGTTCTGAATGACCTCAATGAGGCCGATCTGGACAAGGCGGCAGCCATTGCGGTGGCGGGGGCTACCGGAAACTCCGGTCAGCGTTGCACGGCGGTCAAGCGCATACTCGTGCAGGAAAGTGTGGCCGACAAGTTTGTGCCGCTGGTTCTTGAGAAGGCGAAGAAGATCATGTTCGGCGATCCCCAGGACCCGGAAACCGAACTGGGATGCGTGATCCATGACAAGGCCGCCGAGATTTTTGAAAACCGCGTTCTTCAGGCTGAAAAAGAGGGTGCTGAAATTCTGTACCACCCCGGTCGTCAGGGGGCGCTGCTGCCGCCTATCGTGGTCGACAAGGTGCCCCATGATAGCGAACTGGTGATGGAGGAAACCTTTGGCCCCATCGTGCCGATCGTTCGCGTACCGGACAACGACGAAGAGGTGATGGCAATTTCAAACGGTACCGAGTTCGGCCTGTCTTCGGGTGTCTGCACAAACGATCTGAACCGGGCGATTGCCTTTATCAACGGGTTGAACGTCGGCACCTGCAACATCTGGGAACAGCCGGGTTACCGCATTGAAATGTCGCCCTTTGGCGGCATCAAGGACAGTGGAAACGGGGTGAAGGAGGGCGTCATCGAAGCGATGAAGTTTTTCACCAACGTCAAAACCTATTCGCTGCCGTGGCCTAACTGAGTCTGGTGCCCTTACCCCTTTTGCGGAAAGGGCAACACAGTTCCTCCCTGGTACTGGCGGGCCTTGCGGGGTCCGCATCTTTTGATGACGACAATGAGGAGCGGACATGCCACAGATTGTCCATACTGAAGGGGAATCAAACACGTCCGAGGCGCGCAAGGCGTGGCTGCGAAAGTCCATGGGACCGAAGTCAACGCCATTGCTCAAACGCGATGCGAACGTGTTCCTGCATCAATCTTTGTCCTCACCCTGCGTCAGCACCATTGCAAAGGCCGAAGGGATCTGGATCGAGGACATCGAGGGTCGCCGGTACATGGATTTCCATGGCAATTCGGTGCACCATATCGGGTATGGCCATCCCCGTTTGGTTGCCGCCATTAAGGCACAGCTTGACGATCTGCCCTTTGCGCCCCGCCGCTTCACCAATGATCCGGCGGTGGAACTGGCCGAGAAACTGGCTCAGATCGTGCCTGGTGATCTGGGCAAAATGCTTTTTACCACCGGCGGATCCGACGCCAACGAGGTCGCCCTCAAGATTGCGCGCGCCGCTACCGGCCGGTTCAAAACGATCAGCTTCTGGGATGCTTTCCATGGCGCGGGGTTCGGCGCTGCAAGCGTCGGCGGAGAGGCGACCTTTCGCAGTCATATCGCGGGGCCCCTTTTGTCCGGCACCGAACATGTCGCCCCCTTTGCCTGCTATCGATGCCCGTACAATCATGCGGGCCCCGAAACCTGCGGACTGGCCTGTGCAAAAATGGTCGAATATGTCCTCGAGCGTGAAGGAGACGTGGCGGCAGTCATTGCGGAACCGATGCGCGCGGTGCCCTATGTCCCGCCGCCGGGGTTCTGGAAGACGGTGCGCGAGGCATGCAACCGTCACGGGGCGCTGTTGATCATGGATGAAATTCCGACGGGCCTTGGCAAGACGGGCAGGATGTTCGCCTTTGAGCATGACGAGATCATCCCGGACATCGTGACACTTGGGAAAGCGCTTGGCGGAGGAATCCTGCCCATCGCGGCCTGTGTCGCCCGCAAACAGCTGGATGTCTGCGGAGATTATGCCATCGGGCATTACACGCACGAAAAGAACCCGGTCACCGCCCGGGCTGCTTTGACGACGATCCAGATCATCGAAGACGAAGGCCTGGTTCGCCGGTCAGCGGAACTGGGTGAACATGCCATTGGTCGCTTGATGGATGAACTTCAGAACGTTCCGATTGTCGGTGACATCCGGGGACGGGGCCTGATGTTCGGGATTGAAATCGTGGATGATCGCGCCGACAAAACGCCGGGGAACGCGAGCGCCGAACGGATCTACTATGCCTGCCTTGAGGCCGGTCTGAGCTATAAGATCAGCCAGGGGTGCGTTCTGACATTGTCACCGCCGCTGACCATCTCGCGTTTGGAGTTGGACCGCGCAATCGGCATCGTAATTGCCGCAATCAAGGCCGAGAGTTGACGCCCCTTACCGATCTCGTGTCACAATGGGATCAGGGGCCGCGCCTTTCCGGGGCCCTTTGGCCAGGTTCATGGGTGACGGATGTTCCGTCAAAGCGCGGACAAGTGGTTGCGGTGAAGCACACAGGAGTTTACGCCTTGTAGGCCAAAATGGGATATATCCCTTCCCAATCGCGGTCGGTAACATGAACAATACAACGCGCTGCGACAAGCTGGGCCAAAAAGAATAACGGGGTAGAGTATGGCAATTGTCAGCTTCCTTATCAGCCTTGCCGGGGCCACGATGCTGCTGCTTTACGCGGTTCGTATGGTGCGAACCGGGATCGAGCGCAGCTATGGCGCGTCGTTCCAGCGGGTAATGACCCAACAGCGCAGTTACCTTCAGGCCTCGGTGGTCGGGTTGACGATGGCGGTCGTGCTGCAAAGCTCGGCGGCTGTTGCTCTGTTGACCTCGGGATTTGCGGCCAGTGGAATGCTCAGTTTTCCTGCCGGCCTTGCGATTGTACTTGGTGGCGATCTGGGTTCGGCACTTATCATCCAGATCCTTTCGTTCCGGCTGGACTGGCTTGTTCCTATGCTGTTGGCGGTTGGGGGGTATCTGTTCGTAAAGACCGAAGCCAAGAAAACGCGGCAGCTGGGGCGCATCCTGATGGGTGTGGCCTTTATCCTGATCTCGCTTCGGTTCCTTCGCGAGGCGATGGATCCCATTCGGGACAGCGCGTTTCTGCCCGCGGTGGCGGATTATCTGGCGCGCGATTACATCACCGCGTTTTTGGTCGGGGGCGCCTTGGCTTTCATCATGCATTCCTCGGTGGCGGCCATCCTCATGTGTGTGACCCTTGTTCAGATCGGAGCGATCCCGTTTGCCGCCGGGATGTCTTTGGTATTTGGCGCGAATTTCGGCTCTGCCTTCATTCCGGTCTGGCTCACCCGTGCCATGCCAGTCCAGGCCCGGCGCATTCCCTATGCCAACCTGGCATTGCGTGGCAGTTGGGCCTTGCTGAGTTTGTTTGCGGCCAACATGGCTCTGCGGACCGGGTTGTTAGGAGACCCGCAAGGCGGGCAGATGCTGGTCAATGTGCATGTTTTGTTCAACCTGTCACTGCTGCTTCTGGCCTTGCCATTTTGCGGGAAGTTGAAAGATCTGTTCGAAAGGTTCTTGCCGGATCAGAAGCAAGAACTGGTTCCGCAACCGGCACGACCGGCCAGCGCATTGGACATAGGCAATGTGGCCAATCCCAGCCAGGCCCTGCCAAGCCTCAAGCGAGAGCTGCTGCGGATGAGCGACCTTGTCGAAACCATGTTCCGGCCTTGTCTGGAATTGTATCGCAGTGGCGACAAACAACAGATTCGAGCGGTGCAAGCCATCGACGAGGACGTGAACAATTGCCTGTCCGGGATCAGGGCATTCGTTTCGGCGATTCCACCGGATGTTTACGAAAAAAAGGATGAAAAATCCGCGCGCGACCTTATGGAATTCGCTATCCGGCTGGAGACGGCCGGTGATGTCGTGGCCAAACGCTTGACCGTGTTGGCGGGTGAAATGCGGGCCAAAGGCTCGAGCTTTTCGCAGGAAGGCTGGTCGGAACTTGTTCAGATGCACGAGGGCATTCTGGCCAACATGAAGCTGGCATCAAACGTGCTTATCTCGGACGATCTGGAAAGCGCGCGCCTGCTGAGCCTTGAGAAGACCGAAATCAAACGGGTGGAACGTGAAAGCCGTAAACGACATCTGCGCCGATTGCAGCACGGGTCACGCGAGAGTTTCGAAACCAGTGATATTCATCTTGAGACCTTGCGGGCGTTCCGGGAGTTCAACAGCCATATCGCATCTATTGCGTACCCGGTGCTGTACCAGAATGGCCAGCTTCTCGAGACGCGGCTGATCGACGAAATTGCGAAATAGCCGGAAGGTTCTCTGACAAAAATCTGAAAAAGAAAAGGAACGATGCTACACTCGGGATGACGGCAGCGAACAGGAGCCGGACCCGATGCAAGCACGGGAAAAGAAAACAGGAAAAACGAAGTTCGAAGCAAAAAAGTGGCCTCAGTTTCGAAACTCGGTTTTGAGGCTGTTCGGCGTCGAGGAAAGCGTCCGTCCAAGGCGCGGGGCAGGAGATCACCTCGATTCCGGTGAACCGGTTCGTTCCACAGTCGAGGCCAGTTCTTCGGGGGCCCGATCGAACAGACCAGAGCGCGGCGCAGAAGGCGGAATCCAAAACGTTGCGGTCGAAACGGCAACCACGTTTTACCTGCCTTGATGATGAAGCTGGCACGGTTTTTTTGGGGGCGTTCCCAAACCTGATCCGGGAAAAAACCAATGAACGGCGACGCCGTGGGGTTTCGCGGGCCTCATCGTCGCTTCGGAACCTGTTCGAATGGATCTTTCGCTTGGTGCGTTCAAAGTTTTGCAACAAAGCCGATACCAGACGGCAAGTACCCCCGGGAACCGATATCAAAAGGAAGGTATGGGCAGGGCGTTGCTGCGTTTGATTTCGCGCAGAACGACATTTGTTTGCGCGCTTTCCACCGCCGGCAGGCGAAACAGGAATTCTTCCAGGAAAACGTTGTAAGCCCCGATATCCTTGCAGATCACCCGCATGTGGTAGTCCGCCTGCCCGGTCGTTGCGTAGCACTCCATGACTTCCGGGCGCTTCTCGATCGCTGCGATGAACTGCTCCAGATGCTCCGGATTGTGCCGGGTCAGATGAACATGCACCAGGGCCTGAAACGAAAGCCCGGCATGTTCAGGCGACAATTCGGCCCGGTACTGCGAAATCAGGCCGGCCTCTTCAAACGCGCGGACTCGACGCCAGCAGGCAGAAGATGACATGCCCACCCGTTCAGCAAGGTCAGCGTTTGAGATGCGGCAATCATTCTGAAGCAGCGCGAGAAGTTGGCAGTCACGTGAGTCGAGAAGCATCCGAGAAAAATACCCCATATCGCGACAAAAGAAGAGAGGATTTTTCAAAAACATCCGGAAATGGCGGGAAGCTAGAACAGATTCCTCAAAGGATTCCGGTAAAATACCCAGAAAAGGCGAGGCACCCATGACTGACCAGTCCCTGAAATTCGATACTTACGCCCTGTCGGACCGATACAAAGCCTCGGAGGGTCGTGTTTTCCTGACGGGAACGCAAGCTCTGGTGCGCATCATGTTGGACCAGGCCCGCAGGGACGCAGCAGCAGGAAACAACACGGCTGGGTTCATTTCCGGTTATCGGGGGTCCCCCCTTGGTGGTCTGGATCTGGAGCTGTGGCGAGCGAAAGAGGAAACCGAGGCGGCCAGGATCACATTCATGCCTGCCGTAAACGAAGACCTCGGTGCCACAGCGGTTCTTGGTGCCCAGCAGGCTTCGCTTGATCCCGATTGTGAGGTCGAGGGCGTGTTTTCGATGTGGTACGGGAAGGGCCCCGGAGTCGACCGTTCAGGGGACGCGCTGCGCCATGGCAATGCCTATGGCTCGTCGCCGAAGGGCGGGGTTCTGGTTGTCGCGGGTGACGATCATGGCTGCGTGTCTTCTTCAATGCCGCATCAGTCCGACGTCGCCTTCATGACCTGGTTCATGCCAACGCTGAACCCGGCCAATGTGGCTGAATACCTGGAATTCGGTGAATACGGGATCGCGCTGAGCCGGTATTCGGGCACCTGGGTCGGGTTCAAGGCGATTTCGGAAACCGTGGAAAGCGGGCAATCCGTGCAGTTGAGACCGGACCGTGCATTTACCATGCCGGAAATTGATCTGCCGCCGGGCGGCTTGCACGTGCGCAGCGCCGATTTGCCAAGCCCGGCCATCGAGACGCGGATCGAACACAAGTTGCGGGCGGTCGAGGCTTTTGTCGAAGCCAACCCGATCGACCGGCGCATCTATGACATCAAGGATGCCCCATTCGGGATTGTTACAACGGGCAAAAGCCATCTGGACCTGATGGAAGCGCTGCGTCTTCTGGGGCTGGACGAAAGCGGATGCCGCCGTTTGGGCATCGACATCTACAAGGTCGGGATGGTTTGGCCTTTGGCGCGGCGGGATGCGCTGTCTTTTGTCCGTGGCAAAAAAGAGGTGCTGGTCGTCGAGGAAAAACGCGGGATCATCGAGAGCCAGTTCAAGGAATATTTCTATGACTGGCCGGGGGACAAACCCGAAAAGATGGTCGGAAAACACCGCGCAGCAGGCGATCCGTTGATTCCCTGGACCGGAGAGTTGAGCCCGTTGAACCTGATTCCGGTTGTTGCAGAGCGACTCGACCGTTTTTTTCCGGAAGAGGGATTCCTGGAAAAGGCGAAGGCGCTGACGGACGAACAGCCATCCGTGCTGAATGTTCCAGGTGCGGTCAGGGCTCCGTATTTTTGCTCGGGTTGTCCCCACAACACATCCACCAAAGTCCCGGATGGAAGCACGGCTGCGTCAGGCATCGGCTGTCACGTGATGGCAAGTTGGATGAATCGCAACACGGTCGGTTATGCGCAGATGGGCGGCGAGGGTGTGCCGCATGTTGTTGCCTCGAAATTCAATGGCAACAAACATATCTTTCAAAACCTTGGCGAGGGTACCTGGTATCATTCCGGGTCGCTTGCCATTCGCCAGGCCGTGGCGGCGGGCACGAACATCACCTACAAGATCCTCTACAATGACGCAGTGGCAATGACGGGGGGGCAGCCTGTTGATGGCCCTATCAGCGTTTCCGGGATCGCCCAGACCTGTCGCGCAGAAGGTGTGGACCGGATCGCCTTGGTTTCAGACGATATAACAAAGTTCGATTCCGGCGATTTTCCGGCACGAACCAGCTTTCACCCCCGGGAAGAGATGGATGCCGTGCAGCGCGAGCTGCGTGACATCCAAGGTGTAACGGTTTTGATCTACGAGCAGACCTGCGCCACCGAGAAACGTCGTCGCCGCAAGCGTGGCAAAACAGAAGACCCCAAGCGGTTTGCGTTCATCAACCCCGTGGTGTGCGAAGGCTGCGGCGATTGCTCTGTCGAAAGCAACTGTCTGAGTATTGAACCATTGGAAACCCCATTGGGCCGCAAGCGAAAGGTCAACCTGAACTCGTGCAACAAGGACTATTCCTGCCTGAACGGGTTTTGCCCCAGTTTCATTACGGTGGAAGGGGCGATGCGGCGAAAAGAACCCAAGCAGAAACTGGATATCCCGTCGCTTCTTGCCAAGGTTCCCGACCCGCAGCTTCCTGACCTGCACGCGCCGTACGATCTTCTGGTCGGTGGGGTCGGTGGTACCGGTGTCGTAACGGTGGGCGCCGTTCTGACGATGGCGGCGCATTTGGAAGGCAAAGGCGCCAGCGTGCTGGATTTCACCGGGTTCGCCCAGAAATTCGGTACGGTTGTCGGCTATGTTCGCATTGCCCGCACGCCCGACGAAATCAATCAGGTCCGAATTGAGGCCAAAAGCGCCGATGCCGTCATTGGGTGTGACGTGGTCGTGTCTTCGGCGCCCAAAGCCTCGGTTCACTATCGCAAGGGCACAAAAGTCGTGCTGAACCGTGCGGAAATGCCAACAGGCGACCTTGTTTTGCACCGCGATGCCCAGCTCAAGGTCGATGAACGAGAAGCGTTGATACGCCGGACCGTCGGCGAAGAAAACGTTTTCGGTTTGGATGCAAACCAATTGGCCGTGGATTTGCTGGGGGATTCGGTCTTTGCCAATACCTTGCTGTTTGGTGTCGCATGGCAGTTGGGGAACATTCCGATCAGTGAAGTTGCGATCAAACAGGCGATCAAGCTCAATGGAACCGCGGTCGAGGCCAACATAAGGGCCTTTGATCTCGGGCGGGTGATCGCAGCAAACCCACAGATGCTGAATGCGAAGGAAAAGAGCTTCTCGCAAGAATCGGCGCAGCAGATAATCGATTACCGGTCCGACGAATTGGCGACCTATCACGATGACGCTTATGCGCAACAGTACCGGGATCGCCTGGCCCGTCTGTCCGCAGCACTGCCTGACCAGATTCGCGAGGAAGCGCTTTCGCTTGCGGCAAAATCCCTGTTTCGCCTCATGGCAATCAAGGACGAATACGAGGTTGCCCGGTTGCTGACATCGCGACAATTCGAGAAACAACTGCGGTCCGAGTTCGAGGGGGATTTTCGGATCAAATACCACCTCGCCCCTCCGGTTTTAGGTGGTCAGAAGGATGCACGCGGACGGCCGCGCAAGCGAAGCTATGGTGGTTGGATGACCCCCGTTCTGAGGCTCCTTTCGCGTGCACGCAGGCTTCGCGGCGGCTGGCTTGATCCGTTCCGGTTTTCAAGGGACCGCAAGCTTGAAAACGAAACCCTGGCCTGGTTTCTGGGTGTCCTGGATCGCGTCGAAGACACGGACCTCGAGGCGGAAACCTGCCTGAAAATCCTGTCAGCCCCGCTGGATATCCGCGGCTTTGGCCCGGTGCGCGAAGCGGCAACACAAACCGTACGCGCGGATGTAGATGCCATGCTGAACGTGATCGGAGAACAGCGAAGGGTTGCGCAGGGCGCCGCTTCTCGCAAGGCCTGAGTGCTTTTTCCGGAACCTGTCTGGATGCGCGGATTGTACGCGGGGCTGAACGGATCTGAAGCCCCGTACACTCCGTTGTAATGGACTGCTGTCTGAAACGGTCCGGTTTACGTTCGGACGCCACCGGCAGCGGATAGAGGGATGTGGGTAACCCTTCGTCATGGGCAATGCGTTCGCTGTTGCCGCCTTGTTCCGGCTCTGGGTTGACGAGCAAGGGACCTGTGGGTGCTTTTCACCCAGCCGGCTTTCGGTGTCTCCGACCCCTGCGATCAGACCCTTGCTTTTTCAAAGGCGGCCCAGGCGGTTTCGAATGCTTCGAAATCAAACGTGGGCTCGCGGGCTGCGTCCAGAACAATACGTTCTGTCGCCAAAAGCTTTTGGATTGCACCTTCCAATTGATCGACGACATCATTCGGTATGACCAATGCGCCATGACGATCGGCGTGAACAAGATCACCGGGCTCAACTGTCAGACCAATAACCGAAACCTGAGTGTCAATCTCGCGGATGTGGACGAAACCGTGGCTCGGTCCGATGGAACCAGCGACAACCGGGAACCCTTGGGGCAAATCCCCCAGATCCCGCATGACACCATTGGTCAGAGCACCCGACATGCCGAAACCCTTGTGAACCGTCGTATTGATCTCACCCCAATAAGCGCCGATGCATTCGGGATAATCCAGATCCTCGACAACGGCGATTGAAGGGCCCGGTGCCTCGGCCATGTACTTGTAATAGGCCATACGTCGGGCTTTGATGACTTCGGGCGGCTCGGTCGGGGGATTGACTGCAGCGATCTTGGCAGTGCGCGCATAGCCGACGATGGCAGGCCCTTCGGGGGCCGAACTTAGCATGGTGCCACGCGTGAACCTGTCGAACCCACGCCTGCCCTGTGCCACCTCGATGGCATTGCAGACAGTTGGCGTATCGACCTTGCGAAGCAAAGACAAAAGGGACGGTGTCATGTGTCCTCCAGCCAGCGGGACAGCGCCGCTGTTGTTTTTTCAGGTTGTTCCAATGTCGGGAGATGGCCCGCGTCGCCGATGATCTCAAGCGAGCTTTGTGGCAGCAGGTCATGCATAAGTCGGTGGCGTTCAACTGGGCAAAGCCGGTCTTCATGCCCGCACAAAACCAGAGCCTTTCCGGTATAAGCCGTCAGTGTCTCGCTTTGGTCCGGTCGGTTCATAAGTGCCTTGGACTGACGTACGAAAACGTCAGGGCCCAGGTCGGTGGCCATTGCCATGCACAGATCCAGGACCGCCCCCCGGTTCGGTCCGTCAGCCAGATAACCGGGCTTCATCTCGTCACGCATCACGGTCCTCAGCTGGCCGTTGCGCACGGCGGACATCTGTGGCGTTCGACGCGCTTTTACCTCTGGCGTTTCAGCCAGTGGATTGGTGTCAAGCAAAGCCAGACGCGAAACACGTTCGGGGGCTTGGCGCGTGACTTCCATCGCCACGATACCCCCCATGGACAGCCCGGCCAGCGCGAAGACCGGTGGCGCATTTCCAAGGATATCCCGGGCCATGGCCTCTATGCTGTCGTGATGAGACAACGGAAAGGTCATCACCGGCATTCTGCCCGACAGAGCATTGATCTGGGGGCCAAAAAGCCGGGCATCACACATCATGCCCGGCAACAAAATCAGAGGTTTCATGCCGAGGCCAGCTTTGCCCCTTCGGACAACGCCGCCAGCTTGGCATAGGCGATCTGGGGATCGACGGCGCCGAATCCCGCAAAAGTGCCAAAGCCGCAATCGCTGCCCGCGATCACCCGGTCCGGCCCCACGATTTCCGTGAACCGGTCAATCCGTTGGGCCACAAGTTCCGGATGTTCGACGAAATTGGTCGTGGTGTCGACCACGCCGGGCACCAGAACCTTGTCATCGGGAATCTCGGCCTTGCGGTCCCGGAACACTGTCCATTCATGGGCATGCCGCGGATTGGACGTTTCGAACAGGACATAGCGCGACTTGGTCGCCATCAGGGTGCTGAAGACCTTGTCCATGGCGATGTCACAGCAATGCGGGCCTTCGTAGTTGCCCCAGCATATATGTACCCGTACCCGATCCTGCGGGACGTTCTGAAGCGCGTGGTTCAGGGCCTCGACATGCATGTCGGCAATCTTGATGAACGCCTCATCCGACAGGTCGTTGAACAGCATGTGGCGCGATAGGGCAAGATCGGGGCAATCCAGTTGCAGGTCCAAACCGGCGGCGACGATGGTTTCGTATTCGTCCTTCATCGCGTCGGCCAATGCTGCCAGATAGGCCTCGCGCGTTGGGTAGAAATCATTCTGCAAAAACAGCGAGATCACTCCGGGAGACGCGGCATTCATGAAACCGCGCTCGGCCCCGTGCCGCGCCATGGCCGCCTTGAGGTTGGCGATGTCCTTTTGCAACTCGCCTTGCCCTTTTGATCGCACCTCGCCCGTGCACATCGGCCTTGCGTATTGTGGCGTACCGCCGTCATCGGCCAGTCTTTGCAGAAAGCCGGGGAACATTTTCAAGTCTGCCGGCGCGTTACGAGGGCTGTCGCCCGAAAACCCGGTGTAGCGATCCTTGACATAGGTCGCATAGGAGATTTTCGAAGTTTCGCCGTCGCTGACGATATCAACACCGGCTTCGACCTGTTTGCGCACCGTTTCGGCCACGGCGTTGGCCATGCAGGCATCAAAGGCGCCTGTGTCATAGGGTTCATCGTTTTCGCGGGCAAAAATAAAATCCACGACGTCCTGCGTTCGGGGCAGAGAGCCAACATGTGTTGTTTTTACGGTCATGGGGACCTCCTTAAATTTTTCGTGCCATCAGGATCGTGTGGCTTTGGGCTTCTGGGTCTTCGGCCAGGTATCCGGTCATTTGCAGCCCGTTTTCCTCGAGACACCCGGCGTAACCGGCCGGGGACAGCGAGGCGTGGTAGACAAGCTCTGATCCGACTGTGCCGCTGACCTCTCCGGCACGAGGTCCGACGGTCAGCATGAGCATTCCCTTGGGCCGCAAATGGCGCGCCATCCGGGCGATACAGTCTTTCTGCTCATCCGCCGTAAGGTGGAAAAAGCTGTTCCAGGCGATGATGCCGTCGAACTGTTGATCCAGTTCAAAGTTCCGCATATCCGCGTTGCGCCAGTCCCCATCGGGCCAACGGTCGCGTGCAATGGCAAGCATTGCGTCGGAAAAATCGATACCCGTGACGTCAAACCCTTCGGCCATGAACCAACGTGCGATGGGGTCGCCCGAACCACAGCCCAGGTCCAATACGCGGTCACCCGGTTTCAGGCTGGCCGTGAAGCGCGCCAGCCAGCGCGCTTCGAACAGGGCTTTGGAACGGCGCCTGTCATATTCGGTGGCCTGCCGTTCATAAACCGCGTGGGTGTCATTCGGGTCCGCGTTCATCCTGTCCAGGTCGCTCCTGCCGGGTCATCGGTTGCGGTGATGCGGTACAGGCCCGCCTGTCCGGTCATCGACGGTTGAATGCCATAGGTTTCGCCGGGAAGAACCAAGGCCGTGTCGCCCACCGAGATTGTTGTCTCGTACCCGTCGATCGCAACACGCCAGTGACCGCTGGCCGGCATCAGAACCACTGGTTTCTCGGCAGCGATCGGTTGGGTCACCGCGGACCCGCGCCCCAGAAAATCGACCTCGAATCCGGGTTTGTCCTTGATCAACGCGTTTTCGCCAATCACCTTCGCGGGCTTATTGGCCGACAACGCCATCAGATCCCAATACCGCGCAACGTATTTGCCAACCACGTCCTCGACAGGAACTTCGGGATAGCTTTTCAGTTGTTCTTCGGTCAGCACAGGCATCCGGCGGACATTATGGGGCAGGTCCTGGCCCAGTTTGGAGTCGTACAGAACGCCATTGTCGCCCAGCATCAGACCATGTGCCTGCGCATCTTCGATCACCTGAGGCGCCCATGTGACGCCGCCGCCCGCATCGTCTCCGCCCAGGATCGACATGATCATTCCGTAATCCTGTCCGACATTCTCAAAGCCCCGGAAAATCCCGGTTGGAATGTTGAAGATGTCCCCTTCTTCGGCGATGAATTCCCCGGCCGTGCCATAGCGGCCCCAGAAAAATCGCCAACGACCCTTGGCAACGAAAAAGACCTCGGCCGTGGTGTGGCTGTGCAGTGAGTTGCGGCATTTCGGCGGCTGCCCGGCCGCTCCGATGTTGAAGCCGATCTTGTCGGTGATGTGGACATGCTGGTCCGGAGATTCCGAGACGCCGCCGCCGATTATCGTGAAATTCTCTTTCTGATCGCTGCCGGGAGTATGGGCATCGATGAAAGCGGTTTTACAGGGTTGAAGCTCGCCATAGCGGACGATGCGGGAAGGGATGGGTGATTTTGTCATGACGTAGGATCCGATATTACGTTTTTGGAAAGAAAGCTCGTGTGCCCAAACAGGACACGCCCTTGCTTTCCGGGCGGGCGCAGATTCAGTCGCCGCGCCCTCAGGCTTTGACGGTACATATGGAAACGCCGAATGGCCCGCGGCTCGGACAGACCGCCCGACAGGATGCGATATGAGACCGGGCGGCCCACTCAGACCTCGCCGTTCTGCAACAGGATCTGCTTCCAGACCGAGGTTTCATCGAACAGGGTGTATTCACGGCGCAACTGCGGCTGCCCCGTTATAAGCGCGCCGAATTCAGCGTGGCTGATCCCGAGGACAAAAACCTGTGCACCAGTCGGCGCCCCGAACACACCCCAGCCGTCATGCTTGCCCCAAAGGCTCCAGCGAATGGCCGCGCGCGGAGGCATATCAGGGTCATCTCGCCCGATCTGATGCTCGATCTTGAATTCTGCATTCGGAAAACTCGCCCGCAGACCCATCCAGAAACGGTCGACGGCATCCCGGCCATGCCCTGTTACGCCACCCACATATTCTGACTGAACAGCGCGGTCATATTCTGAACCGATCACGCCCATATCTGCGTTCATGATCCGCGTCAGAATGTCGGCGTAGCGTTGCCCCCATTCATTTTCGTTGCCGCGACCTTTGTAGGGACCAGGCTGATCGATTTCGGGGGTCAGGGGTTTGACGCAGTTTTCCTTGCCGCCTTCCCGGGCAATCAGATCGGCGGCGTATTCCTTGGGATCCCAGCCCATCTGGCGCACAATCGCGCCCTGATCGCGGATCAGCCATTCATCGTTGATCTGATTGTCGATGGCGTGGCAATCCGCAAGAATCCGGTAACGCAGCTTGGTGCCGGTGGGCTTGCCATAGACGCCCTCGGCCAAATGCGTGGCCGTTGAAATGATGCGGTGAGAGCTCAGCATGCCCTCTTCCGGTGTGCCGGACCAGATCACGTCTTCGCCCAGCAACTGCCGGTCCGGAAACTCGGCCAGCGTTGCCATTGTGGCCCCAATGACATTCTGATTGCCCAAAACAACCGAGCCGGGTGAACGGACCACGATTTCATCGCTGTAATACTCATGCAGCGTGGCGATCCCCCTGTCTTCCCAGATCTCCTTGGTGATGCCGATGATGTAATCCGGAAAATCCCGGAATTTCGGATCGAAGCCTTTCATGTCTCTGTCCTTTGTGGGGCCCACCCCTTTGGCAATCGGGCCGATGTGCGCACGATCAGCGGCCCATCAATGGCGACTTTGCGCGGTTCGGCTTTCGCCGGGGTGTCGATATGTTCGAAAAGGGCGGCAACGGTTTCGGCCACCATAAGGTTGGCCCGCTGCCGGATCGTCGTCAAATTGTAAGCTGGCCAACCGGCCGGCGGCACGTCGTCATAGCCCACGACCGAGACATCCTCGGGGACGCGCAGGCCAAGTTCAAAACGGATCACATCCATCGCCGCCAATGCCATGTGATCATTGGCCACAAATACGGCATCCGGCCGTCGTTCAGGGGCGACATCGAACATCCGACGGGCTGCTGTACGGGCGTTTTCCGTGTGAAACTCCCCTACTTCGTGGGCAAACAGTTCCTGCCCGGCCTCGGCCAGTGCGGCGCGATACCCGGCTTCGCGGTCCCGCTGCGTCGAGGCCCCTTGCCAACCTGCGATATAGGCAATCCGTTGGTGCCCACCGGCTAGCAGAAATTCCGCGACTTTGCGGCCCCCGGCATAGTTGTCGGACGTGACCGTGGTGATGCCCTCGATGTCCTGGCTGCGGTTGAACAGCACCACTGGCACCCCGGCCTGTTGGCAGCGCATGGCGATATCCGACGACATGGGCACCGAGGCTAG
This sequence comes from Ruegeria sp. YTSA144, assembly GCF_059610125.1. Classification (NCBI taxonomy): domain Bacteria; kingdom Pseudomonadati; phylum Pseudomonadota; class Alphaproteobacteria; order Rhodobacterales; family Roseobacteraceae; genus Ruegeria; species Ruegeria sp. YTSA144. The sequence goes on from NZ_JBXWNA010000002.1 coordinate 255,467, forward strand.
GATGACGCCATCCACCTGGTAATCGAGAATCTCTTCCATCACATCGTCGATGTTCCCGGCCGATCGTGAGGCCATGAAGATCAGCACGTGATAGCCTTGCTCCTGAAGGGCGTTTGACAGCTTTTCGAGCGCTTCCGGATAAAAATAGTTATCAAGGTAGCCCACCACCAAACCGATAATCCGGCTTTTCCCGGACACCATGGCGCGGGCCAGAACGTTTGGACGATAGCCCAGTTCAGCGGCGGCTTTGCGCACTTTCTCCTCGGTCTTTTTGCTGACCGAGGCGCCGGGCGTGAATACGCGGCTGACGGCGGACTGGCTGACACCAGCCAGTTGGGCGACCTGAAGGGATGTTACTTTTTCCGCCATCAATCTGCCGTCCAACCCCCGTCAATCAACATCGAAGTACCGGTGACCAGAGCAGAGGCGTCTGACGCGAGATACCGCACCGCGCCCATGATGTCTTCGACTTCTCCGACCCGGTTCAGCTTGATCTTTTCCATGATCCACGCGGCACGTTCAGGATTGTCGAATGTGGATTGGGTCAGCGGCGTTCTGATGAAAGTCGGGCAGACAGTGTTGATCCGAATGCCTTGTTTGCCCCATTCGATGGCCATGGATTTGACCATGCCTTCCAGCCCATGTTTGGTCGCACAGTAAAGCGCCCGGTCGACCCCGCCGACATGCCCCATCTGGCTGGAGATGTGGATGATCGATCCCGGCTTTGCTGCCTTGATCAAAGCGCGGGCGGCGTAGGCGGACAGGAAATAGGCGGAACGCAAATTGACATTGGTGACAACATCGAAGTCATCGGGCGTGGTTTCGATGGCCGGGCTGTGGCGCGCCACGCCCGCTGAATTCACCACGATATCGAAAGTGCGGTGATCGAAAAGCTGTTCCAATGCGCGCAGATCACCCTGATCCATCACAAGCGCTTCGGCAGACCATCCCTTCTCTTTCAGAGCGGATACTGTCTCATTCAACCGATCCGCCCCTCTGGCCGCGCAAACAACATGTGCACCCGCCTCGGCCAAAGCCACTGCACAGCCCTGACCTATGCCAGACGAGGCTCCGGTAACGAGGGCGGATTTCCCGTTCAGGGAAAACGAAGGGGTGCGTGGCAATTCCGTCATCAGCTCATTCCATCCGGTATTTCAATGCGGCCCATATTCCGGGCCTTGTTGAATTCCCGCAGGCGGGCAAAAACGTCAACGCCAAGCTGCCGGTAGGCATCCAGCAAATCAACCAGCACCCAGTTTTCACGGATCCTGCCGTTTTCCAAACGCCAGAAATCGAGGCTGCGCATGGTGATCTTCTTGCCTGACGGAGCGATGCCCATCCAGCCATCATCGGTGACGGTCTGGATCATGTTGGGCCAGCCCGTCACGGCCGCGTAATCCCCATCCCCGAAAAAGTGATAGGTGATGTCGTCCACGAACTGCCCGCGATCCGGCATTCCGTTCAGGAACGGGATCTGGTGCCAGTTGCGGAACCCTGCATACCCGCGCCCGGTGCCGATGCCCGAAGGGCCGTACCAGTTCATGCGCGGGTGCCAGAACCGCTCCATCTGCATCACTTCGGGGCCACCTTGGGACGGGTGTTTCTTGAGATGCTCCAGCATGTCGATGATGTGCTGGCAGGTCAGTTTGCCTTTGGCTTCATCATAAGGGCCGGGGACAAACCCGTCCTGGGTGGCAGGGCCGGGGACGTGCCATTCACGGCCCAGACTTGGCGCCATCGGCCAGGCATTTGCCTGCATCATGACTTCGGGGATGTCCCACAGGGCCTGCATCTCGACGATCTTGCCGTTTTCGAAGCGGTAGAATTCATGAAACCGCATCGTAACCTGATGACCCGTCGGTGGGATGTCCAGCCAGGGGCCGGTGAAAACACCGGTGTAATAGCCACCACATCCGATCCAATCTGCGCCGAACTCATCCGGGCCGGCCATGACGATATAATCCCGCCGTTCAAGATCGGGCCAGGCCGCCAGCAAGTCTTTGTAGCCAGTGTCATAGAAAGCATCACTGCCGATGCTGTCCCCAAAGGGATGACACAGACGGAACACGGCATCCGGTGACGTGATATCCGCGAAAGCCCGACGTACGCCCGCCTCCTCGAAATCGTACATCGCAGCCCTGAGCGGTTCGATCAGGGCCTTGTGATGCGTGTGTTTGTCACTCATTCAGCAGCGTCCCGGTAAGGCGCCGGCGCACCGTAGGGAACATTGATTCCGCCATATCGGCGCACACGAAGGTTGCACTGTTCAGCGTGACCAACGAACCCTTCGAGCATGCACAGGCGCGAACCATACTCGCCGATCAGCGTTGCGGCCTCATCGGTCAGAACCTTTTGATAGCTGTGCGTCTTCAGGTATTTACCAACCCAAAGACCACCCGTGTATCGCCCGGCCTTCTTGGTCGGCAGCGTGTGGTTGGTGCCAATCACCTTGTCCCCGTTCGAAACATTGGTGCGCGGCCCAAGGAACAACGCCCCATAGCAGGTCATGTTTTCAAGGAACCAGTCGTCTCGGTCGGTCATCACCTGCACATGTTCCGAGGCGATGTCATCGGCCACTTGCAGCATCTCATCATAGGTGTCGCAAACGATCACCTCACCATATTCGTCCCACGACACCTTTGCGGTATCCGCGGTTGGCAGGATGCCCAGCAGCCGGTCGACCTCGGTCATGGTGTCATTGGCCAGATTGCGTGAGTTGGTCAGCAGAACGCAGGGGCTGTTGTATCCATGCTCGGCCTGCCCCAGAAGATCGGTTGCGCACAGTTCAGCATCTGCGGCGGTTTCGTCGGCAATGACCATCGTTTCGGTCGGCCCTGCAAAAAGATCGATCCCGACACGACCGAACAACTGACGTTTGGCTTCCGCGACAAAGGCGTTGCCGGGACCAACAAGCATGTGAACGGGATCGATCGTCTCGGTGCCCAATGCCATGGCTCCGATGGCCTGAATGCCGCCCATGACATAGATCTCATGCGCGCCACCCAAGTGCATGGCGGCAATCACCGCCGCGTTGGGTTTGCCCTGAAACGGAGGCGTGCATGCGATGATGCGCGGCACCCCTGCCACCGAGGCGGTCGCCACCGACATATGCGCCGAGGCGACCATCGGGAACTTGCCGCCCGGAACGTAGCATCCAACCGATTGCACCGGGATGTTCTTATGCCCCAGAATGACGCCGGGCAGGGTTTCGACCTCGATGTCCAGCATTGAATCCCGCTGCGCCTGCGCAAAGTTGCGCACCTGTTCCTGCGCGAACTTGATATCGGCCAGCTCACGATCGGACAATTGCCCGATCAGGTCATCAATTTCCCGCTGGCGCAGGCGGAACGAGGCTGGCGAGTAGTTGTCGAACTTCTCACTCAACGTACGCACCGCGGCATCCCCACGGGTTTCGATGTCTTTCAGTGTCGCCTCAACCACGGCACGGGTCTTGGCATCATCCTCTGCCCGATCCGCATCGGATTTGCCGCGTTTAAGATACTCGATTGCCATCTTTCCAATCCTCAGTTTTCCGGCCGGGGCGGAGTCTTCTCGCCCCGGTCAAATGCTTCCCAGCCTTCGCCGTTGAACAGGTCCACGCCCAGCTGAGCCGCAACGTGGGCAAAGTCGACATTCACCCAGTTGTCGACGATCTTGCCGTCGACCACTTTCCAGAAGTCCATGTACCTGATCTCGACACGCCTGCCCGTGGGGGCGATGCCCAGAAACTCGCCGGAATGCGTGGCTTCCTGACGGCCAAACGCGGCGGCCCATTCACCCATGTAAAGGCGCGCTTCGTCAACGCAGACCTTATCCGAAAACGCGGCTTGAAACGGGCGCTGCCAATTGTCCTGAAACTCTTGCAGGCCGGTCTTGGTGCCGCAGCCCTGATTGCCCATCCAGCGAAAACCTTCGGCGAAGAATTCACCGATGTCATCGATGCGGTGGTCATTCAGACCATCCACCATTGTTTCGATCACGCGGCGCGTGTCGTCGGTTTTGCTCATGTCCGTGTCGCGGGTCAGAACCGCTTGTTCGGGACGGGAACCTTTCATCTTTCTATCCTTTCAGGTTGCCAAGGGGAGGGATTGGGACGTGCGGCCCCAATGCTCAGAAAGTCCCTTGGCATCCTGTTCAGCGCCGGGTGGCGCGACATGGCGTTATGTCGGGCGTTCTTGCTCATCAGCCTTTCACCGCCCCGGCTGTCAGACCGCTGACAATCTGGCGCTGGAAGATCAGGACAAGGAAGATCAGTGGCGCGGTGATCGACACGGCAGCGGCAACCGCAACGACCTGATCGGTTGTCGTGGTCTCGCGGTTGAACATGCCGACGATGGCGGGAACCATGGTCTGGTTCTGCGCATCAAGCAGCAGCGCGGTGACCAGAAAATCGTTGTACGCCAGCAGGAAGCTGAACAGACCTGTGGTTATGACACCCGGCCACATCACCGGCATGATGACACGGCGGAAGGCCTGAAAGTGGCTGCACCCATCCACGCGGGCGGCTTCATCCAGCTCGGCCGGGATGTTTTGGAAGAACGAGCGCAGCATCCAGATCGTGAAGGGCTGATTGATCGCGACCAGCACCGCGATCACAGCGAAGGGTTTGCCGTACAGGGTTGGTGCGTTTTCCCCCAGGATCGGGCTGAGCCATTCGGCCGAATTGATGAAAACCGGCAGATAGCCCGCCACCAGAACCGAATGTGGCAGGGCTCGGAACACCAGTGCAACGATCAGGATCCAGAAGGCCAAAGTCGACCCTGACCGGGCCAGACCGTAGCCTGCCAACGTGCCCACGGTCAGCGACACGGTCACCACGCCCGTTGTGACAATCAGCGAATTCTTGAAGTTGTTCGAAAAGCCCCGGTCGATCCAGACGGTTTTGTAATGCTCGGTCGTCAGACCAAGCACATCCCGTCCCAGAGGGCCAAACAGCGGGTTCAACACGTTCAGGAGTGCAGGCAGGACGACGAAGAACACCAGCAGGAAACCCACCAGCACGGCCAGAACACCGATCAGCCAGCCGAACCATTCCTGTCCGGGTTTGCTGTAGGACCTGACCATTGAAGGTAACGTTCTGGTCGCCACGAGGATCGTGCCCCAGATGACCGCGATGCCCAGAATGATATCCAGCAGTGACAAGCCCTTTCCGACGCTCAGCGTGGCCGGCCCGAAGATCACGTTCAGCGCGTTGCCGTCGAACGCATCGACGGGTGATTTGAAGCTCATCACCACGATCCAGAAGATCGGGAAGGCCGCGATCAGGCACCAGAGCGCAAGGAAGATGTTCGAGGTCAACCGCAGGCTGAAGGGCTGGCGAAGCGCACGCGAGGACATGTCAGTGACCTCCTTTATGGTAGCGCCACGTACGGCGCAGCGGCAGGATAAGCAGGATGACGACACCGATCATGGTCAGCATCGAGTTGGCGGACGCCCGGCTGATCGACCGGTTGCCGGCCTGATCCGGCGTCAGATAGTCGAAGGTCAGCCATTGCAGCGAGATGACGTAGCCCTGGCTTGAAAAACCGACGATCTCTTCGAACACGCGGTAGCTGTCCATCAGGTGGATCATCGACACGAAGATGATCAGCGGCATCAGGTGTGGAATGACGATGTATTTCAGGCGCTGCCATCGGGTCGCACCGTCAATCACGGCACTTTCCAGGCTGTCCTGATTGACCGTTTGCAGCCCGGCATAGAAGACAATGGCGGCAAAGGGTGCCACGTGCCAGACGCGGTAGAGCATCATCAGTAACTCGATGGTCCAGGCTTGGGCGAACAAGGCGATGTCCCGGTTCAGCCACCATTCCATCATAGCGGTCAGGATGCCGTCGCCCCGAAACAGCCAGTTGATCGACAGCACACCGATCACGGGTGTGATGATGAAGGGCAGCAGGGACACAAAGATCACAGGCCCGCGGATGGACCGCGCGGCATTGTTTATCAGGATTGCTATTCCAAGCCCGCACCCGACCACCAGCGGCAGAGTGATCAAGGTGAAGGTCAGGGTGAACCGAAGCGCCTTCCAGAAGTTGATCGTAGACAGCACATGCCAACTGCCGTCGCTTATGGCGCGCCATGCGCGTTCAGGCTCCAACACGTTGCGATAGCTTTGCAAGCCGACATATTGGGTTTGGGTAATGACCTCGCCATGTTCGTCGAGCTTTGGCTGCGAAACCATCTCGGTCACGCAGGTCTGCGTCAGGAAACCGGGCGTGCAGGTTTCCTTTTCGACAGTCTCATAGATCGGCTGGGTGACATAGAAACTCTGCTTGAACACGCTGATCAACGGGAACGCGATGAAGAGAAGCATCATAAAGACAGAGGGGCCGACAAACGCGGCAAATGTCCGGTAATTCATGGCTCTGCCTTTCTCATGACTCTCGAGGGGAAGGGGCGGGAGGGCCGTAGCCCTCCCACGGGAGGATCAGTTGCTGATCAGACCTGCTTCTTTCGCGGCAGTGATGTAATCCGCTTCGATATCGGCCAGCGTTGTCTGAGCATCCTTGGCGCCGGTCAGGTAGTCGGCCAGACCGTTGCCCAGGGCAGTGTGCATGATGCCCATCGGGCCAGATGCCGGGTAAGCCTTTGCACCCGCTTCAGCCGAAGCTGCTGCTCCTGCCGCCAAAGCACCCGCTGAATAGGCAGGGCTCAGCCAAACAGCGACGTCGTTGTTTGCGCTGACCATCTCGCTGTCCATGCCCTCAAGCGCGACGCGGAAAGCGGCATCTGCTTCTTCGTCGCTCATGTTCGACGCCAGAACGATGCCATCCCACCAGATGGTGGTTGCCGGTGCTGCCGAACCCATAGGAGCGGCTGCCATGGTGACTTTGCCAACGACCTGGCTTTCGGCCTCGTCATTCATCGCGGCTGCACGGCTGGCCCAAAGGTTCGCCATGGCGATCTTGCCCTGCTGGAACTGTTGCTGAACATAGGTCGAGTCAGAAACCAGATATTCCGGATCCATGTACTCGGTCATGGCTTTCAATGTCTCAAGTGCCGCAACGCCCTGTTCGTTGTTGATCGTGGGCATGTTGCCATCGCCAAAGAACGAGTCGCCTTCGCCAAGGTACATGTTGACGAATTCCTGGCCGAGGTTCCAACCGGTCTTGAACGTCCCACCAATGGGATAGTCCATGACGCCGGCTTCCTTGATCTTGGCAGCCGCGGCCAGGACGTCATCATAGGTTTTTGGTTCTTCGATGCCCAGCTCAGCCAGAACATCATCGCGATACATCAGGTGCTGCGCATTCACCATCATCGCAATGGCCATGGTCTTGCCATCGACCTTGATCAACTGGTTGGGCAGCAAATCCTGGCCGTATTTTTCAACCAGATCATCCAGCGGACGGATCGTGCCTGCGTTCAGCAACGGCACCAGGGTCGCGTTCGATACACCGCCAATCTGATAAAGAGCGGGATCCGCAGCAAATGCTTCGGGTTGCTTTTCGCGGAATTCCTGATCCAGCGATGCGCTGAAATTGCCGCATTCTGCCATCGCATCGGTGACCGCCTTCCAGGCTTCAAAACCGGCGGACAGTGATTTTAGCGGCACATCGTTTTCAAAGGCGCAATCTGCCCACGCGCCGGTGGCGGCGATGGACATGGCACCGGCCATGAGGATCGTCTTGAGTTTCATAGGTTTCTCCCTGTCAGGATCGGTCCGTCGTCGACGTCCGGACCGGCGTTATGCCCTTGCGGGCCGTTTGTGGGGTCAGCCCCCGATCCGCGCACCGCTTCCAGCTTCGAAGAGGTGACAGATTTCCGTCGGCACCGAGAACGAGACCGTTTCGCCAATCTCGGCGCGGAATGCTTTGTCTGCTTTCACCGAAACCAGAGCTCCGCCGACCCGAACCGAGATCATGGTCGCGTCGCCCAGCAATTCCAGCGTATAGATCGGAGCGGTGATCTGACCTTTGCCATCGGCAAGGCTGGCATCTTCGGCCCTGAAGCCCAGTGTCATTGGGCCATCCGGTGCGTCCACCGCAATTTCGACATGCTCGGCGCGGAATATTCCGCCGGCAACTTCGCCATCCATCAAATTCATTGCAGGTGAACCGATGAAGCTGGCGACGAACGTATTCGCGGGGCGGTCATAGATTTCGGTCGGGCTTCCGACCTGCTGAACCACGCCCTGTTTCATCACGACGACGCGGTCAGCAAGGGTCATGGCCTCGATCTGGTCGTGGGTGACGTAAATGGTGGTGACGGCCAGCTCATGGCTCAGGTTCTTGATCTGGGCCCGGGTGGAAACCCGCAGCTTGGCGTCCAGATTGGACAACGGCTCGTCCATCAGGAACACGTTGGGTTCGCGAACGATGGCACGCGCAAGTGCCACACGCTGTCTCTGACCACCCGACAACTCGGCTGGCTTGCGATGCAGAAAATCGTCCAGTTCAACCATCGCGCTGGCGCGGCGCACTTTTTCGTCGTGGGTTGCCGGGTCGATACCACGCACTTTCAGCGGAAAGCGGATATTCTCGTAAACGTTCATGTTGGGATACAGAGCGTAGCTTTGGAACACCATCGCCACGTCGCGGTCCTTGGGCTCCAGATCATTGATCACGTTGCCGTCGACAAGGATTTCGCCCTCCGTCACGTCTTCAAGGCCGGCGATCATGCGCATGGTGGTTGTCTTGCCGCAGCCGGATGGGCCGAGCAGCACCAGAAACTCGCGATCTGCAATCGTCAGGTCGAAATTGTGAACCCCAACGAATGAGCCCCATCGCTTGCCGACGTTCCGCAATTGAATTTCCGCCATGGTGCCCCCTGCAAGGAATCGTTTTGCATACGTTTGCAAAACTGTAATTCGCATGTATCAAATCAGGCAAGACTTTTTTGCATACGTATGCAAAAATGGCGGGGGAAATCCGACTCAATCTGGCTTCACGCCGCTCGCAAAACTATGACTACAATGGTAAAACCGTGAACTTTCAGACAGAAAAAAAACTGGTCTCTGCGTTTCACACCGCACTGGACTCCGCCACAGTGACGGAAACTCCGAAGGTGATGAGCCAATTCTGCGCTTCGGATTTGAGGTGGCGCGGCTTTCACCCGTTCAACGAAATCAACGGCGCCGAACAGGTTGCCCGGCAATTCTGGCAGCCGCTGAAGGGCAGCCTTGCTCACGTGCAGAACCGAGTGGATATTCTGTTTGCGGGACAAAACGCGTTACGCAAGGAAACCGACGTTTGGGTTGTTGCCATGGGCCATCTGATGGGGCTGTTCGCCCGACCGTGGCTGGGTATTCGCCCGACCGGCAAGATGGCATTCCTGCGTTATTGCGCGTTCTACAAGGTGGCCGGCGGCAGAATTGTCGAAACGGCGATGTATTTCGACATCCCGCACCTGATGGTCCAGGCTGGCCAGAACCCGTTCCCCCCCCAGACCGCGGCACATCTGGTGCAGCCCGGACCGAGGTCCCATGATGGTTTGCTGCTTGATGAGCAACCCGCAGACGAAGGCGAAAAGACGCTGGCGGTCATCAACGCGATGATTGCGGATCTGGGTCGTTGGGACAGCGGACTGTCGCTGGAAGAAGAATTGGCGCGAACGTGGCATCAGGACATGATCTGGTGGGGCCCCGAAGGAATTGGCGCGACCTACACGATAGAACGCTATGCCAGGCAACACTCTGGCCCGTTTCGCGCCGCCTTCACGGACCGGTCAAAGACCAATCACGTCTGCCGTCTGGCCGAAGGGCATTACGGTGGCTTCTTTGGATGGCCCAACTTCACTGCCACGCCCACAGGGGGTTTCATGGGGATGCCAGCCACCGGCAAACCCGGCGAATTCAGGGTGATCGATATCTATCGCCGCGTCGAAGACAAGCTGGCCGAAAACTGGATCTTCATCAACTTGCTGCATTTCTGGAAAGGGCAGGGTGTGGATATTCTGGCGCGCACCACCGGGATCGAAGCATCATGAAGATAGATGCGCATCACCACCTGTGGGACCTTTCCGCCGTGCACTACCCCTGGCTTGCAGAGAAAGGTATCGTTCGGTTTTTCGGCGATCCGTCTTCCATCCAGCGGGACTATTTGCTGCCGGAGTTTCGCGCGGACGCCGAAGCCATGGGGTTCGGCGCTTCGGTTCACATTCAGGTCGGCGCCGCTGACCCCTGGGCCGAGGCGCAGTGGGTACAATCCGTTGCCGACCAGTTCCCGGACTGGCCGTTGGTGCAGGTGGCATTCTGCGATCTGACCTCGGATGATCTGGATGCACAGCTCGACCGTCTTCAAACCCTGCCTTCAGTGCGTGGCGTTCGTCAGATTATTGGCCGGGCTCCGGGTGAAGACGCGCTTTCAGGGACCAACGTCCTGCTGCAAGACCCAAAATTCTTGGAAGGTCTTGTGAATCTGGGTGCGCGCGGTCTTTCCTTTGATCTTCAACTGCTGCCTGAGCTGATGGGTCAAGCCGCGAGTATCCTTGCACAGGCCCCGGAGACCCGGATCGCTCTTTGCCACGCAGGTTCGCCATACGACCGGACTCCGCAAGGGTTGCGACGGTGGGCAGATGAATTGACGGCCTTGTCAAAACTGCCACATGTCTTTTGCAAACTCTCCGGCCTGGGAATGTTCGACCACGATTGGAACGCTGAAAGTGTCTCGCCGATCGTTTCAACTTGCCTGTCCCAGTTTGGCGCCGATCGCTGCATGTTCGGATCGAATTTCCCGGTCGACAGCCTTACTTCGACCTACACGGAAGCCGTTTCCCGGCATGAGAAACTCATCCCGGGGTCGATGCTGGACGACGTCTTTCGCGGCACATCAAAACGTTTCTATCGCATTGAATAGCGACGGTCGTGACAACTGGACTCCCTGCACCGGTTTTCTGAGACGGCTTGGCAATCCCGGCGCGCAGGCTCAGAGGCTGACCGGCGGGCCCGCAGGTTCATGTCACCTGTTTCCTTTGATCATCCATTCCCATCGAACACAGAATCGGGCTGTTTCTTTGGCGAGACTGGAATGTCGACTTGTCCGACAGTCCGGACCAATTGGTCAGGATCAGGCTTTGTGCGACGGCTCCGCCCAGCGTGGTGCCGGGACCGGTCACAATGAACAGATCCGGTGCGAACTCATGCGCGGCTTGCGCTATGGCATGGGTGAAATCATAAGTTTCGGTCACTTGGTGGCCCAATGTGTAATCCCAAAGCGCATTCGGGTCGCACGCTCCGGGCCACCATATCCGGCCACGACCGTCGATCAGGGGCAGGTCCGGTTGCCGAAACAGGCCAGCGCCCAGTTGCGTGCGGCCCTGCGCCGAGACCGGAGCCTGAAGATGCGAATGGAACCCGGCATGGTTGGCCAATCGCATTGGAAAACGTTCCTGAACCACCGGTACGGCCTTTTCGAACGCGGCCAAACCGGCGTCATCGCCTGCAAGCACCAACATGCCGCCCAGATCAATCGACAGCGTCAGCGTTGCATCGGTTCGGTCAATGTCATCCACCAAGGCAAGCAGCTCTGCCTTGCGGGCCCGGTCAGGATGCCAGTCGGAATCCATGAAAGGATAGATCAATTGGCCGCCGATCATGTTTTCCTGCATCAGAGTGCCCATGGTGTTGACCACCTCGAACCCTCCTTCGGCTGACAGCGCACCGCCGCAGGCCAGCGCCGAATACCAGCCCATCGAATTCCCCGTCACCGCAACCACTTCGATTTTGTCAGGGTTGATGGCGCGGAAATCGCCCAGAGTAGCGGCATAGATCAAAGCAGATGCATTGTCGCCGCGCGTGTGCTTGGCAATGGAATATCGGGCGGCACCGTCCAGTTCGCTGAGGGTATCTTGTCCTCGCGCGCGCCGCATGTCATCAAAGCGCCGCAGCAGGGCCTTGTCGCTGAATTGCCGGCTCAAGATACCCAGTTCGGGTTTGTTGTAAGTACCCCGGCCAGGGCAGATGACGACGGCAGTCTGTTTGGCGGAACTCATGTGCCGGCCTCCATCAAGGATCGCGCGGCGGCTTCGATGCTGTCTTTCGATGGCATGGTCGCAGCATAGGCCGGGCCCGTGGCGATAAAGCTGTCTTCGGCGGTGATGCGGGCCAGCGGCACATCGGTGGTTTCGTGGAAATGCGCCATCAAAGCTTCGGCCACGCCGCCATGGTGGCGGGTTTCGTCGACGATCAGGATGCGTTTGGCCCCGGTTACGGCCCGTGTCAGTGCCGCTTTGGGCAAAGGGGACAACCAGCGCATATCGATGATCCGTGTCTTGATCCCGTCGGCCTGCAAGGCCGTGCGCGCCTGATGGCTGAGATAGACGCCATTTCCAAAGGTGACGATGGCCAGATCGTCACCGTCACCGTCCACGCCCACCTCGCCGAAGCCGATCTTTTCAGAAGGGTCGGGATAGGTTTGCATCCAGCCGCCGTCTCCGGCCTCGTGCAGGTCCCGCATCGGGTAGAGCGCGATGGGTTCGAGGAAGACGACCAGCCGCTGTTCTTCACGCGCGAGGCGCACGCATTCACGCAGCATCCGCGCGGCGTCGGCACCGTTCGACGGGCAGGCCAGGATCAGGCCCGGAATGTCGCGCAATACAGCGACCGAGTTGTCGTTGTGGAAATGTCCCCCAAACCCTTTTTGATACCCCAGCCCGGCAATGCGCACGACCATCGGGTTGGTGTATTGACCATTCGAGAAAAAGGGCAGGGTGGCGGCCTCACCACGCAGCTGATCCTCGGCATTGTGAAGATACGCCAGAAACTGGATTTCCGGCATTGGCGTGAACCCGTTCTGAGCCATGCCGATCGCCAGGCCCAGGATCGACTGTTCGTCCAGCAACGTGTCGATCATCCGGTCAGGGCCAAACCGTGTTTGCAGCTTTTGGGTCACGCCGTAAACGCCGCCTTTGCGCCCTACATCTTCGCCCATCATGACGATCTCGCCATGTTCCAGCATCAGATCGGTCAGGGCCCAGTTGATCAATCGCGACATGATCTGCGGTTCGGAATGGGCCTTGAGATCGCCGCCGAACACCTCGGCCCGACGCTCGGGTGTTGGGCCGTTGGTCGGTGCGCAGGGGCGTGCGGGCGGGATCAGGCTGGCCATCACCTCTTTTGCGTTTTGCAGGCGCGGGCGTGTGATGGCCTGATCGGCCACGCGGGCGACCCGGGCGCAGGTATCATTGTAGACGCTCAGCGCCTGGTCCGGGCTCATCGCACCGCACTGATCCAACAGGCGCACGGAATGCAGCAGCGGGTCGTTGGCCTCTTCGGCCTCAACCTCGGCCTTTGGCATATAGGTGGTTGGCATATCGGCCCCGGCGTGACCGTACAAACGAACAGTCCGAACATGCAGGAAGGCGGGTTTCTTTCGGCTGCGCACATAGTCGGCCGCCTGTTGCGCGACGCGGTAGGTGTCGAACAAATCCAACCCGTCGCACGAGAAATACTTCAGGCCCGGACGGTTGGCGAAAGTGGCCGCGATCCAGCCTTTCGGCGTTTTGGTCGAGATGCCGATCCCGTTGTCTTCGCAGCAGAACATCAGGGGCAGAGGCACAGATTGAAAGGACGTCCACTGCGCCGTGTTGAACGCGCCCTGTGCGGTGGAGTGGTTGGCCGAGGCATCCCCGAAGGAACAAAATACGATGGCATCCTCGGGCATGTCTGCATGCTCAGGGCGATGACGCCGTGCAGCGGCGACGGCATATGCCGCGCCGACCGCTTTGGGAAGATGGCTGGCGATGGTCGAGGTCTGCGGCGGAATGCACAGCGCTTTCGATCCCAGAACCTTGTGACGCCCGCCACTGATCGGGTCCTCGGAAGACGAGGCAAAGGACAGCAGAATATCCCATGTCGGGCTTTGGCCCGGCACCTGATCCGAGCGGGTAATCTGAAAGGCCGCATCGCGGTAGTGCAGAAAGGCCGGATCGGTCGGGCGCAGGGCTGCGGCAACGGCCGCCATGCCCTCATGTCCGGACGACCCGATCGTATAGAACCCCTGACCGGCCTTCTGCATCGCGCGGCTTTGCCGGTCCAGCGCCCGGCTCAGGCATTGCGACCTGTAAAGCGCGACGGCTTCATGACCGCTCAGCGGTCCGGCCGGTGCGGACCCTTCGGGAAAGTCCCGCGCCGCAACACGGCGCAGGAAATTGTCATGCACGATTGCGGCGCGATCCATGTCAGATGTCCTTAGGCGAAGGCTTGCAGACCTGTCTGCGCACGGCCCAGGATCAGGGCGTGCACATCATGGGTGCCTTCATAGGTGTTGACGGTTTCAAGGTTCACCATGTGACGGATCACGTGAAAGTCCTGACTGATCCCGTTGCCACCATGCATGTCGCGGGCATGACGGGCGATCTCAAGCGCCTTGCCGCAATTGTTCCGTTTGATCAGGCTGACCATCTCGGGCGCGGCGCGGGCCTCGTCCATCAGGCGACCCACGCGCAGCGCGGCTTGCAGGCCCAGCGTGATCTCGGTCTGCATGTTGGCAAGCTTCAGCTGGAACAGTTGAGTCTGCGCCAGCGGACGGCCGAACTGTTTGCGGTCCAGCCCGTATTGCCGGGCCGCGTGCCAGCACGCCTCGGCGGCGCCCATCGACCCCCAGGCAATGCCGTACCTCGCACGGTTCAGACAGCCGAACGGGCCCTTCAGACCTTCGACATTGGGCAGCAGAGCGTCTTCGCCGACCTCGACATTGTTCATCACGATCTCACCGGTGATCGAGGCGCGCAGAGACAGCTTGCCTTCGATCTTGGGGGCCGACAGTCCCGCCGTTCCCTTATCCAGAACAAAGCCCTTGATCTTGCCGCCATGCGCCTCGGACTTGGCCCAAACGACGAACACATCGGCGATCGGGGCGTTCGAGATCCACATTTTGGACCCGTTCAGCACATAGCCGCCCTCGGTTTTCCTTGCGACGGTCTTCATCGAACCGGGGTCGGAACCGGCATCGGGTTCCGTCAGCCCGAAGCAGCCGATAAATTCGCCGGTTGCCAGTTTGGGCAGGTACTTCTGGCGCTGCTCTTCGGTGCCGTATGCGTAAATCGGATACATCACCAGACTGGACTGCACCGACATCATCGAACGATAGCCGCTGTCCACACGCTCGACCTCGCGCGCGACCAGGCCATAGGTCACATAGCTGGACCCAATGCCGCCATATTCCTCGGGGATGGTTGTCCCCAGCAAACCCATCTCACCCATCTCGCGAAAGATGGCCGGGTCGGTTTCTTCATTGGCAAACGCGGCAGTTACCCGAGGCAGCAGCTTGTCCTGCGCGTAGGCATGTGCTGCGTCACGAACCATGCGTTCGTCTTCGGCCAACTGGTCTTCCATCAGGAACGGGTCGTCCCAGGTGAAGGGACCGAGATGCGGGGCGGATTGAGGTTTCATGCAAGTTTCCTTTCCACAGCGGTTTTCAGACGTGCAAGGCCCGCTGCAATAGTATCTTCGGCATAAGCGAACGACAGGCGAAAATGGCCTGGCATCCCAAAGGCGCGGCCGGGCACCAGGGCAACGCCGGCATCTTCCAGCAACCACGTGCAGAATTCCGCGTCGCTGTCAAATGGCCCGCCTTGTTCCTTCAGCAGGCCAGCGCAGGACGGAAAGGCATAAAACGCCCCGTCCGGGGTGGAACAGCGCAGCCCGGGCACGGCATTCAACCCGTCGACGACCAGATCGCGGCGCGCGACAAACAGGGCGCGACGCTCCTCCAGCAACTCGGGTTCGCAAGTGATCGCGGCCAGCGAGGCCCATTGCGAGATCGAGCATGCCCCTGATGTGACCTGACCCTGAACAGCGATCATGGCGCTTATCAGATCGGTCGGTCCGACCCCCCAGCCGATGCGCCATCCAGTCATCGACCACGCTTTGGCCACACCGTTGACGATCAACATGCGATGGGTCAACGCCGGGGCGGCCTCGGCCGCGGACGTGAAAGGTGCAAAGCTGAGATGGCGATAAATCTCATCGGCCAGAACCCAGACCTGCGCGTGGTGCTTCAGCACTTCTGCCAGCCCCGCAAGTTCTGCCTTCGAATAAATCGCGCCCGACGGGTTCGAGGGCGAGTTCAGCATCAGCCAGCGGGTGCGCGGCGTAATGGCGGCCTGCAATTGTTCAGGCAGCAGTTTGAAGCCCTGCTCCATCGGGCAGGGCAAAACCACCGGCACCCCACCTGCCATCCGGACAATATCGGAATAACTCGCCCAATAAGGTGCAGGCATGATCACTTCGTCGCCGGGGTTAAGGCTGGCCAGCATGGCATTCGCGATCACCTGTTTCGCGCCTGTTGAAACGATGACCTGAGCCATCTCGGCCCCCGCTTGTCGGGCGATTTCCGTGCGCAGCGCAGGCACACCCGCAGTGGGCGGGTACTTGGTTTTGCCCTCCAGTGCCGCTGAATGCGCAGCTTCGACCACATGGGGCGGCGTCGGCAGGTCCGGTTCGCCGGTAGACAGCGCAAGAATATCACGCCCTTGGGCGCGCAGGCGGGCGGCGGCCTCTGAGATCTGGACGATTTCCGACAATTCGATACCGTTCAACCGGTCAGCGCGCTGGAACACCATGAACCTTCCTCTGCAAACAGGTTCGGTTCTAGCCAGAAAGTCACTTGAGAAAAATACGCCAATAAGTATCCTTTCAGTGACTAAAACTCATGAATGTCATGCCCCGGATCAATTCACTTCCATCTCTTGCGCTCATGCGCAGTTTCGAAGCCGCCGCGCGCCATGAAAGCTATACCATGGCGGCCGAGGAGCTTGGCGTGACCCAAAGCGCGATCAGCCGTCAGGTCCGAGAGCTTGAGGCCGCGATTGGCGTTACTTTGTTTCGGCGGGTCGGTCGGGCCGTGCGCCTTTCCAAGGCGGGGCGGGCCTTGCGGGACGAGCTGGCAGGTGATCTTGAGCGTCTCAGTGGTACGATCAACCGTGCAATTGCAGCCGGAGACGGTGCGTCGCTGTTGACCCTGGCTGTCCTGCCCACCTTTGCGACACGGTGGCTGGTGCCGCGCCTTCCGGATTTCAAAACGCGCCATCCCGGGATCGAACTGGATCTGCATTCCTACACGACTCCTTTCAGCCTTGAAGAACGACGCATGGATCTGGCCATACATTTCGGGCAGGAGGATTGGCCGGGTGCGCAACTGCGCAGGTTGTTCCCCGAGCATCTGGTGGTCACGGCAGCACCCGCGCTGCTGAGACGTCACAGGCTGGACACCCGCGCGCAGACCTTTGATCTGCCGCTTTTGCATCTGACCTCGCGCCCCGAGCTGTGGTCCACCTATCACTCTCAGCTCGGGCTGGATCCGGGGGCGGTTTTTCCGGGGATGCGGTTTGACCAGTTCTCGATGCTGATCGAGGCCGCCGTCGTCGGTTTGGGTGCCGCCATTCTGCCCTCTTACCTGATAGAAGAAGAGCTGGCGTCCGGCGTTCTGACCGAAATCGGCCAGATCACCAACACGTCGAACAGCGCCTATTACATTGCGACGCCAACTGGTCAGAAGAACGACGCGGTTCAGGCTTTTGCAAACTGGATCAGCAAGCAGACGCGGGCACGCGCGTAACTGGGCAAATACAGAAGATTGAACTCATTGCCCGCAGGCACGTCTCAGGCAAAAAACCTGTTTGAGCCAGGTTTCAAACATCTGTTTTGCCGCAGAGTTCGCGTTCGATCTCTGGCCATCGACAAGGAAATGGCTCTGTTCGATTGGAATGGCGTCCCCGACAATCGCGATGGATCTTCCGGCCTCGATTGCCGTTCTGGCAAAGCGCTCAAGGATTACCGCGTATCCTCCACCTTCCGCCACGATGTCCACGGCGGCAATTGTCGTGTCCACGGTGAAGGCAGACGCCGCAGGAGAATACTCTGTGCCGAAAGCGGAAAAATACCGGTGCCACATGTCCTGAAATCCCAAGATCTGTATCTGGGGCTTGACCAGCAGTTCTTCCGTCGAAGGCCATTTCCGTTCTCGTGATCTGGCAGCAACCGGAACGATGCGCTCATCCGAGATCTTGCTGAACGGCCCGTCGTTCCATTCCCCGTTCCCCAAACGCAGTTCGACATCGACGTTTTCCCTGCCTGCGGAT
Source organism: Ruegeria sp. YTSA144 (assembly GCF_059610125.1). Lineage (NCBI taxonomy): Bacteria > Pseudomonadati > Pseudomonadota > Alphaproteobacteria > Rhodobacterales > Roseobacteraceae > Ruegeria > Ruegeria sp. YTSA144. The sequence continues at coordinate 273,488 of NZ_JBXWNA010000002.1, forward strand.
TCTGCCCAGATATTTGAAACCAACCTGATCGACACACCCGGGTGTGTGCGTGAAAACTCGGGCAATCTGCCGGCAAGGAACAAGCTGGCCGTGGAAATCGGCACACGCACGACCAGCTCGTGCTTTTGACTGGAGCCAAACAGGCTTGCGGTTGACAGGTCGATATCGCCCAAGGCACGCCGAACTGAAAACGCATACGCCTGCCCGACCTCTGTCAGGCTGAGGTTTCGCGCGGCGCGAAAGAACAAAGGACAGCCCAGCTGAGCTTCCAATGAGCGGACGTGCAGGCTCAAGGCCGTCTGTGTGATGCCAAGTTCTTCTGCCGCAGCAGTAAAGCTCATATGCCGTGCGGCACAGTCAAAAGACCGCAGCCAGACCAGATTGGGCGATTTGGACATTTCCAGCACCAAAAAATTTTATGGATACCGGCGATGTTTATTCGTTTTACACGCTGCATTCAACGCCCGTAGATTTCATCAGGGAAAACAGTGCTGGTCCTCTGATTGGCCACCGGAAAGGGAACGCAGGTATGAAAGTTGGATTCATCGGCCTTGGAAATGTCGGCGGGAAACTCAGTGGCAGTTTGCTGCGCAATGGCGTTGATCTGACCGTACATGATCTGAGCTCTGACCTGGTGTCAGGTTTCGTCGACCGCGGGGCAAAGGCTGCCGAGAATCCGGGACAACTGATGCGGGATTGTGATGCGGTCATCACCTGCCTGCCTTCTCCGGCGGCTTCGGACGCCGTGATGCAGGAAATGCTGCCCGAAGTGACCGAGGGCAAAATCTGGATGGAAATGTCCACGACGGATGAAGCAGAGGTCAAGCGTCTGGGTGCGATGGTGAAGGAACGCGGTGGCGCTGCCGTCGATTGTCCGGTTTCGGGCGGGTGTCATCGGGCGGATACCGGCAACATTTCGATTTTTGCCGGATGTGATCGCGCCACGTTCGAACGTATTCTGCCCTTTCTGACCACGATGGGGCGTCGCATCCTTCATACCGGTGAGCTGGGATCTGCTTCGGTACTGAAAGTGCTGACCAACTATCTGGCCACCGCAAACCTGATCACCTGTTCAGAGGCGCTTGTCGTCGCCAAGGCCGCCGGAATGGATTTGAACACGGCGTATGAGGCAATGAAGATCAGTTCGGGGACATCCTTCGTGCATGAAACCGAAAGCCAGGTTATCCTAAACGGATCTCGCGATATCTCGTTCACGATGGACCTGGTGTTGAAGGATATCGGCCTGTTTCAGGAGGTCGCGGATCGCGCCGGGGTGCCGCTGGAGATCAATCCGCTGATGATCGAGATTTTCAGGGACGGGATCGAGAAATACGGCCCTCGTGAGTTTTCCCCCAACATCATCCGCCGGCTTGAAGACAAAACCGGGCTGGATATCCGCGCGCCGGGGTTCCCATCGGAAATGCGGGACGATGAACCGGAAGAGCCCGGTTACGAAGTGATCCCGCAAGGATCTGACCTGAAGGCCGCCGAATAGGGCGGTGCGCGGCGGGCAGGAAACGGATCTACTGTATGGCGGATCATCATTCTTGCGCCGTTGCATTCGCCGACATGGGCGGATCCTGCATCACGCCTGAAGCAAATCGGCTGGAACGTCTGGCCGTTTTTCGTGCCGCCGTTTCTGAGGGGAGCGGTTCGCTTTCCGCTGCCCGTGTCCGCAAGAAACCGGATGGGCGGGGCAGGTCGCGCAAGGCGCTCGACAACCGCCGCCCGTCCCGCGAATAGGTCACATCATGTATCGCCGGCCATCACGCAAACATCCTTACGAGCCGCCTCCGGCTTGGTCCTGCAAAGGCGACTTTATTCAGGAAAGGACAATCACGTGACGACCCCAGATGGGAACCCTCAGGACACCACCAAAGCACCCCCCGAGCCAGTCCCCATGAGCCGCGAATGGCATTGGCACCCGAACTTGCCGGTGAAATACGCCCCGTACTGGAACTGGCCGCCGAAAACCGGCGTCCTGGCGAAATGGGTTTGGCAGAACTGGCTTCAGTTCTCGGACCGCTCGATCTTTCTGGCCTTGGCCTTCCTGGTGGCCTTCTGGGTACAACCCGTCGGTGTCGGGCAGGCCTCGTTTGCCCCGGGCTGGGTGTCATGGGTATTCATTCGGAACTGGGTGCTGCTGTTGATCGTCGCCGGTGGCCTGCACATGTGGTTCTATGGGGTCGATGGGCAGGGAAAGCTGCTGAAATACGACCCACGGCCTTACATGAAGCGCAAGAACGCTTTGTACAAGTTCGGCTATCAGACGTGGGACAACATCTACCATTCGATGGTCTTTGGCGCGACATTCCTGTCGATGCTGGAGTGCTTTCTGCGCTGGATGTATGCCAACAATTACATCGCCACGCTCAGCTTCGCGGCGCATCCGGTCTGGTTCGTGTTGCTGTTCCCGACCCTGGCGCTCTGGCAGAGCTTTCATTTCTATGTTGTGCATCTGTTTCTGCACCAGCCATTCATCTACAAGCATGTTCATGCCGTGCATCACCGCAACGTCAATACCGGCCCATGGTCGGGCATGTCGATGCATCCGGTCGAGGCTTTCGGGTATCTCAGCGCCATCCTGATCGTGTTGGTATTGCCCAGCCACCCGGTGCACATGATCTTTCTGGGCTATTGGCTTATGCTGGGTGCCGCCTCGTCTCATTCCGGGTACGAGGCCATCTGGGCGCGCGACCGTCAGGCGTTGTTGATCGGGGCGTTTTTCCACCAGTTGCATCACCGTTATTACGAATGCAATTACGGCAACGCGGAAATGCCCTGGGACAAGTGGTTCGGAACCTATCACGACGGCTCGGAAGAGGCCACGAAACGAACACGTAACCGCAAACGTGACATGCACGCCAAATAGAGCGGCGCGCAACGCGGGCGGTGCACAGATGGCACCACTTTGGCGGATCACTTGTTTTGCCCGACAGCGCTTGACTGAACCGACCCGGTTGGCGAAATCCTGACCCTGTACGAAACTGGGCGTGCGGGGCCGGATGGCATTTCCTTCGGGCCCGATTATACTGGGCAAATGAAAGATACTGCTCCAGATTGGTTTGAATCCTGTGTCAGCCGGCTGACCACGACAAGCACCCAGCGGGTGTGGTCAGTTCTGGTTACGATTTTCGGCGATCTGGCGCAGGATGGGTCGGATCAGATCAGTGGATCACTCATCACGGCGCTTACGCGTCTGGCGGGGATCAGGGCCGAGGCCACACGGGTTGCGTTGCATCGGTTGCGCAAGGAAGGCTGGATTGAAAGCACGCGCGTCGGTCGGAACAGTGTGCACAGGCTGACCAGCTTTGGTCGCCGTCAAAGCGTTGCAGCCGCACCGCGTATCTATTCCCGCGACTCGAACATGCCGGATATCTGGCATGTTCTTATCGCCAGCAACTCGGAAAGTTCCCGGAAGGAATTGTCGGATTTGATGCTGACAGGGGATTACTTCTCGCTGAATGCGTCCACGGCCATGGCACCCGGGCCGATGCCGGATGATCTTGAGGAGCTTCTGGGTTTCGAGAGCGACACGATCTCCGTCCCGAACTGGCTTCGCGACCTGTGCGGGCCGGAGCCGTTGAAAACCGCCTATGATCAATTCTGGGATGCCATTCAGGTTGTTGAGCGGCTTTTGCCCGCAGAGGGGGCGGGCGATCCGATGCGTTCGGCGGTTCTGCGTGTTCTGGTCGTGCACGCCTGGCGACGCATCGTTCTGCGCCATCCAAGCCTGCCGCCGGTTTTCCTGCCGGACGACTGGAAAGGTGCGGCGTGCAGAGAAGCTGTCTCGCACTTGTTGGAAAGGCTGCCGCGCCCCTCGCTATCGAGTTTGGAAGCCGAGCTGATGGACTGACCCACAGCGGGGCAAAGCTCGGGCGAGCTGTTGGGTTTCCTGCCATAATCAAAAAGTGACTGCGCTGTTTTGTGCCGTCGCAAAAACCGCTTCGGTCAGAAGGCACCTTTAATGTTACAGGATGTGCGACATGTGAGAAGATTGAGTAACATAAGTCTTGCATCGAATCAGGGGAGGATTTATTAACCGACCAGACGGTTGATATTGTTCCGTGGGAACAGGAGTACTCTAAGATGGACGCTTTCATTTGTGACGCGACGCGCACTCCGATCGGACGGTACGGAGGGGCGCTATCGTCGGTCCGCACAGATGATCTGGCTGCTCTTCCGTTGGCGGCATTGAAGGCGCGCAACCCTCAGGTCGACTGGGCCAGTGTTGACGACGTGATCTATGGCGATGCCAATCAGGCGGGCGAGAGCAACCGAAACGTTGCGCGTATGGCTGCTCTTCTGGCGGGTTTGCCGATTGACGTTCCGGGAACGACGGTGAACCGTCTATGTGCCAGCGGCATGGATGCTGTGGGTATGGCGGCGCGCGGCATCAAGGCGGGCGACTACGATCTGGCCATCGCGGGGGGCGTGGAAAGCATGTCACGCGCGCCGTTCGTGATGCCCAAGGCAAGTTCGGCGTTTACCCGCAGCAATGCGGTGTACGACACCACGATCGGCTGGCGTTTCGTGAACTCGAAGATGAAGCAGGCATACGGCGTCGATTCCATGCCGCAAACGGCCGACAATGTCGCCGAAGACTATGGTATCAGCCGGGAAGACCAGGATGCCTTTGCCGCGCGCAGCCAGTCCCGCTGGGCCACCGCGCACGCGGCAGGCGTGTTCAAGGATGAAATCACCCCGGTTTCGGTTCCCCAGCGCAAGGGCGATCCGATTGTCGTTGATACGGATGAGCACCCGCGCCCGGGAACAACGGCCAAAAAACTCGCGGGTCTGAAAGGTGTGAACGGGCCCGACAAGACCGTGACGGCGGGGAATGCGTCTGGTGTGAATGATGGTGCGGCGGCGATTCTGATGGCGAATGAGGCCGCAGCAGCCAAGAACGGTCTGACCCCGATGGCCCGAGTGGTTGGCATGTCGGTTGCGGGTGTTGCGCCACGTGTGATGGGCATCGGCCCGGTACCGGCCAGCCGCAAGGTGTTGGCCCGGGCAGGGCTGAGCGTGGATCAGATGGACGTGATCGAACTGAACGAGGCGTTTGCGTCTCAGGGACTTGCCACCTTGCGCGAGCTGGGTCTTCCCGACGACGCGGCCCACGTGAACCCCAACGGTGGTGCGATAGCGCTGGGCCATCCCCTTGGCATGAGCGGTGCGCGCCTTGTGCTGACCGCGGCCTATCAATTGAAACGTACCGGCGGGCGCTATGCCCTGTGCACCATGTGTGTGGGTGTCGGGCAGGGTGCGGCCCTTATACTTGAACGCGTGTAACGGAGGAGACGGGACATGTATGCTCAGATGGTAGAATCCGAAGCGTCGAATGAAGATCCGGAAAAGCTTGCTGAATTCCAGGCGCGGATCGACGCGGATATCAAGATCGAGCCCAAGGACTGGATGCCTCACGGGTATCGCAAGACGCTGATCCGTCAGATTGGTCAGCACGCTCATTCCGAGATTGTGGGTCAATTGCCCGAAGGCAACTGGATCACGCGCGCGCCGACACTGGAGCGGAAGGCGATCCTTCTCGCCAAGGTGCAGGACGAGGCCGGGCATGGTCTTTACCTGTATTGTGCCGCCGAAACGCTGGGTGTCAGCCGCGATGAGCTGACCGAGATGCTGCTGGATGGCCGCATGAAATACTCGTCGATCTTCAATTACCCGACCTTGAACTGGGCCGATATTGGTGCCGTCGGGTGGCTGGTTGACGGCGCGGCGATCATGAACCAGGTGCCGCTGCAAAGAACGTCCTACGGGCCGTATTCGCGCGCGATGATCCGCATCTGCAAGGAAGAAAGCTTTCACCAGCGCCAAGGATATGATGCCATTCGCAAGATGGCCGAAGGCACGCCGGAACAGCGCAAGATGGCCCAGGATGCGATGAACCGTTTCTGGTACCCGTCACTGATGATGTTTGGCCCGTCCGACAAGGACTCGGTGCATTCGGCCCAGTCGATGGCGTGGAAGATCAAGATCAACACCAATGACGAGCTGCGCCAGAAATTCGTCGACCAGACCGTGCCGCAGGCTGAGTATCTGGGCCTGACGATCCCTGACCCGGATCTGAAGTGGAACGAAGAGCGGGGGCATTACGACTTTACGGAACCCGACTGGTCCGAGTTCTTTGACGTGATCAAAGGCAACGGCCCCTGCAACGTGGATCGGCTGGCCGCGCGCAACAAGGCATGGGACGACGGCAAGTGGGTCCGTGACGGGCTGTTGGCCCACGCCCGCAAGAAAAAGGCCGGCAATCTGGCTGCTGAATAAGCTTACCCTGAGGAGGATACCCGATGAATACCGAATGGCCCCTGTGGGAAATCTTCATCCGCGGTCAGCATGGGATGAGCCACCGACATGTCGGTTCGCTACATGCCCCTGACGCGGAAATGGCAATCAAGAACGCGCGCGACGTCTACACCCGCCGCAACGAAGGCGTCTCGATCTGGGTGGTCGAAGCCAACAATATCTCGGCGTCATCGCCCAGCGACAAAGGCCCGCTGTACGAACCAAGCGAAAGCAAGGTGTACCGGCACCCGACCTTCTTCGACATTCCCGATGAAGTGGGGGCAATGTGATGACCCGGGATGAGGCATTTCTGCAATTCCTGCTGCGGATGGGGGACAACACACTGATCCTCGGGCATCGTGTCAGTGAGTGGTGCGGCCATGCGCCGGTTCTGGAAGAAGACATAGCGCTGGCCAACACCGCGCTGGACCTGATTGGCCAGACCCAGATGTGGCTGGGCCTTGCGGGAGAGGCCGATGGTGGCAAAAGCGCCGACGATCTGGCTTTCCTGCGCGACGCCTGGGATTTCCGCAACGTGTTGCTGGTCGAGGTGCCGAACGGCGATTTCGGCCGTACGCTGATGCGTCAATTCCTGTTCGATGCGTGGCACTCGATCATGCTGGGACGCCTGATGGCATCTTCGGACCAGCGGGTTGCGGCAATCGCCGCCAAGGCCAGCAAGGAAGTGACCTACCATCTGGAACGTTCGGGCGACACGGTCGTGGGGCTTGGTGACGGAACCGAGGAAAGCCATGCCCGGATGCAGGACGCACTGGATTACCTGTGGCCCTATGTGGGCGAGATGTTTGCCAGCGACGAGGTTGACGCCCAGATGGTCGCCGCAGGTATCGCGCCGAACCCGGCGGATTTGCGAGAGGAATACGACGCGCTGGTTGAGCGGGTCCTCAATCAGGCAACGCTGAGTATTCCGGAAAGCCGTTTTGCCCATAAAGGCGGCCGCGACGGGCGCATGCATACCGAACATCTGGGCCATCTGCTGACGCAGATGCAATGGCTGCAACGCGCCTATCCCGGAGCAAAGTGGTAAGAGCGGATGCGGGTCTCGACTGACCAGATATGGAGCTGGCTGGATGCCGTGCCCGATCCCGAAATCCCGGTGATTTCCGTCGTGGATTTGGGCATAGTGCGCGATGTGCGCTGGGATGCTGACACGCTGGTCGTAACCGTCACGCCAACGTATTCCGGTTGCCCGGCGACATCCATCATCAGTCTGGATATCGAAACCGCGCTGCGCGATCACGGCATCGGGGATCTGCGCATAGAAACCAGCATTTCACCCGCCTGGACCACCGATTGGCTCAGCGAAAAAGGCCGCGCCAAGCTGGAAGACTATGGAATTGCGCCGCCGCAACCCGCGGGCGGCCCGGATCGCTGCCCGCATTGCGGCAGCAAAGCAGTCGAAAAGGTCAGCCAGTTCGGCTCGACCCCGTGCAAGGCCCATTGGCGCTGCACGGATTGTCTGGAACCCTTTGACTATTTCAAGTGCATCTGAGGAGGAGCACCGGATGGCACGTTTTCACGACCTGAAAGTCACCGACATCCACAAAACCATCCGCGATGCGGTTGTCGTTACGCTTGAACCCGTTAACGGCGCAGCGGATCAGTTCGACTTCGCCGCCGGCCAGTACCTGACGTTCCGGCGCGAATTCGACGGCGAAGAACTGCGCCGCTCCTACTCCATCTGTGCCGGCAAGGATGACGGTGTTCTTCAGGTCGGCATAAAACGCGTCGAGGGTGGTGCGTTCTCAAGCTGGGCAAATGAAGAGCTCAGCATAGGTGACGTCGTGCAGGCGATGCCACCAATGGGCAATTTTCACGTACCCATCGATGCGGATGCGGAAAAACACTACCTTGGCTTTGCCGGCGGATCGGGGATCACGCCTGTTCTGTCGATCCTCAAAACCACTTTGGCCCGCGAACCCAAATCCCGTTTTACGCTGATCTATGCCAACAAGGGCATCAACACGATCATGTTCCGTGAAGAACTGGAGGATCTGAAGAACCTCTATATGGGCCGGCTGAACGTCATCCACATTCTGGAAACGGACGCGCAGGAGATTGACCTGTTCACCGGTCTGGTAACGCAGGAAAAATGCCGCGAGCTGTTCAAGCACTGGATCGATGTCGAGACTGCCGACACCGCATTCATCTGCGGACCAGAGCCGATGATGCTGGGTATTGCCGCCGCTCTGCGGGAACACGGTCTTGAGGACAGCCAGATCAAGTTCGAACTCTTTGCCAGCGCCCAGCCGGGTCGGGCCAAGCGCGAGACAAGTGCGGCCGACGCAGGCACGCAGGCAAACCAGACCAGCGCTTTGATCACATTGGATGGCGCGACGCAGACCGTGACCTTGCCGAAAGATCAGTCCATTCTGGATGCAGCCTTGGAAAATGCCATGGACGCGCCTTACGCCTGCAAAGCCGGGGTTTGTTCGACCTGCCGCTGCCGTGTTCTTGAGGGCGAGGTCGAGATGCTCGCCAATCACGCGCTGGAAGATTACGAGGTCGAAAAAGGTTACGTGCTGAGTTGTCAGGCTTACCCGGTGACCGACCGCGTGGTCGTGGACTACGACCAGTAAAGGGAGAGGATCAATGACCGACGCCATGACACTCGACAGCTACCTGGCCGCAGGCGGAGTGCTGACCAATCCGACCAACGTACCGCCGCGTTACCGCGCCGAGCTGATGAAACTGATGGCTACGTTTGTGGACAGCGAACTCGCAGGTGCCGCAGGCTTTGCTGATGTCATCAACCAGGGCCCTGGCATAAAGGAACGTATCGCGGCGGCGAAGATCGTGCTGGAAAAGACGGACCACGCGGACCGGGTTCTGAAAATCATGGGTGAGTTCGGCGCCGACACGGATCGTTATGCCACGCATCACCCCTGGACTGCCCGGTTGGATCGAAAAGCGGATATCGGCGCGACCCGCAGCGAACATGACATGCGGCTTGCGGTGTTCAATTATCCGATTGCCGGTTGGACTGACGCCGTCGTCATGAACCTGCTGATGAGCCGTGCCGTGGCAGAGCAACTGGCGGAGTTCTCGACCGTCTCTTATCAACCACTCGCCGAGGCTTTCCGGCAGATCGCACCGATCGAGGCGCATCACGGCGAACTGGCGTTGGAAGGTGCTGTTAAGCTGGTTGAAAACGGAGAGTCGCAAGATATGCAAGACGCTGTGGACTATTGGTGGCCCCGCGTAGCTGTGTCTTTCGGGAGGGATGACCCGAAACGATTTGAGCATCTGAGATCACTTGGCTTGCGCCACAGCACCAACGCTGCCCTTCGGGAAAGGTGGACGCGGGCAGCGGATGCAGCCCTGAAAAAGCTGGGTTTGAAATCACCTTCCTAAAAGCACGTCTCAAGGAGTGAGACCAATCCGTTTCCGAGGCGATCTGACAAGCGCGTTGGCGATTGAGATGTGTTCCTGAAGGATCGTTTGGCTGCAACACGCTGGGTCAGAGAAGCGGTAGTGTCAGGTTTCCCTGACATTGCCGTCGGACATGATGCAGCTGCTGGTTTTTTCGGTCTGCGCGCTGATCCGCCCTGTTTCCTGAAAGGTTGAACCCGGCCGGTTTCTCAACCCGAGCCGGGTTTGCAACGGGGTTAGAGACACTCGGCCAGAGTTTTTGCCATGTTGAGAATGACTTGCGGGTAGAGATCCGCTCCGGGTTCCAGATCAGAGCCCAGCGGATCGATTACGCCCGTTTTGGCCTCGGTCCCGTCCAGCACGGTTTTGACGATGCCGGGGTTGAACTGTGGCTCGGCCAGAACGCAGCTGATACCTTCTTCGCGGATACGGCTTTGAATCTCGGCGATACGAGCCGGGCTCGGGTCCGAGGCGTCGGCGATGGAAATCGCACCTGCGGCTGGAAAGTCAAATGCATCCTCGAAATACTGGTAGGCGTCGTGGAACACGACGAAGCTTCCTCCGCGAACCGGTCCAAGCGTCTCGGCCACTTGTGCAGACAGCGCGGCCATTTCAGCGCGCGCGGCTGCGGCATTGGCAAAATATGCACCTGCATTGTCCGGATCGGCAGACGACAGCTGTGCGGCGATCAGGTTCAGCCAGGTTTCTGCATTTGCGGGTGAAAGCCATGCATGTGGATCGTGCTCGCCATGCGCGTGATCGTGATGCTCATCATGCTTTTCTTGATCGGCATGTTCTTCGTGATCGTGGTCATCATCCTTGGCGTGGTCGTCGTGACCATGTTCATGATCATCATGATCGTGCCCGTCGTCTTCGACGTGCTCATCTTCATGATCATGTTCCTCTTCGCCGGCATGATCATGTGCCTCGAAAACGGCGCTTTCGCGGAACTCCAGAAGAACCGTACCATCGGCGTCAAGTAGGGACGTGACCGTCGCACTGTCGGCAAGGGTTTCGATGGCACTTTCCATCCAAGGTGTCAGGTCTTCTCCCACCCAGAACACCAGATCGGCATCCTGCAATGCGGCCGCCTCGGACGGGCGCAGGTTGTATTCATGAGGCGAGGCACCTGGTGCGACGATCAGGGCCGGTGTTCCGACGCCGTCCATAACCCGGGAAACAAGCGAGTGGATAGGCGCGATATCGACCGCAACGTTCGGAACGTCCGCGATGGCGGTTCCTCCCATCAATGCAACCGTGATCGAAACTGGAAGAAGCTTTCTGGACATCAGACCCTCTGTGTGATTTTATAACGTTACGAGTGGCAATACATGAAATGAAATAACATGACAAGTGATACGAATCCTGTCTCTGTCGATGAGGCGGCCCCGGTCGGGTTTCAGGAACATGACCACCAGACTTGCGTCAAAACGGCGTTGCTATCCGCCGAGGCACGGTGCAAGGGCGAGGGGCTGCGCCTGACGCCGGTTCGCCGCAAGGTCTTGGAAATGCTGCTGCAAGAGCATCGGGCCCTTGGTGCCTATGCCATCCTTGACCGATTGCGAGAGGAAGGGTTCGGATCTCAACCACCGGTCGCCTATCGGGCGCTTGATTTCCTTGTTCAAAACGGGTTCGTTCACAAGATCGAGCGCCTGAATGCGTTCGTCGCCTGTTCTCATCCCGGCGCGTCGCATTCTCCGGCATTCATGATTTGCAGGAAGTGCGATGCGGTTGCCGAGGCGCAGTCCGCGCCGGCTAAAGGTGTTCTTGGTGCTGCTGCGCGCGCTGCGGGTTTCGAGATCGAGCGAACGGTTGTAGAAGCCGAGGGACTTTGCCCCGACTGCACCGAAAAGGCCTGAAAATGACGCTCGTCTGTGTCGAGAATCTCAGTGTGCGCTACGGCGCCAATACTGTTCTGAGCCATGTGGATATGGCAGTCGAACCTGGTGAGATCGTCACCATCGTCGGGCCAAACGGATCGGGTAAAACCAGCCTGTTGCGCGCCATCATTGGCGCGACCAGGCCATGTGCCGGGCGTGTATCACTGAAACCCGGATTGAAGGTCGGATATGTGCCGCAGAAACTGCATGTGGATCCCACCTTGCCAATCTCGGTCGAGAGGTTCATGCGCCTGACGGATCGCGTTTCACGTCGCCAATGCGTCGAGGCGCTGGAAACGGCGGGCGTCCCGGATCTGTTGAAACGTCAGATGTCGCAACTGTCGGGCGGTCAGTTTCAGCGTGTGTTGCTGGCGCGGGCGCTGATCAACAAACCTGACCTTCTGCTGCTGGATGAGGCGACCCAAGGGCTGGACCAGCGCGGTTCGGCGAGTTTCTACCAGCAAATCGAGGCCGTACGCCGCGAAACCGGATGTGCAATCCTGATGATCAGTCACGAATTGCACGTGGTCATGAGCGCCTCGGACAGGGTGATTTGTCTCAACGGGCATGTCTGCTGTGAAGGATCGCCGGCGGTGGTCGCTTCGGCACCCGAATACCGGGCCTTGTTCGGAACGGGAACAGGCGGTGCGCTTGCCCTGTACCGGCACGAGCACGATCACAATCACGACCATGATGCAAACCCTCAGGAAGCGGCGGAATGATGCTTGACGATTTCATGATGCGGGCAACGCTCGCAGGTATCGGTGTTGCGTTTGCGGCTGCTCCTCTTGGGTGTTTCGTGGTGTGGCGCCGCATGGCGTATTTCGGTGACGCAACCGCACATGCCGCAATTCTGGGCGTGGCCCTGTCGCTGACCTTTCAGATGTCGATCTTCACCGGAGCGCTGGCCGTTGCACTGATTATGGCGCTGACGGTCACCTTGTTGGCCGGTCGTGGCTATGCGATGGACACGCTGCTGGGGGTCCTGGCGCATTCCGCTTTGGCCTTCGGTCTGGTTGCTGTCTCGTTTTTGTCCGGCGTCCGCATAGATTTGATGGCGTATCTGTTCGGGGATATTCTTGCGGTTTCCCGATCGGATCTGCTGGTGATCTGGGGCGGCGCCGCGCTTGTCGTGGCGCTGATCGCCTGGCGATGGGCTCAGCTTTTGACGGCCACATTGAATGAGGAACTGGCCTATGCCAGTGGTTTCGACCCGAGACGGGAACAGTTGATCCTGACCCTGTCTCTGGCGGTAACCGTGGCTGTTGCGATCAAGGTCGTGGGGGTATTGCTGATTGCGGCGATGTTGATCATTCCCGCGGCGGCGGCACGAAATCTGGCCCGATCGCCCGAAGCAATGGCATTGATAGCGGCCGCAATAGGCGCGTTTTCCGCGATTGCGGGGCTCAGAGCGGCTTATGTGTTCGATACTCCGGCGGGGCCTTCGATAGTCTGCGTGGCCGCTGTTTTGTTTGCCTGTCTCAGCCTGGTGGGGTGGCGAACGCAGGGCAGGGCTTGATCGACCCGGGCGGTATGCGAACGTCATTCACGCTAACCAGATTTTGTCCGATGCCGGTGCGCATAAAAAAGGCCCGCAGACCAGGTGCGGGCCTAATTCATTCCTTGATGAAAAAGCTTACTGCGGAATCTCGCCTTCCAGCCCTTCAACATAGAAGTTCATGCCAGCCAGCGTGCCATCGTCAGCGGTTTCGCCTTCAGCCAGCCAGTCGCTTCCGTCCTGCTTCTTCAGCGGACCGGTGAACGCGTGATAGCTGCCATCTGCAAGCGCCGCCTTCAGGGCCAGCGCCTCTTCTTTGACATCTGCGGGAACCGCGTCCGAAATCTCGCCGATTTCGACCATTCCTGCTCCGATACCGTCCCAGGTGTTGGAGGATGTCCATGTCCCGTCCATTACCGCTTTAGTCCGCGCGATGTAATAGGGGGCCCAGTTGTCGATGATCGATGACACACGCGGGAGCGGTGCGTATTCGCTCATGTCCGATGCCTGACCGAAGGTGATCACGTTGCCGGCCTCTTGCGCCGCTGCTTGCGGTGCTGTCGAGTCGGTGTGTTGCAGGATTACGTCCGCGCCCTGTTCGATCAAAACGGTGGCGGCGTCAGCTTCTTTCGCCGGGTCGAACCACGTGTAGGCCCAGACGATCTTGAACTCGACATCCGGGTTCACCTTCTTGGCGTGGATATAGGCCGAGTTGATGCCGCGGATCACCTCGGGGATCGGGTAGGACCCGATATAGCCGATGATGTTCGACTTGGTCATTTTACCGGCGATGTGGCCCTGAACCGCGCGGCCTTCGTAGAAGCGGGCCGAGTAGACCGAGACGTTGTCGGCGGTTTTATAGCCGGTTGCATGCTCGAATTTAACGTTCGGGAATTTCTTGGCCACGTTGATGGTCGGGTCCATGTAACCGAACGAAGTGGTAAAGATCAGATCCGCGCCTTCCAGCGCCATCTGCGTCATCACACGCTCGGCGTCCGGGCCTTCGGGAACCGATTCAACGAATACGGTTTCAACCTTGTCGCCGAACTCTTTTTCAACGGCCTGCCGGCCCTTGTCATGTTCATAGGTCCAGCCGCCATCGCCGACCGGGCCGACATAGACGAAACCGACTTTGGTCTTGTCTTCGGCCATGGCCCCCGAGGCCAGACCCAGCGCCATGGCGGCGCTCGTCAGAAGTGCGGTGAATTTCATGTGTTACTCCCCAAATTGGTACTGTTGGCCCCTAGTGTGAGGCATGGAATATCCGGCCCAGCGAAGCAGGCGCGCTGCTCTTGTCGGCCGAAAGGATCACAAGCACAAGGATCGTGATGATATAGGGCGACATTGCCAGATACTCGACGGGAATGGCAACGCCTGCCGCCTGCAAATTAAGCTGCAACACGGTAATGCCGCCGAACAAATAGGCACCCAACAGGACCCGCCACGGTTTCCAGCTTGCAAAGACAACAAGGGCCAATGCGATCCAGCCGACGCCGGCGGTCATGCCCTCGGTCCACTGCGGCACGCGGATCAGGCTGATATAGGCCCCGCCCAGACCGGCGCAGGCGCCGCCGAACATGATGGCCAGAATGCGGATCTTGATCACCTTGTAGCCAAGCGCATGCGCGGCATCGTGGTTTTCACCGACGGCCCGCAGGATCAGACCAACACGCGTGTATTTCAGCACCGCCCAGACGGTCGCCGTGATCGCGATGCCCAGGTACAGGATCGGGTCATGTTGGAACAGGATCGGGCCGACAACCGGGATATCGCTGATCAGCGGAATATGGATGTCGCCCATACTGGGGGGTTTGATCCCCACATAGCTCTGCCCGATCAGTGCGCTGAACCCAAGGCCAAACAGGGTCAGAGCCAGACCGCTGGCCACCTGATTGGCCAATGCAAACTGCGTCAACAAGACGAACAGCAGCGAAAGAACAGCGCCGCCGATGGCGGCAGCGACAAAGCCCAGCCAGGGCGAGCCGGTCTCGACCGAGATGGCAAAGCCGCTGATCGCACCCACGATCATCATGCCTTCGACGCCGAGGTTCAGAACACCTGACTTTTCGACGACCAGCTCTCCGATTGCTGCAAGCAGCAGGGGCGTTGCGGCCACCATCAGTGAGGCGACCAGAAGTACGGGGTTGATTTGGCCAAGATCCATGAGTCACGCCACCTCTTTTCGGGCCGCACGGATGCGGTAGTTGGTCAACAGGTCTAGGGCCAGCAGGAAGAACAGAAGCATGCCCTGGAACACCTGAATGGCGGCGGCTGGCAGGCCCAGCTGAGACTGCGCGATTTCACCGCCGATATAGGTGAGCGCCATCAGAAACCCGGCAAGAAGTATGCCTACCGGGTGCAGGCGGCCCAGAAAGGCCACGATGATTGCTGTGAAACCATAGCCGACGTTGAAATCAATGCTGACCTGACCCGAAGGCCCGGATACTTCGAACATCCCGGCCAGACCGGCCAGAGCGCCGGACATCCCAAGACAGAACAGGATCAGGCGGGCGGGGTTTACACCCGCAAACTTGGCCGCACGGGGTGCTTCACCCGTCAAACGAATGTGGAAGCCCAACATGTGACGATTGAGCAGCACATAGGCAAAAATCACCGCGATGAAAGCCGCGACCACACCCCAGTGCATCCCGGAACCGATGATCAATTCAGCATTGTGAGCACTTTCATAAGATTGCAGGTTGCGCGATCCCGGAAAGCCGAACCCCTCGGGGTTTTTCAGCAACCCCAGCGAAACCGAGGCCAGCATCTGCTCGGCCACGTAAACCAGCATCAGCGACACGAGGATTTCGTTGGTGCCAAAGCGTACTTTCAGAACAGCCGGGATCATTGCCCACAGCCAGCCACCGAAGGCACCTGCGATGACCATGATCGGGAAAATGTACCATGCCTCAAGCGGGTAGAATGCCAGCCCGGCACCCGCACCGAAGATGGCGCCCATGATATACTGGCCTTCGGCCCCGATGTTCCAGATGCCTGCCCGAAACCCCAACGAAAGGCCGATGGCGATCAGCACCAGCGGCGCGCCTTTCACCAACAGCTGCGGGCGGTAATAAAAGGCGAATTCACCAAAAAGAGGTTCCCAGAAGATGGTGCCGATGGCCTCGACCGGATTCTTGCCCAGTATGGCGAACAACAAACCACCAAAAAACATCGTCGCCAAAACTGCAACCAACGGCGTCGCATAAGACCAGACCCTGGAAGGCTGAGGACGTTTCTCCAGCACAATCATCAGCTCGTTCCTCTGACTTCTTCATCTTTTTTCAAATACTCTCGCCGAAGGCGGCCCAACAGATCACACATGCGCCACCTCCATTCCGTGGGCACCGCCCATCATCAGCCCGATCTCGTCCACTGTCAGTCCGGTCGTCGGACGTGGCGCGCTCAGGCGGCCCTCGTTCAGCGCAGCAAAGCTGTCCGAGATTTCCATCAACTCATCCAGATCCTGAGAGATGCAGACAACCGCCGTTCCCTTTGCCGCCAGGTCGAGGATTGCCTGCCGGATCGACGCGGCCGCTGCGGCATCCACGCCCCAGGTTGGCTGGTTCACCACCAGCACATCCGGGTTTTGCAGCACTTCGCGTCCGATCACGAATTTCTGTAGGTTCCCCCCGGACAAAGACCGTGCCGCGTTGTCCGGGCCGGGTGTCCGGACGTCAAAAACCTCGATGATCTTCTCCGCAAAGCTCCTGGTCTCGGTCCATTTCAGAAAGCCGTTGCTTTCCAGACCCTCTCGAACCGAACCGGTCAACAGGGCGTTTTCGGTCAGGCTCATGTTCGGGGCAGCGGCATGGCCCAGCCGTTCTTCGGGCGCGGTCAACACGCCAAGTTTGCGTCGCGCTGTTGGGCCCAGCTTACCAATCGCCTGACCGTTGAATTTGATCGCATCGGCCGTCGTCAGGATTTCACCAGATAAAACGCCCAGCAATTCATCCTGCCCGTTGCCCGCAACACCACCAATGCCCAGAACCTCGCCCTTGCGGACGGTCAAATGCACGTTGCGCAATGCGGTACCGAATTCTGACGGAGAAGGCACCGACAGCCCGCTGACATCCAGCGCCACAGCGCCAAAATCACGCCCGGAACGTTCCGGGGTTTGCAGGGCCGTTCCCACCATCAGTTCGGCCATGTCGCGGGCCGAGGTCTCAGAGGGGACGCACTCGCCGACATTTTTCCCAAGCCGCAGGATCGTGGCGTGGTCACACAGGGTCCGAATCTCTTCCAGCTTGTGCGAGATATACAGGATCGACGTACCCTCGGACCGCAACTTGTTCAGCGTTTCGAACAGGATCTCGACCTCCTGCGGGGTCAGTACCGAGGTCGGTTCGTCCATGATCAGCAGTTTCGGGTCTTGCAGCAGGCAACGGATAATTTCGACACGCTGGCGTTCGCCGGCGGACAGATCGCCCACAGTACGGAACGGATCCAGCGGCAGGCCGTAGGTTTCGGACACTTCGCGGATGCGCGAGGCCAGATCACCCATGGCGGGCGGGTTTTCCATCCCCAAGGCGATGTTTTCGGCCACGTTCAGGGCGTCAAACAGCGAAAAATGCTGAAACACCATCGCAATTCCGTCAGCCCGCGCGGCGCGGGGTTCAGGCGGCGCAAAAGGCTGACCGCGCAACAGCATGGTGCCACTGTCAGGTTTCACCAGCCCATAGATCATCTTGACCAGCGTGGATTTCCCGGCCCCGTTTTCCCCCAACAAGGCGTGAACTTCGCCCTCACCGATGTCAAAGGACACCTGATCATTGGCCACGACACCGGGATAGGCTTTGGTCAACCCTTGCAGGCTCAGCAATGGAGTGGTCACGCGCTCAGGTCCTTCTTCAACTCGTTCTGCCGGGCCGGACGCAGCAGGTGCGCTGCGACGCCCACGGCGATCATCTGCGGGTGTTTGCCCAGCGACGGGTCACCAATTGGGCAGGTTATCCGGCTTATCCGGTCGGGCGGATGCCCAAGGGCCGCCAGCCGCGATCGGAACCGCGCCCATTTGGTAGCCGAGCCAATCAGTCCCGCAAAGCGGAAATCGTGCAAAAGCAGCCTGTTGCACAGTTCCAGATCCAGATTGTGTGAATAAGTCAGCACAAGGTGCTCGGCATTGGCCGGTGCATGTCGCACAAGGTCGGCCGGTTTCGTCGCTGGCAGATCGGTCACGCCTTGGGGAATCACGTCGGGAAAGCGCTCGGGGCCGGTATCGACCCAAGTGATCGCAAGATCGGGCAGGGGGGACAGAACATCCACCAGCGCCCGCCCGACGTGACCTGCGCCCCAGATCCACAGGTTTCGCGCCGGTTTATGCACCGGTTCGATCATCCAGCCGTCGATCAGGCGCGGTTCGGGTGCAATGCCCTGACTGCGTGCCGCCGCCAGCATTCGCTTGACGGAAAGAGGCATGGCGCCCCCCGAAGCTGATCGTGCAATGATCGTATCATCCAGCGTTTCAACCGTCTTGAGATCATAGACCTCGCTGAACAAAGAGACTGCTCCGCCGCAACATTGCCCCATGTCCGGTCCCAGCGTGTGATGCGTCAGGCGCGTGGCCACTGTTTGCGTTCGTGCGGCCTCTGCGGCCTGGTATTCCAGCGTTCCACCGCCGATGGTTCCGCTTTGCCCGTCTTTCCAGACCAGCATTGCAGCACCCACCTCGCGCGGGGACGACCCTTTGATCCCGGCGATGACCACCCGAACCACTTTCCCGTGGGTTTTGACCGCCTCCCTCAAAGCCTCAAGGTCAAATCCCATCAGATGCCTCCCTTCATCCTCTGGACCCCGCGCCAAACCTCTTCGGCCGTGGCCGGAGCGTTCAGGGCCGGGTACTTGTCTCCGCAGGCGGCAACTGCGTTCGACAGCGCCAGCCATGCGGAAATACCAAGCATGAAAGGCGGCTCGCCTACAGCTTTCGAGCGATAGATCGTGTCCTCGCGGTTTTCGCCATCCCAAAGCGTGACGTTGAAGATGTCCGGCCGGTCCGAGCAGGCCGGGATCTTGTAGGTCGAGGGCGCGTGCGTGCGCAGGTTTCCTTTGCCGTCCCACACGAGTTCCTCGGTCGTCAGCCACCCCGCGCCCTGCACATAACCGCCTTCGACCTGACCTATGTCCAAAGCCGGGTTCAGCGACGCGCCCGCATCATGCAGGATATCCGTTCGCAGAATGCGGTTTTCACCGGTCAGAGTGTCCACCGCCACCTCGGTAACGGAAGCGCCGTAGGCAAAGTAGAAGAAGGGGCGACCGCGCCCGGCGATCCGGTCCCATTCGATCTTGGGTGTTTTGTAGAAGCCCGTGGCCGACAGGCTGACGCGCCCTTGATAGGCCAGTGCGGCGGCTTCGGCGAAAGTATAGCGTTCTTCTGAGACCGAGACATACCCATCCGTGAACGTGACCGTCGATGGATCGGCCTGATGACGCTCTGCAAGATAGACGGCCATCCGATCACGGATCGTGTCGCAAGCGGCCTTCACCGCCATACCGTTCAGGTCACTTCCCGAAGATGCCGCCGTCGCAGACGTGTTTGGTACTTTCGCCGTGTCGGTTGCGGTGATTTTCACCATCTCCAGCGGTATGCCAAAGCGCGACGCGGCGACCTGAGCGACCTTCTGGAACAGGCCCTGGCCCATCTCGGTGCCACCGTGATTCAGGTGGACTGATCCGTCCTGATAGACATGTACCAGCGCACCCGCCTGATTCAGGTGAGTCAACGTGAACGAGATACCAAACTTGACCGGGGAAAAGGCGATGCCCTTTTTGATTACGCTGTTTTCGGCGTTCCATTGCGCGATGGCCGCCTTACGCGCGGCATAGTCGCTGGATTTCAGCAACGCCTCGGTCATGCCGTGCAGTTCGAAATCGCTGACCTCCATCCCATAGGGTGTGGTGTTGCCGCCGGCGGGCAGAGGACGCACCGGTGCGTCGCCCATTTCAACGGCGCCGCGGCTGGTCAGGTCTTCGTGCGGATCGGGATGCCCCAGTGGTTTTTCTGTCGGTGTGCTCTCGGCCACGGCGTGCGCGGGTGCATAGTAATTCCGGCGGCGCAGCTCAACGGGATCCAAACCCAGTTCATGCGCGGCATGGTCCATGACCCGTTCGATGCCGACCATGCCCTGGGGGCCGCCGAACCCGCGATAGGCCGTGGCAGATTGGGTGTTGGTCTTCAACCGGTGGCTTTCGATCCGGGCGTTCGGCAAAAGGTAGGCGTTGTCCGAGTGCAGCATCGCCCGGTCCGCCACGGGCAACGACAGGTCCTGCGCCCAGCCGCAGATCGCATAGTGGTGGAGTGAGAGGCCCTGTATATGTCCATTCTCATCGAAGCCAGCACGGTACGAGATGCGAAAGGCGTGGCGCTTGCCGGTGATGATCATGTCATCGTCGCGGTCATAGCGCATCTTGCACGCCTTGCCGGTTGCGCGGGCGGCCACGGCGCAGGCCACGGCCAGCGCATTGCCCTGACTTTCCTTGCCGCCAAATCCTCCGCCCATGCGGCGGGTCTCGACCCGGACGGCGTGCATCGGAACGCCCAGAGCGTCGGCCACTTTGTGCTGAATCTCGGTCGGGTGCTGGGTCGAGCTGTGCACCAGCATATCCGCACCTTCATTCGGCACGGCCAGCGCGGCCTGACCTTCCAGATAGAAATGCTCCTGCCCGCCCAGTTCAAACGAACCTTCGATCACATGCGGTGCATTGGCAATGGCCGCATCCGCATCGCCCTTGGCATAGATGCGTGGACCGTCTTCAAACCGGCTGTCGGCGGCCAGCGCCTCTTCGATCGTCAGGATCGGCACGTCTTCGGCGTAGTCGACCTTACCCAATCGCGCCGCTTTGCGGGCTGCCAGATGGCTGGTGGCAACGACCAGGAACACGGGCTGACCGATATAGTGCACCGAGCCGTCCGACAGCAGCGGCTCATCGTGGATCGAGGGCGAGACATCGTTGGCAAATGGCAGATCCTGTGCCGTCATGACCATCACGACACCCTCGGCGTTTTTGACAGCCGACAGATCCATTGCGGTGATCTTGCCCCTGGCGATCGGGCTCAGGCCAAAGGCCAGATGCAGCGTGCCCTTGGGTGTCGGGATGTCATCCACGTACCGTGCCGCGCCCGAAACGTGCAATGGGGCGGCGTCGTGGGGCAGGGCTTGCGTCACACTCATGCCGACACCTCCAGCACATTGGTGATCTCACCCTGATCTTCCAGCAAATACCGTTGCAGCATCGCCTTGGCGGTTTCCAGACGATACAGGGCCGAGGCGCGCATATCCGTGAGTGGCGAAAAGTCGTCGGCAAAGGAAGGCAGCGCGGCGTCTACGGTCTTGCGCGTCCACGGTTTGCCGATCAAAGCGGCCTCGACATGGGTTGCCCGTTTCGGAGTACCGGCCATGCCACCAAACGCGATGCGCGCCTGTATGACGCTGCCCTCCGAAACGGTTATGTTGAAACAGCCGCAGACGGCCGAGATATCCTGATCGAACCGTTTGCTGAGCTTGTAGACCTTCAGGCGATCTGGTTGGCGCGGGAAGCTGACGGCTTCGACAAACTCGCCCGGAACCCGATCCTGTTTGCCGTAGTCGATGAAGAACTCTTCCAGCGGGATCGACCGCCGATCGTTGCCCTTGCGCAGGTGCAGTGTCGCGTTCAATGCGATCAGCGCGGGCGGGTTGTCCCCGATGGGCGAGCCGTTGGCGATATTGCCTCCGACCGTGGCCGCATGGCGAACCTGAACGCTCGCATAGCGTCGGATCATCTCGGCATAGGAGGGATGCAGATCGACCAATGCATCTGCCATGCGATTCATGTCGACCATGGCACCAAAGCGGACTTCTTCACTGCCGAGCGTGATCTTCTTCAAATCATCACAGCGGTTGAGGAAGATCACCGGGTCAAGTTCACGCAATTGTTTCGTGACCCAAAGGCCCACATCGGTCGCACCAGCGACCAGAGTCGCATTCGGGTTCTCGGCATACACGGCGGCCAATTCGTCGGATGAGGTTGGCAGCATGCGCGAAGCGGCAATCGTTGCAGGTGGGCTATCTTTGACCCAAACCGGAACGGGCTGTTCCTCGGCCGCTTTCGCCGCGCGAATGATCGGCGCATAGCCGGTGCAGCGGCAAAGGTTGCCTGCAAGCAAAGTGTCATGGTCCGTTGCACCATTCGTGTGCCCGGCGACCATCGACATGACGAACCCGGGTGTGCAGAAGCCGCATTGCGAGCCGTGCAGATCGACCATTGCCTGCTGGACCGGGTGCGCTTCGCCATTCGGGCCACTTGCGCCTTCAACTGTTCGGACGGCCTTGCCATGCAATTGCGGCAGAAACAGAATGCACGAGTTCAGGGCCTTGGCGCCTTGGTCATCCGTCACCATCACGGTGCAAGCCCCGCAATCGCCTTCGTTGCAGCCTTCTTTGGTGCCGGTCAGACCGCGATCTTCGCGCAGCCAATCCAGCAGGGTGGCTGTCGGATCAACACCAGCCAACTCCACTGTCTCTCCGTTCAGAAGAAACGTGATGTTCATTCGAGAAACCCGTCGCCTTACCCAGTTGCGCCCCTGCGGCCCTCCTTCGATGCGACGTAGAAAGAGTGGCGGGCGAATTGCTTGCCATGAGATGTTAGAAACAGCGCGGCTTGTCTGGCAAGAAAAACCGCCTCTGTTATACACCATTAGACGTATTCGGCCTGTTGCCGTCTTGTCTGATTAATGGGCAGCCACTTGTAAATAAAGCAGTTTTTAATTGCGGCGCCCAGTCAATCCCGAAGCACCTTCTGAAAAAGCCGAATAATCAATGGCGATTTTTTTTGCGGCAAACGTGGCGCGGTTCCGCCTTTTGTCGCGCAGCCGGCTGGGGTAGCTTGGGTGTCATGAGCAGCTCTCCACGATTCATCCACCTCCGCGTTCACACTGAATATTCCCTTCTGGAAGGCGCCGTGCGGCTGAAAAAGCTGCCGGGCCTGTGCGAGAAGATGGAGATGCCAGCCGTTGCCGTAACGGATACCAATTCGATGTTTTCGGCGCTGGAATTCGCGGTCACCGCAAGCGGGGCCGGGGTGCAGCCGATCATGGGGTGCCAGGTCGATCTGACCTATGTTCAGGCCCAGCCCGGCGAGAAGCCGAAGACACCCGCGCCTCTGGTGCTGCTGGCGCAGTCCGAGACCGGGTACGAAAACCTGATGAAGCTCAGCACTTGCCTCTATGTGGACAAGGGCGGGCAACTGCCTCAGGTCACTTTGGAAGAATTGGCTGAGCGATCCGAAGGGTTGATCTGCCTGTCCGGTGGACCCGACGGCCCGGTCGGGATGCTGCTGCAACAGGGTCAGCGTCCGGCGGCCGACGCGTTGGTCGATCGGTTGGCGGCAATGTTCCCCGATCGGTTTTACATCGAGCTCCAGCGTCATCCGGGTGAGGATGGCCAGCCTGAGGCCGAGCGCCTGACCGAGCGCGGCCATGTCGAGATGGCCTATGCCAAGAACCTGCCGCTGGTCGCCACGAATGACGTCTATTTCCCGACGCCGGACATGTACGAAGCTCATGACGCGCTGATCTGCATATCGGAAGGGGCCTATGTCGACCAGCAGGAAGGCCGCCGTCGCCTGACGGCTCAGCACTATTTCAAGTCGCAACAAGAGATGGCGACCCTGTTCGCGGACTTGCCCGAGGCCATCGAAAACACTGTCGAGATCGCCAGACGCTGCGCTTTCATGGCCTATCGGCGCGACCCGATCCTGCCGAAATTCGCGGATGACGAGGTGGCCGAGCTGCGGCGCATCGCCAATGAGGGCTTGCAGAAACGTCTGGCCGTGATCCCGCATGCGGTGACGCCCGAGGAATACCAGGAACGTCTGGATTTCGAACTGGGCATCATCGAAAGCATGGGTTTCCCCGGCTACTTCCTGATCGTCGCGGATTTCATCCAATGGGCCAAGGATCACGACATTCCCGTCGGGCCGGGGCGGGGCTCGGGCGCGGGGTCACTGGTGGCCTATGCGCTGACGATCACCGACCTCGATCCGCTGCGCTACAGCCTGCTGTTCGAACGCTTCCTGAACCCCGAACGGGTGTCGATGCCCGACTTCGATATCGACTTCTGCATGGACCGCCGCGAAGAGGTGATCCGCTATGTGCAGCAGAAATACGGGCGCGACAAGGTGGGGCAGATCATCACCTTCGGGGCCTTGCTGTCAAAGGCCGCCGTGCGCGACATCGGGCGGGTGCTGCAAATGCCGTATGGGCAGGTGGACCGCCTATCCAAGATGATCCCGGTCGAAGGCGTCAAGCCGGTCTCGATCGAAAAGGCCCTGAAAGACGAACCCCGCCTGCGCGAGGCCGCGCGCGAGGAAGAAGTGGTCGACCGCCTGCTGACCTATGGCCAGCAGGTCGAGGGGTTGCTGCGGAATGCTTCGACCCACGCGGCGGGGGTGGTGATCGGCGACCGGCCTCTGGATGCGCTGGTGCCGATCTATCAGGACCCGCGTTCCGACATGCCCGCGACCCAGTTCAACATGAAATGGGTGGAACAGGCCGGGCTGGTGAAGTTCGACTTTCTGGGTCTGAAGACCCTGACCGTGATCCAGAACGCGATGGACCTGATCTTCAAATCCGGACGTCCCTTGCACATCGCCGCCGATGGAACCGAGCTTTATGAACCCGCCGAGGGGGCTGAAAACCAGATCAACGCCATCCCGCTGGATGATGAGGCGACCTATAAGCTTTACTCAGCAGCCAAAACCGTGGCGGTGTTCCAGGTTGAAAGCTCGGGCATGATGGATGCGCTCAAGCGCATGAAACCCACCTGCATCGAGGATATCGTGGCCCTTGTGGCGCTGTATCGCCCCGGCCCGATGGAGAACATCCCGACCTATTGCGAGGTCAAGAACGGCCAGCGCGAGATCACCTCGGTCCACCCGCTGATCGACCATATCCTGGAAGAAACGCAGGGCATCATCGTCTACCAGGAACAGGTGATGCAGATCGCGCAGGTCATGGCGGGATACAGCCTTGGCGGCGCCGACCTGCTGCGCCGCGCGATGGGCAAGAAGATCAAGGAGGCGATGGACGCCGAACGCCCGAAATTCGAGGCCGGCGCGGCCAAGAACGGCGTGGACGCCAAGAAGGCCTCTGAGGTGTTCGACCTGCTGGAGAAATTCGCCAATTACGGCTTCAACAAATCCCACGCGGCGGCCTATGCGGTGGTCAGCTACCAGACCGGATGGCTCAAGGCGAACCACCCGGTCGAGTTCATGGCCGGCGTCATGAACTGCGACATCCACCTGACCGACAAGCTGGCAGTGTATTTCGAAGAGGTCCGCAAGGGGCTGGGCCTGCCTTACGTGCCGCCCTGCGTGAACCGCTCGCTGGCGACCTTCGACGTGGTGGATGGTCAGCTGGTCTATGCGCTGGGCGCGCTCAAAAATGTCGGCGTCGAGGCGATGAATCTGGTGGTACAGGGCAGGGGAGACAAGCCGTTCGTCAACCTCTTTGACTTTGCCCGCCGGGTCGATCTGAAAAAAGTCGGCAAACGTCCGCTGGAAATGCTGGCGCGTGCCGGGGCCTTTGATGAGCTCGACAAGAACCGCCGCCGCGTGTTCGAAAGCCTTGACCGCCTGGTGCAGTATTCGGCGGCGATCCATGAACAGAAAAACTCCAATCAGGTGTCTCTGTTCGGCGAGGCAGGCGATGACCTGCCCGAACCGCGCCTGTCGCCGACGCCGGACTGGCTGCCGGCCGAACGCCTCAGCGAGGAATTCAAGGCCATCGGCTTCTACCTGTCGGGGCACCCGCTGGACGATTACATGCCCGCGCTGAAACGCAAGCAGGTTATGACGCTGGACGAGGTTACGGAAAAGGCCCGGTCTGGCCCGTTCATCGCCAAGATGGCCGGGGTTGTCGCCGGTCGGCAGGAGCGGAAATCGGCCAAGGGCAACCGTTTTGCCTTCGCTCAGCTGTCTGATCCCACCGGCGCCTATGAGGTCACGCTGTTTTCGGACACGTTGGAGAAGTGTCGCGAGTTTCTGGAAACCGGCGCGCAGGTTGTCCTGACTGCCGAGGCGACGATGGAAGCCGATCAGCTCAAGCTGCTGGGCCGCTCGGTTGGCCCTGCGGATTCCCTCGTGGCCGAGGCCGGGGCAACCGGGCTGCGAATTTACGTTGACGAAGCGCAGGCTGTGCCAACGGTCGCCAAGGTGCTGGAAGACGCCGCCTCTGCCGCGAAAGGGGCCGCACGGGGGCCAATCCAGTTCATGTTGCTGGACCCAAGCCTGCCCGGCGATGTCGAAATGGATCTGGGGCGCGAGTTCCCGATCAACCCGCAGATCAAGGGCGCGATCAAATCCCTTGAAGGCGTGATGACCGTCGAAGAGATATGACGCCGCTTTGTTGCCAGTTGATTGGCGCCTCGCTAGGCTGACCTGACAGAGATGTCATTAGGTCATGCCACGGGAGGGCGTTGTTATGGCAATAGCAGGTCTCAAGTTCAGAAAGATTGTATTTGTTGCAGCGGCATCGCTGGCCTTGGTTTCGGCCTCAGCTGGGCTGGCGGATGACAAGAAAAAGGAAAACACGATCAAAGGCGCTGTGATCGGCGCAGGTGTCGGTGCCCTGATCGGCGACGGCAAGGGTGCTGCCGCAGGTGCAGTGGCTGGTGCGCTGATCGGCGCAAATTCCAAGTGAGTGGAGGAGAAGGAAGATGCGTATGAATTCGCTGAAGCGAGCGGCCTCTGCCTTGCTGATCGCAGCCCCCGGATTGGCCTTTGCTGACGAGGAAGCCGAACAGATGATGCAGAACGCGCTGCCGGTGATGTATCACACCTGCGCCTCTGTCGTCGAAGAGGCTGACGGGAACGAAGAGTACATTCTGGACGTGGTCGGGAAGATGACGGCCCTGTCGCTTTACAACCGACAGGTCGATATCGAGGCCCACGCGACTTCGGACGAGGAAAAGGCCGCTTTGCGCGAAACTTTTTTGGCCGCTTTGAAAGAGGGCTGTGCCGGGGACGAAAACGCCTTGTTGGGTGGTGTCGTGGACAATGCCGTGAAATCGACATTGGGGCTGTAATGTATCAGTAGTGAGGCGGCCGTTCGTCACCAAGGACTATGCCGCCGGATCCTTCCTGCGCCCGTTCTGCTTCGCGCTGCAACAGCAATTCAACCCGTTGGGTCAGCCGGTCGATTTCCGTCTGCTGTCTGGTGACGACCGTGTTCAACTCGTCCACGGTACGGGTCAGATGGGCGATCTCTTCTTCCAGATGCTGCATAAGTGACTCCTGTCTTGCGCTGGTCATAGCGACACAGTCGGCCCAAGGCCAGAGAAAGCGCGCCTTGCCCCGATGCGGACCTTGGGATAGACCGCGCGCGGAACAAGGACTCTCCCAAGGACGCCCCACATGGCCAAGCCCAAGAAACAGCCCCGCCCCAAGGCCGTCACGCCGAAAGGGTTCCGCGACTATTTCGGTGAGGAAGTCACGCAGCGCACCGAGATGCTGCGGACGATTGCGGGCGTGTATCATCGTTACGGGTTCGACGCGTTGGAAAGCAGTGCGGTCGAGACCGTCGAGGCGCTGGGCAAGTTCCTGCCTGACGTCGATCGCCCGAACGAAGGCGTATTCGCCTGGCAGGAGTTTGACGAGGGCGGCAATGGCGACTGGATGGCGCTGCGCTATGACCTGACCGCGCCGCTGGCCCGGGTCTATGCCCAGCACCGCAACGATCTGCCCACGCCCTATCGCCGTTATGCGATGGGTCCGGTCTGGCGCAACGAAAAGCCGGGGCCGGGGCGGTATCGCCAATTCTATCAGTGTGATGCGGATACGGTGGGGACGGCCAGCATGGCCGCCGATGCCGAAATCTGCGCCATGCTGTCGGATACGCTGGAAACCGTGGGCATTCCGCGCGGTGACTATCTGGTGCGGGTCAACAACCGCAAGGTTCTGAACGGCGTTCTCGAGGCCATGGGCTTGGGCGCGGAATCCGCGGCGCGCGATGACGTTCTGCGCACCATCGACAAGTTCGACAAAGTGGGCGAGCAGGGCGTGCGCGAGTTGCTGACCAAGGGCCGGCTGGACGCCTCGGGCGCGTTCATCGACGGGGTGGGCCTGTCCGACGATCAGGCCGAGCCGGTGATCGCCTTCCTGACCTCCAAGGCCGATGACGCCGCCGGAACGCTGGCCAACCTGCGCGCGGCCGTGGGTGACAGCAAGATCGGCGCCGAAGGCATCTCGGAACTGGAGCAGATCGGCGATTTGCTGGCCGCGGGCGGCTATGGCGCCAATCGCATCCAGATCGACCCTTCCGTCGTGCGCGGTCTGGGTTATTATACCGGGCCGGTCTATGAGGCCGAACTGACCTTTGAGATCTTTGACGAGAAAGGCCGCAAGCGGCAGTTCGGCTCGGTCTCGGGCGGCGGGCGCTATGACGACCTGGTCAAGCGCTTCACCGGGCAGGAAGTGCCTGCGACAGGCATCTCTATCGGCGTTGATCGCCTGCTCGCAGCGCTGCGCGAAAAGGGCCGGGTCACCGCACAGGCGACGGGTCCTGTGGTCGTGACCGTCATGGACCGCGACCGCATGGCCGATTATCAGGCGATGGTGGCCGAGCTGCGCAATGCGGGCATCCGGGCCGAGGTCTATCTGGGCAATCCCAAGAATTTCGGCAATCAGCTAAAATACGCGGACAAGCGGAATTCTCCGATTGCAGTGATCGAGGGCGGCGACGAAAAGGCCAAAGGTATCGTGCAGATCAAGGACCTGATCCTGGGGGCCAAGATTGCCGAAAGCGCCACGCTTGAGGAATGGAAGGAACGCCCCAGCCAGTTCGAGGTGCCGCGCAGCGCTCTGGTCGCCAAGGTGCGCGAGATTCTGGACAGTCAGGACTGAGCCATGCCCAACCGATCCCAGATCAAGGCCCGGGCCGCGATGATGCGCGTGCGCTTCGAGGCCGCCGGGGCGCAGGTCGTCGACCCGCCGCTGCTGCAATCGGCCGAGACGCTGCTGGACCTTTACGGCGAGGACATCCGCGCGCGGGCCTATGTCACCTCGGACGCGCTGCGCGGAGAACAGATGCTGCGCCCGGATTTCACCCTGCCGGTGGTGCAGATGCATATGCGCGACGGGGCCGAACCGGCGCGCTATACCTATTCCGGCGAGGTGTTCCGCCGTCAGGAGCACGACCCCGACCGCGCCAATGAATACATCCAGGTGGGCTATGAGGTCTTTGACCGGGAAGACCCCGCCGGGGCCGATGCCGAGGTGTTTTCTCTGATGGCGCTCCAGTTGCGTGGGTTGGCCCTGCGCGCGGCGACCGGGGATATCGGTATCCTCACCGCTGCTGTCGAGGGGCTGCGCACGACCGACCGTCGCAAGGCTGCGCTGATGCGACACCTGTGGAGACCGCGCCGATTCCGTATCTTGCTGGATCGGTTTGCAGGTCGCAAGGCGCCCTCGGAAGGGCGCGCCGCGCTGCTGGACGCAGCCGACCCGATGGCCTTTGATGCCCCTATGATCGGCAAGCGCCGCAAGGCCGAAATCGCGGCGCGCATCGAAGCCCTGCGCGAAGACCGCGATACGCCGCCGATTTCCGACAATGAGCTGGCCGGGCTGGAAACGTTGCTGAATGTGCGCGAGACCATGCCATTTGCGCTGGAACAGCTGCGCGACGTGGCGGTGGATCTGCCGCAGATCACGCCCGCACTGGACCGGTTGGAAGCGCGCGTGGCTGCGCTGCAAGCGCGTGGCGTCGATGTGGATCGGTTGGATTTCGAGGCCGCCTACGGCCGGACATCGATGGAATATTACGATGGTTTCGTATTTGGGTTTTACGCGGAAGGTCGGCCTGACCTGCCTCCGATCGCCACGGGTGGGCGTTATGACGCGCTGACCCGCCAATTGGGCAACGGGGACGAAATCCCGGCTGTTGGTGGCGTGTTGCGCCCCGACCTGATGCTCGAGATCGAGGAGGGCGCTGTATGAGCCTGAAACTGGGTGTGCCCTCGAAGGGCCGGTTGATGGAAAAGACCTTCTCGTGGTTCGAAAAACGCGGCATCACCTTGTCACGCAGCGGGTCGGATCGGGAATATGCGGGCAAGGTTGAAGGGATCGACGGTGTCTCTCTGATCCTGCTGTCGGCGGGGGAGATCCCGCGTGAACTGGCGGCGGGGCGGATTCATCTGGGCGTCACCGGGATCGATCTGGTGCACGAGAAACTGCCGCGCTGGGAACAGCAGGTTGAAGAGGTTTCGCAGCTTGGCTTCGGCAAAGCTGATCTGATCATCGCAATCCCGGCATGTTGGGTCGATGTCGATACGCTTGATGACCTGGACGCGGCAGCCGCTGCGTTTCGCAAGACCCACGGCCACCGGTTGCGGATCGCCACCAAGTACCACCGTCTGGTTCGGGAATTCCTGACCGAAGCGGGCGTGGCCGATTATACGCTGGTCGACAGTCAGGGCGCGACTGAAGGCACGGTGATGAATGAAACCGCCGAAGCCATAGCCGACATCACCTCGACCGGAGAGACCCTGCGCGCGAACCATCTGAAGATCCTGTCGGACGGTCTGATCCTGCAATCGCAGGCCACGTTGTGGCGCAGTCGCGTTGCAAAATATGATCCGACGGAAAAAGAGGTTCTGTCCGAATTGCTGGATCGGCTGCGGTAACTACAGCACACCTATTTCTGCCAGGGCGCGGTTCAGATCGTCGGGCAGGGCATCGTCCTGCTCGCGGTTTTTGGGCAAATCGGCAGGAGTATCTTCTGGCTTGAGATAACGCCATCCCTGAAACGGGCGTTTCAGGGCGTTCTGGGTGCGGTGCAGCTTGGGGTCCAGCACAATGGCACAGCGGCGGATACCATCGTCTCCGATCACTTCATCCAGCCGCAGGATCCGCTGGCGACACTGGATTATGCCCTTGATGACCCAGTAGATCGATCCGCCGTTCAGAATTTCGGCTGCGCGTTTGGGCCACATGCGGGTGACGTGGCGTGGAAGGCCATCTGCGAACCGCTGGCGATAGCTGTCCTGCCAGACGATCAGCGAGTCGACGCTTTCCGACCCGACCGAGAGTTTTATGAGGTTTACGTAATTATCCACAGCTTTCCCACAGAGTCGTCCCGAGGATGATCTTTATATTGTAGCTTGGTTCCAGTTGTCATCAAGGTGTTGTGGGCTGGGGTGCTACTGCTGTAGTCTAGGGCTCCGCCGACGAATCGGCGGTGTGGCGAAGCTCAACGGATTGAGCGCCCCGTGCTCTAGTTAGTTAATGGTCTGAACATCCAATAACTACGGCGGGGAGGTTGCGGGTTCAAGTCCCGCCGCCACTTCCAATCAAGTTTATCGCTAATGGAGCACCAATGAGCCGCTTTGCCGCCCCCATCGCCGAGCAGATCTGGGATATGAAGTACCGCTTTAAACAGGCGGATGGCACACCCATCGATCAAACGGTTGAAGACAGTTGGCGGCGTATTGCCCGCGATCTGGCGCGGGTGGAAAACGACCCGGGGCACTGGGAAGAAAAATTCTATGAGGCGCTGGAGGATTTCAAATACCTGCCTGCCGGGCGCATCACAGCAGGTGCCGGCACCGCGCGTCAGGTGACCCTGTTCAACTGTTTTGTCATGGGAACGATCCCTGACAGCATGGGCGGAATTTTCGACATGCTGAAAGAGGCCGCGCTGACCATGCAGCAGGGCGGGGGGATCGGCTATGATTTCTCGACCATCCGCCCGCGTGGCGCTGACGTGAAAGGCGTCGCGGCGGATGCCTCGGGGCCGCTGAGCTTCATGGATGTATGGGACGCCATGTGCCGCACTATCATGTCCGCCGGTTCGCGCCGGGGTGCGATGATGGCGACCATGCGCTGTGACCACCCGGATATCGAACAGTTCATCACCGCCAAATCCGACCCGGCCCGACTGCGCATGTTCAACATGTCGGTTCTGGTGACCGATCCGTTCATGGAGGCGGTGAAGGCTGATGGACCGTGGGAACTGGTGTTTGGTGACAAAGTCTATCACACGGTTCAGGCGCGTGATCTGTGGAACAAGATCATGCAGGCCACCTATGACTATGCCGAGCCGGGCGTGATCTTCATCGACCGGATCAATCAGGCCAACAACCTCAGCTACGTTGAAACCATCGCGGCCACGAACCCGTGTGGCGAACAGCCGTTGCCGCCTTACGGGGCCTGCCTGTTGGGTTCAATCAACCTGGCGCGGCTGGTGTCTGAACCGTTTGAGGCAAACGCCCGTTTGAATGACGCGGCCCTTCAAGAACTTGTCGCCACGGCTGTCCGGATGATGGACAATGTCGTTGATGTGTCAAAATTCCCACTGGCCGAACAAGAGGCTGAAGCGCAGGATAAACGCCGTATAGGATTGGGTGTGACTGGATTGGCGGATGCGCTGCTGATGCTGGGCCTGCGTTATGGGTCCGACGAGGCGGCGCGTCAGACCGAGCGCTGGTTGCACGCGATCGCCCGCGCCGCGTATCTGGCGTCGGTCGACTTGGCCAAGGAAAAAGGGGCGTTTCCCCTGTTCGATGCCGAGAAATACCTGGCCAGCGGCACGATGCAGCAGATGGATGACGATGTACGCGAGGCCATCCGCGAGCACGGGATCCGCAATGCGCTGCTGACCTCGATCGCGCCCACTGGGACGATCTCTCTGTACGCGGGCAACGTGTCGTCGGGGATCGAGCCGGTCTTTGCCTATGCCTACACCCGCAAGGTGTTGCAGAAAGACGGCTCGCGCACCGAGGAAGAGGTGGTGGATTACGCCGTTCAGATGTGGCGTGACAAGTTTGGCGACGTCGAACTGCCCGACTATTTCGTGAACGCCCAGACGCTGACCCCGGCCGAGCATGTCAAGATGCAGGCAGCGGCGCAGAAGTGGATCGACAGCTCGATCTCGAAAACCATCAACTGCCCCGAGGATATCTCGTTCGACGATTTCAAGGACGTGTACATGCAGGCCTGGGACCAGGGCTGCAAGGGCTGCACCACCTATCGGCCGAACGAGGTGACGGGTTCGGTGCTGACCGTTTCGGAAAGCGACGACAAGGTGCCGGGCGAAAGCGCGGATGCCCCGCACGAGGTGGACGGCGGCGACGTGATCTACATGTCCGAACCGCTGGATCGCCCGCAGTCGCTGGAAGGGTCGACCTACAAGTTGAAATGGCCCGACAGCGAGCACGCGATCTATCTGACCATCAACGACATCGTCATCGGTGGCCGCCGTCGCCCGTTCGAGGTGTTCATCAACTCCAAGAACATGGAGCATTACGCCTGGACGCTGGCCCTGACCCGGATGATCTCGGCCGTGTTCCGACGCGGTGGCGACGTGTCTTTCGTGGTCGAGGAACTGAAGGCCGTGTTCGACCCGCGCGGCGGGGCCTGGGTGCAGGGCAAGTACATCCCCTCGATCCTGGCGGCCATCGGCGGCGTGATCGAGCAGCACATGATCGCGATCGGGTTCCTTGAGGGGGAAGGGATGGGACTGAAATCCGACCCGCAGGCGCAGGTGGTCAACCTGGATGCCCCACGCGGCAAGGCCTGCCCGTCTTGCGGCCAATACGATATGGTGATGATTGAGGGCTGCATGACCTGCCGCAGTTGCGGACACTCGAAATGTGGCTGAGGCGCGGGGTGGGGGCTTGTTGATGCACCAAGCAATTGAGACCCAAATCAGCGATTTTTTCGCCCAAAGACAAGGTCTTTGTCGCCCAAGTATCAAAATCCCCTTGTTATCATAGGGGCGGGAAAGCGTTTCATTTTCTTAACAGACGCTTTCTCAGTCAGTATCAATAGTACGAAGGTATTGACGTGCGTCCGGTAATAGGGCTGTTTCATCCTATGACGACATCGCAGCATATCTTTCTCATACGGTTTCTCTGATCTGCCCCTGTTAGGGCAGACCGTTGGCTGCTTCTCAATTCTACTCTTCTTCGCACGTTGTCGGTCGGTTTTTCTCACTGGATAGATGAGGGAACTGCTATGAAGACCATCAAACTCCTACTCGCCACTGATTCCAATTTTGAAAAAGGTGCTCTTACGCATCGGTTCACTGAATACTTGAAGAAATTGCGCAAAACGCGGCTGGCCAGAGAATTCATCGGAGACGATGAGCATTCGGTCGATCTGTGTGACGTCAGCGCCCACCGGACAAATTTAGGGGTTTGAGCAACGGAGGATTTCTGGTTCATCGAAGCCATTATGGAGCGAAGATGAACAGGCTTTGGCGCAGGCGCTTTGGCACCTGGCGCAAACAGTCGTGCGCGCGCCCGATGACGGCTTTGTCACAGCCGTTTCTCTACGTCCCGGAAATCGAGTGTCCATTGCACAGGGGGCGATCTCTTTTGTTGTCCCCGATGACCGCCATCTGATCGCAAGTCTACCGCAATCAAGCCGTATGAATGTTGCCGTCGGCAGCAAGATACGCCTTGCTCTGCGAACCTTGCCGGGCAGCGAGATTTCTGGGACAGTCGTATCGCTGCCCGTGGGAACGGCAGAGGGCGTTGTTGACTCGCGGGAGGGCCTTCCATCACTGCGCGATTTGGCCGGCGTGTCCAGTTATCCGGTGCTGATCGAAGTTCCGGACCAGATCAATGTCGAAGATTTCCCATTCGGGACTTCTGGCTCTGCGCTGGTGATCACGGACAAGGCGGGCGCAATCGGTGTGTTGGCGGAAATCCTGTTCTGGATCACCAAAAAGCTGAATTACATTTGAAATACTGGAGGGACGAAATGAATATAGAATATGTGATTAAAGGGATCGGTTTAGCCTTGGTTATGGCGACTGGAACAACCGCTTCCGCGCAGCAAAGCGATTGGTCCCATGAAGCGACGATTTATCTTTTCATGCCTGAAACGGAAACGTCTATCGAAACGCCGTCGGGGACATTGGACGGCACGTTGAGTTTTTCTGACGCTCTGAGCAACTTGGATTTCGCATTCATGGGCGCGTTTGCGGCATCCAATGGTCGTTGGAGCCTGCTGGCTGACTACAATTATACAAATCTATCCTTCAGCAACAGTGGTTCCGGTCCGTCTGGATCCACTCTCAACACATCATTCACCACTCAGTTCCTCAGCGGGTACGTGGCCTATCGGGTCTATGAGGACCCCGCTGTTCAACTGGACATTGCCGGTGGTTTCAGATGGTTCAGCACCGAAACAAATTTCACGCTGACGCCCAGCTCGGCACCGGGGCGTACGACTACAGTTGACGACGATTGGGTCGATCCGGTCATTGGCGCAAGAGCACGTTTCGTATTCTCTGAAAAATGGACAGGAACCGGGTTCATCGACTATGGCGGCTTCCGCAACGGCAGCGAAACGTGGCAGGTTCTGTTGACGGCAGATTATGCCATCAACGACAGATGGGTGATCCGTGGCGGATATCGCTATATCGCCTTCGACCATGAGATCGGCGGCAATGATTTCGAGTTCCATCAGTCCGGGCCGTTGATCGGGGCGACCTACCGATTCTGATTGATTGTAAACGAAAATTGTTTTCGGTTTCTACATGGCACGAAACGTCAGACGGGCAGATCGCGCAAGTATGGTGTGTGTACCTGCCTTTTTTGCGTTGTTTGCTGCGTTCCGTGAGCGGGCGTTCCAGCAACCATCCTGCTTTTCCGGCGTGATGAAGGGCTGCGTACCCGGTAACGCGGGGATGGCGCGGAACGGGTTGCAAGCGATCTGCGGTCGGAATGGCCGCCTGATCCGGTATCCAGGCGGCCCTGCCTGTCAGAACCAGCGGCCAATGGCTGTGACGGATGGCGCCAGGGCTGCCGAATCCGAGATCGCCGAGAAGACGATGAATGTCGATTGCGACGACGAAGGCGTATCAAACCCGGTAAACCGGGTTGCAACGCCTCCAGTGCCGTTCAGGTTCGGGGGCGTCGAAAAGTCAGCCGGAAAATCCCAGGTTATTGGGCCGCTTTTGAAAAGAGCACCCTCAGCAGTCGTGCATGCCACGGGTGCAAGCGTGGCGGTACAGATCTGAGTACCGTCAGCGAACCGAACATAATCTCCGTTGGCGTTGCTGCCGCGCTCAATGACAGCGCCGGTCGGAACACCAGCGTTTTCCGTCACTGTTCCAAGAAGGTTTCCGGGGCCGTATCCATAGTCGGCGCGCATCAGTCGGCCCGAAGTGGTATCGCTGGCGTCGGCCTGAACAGCTGTCCCCGACACGGTTCCGGCATCAGGATCAAAGGTCATCACTTCAGTCCAGTTGCCGCCGTCGGGAGACACTTTGATGGAAAATCCGGTAGTGCCAGACAGTCCCATTTCGGCGTGACCCGTCCAGTTCGATTGGAACAACAGCGACGCGGTATCACCGGCGCTGGCTTTGTTGATCTTCAGCTGATGCCCGCCGCCTTCGTGGCTCAGCAAGGTCGCCGGGCTGCGAACGGACAGACGGTTCGTACTGTCTGAATTGGTCGCAACCCCGACTCCGTCCAGGTTCTGAGTGCTGACAGGCAGGGGGGCCCAGGCTGTTCCTGTCCAGAATTTCAGATCTCCGGCCGCTTCATCCCAGGCGCGCCAGCCAATGTCGGGGGTAACGAAATGCCAGGCGTTGTCCAGCCAGACGGCAAGTTCACCAGCATGTCCTGCCCAGTCCCCGGTCGGGTTGGCTCCAAGAGCATGAACTTCGCCTTGCGCGGGAACAACAGGAGGTGTCCCGGAATCTGTTGACCGTACCGAGAGTTGCACGACCAGATCGAGCCGTCTCAGGGCTTCGTTGTGGGTAACGTGTTTTTGCGCCTGTGCCGGTTGCAGCAAAGGCAGGTTCAATCGGGGGGATGGTTGTGACACGGGGGTCCTCCTGTGGCGTCGGTCCGAAGCTTCGGTTGCGCGCTACCCTGCCGCAAAGCGCGTCAATCCTGTCTGACCGGGCCGACCGCCCAGGGAAGGTTTTGGTAAGATTCTGGTGTCTGCGAAGAACCCGCCGATGGGTGTTCTCGTGCAGAGCAATGCCCGAGAATCAATCTCGGGCGTAGATGTCGTCGTATCGGATGATGTCGTCTTCACCCAGATAGGTGCCAGTCTGAACTTCGATCAAAACCATGGGAACTTTCCCGGGGTTTTCCATTCGGTGTGTCGCTCCCAGCGGGATATAGACGGATTGGTTTTCGGTTACCAAACGCTCCTGATCACCGATGGTGACCTTGGCCGTGCCTTCAACCACGATCCAATGCTCGGAACGATGATGGTGGGATTGCAGGCTGAGCGACGCGCCGGGATGAACATGGATGCGCTTGACCTGAAACCTGTCTCCGATCACCAGGCTTTCGAACCAGCCCCACGGACGATGATCCACCGGCAGGGATTCTGCCTGTTTCACCCCTTTGGCCTTCAGTGCCGTAACGGCCTGTTTCACGTCCTGGGCCTTGTCCATGCTCGCGACCAGAACCGCATCGGGCATCGCAATGGCGATTACGTTTTCAAGACCCATTGCCACGACTTCCTGCGCCGGCGACTCGGACCGTATCAGTGCATTGCGGCAGTCGATTGCCGTTACTTCTCCGTTGGTCGCCACACCGTCATCATCGGGGTTCGACAGCTCTTGAACCGCGGTCCAGCTTCCGACATCGGACCAGCCAGCGGAATAAGGCACCACGCTCAGGTTTAGGGCCTTTTCCATCACGGCGTAGTCTATTGAAATATCTTCCACGCCCGCCCATGCCGCCGGGTCCAGTCGAAGAAAGCCCAAATCCGTTTTTGCCTCGGCAACGGCCTTTTGAACCGGCGGGATCAGTTCGCTCGCATGCTGTTCAAAAGCTGCCAGGATATCGCGAACGGCAAACAGGAAGATGCCCGAGTTCCAAAGATAGCTGCCATCCGACAGCATCGCCTCGGCCGTTTTCCGGTCAGGTTTTTCCACAAAACGATCCAATGGGACAACCTTATGGGTCGATTCCGGAGGATGGCGGAGTTTGAGATAGCCGTAACCGGTTTCCGGGTGTGTCGGAGTGATGCCAAAGGTAACCAGATCGCGTCGTTCATTTATTGCCCGTACGCCTTCGGCGACGGCTTGATGAAAGGCGTCCATGTCCGGAACCACGTGATCAGACGGCGCCACCAGCATGATGCCATCCGGATCTCGTGCCGCCAGATACAAGGCTGCGGCAAGAACGGCGGGGGCGGTGTTTCGACCTTCGGGCTCGATCAGAACTGGGCCGGGGTCAATTCCGACGGCCATCAATTGTTCGGGGACAATAAAGCGAAATGCCTCGTTGGTCAGAATCAGGGGCTTTGCATATGGCTCTTGAGATGGCCCGCGCATCCGTTCCGCGCAATTCTGCAACAGGCTTGTTTCGCCGACCAGAGGAACGAATTGCTTGGGATAGCTTTTGCGTGACAGGGGCCACAAACGTGTTCCCGATCCACCGCAAAGAATGACGGGGTAGACTGTATTGGTCATGCACGTGCCTTCGAATTGCGGGTGACTGACGGTATTGCCATGTTTTTAGACAAGTAAAACAATCTGTGGCTACTGAGCGGCTTTCCCCGTGGCGACAATGTCATTCAGATATTGGCTCAGATCATCGCGCAGGTCTTCGCGGGCAAGAGCAAAGGCAACGGTGGCTTGCAGAAAGCCTGATTTTGAACCGCAATCAAAACGCTGACCGTCGAATTTGTAACCGAAGGCCGGCACTCCGGCGGCAATGTCCTGGGCGATGGCGTCGGTCAGCTGGATTTCGCCGCCGCTTCCGGTTTTTTTTGCGTTGAGGTTGTCGAAAACGGAAGGCCGAAGCACATACCGGCCGATGACCGCCAGATTGGACGGTGCTTCCGATGGGTCAGGCTTTTCAACCATGCCTCTGGTGGGGACGACAGACCCGATATTGTCGCCAACATCGAGCACGCCGTAAGAACTTGTCTTCTCCTTCGGAACTTCCATCGCCGCGACCATGTTGCCACCGGTGTCTTCGTAAGCCTCGATCATCTGTTGCAGACAGGGTTTGTCGGCGGCGATGACGTCGTCAGGCAGCATGACGGCAAATGGTTCATCACCGATCAGCCGACGGGCACACCAGACCGCGTGTCCAAGCCCCAGAGCTTTATGCTGGCGGATATAAGCGATCGCGCCGCTTTCCATATTCGTTTTGTTCAGCACTTCCAGAAGCTTGTTCTTGCCTTTGGCTTTCAGCTCCTGCTCCAGAACCAGGTTGTGGTCGAAATAATCTTCCAGCGCGGATTTTCCGCGTGACGTTACGAAAATGAACTCCTTGATCCCGGCTGCACGGGCTTCGTCAATGGCGTATTGCACCAATGGACGATCCACCAGCGTCATGATTTCTTTTGGAACGGATTTGGTCGCTGGCAAAAAACGCGTTCCCATGCCCGCTACTGGAAAAACCGCTTTGGTAACTTTGCGTGTCATGGTGCCTCTCAATTATCAAGTTTTGCCAGCAGAGCAGGATATGTCCGGAATGTCCTCATAGGCCGCAATACCCTGTCAATCAATGATGCCTGATGGATCAGGCTGCTATCAGTCAAATCGTGCCACCTTGCCAGGGAGGAGTCAAAAGCCCGGTCTGATGCGGTATCCATACAATGTTTGTGTACCATGTGCTTGGATCATTGGCTGACTGCACGGTGAAGAGCGGGATAAATCGCTTCGGTCCGTCACGAATAATTCATAGGCCTGTTCCCCACGGCGTGTTTTGCAGATCATGGCGTTCCCCGAACCGACCCGACTGTGTTGCCGCGCCGCGTATCATGTTATTTTTGCGTGGTTTTCCCAACCTGAAAACCGCAACCCGCCCAAAGCCGCCCATAACCCTCCTTTTCGGAAGCAAGGGGCCTGAAGGACATACCGCGTCAAAGGATGCAGACGGACAGAGTATCTTGCTTCGCATAAGGGCGGCTGACCGCCTTGTTCAACGCGTCCGTGTTTTTGATTTTCCCTTTCTAATTCTGTTTTCGATTGGGCAACAATTGTTGCCTGGTTCCAGGGATAGGTTCTGGGAACGCCTGATTGTTTCACAATGGATCGATGAACTGGCCGAGTGTCAGAGTCGGCTGGGCACCATGGTTTGCCTCACGGGGCCAGGCTTGTTTTCATCGGCGCGTCCGGAAAACAGGTCGGTGCGATCCCCAGAGTCTCTTGCCACCGACCTATCGAACGACGGGTTTTGAACCCTGGCAGCCCATCGACCCCTCCGACATCATGCCCTTTTTGTTCCAGCGCCTGCTGCATCTTGGCGATATCGGATCTGTACAGCCCGCCGACCTTTCCCCAAGTGCCGCTGAAATCGCCGATACCGTATTGAATGCGGTCGCCAACATGGCCGACAAACAAGGCATACAGGTCGCTTTTGTTGTATTCCTTTAGAACGTAGAAGTTTGGCGTAACAAGAAAAGCCGGACCATGTCGTCCTGCGGGCATCATCAAATACCCGTCACCACGCAGCTCATGGGCCGGAAAGGGTTTGCCCGAGACGCGACGTATCC
The DNA here is from genome assembly GCF_059610125.1 of Ruegeria sp. YTSA144. Lineage (NCBI taxonomy): Bacteria > Pseudomonadati > Pseudomonadota > Alphaproteobacteria > Rhodobacterales > Roseobacteraceae > Ruegeria > Ruegeria sp. YTSA144. The sequence continues at coordinate 314,015 of NZ_JBXWNA010000002.1, forward strand.
CCATCTCAACCCAGTCCTGGATAGGCCGTCCCTGATCTGGGCCTTCCAAAGCGCACGAGACGTTTTTGGGTACGAAAACCTCGAATCCCCAGTCCCGTGCAGTGACCCAGCCATGTTTCTTGAGGTAGTTTCCGATTGAAGCAATCGTATCTTCGGGTGACCCCCAAATATCAGCCGCCCCGTCGCCGTTGCCGTCAGCAGCATACGACAAGTAGCTGGACGGCATGAACTGAGGCTGGCCCAAAGCGCCAGCCCAACTGCTTTTCATTTGTCGCGCGGGCTGGTGCCCTGCTTGTGCGATTTGCAGGGCGGCAACAAGTTCGGTTGTGAAATAGTCTGCACGGGTGCTCATGAAGGCCTTGGTCGACAGTACCCTGAAAGCATCATGACGGATTGGAACTTGTCCGTATCCGCTCTCTCTTCCCCAGATCGCCAGAATAATGCGGGCTGGAACGCCGGTTTCGGCTTCGACCGCCGCCAGGGTTGCGGCATGGCGCCTTGCCATTTTACGGCCTTCCGATGTTGCGCCTTGCACCGACCCCGGATTGAAATAGCGACCGGGTGAGCCAAACTCGGCCTGCTTCTGGACCTTGGGAGTTTTGCGTGCGCTTCCCGGCGGCACCAGATCCGGCAAGTTCCACGCAAGGGTCACGCCGGAGAGGGCTGCTTGCATTGTCTCGCGTGTCACACCCTTGGCCCTTGCCCGGGGCCAAATCGTTTCCTGCAACCACGATTGAAACTGGCGTTCAATCGCCGCACGATCCTGTGCCAGCGTGGGTTGAGAGAGGAGGATTAACCCTAAAGAGAAAAACAGAATACGCATCATTGTTTTGTCTGTCCCGGCTGGGAATGCAAGTCAACGGGAAGATATCGCGCATCCCCGGACCCGTTACACCCGAAATTGAGTTGGGGCCTGACCTGGACAATTTGCGGTTTGGAAAAACTCTTGAGAAAATTCACACACTTGCCGATAGTCGAATGGAAATTGTTTGAGGAAAGGGCAGTCTGTTATGGCACGAGTCAATATGCCCAACCCAATCCCTCTGCTCATGGTGGCCGTGATCCTGTCGGTGTCGATGTCGCAAATGGTTTCCGCCAGCGACAGTTTCATGGACCCGCAAGGACCCATTGCCGCCATCCAGAATACGCATCTGCTGCGGGCGACCGCTGTGATCATGGTGGCTGTTATCCCTGTGCTGATACTGGTGCCGTTGATCGCGTTTCGTTATCGCCGCCGAAGGACCAGTCACGCAGCTTACCGACCGGATTGGGATTTTTCCGCGAAACTGGAATTCCTCATGTGGGGTGTGCCCGTTGTGATCGTGGCGCTCCTGTCGTTCTACCTTTGGAAGGCCACCCATCGGCTTGATCCTTACGCGTCGACCTTTGGCGAAGACCCGGCCTTGCGTGTGCAGGTTGTCGGACTGGATTGGAAGTGGCTGTTCATCTATCCCGATCTTGGTATTGCCAGTGTGGGCGAGTTCGGCATTCCCACCAAAAGGCAAGTGGCCGTGACGCTGACCACCGATACCGTCATGCAATCCTTCATGATCCCTGCGCTGGCCGGCCAGATATACGCAATGCCGGGCATGACCACCCAACTGCATCTGGTCGCGGACGCGCCCGAAGTCATGCAAGGCGAGAACACGCAGTACAACGGGCGCGGCTTTACCAAACAGAAATTTCGCACCGTAGCGATGCACAATGATGAGTTCGAAGCATGGGCGCAAAAAGTTCGTGACAATGGTATCCAACTGAACCCTGCAACTTATCAGACGCTTGCGATGCGGACGGACAGGGATGAGGTGCAGGCGGCACTGGGCACTGACAAGATGCCAAAGGACGCGCTGTACTTCACGATGGAACAAGATTTGTTTCAAAGGATCCTGCACCGCTATCACAAAGGCAAAGCGCTGCCGGTGGATCAACAGCCGGGAACGGCATCCTTCGGGCAGGAGGGGCAGCAATGACGCCGTCCTATTCAGGGTTCCTTGGCCGCCTCGACTGGGATGCGCTTCCGATCACAGGGTTGATCCAGAACCCGAACGCAAATGAGATCGTTGCCAACGCCGCTGCCGCAATCGTTTTGGTTGGCGTTGTCGTCGTGGTCAGCCTGCTTAGCTGGTTTCGGTTGTGGACGCCCCTTTGGCGCGATTGGCTGACCAGCGTTGATCACAAGAAGATAGGGATCATGTATGTCGTCTTTGCCATCGTCATGCTGGCGCGCGGCGTGTTGGAAGGCGTTGTCATGCGTGCGCAGCAGGCCGCGGGCCCGGGCGACGGGTTCCTGGAAGCCGAACATTTCGCCGAGTTGTTCAGCACCCATGGCACGATCATGATTTTCTTTGTCGCGGTGCCCTTTGTCTTTGGTATCGCGAACTATGTCGTTCCGCTGATGATCGGGGCGCGGGATGTGGCGTTTCCTCGGTTGAACCAGATCAGTCTGGGCCTGACGGTGTCCTCCGGCATGATGCTTATGGTTTCGCTGGTGGTGGGGCGGTTCTCGACCGGCGGCTGGACGGCCTACCCGCCGTATACCGGGGCCGCCTTCAATCCGGGCGTTGGGCCTGACTACTGGATCTGGGCGATCGTTGTTTCGGGTGTCGGCACAACGCTCACCGGGATTAACTTTGCCGTCACGATCTACAAGATGCGCGCGCCGGGCATGACCTTCATGCGGCTGCCGATGTATTGCTGGACCATCATATGCAGTTCGATCCTGATCGTCTTTGCCATGCCGCCGTTGGGCGTCGCGGCGCTGTTGCTGGCGGCGGACCGCTATTTGGACTTCCACTTTTTCACCAATGACCTCGGCGGCAACATGATGAACTATGCCAATCTTTTCTGGCTGTTCGGCCACCCCGAGGTTTACCTGCTGGTTCTACCTGCCTACGGCATCTACTCTGAGGTTTTTGCGACCTTTTCGGCCAAGCGGCTCTACGGCTACAACTCGCTTGTCATCGCCACGATGTCCATCGCGGTTCTGTCGTTTACGGTATGGCTGCACCATTTCTTCACCATGGGGCAGAGCGCCCTGATCAACGCTATATTTGGTATCGCAACGATGCTGATCGCCATTCCCACCGGTGTAAAAGTCTATGACTGGATGGCGACTCTGTGGCGGGGTCGCATCCGGTTCTCGGTGCCGATGTTGTATGGCTTGGCGTTTTTGATGTTGTTCGTGATTGGTGGCCTGAGCGGGGTGATCCTGGCCAATCCGACCGTGGACTATCAGGTACACAATACGCTGTTCCTGGTGGCCCACTTCCATAACGTATTGTTGCCGGGGGTGCTGTTTGGTCTTTTGGCCGCCTATAACTACTGGTTCCCCAAGGCGTTCGGCTTTCGCCTGAACGAGGTCTGGGGCCGCGTCACGGTTGCCCTCTGGACCATAGGGTTTTTGCTGACCTTCATGCCGCTCTATTTCGTTGGGCTGATGGGGATGCCGCGTCGTTCTTTCAGTTACGATGACCCATCCTTCCATCCTTTCATGATGGTGGCGATCATTGGGGCGCTGGTGATTACCTGCGCGTTGTTCTCGGTTCTGATCCAGCTTTGGGTCAGCATCCGCGACCGCGAAAAGACCCGCGTTCCCGTTGGGGATCCATGGGATGGGCGGACGTTGGAATGGTCAATCCCGTCGCCGCCGCCGCCATACAACTTTGCGATCATCCCAACCGTTACGGATCGGGATGATTTTGCGGCAGCAAAGGACAAGGGTGCAGCCTACCCAACGCCTGACGCCTATGAAGATATCGAATTGCCGCGCAATACAGGCATTGGCTTTGTCCTGTGTGTTCTGAGCGGTATCTGGATGTTTGCGCTGGTCTGGTGGATCTGGTGGTTGGCTGCATTGATGACGGTTCTGATGATCCTGGCGGTGATCGTCTGGACGTTCGATGACAGCACCGAGCTGACCATACCAGCGGAAGAAGTGCGCAAGGATCACGAAGCCTGGCTTGCACGGGTTCACGGCGAAAAGGCGGTGGATCGCGATTTTGAAACGTCTCCGGAAAATCGCGGCCTCGCCCGCCCCGATCTGGAGGCGGTGACATGAAGCGCGCGCCCACCCACAGCTATCCAGGTATCAATCTGGGGGAACGCCACGCGAGTGCTCATAAGGCGACCGAGGTCGTCACCTTCGGGTTCTGGGTCTTTTTGATGAGTGACCTGGTCTATTTCGGCCTGATGTTTGCGATCTATATCACGATGATCGATGCGCAGGCCGGTGGTCCCGGCCCGCACGAGCTGTTTGATCTCAAAAGCATCTTTGCGCAGACGCTCATCCTGTTGACAAGCAGCCTGACGGTTGGCCTTGCCATGCTGGCGCTGAAATACAATCTGCCGCGCGCTCGGATTGTCTTGTGGTTTGGCGTCACGCTTTTACTGGGGATCAGTTTCCTTGTGCTTGAGGTGCGTGATTTCATGGCCATGGCGGAACAAGGTGGCATTCCGCAGCGCAGCGGTTTCTTGTCGGCCTTCTTCGGACTCGTTCCTCTGCATGGTCTGCACGTCGCCGCAGGATGCTTGTGGCTGATCGTTCTGGGAATCCAACTGCGCATGAAAGGGATGACGGACGTCATTATCTCACGCGTAGTGCGGTTGGCACTATTCTGGCATTTTCTCGACCTGATCTGGATCGGGATCATCACCATCGTTTATTTCGGAGGTCTGACCTATGGATAAGCGCTCTGAAATGCACCGTCGCGAGCGTCGGCGCTATGTGATCGGATACGGTGGCTCGCTATTGCTGACGCTGGCAATGTTCGGCGCGGCCTACCTGTTTGGGATCGAAACCCCCGGTGTCTACCTGACCATTGGATTGCTGGGTCTGGCCCAACTTGTTCTGCAACTCGTTTATTTCCTGCACATCGATCGCCGGCGCAGCAGCCGCGAAGACCTGCATCTGGTTCTGTTTTCCACCATGGTTCTGTTGATCATGATCCTTGGAACGGTCTGGGTGCTGGGCAATCTGGCAGTTCGAATGCATATGCATGTGATGTAATTTTCGTGGATTGCAGAAAAAAGGGGATGTGAGAAAGAAGCCACTCAAAACTAAGGCCGTGGCTTTGGTAATCGCTGCAATTGCGGACGGGCTTGTTCTGTTCTGGAGGCACTGAAAAGCGGGTTGAAAGCGAAACAGGATGATATTTTGTTTTCGCGGGCACAGTTTGAAATAGCGGAAACCAACCTTGCCTGGGCCAAGATCCGTGCTGCGGCCGATGGATGGGTCTCCAACCTGACCCTTCGCCCCTGATCCTCGGTGTCCGCCGACGCGCCGCAATTCTCGTATAGTCGAGTCTTCCGATTGGTGGGTGGACGGCAAATGACCCCTGCGGCGGTGCTCAGCCAGAACGTGACGCCTTACAACCCTGCGGCCCAAGCTTATCGGCCGCACGGCCTTGCACCAGACAGCGCTGAAGGTGCTGCCATTCTGGGCCGGGAAACCATGAAGCAGGCCGAGATGATTTCCTATCTGACCGTGTTCAACAATCTGGGTCTGCCTGCCTTGGCGACAATTCCATTGCTTTTCTTCTGTCGTGCTCCGAATTCCGGGCCACGTGTTGCCCCTCATGTGCATTAGCGCGTCAAGGTCAGCCCAAGCCATAGGGCGAACCAGCACAGCGCCAGGCTGATCAGGATATTGCCAGCCGCCAGAACCAGAGTGCGCTCGCGCCGAAGTTCAAGAGATTGATAGGCAAAGCTGGAAAACGTGGTAAACCCGCCGCAGAATCCAAAGACCAGCCGTCTTTGGTCCTCGGGGATGTCGACAGGGCCGCCCAGATAGCCGATCCAGACCCCCAGCAGCAGGCTGCCCACTACATTGACGATCAACGTTGAAAAGGGCAAGTCGTGCCGCACCTTCAAAGCCAGCCAATGACGTAGGACCGCCCCCAGGCCTCCGCCCAGTCCGAACATCGCATGAAGATAGAGGTCATTCATGACGGTGACCTTTCGGAATGAAAACGGTTGCCCAGCTTCTCTCCGACCAGCGCGGCGCCAATGCCGAAAGCGATTTCCAACCCGACGGCAAGCGGCACGGCCCACGGATCACTTTCGGCAATACGTTCCAGATCAGCCACAAAAGACGAAAAGGTGGACAACCCACCACAAAACCCGACCGCGCCCAGATGCAGCACATGCGCGTGCACCTTGTGACGTATAGAATACAGCCACCCCAGGACGAAACAGGCCGCCACGTTGATGCCGAAGGTCGACGTCAGGAAACCGAGGCCGGGGATTTCCAGCGCAAATACTTCGCGCAGCAACGATCCCAGCGCCCCGCCGGCAAAGACAGCGAGAAACATAAGGCTCTTTCGGTCGCGCCGGGGTTGGGAATGCGTCTTTGTCACGTGTATGCCTGTCGTGTTCTGGTATGCGTGGCATATCCACTGGCGACACCCTGTTCAACTGTCGAGCGGTCGTAACGCGTTTTCACGTTTTCGTCTTTGAGCGGATAAATTCCTGCGAAAGCTTGCAATTAAAAATCAATCTGTTTCACGTTGAGTGCTGTTGGAACGCGCAACGACCGGTCGGAAACACAAGGAGACAGGAACATGATTGTACGCAGGATCTACTATTTTCTGAGCTATGTCTGCCTGCCGCTCGTGTTGCTGTTGGGGTTCTTCTGGCCACCCCTACATTGGCTTTTGGTCATCTTGGTGCCCTACGCGGTCATCGGCCTTTACGACATTCTGACAACCAAGCACAATGTGCTGAACAACTATCCGGTTCTGGGTCATTTCCGGTACATGCTTGAATTCGTCAGCCCGGAAATCCGACAGTATTTCGTTGAAACCAACGAAAGCGGCAGACCTTACAACCGGATCATTCGCGGGCTGGTTTATTCTCGCGCCAAGGGCCAGATGGACACGCAGGCTTTCGGAACACAATACGATATAAACGAGGTTGGATATCACCGCGCAAATCACTCACTTGCGCCCAAACACGTAGATGAAAGTGAACTCCGCGTGATGCTGGGTGGACCGCAATGCACAAAGCCATACAGTGCCTCGCGTCTCAATGTTTCGGCCATGAGTTTCGGCGCGCTGAGCGCCAACGCCATCCGCGCGCTGAATGGCGGGGCAAAGGACGGAGGCTTTGCCCACAACACCGGCGAAGGCGGATTGTCTCCTCACCATCTGGCCGAAGGCGGCGACATCATCTGGCAGATCGGGACGGGCTATTTTGGGTGTCGAACGCCGGAAGGCGGATTTGACAAGGACAAGTTTGCCGAAAGGGCCACAAAGGATGTGGTCAAGGCAATCGAGATCAAATTGTCCCAAGGTGCCAAGCCTGCGCATGGGGGCGTTCTGCCCGCTGCCAAGGTCGATGCCGAAATTGCCGAAATCCGCGGGGTGCCCGAGCATCAGGATGTGATTTCCCCCCCAACTCACAGTGCTTTTGACGGGCCCTCGGGGTTGATGCATTTTGTTCAACATCTGCGCGAAATGTCAGGCGGAAAACCTGTCGGCTTCAAATTGTGTATTGGCAACCCGTCCGAATTCATGTCGATCTGCAAGGCCATGCTCGAGACAGGGATTTTGCCGGACTTCATCACCATTGATGGATCGGAAGGGGGAACGGGCGCGGCTCCGGTCGAGTTCACCAACCGTCTGGGCATGCCCCTGAACGAGGCGCTGATTTTCGCAAACAATTGCCTGCGTGGGGTTGGGCTGCGTGACAAGATCCGGATCATTTGTGCGGGCAAAGTGGCGACCGGATACGACATGGTCGAGAAATTCGCGCTTGGTGCAGATATGTGCAACGCCGCGCGGGCGATGATGTTTGCCGTAGGTTGCATTCAGGCCTTGCATTGCAACACCAACCGTTGCCCGTCCGGGGTCGCCACCCAGGATCCCGTTCGCGGGCGCGCGGTGAACATCCCGCAAAAGCGGCGGCGCGTTCACCGGTATCACGATGCAACACTGGAAAGCTTCCGCGAACTCTTGGGTGCGATGGGAAAGGAAAAAGTGTCCGAGCTGCATCCACGCGATATTTTGCGACGCACGGCGGACGAGCATGAGCGCACCTATGGCGAGCTTTACACCTATCTCGAGGATGGTGCATTGCTGGCAGATGTGGTTCCCGAGGAATTCGCGGCGGATTGGAAACGCGCTTCGGCATCTCATTTCTGAGGCGGGATCCGGAACAAACAACCGTTTACCCAGAAGGGGTGTGGGCGAATTGCGCCCGCGCCCGCCGTTTCGACATGTGGCTTACCTCAACTGGGGTTCGATCTGGGATTGTTGGCCACATGCGTGTTGATCCTGCGAATGCTCCATTCAACGGCATCCCGCATCGCGCGCCCCAAGGCCAAATCAAACGCTTTGATCAGATCTGATGTCTGGTCGCTCGCTGAAATGACGTTTTCCTGAAACGAATTCGAGGCGATGATCTTGTCGTCGTATTCATCGATGACCTTGATGTTCATGCGCACTTCGATACGGATTTTGTCTCCGTTCTCGGGATCCGCGACAACAATGCCCTGAAACTCGCGCAGGTCCGGTGCGATCACGTAATCAGCGCGCAATCCAACCGTTGACCGGCCAACGGCGGCGACTTTGCCAGAATTCTCAAAGCTTTCGATCAACAGCGTCTGAACGATCAGAGGTGCCCGATCCACCCAACGTGCCTGTGGCAGATACTGGACCTGAAACGGGGTGGGCTGAATGGCGATCTGATCCGTGTTCACCGCGGCGGTTGCTGTTGGTTCTTCAACGACGATCTGTTTCTGTATTCGCGGCAGCGCCGACGAAAACGTGCTTTTGGGTGTCAACAGATACAGATCGTTGGGTTTCGCGGCTTGTTTCAAAGTGCCCAACCCGGCACATCCACCGACCAATGCAAACGTCAGAATTGCAATTGCTGGCTTGATCATTGACGGAACTCCGATGCTTGGGTGCCCAGCAGAAACCGCGCAGGATCACGTTCGACCTTGTCCACCAGACGGTCGAGGCTGATCACCAGACGTTGGGATTCTTCGATGAAGCGGATGAATTGCGGCAGACCCACGCGCAGGAAGTCTGACACCTGGCGGCGGTTGGTCTGAACGATGCCGTCAATTGTCCCCAGCAGCTCTGAGGCAGAGTTCGAAGCGCTTAGGACATCGTCTGAAATCTGATCGATCTTGCCGGTGATGTTCGAGACTGTTTCGGTGACCTGGTTGGCCGCCTTCCGGATATCTTCCGCAACGGGCGCCACGTCTTCTTCCATGACGCGGTTGGCTGATTCAAAGGCCGTTTCCGCCGAAGATAACGCCCCTTTGGCCGTGTCCATTGCGGATGTTATCGAACCAAGTGTCGTGTTGGCGTTCAACACGGTCTCGTTCACGATCCCCAAAGTGACGCTGCCCTCATCCGACAAGAGGGTCAACCGTTCGGCCAGTTGCGACCCGCGTTCGATGAAAGGTCGAACGTCCTGCTGCAAGATGCGGTCTGCTGTTTCGATCGTCGTTTTCGCTTCGTCCAGCGCGGCCCTGGCTGACTCGGACGCGGATTTAACCGAATTGAGCGTCTCCGTGCCGGTCTTGAGGGTCGTATCGGCCGTTTCGATCAGAGGGTCCAGACGTTTCGAAAACTCACCAATATCCTTGGCTGCACTGCCAATGTCGCTGGCCACGGATTCAAAACTTGTCAAAGTCTTGTCCAGCCGGCCCGTCGCAGAGGCAAGGTTGTCCAGAATGCTGTTCACGGCTTGGCGGTTCTTGTCGTCAACGACCTTGTTCAGGCTTTCCAGTAGGGTTACGGCTTCGTCCAGCACCTTCGGTGCGCCTTCAAACAATGACTGGATGGTGCTGCGCTTGCTTTTGATCACGCTGTCCTGCGGCAGCCTTTTGGCGTTCGGCGACCCGCCGGTAAGTTCAACGTAACCGACGCCCGTTACACCCAGCGATTGAAGCTGGGCGATCGTTTCTTCGGTGATCGGAATATCTGCATCCACTTCTATACGCACGCGAACCTTGGACGGATCGTCCTTGTCCAGGTTCAAAGAGAGCACCTGCCCAACAGGAAGACCGTTGAAATTCACCCCGCCCGCCGCCGAAAGCCCCGAGACGTTGTCGAACAATACATCGTAATAAGCGTATTGGCGGGTCACTTCGAATTTCGCCAACCACAGGAAAAAGCCGAATACGCCCAACAGCCCCGCAAGGGTGAACGCGCCGATCAGGATGTAATTTGCTCTGGTTTCCATCGCTTTTACCTGCCCTGACCCTTCTGTTGCGCCGCGCGGGCGCGGGGGCCTGTGAAATATTCCTGCACCCAAGGATGGTCCACTTTGGTCATATCCTCAATCGGACCTTCAACCAGCACGCGTTTTTCTGCAAGCACTGCAATTCGGTCGCAGATGGCGTAAAGGCTGTCCAGATCGTGGGTGACCATGAAAACAGTCAACCCAAGTGCCTGCTGCAATTCGCCGATCAGTTCATCATATGCAGCCGCGCCAATCGGGTCCAATCCGGCAGTCGGTTCATCCAGAAAAACGATTTCGGGATCAAGTGCCAGCGCCCGCGCCAGTGCGGCGCGCTTTCGCATGCCGCCCGACAGTTCCGATGGAAACTTGCCGCAACTCAGCTGGGGCAGACCCACGAGGCTGATCTTCAACGCACCCAGTGACTCCATCAGTTTTTCACTGATGCCCGTGTGCTCTCGCAGTGGGGCCATCACGTTTTGCAATACGGTCAGCGATGAAAACAGCGCGCCGTCCTGAAAGGCCACGCCCCAGTGGCGTTCGATCCTGCGGCGATCTTCTTCAGGGCCGTTCAAGACATCCACGCCCAGCACTTCGATACTGCCGGCGGCTGGCTTGTTCAGACCCACAATCGTACGAAGCAAAACGGATTTTCCGGTTCCGGACCCGCCAACGATGCCCAGAACCTCGCCACGCCAGACATCAAGGTTCAGATCGTCATGAACCACCTGCGTTCCGAATTGGCTTCTGAGACCGCGAACGCGGATCACGGCGTCACGCTGCGATGCGTTCTGTTCCGTTTCGTGTTGCGTGCTATCGTTCATGTCAGATTCCGATTTCGGAAAAGAAAATCGAAAACAATGCGTCGATTGCAATCACCATGAAAATGGATTGCACGACCGATGCGGTTGTGCGCTGCCCCACACTCTGGGCCGACCCTTTGACCTGCAAGGCCTGCCAGCAGGCTATGACCCCGATGACCAATGCAAAGAACGGTGCCTTGATCAAGCCAACTGCAAGTTGCCAGACATCGGTGTTTTCTTTCAGACGAGTGACAAACATGCCCGGGCTTACGCCCAGATCGATCCAGCTCATCAGGGCGCCGCCGAATAGGCCGGCCATATCTGCGACAAAGCCAAGAATGGGTAGCATGATCAGCAACGCCAACACACGCGGAATGACCAGAACCTCGATCGGGTCAAGGCCCAGTGTTCGCATGGCGTCGATCTCTTCCTGTACTTTCATCGAACCAATCGAGGCCGTGAATGCCGAACCCGAGCGGCCGGCGACGATAATGGCGGTCAGCAAAATTCCCAGCTCTCGCAGAATCGAGATCGAAATCAGTTCGACCACAAAGATTTCGGCCCCGAACTGTTTCAATTGTGTCGCACCCTGAAAGGCCAGCACGACACCGATCAGAAAACCCATCAGGGCCACGATGGGAAGGGCTTTGACCCCGGTTTCCTCCATATGAGTGACAAGGGCCGCTTTGCGCAGGCGCCACGGCATGATCAGGGTCCGAAACAAGCGGTGCAGGGTGAGGCCCAGAAATTCGAGGATCGACAGGGTATCCTTCCAGGCTCCGAATGTGCCCTGACCCACATGAGCAACCCAGTCCAGAAATCCACGAGGGTCCTCGAGCTTGCCGGGTTTGTCCGGGATACTGCGGGTCACGGTTTCTATCAGCGCCGCATGCGCGGGTTTCACGCCTTGAATTTCCAGCGTGGCACCGTTTGACGTGAACCTCCGGCCCAGGTCTGCAACCAGCCAGGCTCCGCCCGTGTCCAGTGCTTCGACGCCGGACAGATCAAAAATGACATTGCCCCCGCAAGGTTGGACCGCAGCAAAATCACGCTCCACGGTTTGCAGGGATTGTGTGAGCAACTCACCAGAAATGCGCACTTGATTGCCGCTGGCGTCGCGCTCTGATGTTATCGTTGGCTGCGTCATGGTGCCATGTGAAGTAAAACATTCAATGCCCGCAATGACTTTGTGCCATGTGACCCGGTTTTTGCCGCAAAGAATGGCCTTGGCGTCACGCCGGACCATGAGTTGGAGCAAGCGTAACTGGCCACCAGGAACGTATTTTTTTCGGTTCAAGTCAGGCCGGAAAAGAAAACGCAGGGCTGTTCGACTAATCGGTTGCGCGAAGATCGGAAGCGGGACACATTCCGCTGCGGAACCCTGGGTGCGGAATTCGGAGAAGTCGGTATGCATAACGCCAAGAACGTTCTGTTCATCATCATCGACCAATTGAGGGCAGATTGCCTGAACGGCGCTCTGGCCGAGCACGTGAAGCTACCGAACCTGCGGGCTTTCATGGACGAAGCGGTGAGTTTTACGCGCCACTTCTCTGTCACCAACCCCTGTGGGCCATCCCGCGCATCGATTTTGACCGGCCAATACGCGATGAACCATCGTTCCGTGCGAAATGGTACGCCGCTGCGTCATGATACGCCGAACATCGCCACGGAAATGCGAAAGGCGGGTTATATGCCGATGCTGTTCGGGTACACCGATACGTCCGCCGACCCCCGAGTCCATGATCCCAACGACCCCGTGCTCAAATCTTACGAGCAATCGATGAACGGGTTCCTTGAAGTTGTCGAAATGCGCCTGGAAGAGTCATACCCCTGGCAATCGTATTTGATGAAGAAAGGCTATACGTTCGATACATATTGGGATGTCTACAAGCCTGTCTCTCCGGATGGTCAAACGCCCAGGCTGAACGACCCGGCCATGTATCGGGCGGAACACAGCGACACAGCCTTCCTGACCGATGCGTTTCTGGACGGTATTGCACCTCATCGTGGCCAGGGGTGGTTTGCTCATCTGACGTTCATCCGTCCGCATCCACCTTTGGTTGCGCCTGCTCCGTATAACGACATGTACGATCCGGCGGATATACCGCTGCCGCAGCGATTGCCGAGTGAAGCCGCTGAGAAGGCGCTTCATCCGTTTTTCGGGCCAAAGCTGGACGCCTATACGGCAGAAAAGTTTGTTCATGGCTTTGCTGATGTTGAGCCAACGGATGAAAATATACGCACATTGCGCGCCGTTTATCTGGGATTGGCGACCGAGGTCGATCACCATATCGGGCGCGTTGTTCAGTATCTCAAGGACAGCGGGCAATACGACGATACCATGCTGATCATAACGGCTGATCATGGCGAAATGCTGGGCGATAGGTACAGCTGGGGGAAAATGACTGTGTACGATGCGGCCTATCACACACCGTTGATGATACGCCTGCCGGGGAACGAGGCACGGGCCGGCGCAAAAGTCACCGTTCCTACCGAATCAATTGATGTCACGCCGACAATCCTTGATTGGATTGGGCAGACAGTTCCAAACGCCATGGATGGCAGGTCTTTGCTACCCTTGTTGCATGGCGACGTTCCCGATGACTGGCGCAGCTATTCCTTCAGCGAGCTGGATTTCTCGGAACCCGAAGAACCGACCGTCTGGCAACAGCGGTTGGGAACGGGCAACAGTGATTCATGTCTGGGAATATTGCGGGACGAACGATTCACGTTGATCGAATTTGCAGCTGACCTCCCGCCGATCCTGTTTGACCACCAGGGACAGGGAGAATTCGAAAATCTTGCGGAAAACCCCGAGTTTGCGGACGATCTTGCCCGGTTGGGCAGACAGATGCTGCGCCATCGGATGCGAAACATGGATCATACCTTGTCGTTGCACTCCATCACGTCCGAAGGCGCGAAGTCCCGTTCCAGGTATTAGGATCACTGCCCGCTTTCGTCCTCTTTTCAGTTGGATCAGGCAAGTTGCATGGGACGTTTTGTCGTTCATCAATTCCACTACCGGCGCATCAATTCTGATGGTACCCATGGGGTGTGGAGAAGACGAACCTGGACATCACCGAACAGCGCATAAAGGCGATGACGACTGCCGGACTGAATCTCATCGGTCAGGCGCTTTCGATCTATGACAGCAACCTGAAACTGGTGGTGAGCAATCGTCGGTTCAAGGAAATGTTCGACCTGCCGGACGAGCTGGTCGAACGCGGAGCCTTGTTTCGGGATACCATCCATTTTCTCGCCAGCCGTGGCGAATACGGTGACGAAGAAAGTGTGGAAGAAATGGTGAACCTGCGCGTCGAGCAGGCTTTGGCGTTTGAGCCTCATTACATGGAACGCGTAAGGCCCAACGGGCAGGTTATCTCGATAGAAGGCGCGCCGCTGCCGCAGGGTGGATGGGTTGCGGTCTATACCGACATAACCGGCACCCGGCGTGCAGAAAACCTGCTGCGGGCGCGATCGGAAGAACTGTCGGAACAATTGCTCGGCCACGCCGAAGAACTGTCAGCAACCAACCGAAAGCTTGCGGCCACCATCAAGGCATTGGAAGAGGCCAAACGCGAGCTGACCGAGATCGAAGCCCGCACACGCATGATGACGGAAATGATGCCGGCTCATATCGCGCATTTGGATAGCACTGGTCGATATGACTACTCCAACCGCCGTTTGAGTGCGGTCCTGCCCGGGCGCCCGTCGGAAATTCTGGGGCTTCACATATCTGAAGCGCTTGGTGCCGCCGCGTTTAGGCGGGTCGAAGCGCATCTGGCAAAAGCATATGGCGGAGAAGCTTCCGTATTCGAGTTCAACGAGGATCAGGATTCCCGCCGCATCCGGGTTTCGTTCACGCCGGATGACGCCGGAGGCGTCTATGTAATGTCGGTTGATATCACCGAAGAAACGCAGGCGCGCGTCGTTCTGCAGCAAACGCGCCGGCGGGCCATGGCCGCCCAGATGACCAGTGGATTGGCTCATGACTTCTCCAATTTGCTGACGATCATCCTTGGGATGCAGTCCAAACTGAACAAAATGGACCTGCCGGATGAAGCACATGAACTGGTTGCCGCGACACAGCAAACCGCGCGTCGGGGTGGGCAATTGCTGAACCGAATTGCAGACATGACCGGGAACCGAAC
The DNA here is from genome assembly GCF_059610125.1 of Ruegeria sp. YTSA144. NCBI lineage: Bacteria > Pseudomonadati > Pseudomonadota > Alphaproteobacteria > Rhodobacterales > Roseobacteraceae > Ruegeria > Ruegeria sp. YTSA144. The sequence goes on from NZ_JBXWNA010000002.1 coordinate 329,160, forward strand.
GCCACAGCCTCAGGCCACGGACATGAAGGCGCTGCTGGAAGACCTGAGAATACTGGCCTCGCCTTCCTTGCCGCGAGGCGTCGGTTTGTCGGTGGTCAACACTTTGCCGGACCGGGCTTTGATGCTGGATCCGGGAATGGTGCAGGATGCGTTGCTGAACCTGGTGCTGAATGCGCGGGATGCCTGCGGCAGTTCGGGCCAGATTACAATAAGCGCGCACACCATCGGAGAAATTTGGGTTGAAATCGCCGTATCAGACACTGGCCCGGGCTTTACACCCGAGGCGCTGGAAAAGGCGCTGAACCCGTTCTTTACCACCAAGGGAAGCGACGGGTCGGGGCTGGGTCTGCCCATGGTGTATGACACTGTGAAGCTCGCCGGTGGCGATTTGCATCTCAAAAACACGCCATCAGGCGCGTCCGTTGTTTTGCGGCTGCCCTATCGGCCAGCTCCGCCCGTGCAAGGCGGTTTGGTGCTTCTGGTTGAAGACAGCGAAGATCTGCGGGGGCAGTTTCGGGATATGCTGGTAGAGCTGGGCTTCGCCGTCATCGAGGCCAATTCGGTAGATGAGGCGCTGGCGTTGATAAACAGCGTTGAAGACATTTCTCTTGTCCTGTCCGATATCCGTCTGGAAGGAAGTGGTACCGGTCTGGACATTTTGCGGCAGGTGAAGCCGGGATTGCCATGTATCCTTATGACGTCGCTGCCCAGTTCGGACCCGTTGTACCAGCGCGCCCTTGCGTTGGCCCCGGTGTTGCGTAAACCGTTTTCGCAGGCTCAATTGTCAGCTCTGATCCAAACCGAGGCCGCCTGATGACGCAACCGCTGGTTACCATCCTCGACGACGAACCCGAAATCCGACGCATCCTGACGGACGCTCTGGAGGATGCCGGTTTCCGAACGCAGAGTTTTTCCCGCGCGCGAGAGTTCGAGGCTGCGCTCAATCGTGTGACGCCTGATGTCTGTCTGGTCGACCTGTCTTTGCCGGACACGGATGGGCTGGCGTTGGTTCATCGTCTGGCGCTGGAACAAGGCGCGGCCGTGATCATCATTTCGGGGCGGGCGCAGGTGCAGGACCGTGTTACGGGGCTGGAACTTGGCGCAGACGACTATATTACGAAACCGTTTGACCCTGCGGAAGTCGTGGCGCGGATCAGGGCAAGGTTAAGAACACCCCGCACTCAGACCTCACATTCGGATACGGCGGAATTCAACGGCTGGACCGCACATTTTGACCGATATGTTCTTGAAAGTGACACAGGTGAGGAAACACCGTTCAGCCATGCCGAGGGGGAAGTCCTTCGGCTGTTTCTGGAAAGCCCCAAGCGGCTGATCAGCAGGGGGCAAATGCAGGAGTCCCTGGGCGGTGCAGCCGGCGACAGTTTTGACAGGGCGATGGATGTTCGGATTTCCAGGTTGCGCACAAAGCTGGGAGAGGACCCCAAGAACCCGCGGTTGATCAAGACGATCTATGGAGCAGGGTATATATTCTTGGGTGATGTTGGTTGGAAGTAGATGCAGATCCGACCGGTAGAAACTTGGTCAGATGAGTTGTTTTCCATGTCTGTTTGAACCGCCCCGGTTTTCCCGGAGGCTGCTGACACCGTGATATCCATATTGGAACCCGCTCGTCTATCCCCAATTGCCCCATCGCTCATTCGCGCAATGCCTGATCCTTTATTTTAACAACCGGTTGCAGAACATAATCCAGCACTGATTTCCGGCCAGACAGAATGTCCACTTCGGCGATCATTCCAGGTATGATTTCGACTGCTATGCCATTCCCGTCAAGCATGGTGCTTTTGGTTCGGATTTCGACCACAAAGACCTCTTCGTCATTCCGCTCTGATCGTGTGACCGTGTCTGCACCGATGCGGATGATTTCACCATCCAGCGCCCCGTATCGTGCGAAATCATAAGCCGTGATCTTGACCTTCACGGGCTGACCCGCGTGCAGAAACGCAATGTCCTCAGGCTTTACATAGGCTTCAACCAGCAATGTGTCGTCCAGCGGTACGATTTCAACAAGGTCCTCTCCACTGCGGGCGAGACCGCCGATGGTTGAGCGATGAATCCGGTTTACAATGCCGCGTACCGGAGACCGAACCTGAGCCCTTGACGCCCGGTCGCGCAAAGCGGGCAGGGCGGGTTGCAAGGCAGCCAGCTCGGCAGTGGCGAGCGCCAGGTCCGTCAGCGCGGCGCTGCGAAACCGGCTTCGCACCGCCTGAATCCGATCGTCGATTTCGTCCAGGCCCGTTTGCAACCTGTTGGTTACAGCTTCTGCCCGCACCTTGCGACCGCGCCATTCGGCTTCACTCCGCCGCAACGCAAGCAATGTTGTTGCAGGCTCCATTTGACGCTCGACCAGCGGCGCCATGATCGCCCTTTCTTCGGCCAGGACCAACAGGGTTTCCTCTGCCGTCACTTGATCGACCAGGCCTTCCTCAAACTCTCGCTGTTTTTGCTGACGCTGACGCTCCAGGATGGCTATTTCTGCCTCCAATTCGGCCCGCCGTCCTTGGTACAGCGCGGTTTCAGATTGCACGACGGTAGGCGCGCCGTTGATCAGTTGAACATCGAAATCCAGTTGTGTCCCATCAATTTCAGAGCGAAGACGTTGGATGCGCGCCATCAGCCCGAACGCGCGTTGCTGTTCCTGACTGAGCTGACTGTCAATTTGAGTTGTTTCCAGTTCCATCAGCAGTGAACCTTTTTCGACCAGCTGGCCTTCGCGCACGTGCAATGACTGCAATACGCCGGGCTCGGTGGCTTCGATCAGCTGAATGTCGCCGGAAGGCACGATCCGACCGTCCACGCGCGTGACATCGTCCAGTTCGGTCAGATGCGCCCACAGTACGGCGGCGATCAGGCAGAGCAGAATCACCAAAAGCAGCAAGGAACTCCGAACAGGAGAGCGTCCCTGCATCTCTCGTGCCAGAGTGGCCAGATCAGGATGCTGCGACATTCAGGTGCCTCCCTGTCCGACGAACATGTTGCGTCAGCATGCTTTTGGGGCCATCCGCCGCGATTTTCCCGTGTTCAAGGATGATGACTCTGTCAACAAGCTCCAACAGGCTGGTTCTGTGTGTAATGACAACCATGGTGGACTCTGCCGTGCATTCTTTCAGACGTTGGATAACCTGGGCTTCGGTTTTGACATCCATCGCGCTTGTTGGTTCATCCAGCAGGAGAACCGGCGGACGGCCTATGAGCGCCCTTGCCAGGGCAATGGCTTGCCGCTGTCCGCCAGAGAGGCCTTCGCCGCGTTCCGCGAGTTGAAGATCGTAACCCCCGGGATGGTTGGCTAAGAAATCCTCAACCCCGGCGGCGCGGCCTGCTTCGATCAGTTCGCGATCTTTGGGCCGGATTGCGCCACTTGCGATATTGTCTCGGACAGATCCGGAAAAGAGCCATATGTCTTGCAGGACGGATCCGATATTGCGGCGCAGATCGCCAGGATCGATCTGGCGTATATCAAGGCCGTCGAACGTAACAGATCCAACACGCGGCGCATACAATCCCAGCATCAGACGTGCGATGGTGCTTTTTCCGCAGCCAATCTGACCCAGGATCGCCACTTTTTCACCCGGTTTGATCGTGAATGAAACGCCTTGCAGGGTATCTTCCCCCTGGTCAGGGTAGGAAAAATACACGTTGTTGAAGGCGATCTCTCCTTTGAAATGGGGCCGGTTCACCCATGTTCGGCCTTGTGGGCGTTCGCTTTCCGCCATCATCAGCGCGTTGAGGTTTCGGTATGCACTTCGGGCTTGGTTAAGCCTTGTCAACGTCTGAGCCAGTTGCCCCAAAGGTGCCAGGGCCCGCCCTGTCAGCATCACCGAGGCAACCAAAGCGCCCATGCTGGTCTGCCCGTCTGTGATCAGAAAAACACCATAAAAAACGATCAACACCTGAGCAGCTTGTTGCGTAAAACCGGTCAGGTTGAGGGCAAATTGTGTAACGGCCCGGCTCTGAGCACCGTGCGAGGATTGCCGTTCTATCGCCTGCTCCCAACGGGAACGCATTTGCCGGCCAGCGGCCGTTGTCTTTAGGGTTTCCAGGCCCGAGACAGCTTCGACGAGGACCGATTGTTTGGATTGCCCGTCAGACAGGCTCTTTTCTGCCATGCGGGACAGAAGCGGCTGTACGGCCAAACCTGTCAGCAGAACCACTGGTACGGCCAGAGCCGGGACCAATGCCAGTTGTCCGCCGACCAGGTAAATTACAAAAACGAACAACCCGATGAACGGCAGATCCACGACGGCAACAAGCGTTGCGGACGTAAAGAACTCGCGCAGGGTCTCGAATTCACGGATGGTACTGGTCATGGCGCCGGTGGAACCCGAGCGCGACTTCATCTGGATATTCAGAACGTGGTCGAAAATTCGCCGTCCCATCAGCAAGTCGGCTTTTTGCCCGGCCTTGTCGATGAACGCGGCCCGCAGCAGTTTCAGCGCGAAGTCAAAAAGAAGCGCCAGAGCCACGCCTGCCGTCAAGGCAATGAGCGATTCGGTTGCCTCATTGGGCAACACACGGTCATAGACGACCATAATGAAAATTGACGTCGACAAGCCAAGTAGGTTTGCCAGCGCCGCAGCAAGAGCAACCTGTACGTAAGTCCATCGATTGGCGGACAGTGCCGCGCGAAACCAATGACCTCGGTAAGCTGTGTGGCCGGCGTCCAGTTCATCTGTATGATTTCGCCGAAACAAGACAGCGAAACCGGTGTAGGATTTGGCCAGCCGTTCTTCTGAAACTTCGCCGATTCCTTCGCCAAGTTCCGGGTCATAGACCAGCAAGGCACCGTTTTTTGTGCGGCCATGGTACACAACGGCCTTGTTTTCGGTCATCAGCAACAAGGCCGGAGCCAATGCTTCGTCAAAACTCGTGATGCGCCGCTCGCCATAGCCCGCCTGTAGACCTGTGTTTTCCGCCACCGAGATGATGTCACGAACAGTCAGATCCCCGTCTGAACCGGTCTGCGATGCCTGGATCGTTGCAAGGGTCAGAGGGCGTTCAAGCGTCGCGGCAATGTTCAAAAGGCAGGCTTCGTAGCATGTCAAGCGAGCGCGGTCTTGCATTGATTCCAACGTGCTCATTTCACCTCGTTCCAATTGCCAAGCGAAATTCCGAGCAGGTCCAGAATGTCTCCGGTAAGGCTCAGAGCCGCGTAGTTGGTCAGAAAATAACTCTGTTCGGCCAGAATCAGGCGTTCTTGCGCATTTACGTAATCGCGTTGAGCGTCCAGGATTTCGATCAGGCTGCGACGCCCAATCGAGAACTGTGCGCGGGACGCAGTAACGCTGTCGGCATTGGCACTTGCCGCAATACGGGCCGCGCGCAGCCGTTCCGCGCCTGCTTTTTGATCGGATCGAATAAAGCCCAGCTCCCGCATGATTTCGCGAACCAATTGCTCTCTCGCGAATTCCGTTTCTTTCACTTTGGCTTCTGCTGTTGCGATGGCGGCGCGGCGTTGGCCGGTGCTGTCCAGCTCGTAGTTGAAAGAAAGATCGACGCCAAAATTTGCATCCCGAGTGTCATCCTGGTTGGCAAATGCGGCGACCCGAACACTCGGTTTCCGCCGCGCCTGAGCTGCCGACCACTCCGCTTTGGCTGCCAGCAAGCCAGCATCCGCCCTGCGGATCTGAGGGCTGTTCATCACGATCTGGGCATCACTTCTATTCAGCAGTGGGGCCGGTACAGGAGGGGGCAATGAGCCAGGAAAAGTCCCGAACACTTCTCGAAACCGCGCTTCGGCCCGATCAGTTCGTGCTCGTGCGTCAGCAAGTCTTGTACGTGCATCCGCCATTCTGGATTGTGCGGTCAGAACATCTGCATTTGAACCGGCGCCACTCGCTGTGCGTTCCGAAATCTGACGCACCAGTTCTTCATGGACCGAGACATTGTCGGCCGCGATGCGGAGCAACTTTCGTTGATCAAGGACAAGCACATAGGTCTCGATGGCGGCCAGAGCCGTGGCCGATGCCGTCTGAATTTGATCGCCCCGTGTTTCCAGAACACGTGCCCGGGCTGCCGTCAGATCCCCCGAGGCAGCCCCACCGTCATAAACCAATTGTGAAATTCTCAGATAGGGTGAAACATCTGCAATATCCGATTCGACCCGTTCGGACCGTGCATTTATTCCCAACGATATCTGTGGAAGAAAGGCGCCTTCGGCCGCATCTTGATTGGCTGATGCGATATCCATCCTGGTATTACTTTGCGCCAGTGTCGGGCTTGTCTCTACCGCCTGGCGCACGCGTTGCCCGAATGCACTGCTGCTGAGCTTTGCCGATGGCTTTGCTGCCCCGGCACCGGTGGTCCCGGGTGCAAAGGATACTGCCACTGAAGTCAAATCAGGAGGCGGCGTGCAGGCAGACAACGGTATTGCAAGCAGAGCGAACGCAACCCAGGACAACACTGCTTTACAGGAACGCATGGTGACCCTCCTGGCTGCAACGGTCCATGGCTTCTTCTTTCTGTTGTGCCGCAATCAACGCGTCCATGAACCCAGAAACACCGGTGGTCTGTTGTGTCAGAGAACCATCAGCTACCCGATCTGCGCGGGCATGAGCATGTGTCAGCCAGATACTATGGGTCAGCGAAATCTGATGAGCGTGAATCAGTCGCAAACCCCCATTCGAAGTAAGTAGTGACAAGTGCGCGCGGGGAATTTTCTCCAGGGCGTTCTGCGTGACGCCAAAATGCCCGCACGGGAACTCAACTCCCTGAAAAGAGTCAAGCGGACCAAACAATCCCATGTCAGCAAGAACACGACACAGATGAGTTGTGTTTTTCATCGACTCTTTCAGGGCGCGAAAGAAAGCGGCGACTTTTTTCAGTTCCGGCGCAAATTGACCTGATTTGTCGAAGAAAGCTTCGTTCTCCGGATTGTCGGTGATAAGCCCCGCCGTTTCGTCGATAAGCAATTCGTCACTGCCGTCACCGTCCGGTTCAATCAGTTGTGGCCGAAACGGAGCACAGCGCAAGACGCAAGGGACATAAGTCGCGAGCCATTTGCCATGTGCTGATACAAATGGCGTAGGCTGGTTCGGCTGCATGGACAAAACAGCTATGGGGTAAAAGCCGTGTTCGGATTTCCGAAAAGTGATTGGAAATGTGGCGGCGGCCTGAAGAATTTCTGTTTCGACCACGGGGCAATCTGCCATAGCCCGTGCGAAATCGAACGAGGTGAACCGCCTCCAGAACCGATGACCATGTCGTCCAAGACTTACCGGAGTTAAGCCATTCTGTGCCATAACCGCCTCATGATGTTGAATTACGTCTGTATGTGCGCCGGTCCGGATCAGGCCGTTGCCCCGGTTGGGTCGGTGTGCAGGATGTTATCTGCGGTCAGGCCGCTCAGATCGCTCAGGTCTTGGAACGTGGCCACGGTTTCAACGCTGGCATCGTTCGCCGCCTGGAAATCTGCCTTGACCAGAACACTGTTTGTTCCGTCGGTTGCCATCACGTAAAGCTCATCGCCCGCCATGGCTCCGGCAAGACTCTCGACAGCGGCTTCGATTGTGCTGAGGTTGAGGTCTGCGAGTACCGTGCTGAGGCCGACAAATCCGGTGTTTGTGCCCAAGGTGTCTCCTGCGGAAAGCAATTCGAAGCTGGTGCCATCACCGCGAAGCGTATTGGTGTCCAGCCCGTGGAACATCAGTGCGTCGGTTACATCCGCAGCCGGGCCAATCGTAAAGCCAGTCACAGTGTCCGTACCATTGTTGGTCGGGTCCGCCTCGAAGACGACGATGTCTCGCCCTGGCGCAGAAACATCAATGGTATCGTCGCCGTCACCGCCGCGCGTGATGGTGTCCGTATTCGCAGCGGTGAGTGTGTCATCGCCATTGGTGCCAAACTGAACTGAGGTTGGCCCGCCATCAGACGTTTTGATTGTCAGCTCAATAGGTTGGCCGGAGTCCTGGATTGTCATCGTGAAGGTAACAAGCGGCTGAGAAAGATCTGTAAAGGTTGTCGCGGCGCCGGCAAAATTCATCGCGCCCCCGGCGCCCGGGCTGGCCAAGAACAAATCGAAGGCGTTGTTTTCCGAAACCGACGCCGCGTTGAATGTGACAACCGAAGGGTCAAATCCGAGCTCTGCCGTCAAAGCCAGACCGTCAGAGATATCGCGGTCGGCTTCGGCATAGATTGCGAATGTCACCGTAGATCCCGAGCGCCCAACTTCAGAGATCACATAGGCGGCGGATTCGTGCGCAACGGCTTGATCGGAAACCGGCAGCGGATCTGGTCCACCCGCAACTGTCGCCTGCGCGGAAAAAACAAGGTCATCACCTGCCTCCACTGCCGAAAAGTTGGACGCCGCGACAGCCAGTGACCAGGATCCGTCTGCGGCCACCGTTGCAGATCCGACCGAACTGCCGTTTAACGTGACATCCACCGACTGGCCGATTGACAATCCGGTCGATGAACCGCCGAGAGTTATTCCGGAAGCTTTGGCATCGGTAAGAGCAATCGAATTGTTGACCCCGACATCGTTCAACGTCAACAGGGGGCGAAAATCTGTGGAAAGTGAGTTGTTCGCGGCTGCGGAACTGTTTCCGGCCAGATCGTCAACGGTGGCGGAAATGGAATAGGTCGTTCCGTCAGAGAGCATTCCAAGATCACTTGCTGGAACGGTAACTGCCCACGCGCCATTTGATGCAACGCCTGTATAGGTTTGCCCGCCGAATGTGACCGAAACGGTCTGGCCATCTTCAGCCGTGGTCGTGCCTGAGATTGCAAGATCCAAGCCCCTCTCGGTCACGTCCAACACGGCACCCACAGGCAGACTGTTTATGGTTATCGAAGGTGCTGTGAAGTCAGTGGCAAAGCTTGTCGTGGTTTGATTGTTGTTTCCCGCCGCGTCCGAGATCGACGCATTGATATTGTAAGTCTCGTCGTCTTGCAGGGCAGACAAATCTGTCACGGTTGCCGTATAGGTCCAAGTACCCCCGGTTACCGTTGCCGTTCCGGTGACGTCCGTAGTGCCGTCAGCGCGCGTGATTTCGACGGTAACAACGGTTCCGTCCGGCGCATCGGAGGTTCCTGACACGGTCAGGTCGGTTCCTTGTTCAACGGCGTTCATGACGGCCCCGTCGGATACGGTTGAAATTCCGATCGTCGGTGGCGTGAAATCGGTGGTAAAGCTGTTGTTCGCTTGCAGAGCCGGATTCCCGGCAGCGTCCGTGACATCCGCGGTTACGGTGACGGTCGCCGCGTCAGAAAGCCCCGACAGATCCGAAGCAGGTACAGTTACGCTCCAGTTGCCGCCAGTAACCGTTCCGCTATAGGACTGCCCGTTCAGACTGACGGTTACGATTTGTCCGTCTTCAGCTGACGTGCTGCCCGAGATGGAAAGATCCGTGGCGCGCTCGGCTGCGTTCATGACAGCTCCGTCCGAAAGACTGTCGATGCTGAGCGTCGGCGCGGTCACATCCTTGGCAAGTGTCACTACGGCCTGCGGTGCCGTCAGGCCACTGGCGTCGTCGACATCCGCTGTAACAGAGAAGTTGCCCCCATCCGACAAGGACGCCAGATCCCCAGCTGGCACAGTCACGTTCCAGGCCCCGCCGGATACTGTTCCGGAATATGTTTGACCATCGAGGGTTACGGTAACTTGCTGACCATCTTCAACATTTGACGTCAGTCCGCTGATGGTCAAGTCGGATCCGGCTTCGACTGCGTTCAGTACGGAACCAACAGGAAGCGGTGATATCGAAATGGAAGGACCGGTCAGGTCCACGGGAACCGATACAAGAAGCGGTACTGCCGGATTGCCCGACACGTCTTCGACAGCAACCAGAACAGATGCCGGGACTCCGGTGGAAAGACTGCTCAGATCGGAATTGGGGATCGTTACACTCCAGCTTCCGCCAGAAGCGGTGCCGGTATGCACTTGTCCGTTGAACGTGACGACAATGGTCTGCCCGTCCTCTGCCGTGGTGGAACCGGTCAAGGCCAGGTCGCCGACTACGTCGATCAGTTCTATCGAGCCGCCAGCCACGGGATCCAGAGAAACAGTTGGTGCAGTAAAGTCAGTATCAAAGCTTCCGCTGGCTTGTTGAGCGGGATTTCCCGCCGCGTCGGCAACATCAGCGGTAACGGCAATCGTCGCGCCATCAGGAAGGGCCGAGAGGTCTGCTGCCGGAACGGTGACGCTCCATTGTCCGTTGGATACCGTGCCCGAATAGTCTTGCCCGTTCATTGAGACGGTGACGGTCTGCCCGTCCTCTGCATCGGTTGTTCCGGTGATCGTCAGGTCCGTTGCCTGTTCGATCGAATTCAAAACAGGGCCATCGGAAAACCCGGTGATCGACAGGGTTGGCGGAATTGAATCAATATCGAACTTGACGGATTCGCTTGACAGTTCCGTGCCTGAATCGTCCAGATGTCTGACTGTCACCGTAGAGACGCCTTGCGGAAGCGCATTTGCTTCGGCCGCAGTGAGAGAAACGCTCCAGCTGCCGTCATCGTTGGGCGTTACGCTTTTGACAAGCGAACCTATCGTGACCTCGACTGTCGATGTTCCGTCTGGTGCGGCGGCATTGGTAATGGCGCTGTTCAATGCCGTTGCCTGAAGTTCGGCCAGGTTCAGGCTGGTATAGCTCGGTTCCGGTTGGGGTTGGGGTCCAGGCGCGACAGGTTCCGGGGAATCGCCGCCGCCGCCGCCACCTCCGCCCGCGGCGGCAGCTGCACCAGCCAGCCCGAGGCCGCCCAGTGCAGCCCCGGCGCCGCTGATTCCGCCAGCTGCTACGCCGGCTTCTGCTGCGCTGAACTGGGCGATTTCAGCAACCGCCTCTTCTGCGATCATGATTGCGCCGCTGTCCAGGACCTGTACGTTTTCCGCCGCCACGATCATCGTCCGACCGTCAGCCATTTTCAGAAGAACATCGCCGTTTTTCAGCAACTTGGCGGATCGCACACCCGGAATAGTCTCTGCGAACTGGAAGGCGTAAAGCTCTTCGATGGTTGCCTGTGACAAGGCAGGCAAGGCCATCAATGTGGACATGAGGCCGCCAGCCGCGCCGCGACCCGCCCAACGACCAAGCTTTCCATTGATCCACTGTTGAACTTGAGATTTGCGATCTCCGTCCGTCGAGTCAACCGCCGAACGATTGTTGGCCTCAGGTGCTTTGGTCATCTTGCCCTCGCATGTGGTGTCCGCGATCATCGCAACAGGAAAGGATGTGCTGTTTGGCGTTTTGCTCATCTGTCTTTCCCATTTGTTGCCGTTGCGATCGGACCTGAAAAAATTGAGTTAAACTGAAACCGAACTTCTCGTTTTCACCACAATTCTGCTTCGGTTTCGGTCTGCTCATCTGGTCATCTTGCCGTAACTGCCAGGGGTGGCGTGTGAGGTGATGGCTGTGATGCTTCAGTTCGAAAGTGTAGTGGCAACGGGGAGCACGGCGCTCGATTCAGGTATCGGCGATACGGCTTTAAAAACGCTTAACGGGAATACGTATCTCTACTCGGTGACCGGCCCAGGTGGCGGCGTCGCGGTCTGGCGGTTGGCCGAAGGTGCCCTGCCGCAGCTGGTTGATACAGAGTATTACAGCGGTTCGATCACCTTCCAGGTGGGGCGCAGTGCCACGCCGATCACGCTGGCGGGAACCGAGCAGATTGCGCTCGATATCAACACTGCCGTGGGCCTGGTCGGGTATGACGTGAACGCGGACGGAACGATCGGCGGCCTGAAGGAAACAGGTGTTCTCAACGGAGGCGGGGATATCTCGGCCATCGTACAGTTTTCACTTGGGTCTTCGGATGTCCTTGCGATGGCGCATGAGGATACCGGCAACATCGGAACCTATCATGTGAACGCGAACGGGACGCTCAGTCTTGCGGGTTTGATTGCCGGCACAGCGGATGCCATGCAGACGTTGCGGTCGGGTTCGGAACATTTTCTGGTCTCAGGTGACGCGGCAACAAACTCTGTCTCGACGTATCGCATCGACTCCGGCACCGGCACGTTAACCGAGATCAACAATGATTCGGCCCTCGGAACCCTTGGTGTTTCTACCCCAACTGCTGTCGAGGCAGTCGAGGCATACGGTAAATCCTGGGTCGTGGTGGCGGGGTCCGGCAGCAACTCTCTCAGTGTTCTTCAATTGAACAGCGACGGAAGTTTGAAGGCGACGGACCATGTGCTTGATACGCTTCATACGCGGTTTGAATCGGTTCAGGATCTGGCGGTCATAGAAGTGAACGGGCGGGTCTTCGTGGTTGCAGGCGGGGGCGATGATGGCCTGTCTCTGTTCACTCTGACACCCGAAGGTCAACTGGTTCATATGGACAGTTTCGCGGATACGGTGGCGAGCGGCTTGCAGAATGTCGAATCGATCAGCGTTGCGCATGTGGGTGATGAGTTGCAAATTCTCGTGACGTCACAACAGGATGCCGGACTGACAGTCCTGACTGTCCCGGTTGATGATCTTGGTGTGGTGCGCAAGGGGTTCGGTACCGTGAACGGGAGCGCATCGGACGATATCCTCAGCGGCGGTATTCTGGACACGACCCTTCTGGCTGGCGCCGGAGACGACATTCTCATCGCGGGGAAGGGTGCGACGACGATGTCGGGTGGTGCAGGGGCCGACATCTTCGTGATGCAGTCGGGTAGTGGTCTGACCACAATCACCGATTTTCAGGCGGGCCTGGATCGACTGGACATGTTCGATTACCTGCTGTTGCGGTCGCCTCAGCAACTGACCTTTACCAGCACGGCAAACGGGGCTCAGATCGAATATCGTGGCGAGGTCGTGCAGGTCCAATCCGCCTCGGGCGGCGCTTTGACAAGCACGGATATCTTTGGCGCAGGCTTCGCCGGACCGGATCATATTCCGGTGGATTTCGGGGACCTGGGCGGGCAGACCCCGGGCAGTTCTGATGGATTGGTCGGGCAGATTACGGTGGACAGTGGGGCCGCTAATCCGGGGCTGACGGATGCGGAAATCCGGTTCACGCCGGACGGCGGGGGTACGGTATCCGCCACCGCAGATGATCAGGGGCGGTTCGATCTGGAATTGCCCGATGGTACCTTTCCCGGAGTGCTGGACATCACCAAACACTATTCCACGGCAAGCGGAAAGATTGACGCGCTGGACGCTTTGCAAGTGTTGCGCATCTCGGTTGGTCTTGATCCGACATGGGGTCCCGCGACCGCGGAAAACCTGATAGCCGCAGACGTCAACAGGGATGGCACCGTAAACGCCCTGGATGCGCTTGCAATTCTGCAAGTCGCCGTCGGGCAGCCCACAGCCCATGACCCTGAATGGGTCTTTCTGGATGAGAACGCGGACCTTTCCGGAATAACCAAGGACAATGTAACCTATCAGACGGGTGTCGACATCGTGGCGGTGGATGGGGTCATCAACGTGGACATGACCTCCATCTTATTGGGAAATCTCGAAGCGGCCTGAGCGCCGAAAGACATCTCGACCAAAGCAGGGTTGTACCTTTTTAAGCAGTAAGGTGCGGATTGGTTTTTGCGGCCAAATGGACGTGCCCCAGCCTCAGCGCTTGGATACCGCCCCATGTCGCGGTGCTTTTGGTTTCGGCCCAAGCGTTGTCGCGCCTGCGGCTTCACTATCTGTTCCATTCTTGTGCCTTAATGCAGAGATGGCCCAATAATTTCAATGGATTCTACCAGAATCGCAACTTGCCTGCGATAATCGCCTGACCTTCGGAACCGATGAGCCGCTCAAATTGCTGGTCGGACAACATAGGTCTTGGCGTCGGTGGAACAAATGTGACATAGCAGGCCGAGACATCAACACAGAGATGAAAATTAGTAACAATGGAAATATTGGCGCTTTCCATTCCGGAAGTGAAACTGATCACCCCGAAGCGTTTTGGCGATCATCGCGGGTTCTTTGAAGAAACCTACAATGCCGACAGTTTTGCGGCACAAGGGATTCATACGCAATTCGTTCAGGACAATCATTCCCTTTCGAGCACGGTGAACACGGTACGCGGATTGCATTTTCAGGCTCCGCCAAGGGCGCAGGCCAAGCTGGTGCGCTGCGGTCGTGGGCGGCTGTTTGATGTCGCGGTCGATATCCGCAAAGGCTCGCCCACCTATGGTCACTGGGTCGGTGAAGAACTGAGTTTCGAGAACGGGCGGATGCTGTTGGTTCCAGCGGGGTTCGCGCATGGGTTCGTGACGTTGGAGCCGGAGACCGAGATCGTCTACAAGTGTTCCGACACCTACGCGCCGGAAACGGAAGGCGCGGTTCGTTGGGACGATCCCGATATCGGCATTGAATGGCCACAGAGCAATTCAGAACCCCAGCTGTCCGATAAAGACCGGATCGCACCACTTCTGCGCGAAATTGAATCTCCTTTCGTATTCGAGGGCACACAATGAAAATTCTGGTTACGGGCGGGGCGGGCTTTATCGGCTCTGCCGTTATCCGTCGCGCGATTGCCGATGGGCATTCGGTCGTCAATGTCGATGCCCTGACCTATGCGGCCTGTCTGGACAATGTTGCCTCTGTTGCGGATGCGCCGGGATACGTTTTTGAACACGCGGATATCCGGGATGCGGCCGCCATGTCGGCGATACTGGACAGGCACCAGCCCGACGCGATCATGCATCTGGCCGCTGAAAGCCATGTCGACCGTTCGATCGATGGTCCGGCCGCGTTCATCGACACGAACCTGACCGGTACTTATGTATTGCTGGAGGCCGCACGCGCCTATTGGGTGGGTGCCGGCCGACCCGAGCATTTCCGGTTTCACCATATATCAACCGACGAGGTCTTTGGGTCCTTGGGTAAAACCGGGTTTTTCACCGAAGACAGCCCATACCAGCCGAACTCACCCTATTCGGCCTCGAAAGCGGGATCGGATCATCTCGTGCGGGCGTGGCGCGAAACATTCGGCCTGCCAGTGGTTCTTACCAATTGCTCCAACAACTACGGCCCTTACCAGTTTCCGGAAAAGCTGATCCCCGTGGTCATCCTCAGCGCGCTGGCGGGCAAACCGATCCCGATTTACGGGAAAGGCGACAACATTCGCGACTGGCTGCATGTCGATGACCATGCAGAAGCCCTGTTGCTGGTACTCGAAAAGGGTGAACTGGGCCGCAGCTACAACATCGGTGGCGAGAATGAGATGACCAATCTTGATCTTGTCAGAATGCTGTGTTCGATCCTGGATCGCCTCAAGCCGGGTGAAACGCCCTATGCGGATTTGATCACGTTCGTCGCTGACCGCCCCGGTCACGATCAGCGCTATGCCATCGATCCGACACGGATTCGCACGGAACTGAACTGGCGCCCTTCCTATACGCCCGAAACCGGGCTGGAACAGACGGTTCAGTGGTATCTGGACAACAGCGCGTGGTTGAACGCCTTGCAGGCCCGCAGCGGTGTGGGTGAGCGACTAGGTGTTGCCAAATGAAGGCGCTGGTATTCGGCCACGGGGGGCAGGTGGCGACCGAGTTGCGACGTCGCGGACAGGCGCATGGTGTCTTGGTTGAATCCTTGGATCGCGCCGCGGCGGACCTGTCTGACCCGTCGCACTGTGTAGACGCTATCCGGCATACGGATGCGGACGTGATCATCAATGCAGCAGCCTATACTGCCGTTGACCAGGCCGAAGAAGAAAGCGACCTGGCGCAACGGATCAACGGAGATTCTCCCGGAGCAATGGCGCGTGCCGCCGCTGCCCGTGGCCTGCCCTTTCTGCATATTTCCACGGACTACGTTTTTGACGGTTCTGGTACGACCCCCCGGAGCACCGATGACCCGACCGGGCCTTTGGGGGCTTATGGTCGAACCAAACTGGACGGCGAACGCCAGATCGCAGAGGCTGGCGGCCACCATGCCATTTTGCGCACAAGCTGGGTGTTTTCGGCCCACGGAAAGAACTTTGTAAAGACCATTCTTCGACTGGCAGAGACCCGTGACAAGCTGACCATCGTCGCAGATCAGATCGGTGGGCCAACACCTGCTGCCGACATTGCTGAAACCTTGCTGAAAATGGCCAAGGCCGGCCCCGCAGCCAAAGGTGGCGTGTTCCACTATTCCGGGGCCCCCGATGCCAGCTGGGCGGATTTCGCCCGTGAAATTGTTTCTCAATCCGGCTTGTCGGTCGAAATCGAGGATATTCCAACCGAGGCGTACCCAACGCCGGCGCCCAGGCCGCTGAACTCACGTATGGACTGTTCGCGGCTTGAAAACGTGTTCGGAATTCAGAGGCCCGACTGGAAAGCTGGACTGGCCGAGATATTGAGCGAGTTGAAGTCAGCGACCAGCTGAACCTTGAAAGGACAGATTATGCAGCGCAAAGGCATTATTCTTGCCGGTGGGTCCGGAACCCGGCTTTATCCGATCACCATGGCGATATCGAAGCAATTGCTGCCGATCTACGACAAGCCGATGATCTTTTACCCGCTGAGTGTTTTGATGCTGTCGCAGATCCGCGAAATCGCGATCATCACCACCCCCCAGGATCAGGATCAGTTTCAGCGCCTTTTGGGGGATGGCAGTCAATACGGGTTGTCCTTGACCTGGATCGTGCAACCGTCTCCTGACGGTCTGGCGCAGGCTTACACATTGGCCGAGGATTTCCTGGATGGTGCGCCGTCGGCGTTGATTCTGGGTGACAACATTTTCTTCGGACATGGCCTTCCGGACCTGCTGCTCGAGGCGGATCAACTGGAGCGCGGCGGGACGGTTTTTGCGTATCGGGTCGCTGATCCCGAACGCTACGGCGTTGTGGATTTCCAAGGGAACAAAGCCCGCGCGATCGTCGAAAAACCCAAGGTGCCTCCGTCGAACTACGCGGTGACGGGTCTATATTTTCTGGATGGCGATGCTCCGGCCCGCGCGCATGAGGTCAAACCGTCAGAGCGTGGCGAGCTGGAAATCACATCGCTGCTGGAGATGTATCTGGACGAAGGTTTGCTGGATGTGCAGACCATGGGGCGCGGTTTTGCCTGGCTGGATACCGGCACGCACGGGTCCTTGCTGGATGCGGGAAACTTCGTGCGCACCATCACGGAACGTCAGGGTATGCAGACCGGAAGCCTGGACGAAATTGCCTGGGCAAATGGCTGGATTGGCGACGAAGCGCTTGATGAACGCGCGCGCCTGTTCGCCAAGTCCACGTACGGCACCTATCTGAAGGGGCTGTTGAGCTAGGCCGCGAACTGTCTCATGGTTACGTGTTCAGGCTTGATTTTGCTTGAGCCGCAAACGGCTTCGCGCTTTGCGATCAAGGTCTGAACGGGGCTGGTCGGGCATTCCGGCCATGCCAGACACCGCGCAAGAAGGCCCATTGCTTGGCGCGTTTTCTCGCTGAAAACAACACAGCCGGAGACAGCAATTGCAGCAGCGCCGATGCCAGGGCCCGACCAAAGGCCATCGGGACTTCATGTTTGCGGGCGACGTAAACCCGCGATTGCCCCATATACCAGCCTTTCAGGCCAGCGATGGCTGGACTTCCCGGCGAAGATTTGCCTCTGGCGTGGCGCATCCGAGCGTTGTGAACATAGAAAAGTGGCCCGCAAACGGCTTTGAGCCGCAGGCTCAGGTCATCGTCCTCATGATACAGAAAGATTTCGGGATCAAACCCGCCGACCGCCTCGAATGCTTCGCGGCGGACCAGGAAGGCCGCGCCGACGAGGACCGGCAATTCAAAATCGGAATCGGCTGTTTTCCTGGGCAGGGTTTCATTTCGGGGAATGATCACACTGTATCGCCTGAAACGAGGTGCCCCCTTCCGGTCCAGAATTGCAGGGTTGAAGGCTGACGCATCCGAATGATTGTCGGCCCCCTCTTGCAACGCATCCAATGCTCCGGGCAGCAAGTGAGAATCCGGGTTCAGAAAAAAAAGCAGGTCCGTTGTTGCCTTGGCTGCACCAAGGTTGCAGGCGCGGCCAAACCCGATGTTGTCGGGGCTTTCGATCAGAGTTGCGCCATGTGCCCTGGCCATTTGCCGAACCGCTTCAATATCATCCGAACCATTGTCGACCAAAATCGTCGGCACGCCTTTCGGAATGGAACTCAGCATCTCCGGCAGTACACCACTGCTGTTGTAACAAACGCTTATGACCGTAATCTGTGACAAACCTGCCTGCCGTGTCTGTGGAATGGGCCTGATCGTTACTTCCTCTCAAACACGGTTAGGGTCAACCCCGGTTCCAGTACGGCGGATCCGGGCTGCTGAATGCGGTCCGTGATCTTGTGCACTCAGTCACGGCAATCTGAGAAATGTTTGAATTGGTTGTTCTCCGCTGAAGCGACGACAGCAAGCCGATCATCAAGCGCGGCCGGATGGCAAAGCCGCGTTTGGGGGGGCATGCCTTTTGGATCGGAGCGGTAAGATCTACCCCGTTGGGATTTTTCGATTTCCGGTGGCCGTGGTGAATGAGCAGATTGTTGCCTGTCGTCGGGTCGAAACCAGTAAGTCGCGACATGCCCTGAAGGCGGTATCGGAATTCTGGCGCCGACCGCTTGCCAGAATGAAGGCGTTGGCGGTTCTCAGAAAGATCCGCAGATGGTTGCAGACGTAAGCTTGTGCGCTCAACACCCTGCGCGCGTTTGCACGACCTCACAATGCCCAAAGCCGTGGCGTCCCGCGATATCGGTAAGCTGTTGAAAACTGTATCAAGCATACCTCAACTGAAGTGCGGCACAAGCCCAAGAGGTTCGACCCGACGCCCACGCGGATGCCGCTTCTTTTGCAGATAAGGCCACGAAACAGAACCCGGTCAAAACATGTTTCTCTGAAGATGGTTGCAAAACGCCCTTGGTGTGATTGACCCTTGGGCGAGTGGTCATTGCTGCTGGGGGAGTTTTGTGCAACATTAACCTCTGAGTTGAACATTATCTGGGTGCAACATCCAAGGCCTTGTGTATCGGTTTGGTATTGGGGATTGCAGAACCAGACCAAACTATATAGCAGCCGAATTGAAGCACGAAATAAGCATCACGGAAGAATTACAGTGAGCGATAGACATACTTACGAATACGACATTGATATGAACAGTGATGTAGCACCCGCACGTGTGCTGCGCATGGTAAAGCCCGGGTCCAAGGTGCTTGAGATCGGGGCCGGGCCTGGTTCGATCACGCGCCATCTTTCCGGTACTTTGGAATGTGATGTTGTGGCGCTCGAGATCGACCCTTCGGCGATCGAAAAGCTAAAACCGTTTGCCCGTTCGGTGTACCCGATGGATCTCAACGATGCTTCATGGAGTGACATCGTTCGCGAAAAAGACGGGGTATTCGACTACGTGATCGCAGCAGACGTTCTGGAACACGTTTACGACCCGTGGAGCGTTCTTTCAGGCATGAAATCGCTGTTGAACGACACGGGATCTGTTATTCTATCGCTGCCGCATGTTGGCCATGCAGCGATTGCCGGTTGTCTTGTCGATGAAGATTTCGAATATCGTGACTGGGGCCTGTTGGATAGAACCCATGTCCGGTTCTTCGGCATCAAAAACGTTCAGCACCTGCTCAATTCGCAGGGTATGAGCATTGAGCAAGCCGAATTTGTGGTTCGTACGCCAGAGATGACGGAGTTCTGTCACCGGTGGAGTCGTCTGCCACAGGATGTCCAGACCGCCTTGCAGCGCAATCGCTATTCCCACGTCTTCCAGGTCGTAAGCAGATCGGTCCCCAAAGAACGTGCCGAGAATGATATCTACCTGATGGGCTTGCCCGTCGAACAACCCGATGAAGAGACCAGGCAGCATTGGACCAACATGATGGCAGGTCTGCCCCTGTCCGCAGAGATTGATCTGCAATCGACTATCGGGCCGGTGGACGCGAGCGCCGCTTCCCGAGTCGAGCCCGGCCCACTGGCGAAGAAGAAAAAAAAATCTCTGGCGCGGCTGTTGGGGTTGAAGAAGTAATGTCCTCGACAATCACGGATCGTGAATTCGGCAATATCAGGACAATTGCCTTCTACCTACCTCAGTTTCATCCGATCCCGGAAAACGATGAATGGTGGGGCAAAGGGTTCACCGAGTGGACAAATGTTGCAAAAGCCAAACCGCTTTTCACCGGGCATTATCAGCCTCATCTTCCTACGGATCTGGGGTATTATGACCTGCGTGTCCGCGAAACGCGGCTTGAGCAGATCGAGATGGCCAAGGCCAGCGGAATTGATGGTTTCTGCTACCATTACTATTGGTTTTCCGGAAAGCGCCTGCTCGAACGTCCCGTCGACGAAATGCTTGCGGATCCCGAAAGCGATATGCCGTTCTGTCTTTGCTGGGCGAATGAGAACTGGACGCGCCGCTGGGATGCGGCCGAGCACGAGATTCTCATTGAACAGAAATACAAGCCCGAGGATGATCTGGAGTTCATCAAGTCGATCGAGCCGTTTTTCCGGGATCCCCGCTACATTACATTAGATGGCGCTCCGTTCCTGATTGTTTATCGGCCGCAGCATCTGAAGAACTCGCGCAAGACCGTGCAGGTCTGGCGTGATTATTGCGCCTCTGTCGGAATTCCGAAAATCCATCTGGCTTGTGCGCTGACGCATCGAAACTGGGACTACGCGTCATACGGGTTTGATTCCGGTGTGGAATTTCCGCCCCACGGCATCAAGGTGCCCAACCTCTCGCCGGAAGTGGACCTGTTCGACGATTTCCAAGGCCACTGCGTAGACTTTTCCGCGGTGGCAGAGCAGTACCTGGGTCACAGCTATGGGCCTGAGAACAACGTTTATCGATCGGTTTTTCCGTCCTGGGACAACACTGCCCGGCGGAAGGAAAATGCCCAGGTCGTTTTGAACGGAACACCGGAAAACTACGAATACTGGCTTTCGCGTGCCTTGCGTCAAACCGCTCAGGATTTCCCTGACCAGGAACGTTTCGTTTTTGTGAATGCATGGAATGAATGGGCAGAAGGATGTCATCTGGAACCGGATCGCGAGTACGGGCATGGGTTTTTGCACGCGACCAAGGCCGCTCTCCAAGGTTCAAAGCTGACCGACTGGACGCATGTGGGTGTGCCCAAGATCTCGCGCCGTGGCGAAACTACGAAAGGCATCGCGCATCCTGTTCCATATGGTGCCAATAAATCATTGGCCAAACGTGCTTTCCGCCTTTTGCGCGATACGGTCAGCGGTCGCTTGCTGAAGCAATGGCTGTCCGCAGCCCGTACAAAATAGAAAACCACGCTGGATTGAGTTGCATGAAAGTCCCAAGTAGTTGTCGTGCAACTCTGCCTCGTGCTTTGCATGGAAAAATAGGTTTTCTTTGTCATAGTCGGCACGACGCGCCTTAGTACGAGAAACTGCATGTCCATCAAAGATACCCTGCTTTACCATCTGCTGACCGCTGCGTCGAAACTCAGCCCACCTTTGTCGCCACGTACGGCAAGACGGTTCAGAAATTCAGCCAAGAAAAGAGACCCCAAACGGGGTTGGGACAAACCGGGGCAGTCAAACAGGCAGGGATTTGAAGCCGTTGGTCAGGCTGAAGAGTTCAAACCCTTCGACCCGCCTGCGAAAGCTGATCCCGCAGTGCGGGCGATCGCGCATTACCTGCCGCAATTTCACCCATTCAAAGAGAATGATGAATGGTGGGGCAAAGGCTTTACCGAATGGACCAATGTCGGAAAGGCCGTTCCGAATTTTCCGGGCCATTACCAACCTCATTGTCCGATTCATCTGGGTTACTACGACTTGCGGTTGCCAGAGATCATGGTCGAACAGGCGCGGATCGCGAAGTCTTACGGGATAGGAGGGTTCTCCTATTACTACTACTGGTTCGGCGGAAAGACCCTGATGGAACACCCGCTCGAACAAATGTTGGACAATCCGGAGGTTGACATGCCTTTTTGCCTGACATGGGCAAATGAAAACTGGACGCGCCGATGGGACGGGCGGGCGCATGACGTTCTTATCGCGCAGAACCATTCGATCGAGGATTCCCTGAATCTTCTCCGCCATATACGCAAGTACTTTGATGATCCGCGCTACATTCGGATAGATGGGAAACCGGTTTTCATAGTTTACCGTGCGAACATCATACCGAATATCGAAGAAACAACCGCAGCATGGCGAAAAGAGGCGCAGAGCTGGGGCGAGCCGGACCTGTATCTCATCGCTGCCCAGACTTTCGATATTGGCGATCCCGAGAAACTGGGTTTCGACGCTGCTATGGAGTTCCCTCCGCATCAGGTAAAGCGCACCGACATCACGGATGAGATGGGGATCTACAATCCAGAGTTCACAGGAGCCGTTCTGGATTATCAAGCCGTGGTCGAGGCAGAGCTTCAAAAGCCGGAACCTGAATACAAGTTGTTTCGGTCCTCCACGCTTTCCTGGGACAATACCGCGCGCAATCAGGATGCTCCTCGGATTATGGGCCGGTTTTCAATCGATGCCTACAGGCGCTGGACGGAACATTTGTGTCGTCAGGTTCTCGCGCAGGAAAAATACAGTGCCGACGAAAAAATCGTTTTCATAAACGCATGGAACGAGTGGGCAGAGGGGACTCATCTGGAGCCTGACCGAAAATATGGCTTTGCCTATCTTCAGGCGACGTATGACGCGTTACCCAAGAAGTCTGAAAGTCAGATCAATACGTGATGTTTCCGACCTTGAGGTTTCGAGGACCTGACGGTTGGCGCCTCTGATATCCTGATGTCACAGTTGCCCGGGGTTCCGTATCAATTCTGATCGACCCTATGATGCTGTTCCGTATCGTTCGCTCTGACGGTGCGACCTGCGATCTGGTCGAACATCCATTGTACGGCTTCGTCGCCGTCGGACCGGATATGCCGATAAAGGCGAAGTTCGATCGGAGGCACTTCAACCGGCAGCCTCAACATGCGCAGCCCCATTTCACGCGCGCTGCATTCGGTCAGCGTGGCAACCATATCTGTCTTGTGCAGAATGTCCCGGATGTTCAGATAGCTTTGCATCTGAAGCCCGAGTTTGCGCCGCGCACCCAGTTTGCGCAGGACGATGTCGACCGGACTCGCCCCCTGAGGTCGTGAGGAAACATGCAGATGTGTCAGCCGAAGATAACGCTCCAGCGTCAATGGGCCCGAACCCAGCGGGTGGTCGGGTCGCATGGCACAGACATAACGGTCCTTCATGATGGTCCGGCTGATCAGATCCGAACTGTCCGGCATCGGAATGTCCGACGCGATGTCGATCGTGCCCTGCTGCAACGCCTTGCGCGTATCCCGGCGGGGAATGCGCACGAGGCTGAGTTCGACCTGCGGTGCCGTGCGTTGAAATCCGGACAAAAGCCCGGGCAGGATGATGAGGCTGTGAAGGTCGACCAAACTGACCCGGAACAGCCGTTTGCTGGTAAACGGGTCGAACCGTTCACCCTGTGCCGATGCGGCTTGCAACTGGTGGAGAGCGGCTGAGATCCTGTCCGAAATGCTCTCTGCCAGGGCCGTGGGTTGCATCCCCGTGCCGGTTTTCACGAAAAGCGGGTCGTTCAGTGTCTTGCGCAGCCGGGTCAGGGCGTTGCTGACGGCCGGTTGCGTGATCGACAGGCGTTCGGCAACACGGGTCAGGTTTCGCTCGGTATAGATGGCGTCGAAAACAACAAAAAGATTCAGGTCGATCTTGTTGAGCTTGGTCGTCATGTCATTCACCAGATTTATGCCGACGATCATGCAAGTAAATTTCACAAATGTCATTGGTGGCGGTAAGCTGTAAGACATCCCGGCGGAAAACGGAGATTTGTGCATGACATCATCCGGCCTCGAACTCGATACCGAGCGGCTTTCGACATATTTGGGGCGCCACATCGAAGGTTTCGCCGGTCCGTTGTCCTATCAAAAGTTTTCGGGCGGGCAGTCGAACCCAACCTATCTGCTGAAGGCCGGTGGTTCGAAATACGTGCTGCGCCGCAAACCGCCGGGCGACCTGCTGCCTTCGGCCCATGCCGTGGATCGGGAATATCGTGTTCTCAAGGCACTTCATGGCACTGCGGTTCCGGTCGCCAAACCTTACGTGCTGTGTGAGGACACGGATGTCATCGGTTCCATGTTCTATGTCATGAGCTTCCAGGAGGGTCGGATCTTCTGGAACCCGGCGCTTCCCGAGTTGGACGTGGCGAACCATCGCCCGATTTTCGACGAAATGATCCGCGTTCTGGCCGCGCTGCATTCGGTTGACACAGGTGCCGTCGGCCTGTCTGATTTCGGCAAACCGGGGAATTACTTCGAACGCCAGTACAGCCGCTGGACCAAACAGTACCGCGCTGCGGAAACCAGTAATCTTCCCGAGATGGAACAGCTTATGGGCTGGCTGGCCCGCAATCTGCCGGATGGTGACGGTTCGGTCAGTCTGATCCACGGCGATTTTCGCATCGACAACTTTATCTTCGCTTCGGATACCCCGCAGATTGCTGCGGTTCTGGATTGGGAGCTGTCGACGCTGGGCCACCCGATGGCTGACCTGGGCTATTTCTGTGTCTGTCTCCGGTTGCCGCCGACCGGTCTGATCCGGGGGCTGCAAGGGCTGGATCGCGCTGCTTTGAACATCCCTTCCGAAGCTGAGATGATCGAGCGGTATTGTTCGCTGCGTGACCTGCCAGAGATTGAAAACTGGACCTTCTATCTGGCGTTTTCCTTCTTCCGGATGGCTGCGATTGCACAGGGTGTTTACAGCCGTGCGCTGGCGGGAAATGCATCGAACGAGAACGCGATGGCGTTCAAGGGTCTGGTGGCCCCTCTGGCGCAAATGGCGCTCGACGAAATCGCCGCTGCAACGCACTGAAGAGGATCACTATGGATTTTGCCCCATCACCACGCGCCGAGGAAATGCACGACCGGCTAAAAGCCTTCATGCAGGCGCATATCTATCCGCGCATTCGCGACCACAAAGAGGAAATTGAAGCCGGCCATTTCCCGGTTTCGTTCATGGAAGACCTCAAGTCGCTGGCCCGCGCCGAGGGGCTTTGGAACATGTTCCTGCCCTCCTTGCGGGATGATGAGCCCGGTACGCGGCTCAGCAATCTTGATTACGCGCCCCTGGCCGAGTTGATGGGGCAGGTGAGCTGGTCTTCGGAAGTGTTCAACTGCAACGCGCCGGATACCGGGAACATGGAATTGCTGCACATGTTCGCCACGCCCGAGCAGCGCGAAGAGTGGTTGGTGCCGCTGTTGAACGGCAAGATCCGCTCGGCCTTTGCCATGACCGAGCCGGATGTGGCGAGTTCGGACGCGACCAACATAACGACATCCATCCGGCGCGCGGGGGATGAATACGTCATCAATGGCCGCAAGTGGTTCATCACCAATGCGTGCCACCCGAACACCAAATTGTTCATCGTCATGGGCAAAACCGACCCGAACGCCGATCGCCATAAACAGCAAAGCATGATCATCGTTCCAAAGAATACGCCCGGTTTGGAGATCGTGCGCAATCCGACGATCCTGAACATGCACGATCCCGAAGGGCATGCTGAACTGGTTTTCAAGGACGTGCGCGTCCCGGCCGGCAATCTGCTGGGTGAAGAGGGCAGCGGCTTTGCACTGGCTCAAGCGCGGCTTGGGCCGGGGCGTATTCATCATTGCATGCGTTCGATCGGGGCGGCGGAAATGGCGCTGAACCTGATGGTGGAACGTGCCCAGGAACGGAAGACATTTGGCAAGCAGCTTTCGGAACAAGGCGTGATCCGTGAATGGATCGCGAAATCCCGGTTGGAGATCGAACAGGCCCGGCTGTTGACCCTGAAGGCGGCCTGGAAGATAGATCAGGTGGGCGCGAAAAAGGCGTTCCGCGAAATATCCCTGATCAAGGTTGTGGCGCCGCAGGTGCATGCAAAGGTTACGGACCGTGCAATGCAGGTTTTTGGCGCAATGGGCATGACGCCCGACACGCCATTGGCCGACAGTTACACCTGGGCCAGGGCGTTGCGCTATGCGGATGGGCCGGATGAGGTCCATCTTCAGGCTATTGCCAAACAGGAGTTGAAGAATTCCAATTATGGGATGTCCGCGCAATGGCTGACGCCGCCTCTGCGCTAGGTCAGGGCAGGGACGGCATCACCGGAATATCCCGAAGATATGCAAGCCGAATTGCCCCGTTTTCCTGGGCATTCGGATACGCAGCGTGCCGCGCTATGCTCCGGCGGCAAGCAAGTCGCTCGCCTTTTCTCCGATCATAATCGCGGGGGCGTTTGTGTTGCCGCTGACGATTTCCGGCATGATCGAACAATCCGCGACCCGAAGGTTTCCGATGCCGTGCACCTTTAGCGCGGGGTCAACGACTGCGGTTTCATTCGTACCCATCGCGCAGGTCCCTGTTGGGTGATAGATCGAAACGGAATTCGATCTGACCCAGTCCAGCGTGCCCTCGTAATCGTCGGTCGAAAGTTGTGACGTCGGGCGGAACTCTTCGGAAATCTTCGATGCCAGCGGATTATGCTGAGCGATTCTGCGGGCGATGTTCACACCGTCAACGATGGTCCGGCAATCCGTTTCCGTCGACAGATAGTTCGGAATGATCTTCACATGCTGTGACGGGTCCGGGCCGTTCAGATGCAGTTCACCCCTGCTTTCCGGCCGCAGCTGGCATACGGACATGGTGAAGGCGGAAAACGGATGTACGCCTTCGCCGGGGCTGTCGGCGGACCACGGCTGCACATGGAATTGAATGTCGGGTGTTTCCACGTCCGGGCGCGTTTTCATGAATCCGGTCGCAAGGCTGGCCGCCATGGTCATCGGACCGGCGCGGAACAAAGCGTATTTGAGGGCAATGCGGGCCTGATTGATAAGGC
Organism: Ruegeria sp. YTSA144; assembly: GCF_059610125.1. Lineage (NCBI taxonomy): Bacteria > Pseudomonadati > Pseudomonadota > Alphaproteobacteria > Rhodobacterales > Roseobacteraceae > Ruegeria > Ruegeria sp. YTSA144. Next base: position 355,876 of record NZ_JBXWNA010000002.1, read on the forward strand.
TGCGCACCTCGTCATTCAATGTGGGCTCATTGCATTTGAAAACGAGACGGGCCTGCAAATGATCTTGTAGTCTTTTGCCGACATTGGGCAAGGCATGGACCGGATCGATGCCGTTTTTCTTCAGGTGGTCCGGGTCGCCGATACCCGACAGCATCAGAATCTGAGGAGAGTTGATTGCCCCACCGGACAGGATGATTTCGCGCCGAACCTTCAGGGTTTTCTCATTGCCTGCGCGATCCCGATAGACAAGTCCCGTCGCCTGTTTCCCATCCAGCGTTATGCGTGTCACCAATGCGTTTGTGATGATGTTCAGGTTTTGCCGGTTTCGAATGGGTTTCAGATACGCCACGGCCGAGCTGCACCTGCGCCCGTTGCGGGTGGTCAGCTGAAAATACCCCACGCCTTCCTGATCTGCGCCGTTGTAATCCGGATTGAACGGGTATCCGGCGGCTTGCGCTGCCGCGACCCATGCGTCGCAGATCGGTCGCTGAATGCGCATGTTCGACACCGATAGCGGCCCGCCGACACCGTGATACGGGTCTTCGCCGCGCTCTTGATCTTCGCTGCGTTTGAACAGCGGCAGCACGTCTTCCCAGCCCCAGCCGACATTCCCCATCTGGCGCCAGCGGTCATAATCTTCCTTTTGGCCGCGCACATAGAGCAGACCGTTCAGTGAGGATGAGCCGCCCAGCACTTTCCCGCGCGGCCAGTCGATCGAGCGCCCGTTCAGACCGGGATCAGGCTCGGTCCTGTAACACCAGTCCACCGAAGGGTTGTGCATGGTCTTGAAATAGCCAACCGGGATGTGGATCCAGGGGTTGGTATCGCGGCCGCCGGCCTCCAGCAACGCGACGGTCGTGTTGGGGTCGGCGCTGAGCCGGTTGGCGATGACACAACCCGAAGACCCCGCGCCAACTACCGCATAATCCACTTCCATGACCGCCTCCTTCCAACGTCGTTGAAAAAAACTCTATGCAAGATGCAAGAAATATACTAGCCTTTTTTGATACAAAACGTCTCAATAATTGCGAACAGGGAGGTAAGCAATGGAGATTGGTCGGAAACTGAGTGGTATTTCGCGGCGGGATTTTTTCCGGGTGGCGGGGCGCTATGGCATGAGCTCGACGCTGCTTGCAGCAGGAGGGTTTGGCGGGGCGATGAGCCTGGCCAACCTGGCGCAGGCGGCGGAATCCACTTATGAAAAACGCTTTTCGAAAGAACCGAAGCACACGTTGAAATTTGGTGCGTCGGGCTTCAACACCCGCAACCTGCTGATCGAGCGCGCCGGCGCCATCGAATTCGCACGCGACCTGGAAGAACGGACCGATGGCGAGATTCGGATCGAGTTCATCGGCGACAACCAGATCTGCGGACAACTGAGCTGTGTTGAAAAAACCCAGCAGGGAATCGTCGATATCTACGCGGCCTCGACCCAGAATTCGGCCGGCGGTGCGCCTTATCTGAACGTTTTGGACTATGCCTACATGTTCCCCAGCCGGGCGGCGCAGTATCATTTCTTCTACAGCCCCGCCAGCCAGCGCATCCTGCGCGACCCGCTGGAAAAGCGGCACGGGCTGAAGTTCCTGTTCACCCATTGTGAACTGCGCGGTCTGCAAATGGGCTCGACCTTTGCCGACAAGCCGACCGTCACCAAGCTGGAAGAGTTGTTCGGCACCAAGAACCGCGTGACGGGCACGCAGCTTGGCCGGATCGCGATGCAACTGCTGAACCTGAACCCAGTGCCGGTGGCATGGGAAGAAACGCTGGATGCGCTCAAGACCGGTCTGATCGACGGTGCGGAAACCTGGGCTTCGGCGGTGGCATATGCGAACATGGCGCCTGTGGTCTCGCAATCGGTGAACCTGAAGTTCTTCTGCGGTACCGAACACACTTCGATGTCTGCCAAAGTGTTCGACGGGCTGGGCGGCGAGTTGCAGGATGCCGTGATGGAATCGTCCTACTTCACGCAGGCCCTGATCCAGGGCGCGAACGAGGCGGCGCTGCTGAACACTGTCGGATTCTCGGATCCGCAATTGCCGCATACCATATTCGCGGAAAACGGCGTGCGCCCGGCCTTCCTGCCGGAAGACCAGATCAAGCTGGCCGAAGAAATGTGCGCTCCGAACTACAACCCCGAGCCATGGGCGCAGTGGCGCGAGCGGCTGAACAAGTGGGCCGGTGGCATCGACACATACCAGGAGATCTACGACATCGCGCGCGAGATCCCCGCGGACACGCTGCCGGAAAATGTCGAGCCGCGCCGCTGGTGGAAGGGCGAGGCCTGATTAGACTGCCAGAACCGGCCCGAAGGGGCCGGTTCAATCAATACCCACTGGGAGGACGGGCTTCATGTCACTTTGGGCAGACATTGGCGCAATATTCAGCGCTTTTCTCAGCCAGGATTCGTTTGAGATACAACTCGCTCTGGAATCCGACGCCGCTTGGATCGTTGGTGCGGTCGTTGCCGCGATGGGGGGGTTGCTGGTCATGCTGATCTATCGCAAGGTGCCGTTGATCGAGCGTCAACTGGAACGTTCGGTCATGGTGTACTCTTATCTTGCTATCGCGCTGATCATTTTCTGGGGCGTGATCGACCGGTTTGTTTTCAATGATCAGGAACCCTGGTCCACGACCATTCCTCCGCTTCTTTTCATGGTGATGGCCTGGTTTGGAGCGTCCTACAACGTACGCTTGCGTACGCATCTGAGTTTCAGTGAATTCCGCACCGCTATGCCCCGCGGCGGGCAATTAGCCTGCCTGTTTCTTGACGCCGTGCTGTGGTTCATCTTTGCGGTGATCGTCATCGTGACCACCTCGCGACTGGTGGCGCTTTCTGCCTCGAACTTTCAGATCGTTCTGGGCACGGACAATATCATGCAGTGGTGGTTCCTGCTGGCAGCACCATTGTCATTCTTCTTGATGGTCGGTCGCGTGTTTCAGAACCTCGCCGATGATTTGCACAACTGGAAAACAGGCGAGCCGCTGATCAAGCAGGCCGTGATCGGGGCAGACTGATGACAGACGGAACACTTGTTACACTGATCTCGTTGGGGGTCACCTTTCTGTTCATGCTGGGCGTACCGGTGTTGCTGGTCATCGGTTACTGGGTCATAGGTTGTTCCTTTGTCCTTGGCCTGACGCTGGACAATATGGGGGCCGAACTGCTGAACGTCTTCAACAAGGGCTTCGCCCTGTTGGCGATGCCGCTGTTCATCCTGACCGGAGACCTGATCAACAAATCCGGCATCGCGCGACGGCTCAGCGATTTTGCCTATGCCTGCCTGGGCTGGATACGCGGCGGGCTTGCAATGGCGTCGCTGGGTGCCTGCGGGCTTTTTGCGGCGATTTCCGGGTCGAATTCGGCCACGACGGCGACCATCGGGTCGATGCTGCACCCCGAGATGGTAAAAGGCGGCTATGACGAACGGTTCAGCGCAGCGACCGCTGCTGCGGGCGGCACTGTCGGTATCATCATCCCCCCTTCGATCATCTTCATCGTCTATGGCTTTCTGATGAACCTGCCGATTTCCGAATTGTTCGTGGCCGGTATTCTGCCCGGTGCGCTGATGGTCATCGGGATGCAGGTGGCGTGCTGGATCATCTGCCGCATGAACGGGTGGGGCTATCTGATCCCACTGCAATTGAACCGGGTGCTGAAGACAGCCTTTGGTGCCTGGCTCGGCTTTTTCGCCATTGGTCTTGTGCTTTGGGGCATTTATACCGGCAAGTTCTCTCCGACAGAAGCCGCCGGTGTGACCGTGGGCTTTTGTGTCATTGCGGGGCTGGTCAGCTACCCGATCAACCGGATCATGGGGGCGCGGAACGATATTCCGCCAACCGAAAAGAGTTTTGCGGAAATGTTCGTGGTCGAAGGGTTCACGATTCCAGAGATCCCCTCAATCGTTATCAGGTCTGCGCAGATTACGGGTATCCTGGCACCTTTGATCGCAATTTCGGTGGTGATGCAGCAAATCCTCTCCCTGCTTGGTGCTCAGGAAACAATCGGAAACTTCGTGACCTCCATGGGGGGCTACCATGCGGTTCTGTTCACATCGATGGTAATCGTCTTCTTCTCGGGCATGGTGCTGGAAAGCCTTCCGGTCACGATCATCCTGGCCCCGATCCTTGCGCCAATCGCGGCCTCGGTCGGAATTGATCCAATCCATTTCTCGGTCATCTTCCTGGTCGGGGCGTCCATCGGGTTTATCACGCCACCATATGGGCTTAACCTTTACGTTGCTTCAGGCGTGACGGGTGTGCCGTATTTCCGGTTGCTGCGCTATACGGTGCCGTACTTGGTGGCCCTGCTGTCGGTCTGGATATTGGTGTCGCTGGTGCCCGGACTGGCCTTGATCCTCCTGCCAAATAACTAGAATGTGAAGGGATGGCCGAAACCGACACAAAAGACCGAGAAACTCAGATTCCCACCAACCTGCGCCTGTTGCTGATCCTTGAAGAGGTGGCACGGCGCGGGGTGGCGGTCAAACCCTCGGACCTGATCGACGCATTGGGATTGGCCAAGCCCACAATCCATCGTTTGCTGCAAACGGCAGAGGCAGAGGGGTTTCTGCAACGTGATCTTGACGGGCGGTCTTATGGTCCGGGCAGACGATTGCGGCTGTTGTCCGTGAATACCATGTCCGCCGAACACCTGCGGACTGCGCGTCTCGCCATCCTGCGCGGTGTGGCCGACGAAGTGGGCGAAACCTGCAATCTGGCGATCCCGGATCGCGAAGGCATGATCTATCTTGACCGGGTGGAAACCAAATGGCCGTTGCGGATTCAATTGCCGATCGGAACCCAGGTGCCGTTCCACTGTACGGCCAGTGGCAAGATGTACCTTTCCACCTTGCGTCCCAAAACTCTGAACGGTTTTCTGTCAGCCGGAAAGCTGAAACAGCAGACCGCCCGTTCTTTGACAGAGCCAACGGCTCTGCTGAGCGAAATCAAGATCACCGCCGAGCGGGGATTTTCCACCGACGACGAAGAATTCATGGCGGGCATGGTGGCGATTGCCGTTCCGGTGCAGGACGCGCAGGGCAGGCTGGTTGCCACGCTTTCAGTTCATGCCCCGACGCAACGGCATGATGTCGGCAGTCTGAAGTCATTTCTCGACACTTTGCGCCGGGGTGCAGAAAAACTGTCGCTGCTTTTGGGTGAGTAAGTGGCGCAGAGGGGTGACCGGCAATGATCAGGCCGACAGCCTCTTGCCGAAACACATGACAATCCATCAGCACCGGAATGACCGTCGCCGCGGCGGCATCGGAACCCTTGGCCAAAAGACCGCCTCAACCTGCAGGACAAAACACCCGGGACTGGCCGTCCCGGGTGACGTATTCGCGGGCCTTTCACGTTTATGCCCGACAGTTTTCCGGCGACACTCAGATGTCGAATTTGACACCCTGAGCCAGTGGAAGTTCGGCTGAGTAATTCACGGTATTGGTCTGACGGCGCATATAGGCTTTCCATGCGTCCGAACCGCTTTCGCGCCCGCCGCCGGTTTCCTTTTCTCCGCCAAAGGCGCCACCGATCTCTGCCCCTGAGGGCCCGATATTGACGTTGGCAATGCCGCAATCGGATCCGGCCGCGGACAGGAATTGCTCGGCCTCGCGCATGTTCAGGGTAAACACGCAGGATGAAAGGCCTTGCGGTACATCATTCTGAAGCCCCACCGCGTCGTCGAAATCGTCATAGCCCATGACGTAGAGGATCGGTGCAAAGGTTTCGGTTTTCACGGTCGCTGTCTGACCCGGCATTTCGACGATCGCAGGTTCCATGTAAACGCCTGCCGGAACGCCTTCGGTAACGCGGTTGCCGCCGAATACCGAACCACCTTCCGCTTCGGCCGCTTTCAAGGCTGCGGTCATCGCCGCGCCCGCCGCTTCGTCCACAAGCGGCCCAACCAACGTGCCGTCCGTCAGAGGATTGCCAATGGGCAGACCCGAATAGGCTTTTTTCAGACGGCTCACCAGTTCTTCGCGGATCGAGTTGTGCACGATCAGGCGGCGCAGCGTGGTGCAGCGCTGACCGGCGGTACCAACTGCCGAAAAGACAATTGCGCGCACGGCCATCTCCAAATCAGCCGAAGGGCCGACGATCATTGCGTTGTTGCCACCCAGTTCCAGAATGCACTTGCCAAAGCGCTGTGCGACGATGGGGGCGACAGCGCGGCCCATGCGGGTCGATCCCGTGGCCGAGATCACCGGAACATCTTCGCTGGCCACCAGCCTTTCCCCAAGATCGGTACCACCGATAAGCGTTTGCAGCAGACCGTCCGGCGCATCGCCAAATCGGGCCAGGGCGCGTTCGAAAATCTTTTGACAGGCCAGCGCCGTCAGCGGGGTTTTTTCGGACGGTTTCCAGATCACCGGATCACCGCACACGATGGCCAGAGCAGCATTCCACGACCAAACCGCGACCGGAAAATTGAACGCGGAAATCACGCCGACCGGGCCAGCAGGATGCCAGGTTTCCATCATCCGGTGGCCGGAACGTTCGGACGCGATGGTCAGACCATAGAGCTGACGCGACAGACCGACGGCAAAGTCACAGATGTCGATCATCTCCTGCACTTCGCCCAGACCTTCCGAGGTGATCTTGCCTGCTTCCCAACTGACCAGTGCGCCCAGGTCATCCTTGGCCGCGCGCAGCTCTTCACCCAACAGGCGGATCAGTTCACCCCGGCGCGGGGCAGGGACCACGCGCCATTGCTTGAACGCGGCCTTGGCACGGGAAAAGATGGTGTCCATGTCCGAGATCGGCGTCTCGTGCACTTCGGCCAGCAGGCTTCCGTCAATCGGCGACGTGACCTTTAGCGTGCCGCCTTTCAGTTGGGCCTCGGTCAGATCCAGATTTGCAAGCGTGGTTTGGGCTGTCATAACGATGTCTTTCATATCTCAGGCCGCCTTGTTCTGTTCGGTGACGTCACCAGCGCGATACAGCTGGCCGAATTCAGTGTTGAGGAAATCACCCAGCTTGACTTGTTCCTGCCGGACAAAGCCTTTCGAGGGCAGCGCTCCGATCCGCATCAGATCGACCACGCCCAGCACGCCTGCGGCGGTCGTGACCTGAATGGCGCTCCAGACCTGTCCGTTGATGGTGCGGGCAAAGGATTTGTTGATCAGGGATTTCTCGCGCAGCACACCGTCGATCTTGCCCTTTGCGGTGCAATATACCAGCACCACGTCCTGATCGGTGCGGGGCAGGGCGGCCTCGAATATCTCCTTCAGCAGGTCGCGGCGGCGTTCCAGTCCCAGATCGTTCAAAAGCAGTTTCAGGATATCGCAATGACCCGGATAGCGGATCGAGCGATAGGACACATCCCGCGCCTTGCCTTCCAGCGTTTCCGGCAACGTGCCCAGACCGCCCGAGGTATTGAAGCATTCGTATTCCACACCGTCATGGCCCAGTACTTCGTAGTTCTCCAGCGGCGCGGTCTTGACCAGCTTGCCATTCACGATGGCATCGCATGGGTTGCAATATTCGTTGATCAACCCGTCGGTGGACCAGGTCAGGTTGTATTTCAGCGCGTTGGTCGGATAAAGCGGCAATGCCCCCACCCGCATGTGCAGGCTGTCAATCTCGTCAAACTCCGCCGCCAGCGAAGCCCCGGCGATGCCGACAAACCCTGGTGCCAGACCGCATTGCGGCATAAACGCAGTTGCGCTGTTCCCGGCCAGTTCACGCACCGCATTCGTGGCCGCGACATCCTCGGTCAGGTCGAAGTAATGCGCGCCGGCCGTTTTCGATGCTTTCGCAATCGAAGGGGTCAAGAAGAACGGCGCTGCCGAGATGACTGCATCGAAACCGGTCAGTTCCCGGGCCAGCCCGTCCGCGTCATTGGCATCGATCTGTTTGGTTCCAATGCCCATCTTCGAGATATCGCCAAGCGCTTTCAGATCATGATCTGCCACTGTCACAGAGTAATTCGGCGACCCTTTCAACAGGGTTGCGATCATCTGCCCGATCTTTCCAGCGCCGACAACGCACACATTCCAGGACATAAAAATCTCCGCTTCTTCCTATCCTGTACCAAGCGTGACAAGTAGCCGTGACACTTCATAGGTACGAAATTGACGAATTGATGTACGAATGTGTCAAAACATCGGAAAAAACGACATAATGACGAAATTGCGATTGCCGCTGGCATGTCGCGCCGTGACCATTTGTTTTGCGCCGTTTGCTACCTTGGAAGGTCCGCTTTCATCCGGGGCTCAGAGCGCTTCCAAATATGCGTCAAACGTGGAATTTTGAACGATGTTCCTCGTTTGCGACACAGCTTGGTCAAATCGAACAACTTCTTGGCTTTGCACGGCTGCATGCTACGTCCAGCGGTCGCCGGAGAAGGCTGTGAAGCTCGGTCGCGGCCGCCTTGTCGCGGGTTGAACAAGGGCAGGTGTTGCATTGATCGCGTTATGTCCCAAGCCTGGAACTTCAGCCTGCTCGGGGCAGGGGGTTGTGACCTCATGCCCGCAAGCCGCTTCGCAACAAACACACCAAACACCCTGGGAGGGTTGCAAGGAATGACTGCAAGGCCGCTCGATCATATTCGTGTCCTCGATTTCGGTCAGTATTTGGCTGGCCCCCTGGTTGGCATGATGCTTGCTGATTTGGGGGCAGAGGTGATCCGCATCGACCCTCCCGGTGGCCCGCGATTGAAAGAACCGGCCACCGATATGCTGTCCCGTGGCAAAACCGCTGTGACGATCGACCTCAAATCGGACGCGGGTTTGAAGGTCACACGCGAACTGGTGGCACGGGCTGACGTGGTGATCGAGAACTTCCGGCCCGGCGTGATGCAGAGGCTGGGCCTGGGTCCGAAAGCTCTGCGCGACATAAATCCGCGCATCGTGTCATTGTCACTTCCGGGGTTTGCCTCGACCGATCCCGCGCTGGCACATTTTCCCGCGTGGGAAGCCGTGATCGCGGCCCGCACCGGGCAGTTCACGGATATGGGGCTGAACCGGCGCTTGATGGGCATCAACCCATCCTTTTCACCTTTGACTCTGGCATCCGCCTATGGCGCTTCGTTCGGCGCGATGGCCGTGCAGTTCGCTTTGGCTGCACGTGACCGGAACGGAGGCGATCACATCGAGGTGCCTCTGGCTTCGGCCTTGCTGGAGGGGTTGGTGTACAACTGTGAGCAGATTGAAGATTATCCCGAACGCTACAAGTCTCCGCGCGAAGTGGAACTTGACAGGCGCGCAGCCGAAGGCTTGCCAACGGATCTGAGCTTTGCGGAACTGGAAGAGTTCCTGGACCCTTTCTATCGAACTTATACCTGCGCCGACGGGCGCGGGTTCTATGTGGTGGCGGGCAGTGTGAAAACACATCCGCGGCGGGTGTTGGAGACGCTTGGCCTAAAAGACCTTGCCGATCAATTGCCGGACTTCGACGCCTATCTCGATACCGCAGACTGGCCGGATGAATGGTCATTGCGCAACTACCCCGTCGGAGCAAGGGATCGCGCGCGTATATCCGAGGCGATGAAAAAGGCCTTTCTGACAAGGCCCTCTCATGAGTGGGAAGCCCTTTTCGGGTCCGCCAAGGCGCCCGGAACGGCGCAGAGGTTCAGCAAGGAATGGCTGGCCGATCCGCATGCTTTGGCCTCGGGTCTGGTGTTGGAGGTAAAGGACTCGCGTCATGGGAACATGAAGCAGATGGGAAATGTTGCGTGGCTTGCGGATGATGGCGCTGCGCTGGTCAAAAAACCGGGCCCCGATCCGGATGACGCACCCGTTTCAACGATCCTTGCCGAACCGCCGCGCAGCGGGCCACCAGCCGCAAGCGGCCAAGGCTGGCTGGAGGGGTTGAAGGTGCTGGACCTGACCAATGTGATCGCCGGTCCGACGATTGGGTCCACGCTGGCGCGATTTGGCGCTCAGGTGACTTCCGTCCAGCCGGCCGAGCCATCAGTCGATCCGTGGAACACCGTGGTTTTCGGCCTGCACGCACATCGTGGAAAACAAAGCGTTTTGCTGAACCTGAGCTCGGATGACGGAAAGCAGGCGTTGCGGCGGCTCATCGATTCTTCGGATGTGGTCACCATGAACGGCACGGATGAGCAGCGCGATGCCCTGGGGTTGAGCGAAAAAGAGCTGACGGCGATCAACCCCCGCCTCATACTGGTGCAACTCGATGCCTTTGGCGGCCCTGCGCGCGGACCGAAGTCGGACCATCTGGGGTATGACGACCTGGCGCAGGCGGCGACAGGGGTCATGGTGCGTTTTGGCGGTGGCATGGCCACGCCCGAAGAACATGCGCATTTCGGTACGATTGATGTGCTGACCGGCTATTGCGCATGTGTTGCGCTTGGCGCGGCCCTGCTGAGATTGCAGAAAACCGGCAAAGGCGGGATCGCGCGGGCTGCTTTGGCGGCGGCCGGCAACCTCATTCAGGCGCAGTTGATGTATGATTTCGAAGGCCGCGCGCCCTTTGACGAACCAGCTGGGCGCACGGCTATGGGCTGGGGACCATTCTACCATTGTTACCGCGCGGCGGACGGGTGGATGTTCTTTGCCGCACCCACCGAACAACGCAAAGCCCTGCGCCGTGTCTCGGACTTCGCGAGCGTGGCCGATATGCCGGAAAAGGAATTGCCGGATGCGCTTGCCGATCATTTTGCCAGGCAACCTGTTGAATGCTGGCAAAAGGCGTTTTCCGGTTCCGCCAGCACCGTCATGCCTCTGGGATCATTGCATGACACGCGCGACGCCGTGTTGCAGCCGGAAAGTGCCGGAAATATCGACCTGACGCGGGGAACACTCAGCGTCATTCGGCATGACATGCATCCCATGGGCCGGTGGTGCGATCTGGTTGCCCCAAATGCCGTGCGACCCGAACGCGCCCGGATCGTCATTCCCGGACCGATGCCGAAATACGGCGCGGATACACGCAGCATTCTGCGAAACGTCGGTTATGCAGATGAGGATATCGACGCGATGATCTCTGCTGGATCGGCCGCTGAAAGATGGTCGGAAAAGTATTTGCCCGAATAATCAACCAGCCACAGATGGCTCGGAAATCAACGATATATGCCATCCGCTGCCGCAGGCCCGGAGTCCCGGTTCCGGCAACGGGTGGTATCTGTCGTGACAAGCATTGGCCGGCACCCGCGCGACTTGCAAAGAATATTCAACCGCTTTGCCACAGTTTTTTTTGCATGTCTTGCGGCAGGAACCGTTCTAGGTTCGGCAAAGCATTGCCTTGCATTCACAACGAAACAAGAACCACTGACCATGAGCCAAATTTCAGAGAGCCTGCTGAAACAAATCCGCAGCCGCTTTGCCCAGATCGATCATTGCCCCGAACAGGGAGAGCGGATCTTTTTCGAGAATGCCGGAGGCGCACTGACATTGAATTCAGTGTTGGAAAGTTCGGTGCGCCATGCCGCCATCCCGGACAATCAAGGGCGCGACAATCCGGGATCTCATGCGCTGGTTGCCACGATCAACGCGGCCAAGGCGGATTTGCGGGACTTCATGAACGCACCCTGCGGGCAGTTCTTTGTGGGTGAAAGCGGCACAGAGCTGTTGTTCCGGCTAATCATGAACGCATGTCTGGGAACGGGTCCGGGCGTTGTGCTGGGGTCCACATTGGAACACCCGGCAACGCGTTCGGCCTGTGATCGTTGGGCCCGCATTTCCGGGCAAACCCACGTTTTGGTGCCCCATGATGACGCCACCGGCACCGTCTCGGCTGAAGCCTATGCCGCGGCTGTGACACCGGATACCAAAGTGGCGACGATCCTGCATACCTCTCCGGTGACGGGAATGGGCGTTGATGTCGCTGCGGTTTCTCAGGCCATCCGCACCGTGGCTCCGGACTGTTTCATCATCGTCGATGGCATCCAGCACGCAGCGCATGGCCAGATCGATCTGACCGCCTATGACGTCGATGGCTATGTGATTTCGCCCTACAAGGTGTTTTCGCGTCATGGTTACGGTGTGGCGTGGATCTCTGACCGGTTGACCGCGCTGGACCACAACGCCTTGCTGGATGGCCCTGTGGGCAATTGGGAGATGGGCACGCGCGACACCGGGGCATATGCCACGATGTCCGACGTCGTGTCCTATTTCGAATGGCTGGGCAGTCAGATCAGCGATGCCGAAGATCGGCGCGGCAAGTTTCTGGCGGCGGGTGATGCGATCCATGCGCAGGAAAAGGCGCTGACCGACGCGATGATTCACGGCACCGGCAACCTGAGCGGCCTGGCCGAAATGGAGAAAGTCACCATTCTGGGCGGGGCCGACAACCCGGCCCGAGAAGGTCTGGTGTCGCTGCGTGTCGAAGGTGTGGCCTCGTCCGAGGTCGTCAAACGGCTGAACGAAAACGGTATCCGCACGCATCTGCGCAAGGCGGATCACTATTCCGGCAATATCCTGACGCCGCTTGGCTATGACGCCTGTGTGCGGGTCTCGATGTGTCACTACAACTCGATCGGCGAAGTCGCCAAATTCCTTGCCGTCATGAAAGAAATTGCCGCCTGAGCCGCGCCATATCCAAGGACATATCTCATGAAAACCCATGCACAAGCTGTTGTCATCGGCGGCGGCCTTGCCGGTACGTCGATCCTGTATCACCTTGCCAAGCTTGGCTGGACGGATTCGATCCTGCTGGAACGCGACGAGTTGACGAGCGGATCGACCTGGCATGCGGCGGCCAACATCCACGGTCTGCATGACAACAACAATATCACCCGCATCCAGCACTATACGATGAACCTGTACAAAGAGCTGGAGAAGGAAACCGGCCAAAGCTGCGGGGTGTTCCAGCCCGGATCGCTCTATCTGGCCCAGACCGAAGAGCGCGAGCAGCAGTTGCGCCTGCAAGAGGCGAAGGCCCGGTTCTATGGGCTGAATTTCCACGAGGTCAGCCGGGAAGAGGCCAAAGAGCTGCACCCGCTGGCGCAGTTTGATGACATCCGCTGCATCATGTACGAACCCGATGGCGGAAATGTGGACCCGTCCGGCGTACCGCATGCCTATGCCGCCGGGGCCCGTGCGATGGGGGCCACCATCGAACGGTTCTGCCCGGTGATCGCCACGGAACAGCAACCCGATGGCAGTTGGATCGTCCGTACGCCCAAGGGTGACATTCATGCCCAATGGGTGGTCAACGCGGCGGGTCTCTGGGGCCGCGAGGTGGCGGCGCTGGCGGGCCTGACCCTGCCTCTGCAACCGACCGAACATCAGTATTTCGTGACCGAGAGCATCGGCGAAGTGGCCAGTCTGGGCCGTCGTCTGCCGTCTATCGCCGACCGGGACGGCGAGTATTATTTCCGACAAGAGGGTAACGGCCTGCTGATCGGGGCCTATGAGAAAGACATGAAGTTCTGGGCCGAAGACGGCACGCCGCTCGACTTTGCCCATGATCTGTTCCCCGACGATCTGGACCGGATCATGGAAAACGTGATCCGCGCCACCGAACGCGTGCCGGTCGCCGCCACGGCCGGGGTGAAACGGGTGATCAACGGCCCAATGATCTGGTCGCCCGATGCCAACATGCTGTGGGGGCCGGTGCCCGAGCTGAAGAACTATTTCCTCTGTGGCGGTCTGATCCCCGGCTTCTCGCAATCCGGCGGGCTGGGGCTGCTGGCGGCGCAATGGATGATCGAGGGTGAGCCGCAATATGACATGTTCGCCTGGGATCTCGCCCGCTTTGGCGACTGGGCCGACAAGAAGTTCACCAAGGCCCGGGTCGAAGACGCCTATACCCATCGCTTCAAAATCCACTTCCCGAATGAAGAACGCAGCGCAGGCCGCCCGGCCCGTGTGCGCCCCGCCTACGAGATGCAGAAACAGATGGGCTGTGTCTTTGGTCTCAACTGTGGTTGGGAACACCCTTTGTGGTTTGCAGATGAACCCGGCACCGAAGAGACCGCTGGCTTTACCCGTCAGAACTGGTTTGATCCGGTCGGGCGCGAGGTGCAGATGCTGCGCGACAGCGTGGGCGTGATCGATATCTCGAACTTCGCCAATTACGTGATCAAAGGACCGGGCGCTTATGACTGGCTGGATCGTCTGGTTGCCAATCGCGTGCCCACCGAGGTTGGCCGCAGTTGCCTGACGCCGCTGATCTCGGTGCGCGGCGGCGTGGCGGGTGATTTCACCATCACCAAGCTGGCCGAAGACGAATACATGATGATCGGCTCGGGCATGGCTGAACGCTATCATCAGCGCTTCTTTCAAATGGTGGAAATGCCCGAGGGCACAGCTTTTGAAGTCGCAACGGACCGCGTTGCGGGGTTCAACATCGCCGGCCCGAAATCTCGCGAGGTGCTGGCGCGCCTGACCAATGCTGACCTTTCCAACGAAGGTTTCCGCTTCATGCGGTCCCGGAAGATCACCGTTGCAGGTGTTGATTGCGTGGCCATCCGGGTCAGCTTTACCGGCGATCTGGGTTGGGAACTGCACTGTGCCGAGTCCGATCAGGTCGCGCTTTACTCTGCGTTGGTGGAAGCCGCCAAAGACTGTGGTGGTGGCCCCGTGGGCGGGCGGGCGCTTGGGTCGCTGCGCATCGAAAAGGGTTATGGATCCTGGGGGCGGGAGTATTCTCAGGAATACTGGCCGCAAGAGGTCGGGCTGACGGGTCTGATCAAGCTGGACAAGGACTTCCTGCACAAAGACGCCTATCTGTCCATCAAGGACAAAGCACCGCGCGAGGTCCTGTCCATCTTTGAACTGGACGTGAACGAGGATGCCGACGCCACTGGCAGTGAGCCTATCTTTACACCTGATGGTGCGCCCGTGGGCCGTGTCACATCGGGTGCGTACGGGTATTCAGTCGGGAAATCTTTGGCCTTGGGTTTCCGCAACCCTGACGTGGCGCAGCCAGGGGATGAAGTGGTGATCCAGGTGATTGGCAAACCGCATAAGGCTCGGGTGCTGGCAGAAGCGCCGTTCGATCCTCTGGGCGGCAGGCTGCGCGGCTGAAGCAACCGGCCCGCCGGATCAAGGGTTTCGCGAGGCCACAGATCTCATCCGCGATCTGTGGCTATGGGATGTGCAATTTGCTTTCGGACCGATCGACAGGGTCCGCCTCGTTTCCGGGATGCCACTGTTTCGCGGCCGGTTCGCAAACCTTCAGACAATCAACTGCGCGCGCTGCGATCTGATCTGCGATTTCAGTTATGTTGACCGGATTCAAATAGAAGGCAGGCACAGGGGGCAGGATGATGGCTCCCATTTCTGCGGCGGCCGTCATATTGCGCAAATGCGCCAGTGTCAGCGGCGCTTCTCGTGTCAGCAGAACCAGTGGGCGTCGTTCCTTGAGCTGAACGCCGGCCGCGCGTGTCAACAGGTTGTCGTCCAGTCCGTGCGCGATCGCACCCAGTGAGCGCATGGAACAGGGCGCGACGATCATCCCGGATACCGGCACCGAACCGGATGCTATACTGGCCCCAACATTCGCGGACGCGTGATGACGGGTTGCCGACTGCCGCAGTTCCTTCAGGGCATCCGGGCCGCATTCCTGTGCAAGCGTCAGGCGGGCGGCGGGGCTGACGACCAGGTCGATTTCGATATCCGCCGATGTCAGATGTCGTGCTACCGCAAGGCTCAGAACCGCACCGGAAGCGCCTGATACGCCTAAGACTACACGGGTTTTCGTCATGTTCTCAGCTCCGGCATCAATCTGTTTATCAGGTCTTCCGCGAATGTTTGATCGACATTCGCGGTGCGCATGACCGTCCCCCATTCCCGCCGTGTTTCACTGCCTGTTTTCGTCGTGGCGTCGATGCCCAGCTTTCCGGCCAGACCGGGTTCGGGTGAGGCGAAATCCAGATAATCCATAGGTGTCCTGTCCAGGGTCATCACATCACGGCTCGGGTCCATGCGTGTGGCAAGCGCCCAGGCGATATCGTCCCAGTTTCGGGGGTCGATATCAGCGTCGACCGCAACGATCATCTTTGTATAACTGAATTGCGGCAGCATTCCCCAAAGCGCCATCATCACACGTCGGGCCTGGCCCGGATATCGCTTGTCGATGGCGACGATGGCGATGCGATAGGAACAGGCGGAAGGCGGCAGCCAGAGGTCGTGTATTTCGGGGATCTGAGCGCGAATGGTCGGCAAGGCAAGGCGATTGAACACTTCGCCGATGATGGCAGGTTCGTCCGGCGGGCGTCCGGTATAGGTCGACAGATACAGCGGCGCTTCGCGATGGGTCACGGCCGTGACATGCATCACCGGAAACGGCTCGGCGGGATTGTAATACCCGGTGTGATCCCCGAACGGCCCCTCGGGTGCTGTCTCGTTTGGCGACACCCAGCCTTCCAGAACGATCTCGGCATCTGCCGGCACAAGCAGAGGGACGGATTTGGCCGGAACCAAACGTGGCCGGTTCTGGTTCAGGGCCCCGGCAAATGTCAGCTCAGACACCATTTCGGGCAGGGGCAGGGCCGCCGACAACAAGGTCGCGGGGTTTGCGCCCAGAACAATCGCGACCGGCGTTTTTTCGCCGTGCCGCGCCCAACTGCGATGATGAGCGGCCCCGCCGCGATGTGGCAGCCAGCGCATGATCAGACGGTTCCGGTCCAGCACCTGAACGCGATAGACGCCGGCGTTGTAGGTCTGTGCCGCGTCGGGTTCGCTGCCACGGGGCCGGGTAATGACCACGGGCCAGGTGATCAGAGGCCCCGCGTCCCGGGGCCAATGTGTCTGGATCGGCAGCGCACAGAGATCAACATCGGCCCTGCGGTGGCAAACCTGCTGAACAACGGCGGTTTTGACCTGCTTCGGTCGCGTGGACAATGCGGCCTTCAGCATCGGCCACCGGGACAGCGCATCCCGCAACCCGTCCGGGGGCGTCGGGGCCCGAAGCGCAGCCAGAAATGCGCCCAGATCATCCAGCCCTTCGGAAGAAACGCCCAGTCCGGCGGCGACGCGTTCCGTAGTTCCGAACAGGTTGACCACAACCGGTATGTCGCACTGCCCCGAGGGCACACCTGTCGGTGTGTCAAACTGCAACACCGGCCCATTGGCCTCCAACACGGCGCGGTGGACGGCGGTCATTTGATGGCACACGGAAACCGGGTCAGGGATGCGCCTGAACTGCCCTGTTTCCTGACACCATTTCAGAAAATGTCGAAGGCTGGG
The DNA here is from genome assembly GCF_059610125.1 of Ruegeria sp. YTSA144. Taxonomy (NCBI): domain Bacteria; kingdom Pseudomonadati; phylum Pseudomonadota; class Alphaproteobacteria; order Rhodobacterales; family Roseobacteraceae; genus Ruegeria; species Ruegeria sp. YTSA144. The sequence continues at coordinate 372,972 of NZ_JBXWNA010000002.1, forward strand.
ATATGGCGGCAGAGTGCGAATGGGTTTGCTCCGGCGGTGGTGCCCACCCTCTAGCAACGAAAGAGGCCGGTCGAATTGACAACCGTCAAGTCCCGGGCGCCGGGGCGGCTTTAGGAAGGCCGCACCGGTTCACTTTATTGAGACAGCAGGAGGTCTGTTTGTCCGATCCCCGAAACCCGATACCGCAATGCCCTGCCGCTTTGGCCGCGGCCCTGCGGTTTGTTCCGCTTGCGCCCTTGTCGCTGTCACTGACAGTGTTTTCCCGCAAAATAACCAAGAAACACCCCGACCTGCTCAACCGGCTCGGTGAGTACAGCCGGGCAGCCTTTGTGCTTGATCCAACGGATCTGCCGGTTGTCCTTCTGCTCGAACCGAATGGTGGCACGCCGAGAATAAGACTGAGCCGAGGGCGCGTGGCTGGGGCTGCGCGAATATCCGGCCCGCTGGCCGCGCTGCTGGGGCTGGTGCATGGTGCGTTTGACGGGGATGCCCTGTTCTTTTCACGCGATCTGGTGATCGAGGGCGACACAGCCGCGGCACTGGCGCTGCGCAACGCAATTGACGACGCAGAGCTGGACCTCGCGCACGAGGCCGCAACCCTTTCCGGCCCGCTTGCACGCCCGCTGAAGCAGATCATCGCCTTTGCAGAGCGTCGGACCGGCCTGTGCCTGACCCGACCCGAGGACGCGATCCTATGGTAATGGAAATCGTTTGCCCGGCGGGAACGCCCGCGGCCCTGCGTGCAGCTGTCAAGGCCGGGGCCCACACGGTCTATTGTGGGTTCAATGATGAAACCAATGCGCGGAACTTTCCGGGGCTCAACTTTGACCGCGCTGAAATGCGGGCCGGAATTTCCTTTGCCCATGATCACGGATCGAAGGTGTTGGTTGCAATCAATACTTTCCCGCAGGCGGGCAATGAAGGGATCTGGAAACAAGCGGTGGCGGATGCCGAAACCTGCGGTGCAGATGCTGTCATTCTCGCCGATCTGGGCTTGCTGGACTACGCCGCGAGACACCATCCCGGATTGCGCAGGCACCTGTCCGTGCAGGCCGCGGCGGCCAATGCTGACGTGATCAATTTCTATGCCGAAACCTTCGGTGTGAAACGGGTGGTCTTGCCGCGCGTTTTGTCCGTGCCGGAAATTGCCGCGATCAACTCTGAAACCGACGTCGAAACCGAAGTCTTCGTGTTCGGTGGTCTTTGTGTCATGGCCGAGGGGCGATGCTCGCTGTCCTCTTATGCCACCGGGTTGTCGCCAAACATGAACGGTGTCTGCTCTCCTGCCAGCCATGTGCAGTATCAAGAAGAGCAGGGCGCGCTGAACGCGCGCCTTGGCGGGTACCTGATCCACCGGGTCGAACGGGATGAGCCCGCACCGTATCCGACTTTGTGCAAAGGGTGTTTTTCCGCAGGTGAAAAAACCGGGCACCTGTTCGAGGATCCCGTCAGCCTGAACGCAGAACGGCTGATCCCGCAATTGCAAAAGGCAGGTGTGACGGCCTTGAAGATCGAAGGGCGCCAGCGGTCAAAATCCTATGTCGCGCAGGTCGTTCGGAATTTTCGCGCCGCGGTTGATGCGTTGGATTCAGGCCAGCCGATGCCTGAAGGAATGCTGGCGCGATTGTCCGAAGGGCAGGCCATGACGACCGGCGCTTACAAAAAGACGTGGAGGTGATCCGATGGAACTGACAGTAGGCCCGAACCAGTTCTTCTGGCCCGCCGAAACCTGGGCTGCGTTTTACGATGATCTGGCCCGATCCCCCGTCGACCGCGTCGTGCTCGGAGAACTGGTCTGTTCCAAGCGCTTGCCATTTTATCAGGATCGTATCCCCGAGGCGATTTCCCGATTGGTCGAAGCGGGCAAAGAGGTTGCACTGACAAGCCTGGCCCTTGTGACCCTGAAACGCGAGCGCAAACTGACGGCTGAGCTTGCAGACATGGGCGTCACGGTCGAGATCAATGATCTGACCGCGCTGGCACATTTGCCCGGCACCTGCACGTTTGCCGTTGGCCCGTTGGTAAATGTCTACAACGAAGGCACTTTGAGATGGTTGGCAGCTCGGGGTGCGCGCCGGGTGTGTCTTCCGCCGGAACTGCCCATCGCTTCGGTCAAAACGTTGGCGCAAGCCGCATCGGACTTGGGTGTCGCGATCGAAATATGGGGGCATGGCAGGTTGCCGCTGGCTATTTCCGGGCGCTGTTACCACGCGCGATTGCATGGGCGCAGCAAGGACAATTGCCAGTTTGCCTGCGAAGACGATCCGGATGGGTTGGACGTTCTTACCGGTGACGGCAAGCCGTTCATGGCAATGAACGGTGTGCAGACTCTGTCAGACAGCCATGCCTGTACGGACCATCAGATCGACCTGCTGCAACAGGCTGGCATCTCGGCATTGCGTCTGTCGCCGCAATCTGGCGGTTTCCATCAGCTGTGCGAACTGTATCGAAAACGTATCGACGGCGATCTTCCCCAGGGCGAACTTGAGCGCGCCCTGCGAGGCGCTGATCCTGCCATTCGGTTGAGCGACGGATTTCTGACGGGGTCCTTTGGCGCTGAATGGTCGGGCGATTCCGGTACGGGGTCTGCTGCCTTATGATCACATCGGCGGGTGGGGGCAGGGCGTTTGATGCGTTCTGGAAAGCCCCCTACCGCCCGTTGTTTCTGGCCTCGTATGTCAGCGCTTTGATTACGGTGGCTTGGTGGCCTCTTGGGACAGCCTTTGGACTTCCCGGTCCGGCATGTACACCGGAGGTCCTCTGGCATATCCACGAGCTGATCTTTGGTTTTGCCGGAGCGGCCATTGGTGGGTATCTTCTGACGGCATTACCCGGTTGGACAGGAAAGCCACCGATTCAGGGGACACCCCTGAAATGGCTGCTGGGTTTTTGGCTGTCCGCTCGGGTATCGACCGCGCTGATGTGTGATGTGGCCCCGGCTGTGCCAATCGCTCTGAACGCGGGTTATTTCGTGCTGCTGGCTGCGGTAATGGGCACCCATCTGTTCCCGGCCAGAGCATACAGAAAACTCGGCTTTTTTTGCACTGTCATAGGGCTTGGTATCGGGGAAATCCTGTTTTTGTGGCCCATTGGGGCCGGGGCTCTGTGGGTCAGTCTGGACACGGTTCATGGGCTGCTCATTGGACTGGTCATGCTGATGAACAGTATCGCAATGCGCGCCATTCCGGCCTTTTCGGCAAACTGGATGCTTCAAACCGGCCATTTGAACGACCTCAGGCAAGGATTGCCCTTTGCGGTGTTTCTGGTTCAGACAGGGTTGATTTCCAGCATCCTTGCCCAACTGTTTGAATGGACCATTGTTGCAAATCTGGCGATGATCGCTGTGGCCTTGGTGCTGTGCTGGGAAATGCTCGGATGGCGAACACTGCGGGTGCGTTCCAACTTTCTGCTCGTGGCGCTTCACATATCTTTCTTATGGTTGCCGATCGGGCTTTTGGTTGTAGGGGTATCGGGGCTTGTCCCGACACTTTATCCAGCAAGTGCCGCTCTCCATGCGATCACCATCGGCGGGATGTCCGGGCTGATCATGGCCATCTCGGGCAGAGCGGCGGCGCATTCGGATACAGGTGGAATGCAGGCCAACCTTGGGTTCATCACTGGTCTTGCTTTGGTCTGGCTGGCCGCCGTGGTGCGGTTGGCTGTGCCGATCTTCCCGGATCTTCAGGTTGAACTCGCGGGCGCGGCTTTATGGTGCGCAGGCTGGACGGCATTTATCATCGGCTTCCTGCCTGCTTTGACCGGCCCAACCCGTCGACCAGTTTTAAGCGGTCAGAAATACGCTGTTTCAGAATCCTCTGATCCTGTGCCGTCAAGCGAATGAAGAAATGCGCCTAATTCTATGTCAAACAGGGATTTCTTCCAAATGAAGCGGACGGACAACCTTTGCCACCTCTTCGATTTCCTTGGCAAGCGGACGGTCGGCATTTAGGACCCGAGATTGATTTCTTGCAGAAACGGCCCCGATTGATCACTGGTGCGCGCGCTATTCGACTGCCTGACAGGCGACCTTCACTTCGATGGCTGCCAGTGTCGACAGGGCACCGGTGATCTCTGGATCTCTGACAGCGGTATCCGGCGCAACAGAATAGCCGATGGAGATCGAGGCCTGATCCCACATCCCCGTCAGTGCTCTTCAGTCCTTGGCCCAAAACCGGGTTCGCCCGCCATGGCGCGGATTCGGGTGTGTTTCCCGGACACGGGAATTGACCTGTGCATAACACACGAGGACCGCCTTTACCCGCAGCATGAACATATTTCCTTGTTTAAGGACGCCGCCTATCCCTGCTGCACAAAGCGATTTTTTGACCGATATATCTCGGATGGCGGGATGGGAAACGCCCCGGATCATCTGTTGGTCCATACGGACTGGAGTGCGTAATCTGCCTGTCACCCGACCTGGACCAACTGGTTCCGCGACGGGCAATCCCGAGGCTTCATAACGCCAGAGCCAAAACTGTCATGAAGTTTGCGCGTTTGCCCTGGTTTCTTCTTCCTGAACCCAGGTTTCGGCCTGCAAAACCCCGGGTTGCCCGGTGCCGATAATCCCCACGACCTGCACATCGCCGGTGTCGGCGGGCGCGGCCACCTGAACACGCCGGATCAATGCGAAAAGGGCGACCGCAATACCGATAGCCGCCAGAAGAAACTGAAGACCGCGCCCGCCGAACAATGAGATGGAGTTCGGTCCCAGCATGGTTCCCACCAGCAGTCCGACATTCAGCAACAGCACCATCGTGCCACTGGCCGGAACGATCTGAGATAGCTTGAGCTGATCATTGGCATGCGCCGTCAGGATCGAATACGCGGGATACAGCCCGATTGCGATCAGTACAAAACCATAGACGATATGAGACGGAGACGTGTCGATGGCCATCCAAAGACTGGACAGGGTCGTAACGACACCCAGCCCGATGACCACATAGCGTCTGTCGGTGTGATCAGACAGCCAGCCGATCGGGTATTGCACCACCGCACCGGCGATCAGCGCAGCCACCAGCGCCCCTGACGCCTGCGCCGTCGTAAAGCCGTTTTGCAATGCATAAAGCGGCAACGAGATATAGGACGCCGCGACACCGATGCTAACCAGAACGATGCCGATGACTGCGATGGGCGAAACCTTGTAAAGCACGGGAACCGACATGCGTTCCGGCGCGGCATATTCCGGCGCCTTGTTGCCCGACAGAAGAAGCGGCACGATCGAAAGCGAAATCAGGATGGAAACAAGGCCGAACAGCAGGTTCCCGGTGGGGTCGGGAAAGCCGACGATGGCGGTGCCAAGCGCCGGGCCGGCAAGCTGGATAATGAAATACAGCGACAGAACCTGAGCGCGCATGTTGTTCTCGGATTTCGCGTTCAGCCAGCTTTCGGTGATGACGTAGAGCCCTGGATAGCAAAACCCTCCCAGCAAGCGCATCACGCTCCAGCTGATCGCGTCGCTGGTCAGCAGATGCACAATGGCCGCAATCGAAACCAGCGAGGCGAGGGCCGAAAATGCCCGAATATGCCCGACATTTTCGACCAGCCTTGGGGCAAGCGCCGTCCCCGCAAGCGCGCCCAAGGGATAGCTTGCCTGCATGACGGAAATCGTGAAGTCACTAAAGCCCAGGCTGGCCCCCCGGATCGTCAGCAACGTCGCCAACAGACCGTTGGCAACCATCAGCATGAACATCCCCAGGAACAGCGCCCAGTTTTCATTCAACGCGCGTATCATGGCCAACGGCTACTGATGCGGGACTGACCTGTATACAACTCGTACGACATCGGGATGTCGTTTGATGGTACTTCTCAGTTGCAGGCCTATATGCCGGGTTCAACCGTCTTGGTGGCCATTTCAAATGGGTTTTCGGCTGAGCTACACGTCGCCTTGCATGATCCGGGCATAGATATCGGGATCCGTCACACCTTCGGAGCCGATCGTCAAAACACGAGACCGCGCCGTCAAACCAAGCTTCTGGAAAAGCTCGTGGTTGTTGGCCGCTTCGATCAATGCGGCCAATCCGGCAACGCCGCTCTCTCCGGCTTCGATCGCCGGATCACTGCCTTGCGGACGCGCAAGGCGACGGACGGTTGGCGGTATCAGCTGATCGTCGATTGCCAGAAAGTCCGAGGCTTCGCTGCGCAAAACCTCCCACGCCATCGGAGATGGCACCCCGCAGGACAAACCCGCCATGATGGTTTCTTCATCGATTTCTACAGAGGCGGCTTGCCCCTGCCTTGCGCTTTCGAACAGACACGCCGCCAGATGCGGTTCCACGACCACGACGCGCGGCGCGGCATCACCCCAGGTCTGACGCAATGCTGCCGCAACTGCCGCGGCAAGCCCTCCAACTCCACCTTGCAGAAAGACATGTGTCGGTGCCGTGTCCATTGCATTCACGACTTCTTTGATCATGACGCCATAGCCCGACATCACGTCGCGCGGCGGGTCGGTGTAACCTGGCCAGGATGTGTCCGAAACCACGAACCAGCCGTTCTCGTCGGCTTCCTGCCGACATTGATTCACCGAGGCGTCATAGTCTCCATCGATGCGCACGACGTCGGCCCCCAGATCGCGCATGGCCTGCGCGCGGCCTTCACTGACCTCGGCGTGAATGTAGATCCGGCAAGGCGCGCCGAACCGCTTGCACCCCCACGCGAGGGACCGACCGTGGTTGCCATCGGTCGCCGAAACAAGCGTGATACTGGCAACCATGTCGGCGCAGCGGCCAGTACGGATATCTTCCAATGACACGTCCTGACTGGTGCGGCGCGATATTTCACGTTGCAGAACACGCAAGGCGGCAAAGGCCCCCCCCAATGCCTTGAAACTGCCAAGCCCAAACCGGGGACCTTCATCCTTGTAGTGGACCTCCGCGACGCCGATCTCGGCTGCCAACGCGGGCAAGGAATGCAACGGCGTGGGCGCATACCCCTCCCATTGGGTGATTTCCCTTGCTGCGCGATCGAAATCCCGTCGTGCCAAAACGGTTTCGGCAGCGGGGCCGAAGCTCGGCCTGCCTGCCTGATGGGCGATGTTTTCCGTCATGGTCGTGTGTCCTGTCAGGGTTTCAGCGGCAGGCGCTGCCGCACCAGCTCTGCCCAGAATTCTGCACCCAGCGGGAGCAGTTCGTCGTTGAAATCGTAATCAGCCGAGTGCAGCGGACGGCCATTTGATCCTTCGGCCCCGTTGCCGATAAGCAGGAAACACCCGGGCACAACGGCAGCAAATTCGGCAAAATCTTCAGAAAAAGACATGGCAGGGCGGTCTCCGTCCACCTCTAGACCCATGGCCGAAGCTGCTGAAACGACATGCGATGCAGCATCGGCATCATTGTTTGCCTCGATGAATTCGGTGCGGAAATCCACGCTCACCTCGACGCCATGGCTTTCGGCCACACCGGTTGCGATCTGGCGCATATTGCGCTCGATCAGCCTGCGGTCTTCCGGTGACATGGCCCGCGCGTCACCTTTCAGAACAGTGCGCCCCGGAAGCACATTGCGCTGTCCGTCGGTGATGAACTCGGTCACTGACACCACGGCGCCGGAAGAAGGTGCAAGCTTGCGTGAAACGATGGTTTGCAGGGCCAATACCAGTTCCGCGGCAGGCGTGATCGTTTCGCGCCCGACATGGGGCATCGAGGCATGACCGCCCTGACCGGTAATCGTGATCTCGAACAGGCTTTCACTGCAACAGATGACACCGGCGCGGGTGGAAACCCGCCCGACAGGCTCACCCGGAAGATTGTGCGCGCCGTAAACCTCTTCAATCGGGAAGGTCTGCAAAACCCCTTCATCGATCATCGCCCTTGCACCAAGCCCATGCTCTTCATTGGGCTGGAACAGAAAGACAACCGTGCCGTCAAACGCCGGATCCTTGGCCAGCAATTCGGCGGCCCCAAGCAGCATCACCGTGTGGCCATCATGGCCACAGGCATGCATGACACCTTCGTTCTGCGACGTGTGCGCAAACGTGTTGACCTCGGTAATCGGCAGCGCGTCGAAATCCGCGCGCAGCCCGATGGCGCGATTGCCGTTGCCTGCCTTCAACACGCCCACGACACCGACCCCTTCAAACACCTCGATGCCCAAGGCTCGCAGATGCCCGGCAATCCGGGCCTTGGTCCAGACTTCCTGAAACCCAAGCTCGGGGTTGCGATGAAACTCATGGCGCAACTCACGCAGGCGTTCTGTCAATGCTGTCACGGCAAAACTTCCCCTTCGACGTGTTGCTTCACAGGTGTGAAACAAGTTTATTGCAAGTGACCTGAAAAAAGGGCTCTAGTTGGTGGCTACCCATGCAAGTTTCTTTCACATGACGCAATTGGATGACTTTGACCGCGCGATCCTGCGGATTCTGCAACAAGACAACAGAACCACGCAGCACAAGATTGGCGAGGCGGTAAACCTGTCCGCACCCTCTGTACAGCGCCGTATCCGCCGGATGGAGGCAGAAGGCGTGATCCGCGCCAATGTCGCCATTGTTGATCCGGCAGCCGTCGGTCTTCAGCTTACCATCTTCGTCGAACTTGAACTGGTCAGCGAAACCCCTGACGAGATTGATGCCGTCAAGAAAACCCTGCTGAATGCTCCGGAAGTCCAGCAATGCTTTTACGTGACCGGAGAGGTGGATTTCATGGTTGTCGTAGTCGTCGAAAGCATGGCGGTCTACGAAGATTTCACCCGCCGGATGTTCTTTGAAAACGGAAATATCCGAAAGTTCAAAACCTTCGTTTCAATGGATACCATCAAATCCGGCAGCGCTTTGGGTTTCTGACCGGAACATGGTGCAGTGCCGAACCCGACGAGACGTGTTCGTCCTACGCCTCGACCATTTGGTTTGATCGACGGAACCGCAAAGGCAAGTCCCGTCAAGGGTTTCAACGAAGGTGTTCCACCGTGTTTTCACCTACATTCCATTGCGCGGAATGACATGCGCGTTCTCTTCTTCAAAGATCAGCTCCTCCCCCGACCATGCCTTCAGGCGCGAGATCAAATGAAACTCGGTGGCCGTTGCCCGTTGTTCGGAATAGGTCCAGATCCGGGCTGACCAGTCCTCACGGTCGAAACCGGCGGTCTGCTCCATTGTGGCGACAGCCGAAAGCGGGTCGCCCGGAAGGATTGTATACCTTCGATCTGACACGTCGCTGAGCACCGTCCCAATATCGTCCAGGCGGAAGTCACCCACTGGCCCGAAGACGCCCCCGTCAAGAAAAGACCTGTGAGTTACTTCGCCATTCGTCAGGTCCGTGTGGACCGAGCGTTCCATCGAGCCCGAGCGCACCTTGGTCTTTCTGGGCCGGGAACCGGACGCTGCCGGTTCGGGCAGCGGGCGGGGTTCCGTAGTGTCAACGCCTGGGTTTCGGATGGGCAAGTGCAACTGAGACTGACCCGGACGGATCGTAAGTGTCACAGGTTCGGGGGCGGGCCAAAGTACGGGCCAATAAGCCGAAGCGATCTGCAAGACGATGCGATGACCTGACAGAACCCGATATCCTGTTCCATACATCGGGACGGTTACAGCCATCTCCTCTCCGGGTGTGATCGGTGTGGGTTCTGTATCGCTGATCCGGTGGTTGAGGTTGCAGAATCCCCGTGCAATCAACGTCTGCGCACCGTTCGGGGCTTCGTCCACCAGCAATGCAACGACAAAGCCCTGAGCCTGATCTGCGGACACTTTCAGATCGACGGACGGTTGCCCCAGGATATCAAGCGCGTCTGCAAGTGGCGCCGCTTTGAACTGCAACGCGCCGGCGGCGTCGATCCGGCAGTCTGCCGCCATGTCTCCGGGTATGGCGAAAGAGCACATATCACCTGCGGCCGCCCCGAAGCTTTGCGGCGAGCAAATCGCAAGCTCTGCTGCGGAAACGGGGTCTGCCTCAAGCGTCAGCTGATTCAGCCAAAGGGACGTGTTGGTGATATTCGGTGACGGCCAGCTCGGCTCTTCAACCCAGCGCCCCGTGCGTTCGATATGCGTCCCGGTCGGCGCTGCGCTGTCTTGAAGGAAAAAACGCAAAGGCGGTTCGTCCATCAACCCTGTGTCTTTTCCTTTCAACCAGTGATCCCAGAACCGGATGACCTCTGCGACGAAATCAGCCTTGGGGCCGGGCACCCCTTCGTGCGGGTACAGATGCGCCCATGGCCCCATCAGGATCTTGACCGGCCCGCTGAGGTGTTCGGCGATGCGGAATGGTGTATCGCGGTACAGATCCATCCAACCGCCGAAAAAGTAGACCGGCACATCCACGTCGGCATAGTTTTCGCAGATCGAACCGCGCCGCCACATCTCGTCATGGGTCTGGTGTTCCAGCCACATGGCCGGCCAGAACGCCGCGCCTTCCAACCGCTCGCGCCACATGTCAAGCCAGCGGTCCGCGCCGACAATCTGTGGGTCCGGTGGCATGGCGTTGTACAATTGCATGATCGAGCCCCACCAGAAATTGTCGTTGGCCAGACACCCGCCGTAAAAGTGGATGTCCTCGCGCCACCGGTCGTCTGTGCCCATCACCGGTGCTATCGCCTTCAACGCCGGAGGGCGTGTCGCCGCCACCTGAAACGCGTTGTATGCCCCCCAGCTTTTGCCGAACATTCCGACATTTCCATCGCACCAGTCCTGATCGGCGATCCACTGGATGAGGTCGTGACCGTCCTGAATCTCCTGATGCGAATACTCATCTTCTGCGACACCATCACTGTCGCCATAGCCCCGGATATCAACGCGGATCGACGCGTAACCGGCGGCGGCAAACTGCGGGTGCATGCTTTCATCCCGCATGCGTGTCCTGTCCCGGCGGCGATAGGGTATGTATTCCAGGATACAGGGCACAGGGGCGTTTTTCGCGCCTTCCGGCAGCCACAGGCGCGCCGCAAGTTTCGTGCCGTCTGGCAGCGGTATCCAAACAGTCTCGATGACCTCGATATTGCTCATGTCCGGTCCTTTTTGTTCGCGCCTAAGGGGTTTCATGCCGTACAGGCAATCGGTGGTACGTGTTCAAAGCGCATTCTTCGATGGCGTCACCACCGAAGGCCAAGGCGCAGCGCATCATAGACTGCCGCGTGTATGTTGCGCGAGGAAACGGCGTCTCCGATCCGATACAGATCAAAGCCCGCCTTCGGGTTCACCTGCGGAAACACGTCGCCCGAACTGGCGACCAGAGCGTCGTGATCCACAGCGCCAAGATTTCGCGAAAGCGGTTTGAGTTCGAAATAGAGATCGTCCAGAGGCAAGGTGCCCTGATTGACGATCACCTGATCATACATGCGCTTTTCAACAAGATCCGAGTAATCCGTTCCAATCGCCGCTTCCAGTTGATTGCCTGAGCGTACCAGCGATTTCAGCGTCCGGGTTACGGTGAACAGCGCCCCCGTTTTTTGCAGCGCCCGCATATATGGCACCAGATTCATGCCCATGATCTCGGGCGCAAAGCTGCGGTCGCGGGTCATGATCTCAACCCGCGCACCTGACCCGGCGATGATCTCGGCCGCCATCAGGGCCGGGTGGTCGCCCGCATCATCGTAGATCAGCACGTTTTCGCCCGGGTGCGCGTCTGCGGACAGGATGTCCCACGCCGAAACCGCCAGATCGTTGCCGGTTTCCAAGATTGTCGTCTCGGGCAAGCCTCCGGTCGCGATCACGACCATATCCGGGGCAAGGGCTGTTACGTCATCCGCGTCTGCAAAGGTGTTGAATTGGAACCTGACATCGCGTGCAGCGCATTGCGCCATGCGCCAGTCGATGATCCCGATCATCTCGGCCCGGCGTCGGGACTGCGCGGCCAGACGCACCTGACCGCCGGGTTCAGAGGCCGCTTCCAGAACGGTAACGTCATGCCCGCGCTCTGCCGCAACCCGTGCCGCTTCAAGCCCTCCGGGCCCTGCGCCCACGATGACCGCCCGGCGGCGGGACTTGGCCGCGGTGATCACATGCGGCATCGACAATTCGCGCCCGGTGGCAGGGTTGTGAATGCACAGGGCTTCACCGGCCTGATAAATCCGGTCCAGGCAGTAGGTTGCGCCGACGCAGGGGCGGATGTCATCTTCCCGACCGGCCCGGATTTTGGACACGATCATCGGGTCGGCCATATGTGCGCGGGTCATGCCGACCATATCCAGCAACCCGGACGCCACGGCATGTCGTGCGGTGGCCACATCGGGAATGCGCGATGCATGAAAGGTCGGCATCTCGATTTCGGCTCGTACGCGCCCGGCAAAATCCAGATGCGGTGCGCTTTTCATGCCCTGCACTGGGATCACATCCGTCATGGCCGGATCCGTATGAATACGGCCGCGAATGACGTTCAGGAAATCGACCTGACCGCTGTCGCGCAGCCTTCGGGCGATTTCCAGCCCGTCTTCTTCGGTGATGCCGCCTTTTTCAACCTCATCTGCCGTGTAGCGGACGCCAACGATGAAATCCGTCCCGACACGGTCGCGGATCGCATCCAGAACCATGAAGCCGAACCGCAACCGATTGTCGAGACTGCCGCCATAGGGCGCGTCCATCGTATTGGTCAGCGGTGACCAGAACTGATCGATCAGGTGGCCATAGGCTTGCAATTCGATTCCGTCGAGACCTGCGGCCTTCATACGCTCGGCTGCATCGGCATAATCGCTCACGATCCGTTCGATATCATGGTCTTCCATCTTCTTCGCAAAAGCCCGATGGGCCGGTTCACGATAATGCGACGAAGAGACCGACGGCAGCCAATCGCCCTTGTTCCAACCCGTGCGTCGCCCCAGATGGGTCAATTGGATCATCACTGCGCAACCATGAGCATGGCAGGCGTCAGTCAATTCAGCCATCCAGCGCACGACCTCGTCCTTGTAGGCAAGGACGTTGTTGAACACCGGCGGGCTGTCGCGGCTGACGGTGGCGGAACCAGCCGTCATGGTCATGGCAACACCAGCTTTCGCACGTATCTCATGATAGGCGCGATACCGCTCTTTCGGCATGCCGTCTTCGGGGTAGGCGGGTTCATGACTGGTCGTCATGATCCTGTTCTTCAGTGTCAGATGTTTCAGCTGATAGGGTTGCAGCAGCACATCGCGGCTCATGACCAGCCGTCCTTTGTGGGAACCATTGACGTCAGTCGACCAACACCGCTGTCCTGCATCGGACATGCAAATGGCAGTGTTTCGGCAGTGTCGGGTGGCATATGGCGCTCCGATATTGGGGTGAGCCGAGGAGCTCTTTGCCGATTGAAAGCAGACTGGGAAATCTCCGTCAAACGCCTTGTGAGCCGAGGCCGCGATGTTTCACCGAATACGTTGGCCGAGAAGCGCAAGACAGGAAGGAAAAGCCATCAGTGAAAACGACCTGTCCGCATGGCGCGGGCAACTGAATGTCACATCACCGCGCACCGGACATAAGCGTGCTGTCGGGCTGAAAAACCCCGCGCGGCAGGTTGGCAATTATTCGATTGTTGAGGGTCCGGGCTGGCGGTTGGCGTCGTTTCACTCTATCGCCCAACCGGAACGTACCTTTCGTGACAGGAGACAGCAGTCGTGACCATCACCCGCATCGAAACCGGCCAGCGCATGAGCCGCATCGTCAAACACAACGGAACCGCCTATCTGTGCGGTCAGGTTTCAGATGCCGCGACCGTTGCGGATCAAACCCGTGACATCCTTGCCAAGATCGAGGACCTTCTGGCCAAGGCCGGCAGCGACAAGACGCGTATCCTGCAATGCGTGATCTGGTTGTCGGACATGGCCGATTTTGCCGAAATGAACGCGGTCTGGGATGCCTGGGTGCCAGAGGGCCACGCCCCGGCCCGTGCCTGTGGCGAGGCGAAACTGGCCCGTGATGTTCTGAAGGTCGAAATGATCGTTACCGCAGCCTGCGATTGATCCGGCCGCGCGTCGTGCGCTGAATTCGGGCGCGGGTGGGTTCGGGCTTGGGAATCAAGACGCCGTGAGCACGTTCCTACTGTACCTGAGAATGCACCTTTACCAGAGTTTCCAGAAACAGCTTGGCCACGCGTGTTGGCGCAGGTTGTTTTCTGGCCACGGCCGCGAAACGGGTTCTGTATTTGATTTCTTTGGGCAGGACCTTTTTCATGAGCCCCTGTTCGACAAATTCCTGCGCCAGATGATCGGGAAGAAACCCAAGGTAGCGACCTGAAAGTATCAGAATGACAAGGGCCTGTTCGTTCTGCACTTTGGCTGCACGCCGAAACCCAAGTTGTTGACCAACGATGAGGTTCGGAGAGTTCACGTTCAAACCGGCGTAGTTGAACTTGCGAAGATCGCTCAATTGCAACTCCGGATCTGGGCGATCAAACAGCGGGTGTTCCTGCCCGCAGTACAAGAACATGTTTTCCCCGTAGAGCGGCGTGTAGTCCAGGCTTGCCGATGGTCTGTGCAAAGCGATGATGCCGACATCCAGATGCCCGGTGATGACCATGGTTTCGATCACGTTGGGCGGTTCCAGCGACAGCTCGATGTGAACCGCCGGTGCGGCCTCATTGAACTTGTGAATCGTGCGGGCAAGTCCGGCTTCGGGGTTGGTGGTGCACTGATCGAACAGAGCCACGCGAATACTGCCGGCCAGTTGCTGTTTGACTTCGTTGACCTCGGTTCTGAACTGCGCAACGGAAATAAGCAGGTCTTCCGCCGCTGCCAGCACCTTCTCGCCGTCTTCCGTCAGTGAAAACCCTGACGGCCCCCGGTTGCACAGCTTCAGGCCAAGCCTCAGTTCCAGGTCAGACAAGTGTTTCGAGATCGTTGATTTACCGATGTTCAGCTCGATCTCGGCGGCCGTGATACCACCACTTTCCGCGACGGTTTTGAACACGCGCAGCAGACGGATGTCGGTGTCCCCGATCCGGGTATCAAGTTTGTTCTGTCTCATATCGTATGTTTGATATCTATGAAACCTTTCACGCAAATATTAACAACGACGAAACCATTTTGGCAAGCTAGCTATACGTCGCCGAGGTAGAATCGGACTGGCCTATTTCTCCCCAGGTCAGCGCGCACCTCGAAACACGACAAATGGGAGGAAATCCATGTCATTTCTCAAAAAGCTTGGCACTTTCAGCGCAGCCGTTTCCGTTGCCGCACTGATGGTCGCCGGCACGGCCGAGGCGAAGAACTTCAAGATCGCTGTCGGCGACAGCGCGGGCAGCGCTCAAGAGGCGCTGGGGCTCGCTTTCGTGAAAGCACTCGAAGAAAAATCGGGTGGTGAGCACACCGCGACACTGTTCCTGAACGGTCAGCTCGGGTCCGAGCAGGACACCGTGAACGAGGCCGCCATCGGCACGCTCGACATGTCGCTGCTGGCGATCAACAACATCACACCCTTCTCGCCTTCGGTCGGCGTTTTCACCTTGCCTTATGTCATTCTCAGCCTGGAAGATGCTGAAAAGCTGACCCAGGGGCCAATCGGTCAGGAACTGGTCGAAAACACCATCCGTGATGCCGGCGTCCGTATCATCGGCTGGACGTATACCGGTTTCCGCCGTCTGACCAACTCGAAGAAGCCAGTCAAATCGGTTGCGGACCTGCAGGATCTGATCATCCGCGTTCCCAAGAACGAAATCATGATCGAAACCTACAAGGCATGGGGCATCAACCCGACCCCAATGGCCTGGTCCGAAACCTTCACCGGCCTACAGACCAAAGTGGTCGACGGTCAGGACAACCCTTACCTGACCATCAATGCGATGAAGTTCTACGAGGTTCAGGACCACGTCACCAACCTGCGTTACATCTTCTCGATCGAACCGCTGATCATCTCGGAAGCCATCTTCCAGGACCTGTCCGAAGAGGAACAGCAGATGATCCTGGAAGCAGGGCAGGAAGCCACGCAGGTTTCGGCACAGTTCCTGCGTGATTCAGAGGCTGCCATCAAAGAAGAGCTGACCGCCAAGGGAATGGCAATCATCGACCCCGAGAACGACGAAGCCGAGTTCATTCAACTGGCAACCGAAGCCGTATGGCCGCAGTTCTACGAGTCCATTGGTGGTGTCGAGAAGCTGAATGCAGTTCTCGAAGCCATCGGCCGCGAGCCGGTCCAGCAATAATCGCCCCAGAGCGATAGCGGGAGGAGCGCTGCGGCGCTCTTCTCAATTCAGGGAGGAGTGAAACCACATGTTCTGGAAATTTCTGGACAACATAGAAAGTATCATCTGCCGGATCCTCTTATCCGGCTTCGTCTGCCTTTTGTTCGTGCAGATCATCGCGCGCGAAGTCTTCGGCTTTTCGATCAGCTGGATCGAAGAACTTTCGGTCTACATGTTCGTGTGGTTCGTCTATTTCGGCGCAAGTTACGCCGCTCTGAAAGGCGCGCATAACCGGGTGACGTTCCAGTTCAAGTTCCTGCCTGAGGGGGCGATCAAGTACATCGAAGCTTTTGCCGATCTCTTCTGGCTCTTCTTCAATGTCTACTTCCTGTATCTGGCGACAGATTTTGTCTTCAACAAGATGAACAAATTCTGGAAGTCCCAGACCCTGGGTATCGAGATGAAATACATCTACATGGTGCTGCCCATCGCCTTTGCGCTGATGACCGTCCGCATCATTCAGGTGAACTACCGCCGCCTTATCAAGGGCGAAGATATTCACGATCCCGATCAGATCGACCTCGACGAAATCAAAGCTGCGACTGAAGCAGCAAAGAAATCCTAAGGGCAGGGGGATAAACCATGGAATCCGAAATCGTCACAATCCTGTTTGGGTCTTTCCTGTTTCTGCTGCTCATTGGCGCACCGATCACGGTGGCGCTGGGTGTGGCTTCGCTGGTCTCATTCCTTTATCTGGACGAGAACCCGATCAAGTTCGTGCAGATTGCCTTCACCTCAGTCGGTTCGTTCCCGCTGATGGCTCTGCCCGCGTTTATTCTTGCCGGCGCTTTGATGGAAGCCGCCGGAATATCGAAACGCCTGATCAATGTTGCCGAAAGCCTGGCCGGTCCCTTCACCGGCGGTATTTCGGCTGCAACGGTCATGGCCTGTCTGTTCTTCGGCGCTATTTCGGGCTCGGGCCCGGCAACAACCGCGGCCGTTGGGATGCTGATGATCCCTGCGATGATCGACCGCGGCTATGAGCGCGGCTATGCCTCGGCGATCACTGCGTCCTCTGGCGGCCTTGGGATTATCATTCCTCCCTCTATCCCGATGGTGATCTTCGGCATTGCCGCGCTCGGTATGGCGCCGCCGCCGGAAGCCGTGGAAAAATTCGGTACATTCCAGTCGGTTTCGATCTCGAAACTGTTCATCGCCGGATTCGTCCCTGCCTTCCTGATCGCCACCAGCCTGCTGATCCTGAACTTCTTCATGTCGAAAAAGCGCGGCTACAAGGGCGTTTCCGAAGGTTGGTCGATCCGTCACGTGGGCTGCGAAATGTATCGTGGGTTCTGGTCGCTGATGGCGCCGCTGGTGATCCTGGGCGGTATCTACACCGGCTTCTTCACCCCGACCGAGGCGGCAATCGTGGCAATCTTCTACACCCTGTTCGTGGGCGTGGTCATCTATCGTGAACTGACATGGCAGTCGCTGTTCCAGTCGCTCGAGGCCACCACCTGGCTGACTGGTCGGGTGCTGCTGATCCTGTTCACCGCGACGGTGTTTGGCCGCCTGCTGGTGGAAAACCAGATCCCGGCGATCATCGCGGATTCGATGCTCAGCTTCACGGACAACCTGTATGTGATCTGGGCGCTGATCATCTTCTTCCTGCTGTTCGTCGGCATGTTCATGGAGACGCTGGCCACCATCCTGATCCTGGTTCCGGTGATGCTGCCGGTGGCCTACTCGGTGGGTATCGACCCGATCCACTTTGGCGTGGTGATGGTCTGCACGCTGGGCATCGGTTTCCAGACGCCGCCGCTGGGCGAAAACCTGTTCATCGCGTCAGGTATCTCGAACATCACCATCGAACAGATCTCGTTGCGCGCTCTGCCTTTTGCCGCAGCCAACACGGTGGCGATCTTCATCATCGCCTTCTTCCCTGAACTGTCGCTGTGGTTGCCGCGGCTGTTTGGCTACTGACCTGAAAGGATGACGACATGAAACAACTGGTCACCAACATCCTCTTTGCCACTGATCTGTCCGAAAACTCGGGTCATGCCATGCGCCATGCCGCCAGCATCGCGCAGGCCACGGGGGCTGAAATTCACGTGCTGCATGTGAATGAACCGCTGTCGGACGATGCCAAGATCACGATGGAGATCTTCATCCTGAATGAAGAGACCCGCAAAACCGCCGCTGCGCGCCGTCACGAGATGGTGCGCAAGGTTCTGGCCGAGCGGCAAGCCAAGTTCTGGGCTCAGTTCGATGGTGACGATGAGAGAATTCGCGAACAGGTCACTTCGGTCGAAGTCACCGATGGCCACCCGGCCGAAGTGATCCTGCGCCGCTCGGTCGAACTGGGCTGCGATCTGATCGTGCTGGGCGCGCATGATCACGGCTTTTCGCACACGTTTCTGGGCACCGTCGCAAAGCGTGTTCTGCGGCGCTCCAAGATCCCGACACTGATCGTCCCGAACCCGGACGAAACGTAACAACCCCACTGACAAGGACGTACAAAATGAGCAAAACCCTGACCGCGCAGGACCTGGCGGACACGTTTGACGCGTTCAACCGCCACGACATCGACGGCGTGATGACCCATTTCGCCGACGACTGCGTGTTCTACACCGTGGCCGGCGACGAGAAATACGGCAACAAGATTGAAGGGTCCGAAGCCATCGCCGCCGCGTTTTCAGGCGTTTGGGCAGGCATGAAAGACGCCCATTGGGATCACCACGGCCACTTTGTCCATGGCGATCGTGCGGTTTCGGAATGGACCTTTTCGGGAACCGATGCAAACGGCATGCGGATCGAAGCCGAAGGTGCGGATCTGTTTACCCTGCGTGACGGGAAAATCGTCGTAAAACAGGCGCTTCGCAAAACGCGCCCGATGTTCAAAGCCTGATCCGCCGCACCGCGCGCAGCTTCGGAGAAAACAAGAATGGTGGACAACAGCATCCCGCGTCATTGGCCCAAGGCCAGCTATGACCCGAAATATGACCCCATCATCGATGCGGGTCCCGGTCACAATCGCGACCACGCGCCCACATACTGGATCGGAACGGCCGGTACGCCCCCGGCCGATGATGGTCCGGTGTCCAGCGATATGGATGCCGATGTGGTGGTGATCGGGTCGGGTTATACCGGCCTGTCCACCGCCATTCACCTTGCCAAGGAACACGGTATCCAGGCGGTTGTTCTTGAAGCGAATACTGTGGCCTGGGGATGTTCGACCCGCAATGGCGGGCAGGCCCAGATCTCATCCGGGCGGCTGAAACGGTCGCAATGGATTCAGCGCTGGGGCACGGATGTGGCCAAGGGCATGCATGCCGAAGTCACTGAAGCTTTCGAGTTGTTCAACGATCTCATCGCGTCGGATGACATCGACTGTGATCCGCAGCCGGGCGGCCATTACTACATCGCGCACCGCGAAAAAGTCATGCCGTCGCTCAAGAAAGAGAGCAAATTGTTGAACGATGTGTTCGGCTATGGTTCGCGTATCCTGTCCCGAGACGAGCTGCATGAAAAACACGTGCGGGACATGGAAGCCGCAGGCGCGATGTGGGAGCCGGACGGAACCTGCATCCACGCCGGCAAGCTGGCCTTCGGTTATGTCAAGATGGCGCGCAGGCTGGGTGTGAAAATCCATACGGGCAGCCCGGTCATGGGGTGGCAAACCAAAGGCGGAATACATCACTTGCGGACGCCGGGTGGTATTGTGCGCGCGAAATCGGTGGCCTTGGCAACGGCGGGCTATACCCCGCCGGGTCTCAACAACCGCACCAGGCACCGCCTGATGCCAATCCTGTCTAACTCGATGGTGACACGGCCTCTGACCCGGGCCGAGCTGGATGAATGCGGCATCCAGACCAAATCCCCCCTGACGGACACACGAACGCTGCGCCATTATTACCGCCTTTTGCCGGACAATCGGATGCAGATCGGCAGCCGCAGCGCGGTGACAGGGCGTGATGCCGAGAACGGCAAACACCTGGACTTGCTGAAGAAGGGACTTGCCCGCAAGTTCCCGGCGCTGGCGGATATCAACCTCGACTACTCCTGGTGGGGCTGGGTTGATGTCAGCCACGATATGATGCCGCGCATTTTCCGGCCGGATCCTGAGCAAAGCGTGTTCTATGCCATGGGCTACGGCGGCAATGGCGTCATGTACTCGGCCCAGGCCGGGCGACGCATGGCGCAGTTGGTTGCAGGCAAGAAGGACAAGGCATTCGACCTGCCGATCTTCACGTCCCCATTGCCGAGCCACGGCATCCTGACGCCTTTCCGCCGACTGGGACAGCGCATGGCGTATGTCGGCTATTACCTCAAAGACGAAATACTGTAACTCACAGGGGCTTTGCCGCCCTGAAAAGACAAGGAAGTACCCACATGAAGATGACGACGGAAGAGGCGTTTGTTAAGGTTTTGCAGATGCACGGGATCGAGCATGCGTTCGGGAT
>NZ_JBXWNA010000003.1:0-346298 GCF_059610125.1 Ruegeria sp. YTSA144
TGGTAGCCCGTAGGGGAATCGAACCCCTCTTTCCAGGTTGAAAACCTGGCGTCCTAACCGATAGACGAACGGGCCACGCTGGCTTGTGGGGGGCCTTTTACGGTTTCACCGTGACCCCCGCAAGCCGAAAAACGCAGGGACTTGAAAGTTTTTTGCGCGGTCAGAGCGAGATGTCAATTTGCCTCTGCCGCGTCCTCGAGCCTGAGCTGCACGGATTGCCGTCCACCCCAGGTGTTCACCTCAAGCCGGCCTGCAAGATGAAAGCGTGCGCCACCATGATTTGACAGTTTCTCGCCCATCGGACCGTCAAAGGCACCAAAGGCAATCGCATCCAGCCCACCGCCCATGCCATCGGACAATGACAGCTTCAGGTGCGTTTCCCCCACACGTTTGGCAAAACGCACCTGTAGATCCGGAATCGCGTATCGCGGGGCAGGGGCTCCGGCGCCGAACGGTCCGGCCTGTTCGATCTGTTCGACCAACTCCACTGTTGCGGCACCGGGCATAAGGGCACCGTCCAGCTTCAAATCCGCCGGGCCGCCCTGACCTGCGCCTTGTTTTGCCAGCAGTTCACTGAGACGTTCCATTGCAGGTTCCAGTTTGTCGCGCATGACGGTAAGTCCAGCAGCCATCTTGTGACCACCGCCCTTGACCAGCAACCCTTCGGCCGCGAGCCGCTGGATCGACGCCCCCAGATCCACGCCCGAGACCGAACGCCCCGAGCCTTTGCCCTCATCACCGTCAAAACCGATCACGATGGCCGGACGGTTGGCGGTTTCTTTCAATCGAGACGCCACGATGCCCACCACCCCCGGATGCCAGCCCTCACCGGCGGCCCAGACCAGTGGCGCGTCGAGTCCGCGACCCTCGGCCTGCTCCATCGCGGCGGCGCGCACGGCGTTTTCGATATCCCGACGTTCTGTGTTCAGCGCGTCCAGACGTTCGGACAGGGCCTGTGCCTCGTGCAGGGAATCCGTGCTCAGCAGGCGGGCACCCAGATCGGCCTGCCCGATGCGACCACCTGCATTCACGCGGGGGCCAAGCAGAAAACCCAGGTGATAGCTGTTGGGCGCCGTATCCATGCGCGAGACATCGGACAATGCGACAAGTCCGGGGCGTTGCCTTTGCGCCATCACTTTCAGGCCTTGTCGAACCAGGGCGCGATTGGCGCCGATCAAAGGTGCAACGTCAGCCACGGTTGCCAGGGCCACCAGGTCCAGCATCGATATCAGGTCGGGCCCCTTTGCGCCTGCCGCGCGCAATTGGCGCCCAGCTTCGACCAGCATCAGAAACACGACGCCCGCCGCGCAGAAATAGCCCAGATCGCCGCTTTCATCCTGCCGGTTGGGATTCACGACGGCAACGCAGTCCGGCAGGGTTTCGCCGCCGAGGTGGTGATCCAGAACAATCACGTCCGCCCCCGTGGCTGCGGCAATCGGTTCATGGCTGAGCGTACCGCAATCGACGCAAATGATCAGGTCGTGGCTGGTTGCCAGTTCCCGCATTGCCGGAACATTCGGACCATACCCCTCATCAATCCGATCCGGCACATAAAGCGTCGCCTGCAAGCCCATCTGCCGAAGCCAGACCAACAGCAGCGCGGCAGAACTGCCGCCGTCAACATCGTAATCCGCGAACACCGCGATCTTCTCGCGACGGCGTACGGCGTCCAGGAAGCGTGCGGCCGCGACTTCCATGTCTTTCATGTCTCGAGGATCGGGCAGCAGCTCTTTGAGCTTGGGGTCCAGAAAGCCGCGCGCCTCCATGACCGGCACGCCACGACGGGCCAGAACCTGACATACCGCACGCGGCAGGTCGGTCTGTTGAGTCATCATCTCGGCAGCCCGTTCCAACTCGGCTTCCGGGCCAACCCAGCGCCGCCCGGTCAGTGATTGTTCTACGCCAAGAAAACCCATTGCCTGCCCCTTATGAACCAAGGCCGGATCCTTTCGGACCCGGCCTCTTCATCTTTTCCCAAATACTCCCGCCGGAGGCAACGGCGCAAGCCGTTAGGCGTTATCATGCGGCCACGTGGGGGTGCGATACGACATGCGGCGTACGGACCCGGTCTTTGAACGCATCAGCAGCGTCGTGGTTTCCACCCAACCCGGCTCGCGCTTGATGCGCGGCAACAGAGAACCGCCGGTCACACCCGTTGCGGCAAAGATCACATCCGCAGTCACCATCTCGTCCCGCGAATAGACCCGGTCCAGATCGGTGATGCCTGCCTTGGCGGCACGGCCTCGTTCGTCATCGTTGCGGAACAACAGACGACCAAAGATCTGTCCGCCCATGCATTTCAGCGCAGCAGCAGCCAACACCCCCTCGGGGGCGCCACCCTGGCCCATATACATATCGATACCGGTCACTTCGCTTTCCGCGCAATGCATGACGCCAGCCACATCACCATCGGTGATCAGGCGGATCGATGCTCCGGTTTCGCGCACTTCGGCAATCATGGCTTCATGGCGCGGGCGTTCCAGAATGCAGACGGTGATGTCCGCAGGCTTGCAGTTCTTGGCCTTTGCCAAGGCTTCCACCCGTTCGCGTGGAGACATGTCCAGACTGACGACGCCCTCGGGCAGGCCCGGACCAACGGCAAGCTTGTCCATGTAGACGTCGGGCGCATGCAGCATTGAGCCGCGCGGGCCCATGGCAATCACGGTCAGCGCGTTGGGCATATCCTTTGCGGTCAGCGTTGTGCCTTCCAGCGGGTCCAGCGCGATGTCCACGCCGGGGCCGTTTCCGGTGCCGACTTCTTCGCCGATATAAAGCATCGGAGCTTCGTCGCGTTCTCCTTCACCGATCACCACGACGCCAGCAATGTCCAGCAGGTTCAGCTGTTCGCGCATTGCATTCACGGCGGCCTGGTCGGCGGCTTTCTCGTCACCTCGCCCAACCAGAAAAGCCGAGGCCAGCGCAGCCTGTTCCGCCACCCTTGCCAGCCCCAGAGACAGCAGGCGGTCGTTGAAATCGGTTTTGGCAGCACTCATTGTTCAGTATCCTCTGGTCATTTAAGCCGTTTCTATGGGCATAGCTTGCGTTTCATGCAGGCCGCAAGTTCAAACCTCTTCAATCCGCAATGCGACGGGGGCACCGGCGACCACATCCGTTTCCCGGAAACCGTCCAGCGCAACGTCCAGCGCGGCGCGGGTGGTTTTGTGGGTAACGATCAACACAGGCGCCGTGCTTTCGGCATGGGCATACTGGCGCATCCTGTCTATGGAAACACCCGCATCGCCCAGAATGGCTGCAACCTTGGCCAGGGCGCCCGGTTTGTCCAACAGGCCCAGCCGCAGATAATAAGGCGCAGGCAGGCCCGTGACGGCGGGGGCCGCAGCCTCAAGCGTTTTGGCCGGTCGGCCAAAGGTCGGGATTTGCAGCCCGCGTGCCAGATCGCAGACGTCGCCCATCACGGCGCTGGCGGTCGGGCCCTCGCCTGCGCCGGGGCCGCGCAGAACAACTTGTTCCACCGCGTCGCCTTCGATCACCACCATGTTGGTGCCGCCTTCCAATTGACCCAGCGGCGAGTCGCTGGGCACAAGGCAAGGCTGCATGCGTTGCTCAAGCCCGCGCGCGGTGCGCTGTGCCACGCCCAGCAGCTTGATGCGAAAGCCCATATCCTCGGCCTGGTCGATATCGTCGAGGCTGATTTGCTGAATGCCTTCGATCTCAATCCCGTCGAAATTGGGCTTGGTGCCAAAAGCGATCGAGGCCAGCAAAGCCAGTTTGTGCGCGGCGTCGATGCCACCGACATCCAGATTGGGGTCGGCCTCAAGATACCCAAGTTCGGCGCATTCGTCGAACAGAGCGTTGTAGCCCTGACGCTGCGATTGCATCCGGGTCAGAATGTAGTTGCAGGTGCCGTTCATCACGCCCATCACGCGCGTGATCTCGTTTCCGGCCAGTCCTTCGGTCAGGGATTTGATTACGGGGATACCGCCCGCGACCGCGGCCTCAAACCGGATGACGCGACCTGCGGCTTCGGCCTGTTCGGCCAATTCCTGCCCGTGAATGGCCAGCAATGCCTTGTTGGCAGTCACGACGTCTTTGCCGCTGGCCAGCGCGGCTTCGACCGAGGCTTTGGCAGGGCCGTTTTCTCCGCCCATCAGTTCGACATAGACATCGATATCGTCGCGTTTTGCCAGCGCAACCGGGTCGGTTTCCCACGCATAATCCGACAGGTTCACGCCACGGTCCTTGTTTGGGTCCCGCGCAGATACGGCCACGATTTCAATCGACCGGCCCGTGCGCGCCTTCAGCAAATCTGCATGGCGGCGGACAATCTTGACGACACCCACGCCGACAGTTCCCAAGCCCGCAATTCCCAGCCGCAGTGCCTGTGTCATTTCGTGGGTTCCTTTCCGCTCGAAACTTGTCTGATTTCGGACGCCCGCCCGATCAGCGCTGCCTTATCGGGTTCAGGCCAAGGGTGCAATCCGTCACCGGGGGATTGTAGGCGTGAAATGCCGCGCTTTAGTTGGTTTGCGCGTTTTGCAGCGCCTGGGCCTTTTTCGCCAGCGCCTCGCTGCGCTGCGTCAGGTCTTCTTCCACCTCTGCGGCCTGGCTGACGGGATCAATCGAAGGCCCCAACGTTTCCTGCACCGGAACAAGACGCGGGTAGGGGGCCGATTTGACCGAGGCCGGTTCGCTGCCTTCAAGTTCGGGAAAGTCTGAACACCCGGCAAACACAAGAATAATAGGCAGAACAGGCAACAGTTTCATGTGGCACGCTTTTCGGTTTCGTTGGTCCTTTCGTGATGCACCTTTTGCCGGCGTCGATCAAGCGGGGTTCTATATGAACGTTTGTTCAGATACTGTGGGCGCATGGCACGTACTCAAGGCTCCCACTCTGATATCACAGGTCCGCGCATCCGAAAGGCGGCCCTGAACCTGTTTGCCCGCCACGGCTATGCGGCGGTTTCGATGCGGCAGATCGCGAAAGAGGTCGGCGTTCAGGCAGGGGCTTTGTACAATTACACGCCGGACAAGCAGAGTTTGCTGTACCGGTTGATGCGGGAACATATGCAGGATCTGCTTTCAGCGCTCAACGCGCTGGAGCGCTGCGATGACTGCCAGCAAGCGTTGCGCCGATTTGTCGGTTTTCACATTCGTTTCCACCTGCAACGCCCTGACGAGGTGTTCATCGCCTATATGGAGCTGCGCAACCTCTCACCCGAAAACTTCGCCGAAATCGAAGATCTTCGGCGTCAGTACGAAAACGCGCTGGAAGACATCCTTCACTCTGGCCAGCAGGCTGGTCAGTTTGCGATACCGGACACCAAGATCGCCACGCTGGCGGTGATTGCCATGTTGAACGGTGTGATGACCTGGTACAGGTCCGGAGGGCGGCTGTCACTGGACGAGGTCGAACAGATTTATTGGAACATGGTGCATAAGGCGGTGACGGCCTGAAACGGCCAGACCGTCACAGTGTCAGTGCGCAGGGCGAATGAAGGTCCCGTTGCGCAGGTCCCGAAAGGCTTGTTCAAGTTCGGCCCGCGTGTTCATCACAATGGGCCCGTGCCATGCGACGGGTTCATTGATCGGAGCCCCCGAGATCAGCAGAAACCGCACGCCTTCGGGGCCAGCCTGAACGGTGATTTCGTCCCCCGTTCCGAAACGGACAAGCGTGCGGTCACCCGACATATCCCGGATGTTCACCTCTTGCCCGGCGACCTCTTTCTCCAGCAGCACACCGGACGGGCGTGATGCATCTGCAAAGGCGGCCTGACCTTGAAAGACATAGGCGAAGGCTCGGCGGTAAGTGTCGATGCGGAACGTCTTTTTCACACCTGCGGGGACCGAGATGTCCAGATACTGCGGGTCTGCCGCAATGCCGTCCACGGGGCCGGTTTTGCCCCAGAACTCTCCGACAATCACCCGAACGGTGGTGCCGTCGTCATCAGTGACCTCGGGGATGTCCTTGCTTTGAACATCCTGATAGCGCGGGGCAGTCATCTTCTGATCCGAGGGCAGGTTGCCCCAAAGCTGAAATCCGTGCATCTGCCCCGAGGAGTTTCCCTGCGGCATCTCCTGATGCAGAATGCCGGACCCCGCTGTCATCCATTGCACGTCACCGGCGCCCAGAGTGCCGGTGTTGCCCAGCGAATCCGAATGCTCGACCGATCCGGCCAGAACATAGGTGATCGTCTCGATCCCGCGATGCGGATGCCAGGGAAAACCGGCCTGATAGTCCTGCGGGCGTTCGTTTCTGAAGTCGTCGAACAGCAGGAAAGGATCAAGTTCGGACGGGTCCTGAAACCCGAACGCGCGGTGAAGTTTCACGCCAGCCCCTTCCATCGTCGGGGTTGCCCTGCGTGTTTCCAGTGTGGGTCTAAGGGACATGTTGGCCTCCGGTTCGTTTGATCAGCATGTAACCTCTGCGTGAATGCGGTCAATTTGCGTGAACTAACCGGGGCTGTGCAAATTTGCGGCACAACCAAGCCCCTGTTGTTTCCCCCGGAAAATCGCTAAGCCGAAGCTGAACGGACAGGAGACATCCATGCAGGACGAAGTGCTGGCAACGATTCAGGCGTCATCCCCCAGACGGTGGACCGGAGTAGGGATGCTGTCGACGGTTGGTGCGCTGGTTACATATGTTGCTTTGGCATCGCCGCCAGAACCGGTGTGGCAGGTTTTTCTGTTTGCCGTTGGTGGCGCGTCGCTTTGGCTGGCCTATCGCGTTTGGCAGGCGACCCAGGACCATATTGAGCTGACTCAGTCGGAATTGCGTACCGGGTCAGGCCAGGTGATCGCAAAAGTGGACGATATTGAATCGGTGGATCGCGGTGCGTTTGCATTCAAGCCTTCAAACGGCTTTCTGGTTCGTACCAAGCACAAAGATACGAAACAATGGGCGCCCGGGTTGTGGTGGCGGATCGGTCACCGGGTCGGCGTGGGCGGCATGACGTCTGCCGCCGAGGCCAAGTTCATGTCAGAGGTTCTAAGCGCCATTATCCACGCAGACGACCGGAGGGCGCACTAGGTTGCAGGCGACCTTGGTGGAAAAGCGGGGACGGGTGAAGATGAAGTTCTGAAAGTTAATGCCGGTCGCCAGATCCCAACCGGGTTTGAACTGGGGAATATACTCGTTGGACGTTTCCACCAGAATGACCGTGTCCTGATCCGGCATTGGCGGCAGGCGGTTTGCGATTTCCTGGATGTTGTTGTCGTTCCATTCCGTGTCATAGCCGCGCACGGTCGACCAATCCACGTAATGGCGGTCGTCAGTCACGTCAAACCGGATCAGCGAGACACGCATGCGCACTTCAGACCGGTTGTTGATCATTTCGCCCATGAGCTCGTGAAGTGAGTCGATGTAGACATCCGTCACAGCGGCCGATTCACGTGAGATCAGATCGCTGACCGTATAGGCGGCCTTCAGGTTTGACGCGCTTTGACGAAACCCCTCGAATGCGGTGAACGTAAACGTAATCGTCCACAGCAACAGCGGGAAGATCATGATGGCCTCGACGGTCAGAATGCCACTTTCGTCCTGCTTGAAGGCCTTGATGCGGTTTTTCACGTTTCTGAATACAGACATAGCTTTACCGTGGCTCCTGCACGAATGCGGTCGTTGCGGTCACTGCATAGTGGCCGCTTTCGTCGACAACCGTGTTTGCGATGATCGAGCTTTCCAGAACCGGATCGATACGCAGGCAGGCACGCAAAATCATCAACTCGTTCGAGGCCCCGCTTTTGAAGTCGAGCACTGGTTTGGGGTCTTCGGAACTGTCGGTGCAGGGTATTTCGTCCGAAAGCACGATGCCATTGAATGCGTTCTGGCGGAGCATTTGCAGCCGCAGGTTGGTTTTACAATTCTTGATACCGGAAATGTCGCAAATCCGGTCCTTGATTACATCGTGGCTCCAGTTGGTGCCTGTGCCAAGACGGATATCCCGAACGACCAGGTCAACACCACGTTCCAGCGCGGCGTGCTTGGTGGTGATCAGTGACATCTCTCCACCGATACCAATGAATGCCAGGAAAAACGGAATGATCATGACAAATTCGATCGTCGCGTTCCCGGACTCGGATCGCTTGAAAGTACGGAGTTTTGACAGTGACTTGCGGATCATTGCGTCAGCCTCAATTTGCGGATGGACGAAGCAATCGCTGTAAACGCCTTGTCCAGATCCAATCCAGCTACATTGTGTACATGGCTGTCCGAGCTTGCGCAGGACTTGATGGTGTTCAAGCCGCTGGTGGGGGCCTCGAAAGCGATGCCATAGATGATGACACCCTTGTCTTTGGCGGCGCCACAGATACTGGCCGTGCGCGCGTTCTTTGTGGACGATCCCACTGACTTCCTTAGGCTGTAGTACCAGTTGTTCTCGTGGTTGCTTTGCCAGTAGAAGTTGTTCTTGGCGTTCCACCACAGCGAAGCCCGATTGAACAGTTCTGGATACGAAAGACGGGTGGCAGTTCCAACTTCTTCATTTGTCGGATTTTCATTCGGTGGATTGCCGAAAGGATGTTCTGCGGTAACGTAGTTGCCGTTTTCTTCGGTGTGTTGCATCCAAACCCACCGGTCCGGATTGTTCCCCTGCGGGTCATGGTAGTAGCGAATACTGTACTCACCTTTACTGCCATCCGCGCGTTCAAATTCTGGATTGAACCAGACGTCAGTCTGTCCGCTGCGAACCGACGGGTCCAACATGTACTGCGAGGTGTTTTGCCCGTCAGTCATTACGATCACGACCTTAAGCACGTCCGAGTCGTAAGATTCCGGGCGATTGGCAAATTTGGCAGGCACCTTGTTTTCGGTGGCCAGGGTGTTGATCACGGGCTTGAATGAAGGATCCAGCATGCCGACGCCCCATTTCATGCCAACATCAATGGATGTGTTGCCGCTTGCGGTCAGGGCATCGATACGATTGTGCAGATATTGGACGTTGTCGGTGACGGCTGTAATCTCACTGCCTGTGCGAACGGGGCAAACAAGGTAGGCAGGAGGTTCGCCATCAGTCGTCCGGCCGTTTACAGTTGCTCGCGTGTAACGCCATGGATCGAAATGTCCGGTGCGCTGATAAAAGGTAGTGGGATCAAGGGTTGCAGACCCAAATTGCCCCGAAGAAAAGTTCACGCAATGGGAATAGTTGTGCTCTGAGGTCACGTTGGTGAATTTGCCCAGGATATCCTGCCCGGCATTGACCTGCGTGGCATAGGGAACGATTGACATCGAAATCTTTGTTTCGCCCGATTCCTCAAGCATTTTCGTGACAAAACCTTTCGCCGCAGTCTTCAACACATCGATCTTCGATTTTCCGGCGGTCGCCGAAGACCGTGACATGGACCCGGACATGTCCAGAACCAACGATATTTCGACGGACCCGATGGATTCTATGGCGGTGCTTGCCGCTTTCATATTCAGTTCGGTAACTTTTCCGAACCTCATGAAACGCGTCGGAACAACGGCATTGGCGGTCGCGGCCACTTTTCTCGAGCCAAACCCTTCGGTGACGGTCACGGTTTTCTCAAGATGGCCCAACCCGGCCTTTTCCATATAGGCGTCGACAACGTCCTTGGGCGGCAGTTTCTGGTCAAGATCCGCGGCAGCAAGCACCGCGCGGTCCAGCGTGGATTGCAGGCTGGCCCGGTCGCGCTCGTACGTCATCAGATCCATCGCCATTCCGGTGATGGCCAGCATCAGGATCAAAATGAGCAGGGTGAATATCGTAAAAGTGCCGTCTTCTTCTCGGGAAAACAGCCGCAACCGGGAAATCTTGTGTTTCGGCTTCGAGCCGTCGTTCTGAAGCGAGAAAACTATCATTTGATGACTCCGCCTCGCACATACAAGTCGTGCGTCAAAGAAAGGAATTTCCGGTTAAATTTAGTTTTCAAACGTGGCGTGAATTGGGCGAAAAAGGCTTGGTTTTGGCCTTTTTGGGCGCTCAGGGGGTATAATTTTCACATTTTCCCATGGTCTGTCGATGAAATGAAGACAATCCGTTAAGCGATTGACCGGATTGGGCGACTCACCATCAGAAGCTCAAGTCTCTGTTAAGAAGGTGATGAAAAAAAGTGCATTGTTTGATTGCAGCCAGACTTGAGTGGTGCGACAAAACGTCGTGACGTTTCGTCATCCAGCGGTACGGAGGATTTTATGACCGGCATCCAAGAACCAAGCTTTCGCGAGAGTGTTGACCTGATGTTCAACAGGGCGGCCGCCCTGATGGAACTGCCGCCGGGGCTGGAGCAGAAGATCCGGGTTTGCAACGCGACCTACACCGTTCGGTTCGGTGTACGCCTGCGCGGCGAGATCCATACCTTCACCGGGTACAGGTCCGTCCATTCCGAACATATGGAGCCTGTCAAAGGCGGCATTCGCTATGCTACTGCGGTGAACCAGGATGAGGTCGAAGCGCTGGCTGCGCTGATGACGTACAAGTGTGCTCTTGTCGAAACACCGTTCGGCGGATCGAAAGGCGGGCTTTGCATCGATCCGCGGAAATACGAAGAACACGAACTGGAACAGATCACGCGACGCTTTGCCTATGAGCTTGCCAAGCGGGATCTGATCAACCCGTCGCAAAACGTTCCGGCACCCGACATGGGCACGGGCGAGCGCGAGATGGCCTGGATGGCCGACCAATACGCGCGGATGAACACCACCGACATCAATGCGCGTGCCTGTGTGACCGGTAAGCCATTGAACGCAGGTGGCATTGCCGGGCGGGTCGAGGCGACCGGACGCGGAATCCAATACGCTCTGCGCGAGTTTTTCCGTCACCCTGAAGACGTCCAGAAGGCTGGCCTGTCGGGCAAGCTGGATGGGAAGCGCGTCGTGGTGCAGGGGCTCGGCAACGTGGGCTATCACGCTGCGAAGTTTCTGAGCGAGGAAGACGGTTCAAGCATTGTGGGTATCATCGAATGGGACGGTGCGCTCTATAACCCGAATGGTATCGACGTCGAAGCCGTCCGCCAGTGGATCGTCAAGCATGGCGGCGTCAAGGATTATCCGGACGCGACTCATTCAGCGGAAGGCGCAAGTGTTCTGGAGGCCGAGTGTGACATCCTGATCCCGGCTGCCCTGGAGGGTGTCATCAATCTGTCCAATGCGGAACGGATCAAGGCCCCTTTGATCATCGAGGCCGCGAATGGCCCGGTCACCGCTGGCGCGGATGAGGTTCTTCGCAAGAAAGGCACCATCATCATCCCGGATATGTATGCCAACGCAGGCGGTGTGACGGTGTCTTATTTCGAATGGGTCAAGAATCTCAGCCACATTCGTTTCGGCCGGATGCAGCGTCGGCAGGAAGAAGCGCGGCATGAACTGATCGTCAGCGAGCTGGAGCGGCTGGACCGTTACCTGGGTGACGCGTGGTCGATGTCGCCGGACTTCAAGGCCAAATACCTCAAGGGTGCTGATGAGCTTGAACTGGTGCGCTCGGGCCTCGACGACACGATGCGTATTGCCTACCAGTCGATGCGTGAAGTGTGGCACAGCCGCGACGATGTCGAAGACCTGCGTACTGCGGCCTATATCGTGGCGATCGACCGCGTGGCCAAAAGCTATCGCGCCAAGGGCCTCTGAATCAGGCGGGCGGGGTGATCATTTCGCCCCGCCGCTGCGCGCTGCGGCTTGAATGTCGATGGCGGCCCGTTAGTTTGACGAATAATAGACACTCAGAGAAACGAATCCCGGAGACCTCCATGTTGCGTATAGCCATTGTCGCGGCTCTGCTGGCCACCCCTTTGGCCGCTCAGGAAACTAAGGAACAAAGCTGCAAGTATCAGGCGGATGTGGTGGCAGCGATCCAAAAGGCGCGGCTGGACCGTGTGAAGGAACGCGATGTGGCGCAAGCCGTGGCGGATAGTGGCCCGACATGGCCCGAGAACTACAATGCCGCGATTCCGCTGATCACGCCGTGGGTTTATGAACAAAAGATGCGCGATGTGCGCAAAAAGGATCTGGGCGCCGCTTGGCTTGAGCTGTGTTTGCAGCAATAATCCACAGCACCATCATTTCCCTGTGGACAAACGCGCGTCATACCCTTGGCGCGCGTTCCTGTTTCTGTCAGGTTTGATCCATGTCACTGCCCCCCGGATTTCTGGATGAACTGCGCACCCGCCTGAGCCTGTCTCAGGTCGTCGGGCGCAAGGTGATGTGGGATCAGCGCAAATCCAATCAAGGCAAGGGTGACATGTGGGCGCCTTGCCCGTTTCATCACGAAAAGACGGCCTCATTCCATGTCGATGATCAGAAGGGGTTTTATTACTGCTTCGGCTGTCACGCCAAGGGCGACGCGATCAGCTTCGTGAAAGAGACTGAGAATGTTTCGTTCATCGAAGCGGTGGAAATCCTCGCCCGCGAGGCTGGCATGCCGATGCCTGCGCGCGATCCGAAAGCGCAGGAAAAGCAGGATCGCCGCAGTCAGCTTGCCGATGTGATGGAACAGGCGGTGCAGTTTTTCCGCTTGCAGCTCAAAACAGCGGCGGGCGCAGAGGCACGGGATTACCTGTCGCGCCGGGGTTTGGATCAAAGCGCGCTGGATCGGTGGGAGATCGGGTTTGCTCCTGACGGTTGGCAGGCGCTTTGGGATCACCTGCGCGGCAAGAGCATCCAAGAGGAGCTGATCCTTGGCGCCGGGCTGGCCAAGCCTTCAAACAAAGGCAAAAAACCCTATGACACTTTCCGCAATCGGATCATGTACCCGATCCGTGATCCGCGTGGGCGCTGCATTGCGTTCGGTGGCCGCGCGATGGACCCGAATGACAACGCGAAATACCTGAACTCGCCCGAGACCGAGTTGTTCGACAAGGGGCGCAGCCTTTACAATCAAGGTCCTGCGCGGCAGGCGGCGGGCAAGGGGCAGCCGCTGATCGTGGCCGAAGGGTATATGGACGTGATCGCGCTGGCCGAGGCGGGGTTTGGCGCGTCGGTTGCGCCTTTGGGAACGGCCATTACGGAACATCAGTTGCAACTGCTCTGGCGGATCGCGGATGAACCGATCATAGCGCTGGACGGGGATGCCGCGGGTCTGCGGGCGGCCATGCGGGCGGTTGATCTGGCACTGCCGCTGCTGGAGGCCGGAAAATCCCTGC
The DNA here is from genome assembly GCF_059610125.1 of Ruegeria sp. YTSA144. Lineage (NCBI taxonomy): Bacteria > Pseudomonadati > Pseudomonadota > Alphaproteobacteria > Rhodobacterales > Roseobacteraceae > Ruegeria > Ruegeria sp. YTSA144. The sequence continues at coordinate 13,051 of NZ_JBXWNA010000003.1, forward strand.
GGTTTGCCTTGATGCCCGAAGGCAAGGACCCGGACGATCTGTTGCGCGCCGAAGGGGCAGGGGCCGTGAGGGCCGTTCTGGAAGGGGCCGTGCCGATGGTCAAACTGCTGTGGCAGCGCGAGACCGAAGGAAAGGTATTCGACAGCCCGGAACGCAAGGCAGCATTGGACAAGGCGCTGTGGGACAAGATCAAGCTGATCCGGGATCCCTCGATCCGCCAGCATTACGGTCAGGAAATCAAAGATCTGCGCTGGCAACTGTTTCGCCCACAACGACAACCACAAAACCGTCGGTGGCAACCGCGGGGAAAATGGCAGCCGCCGCAGACCGCGACGCCGGGCGCGCGCAGTTCGTTTCTGGCCTCATCGGAAAACGCGGATATCCAGCTGCGTGAAGCCGCTATTCTGGCGATCTCAATTCTGAATCCCAAGGTTGTTGTCCAATTTGAGCAACAGTTGGAAGAAATGGAATGTCACAATCCTGACTATGCGGCATTGCGCGATGCTGTGCTGCGTCACGCGATCGATGATCCGGACAACCTGAAAGACCACATTATCGCATCAATGGGGCCGGACGCCCTTGAAAACCTGCTGACCCTTCGCCATGTGGCAGTCATCCCCTGTGTGTCCAAGCCAGGCGACGTTGAAAAGGCCGAGATGACACTGGCCGAGGAACTCGCAAAGATCAAAGCGCTCCGGGGGTTGGATGCCGAGATTGCCGAAGCGGCAGAGGAACTGTCCGATCTGCCCGATGAGGCGCTGACATACCGGCTGGCGCAAGCCGCCGAAGAGCGCAACCGCGCGAGTCGAAGCCAGAACGAGGATAGGGCCGTTTTCGACATTGCTGACAATGGGGCGCGAATCAATCGTGACGAGAAAGACGCGTTTGCGGCGATCATGTCTGGCATCAAATTCGAGCGGAAACGCCGATAAGTGGTGTTTTCGTAAGGCACTGGAAAAGAAAAACGGGTAAACGGGTGGCCGAATCACTTATACGCGCTAATGATTCGGCTGAGACGAATCACCCATCCCTGCAGGAGCATTGAATGGCCGCCAAGGATACGAACGAAGACCGCAAATCCGACGAGCAGGAACAGGAAATCTCGCTGGACATGAGCCAGGCGAACGTCAAGAAGATGATCGCCGAAGCTCGCGAGAAAGGTTACATCACCTACGACCAGCTCAATCAGGTGTTGCCGCCTGATCAGGTCAGTTCGGAACAGATCGAAGACGTAATGTCGATGCTGTCCGAGATGGGCATCAACATCATCGAAGATGAAGAGGCCGAAGAAGAAGAGAACAAGGGCTCGACCGAACTGGTTGCCGCGGAAAGCAACCGTGAGGTGGCACTGGCCGGTTCCGGTACTGAAAAGCTGGATCGCACCGACGATCCCGTGCGCATGTATCTGCGTGAGATGGGTTCGGTCGAACTGCTGAGCCGAGAGGGTGAGATCGCAATCGCCAAGCGGATCGAAGCCGGTCGCAACACGATGATTGCGGGCCTGTGCGAAAGCCCGCTGACCTTCCAGGCGATCACCATCTGGCATGACGAATTGCTGTCCGAAGACATTCTTTTGCGGGATGTCATTGATCTGGAAACCACGTTCGGCAACCAGTTGGACGAAGACGGCGACGTTGATGAGCCGGTCGTTGATACGACGGCGGTGCAGGCGAACAAGCCAGCCAAGGATACCGGCCCCGAGCTGGATGCGGATGGCAACCCGCTGAACAACGACGACGATGACGATGACGACGACCAAGCCAACATGTCGCTGGCCGCGATGGAAGCGGCGCTGAAGGATCAGGTCCTGACCACGTTGGAACGTATCTCGACCGACTTTTCGATGCTGTCAGAAATGCAGGACAGCCGGATTTCGGCCACGCTGAACGAAGACGGCACTTTCAGCGAAAAAGACGAGGCTACTTATCAGAAGTTGCGGGCCGAGATCGTCGAGCTGGTGAATGGTCTTCACCTGCACAACAACCGGATCGAGGCGCTGATCGACCAGCTTTACGGCATCAACCGCCGTGTCATGTCTCTGGACAGCGCGATGGTCAAGCTGGCCGATCAGGCACGTATCAACCGCCGCGAGTTCATCGAAGCTTACCGGGGCCGTGAACTGGATCCGAACTGGCTGGCCGAGATGGCCGAAAAGCCGGGCCGTGGTTGGCAGATGTTCATCGAACGCTCGACCGCGAAGGTCGAAGAACTGCGCAACGATATGGCTCAGGTCGGCCAGTATGTCGGTCTGGATATCTCGGAATTCCGCCGCATCGTGCAGCAGGTTCAGAAAGGCGAGAAAGAGGCGCGGCAGGCCAAGAAGGAAATGGTCGAAGCGAACCTGCGTCTGGTGATTTCGATCGCCAAAAAATACACGAACCGCGGCCTGCAATTCCTTGATCTTATTCAGGAAGGCAACATCGGCCTTATGAAGGCGGTGGACAAGTTCGAATACCGTCGCGGCTACAAGTTCTCGACCTATGCGACCTGGTGGATCCGCCAGGCGATCACCCGCTCGATCGCGGATCAGGCCCGCACGATCCGTATTCCGGTTCACATGATCGAAACGATCAACAAGCTGGTGCGCACGGGCCGTCAGATGCTGCATGAAATCGGCCGCGAGCCGACGCCGGAAGAGCTGGCCGAGAAGTTGCAGATGCCGCTCGAGAAGGTGCGCAAGGTGATGAAGATCGCCAAAGAGCCGATTTCTCTGGAGACGCCGATCGGCGACGAGGAAGACAGCCAGCTGGGCGATTTCATCGAGGACAAGAATGCCGTGCTGCCGCTGGACAGCGCCATTCAGGAAAACCTCAAGGAAACCACCACACGGGTTCTGGCCTCGCTCACCCCGCGCGAAGAACGGGTTCTGCGGATGCGCTTCGGCATCGGCATGAACACCGACCATACTCTGGAAGAAGTCGGCCAGCAGTTCAGCGTGACCCGCGAACGGATCCGTCAGATCGAGGCCAAGGCGCTGCGGAAGCTGAAGCATCCCAGCCGTTCACGAAAACTCCGGTCTTTCCTGGATCAATAAGAACAAAGTTCAATAAGAACGAAGGCGCCCCGTCAGAGGCGCCTTTTTTCGTTCACATTGGCTGGTTCTCGCATCACGTTGGCGCGAATGCACAAGGCCGGGGCGGTGTGCCTTTCTATATCGGTCTTGTCCACTCATGGGACAGGCCGGGGCGAGGCTTTTCAGGCTGATGACCCCCGGCCAGCTGTCCGAATGGGATGTTCCACCCGGGTCTTGAAGGCGCTGGGCGGCTGACCTGTCCACCGTTTGAAGGCGGTCGAAAAAGCCGCCTGATCGGCATACCCCAGCGCATATGAGATTTCAGACAGAGTCATGCCATTTGTGATGAAAGTCTGGGCCAGATCACACCTTAGATCGTCTACAATATCGCGATAGCTTGTGCCTTCATCCTTGAGACGTCGGCTGAAGGTTCTGAGGCTCATCCCCAGATCAGCCGCCGCATCTTCGGCTTGCAGGATTGCGCCGGGCAGGGATCGGGTGATCAGCCCTTCGACGCGGGCGCGGGTCTTGTGCTTGGCTGGTGTTTTCTCGGCCAGCAGACGTTCACCGTATTCCAGCAAATGCTCCCGCAGCTTGGGATCATAGGTCGGCACCTTCAGTTCCAGCGCAGAAAGCGGCAGAATGATTTCAATCTTTTCAGCTCCGAAAATCACCGGGCAGCCCGCCAGCTTTTCGTAGGTTTTGACGTGGTTTCCAACTTTGTGCTGAAAGCGCATCTCGATCGGGTACACGTTCACCTGCGTGAGGTTCCTCATTCTGGCCAGCGCGGCAAACAGCAGGAATTCCGTGCGCCGATGATAGCGGGCAAAGCTGGCATCTTTCCAATCGGCCTCGAGGGCTGCGAAGTTGCCGGCAACACGTAAGCTGAGCCCGATGGCCGGATCGATGATGCCGTGAAAGCGTGACAGGTTTTCCATCACCTGCCTCAAATCGCGTGAGTATTTACTGATATACCCCGTCACGGTCGAAGCCGACGTGACCTCGAGCCCTGTGCGAGCCGCAAATGTAATGTCACCAACGGCGTCACAGGCGTGCCGGATGAACAGGGCCTCTTTATGTGCGCTGTAAACTGCGGCAGGGGGCGCGGTATCTTGCTGACGCAGCCCGGCTTGCTTCAATACCCGTTGGGATAGTTCACTGTTTTCGGCGTGGCGATCCAATGCTTGGATCAAAAAATGTAGTCGGCCGATATCTACGTCCATCGTGGTACAACACCTTACGTTCTCAAATGCATTAACAGGTTATCACGGAAGTTCCTTTTTTGACTTTGGCTTTTGGCAAGAAGGATTTTGCACGCGAGCATCACGTGTTGGCAAGTTCTCGAAAGGTTTTGACCGAAACGCGCATGAAGTAAAACGCACGGCTGTCCAAATCAGCTTTGTTGCCGGGTCGGGACCTTCATGGGGATGAGGTCAGAGCCTCGGAGAAATCACCAATCTCTGCTCAGGGCTCCCCGGCACGCTCATTTTCCCATAAGTGACGCATTGTTCTGCGACGCCGGGCTTGCGTCCGCTGATCCGTTGTCAAGGCGTGGCTCACGCCGGATCACGCTATGTACCAGGCGGGCTGAATTGATCGTGAGGCACCCTGTGCGCGCGGTGAAGTTCGTCTAACCTATCTGGAGACCATCCTTTGGACCAAGCAATCAGGGAAGAGATTACCATGAAACAGTCATATACCTTCGCCGCGCTGGCCGCCTTGACCCTCAGTATCCCCATGACCGCAGATGCTGCGCCGAATGGATTTCGAACAGAACCCATCAACGCCACTGATTTCGAGGTCATCCCGCGCGGTGACAAGCGTGTCGAAGGCTATTGGTGCGCGGCCGCGGATTATGCGCGCCGGACCTTGGGGTTGGGTTGGATGGACCGGGTTTATGTGTTGCGAGGATACGGGCCCAGCGTCACCACCGGGCGCAGAACAGCAGTTCAGTTTTCGATTAAGCAGCCTCAGTCCGTTGATGTGCAACCAAGCAGCTTTGTTTCGTTCGGTTTTCAGCCCGGTAACAGTGAATCTGTACAAGGTGCGAATGCACGGTGTAACTATCGACCGTTCTTCAATGACTGACAAACGCGCAGGATAGTCACGATGCAGACTGAATTCGTTTTGCACACCCAAGGGCCGGGGCTGTACGAATTCACGTCTGATGTGCTGCAATGGCTTGAACGGTTAGAGACGGATGGGGTTTTGACTCTGTTCGTTCGCCACACTTCCTGCTCGTTGCTGATCCAGGAAAACGCGGACCCCGAGGTTCAAACCGATCTTCAGGCGTTTTTCGAGCGGCTGGTTCCACCGTCAGACAACCCCGCCATGTCCTACCTGAGGCACACCTATGAAGGCCCGGACGATATGCCCGCGCATATCAAGGCTGCGCTCTTGCCGGTTTCGCTGACGATTCCGGTGTCGCAGGGTCGGCCTGTGCTTGGAACATGGCAAGGGATCTACCTGTTTGAACACCGCACTGTGCCGCATCAAAGGAAGGTTGCAGCGCATCTGGCCTGACCCTTTATTTAGCGGTTTGAATTTCCGACTACCCAAACCCTAGCGGCTGCCCTATAGTTGTGGATAAGTAAGCCGCAGCGCTTACAAAAAGAGGCCGAACATGGGACGAGGAGACGGCGGATGCGCTGCCCGTTTTGCGGAAATATCGACACTCAGGTGAAAGATTCACGCCCGGCAGAGGACCACGTGGCTATCCGCCGACGCCGGTTCTGCCCGGCCTGTGGCGGACGGTTCACGACCTACGAACGTGTGCAGCTGCGCGATCTGGTTGTCATAAAAACCAATGGTAAACGCGAAGATTTCGATCGCGACAAGCTGGAGCGTTCGATCCGTATCTCGATGCAGAAACGCCCCGTTGATCCCGAACGGATCGATCAGATGATTTCGGGCATCGTGCGCCGTCTGGAAAGCATGGGCGACACGGATATCCCGTCCAACAAGATCGGTGAGATCGTTATGGAAGCTCTGGCGCGGATCGACACTGTCGCCTATGTTCGCTTTGCGAGTGTGTACAAGAATTTCCAGGCGGCCGATGATTTCGAGGAGTTCGTCCACGAACTGCGCCCGCCGCAGCCTTCGACTGACGAGTGAACGAAACAGATAAGCGATTCATGGCGCTTGCCCTGTCTTTGGGGCGGCGCGGTCAGGGGACGTGTTGGCCGAACCCCGCCGTGGGGTGTGTCATTGTTCGTGATGACCGGATCATTGGGCGGGGCTGGACGCAACCGGGTGGCCGCCCTCATGCCGAGACCGAAGCGTTGGCTCAGGCCGGGCAGGGCGCACGTGGTGCGACCGCCTATGTAACGCTGGAACCCTGTGCCCATCACGGCAAGACGCCGCCCTGTGCCCAGGCCTTGATTGCGGCAGGGGTATCCCGCGTTGTAGCCGCTGTGGAAGATAGCGATCCGCGCGTGGCCGGGCAGGGTTTTGCCATGTTGCGCGAGGCCGGGATTGAAGTCGTAACCGGCGTTCTTGCGGAACAGGCAGAACGGGATCTGGAAGGCTTCTTCCTCAAGACTGAACAAGGCCGACCTTTTGTGACGCTGAAGATGGCCAGCAGTTTCGACGGGCGCATCGCAACCTCGACAGGGCACAGCCAATGGATCACCGGACCGCAGGCACGTCGTGTGGTCCATGCCATGCGCGCACGTCACGATGCGGTGATGGTCGGGGCAGGGACGGCGCGCGCCGACGACCCCTCGCTGACCGTACGGGATCTTGGCGTTGAGCATCAGCCTGTCCGCGTCGTGGTGTCCCGCCATATGGACATATCCCTGATGGGTCAGCTGGCGCGCACGGCCTCAAGGATACCTGTCTGGCTCTGCCATGCGCATCACCCGGATGCCGAGCGTGCACAGGCGTGGGAGGGATTGGGGGCAAAGCTGATCCCCTGTGCATTGAAAGACCATCATATCGATGCAGTGGATCTGCTTCAGCAACTGGGTCAGGCCGGTTTGACCAGTGTCTTCTGCGAAGGCGGAGCTGCGCTTGCGGCCTCGCTGCTGGCCGAAGATCTGGTGGACGAGTTGGTCGGGTTCACTGCCGGTTTAACCATCGGGGCCGAAGGACTGGCCGCGGTCGGGACACTTGGTCTGGAAACGCTGGAGGTCGCACCGAGGTTCGAATTGATCGAAACGCAGGCGGTCGGCGGGGATGTATTGCACCGTTGGCGCAGAGCGTCGGAATAACGTCAACGCCAAAGATGAGCGTGCGTCGCGAACGCGCCCTGAAGCTTTGACAGAAACCGGTTGAACGGACCGGAAGGTGCCGAATACCCCAGCGCCAAGCGTTCAACAGCCACTTCGACAGGGCAGGGTTGTCTGGTGATCGGATCGAAATAGCGTGGATAGTCAATCAAGGTGGCGTGCACCAGGCCCATCAGCGACGGCCGCGCACCTCGCCTGACGGGGACGGTATCCAGATCGGTGGTCAGGCCCCATCCCGCATAGAAGGGCGCGCCCAGGGTCGTGACCTTCACCCCGCGCAACAATGCCTCGAACCCCAACAGCGATGTCATCGTCCACACCTCGTCCACCTGCGTCAGCAACGAGGCGGGGTCAGTCCGGGTCACGACAAGGTCCGCAAGTGACTCTGCGTCTATCTGGCCATCCCGCAACCCGGCTTCGACATCAGGGTGCGGTTTGTAGATCAGGATTGCATCGGGGTTGGCCTCGCGCGCCGTTTGCAGCAGGTCCAGATTACTGCGCACCGTGTTGGTGCCCAGCAGGATCGAGGCGTCATCTTCAACCTGTCCGGGTACCAGAATTCGGTGCCCATGGGGCAGAACCGGCGCGGATTGGCCCGTGTTGTATTTGCTCAAACCATCGGCCAGCAATCTTTCAACAAGCCGTTCGGCACGTAATTCCTGATCCGGGCGCAATGTTGCACGCTCGCCTATCAGGTTTTCCAACTGGCTGGGTTTTGTGGGGTCGTAGTAGATGCCGATTTCGTCGGTTACCAGGGATAGAGGCGGAACAAGTGCTGCGCCCAATCCGCGTGAACGCAAGAAGCCGTCTTCCACACGAACGGCCCCTTCGGCGTCGCGCGCCTGACTGGCCCACACCATATGGGGGCGATCCGAGGTGTCGGGCTGTGTGGACGTAAAGCGCAACTTGCCATGTCGCCCGAAAATCTGCTGCATGTGCCTGCGTTTCCACAGACGCATGCCTGCGGCAGTCCAACCGTGCCTGTCCTGACGCCATGCGCGGGTCTGTGCCTCCAAAATGTCCAGAACCGTTTCCAGTTCGCACAGCTGATCGCGAAAGGGGTCGTACCAGGTCGGGTAAAGCAGCATCGCGGCCGCGAACAGTTGCGCGCGGGTCAGGTTGCGCTGTCGGCGTTGGACCGGGAATTCATCCTGCGTCAGGCTCCAACCGGCATAGAACGGTTGACCGAAAATGCGCGGCTTGTGACCGGCCAGGATTGCTTCAAAGCCCAGTTGCGACGACACGGTATAGACCGCAACGGCGCCGTCGAGCAGAGGCCAGGGGCTGATCGGTTTGTCAAACCACGTGACCCGGTCTGACAGGTCCTGATCGGTGAAATGCCCCTGACGATGACCCGCCATCGTTTCTGGATGTGTCTTGATCAGAATGCGCGCGCCGGGGTTTTCCTCCTGCGCGACCACAAGCATTTCAAGAAAACGGGCACGATTGGCACCGCTTGCCGTGACGGCGGCATCGCCAACCGTCTGGTCGACGACCAGTACATAACCGGGGTCGGGTGCGACAAGGTCGGGGTCAAACGCGGAATACTTGCTGAGGTGCAGTTCCCGGACTCGCTCCATCGCGGCACGCGCGCGGTTCAGCAGCGCGGTGTCGTCCAAGGGATCGGTGTTCAGCAGCTTCTCAAGGTCGGAAGGTTCTGCTGCATCGAAATGCGGGCCTGAACGGTCCAGCAAAAGGCCCAACGGGGGTTCACCGGCACGGCCCGGGTGCAGAGACCTGAGAAAGGCATCTTCGACCCGCAGAACCGGGGCATTGTGTTTTTCGGCGATGCGCAGGCCGCGATACGCGGTCGGGCTGTTGCCCCATATGCCCACGCAATCGCCATCCTTGGGAAGACCCAGACGAATGTCATATCCGGCAAGTGTCAGAATCCGTCTCAGGCGTTTCTGCGTCAGAAACCCGCCGTTGTAGACGAACAGCCGGGTGCGCTCGGCCCCGGCTGCGCTGTCCGGATCGGGTGCCATGCATCAGTTGCCGGTCAGCGTGGCGACGTTTGCGATGGGGGTCAGGCCACCAGCGATCAGCGAGATCGATTTGCTCCACTGTGCATAGGGTGCTTCGGTCACATAAATCGTATCATCGTCGCGGATCACGAAATCACGCGCGATGAACAGACCGTTGGGAGCCGTCAGATTCAGCAGGTAGATCATGCGTTGATCCCCCTTCAGGTCGGCGCGTCCCGTGATGCTGCGGGCGACGTCCTGGCGCTCTTTTCGCAGAATGAAAATGCCGGTTGGATCAGAGGACAGCGTCAGCAGACCACCGACCTGAGCCAATGCTTCCAGCGCAGACAGATCCTGGCTTTCAAAGGCGACGCGCGATTGGCCGCCTGTGGCACCTAGTGCGATGTATGATCTGCTGTCTTCTTCCACCAAAATGCGGTCTCCGCCACGCAATGCGACGTCCAGTTTCGGGTTGCGGAACAGGTCTTCGTACCAGACGGTGCCCTTTTGATCCCCTCGGATCAGAGTCACCAACGCGATATCTGACGCTACAGAAACCCCACCCGCCTGAGACAGCATGCCAAGCAGGGAACGGGTTGGGCGTTCGATCGGATAGATGCCGGGGGATGCGACAGTTCCCGTAAGCGAGACGGTGGAACCGTCACCCGCAACACGCCGCACTTCGATCTGTGGGTCCGGTGTCTGTTCCCGCAGCTTGTTCGTGATCAAAACGCGAAGCTGTTCCGGCGTGTTTCCCGCGGCCCGGATCCGACCCGCGTAGGGGACGAAAATGAATCCATCGCTGTCGACCTGAACTTCATCCAGGGCGGTTGCCGTACCGGTTTCGCCGGATAGCAACCCGTCGTCCACGTTTTCCCATATGGTCAGGCCCAGCACGTCGCCGGGGCGAACAGTGTCGGCGGTCAAGGCCTGGGCGCTGCTGAACGAGGAAGAAAAGCCAAACTGAGGCACGGCGGATGTAAGGCGTGTCACGCGGTCATCGACTTCGACGACAAACGCGTTGCCGCCATTCTGGACCGCACCAGCCAGAATTTCGGTCTTGTTCGGCCCGGATTTCGGAAGTTGGCAGGCCGCCATCAAGCCGATTGCGGCCACAAGGGAAACCCCCCGCATCCATCGCTTAGGAGAGAATTGCACTGCCGGATATCCTCAGTCTTTTGTTGTTGCGGCGAGATTAGCCGGTAAACAGCTCAACTTCCAGTCACAGAGCGCCCGAACTACTCGACGATTTTCAACTGTGGCGTCGGTGCCTCGTTCTTGTTCAGAAGGGCCTGATAAGGGTCGCTGCTGCTGAGCATCATGTCCACGGCGCGGCGCAACAACTGCCGACGGCCGCGCCGGGAATAAAAACCGCCCGGCACCTGGCTGGTTTCCAGCAGGAATTGCCGGTAACAGCGATAGGCGTCGACATCCGGCGCGTCTGGTTCAGCAAAAAAAGCGGCGATCGACTGCTGTGATACGAAGTCGGTCTTGTCATAAACCGAACGTCCGAAAATACGCAGCGGAATACCCCGCCACAAGACCTGCTGGCCCGCAGTGGAATTCACGGTGACGGCCGAATTTGCCTCATCCAGCAAACCTGCCAGTTTTCCGCCGGGGACATAGTGAACACGGGTCTGCACCCCGTGTTTCCTGGCAATCTCCATGGCGCGCAGGTGCAATGGTTCACGGTGGTTTTCCAAAGGGTGCTCTTTCACGACCAACCTGTGATGCGCCGGTGCGCCTTGCGCGAATCCTGCGATGACCAGTTCCAGAAAATCGGACATGCAGGCGAATTCGGAATGGGCCTGAACCGAACTGTCATGCCCGAGTTGCAGCAGCACGAGGTGATACGGGAAGCCCCCCCATCTGACGCGCGCCGTGGCCACGCTGCGTTGCAGGCGATGAAAAGGCATCAGCATCAGACGTTTGAAATACAACCGGAATTCCTGTGAAACCGGCAGATCACGATGAGGCCGGAAGTTGCGGTATCTCTTGTTCAGGAACATGACGAACCAATGATAGAGGGCACCGTAGAAGATGTGTTGCCGCATATCCCCCCAATGCGACGGAGGCGGCGGCGCTTTGCTGTCCGACTGGGCCAGAGCCTGCCGCATCCGGTCCACATCCAATGACATCAGGCGCGAGTGTCCGTTTGATCCATCCCGCTCGTACGTGACCCACCAGGGCCGCAGGTAGCCTTCTTCGAAAACGTGAATTGTCAGCCCACGCGACTTCGCAATCTCAACTGCGCGGGCGTGGACCGGTCTCGTGTCGCCATAAAGAACGATATCCGTGACGCCCTTGTCGGCAATCAATCTGTTCAATGTCTCGGGCCAATCGCCGGGCGTGTTCCGGAATGCGATGAAACTTGCCTTGTCGAACCAGAACGCCTGATCGCCCGCATTGAAACCAACCCGCCAGACCTGTGCCCCCGTGGCGCGCAACATCTGCCCGAGTGACGAAAAAAACGGCCCGTGAGGTCCCTGAAGGAACAGGAAGACCCGTTTATCTGAGCCTGAAGGCATTTGCGGCATCTGGACTGCTCTTTTGGTTTTTTGTTGCGGAAACTATGCCTGTTTGGGCCTGGTACGGCAAGGCGGGGCTTGCCCGCGCGGCCCATTGGGCTTACCTCGACTTTGAAAAGCAGGCACAGGTTAGGAACTGAGGGTTAACGGAATGTTCACAGGGATCGTCACCGACATCGGCACCGTCACCGAGCTGGAACAGCAGGGGGATCTGCGCGCCCGGATCAGGACGGCCTATGACACGGCCAGTATCGATATCGGTGCTTCGATCGCCAGTGATGGTGTGTGCCTGACGGTGATCGCGCTGGGCGACGATTGGTATGATGTTCAGATCAGCGCCGAGACGGTTTCGAAGACCAACCTTGATACATGGGCCGTCGGCAAACGTGTCAATCTGGAGCGTGCGCTGAAAGTCGGCGATGAACTGGGCGGTCACATCGTTTCGGGTCATGTGGATGGCGTGGCCGAAGTGGTCGCGGTCGAGGATGAAGGCGACAGCACACGTGTCACCTTGCGCGCACCGAAGGAACTGGCCCGTTTCATAGCGCCCAAAGGGTCGGTTGCGTTGAACGGGACATCGCTGACGGTGAATGACGTGAGTGATTGCGAGTTTGGCATCAATTTCATCCCTCACACCAAGGAAGTCACGACCTGGGGCGATGTCGGTGTGGGCGATCGCGTCAATCTTGAGATCGATACGCTGGCCCGGTACGTCGCGCGTCTGGCCGAGATGTCCTGATACGTCGCGTCGGAAAGCACCTGCGCCGTTTGTGGACTGGTCTTTGCGCCCTCAGTGGTCTATTCCGCCGAGCAAACCCGCCATGTGAAAGGCTGCCCCATGAGCTTTGAAACCCCCGGACCGGTCGAGGCCCAGTTGCGTGACGCGATCAGCCCGATCGAAGAAATCATCGAAGAAGCGCGCGCAGGCCGGATGTACATTCTGGTCGATCACGAAGATCGTGAAAACGAAGGCGATCTGGTGATCCCGGCCGAGTTTGCGGATGCCGAGGCGATCAACTTCATGGCCACCCACGGGCGCGGTCTGATCTGTTTGCCGATGACGGCGGAACGGATAGATGCGCTGGGGCTGCCGATGATGGCCGTGAACAACTCGTCCCGGCACGAGACGGCCTTTACGGTTTCGATTGAGGCGCGCGAAGGTGTCAGCACCGGGATTTCAGCCGCCGACCGGGCGCTGACCGTGGCGACCGCAATAAATGAACAGAATACGATGGCGCATATCGCCACCCCGGGCCATGTCTTCCCGTTGCGGGCAAAGCGGGGCGGGGTGCTGGTGCGCGCAGGCCATACCGAGGCCGCCGTGGATATCTCGCGCCTTGCCGGGCTGAACCCGTCAGGCGTGATCTGCGAGATCATGAATGAAGACGGAACCATGGCGCGCCTGCCGGATCTGGTCGAGTTTGCCAAAAAGCACGACATGAAAATCGGCACGATCAGCGATCTGATCAGTTACCGATCGCGCAACGACAATCTGGTTGTCGAGACTTCTCGTCAAACAGTCACCTCGGAATACGGCGGTGAGTGGGAAATGCGGATTTTCACCGATCAGACCCACGGCATTGAACATGTTGTCATGATCAAAGGCGACATCACCACGCCCGAGCCCGTTCTGACTCGCACGCACGCCCTGCATGAAGCGCCGGATATCCTGGGGCTTGGCCCGAAATCATCGCGCGAGCTGCCGCGCGCGATGGAAAAGATCGCCGAAGAGGGCCGCGGAGTGGTCTGCCTGTTCCGCCAGCCGCGCAACTCGTTGTATGCGGTCGAGGATGAAGGCCCGCGCACCATCAAGCAAACCGGTCTGGGGGCGCAGATCCTGTCCAAGATGGGGATTCAGGAACTGGTGCTTCTGACCGACTCTCCTGAAACGGTGTATCTTGGGCTGGACGCGTTTGGTCTGTCCATCGTCGGTACCCGCTCGATTCTGAAGGAAGACTGAACATGGCTGAACAAGACAAACACGGAATTCTGCCGACACCCAGCTTCGACAAGCCGGTGAAACTGCTGATCGTGGCGGCTCCGTTCTACCGCTCGATCGCCGACAACCTGATTGCGGGTGCCACGGCCGAGATCGAAGCGGCTGGCGGCACCTGCGAAGTGGTCGAAGTGCCCGGAGCGCTGGAAATTCCCACAGCCATCGCCATGGCCGACCGACAGTGCAACTTTGACGGCTATGTCGCGCTGGGCTGCGTCATTCGCGGTGAGACCACGCATTACGAGACCGTCTGCAACGATTCCAGCCGCGCGATCCAACTGCTGGGCCTACAGGAGCTGTGCATCGGCAACGGCATCCTGACGGTCGAGAATGACGAGCAGGCCGAAGTCCGCGCCAATCCCGAAAAGATGAATAAAGGGGGCGGCGCGGCCGCTGCGGCCTTGCATCTGATCGCGCTCAGCCGTAAGTGGGGCGCTTCGAAAAAGGGCGTCGGATTCAAGCCGCCGTCCGAGTCCATCCTGGTGGCGGGCGACAACAACGGACCCACGACAGCATGACCCAGACAGACACGCCGAAACCGGCAAACAGGAAACGCCTGATGAAATCCGCCGCGCGGCTTTATGCCGTGCAGGCGCTGTTCCAGATGGAGCAGTCGGGCCAGACGACCGAGCAGGTGGTCAACGAGTTTCTGGACCATCGGTTCGGCGCGGTCTACGAGGGCGACGAGATGCTTGAGGGCGACAGCACGCTGTTCCGCAAGCTGGTGGATGACGCCGTGAACTATCAGGCGCCGATCGACCAGATGACCGACCGCGCGCTGGTGGCGAAATGGCCGATCGCGCGCATCGACCCGACCCTGCGCGCGCTGTTCCGCGCGGCGGGTGCGGAGCTGACCCAAAGCGACACACCGCCCAAGGTGGTGATCACCGAGTTTGTCGATGTGGCACGTGCCTTTTTCCCTGAGGGTAAAGAACCAAAATTCGTCAATGCCGTGCTGGATCACATGGCGCGCGAGGCCCAGCCCGAGGCGTTCTGACACGTTTACCTGAACCAGACTTGCGCTAGCATTGTCAACAAAGCGCAAGGAGGTTCGCCATGCCCAAACTGATCCGCCTTTATATCACGCAAGTCGCCTGGGGTTTTGTCATTTCGGCCGTGTTTGTCGGGGTGCTCTTGGCGCTGAATGTCGCGAATCTTCGGCACCTGATCACCGGGTCGGAAATCGGCCTGATCGCGTTGGTGATGATCTGGTTCATGAACGGTATCGTCTTTGCCGGCGTTCAGTTCGCGTACAAGATCATGAGCATGGCGGAAAAGCCGCAGGGGCCACGTCGGGGAACACCGGTCGCACACAGTTTCGAGCCGGCAGCCGTGAAACAGGAAGCCCACGCAGGGCGCTGATATTTCAGGGAAAGTGCGGCGGGACCACCAGTCAACCGTGCGGTTTGATTCCCGAGGACCTGTATGTACAGGTGGGCGCCGGGTAATCAGGCCAGGACCTGAACAGAGCCAGCCCCCTCGGAATTGCTTAAGGCCACCAGAATGCTACCTGTCACAAGAAGGGCAGAACCCGCCACGCGCTTAAGTAGGGTGTCTGACGGGTTCGCGCAAGAGGTCAGGCGACAACAGTTTCGTGCAATGCCAGACGCAACTTGCCGAAATGTTCGTCCCATCCTTTGTCCAGGGCCAGGATCAGATCAAACGCTGCGACGCCTTGCGGTAATCCTTCGTGCACAAGCTCAAGACGTGTGCCGCCCAAGACCGGCTCCAATGTCCATTTGACCACGCTTACAGCGTCTCCCATCGGTTTGACGGTAAAGGTGTGTTCAAGGTATTTCGGGGGGCGGGCGACACGGACCTCTCCCCAGATCAACAAGTCGCCGCTTGTTGTGCCGAACATCTCAAGCCTCTGACCTTCTGCCAGTGTTCTTTCAGGTTTGTGGAACCATTCCGCCAGATGCTCAGGTTCCGTCAGATAGGCCCAAACGGTTTCCGGTTCCGCCCTGAGGAAAATCGATTTCTTCAATACAGCATCAGTCATTTTGTTTCCTTTCAATGGCTTCCTTGAGAGAGTTGAGGCGGTCGTCCCAGAACTGGTCAAAATAGCTGAGCCAATCGAGCACTGGGGCCATACCCTGTGGTTCAAGTCGATTGATGCGTTCCCGGCCGCGCGCTTCGACTGTGATCAATCCACCGTCGGACAGAACCGTCAGGTGCTTTTTGACCGCAGCCCGGGTCATGTCGAACCGGTCCGTCAACTGCCCGATCGTCATGTCCTGTGACGAGAGCAGTCGCACGATGTTCCGGCGTGTGGGATCGGCCAGCGCACGAAACGCGTTTTGAGTTTGGTTCTCCATAAGCAACCCCCGAAATAATACCTTTTGGTGTCACATTAATGCGATACCAATAGGTACTGTGTCAAGGTGCAAAGATACTTTACATTTGTTCGCTAATTGTTCACATTTTCAGCTATGACTTTGGATCTGCAACCTGGACAGAGACTGGCACGTGGCGTCGCGCGGCATCTTTCGGCGCATGGCTTTGTTTCCGTAGAGGAATTCGTGCCTGCGCGCGGATTGCGCGTAGATGTCATGGGGCTGGGGCCAAAGGGTGAGTTGTGGGTGATTGAATGCAAATCCAGCCGTGCCGATTATCAGTCGGATTCGAAATGGCAGGGCTATTTGGAATGGTGTGACCGATTCTTCTGGGCCGTCGATACAGAATTCCCGACCGATCTGTTGCCTGATGAAACAGGCCTGATCATCGCCGATGCCTATGATGCGGAAATCGTGCGCATGGCGCCCGAGGACAAAATCGCACCGGCGCGGCGCAAGAAGATGATCCAGAAATTTGCAACGGATGCCGCGCGCCGCTTGCAGGCACTTCGGGATCCCAGGCTGTAAGGTCAGCCTTTGACGGCGAGGGCGGCTTGTATCGCGGCGCGAATTTCGTCGGCGATTTCTTCTGCTTCTTCCGGGTCAAAATCCATCGGTATTTCGATGCCGTCAGCTTCGATGAACAGGCGGACCATACCCTGATCGGTCGGACCGATTTGCAGGTTTGCCTGAATGTCGCGTTCGGTATTGATGCCCATCTGTGCCTCCGAGACTGAGCGTTCCTGCTAGCGCGCACGGGGTTGAGAATCAAGTCACCTTTGCGGTCAGATGAGACATGGAAGACGCCGTTCTCAGATCCTTTCGCCCCGATGACGCCGCGTGGCTGGTTGAGCAGCACGGTCTGCTTTATGCGCGCGACGAAGGGTTTGATGACAGCTTTGCCCCCTTGGTGGCCAGCATCCTTGATGATTTCATGGACAGCAGTGACCCCGAGCTTGAAAGAGGCTGGATCGCGGAACGGGAAGGGCAACGTCTGGGCAGTATTTTTTGCGTTTCTGTTGATCGAAATACCGCCAAGCTGCGGCTGTTTCTGCTTGTCCCGAAAGCACGAGGGCTGGGGCTGGGAAAGCGCCTGCTGCAAGCATGTACTGCCTTCGCGCGCGAGGCAGGATACCGGGAAATGGTCCTTTGGACGCACGAAAGCCATACCGCCGCATGCGCTCTGTACAAGGCGTCTGGCTGGGAGCTGATGGACAGCAAAGCGGTGCATTCCTTCGGTGTCGATCTTGTCGAACAAAGCTGGAAATTTCGGCTTTAATCCTCTTGCATTCCGCGGGCGTGTTCGGTACATCGCCCCTCACGAGTGCCGCCTTAGCTCAGTTGGTTAGAGCGCTGGATTGTGGATCCAGAGGTCCCCTGTTCAAGCCAGGGAGGCGGTACCACTTCCCCCCCCTTTGAATGTGCGGAAAAGCGCGCGGGCGCGCGGTGATTGGCGTTGATTTGGTTTTGTGTCCAGACGTGGCTGGCGCGCCGAAACTCAGCGCGCCAGGTTCAGTTTGAACCGCATCTTGGCCCGTTTTGCGACTGGCAGGTGCCGGTTCAGGCGTTTGTTGATCAGGCCAAAGCCTCCGACGATCACCAGCGTCAGCAGGATGAAATAGAACGCCAGTATCGGGTACGGGATGAACGGGTTGAACGTTTTGTCCGCAAAGTAACTGGCGTAATACAGGGCGTCTCCGCGTTGCTGCCATGCCGGGAAGGCTGAAAAGAAGACCAGCGTTGTTGCGTGGAAGAGAAAGATTGCTTCGTTTGTGTAGGCAGGCCAGGCAAGCCGCAACATGGTGGGCCAGACGATCCGACGAAAACGGGCCCAGCCTGACATGCCATAGGCATCCGCAGCTTCGATATCGCCCTTGGGAATGGACCTTAGCGCGCCATAGAAAATCTCGCCCGTATAGGCCGCGGTGTTGAGGAACAACACGATCAGCGCCCCCAGCCAGGCCGAGGTGAAGGCGTCGAACATCGGGTTGGATTTCTTCAGCGACAGGAACAGGAAATAGGCGAAGAAAAACTGGATAAACAAGGGCGAGCCGCGGAACAGGAAGATAAACCATTCCGAAGGCTTGCGGAGCCATTTGTTGCTGGATGCCTTACCTACTGCGAGGGCGGTGGCCAGGAAGAACCCGGTCGCCAGAGCCATGATCCCGAAATAGACATTCCAGATCATGCCCGACCCGATCAGTGTGAACTGTTCGCACAGGGTGAAGTCACTTTTGGGCAGCAGACGCTCGCCGATACCCAGGGACCGCAGGCCATAGTCTTGAATGGTTTGCAAGCAGCTCATGCCGTGGTCTCCTTGCGCAGAAGCTCGCCGCCTGATGTGGCCTGCCCGTGGGACAGCCGCCGCATCAGCTTCTCCAGCCCAAGTTCAGACATGCGCGTCATGCCGAGGTAGAAGACAAGCAGGAACAGGAAGTACCACATGCGCCAGTCGCCATGCGGATACTGGGTAAACTTGGACGTCTTGGTGCCGCCAAGTTCGCGGGCCCAATAGACGATGTCTTCGATACCCAGCAGGAACAGCAGCGGCGTGGCCTTGATAAGAACCATCCAAAGGTTCGACAAGCCAGGCAGGGCATAGACCCACATCTGCGGCACAAGGATGCGCCAGAAGGTCTGGCGACGGGACATGCCATATGCTTCGGCGGTTTCAAGCTGCGCGTGGGGCACGGCGCGCATTCCACCAAACAGTACGTTCGCGGCAAACGCGCCGAAAACGATTGAGAAAGTAATAACAGCCAGGAAAAAGCCGTAGGTTTCATGCATCCATTCCGGTGCGGTCCCCAATGGCAGCTTGGCCGCCTGACAGACGATAAAATCATTTCCCTGACGGATCGGGTCGGTCCATTCAGGGCACAGGATCTTATGCCGAGTCCATTCGAACGCCTGGTCCAAGGCTATCACGAAAAACAGGAAGAAGGCGATGTCCGGAACACCGCGCACAACGGCAATATATCCTTTACCCAGCCAGCTCAGAGGTGGGAAATGTGATCGGGCGGCCATTGCGCCCATAAAGCCAAACGCCAATGCAACCGGCGCGGTCACCGCCAGCAATCCCAACACCTTGAGGAAGGACAGGTAGAAGGACCAGTGCACGCCGTTGGTCAGGTAGCAGGAGAACCAGCGGAATGTTCCGAGCGTGTCAGGGTCAGCGCAATAGGAAAACATGGAGCGTCTTTCGAACGTCATACCCGGATTTCAACCGGGCAGGGTTCGGCGCGACGGACGCGCCGAACCGCTTGATACGGATTAGTTTGTAACGACCGAACCGTCAGCGTTGTAGGTCGGAACGCCTTCGCCGAACCACTTGATGATCAGTTCGTTCAACGAACCGTCCGCTTTCATCGAGGTAATCGCCTCGTCGAACTTTCCGCGCAGTTCGCCATCCGATTCACGGATGCCCAGCCCGATGCCACCGCCCAGCGGCACGTCATCACCCACGAAGACCAGTTCTCCGGCGGATTCTTCGACGATCGGCACCAGGAAGTCCTTGTCGGCAAACACGGCATCGGCTTCACCGTTGCGCACGGCTGCGATGGTTTCTTCCGGAGTTGCAAACTCGACCAGTGTCGCGCCCGACTCGGCTACGTGGCCTGCCTGAATGGTGGCGGTCTGTGCGGCAACGACGCCGGTGGTGACATCAACATCCTCAGACGCACCGACATAGGCCGAAGCCGCAGGCGGGAAGTAGTTCTGTGTGAAGTCGATGACTTCGTCACGTTCGTCAGTGATCGACATGCCTGCGATGATGGTGTCGTAGTTGCCCGAGACCAGGTTCGGAATGATCGAATCCCAGTCGTTCTTGACCCATTCACATTCCAGGTTCGCGCGCTTGCACAGTTCGTCGCCGACTTCACGCTCGAAGCCGTCGATTTCGCCCGCATCATTGATGAAGTTGTACGGAGGGTAGGCGCCCTCGGTCCCCATGCGGACCGTGTCGGCCATGGCGATACCGGCGGTCAGCGCCAGTGCGGCAGTGGACAGAATCAGATTTTTCATTGGTTGCTCCCCAGTTTGGTTCTGTTTTTGAAGTTAAGCCGCCTGAGTGGCGGAGAGAAAACCCCGAAGCCGTTCGGATTCAGGAGATGTAAAGATATCTTCCGGCGTGCCTTCTTCCTCGATCAGGCCCTGGTGCAGGAACACCACGTGGCTTGAGATGTCGGCGGCCATTTTCATGTCATGCGTCACGATGATCATGGTACGCCCTTCGGCGGCCAGGTCCTTGATCACCTTGATCACTTCCTGTTCCAGCTCGGGATCCAGTGCCGAAGTGGGCTCATCGAACAGCAGGGCTTCGGGTTCCATGCACAGGCCGCGGGCGATGGCGGCGCGCTGTTGTTGTCCTCCGGACAATTGCGCCGGATAAGCGTCGCATTTGTCGCCGATGCCAACCTTGTCCAGATACTTGCGCGCGCTGTCTTCCACCTCGGCCCTGTCGCGCCCCAGAACGGTCACTGGGGCCTCCATCACATTTTGCAGGATGGTCATATGCGCCCACAGATTGAACTGTTGAAACACCATCGACAGGTTGGTGCGTATGCGCAGGACCTGTTTGGGGTCGGCAGGACGGCGCCCGTGCTTTTCCCCGGACCATTTGACAGGCTCACCCTTGAAAAGGATTTCGCCCTGCTGGCTGTCCTCCAAAAGGTTGCAGCACCGCAGAAGCGTCGACTTTCCGGACCCGGACGACCCAATCAATGATACCACGTCACCGCGATGTGCCGTGATATCGACCCCCTTCAACACCTCTAGATTTCCGAAGCTTTTGTGAAGGTCTTTGATTTCGATGACGGGGGCAGTTTCTGTCACGGGCAGTCCAGTGGTTGGTGGTGTTGGTGCGGTACTAGGACCGAAAAAAAAGGTCAATGCAATGCGCAAATGACAGAATCAAGCGGAGAAACACCCAAATTGGCCAGAATCAGTCGACAAATCGGGCAGTCGCTGATCCGCCATCTTTGGGAGAAGGCGGAGTGGGCACAGCCAAGTAGTGCGCCGCGGGAATGTCGATCAACCCGCGTATATGCAGCAATCGTTGATCATCGTCGCAAAGCTGGTCAATCGCGGCCCGTACAGCGCCCGCAATGACCTGCGGATTCCGACCCATCGACGTGATGTAGGGAAGGGTCGGAGACGGAGTCGTTCTTGCCAGTTCGCGCAGTTTGGTCCCCAGATTGGTGTGTTGTTGCAGCATCAGCCATGTCAGTATGTCCAGCGCGGCAAAGTCGGCTTTGCCGTCTGCTACGGCTTGGGCGGACAGCGCATGCCCGCCGGTTTCCAACAGTCCGGCGGGGCGCAGGTTTGCCTGGGCCATATGTGTGATCGGAGCTGCCCAGCCGGATTGGGACAAGCCCTCATTATACGCGAACACGCCTGTGCTCAGCCCCGCCAGATCCCGGTCGTCGTCATGCCGCGCCACAAAGACCGAGCAATAATAGCCGGGGGGACATCCGGGCAGGCCATAGTCCGGGGTGCCAACCAGTTGCACGTCACCGTGCAATCGGGTTCGAAACGGCATGCCGCAGGTTTGTGCCAGAACCAGGTTCGGGGCTCGCCAGACCTCCCACACATCTTTGTCGCGGGTAAGGGTTTGGGGGCCTGATCCAAGTTCGGCGCGAATCAATCCCCAGAACCTATCATTGGCGGCTTGCAGGGAGGGCATGTCATACATGCCCAGCATGGCAATCACGATTTTGCAGCCTTTTGCCGTGCCAAAGCGGAATCCACGTCACTTACGCCCAGAAGACTGACCACCAGGCGCAGCAGCGAATCTTCCTCGCTGGTGCGGTGCCCATCGGCCAAAGCCACGGACCACAGCGCCTGAACGACCGCCAAGCGGTCTTCATAAGCAACCGCCTCTTTGATGGCTCGGGTAAAGCGGACGGTGTCCGGGGCCTCGGCCTCAAGATCTTCGGCGCGGGTGCGCAGGGCGGCGCTTTCGAACGGCGACAGGCCATAGCGTTGCGCCGAGATTCGGTCGATACGGGCCATTTCGGAATCGGAATAGTCATTGTCGGACCGCGCCAGTCGCACCAACAGGGCCGTCAGGGCAAGGCGGGCGTCATCGTCGACAAGAGGATCGGGCTGAGGCTGCGTAAGCCTGGAAAGAAACTCACTGAACATGCGTTAGATATAGCGAGCGCCTAACTCACATCCAAGCGGCTTTGAACGCGTTCACGTGCGGCCTTGCTGTCGTTAAAGCTCAACCCCATGGCAACGCGGGCTTCCTCGACGATTTTCACCTCGCCTTCGTCGGTGTTTCCATCCGCCAGGACAACTTCCCACAGCGCATCCAGTGCGGCCAGGCGTTCCTTCAGATCCGTGGTCTCGCGGATCAGCTTGCCGAAGGTATCGGTATCCGGCGCGGCCGCGTGAAGCTTTTCGCAAGTGGCGCGCACCTTGGCTGCTTCGATCGCGTTATGCTGGTAAAGACGGGCGAGGATTTTGTCGATCAGGCGGATCTCTTCCAGCTTGTAGTCCCGATCAGCCTGCGCCACGCGCACCATGAGCGCGCCCAGAGCAAGTTCGGCATCCGGGTCCGGAAGATGTTCATGCTGAGGCGGTCTGAGCGCCTGAAGGAACTTTTTCAACATGGCAAAAGGTTATTCCATATTTTGTGGTGCGCCAAGCGTAGTCTACACGTCATAGCCCTGAATGATCACAAGATCGCCCATCGAGACCGGGGCGCGCAGTGCTTTGGCTTTCTGGTATGCTTCGCTTTCGTAACAGGCAAGCGCATCCTCATAGCTGGGAAATTCGATCACGACGGTCCGGGCGCGCGCTGCGCCTTCCTTCACTTCGCGTTCTCCACCGCGCGCCAGAAAGCGTGCACCGTAAGCTGCAAAGGGTTCTGCATTTGCAGCAATGTAGGTCTTGTATGTGTCCATGTCGTCCACATCGACATGTGCAACCCAATAGCCTTTCATCGGGCTTGCCTCCTGTTCGGTTTCAAAAGCAGGGTGATGAGAAGTGGCGGCAATTGCAATCCCACAACTTCAGGGTGATCAGGTGCGGTAGTGAATAGCGGCATGCGCCTGATCTGTTAACCACTTGATCATCTGGCGATAAGGAACCGGACCATAGCTGACGCGCGCAACCCCCAGTTCAGCCAGACGCGGTGTGCCGGGGGTGCCGGGCAGGGCGATGATGTTGACCGGTAGGTTCGTACGCTCGCACAGATGGCCGATCATCGCCTCGTCTTTCAGCCCCGGAGCAAAAAAACCACTGGCGCCCGCTGCCTCATAGGCCGAAGCACGGGCAATGGCGTCGTTCAGCATCGCCTCATCATGTGTTTCCGCCGGGGCCTTCAGGAAAATGTCGGTTCTTGCGTTGACATAGGCAGGTATGCCCGCGTCTTCGCAGGCCCCGCGCATGGCTTCGACGCGTTTGGCCTGAACCGTTATATCGTACAGCCCGTCGCCGCCGATGATCTGATCTTCGAAGTTGAAACCAACCACGCCGCAACCCAGCGCACGCTTGACGTTTTGTGCAATGCCCTGTGGATCTTCGGCATATGCCCCTTCGAAATCCAGTGTCACCGGAAGATCAACCGCTGCAACGATGCGGCGCGCATTGTCCAATGCGGCCTCTAGCGGGATGTTCTGACCGTCGCCAAAACCCTGTGCCATGGCAACAGGTGCGCTGCCGGTGGCAATGGCTTGCGCGCCTGCATCCCGCACCGCGCCGGCACTGCCGGCATCCCAGATGTTGAACAGAATGACGGGGTCGCCCTTTTTGTGAAGGCTGATAAAGGTCTTCGCGCTTTGGGTTTGATCGCTCATCGGGGCTCTCCTGTCGTGGTGTGATCAACAGTTAACCCCATGAGGGCAGACCGAGTAGAGGTTTTTTTGCTCGGTCGCGTCACATTGAAGTGACGGAAACCGCATGACCCGGTCCACGGCAAGATGGTCCGAGCCATGCTGGTGCATGGGCAGGCGGCGGTGCGTGCCTCAGGCTTCTTCTGCCGCGCCGGATACGAATTTTGCGCTGAAGTTGGCCTCACCCAAACGCTTCAACAGGTTCAATTGGGTGTCCAGCCAGTCCTTGTGGCCTTCTTCTTCCAGCAAGATGCGTTCGAACAGGGTCCTTGACCCGACATCGCCGACTTCGGCGGCCTGCAACGCGGCCTTGGTATAGAAGTCGACCGCCTCGGTTTCATCCTTCAGATCCGCGGCAAACATGTCTTCCAGGGACCCCGCGGCTGCCGGACTTTTCTGAAACGCAAGCTCGGGCACGCCGCCAAGGAACAGGATACGCTCGATGAACGCGTCGGAGTGGCCCAGTTCTTCCTGCATTTCAGCGCGCATTTTTTCGGCAAGGATGTCCAGCCCCCAGTCCTCCAGCACATGGGCATGCAGCTGATACTGGTGCGCCGCCGTCAGCTCCATGTGAAGCGCTTGTTGAAGGTTGGTAATCGTTGTTGCGTTGCTCATCGGAAATCTCCTGAAACTCTGAACGGCATCGAACATGTGTAAGCAGAAGTTCTGCTTACACCCACAGTTAAGAGATCAGCCCACACAAAACAACGCGGGGTGACAGTCCGACACAGCCCTAGGTCAGACCAGGCGCGAGGTGTCTTTCGCAGCGCGGACAAAATCGCGGAAGAGGGGATGCGGGTCGAACGGTTTGGATTTCAGTTCCGGATGGTACTGCACGCCGATGAACCATGGGTGATCCGACCATTCCACGATCTCCGGCAAGCGACCGTCCGGCGACATGCCCGAGAAGTTGAGCCCCGCCTTTTCAAGCTGCTCACGGTACTTGATGTCCACCTCATAACGGTGACGGTGGCGCTCTTCGATTTGTGTGCCGCCATAAACCTCAGCGACTTTCGATCCCTCTGCCAGCACCGCGTTGTAGGCACCCAGACGCATGGTGCCGCCCTTGTCGTCGCCGACTTTGCGCTCGACCTTGTGGTTGCCCTGTACCCATTCCTTCAGATGGTACACGACGGGCTCAAAACGCTTTTTCCCGGCTTCGTGGTCGAATTCCTCGGACCCTGCTTCGGTGATGCCAGCCGCATTCCGGGCGGCCTCGATCACGGCCATCTGCATACCCAGGCAGATGCCCAGATAGGGGACTTTGTGTTCGCGCGCATATTGCGCGGCTTTGATCTTGCCTTCGGTCCCGCGTTCGCCAAAGCCTCCGGGGACGAGGATCGCGTGGAAACCTTCAAGGTACGGTGCGACGTCTTCGTTGTCGAACACCTCGGCGTCAACCCATTCGACCTTGACCTTGACCCGGTTGGCCATGCCGCCATGGGTCAGCGCCTCGGCAATCGACTTATAGGCGTCTTCAAGCTGTGTATACTTGCCCACGATGGCAACTTTCACTTCGCCCTCGGCGTTGTGGATGCGGTCGCTGACGTCTTCCCATTTTGCCAGATCGGGTTTGGGCGCAGGGCTGATCTGGAACGCGTCCAGAACGGCCTGATCCAGACCTTCGCGGTGATAGGCCAGCGGCGCGTCATAGATGGTGCTCAGGTCCTGCGCTGCGATCACACTGTCGGGGCGCACGTTGCAGAACAAGGCGAGTTTTTCGCGTTCCTTGGTCGGGATCGGCCCTTCCGAGCGGCAGACCAGAATATCGGGTGCCAGACCGATCGAGCGCAGTTCTTTCACCGAGTGCTGAGTCGGTTTGGTCTTCAGTTCGCCCGAGGCCTTGATGTAAGGCAACAGTGTCAGGTGCATGAAAATGCACTGCCCGCGCGGCTTGTCCTGGCTGAACTGGCGGATCGCCTCGAAAAACGGCAGGCCCTCGATATCGCCCACGGTGCCGCCGATCTCACACAGCATGAAATCAACCTCATCCTCGCCAATGGCGATGAAATCCTTGATCTCGTTGGTGACGTGCGGGATCACCTGAATGGTCTTGCCCAGGTAATCGCCGCGGCGTTCCTTTTCGAGCACGTTGGAATAGATCCGCCCCGAGCTGACCGAGTCGGTCTTGCGTGCGGCCACCCCGGTGAAGCGTTCATAGTGGCCTAGGTCCAGATCAGTTTCCGCCCCGTCATCGGTGACGAAAACCTCACCATGTTCGAACGGCGACATCGTGCCCGGATCGACGTTCAGATAGGGGTCCAGCTTGCGCAGGCGTACCGAGTATCCCCGGGCCTGCAACAAGGCGCCCAACGCCGCCGAAGCCAGTCCTTTGCCCAAGGACGAAACCACACCACCAGTGATGAATATAAAACGCGCCATAGTTTTTCGGCTGCTCCCGTGAGACGTCAAAATCAGCTGCCCGACGGTTTCGAAAAACCGCTGCATCACGGGACTTCACGTATAAAGGATTCGCGCCAAAAGCGCAAGAGAACCGCAAGATGCTGTTGCAGTCCTCTTCCAGGTTTCTAGGTTTTGTAGGTCAGTCGGCCTGCGGGATCAGCGGCGCGTTGTCGCCCTGTGCAGGCGGCAGAAGGTCATCCGCCGACGGAATTGCCGGAGTGTTTTCTTCGCTTGAAGCCGGAGCCGGGACGCCCAAACGGTCGATCACCGAACTGCCCGAAGACTTCTGCGCCGCCAGAATGGTCAGCGTGATCGAGGTCACGATGAAGCAAGCGGCGAGGATCCAGGTCAGTTTGCCCAAAGCGGTCGCTGCTGCACGGCCTGTCATGGCACCACCGCCGCCGCCCATGCCAAGGCCACCGCCTTCGGACCGTTGCATCAGAACAACGGCAATCAGGCCCAGAGCCAAAAGAAGGTGGATGATGAGAACGACGTTTTCCATGGTGGTCCTGTACAGCGTGGCGTGTATCGCGTGGTACTTATGCAAGTTTGCCAGCGGGGGCAAGTCACGAGTTCGCATCACCGCACGTGATATGTCATGTCACGTCAAAGGGACTGGACAGAACGCCGATGCGTGACGCAGGCTGCGGCCCATGCCACATGACGACCACGACCACCCGCACGCCCTTTTGCCGCCCGAACCCGCGCTGCGCGTCAAAGCGCTGGAAACGATTCTGACCCGCAAGGGCCTGATCGACCCGGCGGCTCTGGACGAAATCATCGACACCTATCAGAACAAAATTGGCCCGCAGAACGGCGCGCAGGTTGTCGCAAAAGCCTGGAGCGACCCAGCTTTCAAGGCCGCTCTGCTGAAAGACGCCACCCCGGTGGTCGCGGATCTCGGCTATTATGGTCGCCAGGGCGAACACATGGTTGTCGTCGAAAACACGCCGGCCCGGCACAACATGGTCGTCTGCACCTTGTGCAGCTGCTATCCTTGGCCGTTGCTGGGTATCCCGCCGGGCTGGTACAAGTCTGATGCCTACCGGGCCCGAGCGGTGCGTGAACCCCGCAGAGTACTGGCCGAATTCGGTGTCACCTTGGACGAGCGAACGTCCGTAAGGGTCTGGGATTCGACGGCCGAGGTTCGCTATCTGGTTCTGCCGATGCGTCCCGAAGGTACCGATGGGATGAGTGAGGTGGCGCTTGCCGCACTTGTGACACGTGACAGCATGATCGGCACGGGCCTGCCGAAGGCCCTTTCATGACCCGCGTTCACGATATGGGCGGCCGCTTTGGAGATGGTCCGATAAACCCCGAGGCCGAGGATGCGCCGGTTTTTGCCGAAGACTGGCACGCACGTGCGCTGGCGGTGACACTTGCCTCCGGTTTTCTGGGGCAGTGGAACATCGACATTTCCCGCCACGCAAGGGAACGGTTGTCGCCAAAAGACTATTCGCGGTTTTCCTACTACGAGAAATGGATCTCGGGCCTGGCTGACCTGTTGGTGGAACGCGGCGTTCTTTCCCTGGATGACCTGCGCGGCGGCAAAGAGAAAGAGGATGGGCCGCATCCGTTGGCAGAACGGATGCTCAAGGCGGAGGCCGTGTCTGCTGCCCTGGCCAAAGGTGGGCCAGCGGACAGGCCTTCGAACGTGTCGGTGCAGTTTTCTGTCGGTCAACAGGTGGTCACTACCCGCCCAGCGGGAAATCGCATTATGGATGGCGGGCACACACGCCTGCCGAATTATGCGTCCGGTGCAAAAGGGCGAATACTGCGCCTGCACGGAACCCATGTCCTGCCCGATTCCAATGCTCATGGGCTGGGCGAAGCGCCTGAACCGATCTATGCGGTGGTCTTCCCCGCTTCGGAACTTTGGACCAGCCCGGAGCATCCGGATGACGAAGTGGTACTGGATCTCTGGCAAAGCTATCTGGAACCGGCATGAGCGGCTGCAACGAACATTCAGCCCCAGAACCGGTGTTTGCCGAACCCTGGCACGCTCAGGTCTTTGCCGTCACCGTTGCCCTGAACGAGGCGGGACGGTTCGATTGGTCCGATTGGGCGGCGCGATTCTCGGACACGTTGAAGCGCCACGGGCTCACGCGAGAGCTGGATGGCGGCGACGACTATTTCCAGGCATGGCTGGAAACGCTCGAGGGGTTGCTGGCCGAGCAGGGCGTCGCGCCGCCACGGGAGGTGAAAGGGCTACATCAGTCCTGGGAAGAGGCTTATCTGATGACACCTCATGGGCAACCGGTGCATCTGCGTTGATGTCGGGCAGGGGGCTCTGCCCCCGCCGCCCGTTCCGTGCGGCTCCCCCGGGATATTTTCAGCCAGATGAAGCAGGGGATCCGCTTTTCATCTGGCCATAAATATCCCCGCCGGAGGCATCGCGCGTTCGCGCGATTTTCATCTGCGGCGAAATATCGGTTTCCCTGCCGTTTGCGCCCCGCTATATGAGCCGGGTTTGATAACTCAGCGCAAAAGGACCGGATATGGCCAACGTGGTTGTTGTCGGCGCCCAGTGGGGTGACGAAGGAAAAGGCAAGATCGTCGACTGGCTCAGCGAGCGGGCGGACGTGATCGCGCGTTTTCAGGGCGGGCACAATGCCGGACATACGCTGGTGATTGATGGCGAAGTTTACAAGCTGCACGCTCTGCCGTCCGGTGTCGTGCGGGGCGGTAAGCTGAGCGTCATCGGCAACGGCGTGGTGTTGGACCCATGGCATCTGGTCAAGGAAATCGCGACCATCCAGGCACAGGGTGTAGAGATCACCCCCGATACGCTGATGATTGCCGAGAACACCCCGTTGATCCTGCCGATCCACGGTGAGTTGGATCGTGCGCGCGAACAGGCAGCCAGCAAGGGGACCAAGATCGGCACCACTGGTCGTGGGATTGGACCGGCCTATGAAGACAAGGTCGGGCGTCGTTCCGTTCGCGTCGCGGATCTGGCGGATGAGGCCACGCTCGAGGCTCGGGTGGACCGTGCTTTGCAGCACCATGACCCGCTGCGCAAAGGTCTGGGGATCGAACCGGTCGACCGCGACGCGCTGATCGCCCAATTGAAAGAGATCGCGCAAGAGATTCTGCCGTTTGCCGCGCCTGTGTGGAAAGTTTTGAACGAAAAGCGCAAAGCCGGAAAACGCATCCTGTTCGAAGGGGCGCAAGGCGCGCTGCTGGACATTGATTTCGGCACCTATCCCTTCGTGACCTCGTCCAACGTGATCGCAGGACAAGCTGCGACAGGTGTGGGGATTGGACCGGGCTCGATCGACTTTGTTCTGGGGATTGTAAAAGCCTACACCACCCGAGTCGGCGAAGGCCCATTCCCGACAGAACTTGAGGATGCGGATGGTCAACGCCTTGGGGAACGCGGACATGAGTTTGGAACAACAACAGGTCGCAAGCGCCGCTGTGGCTGGTTCGATGCGTGCCTTGTCCGTCAGACCTGTGCGACCAGTGGCGTGAACGGTATCTCGTTGACAAAACTGGACGTTCTGGACGGGTTCGAAACCCTGAAGATCTGCACAGGCTATGAGCTGGACGGTGAACGCTTGGACTATCTTCCGACAGCGGCTGACCAGCAGGCGCGCTGCACCCCGATCTACGAAGAAATGCCGGGCTGGAGCGAATCCACCGAAGGCGCGCGCAGCTGGGCCGATTTGCCTGCCAACGCAATCAAGTATGTGCGCCGGGTCGAAGAGCTGATCGAATGCCCTGTGGCCCTTTTGTCCACCAGCCCGGAGCGGGACGACACCATTCTGGTGACCGACCCGTTTGCAGATTGATGAACAAAGAGCAGAAAACAGGTCTGAGCTACAAGGCGCGCCGGCGGTGGTCGTTGGTTATACTTGTGATCGGCCTGCCACTTTACATTGTGGCGGTGGTGACGGTTCTGAACTGGCTGGAGCGCCCCCCGATATGGGTGGAGCTTCTGGTATATATCGTTCTGGGCATTCTTTGGGCGCTGCCGTTCAAATTCGTTTTTCGCGGTGTTGGCAAGGAAGACCCGGATCAATCCTGAGTTGGGCCAATGCTCGGGCCAAGGGGGATGGTCGGGCCCGGTACAATGGCCAACGCCGAGTCGTGCTTAACAAACGGGCGGTTGTCTCTGAACCAGTGGCAAAAAACAAGGGCCGGGGTTTTCCCGGCCCTTTTTTGTCAATTGGCGAGATTAGTCAGCCTACCGCACGCTCATCATCAGGACGGAAGCCGATCAGGTCAGAGGCCGCAAAACGGCCGCCACCGGCTTTTTCGATCTTTCCATCGCGCAGCAGCTGTCCGAAGGAACGCAGGCTTTCTTCGCGATTGAACTCATCCTGCTTCAAAGAACGGACCTTGTTCATCAGTTGCGGGCGCGAGAATTGCTGCTGCCCTTCGATGAAGGACAGGTAGGCCGCCGCGGCTTCAAGCAGGTCCTGAAGCGACTGTGCACCCTGATCTTGTGCGAATTGCGCAAAACCGCCTTCTTCCGACCCGGCTTCTTCCACCTGAGTGGTCACGCGACGCGGCATCACGGGGCCATTGGATTCGCTTTGATCGTCCACGCGCTGCTCAGCAACCAGCTTCAACGGAGCCGGAGCGTCTGCTTCCGGGCGTATGCTGGTCACGTTTACCTCGGGGCGGCGCGGGCTGACCGCTGACGCCAGATCGACGCGATACTCATCGACAGGCGAGGTGTCCGGGGCCGGTTGG
The DNA here is from genome assembly GCF_059610125.1 of Ruegeria sp. YTSA144. Classification (NCBI taxonomy): domain Bacteria; kingdom Pseudomonadati; phylum Pseudomonadota; class Alphaproteobacteria; order Rhodobacterales; family Roseobacteraceae; genus Ruegeria; species Ruegeria sp. YTSA144. The sequence continues at coordinate 44,056 of NZ_JBXWNA010000003.1, forward strand.
CCATCACGGTCGGCCTCGGTCGCGGCAACGGCGGTGCGAAGGTGCGAATAGGTTTCTCGCGCGTCGCTGCTGGAGGGGTCCTCCATATGTTCACCGGTTTTGGCCATCAGCCGCGAGATATCCTGATCAGGATCGGCGTCATCCGTCAGTTTTTGGCTTGAACGGCCTGCCATGTCTTTTTCGATCTCGGAAATCTCGGACAGCAGCTGAATTTCGTCCTCTTCCGTCAATACTCCTTGCGCCTGATCGTCTTGCGGCTCATCACCTGGCTCATCTTCGGATTCGATCGCCACGTCTTCGACGTTGAGGATGTTTGGAACATCCTCTTCGTCGATTTCCTCGTCGGTATCCTCTTCCAGATCCGAGAACAGGGGCTCAGCAGGAAGCTGCGCGTCGTCCGTTGCGACCTCGACTTCTTCATCCAGCAGGTGGTCGGGGGTCAGTTGCACCTGCTGTTCGGAATCGTTCTCGATAATCGGCTCTGCGGTTTCGAAGGCCTGGTTTTCAGATGCTGCCGGCGCGTCGTCTTGTACGTCTTCGGCGTCAAGCGCTTGCAGGTCCTCGATTTCTGCGGCCTCGGGCTGGGCGGGTTCCGCGAAGTCCTCTTCATTGAGAGCACCTGCTTCGAACGCGGCGGCCACGGCGTCCACCGGGGGGGCGGTGTTGGCCAGCAGCGAAGATTCCTCGTCTTCGGAATAGGCAGTGGGGGGGACGTCCGAATGGGAAACAACGGCCCGGATGCGTTGCAGTTTTGCTGCAATGCTATCGGCCGGCGGAGATGTGGTGGCGTCGACGGCCTTCACGTCCGTGAATGCGGTCTGCACCGGGCTTGGTTGCGCATATTCGGGGGGCGGGGTGGTCATAGCATCTGCATCTGGCGCGTGCCGGACCGGTGCGTCAGAACCGACCGGTGCCGGGGCTTCGGTATTTGGAGCGGCACGCAGCAAAAGCCCGGATTCGTTTTGGCTGGCTTCGACGCGTTGCGATGCGTCGCGGCGTGCGATGCGGGTCAGCATTTCGGCGTCTGGTTGTGGAGGCTCCGAGCCGAAGTAACGATCATCCGCAGCGAGATCGCGGAAATACTCGGCAATGGCTTTCATCGTTTCAAAGGAATCGTCGAATCCTTCCAAAGTGCAGGAGAAGGTTCCATATGAAACGGTCAATACCTTGTTATTCTGTACCATCAGACGCACGTCCTTTACAAACTACAAGAGCCCACTTACCCGGAATCGGGAGCACACGGAGGCTCTGAACTTTATGCATGAACCTATCATTTTGTGGTCTTAATGTGTCCAAATCCGGGAAAAATGGCCAATCTTAGGAAAAATGAACCAATTGTACGCTCTGCTGATCCAATCGGGTTGTTTGGGGGGGGTTATGTTGGTTTCGAGGACCTGAATTTGGTGCTGAACCGCGTCACTTCAGTCGTTGCAGCGGATGGTGGGGCGGCGGTTCTGACAGAATCAGGCCGGATTCCGGACGCGGTCATCGGGGACTTCGATTCGCTGGACACCGCGTCGAAAGCCAAAATCCCGTCTGAACGGCTTTTTGCCATTCGCGAGCAGGACAGCACCGATTTCGACAAGACCTTGCGCAATGTGCAGGCTCCACTGGTTTTGGGGGCCGGTTTTCTGGGCGGGCGGCTTGATCATCAGCTTGCCGTTCTGAACGTGCTGGTCAGACGTCAGGAACAGGCCTGCATTCTGCTGGGCGCGCATGAGGTGGTTTTTCACGCGCCTCGCCAAATCCGGCTGCCGGTTGCGCCCGGAGATGTGGTTTCCCTGTTTCCAATGCGCCCTGTGACGGGGCGCAGCACCGGGCTGGAATGGCCCATCGACGGCCTGCGGTTGCAACCGGACGGGCAGGTCGGAACCTCCAATCGCGCGCTGTCGGATGTTGAATTGCAGATGGATGGGCCCGGCCTGTTGGTGATGGTTCCCCGCGCCGCACTCGATCCGCTTATGCAGGTGTTTCTGTCGGGGCAGATCGAGCGGTGGCCCGTTCGCGAAGAATAACGTACAAACCGGCGGCGACGGTGATCATGATCCCAACCGCCGCCAGCCCGTCCGGTAGGTCGCTGAATATTGCCCAGCCAATCAGGGTTGCCACCGGGATTTCCAGATATTGCATCGGGGCCAGCGTGGCCGAAGGTGCATAGCGCAGTGACCATGTCATCAGCAGATGCGCGACAGTTCCCAAAACTCCTATCGCGATCAGCAGCCAATACAAATCGGCGGCGGGCAAGGCGGCTGACAGGTTCCAGATACCAAGCGATGTTCCGATCACAAGGACAGGAACCAGCCCCACAGTGGCCATGACGCCAGACACAGCCTGCAAGGAAATCGGATCAGTTTCCTTGGCAATCTGCCGCGTGACCAGCATGAACAGCGCAAAGACCACGGCGACGATCAACGGCAGCAGGGCAGGTAGGCCCACCTCGGCAAAGCTGGGCTGTATGACCAGAAGTGTGCCGATGAAACCGACGATGCAGGCCACGAGGCGCCGCGCGCCGACCTCTTCGCCCAGAACGTATCTGCCCAGAAGCAACATGATGAACGGCATGACAAAGGCAATGGCGACGGCGTCAGCCAAAGGCAGGAACTGGAGCGCGCTGAACATCGCAGTTATGCCGATGATGTGCAGCAGCGTGCGGATGACTGTCAGGCGCAGAATCCGCCCGCGCATCCGCCAGGGCCGGCCCGTCATCACCACAAGGGGAATGAGTATCAACGCTTGCACCGCGAAGCGGACAGTAACCAGCAGACCTAACGGGGTCGTCTCACCCAACAGCTTTGCCATCGCATCCCCCAAGGGCGCGAGCACGCAAAAACCGAGCATCAGAAAGATGCCGAAGACGGGACGATCCTGAGTCATGCGCGCGACGCTATCTGCTTCGCGGCGCAGTGGAAAGCTCGAATGTCAGGCGTCGGGCAGGGGTTGAACCTTTGTATAATCCGGCCCGGTGCAGGTGGGCAGGTTGTCATCCAGATGCAGCCAGCTCAGCCTTTCTTCATGAGACACGTGCAATGTGGGCTGCATTGCCTCGGGGCTCTCCAAAGTGGCGACGTATAGATGCAGCACATCCGACATTTTGGCTGACCGGAATGAGATTGGTGTGCCGCAATGAGGGCAAAAGCTGCGCTCGACTCCGGGCGAAGAGTTGAAGCGTTTCGGCTCTTCCCCGATCCAGCGCCACTGACCGTCACGAACCGCGAAATAGGTTGTCATCGGCGCGGCGCATTGGCGTCGGCAACTGTCGCAATGACAGGTGACACAGGACAGGGCAGGAGGGTCAATCTCGTACTTGATGCTGCCGCACAGGCAATGTCCACGCATATCGACCCCCTTTGTTGCGATCTCAGCAGTTTGGCACGTTCACGGCCAATCCACCAAGCGAGGTTTCCTTGTATTTTTCGTGCATGTCATGGCCGGTCTGACGCATCGTCTCGATCACCGCATCCAGCGGCACGAAATGCTCTCCATCCCCGCGAAGGGACAAAGACGCGGCGGACACAGCCTTGATGGCCCCCAGCCCGTTACGCTCGATGCAGGGCACCTGAACCAGCCCGGCGACGGGATCGCAGGTCATGCCCAGATGATGCTCCAACGCGATCTCGGCGGCGTTTTCAACCTGTTCGGGCGTGCCGCCCATCACGGCGCAGAGCCCCGCCGCGGCCATGGCTGATGCGCTGCCGACCTCGGCCTGACACCCCGCTTCGGCCCCTGAGATGGACGCATTGTATTTGACCAGCCCGCCAATCGCGGCCGCGGTCAGAAGGAAGTCTTCGATATGGCTCTCCGAAGCACCGGGAACGTGGTCCAGGTAATAGCGCAGTACCGCGGGAAGAACGCCCGCCGCCCCGTTGGTCGGTGCCGTGACGACTTGTCCACCGGCGGCGTTTTCTTCGTTGACCGCCATGGCGTAGACGCTCATCCAGTCGTTGATCGTGTGCGGCGCGGTCAGGTTCATGCCGCGTTCGGCCATCAGCGCGTCATAGATACCCTTTGCCCTGCGTCGCACTTTCAGCCCGCCGGGCAGAATGCCGTCGGTGGTCAGACCGCGTTCGATACAGGCATTCATGACGTCCCACAGGCGGGTGCAGCCCTTGGCGAAACTGTCGGCGCAGCCGCGCGCGATCTCATTGGCGCGCTTCATCTCAGCAATGGTTTTGCCGCTGGATTTGGCCATCTCCAGCATCTCGGCCGCGGTGTGGAACGGGAAGGGCACGGGCGGCCCGTCGTTGGTGTCCTTGCCTTGGGCCAGTTCTTCTTCGGTCAGGACAAAACCACCGCCAATGGAATAGAACACCTGGCGCAGGATCACGTCCCCCTGCGCGTCCGTGGCCATCAGGATCATCCCGTTGGCGTGTCCCGGCAGGTTGATGTCATAGTCGAAAACCAGGTCTGCTTTTGGATCGAACTGAAGCGTCGGCAGGCCGTCGGGAGAAACCGTGTGCGTCTTGGCGATGTCCGCCAATGCGGTCTCGGCCTTGTTGTTGTCGTAGGTGTCCGGAACAAAACCGGCCAAACCCAGAATGGTCGCCCGGTCAGTCGCATGGCCGACGCCGGTAAAGGCGAGCGAGCCGTGCAGCGAGCCCTTCAGACCCGTAAATTCAAAGGGTGAAGCACGCATCATATCCAGAAAGCGCGCCGCCGCCACCATGGGGCCCATGGTGTGCGAGGAGGACGGGCCGATGCCCACTTTGAACATATCGAAGACAGAGAGGAACATGTCAGGTAGCTGAGCCTTCTAAGGGGTTGGCGTAAATAGGAGAGGTGTAGGGTGCGGGGCCCAGACCCTCGGCCGCGATGGCTGCGACGGTGGCGGGGCGTGTCTCAAGCTGTGCCAGGATGGTTTGCAGGGCTGGGGTGTCAGTCAGTTGATACCAACTGCGATCTGCCTTGGCCGGGTACAAGGCCATCCAGCGCATCATGCATGCGACGTAATAGGTCAGAACCGACGGGCATTCCGCGCGGAACCAGGCTGGCGCGCGTTTTGCCAGCGCGTCCAGCAGTTGCAGGTGTTGCTTCAAACGGGGGCGGATGCCTGCACGCAGGGTATCGGCCTGTGGCGGGGCGATGTATTTCTCGGCATAGAACAGAATGCGCAGATCGGCGTGCAGCGTGTTGGACGCAAAGAACAGCCATTTCAAAAACTCGGCGCGTTCGGGGGCCTCTGTCGCCGGGGCCAGTTGCCCGTGGCGCTCGGACAGCCACAGCAGGATTGCCGCCGTTTCAAAGATCGGCCCTTGCGGAGTTTCAAGCACCGGGATCAGCCCGTTGGGGTTCAATGCCCTGTACACCGCGCTGTCCTGTTCGTTGCGACGGCGATCGACCAGCACGGTTTCATAGGGCGCACCCATTTCTTCCAACACCAGCCGGATCACCAGCGAGGCGTTGTCAGGGGCGTAGTGCAGGCGGTAACGGGTCAACATGCGGGCAATCTATATGACAAAGATGAGGGCGTAAGACATGATTGCGACGTTTCCGATAGGAAACGCGCAGTCTTCAGGCATCTTTACGTTTGCTGAACCTCAAATTGTGGTCGCAGTCGCGCGGCGCATTCCCTATAACTCGGGCAGGCCAAACTGGGAAAGCTGCCATGACCGGAGAACTGTCGCCCATCGACACCGCAAAATACGTGGCTGCATACCGTGCCGCCGAGATGGTCGAGGACGGCATGCGCGTGGGTCTTGGAACGGGATCTACCGCGGCCTGGCTGGTTCGTCGTTTGGGCGAACGGGTGCAGGACGAAGGTCTGCGGATCAAGGGCGTTCCCACATCCACCCGCACCGCGCAGCTGGCACGCGAAGTCGGGATCGAAGTCATTTCTCTGGATCAGGCCGGGTGGCTGGACATGACCATCGACGGCGCGGATGAATTCGACGCTGACCTGAACCTGATCAAGGGCGGCGGCGGCGCGCATTTGCAGGAAAAGATCGTTGCCACGGCCAGTGATCAGATGATCGTCATCGCCGATGCCGGGAAAGAGGTGGAAACGCTGGGTGCTTTCCCCTTGCCGGTCGAGGTTGTTCCATTTGGCTGGCAAACCACGCGGACACTGATCGAAGAAGCGCTGGACGCGATGGATGTACTTGGGACCTCGTCGGCGCTGCGTATGAATGGCGCGGCCCCGTTTGTGACTGATGAGGGCAACCACATTCTGGACCTGCATCTGCAACGCATCGGCAATCCCCGTCAGATGGCCTTGATCCTCAATCAGGTTCCCGGCGTGGTGGAAAACGGCCTGTTCATCGATATCTGTGACAAGGTCGTCATCGGCCATGGCGACGGGCGGGTCGAGCTGCGGGATATCAACGCGGGCACCCTTGAACTGGACCAACTGTTGAGTGGAACCCGGGAAAACCTGTTTTCCGACCAAACGGACTGAGTTTTATGCAAGCCAATCGGACAAGCGTCGGCAAAAGATCGAAAATTCCACGCCCGGGGGTTGGCACCGCGGTTTTCGCGCCCAGATATCCAGAGGATTTTTGCAAGTTGAACGAAGGAACCCGGCATGAGCTTTGACTATGATCTTTTCGTCATCGGCGGAGGCTCGGGCGGGGTCCGGGCGGCACGTGTGGCGGCGGGTGAAACCGGTGCAAAGGTCGCGCTGGCTGAAGAAGACCGATATGGCGGCACCTGTGTGATCCGGGGCTGCGTGCCAAAGAAACTGATGGTCTTTGCCAGCGAATACTCGGGCATGGTCGAAGACGCACAAGCCTATGGTTGGGCCGTTCAGCCCGGCGCGTTTGACTGGGACACGTTTCACGGCAAACTGGTTGCCGAACTGGACCGGCTGGAAGGAATTTATCGCAGCATCCTGAAAAACAACGGTGTCGAAAGCTTTGATCAACGCGCGCGCCTGGTGGATGCGCACACGGTCGAACTGACCGATGGCACCCGGAAAACCGCCAAACACATCCTGATCGCCACCGGCGGCCGCCCGGTTGTGCCGGATTTCCCGGGATCGGATCTTGCGATCACGTCGAACGAGATTTTCCATCTGGACAAGTTGCCCAAGAGCATTCTGATCGTCGGCGGTGGCTATATCGCCAGCGAATTCGCCGGGATCATGAACGGTCTGGGCGTCAAGACCACGCAATTCTACCGCGGTGCGCAGATCCTGCGTGGCTTTGATGAAGAAGCGCGTGGGTTGATCTGCGAAGAGATGCGCCAGAACGGCATCGACGTGCGTCTGGGCACCAATGTTCTGGAAATGGCCAGAGACGGCGACCAGATCCGCGTCAAGGCAACCGACGGCACCGAGGATCGTTTTGACGTGGTCATGTACGCCACGGGCCGCGCGCCGAATGCCAACAATCTCGGGCTGGAAGATCTGGGCGTCGAACGTGGTCGCAAGGGTGAGATCGTCGTGGATGAATACAGCCAGACCGCTGTTCCGTCGATCTATGCCATCGGCGATGTGACCGACCGGGTCAACCTGACGCCCGTGGCCATCCGCGAGGGTATGGCTTTTGTGGAAACCGTTTTCAAAGGCAACCCGACACCGGTGGATCACGACCTGATCCCGACCGCGATCTTCACGCAACCTGAATTCGGTACAGTTGGCCTGAGCGAGGAAGAAGCCTCGGCCCAGGAACCGATCGAGGTCTATGCCACGTCGTTCAAGCCGATGCAGAAGGCGTTTGCCGGTGGCACGCAGCGGGTTTTGATGAAACTGATCGTCTCTCAGGCCACGCGTAAGGTTCTAGGGTGTCATATCGTGGCCCCGGGGGCCGGTGAGATGATCCAGCTGGCTGGTATCGCCGTAAAGATGGGCGCGACGAAAGAAGATTTTGACCGCACGGTTGCAGTTCATCCGGTGATGGCCGAAGAACTGGTGACAATGCGGCAACCTGTACGCACCGCTTGATTTGCAAGCGCGCGCACACACGTTACAAGGGAACCCGTGATCACACGGTCCAATACAAGGGAAAAGATACATATGGCGGGCAACAGCGGCGGCCCCTGGGGGGGCGGAGGCTCATCCGGAGGCGGAGGAAATCGGGGTAACAACGGGGATGGGCGCAAGCCCCCCGAAGGCGAAGGCCCGCAGATTCCCGAAATCGACGAGCTGATGAAAAAAGGCCAGGAGCAGCTGCGCGTCCTGATGGGCGGTCGCGGCGGCGGTGGCCGTGGTGGCAGCGGTGGTCAGGGCGGTGGAGGCCCGGCCTTTACCAAAGGCACTGTTGCGATCGGCCTGGTTGCGGCTGCCGTTTTGTGGGGGCTGGCCAGCTTTTACACAGTAAAACCGGAAGAACAGTCAGTTGAGCTGTTTCTGGGTGAGTTCTCGGCCGTTGGCAATCCGGGTCTGAACTTTGCGCCATGGCCGTTTGTCACTGCCGAGGTGATTCCGGTCACCCGCGAACAGACCGAAGATATGGGCGGAGCCCGCGGCAGCGACGATGGACTCATGCTGACCGGCGACGAAAACGTGGTCGATATCGACTATCAGGTCGTCTGGAACATCAGCGATCCGGCCAAGTTCCTGTTCAATCTGCGTGATCCACGCCAGACCATCCGCGCCGTGTCGGAATCGGCGATGCGCGAGATTATCGCGCAGAGCGAGCTGGCACCGATTCTGAACAGGGATCGTGGCATCATCGCGGATCGTCTACAGGAACTGATTCAGGCGACCATGGACAGCTATGATTCGGGGATTAACATTGTTCGCGTCAACTTCGACAAAGCCGACCCGCCGCAGGACGTGATCGCCGCCTTCCGCGACGTTCAGGCCGCCGCGCAGGAGCGTGACCGGCTGCAAAACGTCGCCGACGCCTACGCCAACCGGGTTCTGGCTGAGGCGCGCGGTGAAGCTGCCCAGGTTCTGGAAGAAGCCGAAGCCTACCGCGCACAGCAGATCAACAGCGCCATGGGTGAAGCCAGCCGTTTCAGTGCGGTTTTGGAAGAATACTCCAAAGCGCCTGAGGTGACCCGCAAGCGTCTGTATCTGGAACGGATGGAGCAGGTTCTGGGTGACGTCGACAAGATCATTCTGGACGAAAACTCGACCGGATCGGGGCAGGGCGTTGTACCTTACCTGCCGCTGAACGAACTGCGCCGCAATTCCGGACAGGAGAGCAACTGATGCGTAAAACGACCTTTATTCTACCGATCGTTTTCATCGCGATTGTTGGTGTTCTGTCCTCGATCTTTATCGTGGATGAACGTGAGCGCGCGTTGGTTCTGCAATTTGGCCGCGTTGTTGCGGTCAAGGAAGAGCCGGGTCTGGCGTTCAAGATCCCGCTGATTCAAGAAGTTGTCCGCTATGACGACCGGATCCTGTCCATCGACGTTCAACCGTTGGAGGTTACGCCTCTGGATGATCGTCGTCTCGTGGTGGACGCTTTTGCACGTTACCGGATTTCGGACCTGAACCAGTTCCGTCAGGCCGTTGGTGTCGGTGGTATTCCGGTCGCCGAAGACCGTCTGGATCGTATCCTGCGCGCCGAAACCCGCGAAGTACTGGGTTCGGTGTCGTCACGAGACATCCTCAGTTCGGACCGTGCCGCGCTGATGCTGCGCATCCGCAACAGCGCGATTGCCGAGGCACGTGCGCTGGGCGTCAACGTGATCGACGTACGCCTGAAAGCGACCGACTTGCCGCAAGCCAACCTCGAGGCAACCTTCGACCGGATGAAGGCCGAACGCGAACGTGAGGCGACCGACGAACGCGCCCGCGGCAACGAAGCTGCGCAGCGTGTACGCGCGCAAGCTGATCGTACCGTGGTCGAGTTGGTTTCGGATGCGCGCCGCGAGGCCGAGATCATCCGTGGTGAAGCTGACGCCGAACGAAACGCGATCTTTGCTGAAGCCTACGGTGCAGACCCGGAGTTCTTCGAGTTCTATCGCTCGCTGACCGCGTATGAAAAAGCGTTGCAGGGCGGCAATAGCTCATTGATCCTGAGCCCGGATTCCGAGTTCTTCAACTATCTCAGTTCACCAACGGGACGGTCGGCCCCGGCTGCCGCGCCGTCTGAATAATGGGTATGATCCTTCTGGCCTTCGGGCTGGTGCTGATTGTCGAGGGGCTGGCCTATGCGCTGGCCCCTTCGCTTGTCGAACGGATGCTTGAAGCCCTGCGGGACATGCCAGAGCAAGCCCGGCGTCTGGTCGGATTGCTGTGTGTGATCAGCGGGCTGATCCTGCTTTGGGGCGCGCAACACCTGGGATTTTGACGCTGCGGTTTCACTTGCCGGTGATTTCGTTGCGATCCCGAGTTGCTCGTGGGGTCAAACTGACTACATTGGTTTGTAAGAAAGGCCGTGAACAAGCGGTCTTGACGAGAATGTCGACAAGGAGAGCTCAAGTGCAGGCGAAAGCGCGCAGTGTATCCGTCCGGTGGGACGAAGTGAGTGTTTGGATGCGGCTGATGTGGCTGGCTTTTGCCGGTTCACTGCTTTTGCTGGCGCAATCGGCGGTGGCACAGGCGAGGGGCGAAAGCCTGGCACCACTGGCCGAGAAAGTCAGCCCGGCGGTTGTGAACATCACCACCAGCACCCTGATCGAGGGCCGGACTGGCCCGCAGGGCATCGTGCCCGAAGGTTCTCCGTTTGAAGACTTCTTTCGCGAGTTCCAGGACCGAAACGGCGGAGAAAACGACAACGCGCCGCGTCGCAGCAATGCGTTGGGGTCGGGGTTCGTGATCTCGGAAGACGGCTTTATCGTCACGAACAACCATGTGATTGCCGAAGCTGATGAGATCCTTGTGGAATTCTTTCCCGGCGATGGTCAGCCCAAGAAAGAACTGGTGGCCAAAGTCATCGGAACTGATGAGAAGACCGATATCGCTCTGCTCAAGGTCGAGGCTTCGGGTCCGCTGAAATACGTGAAGTTCGGCAACAGCGATGTGGCGCGTGTCGGGGACTGGGTCATCGCCATGGGCAACCCGCTTGGGCAAGGCTTTTCGGTATCGGCAGGGATCGTTTCAGCCCGCAACCGAGCGCTGAGCGGAACCTATGACGACTACATTCAGACGGATGCGGCGATCAACCGGGGCAACTCGGGCGGGCCGCTGTTCAACATGGACGGCGAAGTGATCGGTGTGAACACCGCAATCCTGTCGCCCAACGGCGGTTCGATCGGCATCGGTTTCTCGATGGCATCGAATGTCGTCGTGAAGGTCGCGGATCAACTGCGCAAATATGGCGAGACCCGTCGCGGCTGGCTGGGCGTCCGTATTCAGGACGTAACCGAGGACATGGCAGAAGCCATGGGGCTGGAAAAGCCGGGCGGCGCGCTGATCAGCGATGTACCGGAGGGTCCCGCCAAAGAAGCCGGATTGAAGGCGGGTGACGTGATCCTCAGCTTTGACGGCGTCGAGGTGGAAGACACCCGTGGCCTGGTGCGTCAGGTCGGCGAAGCAGAGGTCGGCAAATCCGTCAGAGTGATCGTGCACCGCGACGGCGGAACGCAGACCGTACTTGTGACACTGGGGCGTCGGGAAGATGCGGAACGCGCCGACAATGGCGAGGAGGAACCGCAGGAAGCTCCGATTGAAGAGAACGCGGATATTCTGGGCCTCACGATTTCCCCCCTGACTGATACCCTGCGTGCAGATCTGGGGCTGGATTCTGATGCAGACGGTCTTGTGATTACGGATGTCGATGAAGCATCCGAGGCGTATGCCAAGGGGATGCGGGCGGGTGACCTGATCACCGAAGCAGGCCAGCAAAAGGTGGAAACCATCGGAGATCTCGAAGCTCGGATGGAAGAATCGCGCGAAGCCGGTCGCAAATCTCTGCTGCTGTTGGTGCGCAGGGGCGGTGATCCGCGTTTTGTGGCGCTGAGCCTTGAGAACTGATTGAACAGGCCGGGATAACCTCCCGGCCTTTTTTTGGCTGCGGGCCGGACCGGGTTTTACCGGCACGCAAATAAAATGAGCCATACGCAGTGATTGCGTATGGCTCAGATACAGGGAGAGGTCAGTGGACAGATATCGGGGATGATTCTCTGACCTCCTACGGTAACAAACTCACCTTAGGTCAACGCGGAATCAATGGTCTGTGAACCAGGTCACACCTGATCAAATAAGATCTGAATCAGCCAATTCCCGCAGGGCTTCAAAATCCTGGATCAGCAAGCCGCCACGAGAGGCTTCGACCATGTTGTCGCGTTTCCAGGTCGAGATGGTTTTGGAAACCGCCTCGCGCGTGGCTCCGACAAACTCGGCCAGCTCGCTCTGCGACAGGGTGATGCGCGCGGACGGGTCGTCCTGCAAACCCGACAGGTGCAGCAGCTTGCGAGCCAGCCTGATCGGCATGGGCAGAAACACCTGTTCGTTCAATTGCGATCCCATCCATCGCATCCGCAATCCGGCAAGTCGGATCATATCCACTGCCAGATCAGGCTGTTGTCTGATCTGGTTCATAACGTCGTTGCGGCGCACACGCAGTACACGTGACTGTTCTGCCGCCGCAATGGTGGCCGTACGCGGGCCATTGTCAAACAACGCGATTTCACCGAAGACTTCGCCGGGGCGCATCAAGGTCAGCGTCAGTTTGCGGCCGCTCATTGCCAGAAAGGAAACCTCCAATGTGCCTTCCAGAATGGCATAGAGAGAGTCGCCCTCGTCGCCTTGTTCAAAAAGTACATCACCTTGGGACAGAGATATTTCGGTCGCCTGCGCCGAAAGCATTTCTCTGAGCCCGTCGGAAGCTTCGGCAAGGAAGCCGCTGTTGGGAAAGGCCGTCATGTATGCACCGATCTTGGGCAAAGTATGAGTGTGGGTGGTGGTACAACTTCCCATAGCTGGGCGCTCAAGCCAAGAATTTTGTTTGTTTTGGCAGGTCTGGCGGGTGCAGGGGGCTATTTCTGCTTGGGATCGTCCATATATCGTTGCAGAATGCTGAACTGAAGCATCAGGAAGGCCATCAGCGCGATGGGAAAGCCGAAGGTCTCGATCTTGACCCATAGATCCGTCGACATGGTGCGCCAGACGAATTCGTTTGCGGTGGCCAGTACGGCGAAACACGCGCACAGGCGGCGCGTGAGTATCATCCAGCCTTCGTGTTTCATCGGCAGCATTTCGTCCAGAACATAGGCCAGATAGGATTTCTTTTGCATCAGACCAATGCCGAGGATCAGGGCAAAAAGCCCATAGACAAGCGTGGTTTTCATCTTGAAGAACCGCTCGTCGTTGAACCAGGCTGTGAGGCCGCCGAAGAAAATCACCATGAAGGCCGTGAAGATCTGCATCCGGCTGAGTTTGCCGGTCAGATACCACAGGATACCCATTGCCCCCAGCATCAGCGGGACGAAGATTATCGTGGCGATGATAAACCCGGAATACTCGATGCCGCCGATCAGAAAGCTGTCGTCGCGCAGGCGCAGGTAGATGAAGAAGAAGGCCAGCGGGGGGCCAAGTTCCAGAACCTGTTTCAGAAACGGGTTGATGTCTTTTTTGCCTGTCATCTGTACTTCCTGCTGCTTACCCGCCCATTTCAACTATTACGGCGCCAAGTGCAATCAATGCCATCAGGGCAATGCGTCTTGGGCCGACAGTTTCCTTTAGCACAAGCCAGCCGATCAGCGCAGCGAAGACCGTTGAGGTTTCGCGCAGAACGGCTGCTTCACCGACCTTGTCCAACCGGGTGGCCAGCATGATCGCCCCGAAGGACAAAGGGGCGATGATACCGCCGGCGAGGCCGCGCAGCATCAGCGGGCCAGGTGCAGGTCTGTGCGCCATCGCGCGCCACCTGAGAAATGCGTAGATCGGCATGGCCGCGCCGTCGATCATGAAGAACCAGGCCAGAAAGGTGAACGGATCGGCGGTGGCGCGAATGCCATAGGCGTCATAGGTGGTGTACAGGGCCACAAACAGGCCTGTGATGACCGCCAGTGTCAGCGCGATGCCCAGCGTATCCCTGTCGGTTTCCAGGAACCTGAAGTTGTAGGCGGCCAACCCGAATATCCCGGCCAGCAACGTAGCTACGCCCAGCCATTGCACGGCCGAGAATGCTTCGCCGAACAGAAGATAGGCACCGATGACGGTGAACAGCGGACCCGTCCCGCGCACCACCGGATAGACGACGGTGTAAGAGCCTTTGGTGTACGCCATGGCTTGCAGGGTCTTGTAGGCGATGTGGATCAGCCAGACGAGTGCGAAGATCGGCCACATATGAGGTTCGGGCCATGGGACCACGAAAAAGGCGAAGGGGGCTGCCATAAGGCAATAGCAGGCGTCGATCGCGCCACGGGACAGCCACGGGTCGTGCCTGCCTTTTTGCAATGCACCGAAGACCGCGTGCAGGAACGCCGCCATCAAGGCCAGCGCCAATGCCAGTTGGTGTCCGGTCTCGGTGCCTTCGAGAGAGATCAGCCAGTCGCTCAAATACGCGGACCTTTTGCGGAGCGGAGAAGGTGGGGGGCTGTCTGCCCCCCACACCCTCCGAGGATATTTGGGGCCAGATGAAGCCTGGGATCAGCCTTTGTCGAGACCGGTGAGGGCGGCGGCGAATTCTTCGGGGTCGAAAGGGGCAAGGTCGTCGATCTGTTCGCCGACTCCGATCGCGTGGATGGGCAACCCGAATTTGTCTGCCAGGGCAACAAGAACACCGCCCTTGGCCGTGCCGTCCAGCTTGGTCATGACCAGACCGGAAACGTCCGCCAGATTGCGGAACGTTTCCACCTGGCTCAGTGCGTTCTGACCGGTGGTGGCGTCGAGTACGAGCAAGGTATTGTGTGGAGCGGTGTCATCAACCTTGCGGATAACGCGGACGATTTTGGCCAGTTCCTCCATCAGGTCGGTGCGGTTTTGCAGGCGGCCTGCCGTATCTATCATCAGCAGATCGGCGCCTTCTGCCTGTGCACGGGTCAGCGCGTCAAAGGCGAGGCTGGCAGGGTCCGAGCCTTCTGGTGCGGTCAGAACCGGAACTCCGGCGCGATCGCCCCAGACCTGCAACTGTTCCACGGCCGCAGCGCGGAAGGTGTCGCCGGCGGCGATGATGACCTTTTTGCCGGCCTCTTTGAACTGGCTGGCCAGTTTTCCAATTGTCGTGGTCTTGCCCGAGCCGTTGACGCCGACGACCAGCACCACTTGTGGCCGTTTGGGATAGATCGGCAGAGGCTTGGCCACAGGCTCCATCACGTGGGCGACTTCCTGGGCCAGAAGTTGCTTGATCTCTGTGGTCGACAGTTTGCGGCCAAAGCGGCCCTCAGCCATGTTAGACGTGACCCGCAAGGCCGTGTCGACGCCCATGTCCGAGGCGATCAGCAGCTCTTCGAGCTGTTCCAGCATGTCATCGTCCAGGGTGCGGCGCATTTCCGTGGCGGCGCCTCGATTGAACAGGCGGTTCAGGATACCCTTGGATTCCGGTATTTCCGGCGGTGGAGCGACAGGCGTGGGGTCAGTCGGGATCGGTGCCGGCGGTTCAACCGGTTGCGGGGCCGGGGCAGGCTCTGGCACTTCTGGAACGGGTTGCGGATCGGGCTGCGGCTGGGGGATCACCGGGTCCGGAGCCGCCGTTTCCTCGCCGCCATCCTCGACGATGGCTTCCAGCCCTTCTTCAAGACGAGATGAAGATTTGAACAGCTTGTCCTTTAGCTTTGAGAAAAACGCCATACTTGGTCTCCACAGGTGTTCCCTTCACCTAATGCGGATTTGCGGCAGTTGCAAAGGGTCACGCGAACGCAAGGACAAAGCCGAATTGCGCGCCCCAGTAGAGGGGCCACACCAGATAAGGCGTTACCTTGAGGGCAGGGTGGTTCGGTGGCAGCAGGAATTTCTCGGTTGCGAGGATCAGATCTGACGCGATGAAGGCCATGGCGGCGGGCAAGGCCCACTGAAGCGGGCCGGCATCCGGCAGTGCCAGCACAGTGATCCCCATTCCGAGAATGATCGGGATATAGGCCAGAACGGGCCCCTTCAGGTCTCCGGCGCGGGGCGCAAGCAGTGTGGCCATGATGATGCCAAGAATGATCAAGGACCATACAATCGCTGGTGCGTTCCAAATCAGCGCAGCGGAACTTGTCGGATGAGACAGGAACAGAGCGATATAGGCCAGATGCCCGGCGGCAAAAGCGGCGATGCCCGCCATGAACGTGGTATCTGTTTCGCGTGACAGCATAGCGTCGCCGGACGCACACAGAGCGAGCGCAAGAACCAACAACCAAGGCCCACCGTGCAAGACGGCTATGACCGCCAACAAGACGACCGAAGCGGTTTTCAGCACGGTGCGCAAAGATCCGGCGGGTCGGGAGGTCAGCGGCAGATAACCAAGGGCACTGCCAAGGGCGATCCAGAACAGTATGGTTGTCATGTCATCTCCTCGCCGGTTCAGAATAATCTGATCTGCGGCGTGGCGTGAAATCAACCGCTTACGTCGAGTTAAGTGTTATGTGATGACACCGGTCCAACAGGCGAATGGCATGACCGGAGCGCTTCTGCCAAAATGGAAACATGTTCAGATCCTTTATGATTCTTGCAACTTTTGCCGCACAGTCAGTGGCGGCACAAACGCCTTTGTCTGGCTCGGAGTTCGACAAGTATACGCAGGGTAAAACTCTGTTCTACGGGTTCGAAGGTCAGATTTACGGGGTGGAGCGGTATCTTCCGAACCGTCGTGTGATCTGGTCTTTTCTCGACGGGAATTGCAAGGAAGGTATTTGGTATCAGCAGGGTGAACAGATTTGCTTTGTCTACGAAGACAGGCTGGATCCGCAATGCTGGGTTTTCACTCAATCCGGTGGCGGTTTGATTGCGCAATTCGAAGGTAATCCGGAAGCGACCGAACTGTATGAGGCAGAGGATCTTGGGGAAGAAATGGTTTGTTACGGGCCCGACGTTGGCGTTTGATCAGTTTCGGCGCAGCTCGTCATAGCTGATCATGACATGGGTCTGGTAGGCTGGCCTTTCGGTCAGCGTGTCATAGTACCGGCGCAAATTGGGCAGTGATGTACGTGATATATCGATGTCATAGTAGCGATAGAGAACGTGTCCCAACTGGATATCGGCCAAAGTCAGGCAGGAACCGCACAGGAACGCATGTTCAGACAGTTGCGCATCGGCGATTGCCAGCGTGCTTTCTAGCGCTGTCAGGGCTTTTTCGATTGCATGGTGGTCGTGCTCTGCCTCCGGTGTCCGCACAACCCGCCAGAACACAGGTACCGTGAATGCCATCGCGACGTTGATCTTGGCCCATTCCGCCCACTTGTCCACTTCGGCTTGCCGGGTCGGGTCGCGTGGCCAGAAATCATCTTCACCATACGCGGAGGCCAGATACCGCAGGATTGGGCCCGTCTCCCAAAGCGGGGGGCGTTCGCCATCCTGTATCACCGGGATGGTGCCGTTTGGGTTCAGTTTGCGAAAGCCATCCGTGTTCAGCCCGCCGAACCTGTGCCCCACATCGTGGCGCTGAAACTCCAGCGCCAGTTCACCGACGCACCACATCAGGGCCTGTACATTGGATGATGTTCTTCGGCCCCAGATGGTCAGCATGGCCTAGAACAGCGATCCCTGATCCGGGGTGTCCGGTCTGGGTTTTTTCGAAGGTGACTTCGCGGCCGGGCCCGTGCTGAGAACACCATCGGCGAATTCGATTTCGAGCGCCGTTTGTTTGGCGGCCTGAGCCTTGGTGGTGATCACATTCCCTTCGGCCCGGACGACCGCGTATCCGCGGTCCAAAGTGGCCTTGTAGCTCAACGTCTCGCGCAGGCGATCCGTCGCTTCGAGTTGCTGTTTGAGGCGGTCCAGTCGCGTGGTTTGGGCCGTATGCATTCGATCGCCAAGACGGTTCAGGTTCTGCCGCTGTTGATCAATTTCCCTTTGGATTGGGCGCAAAGACAGGCGTGAGGACAGGTTGTGTAGTGATTCCCGTCGTGCAGATACCAGACTGCGCAGGGTTGAGGGGCGCAGATGGGCAGACAGTTCCACCACTTGAAGGCGACGGTTCTGAACCCCGCGGATCAAGGCGGGCGTGAGTCGATCTGCAATCAAATCAAGGCGTTGTCTCGGAGAGTTCAACAGGCTATCCGGGCGCGGCAGGGCGCGGGACAGATCGCGCAGCCTTTGCGTTCGGCGTTGGACGGCATCCGTTGCCGCGCGGGACAGGCGTGCGCCTTGCTCGCCAGTCCAGGCAAGCAGTTCCATGCGGACGGGAACGGCCAGTTCGGCGGCCGCGGTGGGTGTTGGCGCGCGCTGGTCCGAAACGAAATCAATCAGGGTGGTGTCGGTTTCATGCCCAACGGCCGAGATCAACGGTATGTCCGACGCGGCTGCGGCGCGGGCGACGATCTCTTCATTGAAGCCCCAGAGGTCTTCGATCGATCCGCCGCCACGGGCCACGATGATCAGGTCGGGCCGGGGCAACGCGCCGCCGGGTGTCAATTGGTTGAAGCCTTCGATGGCGCGGGCAACCTCGGGCGCGCAGTTGGCCCCTTGAACCGCCACAGGCCAGATCAGCACCTTGCGCGGGAACCTGTCCCTGAGCCGATGCAGAATGTCGCGGATCACGGCGCCTGAGGGGGATGTGACCACGCCAATAACCTGCGGCAGGTATGGCAGGGGTTTTTTGCGTTCGGGCGCGAATAATCCTTCGGCCTCAAGCTGCTTCTTGCGCTTCTCCAGCAGCGCCATCAGCGCGCCCTGACCCGCGACGGAAACCTCATCGACATTCAGGTTGTATTTGGATTGCGCCCCGAAAGCCGTGAGGCGACCGGTGACGACGACCTCCAATCCTTCTTCGGGCACAACGGACAGGCCGGAAATCTGACCTTTCCACGTGGTGCAGGCCAAAACGTTCCTGTCGTCCTTGATGTCGTAGTACAGATGCCCGGATCGGGCTTTGAACACGCGCCCAACCTCACCGCGCACGCGGATTCGACCGAACGAGCCTTCGAGCGTCCGTTTCACCTCACCCGAAATTTCGGACACAGTGTATTCAGGGGTGTTTTGGCCCGGAATCGGGTCATCAAGCAGGTCGGACATTTCAGCGCCTTGTTTCAAATGCGCGCCCAGCTTAGAACGCCGCGCAGGCAAGGCCAAGCAGATCGGAGAGCTTTCATGAATATCCTCATTCTCGGCAGCGGCGGGCGCGAACACAGCCTGGCATGGGCAGTGCTGCAAAACCCCAAATGCGACCGTCTGATCGTGGCTCCGGGGAATGCGGGGATCGCTCAGATCGCTGACTGTGCCGCTCTGGATATTGAAAACGGCGGCGCTGTTGTCGGCTTTGCCGAAGAAAATGCGATTGATTTCGTGATTGTCGGACCCGAGGCGCCTTTGGCGGCCGGTGTGGCCGATCGGTTGCGCGAAGCCGGTGTATTGGTTTTTGGACCTTCAGCCGAGGCGGCGAAGCTGGAAGCGTCGAAAAGCTTCACCAAGGAAATCTGCGACGCGGCCAACGCCCCCACCGCGGCTTATGCCCGGTTTACCGAGGCTGAGCCTGCCAAAGCCTATATCCGCGAACAGGGCGCGCCGATTGTGGTCAAGGCCGATGGTCTGGCCGCAGGCAAAGGCGTGATCGTTGCGATGGACGAGAAGACCGCATTGGACGCCATTGACGACATGTTCGGCGGTGCCTTTGGCGGTGCGGGCGCGGAAGTCGTCATCGAAGAATTCATGGATGGTGAAGAAGCCTCGCTGTTCGTTCTGTGCGATGGTGAGGACATTCTTTCAGTCGGCACGGCCCAGGATCACAAACGGGTTGGCGAGGGCGATACCGGCCTGAACACCGGCGGGATGGGCGCTTATTCTCCGGCGCCGGTGTTGAGCGAAGAGGTGGAGGCGCGTGCGATGGAAGAAATTGTGCGCCCTACCATCGCCGAGATGAAGCGCCGGGGAACGCCGTTTCAGGGCGTTCTCTATGCAGGTTTGATGATCAAGGACGGGCAGCCAAGGCTGGTCGAATACAACGTCCGCTTCGGTGACCCGGAATGTCAGGTTCTGATGATGCGTTTGGGCGCGCAGGCGATGGACCTGATGCACGCGGCTGCCGAAGGCAGGTTGGGTGAGATGCGGGTGAATTGGGCGGATGACCATGCCATCACTGTGGTGATGGCGGCCAATGGCTATCCGGGTGCTTACAAGAAAGGCACTGCGATCAAAGGGCTTGAAGGCCTGCCGGAAGACAGCCGGAACATGGTGTTTCACGCTGGTACAAAGAGTGCCGATGGGCAGGTGGTTGCATCGGGCGGGCGCGTGCTGAACGTGACCGCCCGGGGGAGCACACTGAAGGAGGCGCGCGACCGGGCCTATGAAATGGTTGAAGCCGTGGATTGGCCTGACGGGTTTTACCGGCGCGATATCGGATGGCGTGCATTGGATGATTGATCGGGCAGGGGGTTTGCCCCTCGGCCTTGCGGCCTCCCGGCGCTGCGCGCGCTCGCGGTCGAAATCGTCCACTGGACGATTTCCTTTCAACCGCTCATCCCTCAGGATATTTTTGGCCAGATGAAGAGGCGGATCAGCAGTTCAGGGCTTGGGCTAGGCTTTTGCGGCCGTTGAACGGGCCCCGGTCGGATGTGATCCAGCCGTTGTCGTAAGAGACGCTGACGATCCGCGTCCAGTCGGCGCTGGCCACGATCAGTTCCGGGCGGTCGCCGCAGGTGCGCAGGCCACCGGAAATGAAATCTTCACCGATCCTGTGGTTGGTCAATCCGGGCAGAGCCGCGATTTCGCTCAGGGCGTTGTCTTTGTAGCGCCAGATGCGCAGTGTTTTGGCCAGATGAGGACGGTCGATATAAGCGATTTCGATATGCCCGTCGCCGTCCAGGTCGGCGGCCCCGATCGGGGCAAGCCAGCGGAAGCGGGTGCCGATATGAGGCGTGGCCGCGATCTTGTCTCCGGCGGCGTCGTAAATCGCAAGTTGAGCCCCTGTTTTGTCGTGGGATTCAACGACAATTGCTTCGCGTGCGCCGTCCAGGGTGACGTCTGCCAAGCGCGGGGCGATGTCTTCGAACACGCGATCCTGTGGCAGGCGAATAGTTACGACCGTACTGTCGGTCGTGAATTCCAGCGCGCCATATTCGATCGTGTCACCCAGGACGCCATGGGCGTAACGAGTGGTTGGTTCTGTGAAGCGGGCGTCGTTTATGGTATCTGCCGTGCCAGCTTGTGGCAGCGCGAGCCAAAGTCCGAAAGATAGCAAAGCGCCGCGTGCCCGACGTTGCCAAAAGCGGCGGGGCAGGCGCGGCGCCTTGTTGTGCATCAGATCTGCTTTTCAGGCATCTGAACGACCAGCCCGTCCAGCGCATCGGTGACCTTGATCTGGCATGTCAGGCGCGAGCGGGCCGGGTCGGGCTCGAACGCAAAGTCCAGCATGTCTTCTTCCATGTCATCCTTGGCCGGAATTTTCTCGACCCAGTCGGGGTGGATGTAAACATGGCAGGTCGAGCAGGCGCAGGCGCCGCCGCAATCGGCCTCGATGCCGGGGATGTTGTTGTCGCGGGCCCCTTCCATGACGGTCAGTCCGTTGGCGACCTCGACTGTGTGTTCGGTACCGCCGTGCTCGACATAGGTGATCTTTGCCATTGCGTGCGTCTTCCTTTTACGATGTTCGATTTCTTCCTTAGTGAAGGCATTTAGGTCTTTCCAGCCTCATTTGCGACTCAGCGCGCCATGTCTGGACTTTCTTGCTGTTTGTTCTATTTTTGTTCTCATGCTTGTTGCACCCGTTCGCCCTGTGGTTTCAAACCGGGATTGGCCGCGCCCGCCGTCCTGTCTGCCTTCCAGCCAACTGGATTCCCCGCCCGAGGGCGCGCGCGTGGCTGTGGCCGGGCTTGTGATCCTGCGGCAGAGGCCGGGAACGGCCAAGGGGGTGATCTTTCTGACGCTTGAAGACGAGACCGGGGTCGTGAATGTGGTGGTCTGGCGCAAAATCTACGAACGGTTCCGCCGTGCGGTGATTTCGGGGCGGTTGCTGAAAGTGACAGGCCGGATGCAGCGGGCGCATTCAGTGACCCATGTGATTGCGGAAGAAATCGAGGATATTTCGGGGATGCTGGATATGCTGGTGCAGGGCGCAGGGTAGGCCTGATGTGACGGGAAATAACAGGCGGCTACCTTGTTGCCTTGCGCGCAACAAGACCTGTGCGCCGATGAATGTCGGTAAGTTCCCGCATATCACGCTGGGTCAAAGGCGCTTTTCCGCCAATTCGGCATTGGCCGGTCGACTCTTTGATGCCGTGTTAGTACTGCGGGCATCTCTATGCGTCGGCCTGTGTCTGAACGCAGGCGCGATGGCACGCCACTCAACATCTTCTCAGAGTCAGTTCAGATGCCTGAAGTAACACGAAATGGATCGTTCGAAAAAACCGTCCAGATGGATGAGAGCCAGATTGCCGGTCGCCTTGGCGAACTGTTGGAGCATACGCGTTCAAAAGGATACGTGCATACCGCCAGAATGATCGAGGAAGCTTTGAGTGCCCACTCTTTCGAGCGCAGACACCTTGGGAACACCCAAAAATACCTCTCGGAATTGCAGCGTCTAAAGCGCAAAGAGATGACACGCTTGGTGCGGGAAACGGATGGGAAGAAGCAGGCGGCTTTTGTCCTGACGCCCCGGATGCGCGTTGACCACAGAAATCCTGCCGCGCTGCGCAGTGGGGTTTGGAGGAACACCCCGATGCCTTTCCTGGCGGAACCCGAATTCAAGTTTCGCTAGCCGATCCTGCCGCGGCCAAGGCAGCCAGGGCTGATGATCAGCGTCAATCCAAACGGGTTTTCAACGCAGTCATCGTTTGAACAAGACCTCCTGCGCCTGCTTGTCACGATTGTCTCCTCGTAGCTCTGCGTGCAGAGCGCGCCCGGCCTGAACACCGGGGCGGGCGCCGACGGCCTTCAGCCAGCGCGCAAAGTGGGGTTTGTCCTCCAGCACTTGCTGCTGCCCTTCCCACAGGCTGGCCCAGCCCCAGATCGACATGTCTGCAATCGAATAGAAGTCTCCGGCAACGTATTCGTTCTCGGCCAGCCGTCTGTCGAGCACCCCGTACAGACGACCGACCTCGGCCCGGTAACGATCTTTGGCATAGGGCAGGTCCTGTGGCGGGTTCAGTTGCGGGGCGTATTTCAGGAAGTGATGCGCCTGACCGGCCATTGGACCAACGCCGCCCATCTGCCACATCAGCCATTCTTCGACGGCGATCCGATCACGCTCGGTCTTGCCATAGAACTGCCCGGTCTTGCGGGCCAGATACATCAGAATTGCCCCGCTTTCAAAAACCGAGACCGGTGCACCATCTGGCCCGTCAGGGTCCACGATTGCTGGCATCCGGTTGTTCGGGGCGATCTTCAGGAACTGCGGGTCGAACTGATCACCCTTTCCGATATCGATCAGATGAGTGGTGTAGGGCAGCTCCATCTCTTCCAGAGCGATGGACACTTTCCAGCCGTTTGGTGTGGGCCAGAAATACAGATCAATCGGGTCAGCCATGTGTTCTCCTGATGTTGGGTGGATCATGCGGGTTTCTGCCGGCTCGGCAAGAGTCGCTTACGAAAGCGTGACCGAATGCAAGCCGGGCTTGACCGCAAACCGCCCGAGGCGTATTGCCATCCCAAAGCTACGTGGCGATTTGTTACCGGATTGCGGGCCACGCTAAACAACACCGCTAAAAGGTCAGGATGAAAGACCCCTTTCGCTTGGCCGCGTCTGGGGTTTTTTGTTTGCCTCCGCCGGAGGCTGAAAGGGAATGAGATGAGCGAGAACTGGAACAAGCGCACACAAGCCGTCCATGGCGGTATCCGCCGCAGTCAGTACAACGAGGTGAGCGAGGCGATTTTCCTGACGCAGGGCTTTGTGTACGAAACTGCCGAACAGGCCGAAGCCCGGTTTCTGGAATGCGGCCCCGATGAGTTCATCTATGCCCGCTATGGCAACCCGACCGTGTCTATGTTCGAACAGCGCATCGCGGCCCTTGAAGGTGGCGAGGATGCGTTTGCGACGGCCTCGGGCATGGCGGCGGTCAACGGTGCGCTGACCTCGATGCTGAAGGCCGGGGACCATGTTGTTTCAGCAAAGGCATTGTTCGGGTCCTGCCTGTATATTCTTGAGAACATCCTGTCCCGATTTGGCGTCGAAGTGACCTTTGTGGACGGCACGGACCTGAAACAGTGGCAGGCAGCGATCCGCCCGGATACCAAGGCGGTCTTTTTCGAATCGATGTCGAACCCGACACTTGAAGTGATCGACATCGCATCCGTGTCCAAGTTGGCCCATGCCGTTGGGGCGATTGTGGTGGTGGACAACGTGTTTTCGACGCCCGTCTTCTCGCGCGCGATGGAACAGGGCGCGGATGTGGTCGTTTATTCGGCAACCAAGCACATTGACGGGCAGGGCCGTGCGCTGGGCGGTGTGATCATCGGCACCAGGGACTTCATCCGCGGAACCGTTGAGCCGTATCTGAAGCATACCGGCGGCGCGCTCAGCCCGTTCAATGCCTGGGTCATGCTCAAAGGTCTGGAAACCATGGCGCTGCGCGTCAATGCGCAGGCCGACAGCGCGCAAAAGATCGCAGAGGCGCTTGAAGGGCATCCCGCGCTGGAGCGTACCCTTTACCCTGGTTTGAAGACCCACGCGCAAAATGCTCTGGTTCAATCGCAACTTGGTGGAAAAGGCGGGACCGTGTTGTCCCTGGATATCAAGGGCGGCAAGGACGCGGCTTTTGCGTTCCTGAATGCGCTGACCATTCCTGTGATCTCGAACAATCTGGGCGATGCCAAGTCGATCGCGACGCACCCGGCGACCACAACGCACCAGCGTCTGAGCGATGCGCAGAAAGACGAGCTTGGCATTACGCCGGGGCTGATCCGTTTTTCCGTTGGCCTGGAAGACGCCGGGGACCTGCTGGCGGACATCCAGCAGGCACTGGAGGCTTCGCAGAAGCAAACAGCAGCACGGTGAAAGCCTCTTGCCGCTGGGGTCGTCGCGTTGTCTGTGAACGCGGCGTCTTTTCGGGCGGTATTCGCGGTTGAAGGTTGGTCTTTGTACCTGCAAAAGGCGTATTTCGTTGCGAAATGACGGTTTTGCGCCGGTTTTTTCAATCCGGACTGCTATTGCCTGCGTATTGGGTTAAACTGGTAAATCACCTGTAGTCGTATATATTCCTACGACCAATCGAGGAACCGCAGCCGATGAACATTCACCCTCGCGACATTGATGAGACCCCGGATCAGGAAGAAGCCGCCGAGGCCCTGAAAGTTCTGCGGCAATGGGCGGAATCTGCGACGGCATCCGAGATCAGCCAGCTGGATCCGGCCATTGCGCGGCTGGTGCCCGGCCTGACGCAGGTGAACTATCCTTCGCTTTCGCGCGAGTACCCGGAGGGTTTCTCGGTTGACGCGGATTACCGCGCGTCACTGCCCGACTTGCAAAACGGCCCGTCCAGCCTGATCCGCGGTGCCAAACAGCAGATTCAGCATGTTGGCATCTCGAATTTCCGCCTGCCGATCCGTTTCCACCGGAAAGATGGGGAAGACCTGACGCTTGAGACGTCTGTTACGGGCACCGTCAGCCTTGAGGCCGAGAAAAAGGGCATCAACATGTCCCGGATCATGCGGTCATTCTACAAACATGCCGAGCGTACTTTCAGCTTTGAAGTCATGCAGGCGGCGCTTGACGACTACATGACTGATCTGGACAGCTTTGACGCACGTATCCAGATGCGGTTTTCCTACCCCGACAAGATCAAGAGCCTGAGATCGGGTCTGGAAGGGTACCAGTATTACGACATCGCTCTGGAACTGGTGGAATCCAACGGTGTACGCCAGAAGATCATGCATCTGGACTATGTCTATTCCTCGACCTGCCCATGCTCTCTGGAGTTGAGCGAGCATGCCCGCGTCATGCGGGGACAATTGGCGACACCGCATTCACAACGTTCCGTCGCGCGGATTTCCGTGGTCGTGGATTGCGATGCCGATTGTCTTTGGTTTGAAGACCTGATCGGGCTGTGCCGACGCGCGGTTCCGACCGAAACGCAGGTCATGGTCAAACGTGAAGATGAACAGGCTTTTGCCGAGCTGAACGCCGCCAATCCGATTTTTGTCGAAGATGCGGCGCGCTTGTTCTGCGCTGAATTGCTGGCAGATCATCACGTCGGTGATTTTCGGGTTGTCGCCAGCCATCAGGAAAGCCTGCACAGCCACGACGCCGTGTCGATTCTGACCGAAGGTCCAACCTTTGCGGCCTCCAGCCTGGATCCAAGACTGTTCACCACCCTGTTTCACGTTGGGTGAATACACCTGCATAAGCGGCTAGAATTTAATCAGAGATTTCATCTGTAAGCGTTCTTTTGCCGCAACGCAGCAAAAATGCTGCATCCGCGCTGTTCTTGTTGTATATCCATAGGGAATGCAGCAGCCGTTTGTATGCCAATTGAATGGTGAACGGCCCCGAAAGGAAGCCGAGACGTGAGACGCCTTGGACTGCAAGACCGCGATCACCGTTCGAGAAATCGAAGCGGACAAGCCACTTTAGTCACAAATCTCGGGCTGCATCGTTTTTACAGGAGAAACATGTAATGAATCCGATTACCCAACCGCTGGAGTTTCAAGCTGCGGCAATTCGCATGGCTGGTTACGCAATGGTCAACCAGATGAAGATCATGCAGATCGTGACCCGTTCAGCGTTTGAATTGCCGATGGCGCCTGTGCACGCGTTGCACGTGGCTGCGGCGTCTCCGGAAAAGCCGGTGGAAAAGGCGCCGGTCAAGGTAAAAGCCACCGCGCCGCGTGTGCCAAAACCTGCCGTCAAAAAGACCGCAGCAGTGAAAAAAACCGTAAAGAAGGTTGCCGTCGTTGAACCCAAACCGGCGGAGTTCTCCGCGAAGCCACGCGCTGCCGTCACGCCACGGGCTGAACCTGCGGCGAAAGCAAAGCCCGCACCCAAGCCGGCGTCGCAGCCAAAAACCCATGCGAAACCGGCCGCAACTGTAGCCAAGAACGCCAAACCGGTTGCGCGGAATACAGCCCCCGCCGCGTCTTCCACTGCTGCGGCGACCCCGCCGAAGAAATCTCGGGCCCGTCCGGCGGCTTCGGCGACCAAGGCGTCTTCTGCTGCGCAGTCAAAATCCGCGGCAGCGGCAGAACAAACAAAACCGCAGGCGCGCAAAACGCGACCGCCGTCGAAACCGCCCGCAATGCCGGGGGCAGATACCAAAACAGACACGTAAACCGGGATCATCTGCTTGACACGGTCGGGCTGGCGCGCCAACGCTGCGCGTCATGATGGATCTTCGCCCGGTCGGATATGTGATTGGCTTGCTGGTCGCCATTCTTGGGGCGACCATGCTGTTTCCTATGCTTGCGGACATCATCGAGGGTCGCGGCGAATGGAATGTCTTCCTGGAAAGCGCAATCATCACGATACTGACCGGATCCGTTCTGGCGATGAGCTGTTCCAACGGCGTGGGCGAGGGCTTGACCATTCGGCAGACCTTTCTGTTGACAACAGGGGTCTGGGTTGCGCTGCCGGTCTTCGGGGCAATTCCGTTTCTGTTCGGTGAAACCGAGCTGCGCTTTGTCGATGCGTATTTCGAGGCGATGTCAGGTCTGACGACCACAGGTTCGACCGTGATATCAGGGTTGGACACGCTGCCAAAGGGTCTTTTGTTGTGGCGGGGCATCCTGCAATGGCTGGGGGGCATCGGTATCATCGTTGTTGCGATGGTGTTCCTGCCGGAATTGCGGGTTGGTGGCATGCAGATCTTCCGTTCGGAAGGGTTTGAGACCATGGGGAAAATCCTGCCTCGCGCGCAGGAGATTGCGGGGCAGATTTCCCTGATCTACGTCTTCCTGACAGTTGTATGCGTGCTGGTCTATGCCGCGTTTGGGATGAGCTTTTTTGACGCGTTGGTCCATGCTTTCACGACGGTGTCCACGGGCGGTTTCTCGAACTATGATGCCTCGTTTGGTACATTTTCAGGCCCGGCCGAATATGCTGCATCCGTCTTCATGATCTTGGCGGCTCTTCCCTTTGTGCGTTATGTGCAATTGGCCAATGGTCATACATCTTCACTGTTGAAAGACAGTCAAATTCGGGCGTTTCTGGCGACCATTCTGGTTCTGGTTGTCATCATGTCAGTCTTTCTGACCTCGGTCTTTCCCCATCACTGGGAACAGGCGTTCCGCGAGTCGTTGTTCAATATTACCTCGATCATCTCGGGGACAGGATATGCCAGTGTCGATTACATGGGGTGGGGCAGCTTTCCGATCATGCTGTTCTTCCTGATCGGATTGATCGGTGGATGCGCGGGGTCGACGGCGTGTTCGATCAAGGTTTTCCGGTATCAGTTGCTGTTTGCCTCGATCAAAAGCCAGATCAAACGGATCCGGTCCCCACATGGCGTGTTCATGCCGCTCTATGATGGAAGGCCGGTCGGACGGGACGTTCTGACCTCGGTGATGAGTTTCTTCATGTTCTTCGTTCTGTCGATGGGCGTATTGTCCTGGGCGTTGGCACTGACAGGTCTGGACTTCATTACTTCGGTGTCCGGGGCCGCGACAGCGCTGGCCAACGTTGGCCCGGGTCTTGGCGATCAGATCGGACCGGCGGGTAATTTCGCAGGTCTCAACGATACGGCCAAATGGCTGCTGACAACCGGAATGCTGGTCGGGCGGCTCGAGCTTTTAGCGGTATACGCGATCTTCACCGTTCAATTCTGGAGAGGCTGATGAAAAGACCCCTTGGCGCGCAAATTTCGCATATGCTCAAGGATCGTGGCGTGGATGTGATTTTCGGCATTCCCGGTGTCCACAATCAGGAAATGTATCGTGGTATCGAAGAGGCCGGGATCACGCATGTTCTGGCCCGGCACGAGCAGGGGGCTGGATTCATGGCTGACGGTTACGCGCGCGCGACCGGCCGCCCTGGCGTCGCCTATGTGATCACCGGTCCCGGTTTGTGCAACATCATGACCCCGATCGGACAGGCCTACAGCGACTCGGTTCAGATGCTGGTTCTGTCTTCCTGTCTGGATGAAACGCAGGCCGTCCGGGGCCAGTTGCACCAGATGAAAGATCAATGTGTCGCCGCCGGTACAGTTGCGGATTGGTCTGTACAGGCCAACTCCGCCGAAGCTGCCTATGGGCTGATAGAACGGGCGTTTGAAGAATTCGAGCTTTCGCGCCCGCGCCCCAAGCACATTCAGGTGCCCATCGCGCAGTTGCAGGCCGAGGCCGACCCGGCGCCGTTCCCCAACCAGCCCGCGCTGCGCACCAAAGCCTTGCCGCCTGACGTGTCATCGGTCGTGTCCATGTTGAACCTGGCCCGAAGGCCGCTGTTCATTCTGGGTGGGGGCTGCAAATCCAATGAATGGCGGCAGATTCTGACGCAGCTGGGGGCGGCTTGCTTTACCACCTATGCCGGGCGCGGGCTGCCGGGCGCTAACTATCCGCTGGATTTCGGGTCCATGTTGCCGCGTCCCGGCAGTGCCGAGGTAATCGCCTCGGCGGATCTGGTGATCGCTGTCGGGGCCGAGCTGGGCGAGGTCGATTTGTGGCGGCAGGATTTGGGGCACAAGGCGACCTTGATACGCGTTGATCTCGACCCCGAGGTTCTGTCTGATCGCCACCGCGCCGCCATCAAGCTGCAAGTCGACAGCCAGAGCTTTGCCCGCGCCCTGTGGCACGCAACCCAGGAGATGAAACCGGCAACAGGCTGGTCACCCGAGGAAGTGGCCGATGCGCGCGCGCGCTGGCGTGCTGAGGTGGATGCCGAGCGGCCCGGAATCGTACCGATCGCAGATGCCCTGCGCGCGGCCATGCCGGCCGATACGATGATCTATTCGGACATGACCCAATTTGCTTACGTTGCAAAAGAGGTCTGGGACATGGCCTTCCCCCATCATTGGCACCACCCGACGGGGTTTGGCACTCTTGGCTACGGGTTGCCCGCCGGTATTGGCGGGGCGGTTGCCCGACGCGGCAAACCCACGGCGGTTATCGCCGGGGATTACGGGTTCCATTACACGATGCAGGAACTGGGCGTGGCGGTTGAACTGGGATTGTCGCTTCCGATCATTCTTTGGGACAATGGCAAGCTGAAGGAAATCGAAGACAGTATGGTGCGCAGCCAGATCGCCCCCAATGCGGTCATGGCCCACAATCCTGATTTCTGTAAGCTTGCCGAAGCCTTTGGCGCGTTTTCCATGGCGCCGTCGAACGTTGCAGAGATGCAAAGTGCCGTCCGAGCTGCATTCGATGCGCCTGTGCCGACCTTGATCCACGTGACACCTGACATTCTGTAACGAAAACGCGCCGCATTTTCATGCGGCGCGTGTCTTGCATTGATGTGCTGTCGGATCAATCCCAGCAGTGAACCAGAACCGTCATGCCGGTTGCGCGCCGGTTCAACTCATTGGGTGAGATCCGTGTGGTTTCCTCGCTCGACTGACCGGACACTCCGGCCTCTGCCAGAATTTCCGTCAACCGATCAACGGTGGCCGCAAGGCTGACCGAAGCGGGCAGGGTGCGCCCTTCGGACGGTGTGGGCAACAACATTCCGACGACGTTGCCGCTGTTGTTGAAGACGGGGCCGCCTGCATCGCCGGGTTGGGCATTCAGCGCCAGACGTTTGACGCCGGTCTCACCGTTCAGCCCACGAACGTCCGCGACCTGCCCGTAGGTCAGAGAGGGGCCGCCCAATGCGCCCTGATAGGAAAAGCCGGACACGGCCACTTCTGACTGGATGCGCGGCTTGGCGGCACTGAACGCGGCGACGCTCATGGGGGCGAGAGTCTTTGCAGGGCGCAGGACTGACACGCCAAGTTCAGGGTCCGTCAGGGCCAGTTGAACCTCGTGATCATCATCCAGAGTGATCCGCGTGCAGCTGTCCGCGGCCTCGGAAACCGTCAGTACTGTCCCATTCTCATCCGCAAAGAAACCAGAGCGCGTCAGCCGAGGCTTGCGGACCTGAAGGCCCGACACCAGATCGATGCGCTGTTCTGCGGATGCACCGGCGGAGGCATCCAGAACCGCATCCGTCGTGCTGAAGCTGGAGGTCATCGCTGACAGAACCCGCAGGCGACGTGCTTCGTCTCCTTCGGGCCAGACAAGGGTGAAGCCCTTGATTTTTCCATCCGCCAATTGCGCTTGCGTAAAGGACACTATGCCGTTGCCGCGCCCTTCAAGGGTAAACCGGTCGCGGCCCAGTTCACGAGGGCCATTCAGCGGAACGATCTCAAGCGATTGCATCACCTCGTAAAGCGCGCGGAGCGTGTTCTTGTCCCCCTCCTGGCTGATCAGGAGCGCCTTGGCGTTCAGGTCAGAGATGCTTTTGAAATGTGCAAACGGGGCTTGATAGCGATCAAGGCTCACAGCGCCCAGAGGCATGTCGAGCACAATCCCGGCCTTGTCGTCGGAATACCGCTCCATTCCGACAGAGATCAGCGGCGCGTTGTATTCATCCATCAGGGCCTTGCGCTGCAACGTGGTCAGAACACCCGTGGCGTCAAACCCGTTATAGCGCTGCCAATCGCTCATTGATCGGCGGGTGCCTTGCCCGAACGCACCATCAATGGTCGAGTTGTAAAACCCCGCCGCGCGCAGAGCCGTTTGCAGATCCTTGCGTTCCTGCGCGGTCAACAGACGTTCGGACTGAAGCGCCTGTGCGCGGGTTTCATCGGAATCCTGTGGTGTGACCACAGCCGGAGCCTCTTCCGGTTGTGCCACAGGTTCAATTGGTGCCGCGACGGTGCCGCGGTTCAGCACGTTTGCCCCGACGGGCCAGAACTGTTGCCCCATCGAGCTGGAAAACGCGATGTAACTGTCGCGCGGGATCTGGCCTTCGGCCCGATAGACGCGCAGCACCTGTTCGGCGTCGGTACGAGCATAGGGGCCGATCACGATCGCGTACCAGCCGCTGTTCAGGCGAAACCCGTTCACGTCCGGCAAGGTGCCGGCATAGGCCTGTGCCCGTTCCTGCGCTTCGCGCAGTGATGGCTGGGCCTCGACCTGGACCCAGACGCCGGGATCTTGTTGTGCGGTTGCGGCGCGCAGGCCGACCAGAAGAAACAATAGGATTGCTGAAAATACGCGTGTCATAGTCTGCCCGTCTTTTGCAGTGTTTGTGCTTTGGTGCAGAATACGCGAATTCATTTGCGAAACGCCATGCCGCGAATGCGGGGAATTTCCGGTGTGGCTCCGCAGATACAGGCTTGGACCCAAGCCCCGTTGACGCCCCTTGGCCCCTTGCATAGGAAGGGCAAAACCGACCGGAACCGGGCGCAGAGGCGCCCAGAGGGAATGCCATGACCGAACCGACCAGCGCACCGCGTTCATTTCAGGAGATCATCCTGCGGCTTCAGACTTATTGGGCGTCGAAAGGCTGTGCGATTCTACAGCCCTACGACATGGAAGTCGGGGCCGGAACGTTCCATCCCGCGACGACCCTGCGCGCGCTGGGGTCCAAGGCATGGGCCGCGGCTTACGTTCAGCCGTCGCGCCGCCCGAC
Source organism: Ruegeria sp. YTSA144 (assembly GCF_059610125.1). NCBI lineage: Bacteria > Pseudomonadati > Pseudomonadota > Alphaproteobacteria > Rhodobacterales > Roseobacteraceae > Ruegeria > Ruegeria sp. YTSA144. Next base: position 76,443 of record NZ_JBXWNA010000003.1, read on the forward strand.
GGATGGGCGTTATGGCGAAAACCCGAACCGGTTGCAGCACTACTATCAGTATCAGGTACTAATCAAACCCAGCCCACCGGATTTGCAGGAACTGTATCTGGGAAGCCTTGAAGCCATCGGCATCGACATGGACCTGCACGACATCCGGTTCGTCGAGGATGACTGGGAAAGCCCGACACTCGGCGCGTGGGGTCTGGGTTGGGAAGTCTGGTGTGACGGAATGGAAGTCAGCCAGTTCACCTATTTCCAGCAGGTCGGCGGGCATGACTGCGCGCCGGTATCAGGCGAGCTGACATATGGGCTTGAGCGTCTGGCCATGTATGTTCTGGGCATCGATCACGTGATGGACATGCCGTTCAACGATCCCCAGTCGCCCAGCCCTTTGACATACGGCGATATCTTCAAGCAGACCGAAGAGGAATATGCCCGTTGGAACTTCGACGTGGCCAACACCGAGGTTCTGCTGCGCCACTTCGAAGAGGCCGAGGCCGAGTGCGCCGCAATTCTGAGCCAGGAGCATGTGGATCCGAAGACGGGCAAGCGCATCATCATGGCGCACCCGGCCTATGACCAGTGCATCAAGGCCAGTCACATCTTCAACCTGCTGGACGCGCGCGGCGTGATCTCGGTGACGGAACGGCAGGCCTATATCGGGCGTGTTCGGGCGCTGGCCAAACAATGTGCGGATGCGTTCGTGCAGACCGAGGCCGCCGGGTTTCAGGCCTGATGAGGCAGTCAGGCCAGTCCGGGCAAAAGTGCTTTGAGTCCGTCTGCGATCATGCTGACGGCAATGGCCGCAAGGATCATGCCCATGAAGCGGCTCATGATCACGCGCGCGTTGCTGGACAGGCGTTCAGCCAGCCATGCGGCGTTCCAGAACGTGATCAGAAGCAGGCCAACTACGGTGAGGAATACTGCTGCATAAACAAAGGCTTCGACCGGAGTTTTGACCTGATGTGCATACAGGATCAGGGTGGTTATCGTGCCAGGGCCCACCAGGATGGGAAAGGCCAGCGGGTAAAAGGCCACAGTGTCTGGTTCGGGGTAAGCTTCCTTTTCGCCTTTCGTTCCGTGGTGAGAGGTGCTTTCATTACCGTTCAGCATATTGAGGCCGATCATCATGACGACAAGGCCACCGGCGACGCGCAGGTGATTGACGCTGATGCCAAAAAGGCCAAGCGCCTGACTTCCGACCAGCGCAAAGGCTCCACCAAGGATCAGGCAATAGATCACCGTCTTCACCGCGATCTTGCGCTGGTCGGCGGCAGGCAGATCCTGAGTGACGCTCAGAAACACCGGCAGGTTGGAAACCGGGTTCATGATCGCAAACAATGCGCCGAAAAAACCGACAGCAAGCGTGGAATCCATGGTGTTGACCTCATTGATGCCTGTACCCGGATGAAACCTGTCCTATTTTACAAGAACTTGAAAGAGGCGGCTTAAGAGATGACGGGAAAACTGCTGGCAATTGTCCTGTTGCTGTCGGCCCTGGCGGCCGGGGCCGGAATGTATTATTTGCAGATTTACGGTTTCTACTATGAGGTCGAACCGCAACCCGGTCAGGACGTGGTCCTGATGACGGAAGAAGGCGATATGCCCGTCCCGATCCCCTATTCAGAATTTCAGGCGATCGATGCAGACAGTTCTCCGATCCGCTACCGTGGCTGTTTCGAAACGGATCTGAAACCGGATCAGATGGACGGGTTTATGCCTGTCGAAAACCCCGAACCCTTGACCGCGCCGGGTTGGTTTGACTGTTACGATGCCGTGTCGCTGGGCGATGCGCTGAAATCAGGTCAGGCGCAGGCGTTCTTGGGTGTGAAGAACATCCATTTCGGCGTCGACCGGATCGTGGCGATCACCAGGGATGGCAAGGGATATGTCTGGCACGCTCTGAACAACTGCGGTGAAAAAGCCTATGACGGTACGGTGGTGGGTGAGGAGTGCCCGAAACGCCCTGAAAACTGAGGAAAACCATGGCTGATACCGTTTTGATCCCGGACTTCATTACCGCGACTCTGGGATTTGCGGTGTATCTGCTGGGTGCCCGGATCAACGGCAAAGTCGCGGTTCTGAGGCAGTTCAACATTCCTGAACCGGTCACAGGCGGCCTTTTGGCCTCGCTCGTGGTTTTGCTGCTCTATCTCGTTGCCGATGTAGAGCTGTCATTCGAGTTGCAGACCCGGGACGCTCTGCTGGTTCTGTTCTTTGCCGGGATCGGACTGAACGCGCGGCTTTCTGACTTGATTGCCGGTGGTAAGCCTCTGTTAATACTTCTGATTTTGACGCTTGTTACGATTGTTGCGCAGAACGTTATCGGCGCGGCAGGTGCGTCCTTGTTTGGCTATCCTGCGCAAGCTGGCGTTCTGTTCGGTTCGGCCGCGTTGATTGGTGGACACGGAACCGCAATCGCATGGGCACCCGAAGTTGCCAGCGCAACGGGTCTGGACGGTGCAACCGAACTTGGCGTTGCTGTGGCGACGCTCGGACTCGTGCTTGCCGCGCTGGTAGGTGGTCCTATTGCACGTCTTCTGGTGGAAACACGAGACCTTTCGCCGAACCGACCTGACGAAGAACACACGGTCGGACTGCCGGAAAAAGCGACCGTGGCCACCGAAATTGACCATGTGACCATTATGCGCGTGCTGCTGCATCTGAACCTTGCCATCATTCTGGGCTATGCGCTGGGCGAGGCGATTTCGGCCGCGGGGCTGAAGCTGCCGCTGTTTGTGCCCTGTCTGATCATGGGCATCGTGATCTCGAATGTCCGAACGGCCATTGCTCCGTCCGCGCCGCCGGTTGCGCGTACACCGTCGCTGGCGTTGCTGTCTGAATTTGCTCTTGGTGCCTTTCTGGCAATGTCACTGATGAGCTTGCAGTTGTGGACCATCGCGGAACTGGGTGTGGCAATTGCCGTGATCATGTCGGCGCAAACTCTGTTCACGGTCGTTTTCGTGATATGGGTGCTGTTTCCCCTGATAGGCTCGAATTATCGCGGAGCGGTGCTGGCCGCGGGCTTCGGAGGCTTTGCCCTGGGCGCCACACCCACGGCGATTGCAAATATGACGGCAGTAACCAAGCGATATGGGCCTTCGCCTATTGCCTTTATCGTGCTGCCCCTTGTATCCGCCTTCTTTGTGGATATCGCCAATGCCATCGTCATTCAGACGATTGTGAACTTCTAAGGACCGACTATGCCCGACCTGCTGATCGAACTGTTTTCCGAAGAAATTCCTGCGCGGATGCAAACCCGTGCCGGTGAGGATCTGAAAAAGCGGATTACCGATGGTCTGGTCGAGGCCGGCTTGACCTATTCAAACGCTGCCGCACTGACCACACCCCGCCGCCTGACATTGGCGGTGGAAGGTCTGCTGGCGCAAAGTCCGACAATCCGGGAAGAGCGCAAAGGACCCAAGGTCGGCGCGCCGGACAAGGCGATCGAAGGTTTCCTGCGGGGCGCGGGCCTGACCCGCGACCAACTGGAAGAGCGTGAGACCCCCAAGGGCGCCGTTTACTTCGCCACCATCGAGAAACCGGGCCGTCCGGCCGCCGAGATCATTGCCGAAGTGCTGGAGGCCACCATTCGCAACTTCCCATGGCCCAAATCCATGCGTTGGGGCAGTGGCAGCCTGCGGTGGGTGCGTCCGTTGCATTCCATTCTGTGCATCCTGTCGGATGATTCCGGGGCGCAGGTTGTTCCGATGGATGTCGACGGCATCCGTTCCGGAGACACCACAGCCGGTCATCGTTTCATGGCCCCCAACCGGTTCCCGGTTACGTCTTTCGAGGACTATGCCGCCAAGCTGAAACGCGCATTCGTGATTCTCTCGCCGGATGAACGTGCCGAACACATCTGGAATGATGCACAGAACATGGCTTTTGCCGCAGGTCTGGAAATCGTCGAAGACAAGGGCCTGTTGGCCGAGGTTGCCGGGCTGGTGGAATGGCCCGTGGTTTTGATGGGCCAGATCGATGACGAGTTTCTGGAACTGCCGCCCGAAGTATTGCAGACCTCGATGAAAGAGCATCAGAAGTTCTTTTCGGTGAAGAACCCCAAGACAGGTCGGATCGAACGGTTCATCACCGTCGCCAACCGCGAAACCGCCGACAACGGCGCAACCATTCTGGCGGGGAACCAAAAGGTGCTGTCGGCACGTCTGGCCGATGCCAAGTTCTTCTGGGAGAACGACCTGCGCATTGCCAAGTCGGACATCACCCAATGGACCCGAGCGCTGGAGAACGTGACCTTCCACAACAAGCTGGGCACTCAGGCCCAACGTATCGAGCGCATCGCCGCGCTGGCCCGCGAACTGGCCCCGGTGACGGGCGCCGACCCGGACCAGGCCGAGAAAGCCGCGCGCCTGGCCAAGGCCGATCTGAGTTCCGAGATGGTCTATGAATTCCCCGAACTTCAGGGGCTCATGGGGCGGTATTACATCGAAGCCGCCGGCGAGGATGCCGCGGTGGCAGCTGTGGCGCAAGAACACTACTCGCCGCTGGGGCCGTCGGATGATGTGCCTGCGGCACCTCTGTCGGTCGCCGTGGCGCTTGCGGACAAACTTGATACTCTGGCCGGGTTCTGGGCGATCGATGAAAAGCCCACCGGGTCGAAGGACCCGTTCGCGCTGCGTCGCGCGGCCTTGGGGGTGATCCGGTTGATCCTGAACAATGATCTGCGGCTGAAGCTCGACCGTTTCTTCGACGCGCAACTCGTTCGGGCCGAAGCGGCTTCGAACGAAGCCTTGCACGACGGGCATGTCGCAGAGCTGTTGGATGAGATTGCCGACCACGGTGTTTTCGGAGCAGCGTTCCGTACGGTGAAGGAGAAGCTTGCGGGCGACAAGGCCGGGACGCACCAAATGGCGGACTTTCTGCATCTTGAACGGAAGGTACCCGATACGTCAGATGACCTTTTGTCCTTCTTCCACGACCGGCTCAAAGTCTTCCTTCGAGACGACGGCATCCGCCATGACATCATCGACGCCTGCATCGCGATGGAGGGCAATGACGACCTCAACCTGCTGGTCAAACGTGCGCGCGCGCTGAATGCGGTGATCGCGACCGAGGATGGGGAAAACCTCGTGCAGGGGTTCAAGCGGGCCAACAACATCCTGACCCAGGCCGAGGAAAAGGACGGCGTGGAATACTCTTACGGTGCGGATGTGAAATTCGCCGAGACCGAAAGCGAGAAGGCGCTTTTCGCGGCTTTGGACAGGGCTCAGTCGCAGATCGATGTGGCTCTGAAGTCCGAAGACTTCGCAGCTGCCGTGGCCGCCATGGCCGCGCTGCGCGGCCCTGTGGACGGTTTTTTTGAGGACGTGCAGGTCAACACCGACAATGATGTGATCCGCCGCAACCGGCTGAACCTGCTCAGTCAGATCAGGCAGGTTTGTTCCAGCGTGGCCGATCTTTCGCGGATCGAAGGTTAAAACCTCGGGCACGCAGCGATGCGTGCCCACAACGCCCTTGCACGAAGGGCGCAAGCGCTTATGCTGCACGCAAATCAAAAGGTGCTGCAGTGCAGAATAATCCGCATACCACGCTCATTACGCCCGATGCTCCGGTCACGGCCCATACCCATGGCGGGCGGGCCAAGTGTCTGCAACGACTGGTTCGACTGGACCTGCCGGTGCCCCGGACCGTCGCGTTGTCGTTTGATGCGGTCCATCAGATTGCGGAAGGCGAAGTTCCGAACCTTGACGCGATCCTTGAGCAATTCGATCCGGCGACCTTGCTGTGCGTCCGACCAAGTTCCGAAGATCCCGACTGGGGCGGGCCCGGTGCGGTTCTGAACATTGGCATGAATGATGCACGCTATGTGGACCTGTCCGATACGATGGGGGCAGAGGCCGCCGCAGCGCTGTATCTCAGGTTCGTTCAAAGCTATGCGATCCACGTGGCGCGGCTGGACGCGGATGTGTTTGATGACATCGACATGGATGGCAGCGAAGGTCTGCGCCATTCCCTGCGCGCGTACGAAGATGAAACGGACGAAGCTTTTCCGCAGGACCGCGGTGAACAGCTGATCGGTGTTTTGCGCTCGATGGCCCGCGCATGGGACGGGACATCCGCTCGGCTGTTGCGGCAGGCCAAGGGCGCCCCGGCAGATGCCGGTCTTGGGCTTGTCATTCAAGAGATGATCCCGGGGGTCGGGCAGGGTGAATGCGGATCAGGTGTGCTTCAACTGGTCGACTCGACCACAGGAATGCCGCAGATCACTGGGCGCTACCTGAGCCAGAGCCAGGGCCGTGATGCGCTGGGCGAAGATGTGGCCGCGCTGTTTCTTGAAAAAGACCCGCGTGGACCGTCGCTTGAAGAAGTCGCACCCAAAGCCTTTGCCGAGTTGAAGCAACAAGCTGCGCTGATGCGTGAAAAACTGCGCGAAGAAATGCAGGTCGAGTTCGTCATTCAAAACGGCAACGTGCATATTCTGGACGGCGTCCGGGTTCAGAGAACGTCGCGCGCGGCGATGCGGATCGCCGTTCGTCTGGCCGAAGACGGGATCATACCGCCGCAAGAGGCGGTGATGCGTGTGGACCCCCACGCGCTGAATGAACTTTTGCACCGGCAGGTCCATCCGGAAGCGCGGCGTGACGTGCTGACGACGGCCATCGGTGCCAGCCCGGGCGCTTCAACAGGAAAGATCGTGTTTACATCCGCAGAAGCGCAGGCCAGTGCCGCGCGCGGCGAGGCCTGCGTTCTGGTCCGCCGCGAAACCTCGCCCGAGGATGTGCGCGGGATGCATGCGGCCGTTGCGGTTCTGACGGAAAAAGGCGGGATGACCAGCCACGCCGCCGTGATTGGCCGTGGACTTGGCTTGCCCTGTATCGTTGGTGCCTCAGACATGCGGTTCCAGACCAAAAAGAAGATGCTGACCGCACCCGATGGTCGAGTTTTCAAGACCGGCGATATTCTGACCATCGATGGCAGTTCCGGTCAGGTGCTGGCAGGGCAGCCCGCCATGCTTGAGGCCGCGTTGGATGATTGTTTTCAGACCTTGATGGCGTGGGCCGATGCCGAGCGTGATATTGACATCCGCGCCAATGCCGACACACCGGCCGATGCGCAGACCGCGCGCAACTTTCAGGCGCAGGGGATCGGCCTGTGCCGGACGGAACATATGTTCTTTGAACCCGGTCGCCTGATCGTGATGCGCGAGATGATTTTTGCGCAAACGTCTTCGGGCAGGGCGGCTGTGCTGGAACGTTTGCTTCCGATGCAGCGTGAAGACTTTGTTCAACTGTTCAGAATCATGGAAGGGCAGCCCGTCTGCATTCGCCTGTTCGACCCGCCCTTGCACGAATTCCTGCCAACCACACGCAGCGGCCAACGGGAATTGGCCGAGGCGCTGGATTTGCCGGTTTCCGATGTCGAGCGTCGGGTTGACGCGATGACGGAATACAATCCGATGCTGGGCCTGCGCGGTGTTCGTCTGGGCGTGACCGTTCCCGAAATCTATGACATGCAAGCGCGCGCGATCTTCGAAGCCACGCTGGATGCCAGAAAGAACGGCGCCCCCGTCGTGCCCGAAGTGATGATACCGCTGGTATCCGCGAAACGAGAGGTCGAACTGGTCAAGTCCCGCATCGATACGGTGGCGGCGGCGGTCGCGTCAGAACGCGGGCAGGAGTTTGAATATCGGCTGGGTGTGATGGTCGAAACCCCGCGCGCCTGTCTGCGCGCAGAAGAGATCGCCCCGCAGACCGCGTTCATGAGTTTTGGAACGAATGACCTGACGCAGATGACATATGGTCTGTCCCGCGACGATGCCGGCCGTTTCATGTCCGCCTATGTTCGCCAGGGTGTCTTCGGCGAAGATCCGTTCCACGTTCTTGATCCGGATGGGGTCGGGGAACTGCTGAAGCTGGGAGCCGAGCGGGGACGAGCCGCGAAACCGGATGTGACCCTGTCTGTTTGCGGAGAACACGGCGGAAACCCCGAATCAATCGCCATTTGCAGGGATTTGGGGTTCGACTATGTTTCGTGTTCGCCGTTCCGGGTTCCGGTCGCTCGGCTGGCTGCCGCTCAACTGGCGATTTCCTCCAGACTTGGGGGTTGACAGGGCCTGAAAACCCAAGGATTAGTGGGTTATCTGGACACTCGTAGGCGAAATTTATCTTCGCTACGGGCAAGATTCCACTTGCATTTTCTGAAAGACTGGACCTTTGCGCTCGATTGCGTTAAATGCCTCGTCGCGCCCGCCGGGGGAGGGTATGGCGCGTGAAGTGCCTGTGCGAGGTTATCTGATGCTACGTTACATAATGGCTGTTGCCACAATGGCGGCAACCGTGCTGCCGAGTGCGTCCTTCGCCGAGAGGGAAGCAATTGATACTGCAAAGAAAGAGCTTGTCGCCCGCAGCGAATTGCCGGCGCAAAGCTTTCGCGACTATTTCAAACTGTTCCAACCGCGTAAGGCGGCCAAACCAGTTGAAGTAACATACTCCAAGGACTGGCTTGACCAGCAACCCAAGGCAACCGGTGACGAAAACTGGAAGTGCCTGTCCGAGGCATTGTACTTCGAAGCCCGTGGCGAAAGCGTGCGTGGCCAGTTTGCTGTGGCCGAGGTCATCTTGAACCGGGTCAAAAGCAGCCGCTTTCCAAGCTCTCTGTGTGGTGTGATCCGCCAGGGCACCGGCAAGAAATACCAGTGCCAGTTCACCTATACATGTGACGGTCGCAAAGAGGTCATCCACGAGAAGAAGGCTTATGAGCGCGTATCCAAGGTCGCTCGGGCAGCCATTGATGGTATTGGCCAAGAGCTGACCGAAGGGGCGACCCACTACCACACGACGGCGGTTCGGCCATCTTGGTCGCGGGTCTATAAACAGACCGCGCGGATCGGTGTGCACATTTTCTACCGCCACAACTATCGGACAGCGAGCAACTGATTGACGCACCCGCGCTGGAAGCTTGGTGGCGCGCGGCAGGTTGCAGTCTATATTGCGGGCCCAGGAGGCCCGTAATGCTTTTCACTCGACGACACATTCTGAAAACAGCCGCCGCCGCCACAATTCTGCCGGTCGCGGCCCGCGCCGGTTATCCGCCGCTCAAGGCGCATCTGAGCCGGCAGCGCGTTGCACCCGAAGGGTTTCCTGACACAACGGTCTGGAGTTACGGTGACACTGTCCCCGGAACAGTCCTAAGGGTCGAACAGGGCGCACGCGTTCAGCGCAAACTGGTGAATGACCTTCCGCAACCAACATCGGTCCACTGGCACGGGATCCGCATTGACAACGCCATGGACGGTGTACCCGGTCTGACGCAGGATGCCGTCGCACCGGGCAGTTCTTTCGACTATGACTTCGTTGCCCCGGATGCGGGCACCTATTGGTACCACGCGCACAATCGGTCGATGGAACAGGTGGCCCGCGGGCTTTACGGGCCGCTGATCGTCGCAGAGGCCACGGCACCGGATGTCGATCAGGATCTGGTGCTGATGTTGGATGATTGGCGGTTGAACCCTGAGACCGCGCAGATAACGGATGATTTCGACAATGGCCATGATCTGAGCCATGCAGGCCGGCTTGGAAACATCCTGACCGTCAACGGATCATTCGATCCTGCGTTTGCGGTGCGAAGAAACGAGCGACTGCGACTACGATTGGTCAACGCCTCCAATGCCAGGATATTTGATCTGGATCTTGATGGTCTTGCGGGGTGGATCGTTGCCTTGGATGGAATGCCCTTGGAAACACCACTGAGGCTGTCGGGCTCTTTCCCGCTGGCACCTGCGCAGCGCGCGGACCTGATTTTGGATGTCATCACCGAGGATGAAACGGCAAGCCTGGTCAGTGTCGAAAGAGATGGCTCCTATGGGCTGGCGCGGTTCGAAGTCGGTGGAACCGCTGCCGGGGCGCGCAGGCAAGGCGTGTCAGCATTGCCGCCTAACCCCTTGCCTGAGATCGGAAATATTCAAGAAGCACAAACGCACCAGATGCGTCTGCAAGGTGGTGCAATGCGCTGGCTGGAAAGTGCCCGGCTGGGTGAAACGGAACTGTCTGGCCGCGAGTTGGCGCAGTTGGGCAAGTTCTGGGCACTGAACGGGTACGCCGAGCGCCCGGAAGATCCTTTTCTGGATGCAGCCGTCGGCAGTTTGCACAGGATCGAGTTCGTGAATGAATCCGCGTTTGCGCACGCGATGCATCTGCACGGGCATCACTTCCGATTGATCCTGGATGATGGTTCTCTTGGCCCCTGGCGTGATACCGTTCTAGTCGGGCGGGGACAGGCACGCCAAATCGCATTGATCGCGGACAATCCGGGGAACTGGTTGCTGCATTGCCATATGCTGGGGCACGCCGCGTCCGGGATGATGAGCTGGTTTCGGGTCTTGTGACGCCGCATTCGGCGGTTGGAATGGCGCTTGTTTGAATGCTATAGGCCCTCGCAACGCCTATAGTGGGCGAACTTTGAAACGAGCCCGAAAAGGCCTGACCCATGAGTTCTGAAATCCGTCTGGCATTCGCACACCCGTCCGAACGGTCCGAGGCGACGTCTCCTCGGGGGCCGTTGGATCGTATTTCGTTGCGCGACCATATCGTCGAAGTCGAAATCGGTGCCTTCCAGGCCGAGCGGGGAACAACCCAGCGGATCTGTTTCAACATCGTGGTCGAAGTCCGGCCTCTGACGGACCCGATTGATGATGATGTGGATCGCATCCTGTCATATGACCGGGTAACGGAATCCATCGCCTATGAGCTGGCGGCCGAGCGCCTGAACCTGCTTGAGACATTGGCCGAACGCGTTGCGGAACGCATACTGCTTGAGCCTCAGGCTGTAAGGGTCTTTGTCCGCATCGAAAAACTGGATCGGGGTCCGGGCGCATTGGGGGTTGAGATCGTGCGCGGAAAAGACTCGGTCCATCATGAGGTGGCCGAAGAAGAACGCCCGCATCCCCGCCTTGTCTTCCTGTCGAATGACGCCATCGCCTCGGAAAACCTGAAGGGTTGGATCGATCAGTTGGAGAACCGCCAGCGCCCGCTGATCCTGTGTGTCGGGGCGTCGGAACTGGCGGCTCCGCAAACGGGTCATGCGATGACACAACGCCGAATTGACCTGTTGGCAATTGAACAGAATGCCTGGGTTCTGGCGGCACGGGATCATCGCTGTGTGGTGGTTTCGACGCGGACCGAATTGGATTGGGCGATGAAGAATGGCCAGATCTGTGTCTGGGCCCCATCCAAGATCGTACTGGATGCCGTTGACGGCCCGTCTGCCGCCCCGTCGGATGCCGTGGCGCTGGCTGCATGGTTCGCGGCGACCTTTGAAGCGAGCGAAATGATGGTGATCGGCGGCGCATTGCCGACGGAACCCAAAACGCCCTTGCGCGCTGTTGCGGTGGATCAGGCCCAGCTGTGAGAACCTATTTCAGACCACTGGTCCAGCATGGAGCGACCCGTCCCGCAGGCGCTGTGCCGCTGGCGGGCCAAACCCTTTGGTTTACTCATGCCGAGGCCCTGCGGCGCGGGTCTGAACCTGAAATCGTCGCGGCCTCGGACGTTCCGTCAGATCACCTGAGCCGTTTGAGCCAACCGCGGGCTGACGTGGCGGGCCTTGATATGCATGTGCCTCATATCATGGGGATTCTGAATGCCACGCCGGACAGCTTCTCGGATGGCGGTGTTCACAGCTCGGTAGATGCTGCTCGCGTGGCTGCGGTGAATATGGTGGCGCAGGGTGCCGCGATTCTGGATATCGGCGGAGAGTCCACCCGTCCGGGTGCGGATTTTGTCCCGGCCGAGGAAGAAATCGCGCGAACCCGCCCGTTGATCGAAGCGATCCGGTCGGAAACAGGCGCTTTGATTTCCATCGATACACGCAAGGCAGATGTCGCCAAGGCCGCCTGCGATGCCGGGGCAGGGTTGGTCAACGATGTCTCGGGCTTCACCTTCGATCCCGAATTGGCACCGTTCTGTTCCGCGCAGGGCGTGCCTGTCTGTGTCATGCACATGCAGGGTGATCCGGCGACGATGCAGATCAATCCTCGATACGACAGTGTTCTGCTGGATGTTTACGATTTTCTCGAAGGCCAGATTGCGCTGCTGGAACGTCTTGGCCTGAGCCGCGGTCAGATCGTCGTGGATCCCGGGATCGGGTTCGGGAAGACCGAGGATCACAATTTGACTCTTCTGCGCGATATCAGCCTGTTCCACGGATTGGGCTGCCCGATCCTGTTGGGCGTGTCGCGGAAGGGCTTCATTGGTTCTATCGGAAAGGAACCTCGCAAGACTGCCCGCGCGCCGGGATCAATTGCGGTGGCTCTGGCTGGATTGTCTCAGGGCGTGCAGATCATTCGCGTTCATGACGTGGCCGAGACCTCTCAGGCCTTGCGCCTATGGGCTGCTGTCCGGTAATCCGGTCGCACGACAAATCACGGAGTGACACCTATGCGCAAGCTGTTCGGAACCGACGGGGTGCGGGGCACCGCCAACACGCATCCGATGACGGCAGAGATGGCGTTGCGCATCGGGGCTGCGGTCGGGCGGTATTTCCGACGCGACGCGACAGGGGTGCACCGGGTTGTCATCGGTAAGGATACGCGCCTGTCCGGCTATATGCTGGAAAACGCGCTGACGGCCGGTTTGACGTCCACGGGAATGAACGTGTTGCTGCTGGGGCCCGTTCCGACACCCGCCGTTGGTCTCATGACCCGGTCCATGCGGGCTGATCTGGGCGTCATGATCTCGGCCAGCCACAACCCTGCCGAAGACAACGGAATCAAGTTCTTTGGGCCCGACGGCTACAAACTGTCCGATCAGGCCGAGGTCGAGATCGAAAAGCTGATCGACGATGGCGTCAGACCCGCTCAGGCGCAGAATATCGGCCGGGCGCGCCGGGTTGATGACGCCCGGTTTCGCTATGGTGAACGTGTGAAGTCGTCGTTGCCGCGGAACGTCAGTCTGGATGGTTTGAAAGTGGTGATCGATTGTGCAAACGGCGCAGCCCACCGCACCGCGCCGGAAGTTCTGTGGGAACTGGGCGCAGAAGTGATCCCCGTGGGAATCGCGCCCAACGGCAAGAACATCAATCTCAACTGCGGATCGACCAAGCCTCAACTGGCCGCTGAAACCGTTGTCGCGCATGGTGCCGATGTGGGTATTTGTCTGGATGGCGACGCGGACAGGGTGGTTGTGGTCGACGAAACCGGCCAGGTGGCTGACGGCGATCAGCTTATGGCTTTGCTGGCGACGGCGTGGAAGAAATCGGGCCAGTTGAAGGGCGATGCCCTGGTCGCGACCGTCATGTCCAACCTGGGTCTGGAACGCCACCTGACAGCGCAGGGTTTGCGCCTCGAGCGAACGGCCGTCGGCGATCGCTACGTGGTTGAACGGATGCGTGAAGGTGGGTTCAACCTTGGCGGGGAACAGTCCGGCCATATCGTGATGAGCGATTATGCCACCACCGGTGACGGGTTGATGGCAGGCCTGCATTTCCTGGCGGAAATGGTTCTGTCGGGGCGCAAGGCGTCGGATCTGTCCAAACAATTCGAAACCGTGCCGCAGTTGCTGAAGAATGTACGTTATTCCAGCGATCAAACCCCGTTGGAGGTGCAAAGTGTACAGGCGGCCATTGCCGATGCCGAGGCACGGTTGAATGGGCAGGGCCGGTTGTTGATCCGCAAATCCGGGACCGAACCGTTGATCCGCGTGATGGCTGAATGCGAGGATGATGGGTTGCTGACCCAAGTCGTTGACAGCATCGTCGCCGAGGTCGAGGCCGCCACAAGCTAGTGCCCGAACAGAACCTTGCGCAGGCTGAACCATTGACTGATGGCCATGCCTGTCAGGATCAGCGCAAGGGCGATGAAAAAGCGCAGGGGCAGGGCCTCGGACAGAATCCAGGCGCCGAATACCATTGACCAAATGGGCACCTGATAGTTCACCAGTGTCAGAAACACGGAACCTGCGCTGCGGGTGATGGACACGCGCAGCAGGGTGGCGAACGCCGTTGGCACCAAGCCCAGCACGATCAGAGCAAGTGTGGGGCGCGTGCCTTGCCATTTGGGCAAGCCTTCGGTCATCAGCATGATGGGCACCAACAACGCAGCCCCAACCAGCAGGGTCAGCGCAGCAAGGGCCAACGGGTCGACAGGCGGACAGCGACGGGTCAAAATCGACGAAGACGCATAGCACAATGCGGCAGTGATACAGGCCAATTGGGCCAGAGGTTCGGCCCCTTGGCCAAGCTGTGCCAGACCGGGGCCGATCAATACCAAAGCTCCCGAGAAGCCCAGAAACACGCCCAGCAGGCGACGTAGATTGAGCGGCTCGTCAGAAAAGAAATGCGCAAGTGGCAATACCATTAGCGGAATGGCAGCCATGGACAGCCCCGCAAAGGCTGATGGCACGAATTGCTGCCCCCAGCTGAGCAGCATGAAGGGTACGGCAGTAGACAGCACGCCGATAAGGACAATCGAAACACTCAGCGCCGGCGTCAGAACCGGCAGCTTGCGACCGGTCACCGTCATCATCAGCAACAGGGTAACAGCGCCCAGCGTGGTTCGTGAGGTGGCGACCGTGATCGGCCCATAGCCTTCCAGCGCCATGGTGACGACCATGAAGGTCGCGCCCCAGATCAGGCCCAGCGTGAAGACGCCGCTCCAGTCCTGTCTTGTCGGCTGTTGCACCATTGGTTTGTCCTGTCGGGCAGCGCAAGTTCGCGAAATAGATTGGTCTGATCGGGCGTTTATGTGCCGCGCCACTTTTTTGTGCAAACGAAAAAGGGCGACCGCCGTGGCCGCCCTTATGCTGACTAAGGTCTGGCTTAGTTCTTTTCTTTGTCGACCATCTTTCCGGCCGAGATCCACGGCATCATGCCGCGCAGCTTGGCGCCGGTTTCCTCGATCATATGCTCGTCATTGGCACGGCGCGCCGCTTTGATGGTCGGCTGGCCTACGGCGTTTTCCAGCATGAAGTCACGAACGAATTTACCCTGCTGGATGTCGTTCAGGACCTCTTTCATACGCGCTTTGGTCTCGTCGTATTTCAGGATACGCGGCCCGGTGACGTACTGGCCGTATTCGGCGGTGTTCGAGATCGAGTAATCCATGTTGGCGATGCCGCCTTCGTAGATCAGATCGACGATCAGTTTCACTTCGTGCAGACACTCGAAATAGGCCATTTCAGGGGCGTAACCGGCTTCGACCAGAGTTTCAAAGCCGCAGCGGATCAGTTCGACCAGACCACCGCACAGAACGGCCTGTTCGCCGAACAGGTCGGTCTCACATTCTTCACGGAAGTTGGTTTCGATGATGCCCGAGCGGCCGCCGCCGATGGCCGAGCAGTAGGACAAGCCGATTTCCAGCGCTTTGCCGGTTGCGTCGTTGTGGACAGCGACCAGGCAGGGCACGCCGCCGCCCTTGGTGTATTCGCCGCGCACGGTGTGGCCGGGGCCCTTGGGGGCCATCATGATGACGTCGACGCCGTCTTTCGGCTCGATCAGGCCGAAATGTACGTTCAGGCCGTGGGCAAACGCGATGGCCGCACCGGGCTTGATGTTGTCGTGGACGTATTTTTTGTAGGTCTCGGCCTGAAGCTCGTCGGGCATGGTGAACATGATCACGTCACACCAGGCCGCCGCTTCGGCGATGCCCATGACTTGCAAACCTTCGGCTTCGGCCTTCTTGGCGGAAGGCGATCCTTCGCGCAGGGCGACGACCAGGTTCTTTGCGCCCGAGTCGCGCAGGTTCAGCGCGTGAGCGTGACCTTGCGAGCCATAGCCGAGAATGGCAACTTTCTTGTCTTTGATCAGGTTGATATCGCAATCGCGATCGTAATAGACGCGCATTTCGCCGGTCCTTTCTGGTTAGGTTGCGGCGGTTGTATCTGCCTGTTCGCCCAATGGCGATAGGGTTGGGCTTGAGTATTTGCAAAAAAGATGAAGAATAATTCGCGATAATTGGAGAATGTAAAAAAATCATGCTTGATGATATTGATCGGCGCATTCTGCGCCACTTTCAAGCAGACCCGAGCCTGACAACAGCGGAACTGGCCGATCTTTGCCGGATCAGCGCGGGTGTCTGCTGGCGGCGGATCGAAAAGATGCAGGCCGCAGGGATCATCCAAGGGCAGGAGGCCGTGATAGACTGGGCCGCGATGGGATATGCTGTCGAGGTCTCGCTTCGGATCACGCTTGACAAGACGCAGGCCCGAGCTTTCGACGATTTCACGCAGGCGGCGCGTGACGTGGCAGAGGTGATCGAAATTCAGACCTTTCTGGGTCGGGTCGATGTTCGTCTTTCCGTCATTGCAAAAGATATGAAGCACTATCAACAGCTCTATCGCGACCGGATTCTGACCCTGCCTCACATCGCCGATATTGAGGCCCTGATGCATATCGCGCGGGTCAAGCGGGACGAGGTACTGCCGGTATGATCGAATTGGATGAGATTGATCGCCGCCTTCTTCGCGCGCTGCAACAGGATGCCACGCAAAGTGCCGGAGCATTGGGGCGCAGGTTCGGGTTATCCCAACCCGCAACGTGGCGTCGCATTCGCCGGTTGGAAGAGGCAGGAATAATCAAGGGCCGTCGGCTGCGTCTGAATGCCGAAGCGCTGGGGTTCGGTGTTACCGTCTTTCTGGGCATCAAGCTGGGGCGCAAGGGCCAAGTCAGTCTTGAAGATTTTGAGCGCGCTGTCAGTGCCATTCCCGAGGTGCAGACAGTCGAGCATGTGCTTGGACTGTATGACTATCGACTGCGTGTGGTGGCCCGAGACCTGGCCGATTTCGAGCGTGTATTGCGGCGCCGGATCATGACTCTGCCGGGTGCAGGCGACGTCGAGGCCAACGTTCTGCTGAGCGAAGAACGTCTGCCCGGTCCCATCGGCTGAACAGAGTCAGTACTTGGTGCGGATGCAATAGCCCGGATGATGCGTCATGCGCGCAAAGGTAAGCGGCCTGTCTTCTTTCCAGGTTGTGCGTTCCATCTGAATCATGGATGTTCCTGCCGTGGTGCCCATGAATTCTGCCAGTCGCGCATCTGCGGATATGGCGCAGAAAGCGACCTCGGCGTCGGTAAAGGGAGCAGCTGTCAACAGCCACTCGTGTGGCCCCTGTTCGACCAGGTCCGCGTCCTCTACATCTGGAACAGCCTCGATGTTGATCCACCGTTCTTCCATCTGGAAGGGCCGATTGTCTGCATAGTGCATACAGATTACATGTAGAACACGCGCATCCGGTGCCACGTTGATCTGCGAGGAAAGCCATCCAGGGCTGGTGACCACATTTCTTTCAACAAGCGCATAACGATAATTTGCATTCTGGTTTTCGACCACTTGCCGCGCCAGTGACAATTCGAGTTTGGCGTGTTTGCTGGGCTCTTTCTTGACGCGTGTGCCGCTTTTGCGTTTGCGCTCGACAAAGCCTTGGTCGGCCAGTTCTCTCAAGGCTCTGTTCACAGTGGCCCGGGCGCAATTGAACTCCTCTGCCAGCTGGGTCTCCGTCGGCAAAAGCGATCCTTGTGGCCAGACACGGCTTTCAATGCGTCGTTTTACTTCGTCTCGAACGAACTGGAAGCTGATCCGCTTTTGTATCGTCACGGGTGAATCTATCCCTTCAAGTATAAAGTGTGCGCATCTGTTCAGAAGCAAGTAGAAGTGTAAAGGGGAAGTGACACTGGTTGGCGTCATTTTCCAGTTCTCAGGAAACTAAGTGAGAAAAATTAAGTGTTTGTTAAGCTTTACGTCAGGTCAAATTTCGCCGCGAAAAGGCTTTACCCGCACTGACAAAGCGGACAAGACTTCGAAAACGCTTTGGAAAGGATGCGCCATGCCAGGCTTGCTGGAAACCGTTGACCCGGACGGGCTCGAAGAATTCTCGGTCGTATTTACCGACCGTTCGTTGAACCATATGTCGCAGAAGTATCAGCAGGTGATGCGCGACATTTCGGACATGCTGAAAGACGTGTACAACGCGGATGGCGTTGCCGTTATTCCCGGCGGTGGAACCTATGCCATGGAAGCGGTCGCCCGACAGTTCGCACGCGGCGCGGATGTGCTGGTGGTTCGCAACGGATGGTTCTCGTACCGGTGGAGCCAGATCATTGAGAGCGGCTCTCTGACAAACTCGACCACGGTCATGAAAGCGCGAGAGACTGGCAATGCCAGCCCATCGCCTTTTGCGCCTGCTCCGATCGAAGAGGTCGTCGCCGCGATTCGCGAACAAAAACCCGGCGTTGTTTTTGCGCCGCATGTCGAAACCTCAGCGGGGGTCATTCTGCCGGATGATTATGTGACCGCGCTGGCAAGCGCGGCGCACGAGGTGGGTGCATTGATGGTGTTGGATTGCATTGCGTCGGGTTGCGCCTGGGTGGACATGAAAGCCACCGGTGTCGATGTTCTGATCTCGGCGCCGCAGAAGGGGTGGAGCGCGTCGCCATGTGCCGGTCTGGTCATGTTGTCTGAACGGGGCGAGGCACGTCTGGAGCAGACCAGTTCCGACAGTTTCGCCCTTGATCTGAAGAAATGGCGGCAGATCATGCAAGCCTATGAAAACGGCGGCCACGCCTATCACGCCACGATGCCGACCGATGCGTTGCTGGCTTTCCGCGACACCATGGCAGAGACGCGTGAATACGGGTTCGAAAAGCTGCGTGCGGCGCAATGGGCGCTGGGTGACGGTGTGCGGTCGATGTTGAAGGACAAGGGCGTCGTTTCGGTCGCGGCCGACGGTTTTGGCGCGCCTGGAGTTGTGGTCAGCTACACCTCGGATCCCGAAATTCAGAACGGCAGGAAATTTGCGGCGCTGGGTATGCAGATTGCCGCTGGTGTCCCGTTGCAATGCGATGAGCCAGAAGGGTTCAGCACGTTTCGGTTGGGCCTGTTTGGGCTCGACAAGCTGTACGACGTGGACGGCACCATCGCGCGTTTGAAACGTGTGCTGGATCAGGTTCTGTAAGCAGCCCGGGCCTTAGCGAACGCCAAGGCCCATCTGCATCAACGTCTTGCGCACTGGTGGCAGGGAATAAAGTGCGCTCAGCCCCATCGCCCGTGCATCCCGCAGCGGGCGTGCCTCGATCATCGAGGCGCGGTTCAGCAGATCAATGCCTTTGACACGCATCTCGACCTCGGTGTGACGGGCCTTGTGATAGGCGTCCAGCATCTGTGCGTCTCCCAGACTTTCGGGCCGGGCCTGCGCCAAATCCAGCAGGCAACGCAGATCGCCCAGCGACATGTTCAAGCCCTGTGCTCCGATGGGTGGCACCACATGCGCGGCCTCAGCCATCAGGGCGATGCGTTCCCCCGCCAGCCGTTCCGCCGATTGGCTGATGATCGGCCAGATCGTTCTGCGGGATGCTAGTTTCAGCGGGCCGAACAAACCGCAGGACCGAGAGGTCATGGCGGCCTCGAATGCCTCGGGTTCCAGGTTCAGGAGTTCAACGGCCTTCGGTCCGCGTTCCATCCAGACGATGGCGGACGAGGGCTGCCCTTCCCAGTCCGGCAGAGGCACCAGCGTGAACGGTCCACCCGATCTGTGAATCTCGGTCGAGACATTCTCGTGTGGAATTGGGTGTGTCACCGCAAAGGCCAGCGCCTTCTGCCCATATCGTGTCGTGTGCACTTTGATTCCGGCGGCCTCGCGCATAGGTGAGTTGCGACCATCGGCGGCAAGCACAAGTCTGCACCGGACGCGGCTTCCATCGCTCAGGCCCACGCGGGCCTCGGCGGTTCGGGTGAACAGGCTGGTGGTTCCGGTGCCGGTGCGGAAATCGACATTGGGCAATTCAGCCAGTCGCGCCACCATTTCTCGGCGCAGCAACCAGTTGGGCAGGTTCCAACCGAAAGGGTGGTCAGAAATGTCGGCTGCGTTGAAGTCGCGGACAACGCGCGGCTCGGGCACGTCGCCCCCCGCGTCAACGATCCGCATGATTTGCAGCGGAGCCGCGTGGGCATCCAGCCTGGCCCACAGACCGCATTGTTCCAGCAGGCCGCGCGCAGGCTGCAAAAAAGCGGTGGTGCGCAGGTCCGACCCGTCCACGTCCCGCTCGGTGATCGGAGGGCTCGGATCAACGCAGATCACTTGAAAACCTGCCGTTCCGAATACCGCCGCTGCGGTCAGGCCGGCGATCCCGCCACCGGAAATCAGGATGTCACAGCTGTCGGTCATGGCGCCTCTCATCATTCCGGGCAGAACCTAATTCGGATCTGCCCCGAGTGCCAAGTGACATCCTGTCCCGTATTTCAGCCGCGCGAAATCAGCACGAGGATCAGAAACATCACCGGCACCATCATAAGGGCAGGGATGTAGAGACCGGGAAGGCCAAACAGCATGATGGAACAGCCCCACATGCTGAAAATCGCAGCGGTGGTGTAATACAAGTCTTCTGCCTTCGCGTTGACCGCGTCGCGCGCCAGCCATCCAAAAACGGGAATTGCAAAGAAAAGGCGCTGCCAAATCGGCAGGCGCAGCGGCATGTCAATCGCGCTCATCGGGGTCTCCATCTGTTCGTCGCTGACGCGCATATAGGTATGCAGATGCAGGTGCGGAACGTGCAGATCGTCGCACTGTGACAGGCTATCGCAGGCGGGCCAAAAACGCGGTCAGATCGTCCGTATGGTGATGAATGTGATCGGCTTCATGCGGGTCGGGGGCAACATGCACCGTACGCATTCCCATCTCGTGCGGGGCCGCGAGATTGCGTGGGTCATCTTCGAACATGGCCGCCATTTCGGTCTGGAGGCCATCCTTTTCAAAGATCGCTTCGAAGGCAGCTTTTTCCGGCTTTGGTCGATACCCTGCGTGTTCGACACCGTAAATCGCGTCGAACAGGCCTGTCAGGCCGCGTGCTTCCAATACACGTTCCGCGTAAGGCGCGCTGCCGTTGGTGTAGACGATCCTCCGACCTGGAAGGGCGCGTATATGGTCGGCCAGTTCCGCATCCGGGTCCATGTGGCTCATGTCAACCTGATGTACCGCGTGCAGATAAGGGTCGGGGTCCAGATCATGCTCGGCCATCAACCCGGCCAGCGTGGTTCCGTATTCGCGCCAGTAATGCGCGCGTAACCTGTCGGCCTCGGCCCGGTCGACACCGATGGCTTGCACCACATAGTCCGTCATCAGAACTTCGATCTGATCGAACAGCCGCATCTGCGGCGGATACAGGGTGTTATCCAGATCGAACACCCATTGGGTGACATGACTAAAGGAAGGTTTGACCATGGCTTGGGTTTAGGGCGCAGTCGGGCGGTTTTCAATGCCGTACTTGATCGCCGCCCCCTGACACGGCTAGACATGTCCGAACGAGGAGACAAACGATCCCATGAGCCAGACCCGATCCCCGACCAAGGACGCCTACAGCCTTATCCTGGAAGCCATCGATGTGGGCGTCTACAAGCCCGGTGATCGGTTGGTCGAAAGCGAACTGGCTGAACGGTTCGGCGTGTCGCGCACTCCGATCCGTGAAGCGCTGCAACGCCTGGAAACCCAATCCTTGCTGGAACGGGACGGGAGGTCATTGATCGTGGCGTCTCTGGACCACAACCAGATGGCCGAGCTTTACATCGTGCGCCGGGAACTTGAAGGTCTTGCCGCACGGCTGGCCGCAAAACACGCCACCGAAGAAGAAATCAAGGTTCTTCAGGACATGGTCGTCGAAGACGACAAGCTGATCGATGACCCAACGGCTTTGTCGCGCGCCAATCGACGGTTTCACGAACAGATTCATCTGGCGTCACACAACCGCTACCTGGTTCAGCAGCTCGATCTGGTCCATCGGACCATGGCTTTGATGGCGACCACTTCGCTGGCTGTTCAGGGGCGTGGCGAGATTGCGCAAAGTGAGCATAAGGGAATCGTCGAGGCCATCGCCGCCCGAGACGAGGAAGCCGCAGGGCGGGCGCTGAAGGAACATATTTCAATCGCCTTCATGACACGTCTGAAACAGGATGCCAGTCGTCGCGATAAATGAACGTCAGGCCAGCGGAACGTCTTCGCTGGCCTGTCCGTGTTGGGTTTTGTCCCAAAAAAACGGATTTGTCGCCAGTTCCCAGAGCGCTTTGTAACCGGCAACCACCCCCAGAGGGAAATACAGACACATCGTCGGGACCCACGGCAGCAAAAACCGACGTTCACGCGCGGAAACAGCGATGATCCCAACGCATATGTTCAGCGCCTCGGTTGCCAGAAACAAGCAGATCAGCGCCGTCGTGATCTGTTGCGGCAGGATTTGCTCCATCGGATTGGGCATGCCCAGGGCGTATAGCCAGAAAATCCATAGAACAGGGGCCAGCAGGAACTGACCCAGAGTGCCCAGAAAGAACGCCTGTAGGCCGAAAAACTTCGCCGCACCCAAATCAGCATACAATTTCCGCGGGTCGCGCATGTGCACAAGATAGGTGACCATGAACCCCTTGAGCCAGCGTGAGCGTTGCTTGACCCACGGCCAGGCGCGGAAATTCGCCTCTTCGAATGTCGTGGTATCCACCATCTCGGTCCGATAACCGGCCCGGCAAAGCCGCACACCCAAATCGGCATCTTCGGTGACATTGTGGGCGTCCCAGCCGCCCAGTTCCAACAGCTTTTCGCGGCGGAAAAAGAACGTCGTTCCTCCAAGCGGGACGACCAGCCCCATACGTGCGATGCCCGGCAGGATCACGCGAAACCAGCTGTTGTATTCGATGGTAAAACAGCGTGACCGCCAGTTCGTGCGGGGGTTGTAGTAATCCAAAACACCTTGCAGGCATACCACCTCGGGCGAAGCTTGGGTAAAATGCGCAACCACACGTTCGATCTGATCTGGCTGTGGTGCGTCTTCGGCATCCCAAACGCCAACGATGTCACCACGGCAAAAATCCAGCGCGTAATTCATGGCGCGCGGTTTGGTGGTCAACCCGTTCAGTTCCGGGACTTCAACAACACGCATCCAACTGGGCAGAGCCACCCGCGCAAGGGCGTCGCGCGTCACGTCATCGGTTTCCTCAAGCACGAGAATGACGTCCAGCAGCGCTTTGGGATAGGTCAGCCTTTGAAGCCGTTGCACCAGAGCACTCGCGATTTCTCGTTCCTTGTACAGCGGCACCATGATGGACACGCAGGGGTGCCGAAGTGCGATTGCCGCCTCGGGTGGCTCGGTCGGCTTTTTCATGTGGTCGCTGAGACAGGCCAGCGCGCCAATTATCCGAAAGGCGGCAAAAAGAACCAAACTGCCTAGGGCTGCGCCCAACAAAACCATCAATCCAAACGAAGGGAACAGGGCGAAAAGAAACAGCACACCCAGCGTTGTTGCAGATGATACGAGCCGGGGCCCGGCGGTCCAGTTGCGGCAGCTTTGAGCGGCGTTCACCCGGGTTTCGGCCGCTTTTGCAAGTGTCCGCGAGAAGTGCTGTGCAATGACCCGGTCGATCTGATGAGAATCCGCAAGAACCGGCAGGATGGCATAGTCGCAATCCTGCATCTCGGCGACCACGGTTGCAAAACGATCGGGCCGGGCAGTGGCGACCAAAACCAGAGGGCCGATGCGCATCCAGGGAATGACATTGTGCTCAAGCCAGAAGTCTACCGGCTTCAGGTTGCACAATCCGGGCATCGGTGGAATTTGCTCGAGGTCCGCGATCTGCCACCCGAACTGCGTGGATAGGGCCTTCAGTACGTCCTGCCTGGTGGCATAGCCCTCGCCAACCAGAATTTCGCCAAGCGGCGCTTTCTGCCTGGTCTGCAAGCTCAACGCATGGTCCAGTTGCGAGCGCGTGATGACCTCGGTTTCCAGCAGGCAAGTTCCCAGCGGTTTGCGAAATCCGGGCGCCGGGATCGGGGCAGCGGTTGTAAAGTCCTGGAGATTAAGTTCAACCATAAAGAAACCCTGGCACAGTTACCTGCGCTCAGGGTTGATCAAACAAGGTTAATGTGCCGTTAACTCTGGTAACTTAAGGGTTTATGCCTGCTCTTTTTTCTTTTCCATCGCATCGGCGAAACGCTCGAACAGATAGAAACTGTCCTGGGGTCCGGGTGACGCTTCGGGGTGGTATTGTACCGAGTATACAGGTCTGTCAGTCATTCGGATACCGCAGTTCGAGCCGTCAAACAGCGATCTGTGTGTCTCGACCACGCCTTCCGGCAAAGACTGCGCGTCCACGGCAAAACCGTGATTCATCGAAGTGATTTCGACCTTGCCGGTTTCCAGATCCTTGACCGGGTGGTTCGCGCCGTGGTGACCGTGGTTCATCTTGACTGTCTGACCGCCCAACGCCAGCGCCAGCATCTGGTGGCCAAGGCAGATACCAAAGACGGGCAGATCGGTTGTGTCCAGAATTTCCTTGATCATCGGGACAGCATAGGCACCCGTTGCAGCCGGGTCTCCGGGACCGTTCGACAGGAAAACGCCATCCGGCTGATGGGCCAGCACTTCGGCAGCGGTCGCCGTCGCTGGCAACACGGTTACATCACATCCAGCCGAGGCGAGACAGCGCAGAATGTTGCGCTTGGCGCCGTAATCGACAGCCACGACTTTGTGGGCAGGGGCCTCTTGTCGCTTGTACCCGTCAGGCCACGCCCACCGCATTTCATCCCAGCGATAGCTTTGGGCACAGGTGACTTCCCTGGCCAAGTCCATACCTTCCAGACCGGCAAAACCGCGGGCCGCAGCAACCAGGGCTTCGATATCGAAATTGCCCTCGGGGTCATGCGCCAGCGCCACATGCGGCGCGCCCTGCTGGCGGATGGCGCGGGTCAGTCGGCGGGTATCAACGCCGCCGATGGCGATGCGTCCACGGCGGGCAAGCCAGCCCTTGAGTTCCTCGGCCGAGCGCCAGTTGGACGGCTCGGTCGGATCCCATTTGACAACCATGCCAGCGGCGACCGGATCGCCGGTTTCGTCATCCTCCGGGTTCACGCCGACATTGCCGATATGGGGGAAGGTAAAGGTGACGATCTGCCCGGCATAAGATGGATCGGTCAGGATTTCCTGATATCCGGTCATGGCTGTGTTGAAGCAGAGTTCGGCCACGGTCTGTCCGGTTGCACCGAAACCGAGGCCGTAAAACAGCGTTCCGTCGGCCAAAGCCAGACATGCGGTGGGCTTGGACGGGGCGTTCTGGGCCATGGCGCGACTCTCCTGCAAGGTAAACCGGCGCATACCTAAGGGGGTTAAGCGCCTGGGTCAAGTCTGTTCAATTTTTGGGCTATCGTTATTTTTCAATGGGTTAAGCCTGATCGTCCCCGGTTGTATCACGCTTTTTGTTTAGATATGTTCGGGGTTCCGTTGTCATGGGGATGGACAAGCCAAATGGATATGCGATCACGGGTGAATGCCGCCCTGAAGCAAGCTATGAAAGACAAAGCAGCCGAGCGTCTGTCGACACTGCGGTTGATCAACGCGGCCATCAAGGACCGCGACATCGCCGCGCGCGCCTCGGACAATGAAGAGGTCAAGGGCTGCGGTGATGCAGAGGTGCTTGAAATTCTTGGCAAAATGACCAAGCAACGCAAGGAAAGTGCGCGCGCCTATGAAGAGGGCGGTCGCCTGGACCTGGCCGAACGCGAGATGCAGGAAGTCGCCGTCATCGAAGAGTTTCTGCCCAAGCAGCTGGATGATGAAGAAGTGTCAAAGGCGATTCAGGCCGCGATCACTTCAACCGGTGCCGGTTCCATTCGGGACATGGGCAAGGTCATGGGCGAGCTGAAGACCCGCTATACCGGACAGATGGACTTCGGCAGGGTCGGACCCATGGTCAAAGACCAACTCTGTGCCGCATCAAACGGCGATTGCTGAGACATCAGGCTGAAACACCTAATGCGCGACAGGATCGCGCAGTTTCCTGGCCAGGTCGTCGTAGAGCGTGATACGCTCGTCTTCCGACAGAAACGCCCCGATTTCCACCTCACGCCCGTCTCCGACGAGCGTGACGTAATGTGGAACCGGGCCGCCTTTTTCGTACATTTCAGGTCGTGCCCAATAGCGATTGCACGACCATTCCTGTTGGTCCTTGCCAGGGGTGTGATGCACCAGGCGGGCTTGTGAATCGGACAAGGTAAAAACCTCAAACGTACTGCGCGCGCGATAGTTCGCCTGAATCGCCAGCCAAAGCCCAAGCACCGTCAATAACAGAAACGGTAACAGACCCCACAACACGACCGACCCAAGCACGGCCAACAATGGGATCAAACCGAACAGAAACACGGACAGGATGGCAATCATCGCCCCACGTCGCGGCAGTGAGTTATGCGGCCAGAGGCGCAGCTCGTGTACGGTTTCGGATGTCTGATTCCATTTGTAGGGCATACCGGAAACATATCGCAGTGCTGCGTCATGTCGACGGGTTTTGATCAGACCACGTGGCCCACCCGCGCCCACGACAAGGCGTCATCCAAACGGTCGTCGCCCCAGAACACCTCTTGCCTCACCACGAAGCTGGGGGCACCGAAAACACCCAGTTTCACTGCGATGTCTGTTTCAGCTTCCAGTGCCGCGACGATATCCGGGCTGCGTGCGCGTGCCAGTGTCAGACGGGGATCCTGCTGGCACCGCAGCAAAGCTTCGGACAGGGCGCTTTCGCTGCCCGCTTCGACGCCATCCTCGAACCAGATGCGGTAAAGGTTTTGGGTAAATGACTTGCCCCATCCATCCATCATACCAAGCAGAGCGACCTGATTGGCCAGGGCAAGATCGGAAATCGGATAGGGTGCGGGCAGGCTGGCGTGGATGTGATACTTGGCACAGCGCCTTTCGATATCGCGCCACATATATGCGGATTTTTCCGGTTTTCCGGCAAACGGGATATTCTGCTGTGCTGACATGACCGTGCGCACATTGAAGGGCCGCCAATTCACGGTGGCGTCATGTTCAGCGCACCAGTCGTCCAGACGCATCACGGTAAGGAAGCTGTAAGTGCTGCCGATTGAATACCAAAAGTCGATTTCCGGCATTGCCGATCCTCCGACTGTTCTGTGGGGGTATCATAGCGGATTTTGGTACACTTGGCGAACCGGCAAAGGTGAAAACGAAAAACCCCGCCACTTGGGCGGGGTTTCCTTGGATCAGATCGGGATCAGTGGGCGTGGCCTTTGTCCCAGTCTTCCTGCTTTGGCAGCTGCTCGAACGTGTGCTCGGGCGGCGGCGAGGGCAGGGTCCATTCCAGCGTGTCCGCGTATTCGTTCCACGGGTTCGGGCGTGTCTCTTTCGCGCCACGCATGAGGGCGTAGATCACGATGCCGAAGAACAGCAGGAACGAGGCGAACGAAATGAACGCGCCAATCGACGATACAAAGTTCCACTGGGCAAATGCCTCGGGGTAGTCGATGTAGCGACGCGGCATGCCCTGACGGCCCAGGAAGTGCTGCGGGAAGAAGGTCAGGTTGGCGCCGATGAAGAACATCCAGAAGTGAACCTTGCCCCAGAACTCGGAATACTGACGACCTGTCATCTTGCTGAAGTAGAAGTAGACGCCCGCGAAGATCGCAAAGACAGCACCAAGCGACATCACATAGTGGAAGTGCGCAACCACGTAGTAGGTGTCGTGATAGGCGCGGTCTACGCCAGCCTGGCTCAGAACCACACCGGTCACACCGCCGACGGTGAACAGGAACAGGAAGCCGAAGGCGAACAGCATCGGTGTCTTGAACTCGATCGAGCCGCCCCACATGGTGGCGATCCACGAGAACACCTTGACCCCCGTCGGAACCGCGATGACCATCGTGGCCAGCATGAAGTAGGCTTGCTGACGCAGCGACATGCCGACGGTGTACATGTGGTGCGCCCACACGACAAAGCCCAGCACGCCGATCGCGATGATCGCCCAGACCATCGGCAGGTAACCGAAGATCGGCTTGCGCGAGAAGGTGGCGATGACATGGCTGATGATGCCGAATCCGGGCAGGATCACGATATACACTTCCGGGTGGCCGAAGAACCACAGGATGTGCTGATACAGGATCGGATCGCCGCCACCGGCCGGATCAAAGAAGGTGAAGCCGAAGTTGCGGTCCATCAGCAGCATGGTGATCGCGCCCGCCAGAACCGGCAGCGACAGCAGAATCAGCCACGAGGTGACGAAGATCGACCAGCTGAACAGCGGCACCTTGAACAGGGTCATGCCCGGGGCACGCATGTTCAGGAAGGTGGTGATCATGTTGATCGCGCCGAGGATCGAGGAGGCGCCCGATACGTGCACGGCAAAGATCGCAAGATCCATGGACATGCCGCCTTCGGTCGTCGACAGCGGCGGATACAGAACCCAGCCCACGCCCGAGCCGGCCTGGTCGTTGCCTCCAGGCGCCAGCAGCGACGCGACACCCAGCGAGGTGCCGGCGACATACAGCCAGAAGGACAGGTTGTTCATCCGCGGAAACGCCATATCCGGCGCGCCGATCTGCAACGGCATGAAATAGTTGCCAAATCCGCCGAACAGGGCCGGGATGACAACGAAGAACATCATCAGAACACCGTGATAGGTGATCATGACGTTCCACAGATGCCCGTTGGGTGTACATGGGTCGGCCATGAAGCCTTCCAGACACATGTACTGAACGCCCGGGTGCATCAGCTCGAGCCGCATGTATACGGTCATCAGAACCGAGATCAGACCGGCCAGCGCCGAAACGACCAGGTACAGAATCCCGATGTCCTTGTGGTTGGTCGACATGAACCAGCGCTGGAAAAAGCTGCGCTGATCTTCATGGTCGTGACCGTGAATGGCTGCGTCTGCCATTATAGGTGCCTCCTGTTGCAACTGCACCGCGCAGTCGGACCTCTCCAACGCGCGGGATTCCTGCTGTTTTTAGAATGTGACGAGGGCACCTTCAATGGCCGAGTTTGATCTGGATCAAGATTAATTGTCGCGGGCAGGCGGGTGCCGCACGATTTTCCGGCCTTGAACGTGGGTTATCTGGGCATGGCGGATGAGAATTCAAGCCCGGCCTGCCGATGCGGCACGGGCGCTGGCAGAGTTCCGCCTTGACCGTTGCCCGCACGCGTCTCAGAACTGTGCCAACACCCGCAATCCAGAGGTTTGAGATGGCTGATTACGACCCCGACAATATCTTTGCGAAAATCCTGCGAGGAGAAATCCCGTGCACGCGCGTGTACGAGGATGATGAAACGCTGGCTTTCATGGATATCATGCCGCGCACGGACGGGCATCTGTTGGTGATCCCCAAAACACCGTGCCGCAACGTACTGGATGCTACGCCCGAGCAACTGACGGCGGTTGTGAAAACGGTGCAGAAGATGGCCCGGGCGGTCAAGTCCGCCTTTGACGCGGACGGGGTGACGATTCAGCAATTCAACGAGGCGGCAGGCGGGCAGGAAGTCTTTCACCTGCATTTTCACGTCCTGCCGCGCCACGAAGGGGTTTCCATGCGCCCGCCGGGCAAGATGGGGGATTTTGACCTTATCGGAGAGCACGCGAAAAAGATCAGCGCCGCACTCGCCTGATCATTCGGCGCCATGTGGCCCCATGCATTCGCCGTGATCCTGAAACGCGTGCAGCACGGCACAGACATGGTCGTGTTGCCCGTCGCAGGCCGCTGAAATTCGGGTCAGTTCCGCCTCGAGGTTTTGCAGGCGGGCAATACGATCCCGGAGGTCGGCCAGTTGCTTTTCGGCAATTTCGTGCGCCCGGTTAAGATCGCTGCCAGATGCGCCCTCAAGGGACAGCAAGCCCACGACGTCGGCCAGTGGCAATCCCAGATCACGGCAATGGCGAATGAAGATCAGCCGTTTTAAAGCGGCATCGTCATA
This sequence comes from Ruegeria sp. YTSA144, assembly GCF_059610125.1. Taxonomy (NCBI): domain Bacteria; kingdom Pseudomonadati; phylum Pseudomonadota; class Alphaproteobacteria; order Rhodobacterales; family Roseobacteraceae; genus Ruegeria; species Ruegeria sp. YTSA144. Next base: position 106,110 of record NZ_JBXWNA010000003.1, read on the forward strand.
CCGGCGTTGATTGCCCGCGGTTCGCTCTGGCTTGGGCAACAGGCCTTTGTCTTCGTAGAACCGGATTGTGGGAATTTTCACTCCGGTTCGGTGCGATAAGTCCCCGATCGAGTACATTTTTTCGTTGCGACCTCTTGAACCTCTAGTGGCTAGAGAAATTACATGCTCTGGGAAGCCGTAACAAGGGACATGAAACGATATGGCACACCAGCATCCCCACACCGGGCATGGTCACAAGCACAACCACATCGATCCGGGCGCAGGTGATGCACGCGTCGCCTGGGCGATTGCGGTGAACATGTTCCTGACATTGGCTCAGGTCATCGGAGGCATCATTTCGGGTTCTCTGGCCCTGATCGCCGACGCATTGCACAATTTTTCGGACGCAGTCGCGCTGATCATCGCCTTTGTCGCCCGCAAGATCGCCCGCCGCCCGGCAGATCCCCGGATGAGCTTTGGTTATGGCCGGGCCGAGGTGGTTGCCGCATTGGTCAATTACACCACGTTGATCGTGCTGTCGGTTTATCTGTTCTACGAAGGTGTGATGCGGTTTTTTGAACCCGAGCCGATCAACGGGTGGATTATGGTCTGGGTCGCCGCGCTGGCATTGGTGGTCGATCTCGTAACCGCTGCGCTGACGTATGCCATGGCCAAGGAGAGCATGAATATCCGGGCCGCATTCATTCATAATGTTGCTGACGCATTGGGATCAGTCGCCGTGATCGTAGCGGGCACCGCAGTGATCCTGCTTGGCTGGACATGGGTGGACCCGGTGGTGACGATCCTGATCTCGGTTTACATCATGTGGCATGTCAAAGAAGAGATAGGTGAGACAATCCGTGTTCTGATGCTGGGCGCTCCGCCCGACCTGGAACCAGAGCAGGTTGCGGCGGCTATCGAAGAAACAGAAGGGGTGGCCGAAGTACATCACGTGCATTTGTGGAGTATGCAGGAACGGCAGCCCGCGCTGACGGCTCATCTGGTCGTCGATGCGAACGCCTGGTCAAATGCCGAAGTGGTTCGGGACAGTGTCAGGCAAACGCTGCAAGTTCGTTTCGGGGTTGGCCACGCGACGCTCGAACTGGAACAGGCCGACCGCGCCTGCGTCGGTTCGTCCCGATTTGGGCACCATGAAGAATAGCGGCGCCGCAAAGAGAATTGCCGTTCCGATTTGGGGTCGGAACGGCAGACTCGTAACCAAACACTTCTCGGATTTCGAGGGCGAGCCCTGGATCACCGGTTAACATACCACTCACTCTTGATTGGCAGTTCCATATTACTCGTTAACGGAGCCTTTGTATCTAGCTGAGTTAAAAAATGCTTAAAGACTTCCATAAATCCACCGAATTCAGGGTTAATTGCCTTACGCATGGGAAACAGAGCCAGCCGGTCACAGGGATTGTTGTTTGCAACAGTGGCGCGCAGCGATTCGCTGCGCAGTGATCGGCAGATGGAATCAGGGTGCCACAGGGCCAAATACGTCTGCGAATGTCTTTTTCAGTGCGGCATCAAGGTCTGCCATCGTTACCGGCAAGCCCAGATCGACCAATGAGGTCACGCCGTATTCGCTGATCCCGCAAGGGACGATGCCGGAAAAATGGTCCAGATCAGGTTCGACATTCACCGAGATTCCGTGAAAACTGACCCATTTGCGCAGGCGCAGACCAATGGCGGCGATCTTGTCTTCCGCCGGTTTGCCGGTCGCCGTCAGCGGCTTGTCATCACGCCGAACCCAAACCCCCACGCGCCCGTCACGAATCTCACCTTTTACATTGAATTCCGCCAGCGCCGAGATCACCCAGGTTTCAAGCTGCTTCACAAACTGACGCACGTCGCGGCCGCGTTTGTTCAGATCCAGCATGACATAGGCCACACGTTGACCGGGCCCGTGATAGGTGTATTCGCCGCCGCGTTTGCTTTCGTAAACCGGAAACCGATCGGGGTCGGTCAGATCCTCGATTTTGGCCGAAGTGCCGGCCGTATAAAGCGGCGGGTGTTCCAGCAGCCAGACGCATTCCTCGGCTTTGCCATTTGCGATTGCGGCGACGCGCGCCTCCATAAAGGCAACGGCGTCGTCATAGCTGGTCAGACCATCGGTGATTTTCCATTCCATGCCGGTCTCATATCCGTCTGGATCGGTCAAGAAAAGGGGTCAGGCGGCCTCGGACAGGCAACGTTGCAGCACCTGGGCATAGGTTTCAGAACCCTGCGCGCCGGTCAGCAGGTATTTCCCGCCAAAAACCATGGATGGCACGCCTGAAATGCCCCGGCTGGTCCAGAACTGCTGCTTTTCACGTACCGGGTCAATGTGTTTTCCGCTTTCAAGCGCTTGTTGCGCCGTATCCGCGTCCAGCCCGATGGATCGAACAACTTCCAGCAGAACAACCATATCGGAAACATCCCTCTGCTGAGTGAAATACGCGTCGAACAGAGCCAGCTTCAGAGGATGCTGCCGACCCAACTCTTCCGCCCAATCCAGCAACTGATGCGCCGCGAATGTATTCACCATTCTGCTGTCATCGTCGAAGTTGAAGGCAAAGCCGAGCTTGGCCCCGATCGAGGTAAGCCGGTTCCGGGCCTGCTGGCTTTGTTCAGCGGTCGTGCCGTATTTCTCCATGATATGTTCACGCAGATTCTGGCCCTCGGGCGGCATGTTCGGGTTCAACTCGAACGGATGCCAGCGAAGCCGGGCAAGGACATCCTGTTGCTGCAACGCCATGTCAAGCTGTCGAAACCCGACAACGCACCAGGGGCACACAACATCCGAGACGATATCGATCTGAACGATCGGGCGGTTATCGGGCGAGGGCATCTGCGGCTCCTGTCAGGTCAATAGAGTGTTGTCCAGTGGCAGAGATAAGCCCGTGGTGAAGGAATTTAAACCACTGCGTTTTTGCCTCTTCACATCGCGCGCACCAACGTCTATACGCCGCTTTACCAAGTCATTGGCAGTGCGGTCGTGGCGGAATTGGTAGACGCGCAGCGTTGAGGTCGCTGTGGGGTAACTCCCGTGGAAGTTCGAGTCTTCTCGACCGCACCAACTTTCAGTGAAAGAACATGAAATTGAGGGCGGGTGCGAAGATTGCATCCAGTGTGGCGCCCAGTGTGCGATGTCCGAAAGGGTGGCCGAAGACAGCGGTTCCACGTGAAAGATCCGCTTTCAGAACCTGAATCAGTTCCATGTTTTGGACGCTCATCGGGATGTTGAGGATTCTACCCCGGTAGCACCCACCAAGGGTGTCAGCTTGGTCGGCCATTCTGAAACACGAACAGGCCGCAGCCTTGCTGAGCGTGAGGTTTCAGGTGTTCAGGTGACGGGCGCCGACGTCGGCAGCGCCCGCAAGTGGCGGGCGCAATCTGACCCATGACCTGAACCCAAGGCCTGGTCCTTTCTAGACCTTTTGAAAATAGACGCCCACACCATCGATTTCGTTGATTGCGGGTGGCTGATAACCCACTTCGTCAAGATAGTCATGAACGGCAGCTTTGGCTGCGGGAACCACGTGATAATCGTCAACGATGATCCAGCCGCCTTTCGAGACTTTGCCGAAAAGGTGCCGCAATGGATCTATGGTTGATTCATACATGTCGCCGTCAAGACGCAGCACTGCAATCTGCTCGCTGGGCACCAGTGGCATGGTGTCTTTGAAGAAACCCTCGATGAACACGACATTATCGTCCAGAAGCCCGAACTTTTCAAAATTGGCCCTTACAGAATCGGCTGACACGGCCAGAGCGTCGTATTTGTGGAAATCAGACCCCTTGTCGTGAGGATACAGTTCTTCATTCGGCTCGGGCAGCCCCTGGAAAGAGTCACACAGAACGACGCGTCTGTCATTCTGGCCATATGTAAAAAGAACCGCTTTCGCAAAGATGCTGGCACCGCCACGCCATACTCCGGTTTCGACAAAATCGCCGGGAATCTGGTTGCCAATGACGGATTCCACCATGGCGCGAACATTGGCCAATCGCTTGCTGCCTACCATAGTGAACGCAACAGACGGCCAATCCCAGCCGTATTCACGGTTTTTGGAGTTGTAATCCGGTTTGGTGTCTCCAAACAGAATTGGTGGGTCTTCATAGATCGTGCCATCGAGGGCACGGGCAACCGTGGTCAGATATTGTTCCCGAAGTTCCGCGAGCATAGAAAAAAACCTTGCATAGATGTCGGGCTGGTTCTGACCTTTCTACTGTAAAGATTCAACAAGAATCGCGGGAAATGGCCTGGGGGCATGGCTAATCAGAGTCACATTTTCGGCAAAATGTGCCCTGTTCAACTCAGGCATGCAGTTTTATTCAGCTTCGGCGTGCAGAATGAAACATATCTTTTTCAACGCTGGGCAATACATGAAAGCTTGCAGCGATTTCGGCGATTATGCTCTGGCCCAGCCCATTTTCGGGGCCGTGCAACGCCTGCCTCGCGCTTCTTTCTGCGTTTGATGTAAAGGAAGCTTGTAAACCCGTGCCTTTCAGGAGATGAAGCACGCAAGCCATCAGGTAAGGGCATAGTGGTGAGCAGATTTACGGAAATTGTCTCGACTGTCTTGCGCTCGGTTTCGGGCGGTTCAAAAAAGAAGATAATTCAACCGGTAGTCTGGTCGGAGCGGAACAGATGTACCGTTGACGGCGTCAATTTTTTCGCCACGGTCGACATCGCGGAATACCACGAAATCACATCGAACGATAGCGAGTTTCTGCTGGTGAAAACCCGCGAAATGATCGAGGCCGAACTGGATTGCACCTCGAAGATCGATGTTCGCAATATCGTCGATATCGGAGTATGGCAGGGCGGGAGCGTCGTACTCCTCGATCGTGTTTTTCGGCCTGACAAACTGGTTGCTGTTGAGTATTCGACGCGCGAACTGCCTCACCTTGACGCCTATATAGAAAGGCATTCTCGGCAGGATAACGTGCGCCTTTACAAGGGGGTAAGTCAGGCTGACGTCAATCGGTTCGGGGAATTGCTGGATGCAGAGTTCGGCAACGAGAAGATTGACCTCGTCATAGATGACGCTTCGCACCAGTATTTGGAAACCTTGTTGTCGTTCAACCTCGTTTTTCCGCGCATGTCTGAAGGGGGCGTCTTCGTCATTGAAGACTGGCAATGGTCCACGATGGACGAACATTACAACTCCGACTATTTCGACGGGAAAAAGGCGCTGGCCAACCTGGTGCTTCAGTGCGTCATGTCCTGCGCCTGCCGGCCAGATATCGTTCGCGAAGTCATCGTGAAAAATCACTCAGCTATGGTTGTTCGGGGCGAGGCTGAACTGCAAAGCGGTGTTTTTGACATTACCGAGATCGCCCGCAATCGAGGCGAGACTATTCCCCTGGTACTATAGATCCGCATTGTGTCGGTGGGCGCGCTCTGCCGTCACGACGCCAGTCGTTGTGACACTGTATCTCTCAGTTCTGGTTTGGTTATCCGGCGGGCCAGACGCATGAACGGAACTTCGACGGCATAATAGATAACAGTTGCAATGGGTACTGCCACGGCAAGGGTAACTGCGCAGACCACGGGCACCACAAGATCCGGGTTGTCCGTAAGCGTTGCGGCCCATCTGGTCAGATGTGTCTTATAGATCAAAAACGGATGCATCAGATACAGGCTGTAACTGATCTTTCCCAGAAAACGCGTTGCAGAGTTGTACAGTGCAGAGACAGGTCGAAGCGCTTGCGATAGCACGAGACTTGCAGAGGCAACGCCCCAGCCCAACACAAACTCGAGCGGGACCGGCTTGTACAGTTTCTGTGCCTCATCAGGGATCGGCCCGAACAGAAACATGAAAACCAACCCGGCCAGACCCGCGACGAGGGTGGCATAGCCAAGAAGGCCCGCGTGCGAAGTCGGTGTCAAACGGTAGATGCACCAGACGATCAGGCCCAACGCAAAATACGGGGCGTTCGTGAAAAAGCTGGTCCAATAGTAGTAATCGGGAACTTCGCCCTGACCAGACAAGTTTACAGACGCCCATCCCAAGCAGGCGAGCAAGAAGAGAATTATCGCTGACCAAATATTCCGCCAAATCCAAAGGAAGGGGAACAGAAGATAGAAGATGACTTCGACGCCGATTGACCAACCCGCCGGAACAAGACTGGTTTGTTCACTGGGGACAAACCCGAACAGAAATGTCATATTCCTGATGATCGTACCCGTTTCGGCTTGGACACCTATATACAGCCAGGCGAAAAGCATCAGGTAAAAGAGCGGGGCAATTCGAAAAAACCTGCGCAAGGCATAGGCCCAACTTCGATCAATGGAAACTCCATTTGGATAAGCCAGCGACATGGACATCGCGCTGATTATGAAAAACAGCGGCACCCCCATCGAAAAATAGTCGACGCCCCAGTCTGTGTAATCGACTCCAAGTGGATGAATGAGCACTGCGTGTACAAACACGACCGCAGCCGCTGCGATACCGCGCAGAGCATCAAGGCCATGCGCCCTTTGGTCTTTGAGATTACCTGTCATGATCTACTCGAGATGCCGCAACCTTGCCGCCAAATGACTTCGGCAGCAGTGAACACCAGCTATAGATGTCTGGCGCGCGAAGGCAATCCGAATGACGGTTTCAAGGCAGAGGCACGCTGCGGGATCGCTGTCTGCGGCGTCGTGGCCGTCCGCGGAGTTTTGCAGTTGGCAGTCACTGAACCGGCGGGCTCGTCCACTTGCAATGCAATTCCGGGGCCCGTAACAAAGCCGCAGGCAGGGATGCGCGCTATACATCTGCAAAGATGCGTTTTTTCCCGCTATCCTGAATTTGCGGGCCACGGGTACAGGTAGACGCGATGAGACTTGTCATATCCACGATGAAAGACGAAGGGCCGTTCATCCTGGAATGGATTGCATATTATCTTTCGATCGGCTTCACGCATTTTATCGTCAATTCGAACGATTGTTCCGATGGCACCGACGCGATTCTTCGGCGATGCCAGGAACTGGGGTTTCTGGCGCATATCGACAATCCCGGCCCGTGGGAATTTGGACCTCAGGCTTCAGCTTATGCAAACGCCATGGAACACCCCTGGAGCAAAGAGGCCGAATGGATATTGGTCTGCGACGTGGATGAATTTCTTGATATTCGCGTCGGCGACGGGACGCTGGACGATTTGTTTCGTGCATTGCCGCATGCGGACGGATTTGCCGCGATCTGGCAGTTGTTCGGGCACAACGGAATCGTCGAGTTCGAAGACAGGTTCATTGTCGAGCAATTCACCCGTGCGGGCGAGCTTGGCGCCGTCAGCCCCCATAACTTGCGGGCGTTCAAATCGCTGTTCCGCAACAACGGATCGTATCGCACGATAAGCACGCATCGACCGCGCGGCCCGATACCCAACAAGGCGGATCGATTTGCCTGGGTCGACGGGGACGGGGATCCGTTGCCGCCGGCCATGCGAAGACGCGGGTGGGCGTATTCATCAACGGGCGCCGGGTTTGGTCGCAGGCTTTTTCGGATGAACCACTATGCGGTGAGGTCTGTGGAAAGCTATCTGATGAAACGGTTGCGCGGGGATGTGAACACCTCGAGCTTTCATCCGAAGATGGAGGCAACCGGTCAAGCTTACTGGAAGCTGCATTGCTATAACGACATCGAAGAAACCTCGATCCTGTCCAAAGTCGCGCGACTGCGGGAGGTCTACGAAAAACTGCGATCCGATCCTGTTCTGGGGCAATTGCATCATCAGGCGGTTGCATTTCACAAGGAACGTATCGCAAGCCTCAGAAAAACTGAGGTGGCGCAGGATTTCGTTGCAAAGTTCAGCCGCTTTCGCAGCGGGCGCTATGTCAAGGCGCTGGACCTCGGCGTGATGGAAGACGGCGATCTGTCCTTCAACGCCGAAATGTACAAGGACCCGGAAATCACATTTGCCCAGGTCGCGAAATGGACGCGGCTTGGCAAGATGTCCAAGCCCGAGAACTCCAGGCCATACAATTTCCCCTGGTTTGTTCGGCTCGACTCCCTCGAAACCTCGTTCGATTACGAAGAGGCCGCCGCGCAGCACGCGCAAATTACGGATGCCAAACAAGTTTCGGTGCCGTTTGATCCAAAGGATCCTGTCTACCTGCCTGCTGTCCCCCCGGAAGTTGAAAGAACAAAAGACCAGCGGCAGAGTTTTCTTCGATCGATCAGTGGCAAGAAGAACTGGGTGCTGATCGGACATGTTGAGACTGAAATCATTGAAGAAATACTTGACCTTGACGCTGTCGAGAAATTGACGGTCATAGGGCCGTGGGGGCTGTCATGGGACGGTTTTACCTGCCCGGATGCAACCCAGGATCCCGAGCTACAGGCGTTGGACCGCACGTTCTATGCACTGCTGGAATATTTCCGCGACCCCATTCTTGCCGGACGATTGCGTGTCTACCGGGCGCTGCCCCCCTTGATGCTGAAGCTGTTTGAAGACGAAAGCGTCGGCGTCGTCATCATCCGCGGGGTGCGGGCCGAGCAGGTGATGACCCAGCTGTTGCGCCGCATCGACCGGGTTCTTGCACCCGGGGGCAGTATCGCATTCACATCTTATCGCCGTCATGGTGGCGGGTCGTATACGGGTATGAATGCGGCAATAAACAGTTTTCTGGGGCGCAATGCTGCGCGGTACCGAGTAACCAGCTTGCAGCCACCGTGGCTTGGTATCGACAAGTTGCCACCACTTGACAAAAAGGATGCATAGCTTCTGGTTCTTGCGCCGACGGCGTGGTAGCCATGTTTCAATAAACAAAACGGGTTCTGCGTGAACAGGATACCCGTCTGCAAGTGAGGTCGAGATGTCAAACGAATCCAAGGTTATCGGTGTTGCGCCCGGCAGCCAGAAGAAACCGAAGGCTGACAAGGCGACCAAGCGCAAGAACAGCAAGGAAGCAATCCGTCGCACATTCCTTTCGCGTTTGCCAAAGGGGGGCTTGGCCGTTGAAATCGGTGTCTGGCAGGGTGAGTTCTCTCCGACCATTCTGAAACTGATCGAGCCCAGTCAGCTTTTTCTGATCGACCCATGGAAACATATTGGTGAGGAATCACACACAACCGCGTTTGTGGGCCGGACCGAAGATGAAAAGATGGAGGCCATCTTCCAGAAGGTCGTAAAGTCTTTCGAGGCCGAGATCGAAGAAGGCAAGGTTGGTATCATACGCGATTTTTCGGTACCCGCGTTGGAGCTTTTCGATGATGACAGCATCTCGTTTGCCTATGTTGATGGGGATCATTCATATGAAGGCGTGACCGCCGATCTGGCCGCTTTGTTTCCCAAGATCAAACCCGGTGGGATCATGGCATTCGACGACTACCACCGCCGCGGCTGGTGGGGCGACGGCGTGATCCGTGCGGTCAACGAGTTTCTGGGCCAGCACCCCCGAGAGCTGCGCATCCGCGCGATAGCCGGCGCGCAGATCGCCATCGAAAAGATTGTCCCGCAAGATGACAGCAAAGGTCAGAACGACTAGGCGGCGGGGATAAGTGGCAGCGATGGAAAAGCCTGAAAAGATCCTCATCACTGCGATGAAGAACGAGGGCCCCTATATTCTGGAATGGGTGGCCCATCACAAGGTGCTGGGGTTTGACCGGATCATTGTCTACACCAATGATTGTACAGACGGCACCAACCAGATTCTGAGACGCTTGCAGGACTTGGGCCATGTAGAGTTTCACAGGAACCGGGTTGGAACCGGTGGGATACATCGATCTGCGCTGAGGCAGGCACGGCGCTTGCCGGTGGTGAAAGACGCAAAATGGATATATGTCGGCGACGCGGATGAATTCCTGAATATTCACGTTGGAAATCACAGGGTCGATGATCTGATCGAGGCAACGCCCGGCGTTGACGTCATTTCCATCCCCTGGAAGATTTTCTCGAACAGTGGTCGGCATGTTATGCGCGATACGCTGGTGACGCGGCAGTTCTACGATTGTGAACTGGATTTCGAACAAGGCGGGGCAGGGCGCCGGTTTGTCAAATCCCTGTTCCGGCAGGGCGATTTCTATCTTCGCTTCGGGTTGCACAACCCGCACCCCCGCCCCGAACTTCAGGCTGGCGTGTTCCGGTCCGTGCCCGGAGGGCATGCCACGGAACCTGCCCCATTCGGCAACCATGTCTCGCCCCCGTTCGGTTTTGAAGTTGCACAGATCAACCACTATGCCGTCAGATCCACGCAGGCCTATCTGGCCAAGCGCAGCCGAGGTCGGGCAAATCATTCCTCGCAGACACTTGGAACCGAATATTGGGACCGCTGGAACCGTGGCGGTGCCAAAGATGAAACAATCCTGCGGTACAAGGATGAAGTGGATGCGGTGCTGGAAGAGTTTCGCGCTGATGACAGGCTTCGACGGCTGCATAGAAGAGCGTTCCGCTGGCACAAGGCGCTGATCAACGATCTGCTGAAACTGCCAGAGTATGATGAGCTGTACCAGAAACTTCTTGAAAAACCGGCTGTGGATTTTGTCGCAAAGGACCGCGGCGTAAGGGAGCGCCTGTCGGCAGGCTCTCCATCTTCTTCTGACGAAAACCGGACAGAGTCCTGACAACACAGCCCCTGGAGAAATAGACGAATGGTTGCGGATCGCTCTCTTCCGACGATTGGGATGCTGTGGATGGAAGGCAGCCTGAGCTTTCTGGAGCAGATGTGCATGCTGTCCTTCGTGGAATGTGGGCACAGGGTCGTTTTGTTCCACTATGGGCAAGTCGACAACGTTCCGGATGGTATCGAACTGGTGTCGGCAAACGAAATCCACGAGCCCAAGCAGTTCATCGTAAACAACCAGTTCAAGACGCCCGTGCCCCAATCCGATATCTTCAGATTGCATCTGATGAAGAAAACGGACTTTCTGTGGTGCGACACGGATGTGTTGGCGCTTGCCCCGATACCAAGGGCAGATCATGTCTTTGGGTATTTCAACCGTGATACCATCTGCAATGCCGTCATGCGGCTGCCATCCGACAGCCCCACGTTGAATGCGTATTCCGAATACTGCCAGGATCCCTATCCGATCCGCCCCTGGGTTGAAGGGGAAGAACGGGAAGAACTGGAACGCCAGAAACGCGCGGGTGAATTGCCGCATGCGTCAGATCAGGAACACAGCGTGTACGGCCCCGGTGTCATGACGTGGTTTCTGCGCCACCACGACGAACTGAAACATGCCAGCCCCATACCGGTCTTTTATCCTTTGCCGTTCAGACGGGCAGGACAAGCCAATGATATTCACGTCCGAGAGTTCAGGGACGCGTATATCAAAGAGGAAACGCTTGCCGTACATCTGTGGGGGCGTCGGATGCGATGGTGGATTGCAAACGGTATCAAGCGGCATTCGTTTCTGGATCGACGTTTGCGGAACCTGGGTGTGCGACCCGGCGACGCGCCTTTGCCACGCCATGGCCGAGGGGGCCTGAAACCGGTGGAGTTTCCGGCAAACCTGCCCACGTTGCGCGCAACGACCGAAGAAATCCACGACGCCACCGGCGGCGTTGTTTCCGTTGCTCTGCTCTCTGACCGGGAAGACTATCTCAAGGCGGCGCAGGCTGATCTCGACGCGATTGCAACTGACAATCTGTACGGTGCCAACACCCCGCCACGCGTCGGTTTTTCGCGCGGTTGGGAACATTATGGCAGTGGCCCTGCACGGCTGAATGCGCTTGGCATGTCTCTGTACAATTATGCGGATAGCCATCGGTCTTTGCCTGACCTGCGCGCGCCAAAGACATTCGCCGAAAAACTGGTGGTCATGAAGCTGTTTGGCGAAGTCCCCGATGCGTTGACCTCTGACCGGTCCAAATACGTGGGCAACGCCTCGGAACTGCTTGCCTGCCCACAGCGCATGTGGGAGGCGCATATTCCGGCATTGCCCGAAACACTCGACCTCGGGCCAGGCCAGTATTGGTTGAAAGGAACGATGAGTCCTGGTCACAAGCTGGCCCTGTCGTTTCCGCTGGATGGCACGCAGCGCGACGATGCCAACCAGAAACTGGCCGCGTGGCACAAGACGAAAACGCCCGAAGGGTTCTGGACAGGCGAATGGTGGCGCGCCACGCAAAAGCCCCTCTATTACATCGAAGAAGACTTGTCCGCCGGGGATCGACAGGCCGGCAGCTGGAAATTCTGGGTGATCGCCGGACGCGTGCAGCTGGTGCAGGTTGACCGTGACCGGGGGCGAGGCCGCATTCAAATGCTCCATGATCGCGACTACGATTACCTTGCAGATGAGTTGTATTCACCAACCAGCAACACCGTCGAACCCCGACCCGAGCGCTTTGAAGACATGATCCGGATCGCTGAAACCCTGGGGCAAGACCTTGAATGCGCCTGCATAGAGCTTCTCCCGGCCGGTGACAGGATTTGCTTGGGCGACATCATGTTGGCGCCGGTGTCGGGCAAGCACAAGATACGGTCGGATGCGCTGGATCTGCGTCTGGGTGCTGCGTGGACCGGAACTCGGCTGTTTCCCGGCTGAGGCTGGACGATCCCCTGATCTTTCATGCCGCCGGAACAGGCGGCAGGGCCTATTCGACTGCGATTTCCTGGCGCAGTTTTCCTGTTGTTTTGTCAAAGATCAGAATGCGATTGTCATCGGTTGCGACGGCATACCAGTTCGACCCGATGGTCAGGGCCTGCGCCCGGGCGCCGTCGGGCAGCTCGATCTGATCCGGCAAGGTGGGGGTGCGGTCCGATAGGCGGATGACAATCAGGGCGAATGTCACTAGAACCCCGCCAATCATCACCGCGGTCAACAGCATGACCATCCGCCGCAGCAATCGCAGTTGCGGAGTTTCCTGCGGTTCTTGAGGTTCGGAAGGGACAGTCATGGGCACCCGCCAGATTGAGTTTCACATCGCGGCCGATCCGCCGCCTCGCCTTGATAAGGCGCTTTCCCGGGATGTGCCAGACGGGGAAAACCTGTCGCGCACCCGGCTGGCGCGTCTGATCGAAGAAGGTGCGGTTCAGATCGACGGTGCCGAGACACGCGATCCCAAGGCCAAGGTGGTCGAAGGGGCGCGGGTCACGATTGTCGTGGCCGAGGCCGAAGACAGCCATATCGGCCCCGAGGACATCCCGCTCGAGGTCGTATTCGAGGATGCGGACGTAATCGTCGTCAACAAACCCGCAGGCATGGTCGTACACCCTGCGCCGGGATCACCCAGCGGTACTCTGGTGAATGCTTTGCTCCACCATTGCGGAGACGATCTGTCGGGCGTCGGCGGGGTGAAACGCCCCGGTATCGTGCATCGCATCGACAAGGAAACAAGTGGCCTTCTGGTGGTCGCGAAATCAGATGCGGCGCATCACGGTCTGGCCGCGCAGTTCGCGGCGCATAGCGTCGAACGGTATTACCGCGCGGTGTGTTACGGGGTGCCGGATGCCAACGATCCTCGTTTGCGCGGTGTCAAAGGGATCAGCTTTGAACCCGGCAACATTATGCGCGTGACAACGCAACTTGCGCGGCACAAGACCGACCGTCAGAGACAGGCGGTTCTGTTCCACGGTGGGCGCCATGCCGTAACGCGTGCGCGTGTTGTCGAAACCTTTGGAACTCCGGCGGGTCTTGCCCTGATCGAATGCTGGCTTGAAACGGGCCGAACCCATCAGATTCGGGTTCATATGGCCCACGCGGGACACGGGCTGGTGGGCGACCCGGTTTATGGCGGCAAACGCAAGCTGTCCGCCAAGGCTTTTTCCGCCGCCGCCGCGGGTTCTGTAAGCGCTTTTCCCCGTCAGGCGCTTCATGCCGCCGTTTTGGGGTTCGAGCACCCTGTCACCGGTGAATCCCTACGGTTCGAGGCTGATTTGCCGCAAGATATGCAATGCCTTGTCGAACGTCTGCGCACACCGCTGTCATAATTAGCAAAGTCCTGTGAATAGGGGCTTTTTACCTTTCCTTAACGCAAGATTAATTTCAGACTGTTAGCAGCACCTCTTGAATGGGAAGGGTTCCTTACCCATATCCTATGTTAAATACCTAAACATTTGTCGGAGGGACACAATAATGGCAAACTACGCAAATCTTCCCGCACCGACGCCCGAGGGCGGCCTGAATCGCTATATGCAGGAAATCCGCAAGTTTCCTCTGCTGGAGCCGGAAGAAGAATACATGCTGGCCAAGCGCTGGGTCGAAGAGCAGGACACTGAAGCCGCGCACAAGATGGTGACATCTCACCTGCGTCTGGCGGCCAAGATCGCCATGGGCTATCGCGGCTATGGTCTGCCGCAGGCCGAAGTGATTTCCGAGGCCAATGTGGGCCTGATGCAGGCGGTCAAACGGTTTGACCCTGAAAAAGGCTTTCGTCTGGCGACCTATGCCATGTGGTGGATACGTGCCTCGATTCAGGAATACATCCTGCGGTCCTGGTCTCTGGTGAAACTGGGCACGACCTCGGCGCAGAAGAAACTGTTCTTCAATCTGCGCAAGGCCAAGGCCCGTATCGGCGCATTGGAAGAGGGCGACCTGCGCCCGGAAAACGTCAAGCGGATCGCCACTGATCTGGGCGTGACCGAAGAGGAAGTGATCAGCATGAACCGCCGGATGTCCGGTGGCGATGCGTCCCTGAACGCCACGGTCGGGTCCGAAGGCGAAGGCACAATGCAATGGCAGGACTGGCTTGAGGATGAGGATGCCGATCAGGCCGGTGATTACGAAGCGCGCGATGAGTTGGAAGCGCGACGGGAACTGTTAGCGGCGGCTTTGGATGTGCTGAATGATCGGGAAAAGGATATCCTGACCCAGCGCCGTTTGATGGATCAGCCTGTCACGCTCGAGGAATTGAGCACACAGTATAACGTAAGCCGCGAGCGCATTCGCCAGATCGAAGTGCGCGCATTCGAGAAACTGCAAAAGAAAATGCGGGATCTGGCGCGGGAAAAAGGCATGCTGGGCACCGCCTGACAGACTGGCCCTCGGGGCCGACCCTGTCGCGTTTACGCGAAGACAGAAAACGCTCTCTGAAGATCAGGGGGCGTTTTTTTGCAAATGTTGGCAGCCACTGACGCTGAGGCGCGAAAAAGTGGCTGAAGACCGGAAGCTGTGCTACGAGAAAGTACAGTTTTCTTCTTTGATATTGTGGCAGGTCAAGCCTTCGGGGACCCTTTGGATGCGCACAATCTGAAACAAGCCGAGTACGGAGGGCGCAATGCAGAAACCGGTTCAATTTGGTGTATTGGGTGCCGCGAAATTTGCCCGTGAGTACATGGCCCCAGCGATACATGCCGCCAACGGGGCGCGCTTGGCCGGGCTGGCAACGTCCGATGCCGCAAAGGCCGAACCGTTCCAGTCTTTTTGCCCGGATTTACACGTGTATGACAGCTATGATGCGCTGTTGGCAGACACCGGAATCGACGCAGTCTACATCCCGTTGCCCAACCATATGCATGCGGAATGGAGCCTTAAGGCCTTGGAAGCTGGCAAGCATGTTCTGTGCGAAAAGCCCATGACCATGAAGGCGGATGAATTCGACGCGTTGATTCAAAAGCGGGATGAAAGCGGCCTGCTGGCCGCCGAGGCATACATGATCGTCCATCACCCTCAATGGCAGCTTGCAAGGAAACTGATCGCTGATGGTGCCATCGGCAATTTGGTACATGTGACCGGTGCATTCAGTTTCGACAATCGCTCTGACACTCGGAACATTCGAAACCGTGCGGAAACGGGCGGCGGAGGATTGCGTGACATCGGGGTCTACGTGATCGGTGGAGCGCGCTTTGCAACCGGGCAAGAGCCTGTGTCAGTGCAGTCAGCGATCCGGTGGCAGGATGACATCGACATCTTTACCGAAATACGCGCGCAGTTCCCCGATTTCACTTATTCGAGCTATGTGTCCATACGGATGCATCCCCATCAGGAGATGGTGTTTCACGGCGAAGGTGGTTTGGTCCGTCTGACGACCCCGTTCAATGCACGTGTGTTCGGAGAGGCGCGGGTCGAGTTGCACCGGCCGGGGCTTGAAGTTCAGGTCACGCGCTTCCCCGGAGCAGACCATTACAAGTTGCAGGTCGAGGCCTTTTGTCGATCAATCAGGGATGGGGCGGAATACCCTTGTCCTTTGGAATTCTCACGCGGAACGCAAAAGGTGATTGATCGTGTATTCGAAGGCGCGGTTTCACTGTAACTTGCGTTGCGGCCAACGGCTCAGCTATCCTGAGTGTCACAATTTCAGGAGATGACCGATGGCCGGAGGTTGGGCACGCGACGGCGCTGTGAGCGAACAGATCGAAGCGTCGATCTCAGATGAACTGGCGCGGATGCAGGCGCAAAAGCGGCCCCAGGGCGAAAGCCTGACCCATTGTGCCGAATGCGAAGAACCCATACCGGAAAAGCGTCGCGTCGCGTTGCCGGGAGTAAAGCTGTGTCTGGATTGCCAGCAGGAACGGGACGGCGCGTTCAAGGCACGTGGCGGTGTCAATCGGCGGGGGTCGAAAGACAGTCAGTTGAAGTGATCTTGGGTATGGCTGCTATGAGCCCAAAGCGTCTAATGCTGCGATACGTATTAACTGGCATGAAGCGACATATAGCTATCGCCGTACCAGTCATTTTTCGGCTTGTGATATGACCAGAAAGCGGTTTGCCGCGTCCTGCAAAAACAGATCCCGCAGGCTGTCGGTGAAGTATTTCACGATGCGGCGTGGATTGTCTGGCAGGTATCCAAGAACAATTTTCAACGGGTCGGTGGCCGGGTACAACGGCACCTCCAGGACGTTTTCGCCCGCGTAGGTCTCATGCGTTTTGGGGCGCATGTGCAACAGTGAACAGCCTACGCCCATGCCAACCAGACTTCGAACCATTTCGAGCGTCGTTGCAGTGCAAACCACATGCGGAGTGACCTCGGCGGCCTGGAACATACGGCTGTAGTAGTCGCTGATCACAGGCTGATCGAGGAGAATCATGGGCTCGCCATCCAGCTCGGAAAGGGAGACGCTGCTTCTGGATGCAAACGCGTGCTGTTTTGGGACAAGAAGGTAGCCGGGCACTTCTATCAGGGTCTCAAAGGCCACTTCCGGGGCCAAGCTTTCGGCAACACAAAGTATGACGTCGAAGTCACCGGACAGCAAACCGGCCTGGGCGGATTGGGTGTCACATTCGATGAACTTGATATCGACACGTGGATTGTCCGCCAAAAGATTTTGCGCGATGGCAGGTAAAAAAGCTGGGGCAACAGGCGCGTAGTATCCCACCCGCAATGTGCCGATCAATTGCGTACGCATCTCGGCGCCCTGGCTCATCAGTGCCTCGTATTCATCGAGCAGATGCCGGACACGGGCCATGATGATTTTCCCCGTGGATGTCGGCGCAATCCCCTTGGACCGGTGTCTGATGGTGAGCTGCATCCCAAAGGCCTCTTCCACCTGGTTGACCGCAGCCAGCACGGCGGATGGCACCACGTGCATCTTCTTGGACGCCTCTGTCAGGCTGCCGCTTTCAGTGGCCGCCATGAAATATCGAAGGGCTTTCAGACTAATATCCATACTCGCTCATAATTCACTATTTATGATCTTTGTATTTCAAATATTCAGTTTTTCAAAAGATATAATCCGGCTGATACTATCCAGAAATCTGAATTTCTGGAGGTGGCTCATGCAAAGCCATGCGCGGGTTGTCGTTGTTGGTGGTGGCATTGGTGGATTGTCGGCGCTTTATCACCTTTGTCTGGAAGGCTGGACCGACGCAGTCCTGCTGGAGCGTAACGAGTTGACCAGCGGCACCACCTGGCATTCGGCGGCGCAATGCCCCAGTGTGGCGTTCAATCAACTGCTGCTGTTGCTGCGGGATTACACCATCAGGCTTTACAAGGAACTGGCCGATGATCCGGCCTATCCGATCAATTATCACCATGCCACGGGTGGCATGCGGCTTTTGACCAACCCCACTCACGTTGACGAAGTGCATCACATCATGTCCGTGGCCAAGGGGTTGGGGATCGAGTTCGATCTGCTTGATGCGGCCGAAGCAAAGCGGCGCAATCCCTTGCTGAATATCGACGGTGTTCTGGCGGCGATGTGGGATGAACAGGACGGCGACATTGATCCGGCACAACTGTGCCAGGCCTTGGCCGCCCGGTCTCGCAGGATGGGTGCGAAAATTCACCGCAACACACCCGTTACTGCGCTGAAACAACTGCCCAATGACGAATGGCTGGTGACGACAGAAAGCGGCACGATCACCGCTGAGCATATCGTGATCGCGGCCGGCTATCGCGCCAACGAAGTCGGCGCGCTGATGGGCATCGAATACCCCGTCATTGCGATGGAGCACATGTATTTCGTGACCGAAGACATCCCTGAACTGGTCGAGCGCGACACCCGCGTGCCCATGGTGCGCTGCCCGCGTGACACGTTCTATATGCGGCAAGAAAAAAAGGGGCTTCTGGTCGGCATCTACGAACATGACTGCAAGACCTTCGGGATGCACGGGATCGACCCCGATTTCGTCAATGCGCTCTGCCCCGATGATCTGGACCGCTTGCTGCCCAAGATGGAACCGATCTTTGACCGTCTGCCCTGTTTGCAGGAGGCCGGCATCAAATCCGTAGTGAACGGGCCGATTGCCTATGCCTCGGATGCCGGGCCGCTGGTGGGCAAGCAACCTGGCCTGCGCAATTGCTGGTCGATGAACGGGTTGCGAGTGGGCATCGGCGAAGGCGGTGGCTACGGCAAGATGCTGGCGCAGATGATGGTGCATGGTGAAACCGAGTGGGACAGCTGGCAGCTTGATCCGCGCCGCATCACCAGTTTTGCCAATACCGAGTTCACCGCGCTGAAATCAATCGAGGATTACCAGCACGAGTTCCGCTGGCACCTGCCGCATGAACACCGCCCGGCCGGTCGCCCGGCCAAGGCATCTCCGCTTTACCCGGTGCTGAAAGCCAAAGGTGCCGAGTTCGGCGTCGTCAATGGCTGGGAGCGGACAGAGTTCTACAAACCTGACGCGGATTTCCAAACCACTCACGGATACGCATTCCAGAACTGGCACGATGTTGTGGGGGCCGAGATCGAGGCGCTACGTTCGGGTGTCGGGTTGGCCGAACTGTCAGGTTTCAACCATTGCCGCATCAGCGGAACCGATGCGCTCGACTGGCTCAGCAGTCTAACCTGCTCCAAGGTGTCGACCCAAACCGGCAGGGCAAGCCTGTGTTATTTCCTGACACCGAAAGGCAATATCTCGGGCGAGGCGACAATTGTGCCACTTCCGGACGGGAGCATCTTCTATGGCTCCGCCGCGTCTGCCGAGTATCATGACATGGACTGGCTGACCGAGCACCTTCCCAAAGGTTCGGATATTCGCATCGAAAGTCGCACCAACACCCATACGTTGATGGTGATTGCAGGCCCCAGAACCCGAGACCTGCTGGCCTCTGTGTCGCCGCGCACCAAATGGGGGCAGTCTGACTTCCCCTGGCTGACGGCGCGGCGTGTTTTTATCGGCCATGTCGAGGCGCTGGCTATCGCCATCAGCTTTTCCGGAGAGCAGGCGTTTGAACTGCACATACCCAACACTCAGCTTTATGCCGCCTATGACATCCTGACCAAGGCGGGCGAAGCGTTTGGGCTGTCGCATTTTGGCATGTTCGCAATTGACTCGATGCGCCTGGAAAAAGGGTATGGCCACTGGAAAGCTGATTTCATCACCGAGTTCAATCCGATCGAGGCAGGGCTGCATCGCTACGTAGACATGAACAAGGATTTCCCAGGAAAATCAGGGCTTAAGGCGCAAATTGACGCAGGTACCCGCAAGAAATGTGTAGTTCTGGAAATCCACAGCGCCAAGGGAACAGCACGTCCCGGCGAAGGAGTGTTCGCTGATGGTAATCCAATCGGATCGATAACCTCTGCCGCGTGGGGCTATCGCACCGGGACGAACCTTGCCATCGCATACATCGATCCGACTCATGCCGAAACCGGCACGGAAGTTGAGGTTCTGCTCATTGGCGAAACCATTCTAGCCACAGTCTGTCCACCCTGCCTTTTTGATGCTGAAAACGCCGTGCCCAGAGGTATCTCATGATCTGTGGCGCTCCAGATCCAGAGTGTTTTTCTACAATGGGGTCTACCGCAATGTGCCTATGGAAGGCATTAATTCGAACACAGCCAACGGCATTAAAGCCCGCTTCGCTGACCGTCATCCTCCGAAAATTCTGCGCCATGGACGAATGACCGCAATGGCGTATCGCATTGCAGCATTCTGAAGTGGTGGCCAACGGCGGCGCAGGGCCGTCCGTGAAGACGGCCCAAGCCTTCAGATTTCTACCGCCTCTGCGATCGCCAATGCATCCTCCAATTCGACGCCAAGGTACCGGACGGTGCTGTCCATCTTGGTGTGACCAAGCAGAAGTTGTACCGCTCGCAGATTTCCTGTCTTTCGGTAGATTTGCGCAACCTTGGTCCGGCGCATCGAATGTGTTCCGTACGCACTCGGCTGCAGACCGATCGGTTCCACCCAATCCCGAACCAGGCGCGCGTATTGTCGCGTGGAAATGTGAAGCCGTTCGTGGAAACGCCCAGGCCAGAGGTACTCCGATCCGGTCATCAGCGGTTGTTCCATCCAGCACAGCAGCGACTTTCGCGTGCCCTCGGTGATCTCAAAACGGACAGGCCTCTGTGTTTTGCTCTGAATGATTGAGGCGCGTTCCTTAACCTGACCAGCGGCGTAGACATCCGCGACCTTCAGTTTGACCAGATCGCACCCGCGTAGTTTGCTGTCGATCGCCAGGTTGAACAGCGCCAGATCGCGATGGTACGCGACAATTTCCAGGCGCACTCGGATCGCCCAGACATGTTTGGGCATAAGTGGGCGTTTCTGACCTATAATGCGTCCCTTGTTCCAAGCGGGGCGGCGGGCTCGAATGGCAGGTAAGTTTGGTATTTGCATGGTGGTTCTTCCAATCCACCACGCCCTTCCACAACGCCAACCCGACGTTGACACGGCAACCTATCATGGATTGGTGCTGACGCAGAAATTGGCCGCTCCGAGCCCATTTTGCCGGATGCTGCAGGCCAAATGGAGGCACGCAAATGCGCCAGAGCAGCCATTCAATTTCCAAGTTCAGGAAGGTGCCTGTGATGCAAGGGTAGGACGGAGCCTTGTGAGCGCGACAAATCGCAAACTGCGTCATCCGTTCGATACGCCATGCAGTTTACGGTATTCAGTCGGGGATTGCTGATGTTTCTCTCGAAACGCACGGTTGAACGGCCCAATGGAGGCGAACCCGACATCGTAGGCGATTGACAGCACAGGTGTATCGGCCCGCGCAGGATCGGACAGAACCTCACACGCCGCCCCTATCCGGTGTTCGTTCACGAATTGGGCGAAGTTGCGATACCCGAGCCCCTTGTTGATCACGCGTCGGACCCTGTGCTCAGGCGCATCCACGGCTGCTGCGAGCCGCGCGATTGTAAGCCCTTCCTGTCGCCAGATACCATCCGCCATCGCCGCCTCTACCCTTTGCAGAACTGCGGCATCGGCGCCTGACAGTGGCATGGCAGGTCGCGGTTCGGGCTCCCGCCGAAGGGGCCAGAGATCGGGTGCGATCCGCACGGCCCAGGACAGGAACAGCAGCGTCAGCACCAGAAATCCCGAGGCATGGAGCGGGTACATCACGGGTGGCAGATCGGCATCGAGCTTGAGGAACTCGACCACCGAGATTCCGAGGCCGGTCAGGGCCATGAGCGCCACGAACCACCTGCGGAACCGGCGGCGGGTTTCGACCAGATCGTCGGCGGCGGTGGACAGCGCGATATAGAGCAAGCCCGCATAGAGCAAGACGACAAGGATGCCCCGGAGCGTCGCCGCGAAGGGCAGGATGGGTGCAAGCCAGGCACCTACGGTGACCAAGACTGCCAGCACGCCGTGCCACGGCCGGTAAACCGGCCGGTCGAGGAATATCTCGGCCCCGGCCCAGAACGCCAGGACCGGCACCACACCCGCCATCATGACGAGACCGGTCTCGGCCCTGGTTCCGGAGAGCCCCAGGTTCGGCGACGACACAAGCAAGTAGGCACCAAGTCCGAGGCAGAGGGCAGGCACCGACAGGCCCCTGGGCCAAAGGGCACGATTGGCCAGGAAGATCAGCGCACAAGTCGCCAGCGCCGTCACCGCGCCGCCCCTCAAGAAGAGATCAGCTCTCACCGTGAAGTCATCCATGGATCGAGCGAAGCCGAGACCAGTGATCCAGTCAACTGGTATGGGCGCACCGATTCCGGAAAAGCCGCGTCGATTCCTGAAATCATTGAACGATTTTCAAAGACAGCGAGAGCGGTAAACCGATGCGCTCCAATGTATCGGTCGGCATTTCAGACCGGAGACCATCATGGAAGATCAATGCATCATCAGCCATCTCGCCGGGATTTTCTCCGGCGTTCTTGCCACGGACCTTCTGCGCTACGCCGTCGGTGCAGGTGGCGTTTATCTGACAGTGAATCTGGCGCTGGCGGCCCGGCTCCGGGCGCGGAAGATCCGGGCCGATGAACCGCCGCAAGGCCAGATCGGCCGCGAAATCCTCGCAAGCCTGCGTACGGTTCTGATCTTTGCGCTGAACGGGACGTTGATCGTTGTCGGAGCGGAGGCGGGACTCGTCCCGATCTATACCGAAATCGCCACCTACGGCTTGACCTATCTCATTTTCAGCACGGTGGTTCTGATCGTCGCCCATGATACGTGGTTCTATTGGTCGCACAGGCTGCTGCACTACCCGCCGCTCTTCCGGCGCTTTCACAGGTTGCATCACAAGTCGCACAACCCGACGCCCTTTACCTCCTACAGCTTCGATCTGGGCGAGGCGGTGGTGAATGCGGTCTACCTGCCACTGATCCTGCTTGTCCTGCCCGCGCATCCGGCGGCGATCCTGGTATTCGCCACGCACATGATGCTGCGGAATGCGATCGGGCATTCGGGCTACGAACTTTTCCCGGCCAACCGGTCCGGCAGGCCGCTGTTCGACTGGATGACGACCGTCACCCATCATGACCTGCACCACGCCCATGCCGGCTATAACCTCGGCCTCTACTTCACATGGTGGGACCGGCTGATGGGGACGGAGCACCCCGGCTATCGCGAAGCTTTCCGCCGGGCGGCCAAACCGGTTCCGGCACAGGGCGTCCGTAGGGCACTCCGGCGTGCCCTGGACAACGCCGAATGAAATCCCCCTGCTGGAGCAACAGAGATGAGGAAACCGGAATTCATCGCCCGTCAGAGCCGCCGACCTACAGGTCTGCTTGGTGCAATTGTCGCCCGGGTCATGGCGCGCGAGACTCGTCCCGAGAACGAACGCGCGCTGCACCTCCTCGATCTGGCAGATGGCGACAGCCTCATCGACATCGGCTGCGGCCACGGCGAAACGCTTTTCGAGGCAGACGCGATGGTACGTCTTTCGGACAGCGCCGGCGTGGATTTCTCCGAGGTTATGCTGAAGCGTGCTCGTGCCAGGAACCGTGATGCGG
Source organism: Ruegeria sp. YTSA144 (assembly GCF_059610125.1). NCBI lineage: Bacteria > Pseudomonadati > Pseudomonadota > Alphaproteobacteria > Rhodobacterales > Roseobacteraceae > Ruegeria > Ruegeria sp. YTSA144. The sequence continues at coordinate 129,514 of NZ_JBXWNA010000003.1, forward strand.
TCTGGGACACGCGCCTGACGTTTCATTCTGCCGACACTGCTGCGTTGCCCTTTCCGGACAAGCGGTTTGGCAAGGCGCTTTCGGTGCATACGGTCTATTTTTGGCCGGACCCGGCGACCCATCTTGCCGAGGCGTTTCGCGTTCTTCGCCATGGTGGGCGATTCGTGCTCTGTTACCGATCGACCGCCGACAGACGGGCTGTGCATGGGTTCCCCGACGCCGTCTATCGTTTCCCGAGCGTTCAGGAAGTGGAGGAGACGTTGAAGCTGGTCGGGTTCCTGGACCCAGAGACCACAACTGAGGAGATCACAGGACATTTGACGCATTGGAGTATCGCGGAGAAGCCGTGAAGCGAAGGACCGCAAAGGCGGGCTGAGCCGTCGCTTCGGCTCGTGCTGCGAATTGGCGCGATGTCCGCGATCTGTGAGTTCGAGCAGTGCCAAATTTTGCACATGCGGCGAATGACCGGAATGCGGGCTGCGACCGCAGAATGCCAGCTGGGTGCCGAATGTCTCTTGTCGGCCGTAGAAGTAGGTTAGCTACGCAAGCTCGCTGGCCATCAATTTCAGATGGCGCATGTCTGTTCCGCAGCACCCTCCGAATACTTGAACCGAAGGATTGTTCCGAGCAATCTTGGCAATCTGCTTACCAAGTTCAACGGGATCGCCTTCGTCCAGTTCATCTGCTTCGTCAAGTTCCGCATGAGAGCAAGTTGAAGCGTTCGCCACAATACCTCTCAGCCTCGGGTGGTTGCCAAGCGCTCCGGCGAAATGGGTCGGATGAGCGCAATTGACCATAAAAAACATTGCCGCCGTGTCCGATTCCCCATCGATCTGGTCAATTGCATCCACAAGTTTGGTTCCGTCCGCCAAGCACCCATCTGTCTCAACAACCAGAGACATGATGATCGGCAGACCAGCATCTCGGGCGGCGAGGATGCATCCTGTTGCCTCACTTGGACGGTTGAATGTATAAGCGGTAACCAGGTCGACAGTTGTGCCTTTCAGGCTGTGCATTTGAGCGGCATGGTATTGCCGTGCATCTTCGACGGATATCGGCGGGATGTCGGCGTAAGGATCAAAGCGTGGGCCTATACAGGCCGACAACAAAACATCTTCGCGAGCGGCGGCCCGGCGCACGTCTTCCACTAGACTGACCGCATCTTTGTTCACCTCTACAAGCCGTTCTGCATCGTACCCCAAAGGTGCCGCCCGGTCGGCATTCGCCATCCATGTGGGCGCATCAAGAATACATCCGACATTCATTTCGCTGGCGAGATCGACAAGAGCCTGCATCTGACCGGCAAGTATCGCTCTAGTGTCAGGCTGTTCGAGCAAAGGAAACGAGGCAAATCCGGGTAGCTCAAGTCCATGATTGAATACCAGGTCGGTGCCAGTACCGGCATAAACCAGAAAGGTCTTGTCACCTTCGTTTAGGAGCTGTCGTGCCATTCTAATCTACACCCTTTTCCCTTTCTATTCACAAGAAACCTACATTTTCTCGGGTCTCCTGTGAACCTTTGGGCAGTGGAGTATTTTCTGTACGCATGCCCTAATCTGTCCGAGCAGCTCGCAAACACAGCGAATGTCTGGAAAGCGGGCTGCAGTTGCTGCAATCTAGGGGCATGTCGAGTGGCCGGTATGGGCCGTTCTTGTCGCCAACTGACGTCAAGATTGATCAGATGCCGCGCCGCATCAGAGGTCCACAAAGAGCCCGAAACCACCGATGCAGCAAGATGCATAACTGGCAACCAAGCACGGAAAGCCGACATCGTCGATGACAAGCTCAAATCGCGCCGGCGACCAGCGGTGCTCTCAGCCTCACTATCATTGGACCTAAACCGACCGAGTAATTCCCACATCAATCCGGGTATTCTGACCGGAAATGTAGGCTCCGCCATCCGAAGCCAGAAAGGCCACGACACTTGCGATTTCGGCAAGCGAGTTGCCGTAGCGGCCCATCGGGATCATTTAGCGGAATTCTTCCTTTTTCTGGCGGCCTGTCTAAGAATCCTGGCAGCACGTTGTTCATGCGGATGTTTTCGGCTGCGTATTTGTCGACAATGAGTTTTGTGAAGGCGGCAAGCCCGGCGCGCATCACGCCTGAGGTTGGAAACACCGGGTTCGGCTCAAACGCGGCAAAGGTCGAAATATTGATGATCGCCCCGCCACCCTGTTTTTGCGTGATCAAAATGACGAGACGCGAGGGGCGCACGGCGTTCAGGAAGTAGGCCTCCATGCCCTCGTGCCAGTCCTCATCGTGAGCTCGAGGACCGGTGCGCGCGGTCCGTGACCGGCGGAGATTATCAAAACATCAATACGGCCCCAGTGGTACATGGCCGCATCGACCAGCTTTTGCAGGTCTGCTTCGGACTTGTTGGTGCCCGTGACGCCAGCACCGCCAAGTTCTTTGGCAAGCGCTTCGCCTTTGCCGGAAGCCAACAGAATTCCGACCTTAAAGCCATCTGCGGCCAAGGCCCGCACTATCTGCGCCCATGCCGGATCCGCCCGCTGTGATCAATGCAACGGTATCTACGGCCCTAGTCCTTTCCGGTGTCGTTTTCGTCGAGGTTGAGATGCGCCATCCCGCTGTTGCCAAGCGGCACAGCCGCGAATGGGCCGCCATGGTGCGTGTTGGCGGGATCGTGCGGGTCGAGCGGGCCATCTGCGGCATAGATTTCTTCGGCGAATTGTTCGGCATTGTCCTTGGGTCGGTAGCCCAAATGTTGCGCCTTGGCGTTGTCGACCGGCGCACGGTCATTGTTTGAGACGCCATAGACCACGCTGAAGCCGGTGATGGGCGTGGTGATCGCGCGTTCCACCAGGTGGATCAGGTCGTCATAGCTGAGCCAGGTTCCCACAGCGCGTGAATTGGTCGGCTGCGCGCAAGACAGGATGCGCATGCAGACCGCTTCCAACCCGCGTTTGTCCCAGTAGAGAGAGGCGAGGTCTTCGGCAAAACACTTGGCAAGCCCGTAGAAGGTGTCGGGTTTGTGTGGGGCATCAATGCCAATGAAATCCGTCTTCTTGTGCATGCCAACCGCGTGGATGGACGACGCATAGACAACCCGGCGCAGCTTGTTGCGATAGGCGGCCTCCCACACGGTATAGGCACCGTAGAAGTTCGGCGCCCAAAGCACCTCCATGGGGGCTTCGTCGCCAATTGCACCGAAATGCACCACCATGTCCGCCCCCTCCAGAAGGGCGACCATGGCATCGAGGTCGGTGATATCCGCCTTGATGTAGGTTTCATTGGACGCGAGTTTCGCCACACTGTCGGCAATGTCCGACGAGACGAATTCATCGCAAAGTTTGGACAGCGGCTCGCGCAGGTACGAGCCAAGGCGGCCAGCCGCGCCGGTGAGTACAATCTTTTTCATGGGTTAAGTCCTTTCAGGTCGCCAACAGCGCGGGCGATGCGATCCATCGCGGTGCTTAACACCTCTTCCGAGGCGGCTGTTGAAATGCGGAAAAACGGTGAAAGATCATAAGCGCTGCCCGGAACGGCGGCAACGCCAGCGGCCTTCAGTAGATAGGCTGTGACATCCGTATCGGTTGCGAACGTCTTGCCCTGAGGGGTCTTTGCCCCGATCAGACCCGCGCAGCCGATCAGGCCGTAAAAAGCGCCGCCTGGCGCGTCGAGTGTCAGCCCCGGGATTTTTGCCACACGCGCGACCACAAGATCACGGCGTGCTTCGAAAGCCCGACAGAAATTGCGGATGTCATCTTGCGGCCCGTTCAAAGCCGCCGCCGCCGCCGCTTGGGCGATAGAACACGGTCCTGACGATATTTGGCTTTGCACCTTGGTCATCGCCGCGATCAGATCCTTGTGCCCTGCGCCATAGCCAATGCGCCATCCGGTCATGGCATAGGCTTTGGACACGCCATTGACCGTCAAGGTGCGGTCTTTCACGCCCGGGCAAAGCGCCGCAAACGATCGGAACACGCGCCCGTCAAACAGAATATGTTCATATATCTCGTCCGACAGAACCAGCACGCGGTCATGATCGGCCAGCACGTCGCCAAGTGCCGCAATCTGGGCATCGGAATAGACCGCGCCAGACGGGTTCGACGGCTGGTTCAAGAGCAGCCACCGGGTCCTGGGCGTGATGGCGTCGCGCAATTGCTCTGGCGTCAGCAGAAAGCCAGCCTCAGCCGGGCATTCCAAAGGCACCGGCACACCGCCGAGGATGAGCACGATGTCCTTGCACTGACCGAAATAGGGCGCGGAGAGCAACACCTCGTCACCCGGCTCCAGCGTGGCCATGAAGGCGTTGAACAGTACCTGCTTGGCTCCGTTCGACACGATCACTTCGTCAAGCGCATAGTCCAGGTCGTTCTCGCGTTTGAACTTGTCCGCGACGGCCTGCCGCATCGCAAGCGTGCCATTCGTGGGCGGATACTTCGTCTCACCCCTGAGAGCGGCTTGATGTGCCGCCTCCTTGATATGGTCGGGCGTGTCGAAATCCGGCTCTCCAAGACCAAGATCAATGACATCTTCACCACGCGCCTTGGCCTCTTTCGCAGCCTGGCTGACCCAGGCTGAGGCGGACGGCTTGACCGGTTTCAGACGCGATGCCGCGAAACTCATTGCAACCCGCCTTTTGTTTGCGCCAGTGCCGCATCTGCGGCCCGTGCCAATAACCCCGTGTCTGTCGCAATGGCAACAAAGGTGAAGCCTTCGTTCAAAAGCTCAGCCGCAAAAGCGGGGTCCGTGACCAAGGTGCCGACCGGCATGCCTTTGGCAATCAGTCTTTGCGCAGCCGGTTTGATCAATGCCCAAACATCCGGGTCCATCGGTTTGCCCAGTTTGCCAATATCGGCCGCAATATCTGCGGGTCCAAAGAAGATGCCGCTGACACCATCGACCGCGCCGATGGCTTCGGCCTGCTCGACGGCTGCGCGGGTTTCAAGCTGCAATAGCACCGTGGTCTCTTCTTCAACGCGCGCCACATAATCAGGGATGCGCGCAAAGGCTGTTGCCCGGGTTGCCCCTGAGACACCGCGAATGCCGTGAGGCGGGTAGCGTGTTGCGGCCACCGCTTGTTCGGCCTCTTCCACCGATTGGATCATCGGAAACAACAGGCCCGGCGCACCCAGATCCAACAGCCGCTTGACGGCAACCGCGTCGTTCCATTCCACACGCACAAGGGCCGTGGTCGGGGACGCCGCAAAGGCCTGAAGCTGACCCAGCACGCTGAAATAGTCGTTGGCGCTGTGTTCCATGTCGATCAGCGCCCAGTCGTATCCGGCGGTCGAGACCACCTCTGCGGCGAAGTTGCTGCACAGGCAGATCCAAAGGCCAACCTGTTTCTCTCCGGCTGCAATGGCGCGGGTGAATGGATTGGCAGGAAGCTTCATCAGATAATGGCTTTCTCGATGATCGGCCTGTTTGCCGGGATCCGCTCGTAGTTGAACGGCGACAGATCAAGTGTGCGGTATTCGCCATAGGTCAGCCATTCGGCCGTCCCGCGCCCCATCGCAGGCGACTGCTGAAGCCCGTGGCCGGAGAAGCCATTGAGGAAGATGAAGTTCGAAAGCTCGGTGTGCGGCCCCATGATCGCGTTGTGATCAAAGGTGTTCATGGCATAGTGTCCGGCCCATTCGGCTTGCACTTTGATGGCTTCGAACTGCGGGATACGGGTCGCAAGGATGGGCCAGACGTGGTTTTCCCAGAGGGAATGGTCCATCGCATAGTCGTCATAGCCCACAGCCGGGTCATGGTCGGAATGGCCGCCGCACTGATATGTTCCGCCGCCGTTTTCGCGGACATGCACGCCCGAGGGGTCGATGGTCAGCGGCAGGTCCTGATCCAGCGGCTGCTCGGCCTTGAATATCCAGGAATAGCGTTTGCGCGGCTCGACCGGCACGTCGATGCCCGCCATCCGGGCGGTGCGCGCAGCACGGGGACCCGAGGCATTGACGACCTGACCGCAGGCGACCACCTCGCCCGAGGCAAGAGTGACGCTTTCGACCTGTGTTCCGGCGGCGTTGCAGGTGATCGCCACAACTTCGTTCTGGATCCATTCGACACCACGCTCGCGGCTTTGGCGTCGCCACCAATCATTTACGGCGCCCCCGTCCCAATAGCCTTCGTCCACCAGGTTGATAGACCCCAGCACGATGTCATCAACATTGTAAAAGGGATAAGCGGCCTTGATCTCTTCGGGCGTCATAAGCTGGGTGGCAGCACCGGCAGCCAGTTGCACTTGCTGATTTTCGCGCAGCACATCGGCAAAGGCGTCGTTGTCGGCAAGATACATGTAGCCGAAAGAGCGGATGCCAAGTTCCGGTACGCGTTCATCGCCGCCCATATAGCTGCGGATGTTTTTGACGAAGTCGGCGGCAAACTGGCTGATACGGACGTTCAACTCGGCTGAGAATTGCTGCCGCATGCAGGAGTTCGTGTGCGTGGTCGAGCAGTTCTCATAGGTCATGTCCCGTTCGACAACGAGGACCGAGCCATCGAAATCCTTGTTGTCCGACAGGAACCAAGCGGTCGAGGCCCCCATGATGGCGCCTCCGATGATGATCACGTCATAGCTTTGCTGTGATGGGCTTTGGTTGCTCATATCTGTTCCCCCCTGGCGACGGCAGATTGCACCGCCGCGATGTCCTCAGCGGACAAGCCATAGTCCGTCCGAGCCGTTTCTTCAGAAATATATCCCCGCGCCAGATCGCGTTTGACAAGCTCTTTCGGGCGTTCGGCCGGATCACCGTAGCCAGCGCCTCCCGGAAAGGCCATCACCACCTTACGCCCGTGTGGGACGAACTGCTTGCCCTTGACCCGCATGGCCGAGCCATCGTCCAGAGCGATGGTCGTTGGTGCACCGTTCTGGCCTCCTCGGCGGCCCCGAGCGGGGTGCTGGCTGCGGTCGAACATGGCTTGGATGTCAAACTCGTGGCCTTCCTGCGCGCCGACTTCCATGTACTGCCCCAAACCGCCGCGCGTCTTGCCTGCGCCGCCGCTGTCGGGGCGCAATTCCTTGCGCCAGATGATGACGGGACCTGCGTGTTCCGTGGCCTCGATGGGCATCGTCATCACACCCGAAGGGAAGGCTGTCGCGTTCATGCCGTCGTGTTCGGGCCGTGCACCAGAGCCACCTGAGTTGAAGGTCAAAACCTCGGACCTGCGCGCGTCCGCGGGTGCCGGTGCATCGCTGCGCGGGCGCAGGCTGACCTGGAAATTGCACAGACATCCGGCGCCTTCGGCAGGCACCAGGCCCGGCACGATCTTGTCAAAGGCGTCATAGACCGCGTCTGGCACGAAATGCCCCACGATATGGCGCAGGGCGACTGGCGCGGGGTGCAGCGCGTTGACGATTGAGTTTTCCGGCGCTGTGACCTCGAACGGCGCAAGTGAGGCGGCGTTGTTGGGGATTTCCGGCGCAATCGCCACCTTCAGCGCATAGCAGGCATAGGCCTTGGTATAGACCAGCGGGCAGTTGATCCCCTTCTTGTCCAGGCCGGAGGTGCCGGCGAAGTCGGTCACGATCCGGTCGCCTTCGACGCTGACCTTGACCTTGAGTGTGATCGGCACGTCGAAGCCGTCCATCGTCATCTCGCCCGTTGCCGATGTCTGCGGCAGGGCGGCAATGGCTTCAATCGTGGCCCGGCGCGAGTTGTCGAGGATGAATTCGGCGATACCGTCCAGATGGTCGAGACCAAACTCCTCCATCATGTCGACCAGGCGGCGGTGGCCGATCTCGTTGCAAGTGGCGAGCGCGTAAATATCGCCGATCAACTGGTCCGGTTCACGCACGTTGCCCCGGATGATCCGCACCAAGGTCTCATCCACGTCGCCCTTTTCAGCAAACTTCATGATCGGGATGTAGAGACCTTCCTCGTAAACGCTCTGTGCGTCCGCGCCAAAGCCGCGCCCGCCGATATCGACGATATGCGCCGTGCAGGCAAAGAACCCTACCAGGGTGCCGTTATGGAAAGAGGGCGTAACCATCGTGATGTCGTGCAGGTGCCCTGTGCCCTCCCACGGGTCATTGGTGATGTAGACATCACCCTTGAACATGTTTTGTCGCCCGATCCGACGGATGAAATGCGCGACGGCATCGGCCATAGCGTTCACGTGACCCGGAGTGCCCGTCACCGCCTGTGCCAGCATGTTGCCATGCGTGTCATAGACGCCTGCCGACAGGTCCCCGGCCTCGCGGACCGAGGTCGAAAAGGCCGTTCGCACCAGTGCCTGAGCCTGTTCTTCCACGACCGAGATCAAACGGTTCCACATGACCTGATAGGCGACTTTCGAGTATTCTTGGGTCATTGTTGGGCTCCCTTGGCACCTTCTGATGCGCTCGGTTTGCGAGCGACGACGTCGATGCAGCCGTCAGGCTGCCGGATCGCATCCCGACTGGCGGGCACGATGATGGTCGTCTCAGCTTCGGTTACGGCGGCTGGTCCATGTGCGCGCTGGCCTGCCTCCATGCGGCGTCTGTCGATGACATGGGCCTCAAGGTATTTGCCCGCCGCCGCATCAAAAAGCTGCCGCGTGCCGTTCAGGGCAACAGGCGCGTTGCCGTCTGTCGTTTCAATGCGCGCGACGTCCTCGGGCGGCGTCGTGGCGTTCACCGACCAGACGGTGATCTCGATATCCATGCCTGCGACGGGGCGGCCAAAGAGCTTTGTGTAATCCTCCTCGAACCGCGCTTGAAAGGTCGCGGCGTCGGGGTTCATCGCCTGTTCTTCGGTCAAGGCGATCGGGATTTCCCAACCCTGACCGGTGTAGCGCATGTAGACCTTGAACTCGGACAGGATCGGGCTGACTTCATCGCAGGTGCGCACAAAGCCTGTCGCCTCGGCCTTGAGATCAGTCAGCAGGCCCTTGATCTTGTCCGCATCGAAATCGCTCAGCTTCATATAGACCGACCGATTGGCCTCAAAGCTGAACGGCGCGCGCAGGAAGCCGATGGCCGAGCCGACGCCGGCACCGGGCGGCACAAGCAACCGCTCAACCCCAAGCTTTTCGCAAAGTCGCCCGGCATGCAGCGGGGCCGCGCCGCCAAAGGCGATCATGGTGTATTCGCTCAGGTCTTCACCATTTTCGACAGCGTGAACGCGGGCGGCATTGGCCATGTTTTCGTCCACCACCTCTGCCACGCCAAAGGCCGCCTCGACCGCGTCCATATCCAGCCTGTCGCCCACATGTGCGCGCAACGCCTGTTCCGATTTATCGGGATGAAGGGCGATCGAGCCACCGGCGAAATTCTTCGGGTCCAGTTTGCCCAGGACCAGATCGGCATCCGTGACAGCTGGTCGTTCACCCCCGCGCCCATAACAGGCGGGCCCGGGCTCGGACCCGGCGCTTTCGGGGCCGACGCGGATCTGCCGCATCCCGTCCACATGGGCAAGGCTTCCGCCGCCCGCACCAATTTCGACCATATCAATCACCGGGATCGAGATCGGCATGCCAGAGCCCTTTTTGAACCGGTAGGTCCGCGCGACCTCAAAAACGCGACTGGTCTTGGGTGTCTGGTTCTTGATCAGGCAGATCTTGGCTGTGGTCCCGCCCATGTCGAAGGAGAGAACCTTGTCCAGACCATAGCGGGCCGCGATATGGGCCGCGAATACCGCGCCACCCGCCGGACCGCTTTCGACAAGCCGGACAGGGAAATCCGCGGCATTCTGGATCGAGATGATCCCGCCACCCGAATGCATCAGGAAGATGCGACAGGCGACACCTTCGCCGCGCAGCCGGTCCTCCAACCGTCCAAGGTAGGAGGCCATCAGCGGTTTGATATAGGCGTTGGCCACGACCGTGTTGAACCGTTCGTATTCGCGCATCTGCGGCGATACCTCGGACGAGATCGACACCGAAACATTCGGCAGCTTTTCGACCAGAACATCACGTACCAACTGCTCATGTTTGGGGTTGAGGTAAGAGTGGATCAAACCAACCGCGACGCTTTCGAAGCCCGCTTCTGCAATGCGGTCCACAACGGCTTCGACATCCGCACGTTCAAGCTCTACCAGGATTTCTCCCTTGGCATTCACGCGTCCGGGGACGGTGAATCGCATGTGGCGCGACAACAGCGGATCAGGAAGATTGAGGTTCAGATCATACTGCTCAAACCGGCTTTCGGTCCGCATCTCGATCACATCACGGAAGCCTTCCGTCGTGATCAACGCAGTTTTGGCCCCGCGACGCTCGATCAGCGCGTTGGTGGCCAGAGTTGTTCCGTGGATGATCTGTTCGATTTCGCTGGGGTCAATGCCCGCCTTGGTGCAGACTTGGTGCATTCCGTCGATGATCGCGTTTTCGGGGGCCGCGTAGGTCGTCAGGACTTTCACCGAATACTGTTCGCCCGCCTTTTCCAGAACGACATCTGTGAATGTGCCGCCAATATCGACGCCCATTCGAATGGATTCGGCCTTCATCTGTCTCTCCACATGCACACAAGGTCAGCATGTCCACATGGGACCATGGCCGATCAGAAATCAAATCAATTGATTTTCTCGACCCCATAGAATTTATTAATCTTCTACTGCGCTTGGCCGAAGAGCCGCCGCAATGTCACTCGCCCTTTCGACAAACCGTGGCGCCCGGTCCGCGTTGAAGCGCGCGAAAAAGGTCAAAGGCGGCGCAGTCCAATCCGAAATGAGCGATTTCAACCGGCCTGCGTCCAACTCGCCTTGCACAAGCGACCTGGGAAGAAGCGCCACACCCATCCCCTCGCTGACCATCGGCAGACACGCAGACAGCGCGCTGGAATGGACGATCTTGCCAGCATCGTAGCCACGCTCCTTCGCCAGGTCATGCAAGGCATTCCCCGCCGCCGTGTGACGCGCATGGGTCAATACAGCGCGGCCAAAGAACCGCCCGACCGAGGCGCCGCCGGCAAGGCCATCGGCAACTTCTTCATTCGCTACCCAGACATATGTTTCGCTGGACAGCCGCCTTTCGCCCGAGGTCCGCAACGTAAACGGGCCATTCTGCAGGGCAAGATCAAGCTGACCTTCGCGAAGGCGCTCCTCGATCTGGCGGGACAAGTCGACCTGAAGTTCAACCCGAAGGTTGGGATATTCCCGCCGCAGTTCACGAAGGAAAGGTTGAAGCCAAGTACAGGCGACCAATTCTGTCACGCCAAGGCGCAGGCGTTCTTCGATAAGCGCCTGCCGACCGGCCGCTTCCAGCAACGCCTCTCCGGCGCGCAGCACGTCCCGCGTCCGCTCAAGAAGCTCTTTGCCTTTGGTGGTCAGACGTACGGAACCGGCGTCGCGATAAAGAAGCGTGACATCCAAGGCAGCTTCCAATGCAGAGATCCGCGACGAGATGTTGGGTTGAGTTGTGCCAAGGGCAGCGGCTGCCGCTCTAAAGGTTCCCATGTCCACAACAAATGAAAAGGCTTCGAGCTGCTTAAGTGTGATCCGGCTTTTTATCATCTTCAATCTCATGATCAGTTTTCGTGATCATGCACGGCACCGACTTTTCAGCAACTTCAATCGTGAAGACACCACTTTTCGAACACACGACTTCGTCCGCACGGCGTGCTGAGCAGACGTTTGTTTTTGCTGAAGGCAAGGCCCGCTCCGTCCCGCGTAGCGGGCATTCAAGAGCTCCTTGGGTGCGACATCGCCGAGAATGGAGGGTTTCCGCACGGCGGATGTCGCTACCCACTGTCACGGGCGTCTCAGCTCTCCATCGCCTCCAACTCGTCAATGAAGCCCGAGATCATCGACAGGCCCTTGTCCCAGAATTTCGGGTCGCTGGCATCCAGCCCGAACGGGGCCAGCAGTTCCTTGTGGTGCTTTGATCCACCTGCGCGCAACATTTCGAAATACTTGTCCTCGAACCCCTCGGCGCCGCTTTCATAGACCGAGTACAGCGCGTTCACCAACCCATCGCCGAAGGCATAGGCATAGACGTAGAAGGGCGAGTGAACAAAGTGCGGGATATAGGCCCAGAAGGTCTCGTACCCGTCCATGAATTCGAATGCGGGGCCAAGGCTTTCGGCCTGAACGCTCATCCACAGGGCGTTGATGTCGTCCGGGGTCAGTTCCCCCTCACGACGGGCGGCATGCAGCTTGCATTCAAAGTCGTAGAAGGCGATCTGGCGGACCACCGTGTTGATCATGTCCTCGACCTTGCCCGCCAGCAGCACCTTGCGCTGTTCGGGGGTTTCGGCCTTGTCCAGCATCTTGCGGAACGTCAGCATCTCGCCGAAGACGCTGGCGGTTTCGGCCAGCGTCAATGGCGTTGACGACAGCATCTCACCCTGATCGGCGGCCAGAACCTGGTGAACACCGTGGCCCAGCTCATGCGCCAGAGTCATGACGTCGCGCGGTTTGCCCAGGTAGTTGAGCATCACATAGGGGTGCACGTCGGTCACGGTGGGATGCGCGAAGGCGCCCGGGGCTTTGCCGGGTTTCACCGCAGCGTCGATCCAGCCTTTCGAGAAGAACGGGGCCGCGATGTCGCCCATGCGGGGATCAAAGGCGTTATAGGCATCCATTACCGTCTTTTCGGCTTCGTCCCAATTGACAATGCGCGTATCTTCCATGGGCAGCGGTGCATTGCGGTCCCAGACCTGCATGACGTCCAGACCCAGCCATTTGCGCTTCAGCTCATAATAACGATGGCTCAGTTTGGGATAGGCGGCCACGACCGCCTCGCGCAGGGCTTCGACCACTTCGGGCTCGACATCGTTCGACAAGTGACGTCCTGTTTGCGCGGTCGGCATCTTGCGCCAGCGATCGACGATTTCTTTCTCTTTGGCCTGCGTGTTGTGGACTCGGGCAAATGTTTTGATGTTCTCCTGAAACACGCGGGCCAGTTCGCGCGCCGCAGCCTCGCGTTTGGAGCGGTCCTGTTCGGTCAGCAGGTTCAGGGTGCCTTCGATGTTCAGTTCATTACCGTCCACATTGAACGTCAGACCGGCGATGGTTTCGTCGAACAGACGCTCCCACGCGTCGCCGACAACGCCCAGATCGTGCAGGAATTTCTCAAGCTCATCAGACAGCTGATAGGGCTTCATCGCGCGGATGCGGCGGAACACGGGTTCGTATCGGGCGAGATCCGGGTTGGCAGCAAAATGCGCCCCAAGCACATCATCTTCAATCCGGTTGATCTCGAGCGTGAAAAACACCAGAGGCGTTGTGAAAACGGTGATCTTTTCCTGCATGTCCGACAGGAACTTGGCCCGCTCTGCGTCAGTGGTCAGCTGATAATAGCGCAAACCGGCAAAGGACATGATCCGGCCTGCGATGGAGTTGATCTTTTCATTGCGCTGAACGCAGGTCAAAAGGGCCGCGGCGTCCAGTTCTGCCAGCTTGCCTTCATAGTCAGCAGCGAAAGCCGCACATTCGCCCTCCAGCCAGTCCAGGTCGCGCGCCAGTTCGGGCGCCTCTTCGGATGCGTAGAGATCCGTCAGATCCCATTCGGGCAGATTGCCCAGATTGTCGGCACCGCCCATTGCGTTTGCGTCACGGACGGGAAAGGGAAGGTCGCGCATGGATCACCTTTTGTAGACTGCTTTTGCAAACATCTAGGGCTGGCGCGCCCGGATCACAAGCGGCCAGTCCCGAAGGTGAAAAGGTTTACGATGAAACCAGCCTGGACGCCCCATTTGATTGGTTGGCCAGGAAATGCTTGGCAAGCTGGTCCAGAACCGGCCCCCGAACGTCGGGTGCTTCCATCAACACCTCGTGTTCCCCGTCCGGGATTTCGATCAATGTGCCGTTCGGCCAATTGGCCATACGTGCCCGTATGGCCTTGCGATCGACGATTTGTTCGTGGCTGCCCAGAAAAGTCAGACAGGGTGTCTTCGGCGCGGGCTGTTCCATCAACCATTCACATTCGTCCAGCGACTCGCGCAGCCAGCGGTTTGAGGGGGCACCAAGTGCCAGTTCGGGATGCGCATTCAGCTGTTCTTGCATCATCCGGTACATGTCGGGGTCGCGGGTCAGCATATTCCCGTCGAAAGGTTGCGACAGGACATAGCTTTCAAGCGTTGTGGTCGGGGGGGTGCGTTCGCCAAGGCCAAGCGCCGTGCCCCAATAGGCCGTAACGCGGCTCAGGGGTTTCATCACCGGAGTGAAGAAAATTCCCCACATCGGGCCCGTAAACGCGCAAGCGGCAAAGCACCCTTTTTCGATGACGGCACGCAACCCGATGGCGCCGCCCATCGAATGCCCCACGACGTACCACGGCTTCGGCAAATCCAAAGCGTCTGCAAGGTCCAGGGTTGCCTGAACATCGTGCTGGTAATCGGTGAAATGATCGACATGGCCGATGCGTGGGTTTTCCAGCAGCCGATCCGCAAGACCCTGACCGCGCCAGTCGACGGCCAGCACCGCGAAGCCACGATTCACGAATTCTTGGGCGGTATTGCCATACTTTTCGATGTATTCGGTGCGTCCGGGAAACACCATGACGGTGCCATGGGCGCGACCAACCGGACGCCAGTGACCCACGCGAATGCGTTTTTGGTCAGACGTCATCAACCAATGGGCCTGTCCACCGGCAGGTCCGCCGGCCACGTCTTCAAAAAAGGGGGCCGGCGACAACTCCATCAGGCCAGCACCGAGGCAAGCTTCATGGCAACGCCCATGTCGCCATCAATGCTCAGCTTTCCGGACATGAACGCGCCGGTCGGATTCAGTTCACCGCTGAGGATCTGTTCGAACGTTTCTACGTCAGCGCTCATGGTGACATTGGCCTCTTCATCGCTGACCCGCGCACCGTTTTCGTCCAGAACGATCGAACCCAGATCGGTGATGGCAAACTTGGCCGTGTCATCAAACGCGCCGCCATCCAGTTTTTCGTTCAGCGCGGCAGCTGCCTTTTCAAGAGTCTCGCTCATGCTTTTCCTCATATTGTTAGTGCGCCGTGAATGGACATCCCCGGTCGCAACGCTACACTGACTATTGTTATGAGCATTGCAATTCACAATCTCAAAGGTACCGTTGCGGCACTTTTTGTCCTAGTCACGTTTTCCACCAGTTGTTTCGCGCAACAGGCGGACTCACGGGACGAGGATGAACTGCTGCAAAAGCTGGCACAGTCGACTCCCGACCAGGCAATTGCACTGGATCGGCAGTTGCAGGCGTTGTGGTCGCAATCCGGCTCGCCGTCGGCTGATCTGTTGCTGGAGCGGGGACGCGAGGCCTTGGAGGAGGGCGATGTCGACGCTGCTCTGGATCACCTGACGGCGCTGACGGATCACGCGCCTGATTTTGCCGAAGGCTGGCATCTGCGCGCATCTGCCTTTTTCGGAGTCGAGCGGTTTGGTATGGCGGCCGCCGATCTGGAACATGTGCTGACGTTGAATCCAAATCACTATGAGGCGATTTACGGTCTGGGGCTGATCTTCGAAGTTATCGGGGAACCTCGGAAAGCCTACGAGGCTTATTCTCGGGCCTTGGCTATACATCCCCATCACGAAGAAGTAACCAATGCCGTGAATCGGCTGAAGCCTCAGGTTGAAGGCAAGGCGCTGTAAGGCTCGGGGCAGGGGGCGAATGTGAGCGGGTCATCCCGAATCGTGGCCGTACTTGGCCCGACCAACACCGGCAAAACCCATTACGCTATCGAGCGCATGCTGGGCTATCGGACAGGCGTGATCGGTCTGCCGCTGCGCCTGCTGGCGCGCGAGGTCTATGACAAGATCGTTGCGATCCGTGGTCCGTCGGTGGTGGCGCTGGTTACCGGCGAGGAACGGATCGTACCACCCCGCGCCCAGTATTGGGTGTGCACGGTTGAGGCGATGCCGGAAGGCATGGGCGCTGATTTTGTTGCCATCGATGAGATCCAGCTCTGCGCCGATCCGGAACGGGGTCACGTCTTCACCGACCGTCTGCTCAGGTCTCGCGGTACGAACGAGACATTGTTCCTGGGCTCGGACACAATGCGTGGCCCCATTGCGGCGCTGGTCCCCCAGGCACAGTTCGTGCGGCGAGAGCGGATGTCGCAACTGGTCTACTCTGGCTCCAAGAAGATCAGCCGGATGCCCCCGCGCAGCGCCATCGTCGGGTTCTCGGTCGAAAACGTCTATGCCATCGCCGAATTGTTGCGCCGCCAGAAAGGTGGTGCTGCGGTGGTTATGGGCGCGCTCAGCCCGCGGACCCGGAATGCACAGGTAGACCTGTACCAAAACGGCGAGGTTGACTACCTGGTTGCTACGGACGCTATCGGGATGGGGTTGAACCTGGATGTGAACCACGTTGCGTTTTCATCCCTGTCCAAGTTCGACGGGCGCCGGATGCGTCCACTTGCGCCGAACGAGCTGGCGCAGATCGCTGGCCGGGCAGGTCGCGGGATGTCGGATGGCACCTTCGGCGTAACCGGAGAGGCCCCGCCGCTGGACGAGGGCGTGGCGCAGGCGATCATGGACAGCCGGTTTACGCCGATGAAAAAGCTGAACTGGCGGAATGCCGCCCTTCGGTTCGGATCGATTGAAGCGCTGATCGACTCGCTTGAGGTCAGCCCGGATGATGAACACCTGATCAAGGCCCGCCCTGCCGACGACCTGAACGCGTTGAAATCGCTGTCGCAAGTGACCGAGGTTGTCGCCCGTGCAGGCGACGGCCCGTCCATCCGGTTGCTGTGGGATGTGTGCAGAATCCCTGATTTTCGCGGTATCAGCCATGCGGAACACGCCAGTTTGCTGGAGGTGATCTATGGCCATCTGCATGAACGGGGAACTATTCCCGACGAGTTCATGGCACGTCAGATCAGACGGATCGATCAGACCCACGGCGATATCGACGCGTTATCTAAAAGATTGGCATATATTCGCACGTGGACATATGTTGCGCAGCGAAAAGGGTGGGTTCGTGACGAATCACATTGGCGTGACGAAACCCGCACTGTAGAAGACAGACTGTCCGACGCTCTGCATGAGCGTCTCACGCAAAGATTTGTGGATCGGCGCACATCCGTTTTGTTGCGCCGGCTCAAGCAGAAGGAGGCCCTTTTGGCCGAAGTAAATGACAAGGGTGAAGTGACCGTCGAAGGCGAATTCGTCGGTCGTCTGGAAGGGTTCCGGTTCATCCCGGACAAAAGCGCGCAGGGAACCGAGGCGAAAGCTCTGAAATCGGCGTCTCTGCAAGCACTCGCGCCGCAATTCCATCTGCGCGCCGATCGCTTCTACAATGCGCCCGATACTGAAATTGATTTCACAGATCAGGGTGGCCTGATGTGGGGTGAATACGCCGTCGGCAAGCTGGTTGCCGGGGCGGAACCTCTCAAACCTATGGTCGAAGTTTTCGTTGATGAAGCCGCAGGGCCGGATGTCGAGCAGAAAGTGCAGCGCCGTTTGCAGCACTTCATCGACCGCAAGGTGGCCGCTCTGTTCGAGCCGCTGCTGAACCTGTCCCGCGATGAGGAACTCAGCGGCCTTGCCAAGGGTTTTGCTTTCCGCATGGTCGAAGCGCTGGGTATCCTGCCCCGCGCACAGGTCGCACAAGAGGTCAAGGATCTTGATCAGGACGCCCGTGGCGCCTTGCGCAAGCATGGTATCCGGTTTGGCCAGTTCACCATCTTCATGCCGCTGCTGCTGAAACCGGCCCCCACTCGTCTGCGTCTCGTGCTTTGGGCGCTGTCCAGCGGTTTGCAGGAATTCCCCGAAGCACCGCCTCCGGGATTGGTGACCGTGCCGGTCGCCAAGG
The DNA here is from genome assembly GCF_059610125.1 of Ruegeria sp. YTSA144. Classification (NCBI taxonomy): domain Bacteria; kingdom Pseudomonadati; phylum Pseudomonadota; class Alphaproteobacteria; order Rhodobacterales; family Roseobacteraceae; genus Ruegeria; species Ruegeria sp. YTSA144. The sequence continues at coordinate 147,132 of NZ_JBXWNA010000003.1, forward strand.
ATGCACCGCAGGGCTATGACACCATGTGTGGCTACCGCGATGCGGGCGAGCGTTCGATCCGTATCGACATGCTGGAACGTTTGGCGGACATGCTGCGCGCTGAAGACAGCCGCGGCGGGTTCGAAGCCAAACCCGATATGCTGTCGATCACCGGGATGACGCTGGATCAGTTCGCTGATCTGATGCAGGGGCTGGGATACAAGGCAGAACGCGGCGAGCGGCCGAAAGTCAAACCTGCACCGGTCGAACGACCTGCGGCAGATGAGGCTGACAAACCGACCGCCGAAGAAGCCCCGGCAAGTGAAGTCGCGGCAGAAGAGGTCGCAGCACCCGCCGAGGCGGCAGCCGAGGCCACCGAAAGCACCGAGGCGGCAGCCGAGGCTGGCGCGGAAAGCCATCCCGCAGAACCAGTTTCTGACGAACCCGAGGTTGAAGTGTTCTATACCTTCACCTGGGCCCGTCAGCGACAGTCCAACCGGGCCCCGCGTCGCGAACAGGGACAGGGCAAGGGAAAACCGCGTGGAAAACCGCAGGATGGCCGTGGTAAACCTCACGGCAAGAAGGGCGGCAAACCTCAGGGCGCCAAGACCTTCTCGTCACGGCCTCCGAAAAAGGAAAAGGCGATTGATCCCGACAACCCGTTTGCTGCTGCGCTGATGGGTTTGAAGGACGGTAACTGATCCGAAATGGCCGAGGCCAGGCTGCGGGTTGACAAATGGTTGTGGCAGGCGCGGTTCTTCAAGACCCGCAGCCTGGCCGCCAAACAGGTCAGCGCCGGCCATGTCAGGTTGAACGGAAACCGGGTGCTGAAACCGGCGCAGGTCGTGGCCCCGGGCGACGTTCTGACCTTTCCTCAGGGCCGTATCGTCCGCGTCGTGCGCATCGAAAGAATCGGGGATCGCCGTGGTCCGGCCCCCGAAGCGCAAACGCTGTATTTCGATATGACCGAAAAACAGGACGTCCCGCCCAAAAATCCGGGGTTTGAGGGAAAAGGTCGCCCGACCAAGAAAGATCGCCGCTCACTTGATCTTTCTCGCACCAAAGATCGCTGATCATATCTTGAAGAGTAGGCCAGACTGAATTAGCTAAACGCTCAAACCGCAAACGGGAATCCGATCATGACCTATGTTGTCACCGAAAACTGTATCGCCTGCAAATATACCGACTGTGTCGAAGTATGTCCGGTGGACTGTTTCTATGAAGGTGAGAACACGTTGGTCATCCATCCCGATGAATGCATCGACTGCGGTGTTTGCGAACCGGAATGCCCGGCCGACGCGATCCGCCCCGATACTGAACCGGGCATGGATCAATGGGTCGAATTCAATCGCAAGTATTCGGAAATGTGGCCCGTGATCGTCACCAAGAAAGATCCGCTGCCCGATGCGGAAGAACGCGACGGTGAAGAAGGCAAGATGGAGAAGTATTTCTCGGAAGCACCGGGCGAGGGTGGTTGAACGATTCGCGCTCAAACCCCTGTTTGATGTGCAAAGAACACGGCGCAACCTGTTGAAAACAGGTTGAATATGAAAATTTACCGCAGGGTAAACTTTCGGGTGTCGTATTTTTGTGATATACTCGGTTCTTGTATGATGACCGAGATTGGGATGCGCTCCAAAAGTATGCTCACTTTGGAGATTTGAATTTGTGACAATATCGCCGCCTGTCGGGGCTGAAACAGTCCCCGCATGTGGTGTTTTTGTTGTCCGTGTCCCGTCCGTAAGCAAGGAAAAAACTGAATGACAAAGTCGAAAAAGCTCGAGTTCCGCCCGAACGACTATGTTGTCTACCCCGCCCACGGCGTAGGCCAGATCATCTCGATCGAAGAACAGGAAGTCGCGGGATTCTCTCTGGAGCTGTTTGTCATCTCATTTGAGAAAGACAAGATGACTCTGCGCGTGCCGACCAACAAGGTTACCGAATCCGGTCTGCGGTCGCTCAGCTCGCCCGACGTGATCAGTCAGGCGATGAAAACGCTGAAGGGAAAGGCAAAGGTCAAACGCGCCATGTGGTCGCGCCGTGCTCAGGAATATGAGCAGAAAATCAACTCGGGCGATCTGATCTCGATTGCGGAAGTGGTCCGCGATCTGCACCGCACGGACGATCAGCGCGAGCAGAGCTATTCCGAGCGTCAGTTGTACGAAGCTGCCCTGGAACGTCTGACCCGCGAGGTCGCGGCCGTTTCTGGTGCGGGCGAGGTATCCGCCGCCAAACAGGTGGACGAAGTTCTGACCTCACGCGCTGCCTGACAGCGAACTCTATGATAAAACGGGCCGCTCCAAGTTTGGGGCGGCCTTTTTTCGTGGCTTGGTGAATTCCGCGAGTGCCGCTAATTTCACTGTAGATGCAGCAAGCTACAGGGCGGACATGAAGCAGACAGTTAGATATCTGTATATCGGGCATGACCCGATTTCGGTCTGGTTTCGGTACGCGCTGATCCTGTTCGATGTTGCGACAATCGTTTTCTTTGTCGCGACGGCTCACGTCCCTCATGGTCCCGGGTTGGTTCTTGCAAGCCAGTTGATCGGTTTCTTGATATTGTTGGACTTCTCTGCGCGGCTTTGGATTTCAAAAGACCGCTGGAAGTTGCTGCGCCAGATTTATACACTGGCGGATATTGTCGTTATCATGTCGTTGGTTCTGGATCCGTTCCTGACGGGCAACCTGGCTTTCCTGAGGATTCTGCGGGCCTTGCGCCTGATCCACTCATACCATCTGCTCAGGGACTTGCGACGCGACAGCAGCTTTTTTCGCACCCATGAAGACGCGGTGATTGCAGCAATCAATCTGATGGTATTTGTCTTTGCCACCTCTACGGCGGTTTTGGTGTTCTTCATTCCGGAAGACGTACAGACGCCTTACATAGATGCGCTGTATTTCACCATGGCGACCCTGACGACGACCGGCTTCGGTGACATCACGCTGGACACCCCTGGCGGGAAGCTGTTCTCGGTCTTCATAATGGTCGTGGGTGTCGCGTTGTTTGTCCGTTTGGCGCAGGCGATTTTCATGCCGCAGAAGGTACGTCACAAATGCCCAAGCTGCGGGTTGTATCGGCATGATCCGGATGCCGTGCATTGCAAGCATTGCGGTGGGACACTGCGGATCGAAACAGGCGGCGCGTCCTAAATCTGCGCGCTGATGGCAAGCAAAAACGCGATCTCTGCCAGTTGTTGCGATGCCCCAAGTATGTCCCCGGTCTGGCCGCCGATTTTCTTGCGCGCTGTCAGCGCCAAGATGGCTGCAACCAAGGCAGCAGATAAGATGGCGGTGATCGCCGCACCCCCGCACAGGAAAACGGCGATTGGAACGGCAAGGCCCAAGGACATGCTGACCGAAATCGCGCCGGGGGTTCCCACCGAATGGCTCAGCCCCGATTTTCTGGCGTTTGGCAGGGATGACATCAAAACCGGCATCAGGGCGCGTGAGAACACGCAGGCTGCCAGAATCGCCCAAATCGACCCGGTTGCCAAAATCGTGGCAACGGCCGAAACCCGAGCAAGCTGAGAAAAAACCAAAGCGAGAACACCATAGGTTCCGATTTGGCTGTCTTTCATGATTTCAAGTCGACGTTCAGGGGTGAATCCGCCCCAGAGCCCGTCGAACGTATCGGCAAGACCGTCCTCGTGCATCGCGCCCGTCATCATGATCAAAGTCGCAACCAACAAGGTCGCGGCAACAAATGGGGGCAGATGAAAAACCATTGCCAGCCATCCAACCAGACAGGCCATCCCCCCGACGACCAGCCCGGCGATGGGGAAGGCCCATGCCGCCTGTGCCTGCCGCTTGAACACAGGTTCGGGCAATCGGGGCAGGGGCAGGCGGGTCAGCAGCACCAGCGCCAGCGGAATATCCCACAGGGAAAAGGGATTGGTGTCGTTTTTTTGCACGCCCGTGCCTTTCGGGGTCTTGTTGGATTCAATGCTTCGGTTAAACACACAGGACCACTCTGATGCAATGAGGCTTTCATGTTGCCTGAACTGAATGATTTGAACGCGTTCCGCGCTGCGCTCGCAGCGGCTCCGGGGCCGGATGCCACCGCGGCGCAGGGCGCGGCAGAGCGAAACGGACAACTGACGAAACCCCCGGGCGCGCTGGGGCGACTTGAAGATTTGGCAATCTGGTACGCAGGATGGCGAGGAGATGCTCGGCCACAGATCGCGGCGCCACAGGTCATCGTCTTTGCCGGAAACCACGGCGTCACCGCACAGGGGGTCTCGGCTTTTCCGTCGGAAGTGACCGTGCAAATGGTGATGAACTTCGAACATGGTGGTGCGGCGATCAACCAGATGGCGCGGGCGGCCGGTGCGGCGATGAATGTTCACGCGCTGGATCTGGACAACCCGACCGCAGATTTCACCAAGGCACCGGCCATGACCGAAGACGAATTGCTGGATGCGCTGCGCACCGGCTGGCAGGCCGTGGACCCGCAGGCTGATCTGTTGGTCGTGGGCGAGATGGGTATTGGCAACACCACCCCGGCAGCCGCCATTGCCTGCGCGCTGTTCGGTGGTGACGCGGCCGATTGGACAGGTCGCGGGACGGGCGTCGATGATGCGGGGCTGACCAACAAGACCCGCGTTGTGGCCGAAGGTGTAGCGTTGCACAGGTCAGAGGATGGCCTTGAAATCCTGCGCTGCCTGGGAGGGCGTGAGATCGCAGCGATGGCCGGGGCGATTGCCGCCGCGCGGGTATTGCGCATTCCTGTGATCCTTGATGGGTTCATCTGCTCGGCCGCCGCTGCCTGCCTGTGGAGACTGTCGGATACCGCGCTGGATCACGCCGTGGCGGGCCACCAAAGCGCCGAGGCCGCGCACGGTGCCGTATTGGCGAAGCTGGGCAAGGAACCGCTGCTGAGCCTTGGTCTTCGGCTGGGCGAAGGGTCGGGCGGCGCACTTGCAATCAATATTCTCAAAAGCGCCGTGGCCTGCCATTCCGGTATGGCCACCTTTGCCGAGGCAGGAGTGTCTGACGGTTGACTCCTTGCCTGACCCGGGCACAGGCTTGGGTCAGGCGGATTTCTTGGCGTGTTTTTCAGCCAGTTCCAGCAGCGCGGTTTCCAGATCCTTTTCCAGCTGCTGGGCGCGCTCGATGTATTTCTGGTTTTCGGCTGTCGGCAGACCCGGGACCCATAGTTCGGCGAGATCGCGAACAGACATCCGGTCATGGTGATAAAAGGTTTGTTCCGCTTGTGCGGCCTCATACTCACTCAGCCCGATATTCTCCAGAACATAGCGGCCGGCGCGCAAGGAGCTGTCGAACAGTTCCCGCACGATGTCGTTGGCGCCAGCCTGATAAAGCTCGTACACATGGGTCCGGTCGCGGGCGCGGGCGATGATGTGCAGGTCAGGGCGCTGCCGTCTGGCATAACTGACGAGCCGTGTGACTTGCTTGTGGTCATCCATGGCGGCGACAAGGACCGACGCTTTTTCCAACCCCGCAGCGCGCAGCAGCTCGGGGCGAGTGGGATCGCCCAGAAAGCCTTTGACGCCGAAACGGCGCATCAACTGAATGGTTTCGATGTTGTGGTCCAGCACGACCGTCTTGAATCCGCTGGCCCGCACCAGCCGGTTTACAATCTGCCCGAACCGACCAATCCCGGCGATGATGACGGGGCCTTTTTCGTCAATTTCGTCCGGCACAGGTTCTTTGGAAGTGTCGCCGATCTTTCGCGACAGAAGATCGTAGATGATGAACAGAAGCGGTGTGATCAGCATCGTCAAAGCGATGATCATCAGCAGTTTTTGGGACAGGTCGGGGGGGATGACATTCTGTTGCGTGGAAAACGCCAGCAGCACAAAGCCAAACTCACCCGCTTGCGCCAGCCCCAGGGTGAACAGCCAGTGATCGCGCCCACGCAACTTGAAGGCCTTGCCTACAAGATACAGGATGATCCCTTTTGCAAGGATCAAAAGAAGCGCCAGACCGATCAGGTCAAGGGGGTCATCAAAGAAATAGGCAACATCGATGCCAGCACCGACCGTGATGAAGAATAGCCCGAGCAGTAGCCCTTTGAATGGCTCAAGGTCACTTTCCATTTCATGTCTGAACTCGGAACTGGCCAGAACCACGCCCGCCAGAAAAGCGCCCAGGGCAGGGGAAAGGCCGACGAGGGTCATCAGGAAGGAAATCCCGACCACGATCATAAGCGCCAGGGCGGTATACATCTCGCGCAGGCGGGTCGCGTGGATGAAGCGAAACAGCGGGCGGGTCAGGTAGACACCGGCCAGAATGACAAACACAACTGCGCCGATCGTGACCAGCGTGACGGCCCAACCCGGCAAACCTTCGACCAGAGAAAGGCTGTGATGGTCCGCACCGTGAAGGTCTCTGGCCCCGCGGTCGATCGAACCATCCGACTCGATATGAGGCATGGCAGGTAAGGCCAGAAGTGGCAGCAAGGCCAAGATCGGAATGACCGCAATGTCCTGTGTCAACAGCACCGAAAACGTAGCTCGACCGCCATTTGTCTGCATCAGGCCCTTTTCAGACAGGGTCTGAAGAACGATTGCCGTCGATGAAAGCGACAAGGTCAGCCCGACGGCCAGAGCGACCGACCAGGGGTGGTTGGCGTACATTGCCACGGCGGCGATTGCAGCCGTTGACAACGCAACCTGCAACCCGCCCAATCCCAGCAATTTGTCACGCATATCCCACAGGGCGCGCGGTTCCAGTTCCAGACCGATCAGGAACAGCATCATCACCACACCGAATTCGGCAACGTGCTGAAGGTTTTCCGTTTCCGCGCCGACAAGCCCGAGAACAGGGCCAATGATGATCCCGGCGGCCAGGTATCCCAGCACCGATCCCAACCCCAGCCGTGCAGACAGGGGAACGGCGATCACCGCTGCCGCCAGATAGATCGAAGCCTGATATAGGAAAACGTCCATAAATGTCCTCTTGGGCCCGTTCAGGTGGGCAGGGGCGCGTCGCGTTTCAGTTGGTCCATTACGATCTGGCTCTGAACCCTTGCAACGGCAGGATGCGGCAGGATGACCGAATGTAGCAAGCTGTTGAGCGCGGAAAGATCGTCACAATAGATGTGCAGCAGGTAATCCGCCTCTCCGGTCATCGTCCATGCGCTGGTAATTTCGGGGCGGGTGTTGACCATGCGGGCAAAGCTTGCGGATTGTTCAGGGCCATGAGTCCCCAGATGGACTTGAACAAAACCTTGCACTTGCAGACCCAGTTTCAACGGGTCCAGCCGGGCGGCATACCCGGTGATGTACCCTTCGGCCTCAAGCCGCTGGCGGCGGCGTCCTGCCTGACTGGGCGACAGGTTCAGCATTTCGCCCAGCTGGTGCGCGGTCAGGTGTGCGTCCTTTTGCAGGGCGGAAAGCAATCGCTTGTCGGTCGCGTCCAGCATGTGCGGAAAAATCCTGCCTTTATTAACTTTTATGCGCGTTTTGCGCGCCTGTTGGCAGTTTACACGAAAACAATGCGCAGAAACAGCGTCATAAAAGTCATATTTTTGAATCAGCAAAGAAATTCCTGTTTTTGAAGGAGACGCGCCATGGGTCCTTTCCCACACAACGCCCCGAAATCTGTTATCAGCGAGGAAAACCCAGCCGGAACCGATGGGTTTGAATTCGTCGAGTTTGCCCATCCTGAGCCGCAGAAACTGCGGGACCTGTTTGCAAAGATGGGGTTCGACCTGGTGGCCCGCCACAAGGAAAAACCCGCCGTCGAGCTGTGGCAGCAAGGGGATGTCACCTATATCCTGAACGCGGATCCCGACAGCTTTGCCGCGAGGTTCGTGGACGAGCACGGCCCTTGCGCGCCATCCATGGGCTGGCGCGTTGTTGACGCGCAAAAGGCCTATGACCATGCGGTATCGAAAGGTGCGGAGCCTTACGACGGCGCTGACAAGACCATGAATGTACCTGCGATCAAGGGCATCGGCGGATCGTTGATCTATTTCATCGATCAATATTACGACACATCGCCTTACAATCAGGAATTCGAATGGATCAAAGAATCCAAACCACGGGGTGTGGGTTTCTTCTATCTCGATCACCTGACGCACAACGTTTACAAGGGCAACATGGACAAGTGGTTCAAGTTCTACGGCGACCTGTTCAACTTTCGCGAAATCCGATTCTTTGACATTCAGGGCAAGTTCACCGGGCTTTTCAGCCGGGCGCTGACATCTCCTTGTGGCCGCATCCGTATTCCGATCAACGAAGATCGTGGTGAAACGGGTCAGATCGTGTCTTACCTGAAGAAATACAAAGGTGAAGGCATTCAGCATATCGCCGTCGGCAGTGACGACATTTACGCTTCGACCGATGCAATTGCGGAAAACGGCCTGAAATTCATGCCGGGCCCTAACAAGGCGTACTACGAGATGTCCAAAACCCGCGTGGCCGGCCACGAAGAGCCGCTGGACCGGATGATGAAACACGGCATCCTGATCGATGGTGAAGGCGTTGTCGACGGTGGTGAGACCCGGATTCTGCTGCAAATTTTCTCGAAAACCGTCATCGGACCGATCTTCTTCGAGTTCATTCAGCGCAAAGGCGACGACGGTTTCGGCGAAGGAAATTTCCAGGCGCTATTCGAATCCATCGAACGTGAACAGATCGAAAGCGGCGAGATTTCCGCAGCCTGATTGCAATGCACTGACACGCCGGGGGCAGTTCATCTGCCTCCGGCGTTTTCATGTGACGGTGGGTGCGTCAGAAGATCGATTGCCGTTTTTCAGCTGCGCGGCATCGCAAGGGTCACGTTGCGGCCCTTTTTCTGATATCGAAGCTCACTGTCGCTGATCGCGATGACTTTGCCGCCATCAAGGCGGTCTCCGACTTTCAGTTTTTTGTAACGCCCGCTGGGAAGTCGCACCAATGCGCGTCTGTTGGCTGGCGTGCCGTAGACCCCGATCAGGTTCAGCCTGCGCAGGTTGATTGCGTTGTCGATCGTGGCTTGTCGTGCGACCGACGCGGTCGAAGGGATTTTGGGTGCGACGGTCTTTGGTTGGAACGATCCTGCGTCATCGGATTTCTGATCCAATGCTGCGGTAGACCCCAGATTCGAGCGGTTTGAAGCAGATGTTTTGGCAGGGGTCAATCCGGCTGGGCGGGACTTGGGGCGCGGGACCCTTACGACAGCCAGGGCCGTAGGTGCCTCATCGACCTGTGGCTTGGTCTGAAGGCTTTCCGGGCGCGCTTTCGGTCGCTTGGATGCCAATTCCTCCAATGACCGGCCACCCAGCTTACCGCGCTCGAAACTCTCGACCAGGTCAGCCGGGCGCGGCTTTGGCCGAATACCTGCCAATCTGTCGTCGGCTTCGTCAACCAGCGGTTCTTCTTCGAAACGAACCGGGGTTTCAGGCGGAACCTTGGAGGGGCGTCCCAGATAAACAACGACCCCATCCGGATTCACGCTGCCTTCCGGTGTTGGCACGACCAGGCCGTTCGCATCCAGATCAAATCGTGTGCCAGCAATGTTTGGGGATACGTCGGGTTCAAAAGGAGCGTCGGTGTCAAAACTGGGGTCGGGCGGCAGCGCAACCGCATCCTTGAACAGATCGGCGTTGTCGAGCGATGCCAGATACAATTCCTGCGGTTCTACTGTCTCGGGTGTTTCCGGCGCTGCGGGCGCTGACGTGCTGACGCCCGTAACGGCCTGGACATCCTTCAGTGTCTCGGGATCCCGAGCGACGGAGTCCACCGCGGTGGGGGCAACCTTGAGGGCCTCCAGAATGGCTGCATCTGTTGCAGTCAGATCCGGCTGCGTGCCGGTCTCGGTTTCTGAGGCCGCTTTCGCAGGCTCTTCGGCGTCATCGGTCGCAAGCTTTGGAGCGACTTGTTGCGGGGCTTCCAGCGCAGCCGTGTCCAGCTCTGGTTCAGGCAGGGGCTCTGCTGCTGGTTCAGAGGCCGGAACCGCAATCTGCGCCGGGCTCTGTTCCGCCTGATCCTGTTCAGGGGCGGACCCCGATGCCAGCCATACGCCAACAAGCCCACCAACAAGAAGCACAGCGGCAAAGACAGGAATGGCAGACCGGTTTACCCCTGAAGATGTATCAAGATTGTTCGCTGTTTCCCGGGGTGCACGGAAAGCCTCGGGCGCGGCGGTGCCGGCAATCGGATGGGTGGGCAGGCCGGAATCATCGGCTTGTTCAACTGCGTCCATTTCCACCGGAGATGGCTGGTTTTCCGGGTGTGACAGATCGGAAGCGTCCGAGGTTTCGCGAAACAAGGCCTCACGCGGGAACGCGCCCTTGCTGTCTTGGGCGGTGAACGCCACCACAACAAAACCATGTTCTGCGGCAAAGGTCCGTGCTTCGGCCAGCGTTTCAACCGCCACGGCAGCAACACAGGTCGTGTCGCCTTCGGTCTGGCTGTCATAACTCAGTTCCGACAGGGCGTAAGGCGTGGCTTCGACCAGAGCACTTTCGATACGTTCCGTCCGGTCTTGCGATGGCAACCCATCAGTCGAAACCTGTAGAAACCGAACCTGATCTTCTGGCAGCACGAGCTTGCAGCTTAGATCATTTTCCAGCGCAAATGCTTTTTCCCGCAACGCCTGCATCTGCCCGGACAAGTCCGGAACATCCAGCGGAATCGTACCGATGACAAACCAGTCGTCATCGGAACGGTGGTGCAGTGTTATTCCGGTCGCAGAAAAAGACAGCGCAAAGGCGGGTTTCATATTCCGGAGGAACCATAATTATCAACGTCAATGCAAACGACTTTGCGTTTGCAGGCCGACATTAAAGCAGGAACCCGCCGAGGGAAAGAAAAAGGCGGTATCTCCTCTTGTATGGCCAAGCCCTGCCAACCCATCTTAGTACAAAACAAATTGGAGTGATAACCTTGAAGACATTCGCTTTTCTGGCCGCGATGATGGCGGCTACGGCTGCCGGGGCCGCTCATGCGGAAGAACGTCGCATCAACGTTGATGCAACCGGAACAGTGCAGATTGCGCCTGATATGGCGACGATAACCCTGGGCGTGACCCACGAAAACGCCGAAGCCTCGGCTGCGATGCAGGCGACGTCGGATGCCGTTTCCAAAGTTCTTGCGCGCCTGACCGAGATGGGTATCGAAGATCGTGACGTCCAGACACGGGACCTTTCATTGTCGCCCGTCTGGTCGGGTCGTCATGGACAGAATGGCGAGAAGCCTGAAATCACCGGCTTTACAGCGTCCAACCGCGTGTTTGTGCGTGTGCGCGACCTGACCCAACTGGGGAAGGTCATGGACGCGGTCATTCAGGGCGGCGCCAATGATTTCGGGGGCCTGAGCTTTGGCGTGCAGGATCCCAAACCGATCGAGGCGCAGGCGCGCGCCAAGGCCGTCGGCGAAGCCACTGCCAAGGCACAGCAGTTGGCACAGGCCGCGGGCGTGACGCTCGGCCCGGTTCAGTCGATCTCGGAACAATCGGCAGGTATCCGTCCGATGGCAGAAATGCGCGCGCTGAGCATGGCGGATGCGGGTGGTGTTCCCGTCGCGGGCGGCGAGGTTTCGGTTTCCGTCAGCGTCTCGATGGAATTCGAGATTTCAGAATAGGGTCAATCCTTTGCACGGGCCATCAGCGGTTTGCGCTGCTGGCCCGTGCTGTCAAAATTGTCGGGCGACAGCCAGGCTTCGAATGCATCGCGAATGCGCGGCCATTCAGTGTCGATGATCGCGTACCATGCCGTGTCCCTGTTGCGGCCCTTGTAATGGGTCGCCTGCCGAAACACCCCTTCGAAAGCAAACCCCAGCCGTTCAGCGGCATTGCGTGACGGTGCATTCAGTGCATCGCATTTCCACTCGTACCGGCGATAGCCAAGCTCGTCGAAAACCCGTTTCATCATGAGGTACATGACCTCGGTCGATTGCGGCTTGCGTTGCAGCAGCGGCGAAAAGTGGATGTGACCGACTTCGATGGCACCCGCCGCGGGTTCGATCCGAAGATATGAGGCCATGCCCACCGGCACTTCGTCCGCATCCAGTACGGTATGAAACATCGGGTCCGCATCCATGCAGTTGGCGCGGGCCCAGTCTTCAAACTGCGGCTCACTGTCAAACGGGCCATAGGGCAGGTATGTCCAGTTGCGGCCATCCTTGTCATTTGCAAACGCCCGGAAAAGTCCGGGCGCATGGCGATTCACATCCAGCGGCACGACAGAACAGTACCGGCCTTCCATCGGTGTATAAGGCGGTGTCGGGCGCGGAAAGTCACCCGTCACCGGCAAACCGATGGGCTGGCCCAGTGCGTTTGTGGCGTGCCCGGCCATTGTCAGGCGCTGGCCTTGGCGAGGGCCTGATCTAGGTCCGCGATCAGGTCGTTCACGTCTTCGATGCCGATAGATACCCGCACGACACCCGGACCTGCCCCGGCAGCCTCTTGCTGCTCCGGTGTCAGTTGACGGTGGGTGGTCGAGGCCGAATGGATGATCAACGAGCGGGCATCGCCCAGATTGGCCACATGGCTGAAAATCTCAAGAGCGTTGACCAGTTTGATACAGGCGTCATAACCGCCCTTCACCGCAAAGGTGAACAGCGCACCGGCGCCACGTGGATACTGCGATTTGACCCGGTCTTTGTAAGGTGATGACGGCAATCCCGCATAGGTGACGTATTCCACCCGGTCATCCGCTTCCAGCCACGCAGCGATTTTCTGGGCGTTTTCAACGTGACGCTCCATCCGCAGCGACAGTGTTTCGATTCCCATCAGCGTGTAATGCGCCGCCTGCGGGTTCATTGTCATACCCAGATCGCGCAGGCCAATGGCAATACCGTGGAACGTGAAGGCCAGCGGGCCAAAGGTCTCGTGGAACTTCAGGCCGTGATAGGCTGGCTCGGGTTCGCTCAGTGACGGGAATTTGTCATTCGCGGACCAATCGAACTTGCCAGAATCCACGATGCACCCGCCGGTGACGGTGCCGTTGCCGGTCAGGTACTTGGTGGTTGAATGCACTACCAGCGTCGCGCCGTGCTCGATCGGACGGCACAGGTAGGGCGTGGCCGAGGTGTTGTCGACGATCAGCGGGATGCCCGCTGCATCAGCAACATCCGCCAACGCACGGATATCAGACACATAACCGCCCGGGTTGGCGATGGACTCGCAGAACACGGCGCGGGTGTTTTCGTCGATGGCATCCTTCACGGCATCCAGATCATCGGTGTCCACGAATTTGGCGGACCAGCCAAAGCGTTTGATCGTCTGGCTGAACTGCGTGACCGTGCCGCCATACAATCGGGTCGAAGCGACCACGTTGCAGCCGGGCCCCATCAACGGGAACAGCGCCATGATCTGTGCCGCATGCCCGGACGAGCAGCACACCGCCCCGACGCCGCCTTCAAGCGTCGCCACGCGTTCCTGAAGAACGGCGACGGTTGGGTTGGTCAGGCGGGAATAGATAAAGCCCACCTCTTGCAGGTTGAACAGGGCCGCTGCATGGTCTGCATCACGGAACACATAGGCAGTTGTCTGATAAATCGGTGTCTGGCGTGCTCCGGTCGCCGGGTCGGGGCGGGCGCCCGCATGAATTTGCAATGTGTCGAAACCGTAGGTCGGGCCGTCAGACATCTTGAAAATCTCCTGTTGGTATCTGTCTTGCGGAATCTGTAGGCCATTGCCCGCCTGCGCACAACGATCCTGTCAGCGCAACCAGAGGCCTTTGCTTTTGATCGCATTGCGCAGCGCCTGTTCCCGCCGCGGCAGATTGTCCTGATCAAACAGGGCGCGGATTTTTGCGCCTTTGCCCTGAAGAACCAGCTTTTTCAGCGGGTCATATTGCTTGAGCACTTTTTTGACCTTGTTGGGGGCCACGACGGTTTCCAGCACATCGATAACATGGTCGCTTTCGCGGGCATAAAGCAGAGGGAACAGGCGATAGTGGCAGCTGACGGCCCCATCCAGAAGCCCGTCAGGCAAAGCATCCCGCCCGCCGCCGAAAGAATGAATGACCAGTGGCAGGGCCGCCTGATCCAGCCATGGGTCAAGGTTCTGGCCCGTCAGTTCGGGAATGTTCTCATCCCGGATCGTTCTTGCGTAGTCCAGGTACCGTTCACCGAACATCCTGGGGCATTTGTAAAAGAAGTAACCCGCGTTGAAGTAAAGGTAGCGCCGCCAGTAACCATCGGGTTGGTCCGGATCCACCGAGCTTTCGAAATCCAATCCGAAGCGCGCATAAAGCGCCCGCCAGATACCGTCAAAGCCGGGGCCGTACAGCGTCGGCTTTGGCCACGTGCCCTCGACCTTCAATGACGCTCCGGGGCGGTCGAAATCGAACGGAACGCTTGTGATGTCGCCGGTGATCAGCGTGTCCGTATCAAAGAACACAAAGGGTTCCCCTTCCGGCAGGGCCAACAAAGCCTCGATCTTGTTGCCATAAGGGTAGCTTTCGCCAAAAACATGCGAGTCGAAGGGCAGGATTTCGGCATCCAACTGTTTCAGGGCCTTCAGAACGTCTTCGTCCTGGATGCTGGGGGTGTGGGTCCAGCGCGGGCCCGGGTTGGGTGTGGCGACAAACAGCCTGCCTTTGAACCCGGGCGAACAATGGCGAAGCGAGGCCGCGAACAACAGGGCCTCATATTGCAAACGGTTGTTTTGCCCGACAACCGCGATGTTGAATTTCCGAGAATTTGCCTGCATCTATGCCCATTCCTGAAAGCTGCCGGAACCGGCACCCTTTGATCCGGATTACAGCAAGCGGGGTGGGGCGTCAAAAGCCGAAAGCTTGATTTCTTGTTATCTATGGCATTCCTCTCATCGCGCCAAGGAAGCGGCGAGCAAGGTCATTTTGCAGGTTTTCCGAGGTTGGCCCGGTTCCTGTCGAAAGGTGAAATCGGCGGTGAGCCATGCTCACAGAACCTTGTTTGCCAATCCCCGCACATCCCTTTCTTGGCCAAATCCTGCCTTTGGACCCAATGTTTCAACGCTTTTCATGCTTAATCCGCGGGCGAAGTGCCCCAAAACACAGTTGTTTTCGCAAGGTTTTTCATTTTTTGACCATTTGGCAAATTTTACCAATTGATAAAAAATTTATTTGTGGCAAGCTGAGAGCATAACAAACATATCTACAGGGAGTAGAGTGATGGCACAGGGCCAGATGGCACCCGGTATCGTAGCCGGGCGGCTTTCAAGCGATGAGCTGACCTCGAATTTCACCGATCTGCATCCGCCGCTTGCCCAGCATGAGGCCGCAGTAGCCGCAGATCGCTGTTATTTCTGCTACGACGCACCATGCGTAACCGCCTGTCCAACGGAAATCGATATCCCGTTGTTCATTCGCCAGATTCAGGCCGGTCAACCGCAATCAGCAGGGCGCACGATCCTGGAACAGAACATTCTGGGCGGAATGTGCGCTCGGGTCTGTCCAACCGAAACATTGTGCGAAGAGGCCTGCGTTCGCGAGGCGGCCGAAGGCAAGCCGGTTGAAATCGGGCGCCTGCAACGTTTTGCCACCGATGAAATCATGGCCTCGGGTGTACATCCGTTCGAACGTGCGCCTTCGACCGGTAAGACAGTTGCGGTTGTGGGGGCCGGGCCTGCGGGTCTGGCCTGCGCCCACCGGCTGGCCATGCTGGGCCATGATGTGGTGATCCATGAAAGCAAGCCCAAGCCCGGCGGCCTGAATGAATACGGTATTGCGGCCTACAAATCGACCAACGATTTCGCACAGGCCGAGGTGGACTGGCTGCTGAAAATCGGAGGGATTTCAATCGAGACCGGATCGGTTTTGGGCGAAAGCATCTCATTGGATGGGCTGGTCGAAAACTACGACGCGGTGTTTCTGTCCATTGGTCTTGCTGGCGTCAACGCCCTGCGTGCAGACGGGGTGGACAAGGACGGTGTGCGGGACGCGGTCGATTTCATCTCGGACGTGCGGCAGGCCAGTGACCTTGCCGATCTGCCCGTTGGACGGAATGTGGTCGTCATCGGCGGAGGCATGACAGCTGTGGATGCCGCTGTGGAATCCAAGCTTTTGGGGGCCGAAAACGTCACGATTGCCTATCGCCGTGGCCGCGACGCCATGGGGGCCAGCCGGTACGAGCAGGACCTGGCAGCGTCGCATGGCGTTCGGATCATGACCAATGTTCAGCCAGTGGCCATCCACGGCAATGGTGCAGCGGCCGAAATCGAACTGGAATATACATCCAGCCAGAACGGTCAGCTCATCGGAACCGGAGAAACGATCCGCTTGCCGGCAGATCAGGTGCTCAAGGCCATTGGTCAGACGCTGAAGGGCGCACCCGAAGGCCTGACGCTGGATGGCGGCAAGATCGCCGTCAGCGGGGCTGGCCGAACCTCCTTGGCTGGTGTCTGGGCCGGTGGTGACTGTGCTGCGGGTGGCGAAGACCTGACCGTAACGGCCGTTGCCGAAGGTCGGGACGCGGCAATGGACATCCACGCGACGCTCGTTTCGTGATAGGGTGGGGTATTCACCCCATTCCTTTCGCTGCTGAGGTATTCCCATGTCCCAGATCGAACAAGCCGTTGCTCAACACTATACCACCGGTGCACTGACCGAACGCGTCCGCGCGGCGCTGGAGGCCAGCGGCATCGATCCGGATGCGGCCACCGTTGCGGATCTGAAGGCTGGGGATGAATTCCATACAGGCGGCGTTCTAGCAACCGACAACCTGTTTGCGCAGCTTTCGCCGACCCATGCGACACGCGTTCTGGATATCGGATGCGGCATCGGAGGCACATCCCGGTACATAGTGGACAAATACGATTCAACGGTGACAGGGGTCGACCTGACGCCCGAGTTCGTGGAAACCGCAACTGCGCTCAGCGATCTGGTCGGGCATTCCGAAAAGACCAGCTTTCACGTTGGCAGTGCGCTGGACATGCCTGTGCCGGATGCCGGGTTCGACCTTGCCGTCATGATGCATGTGGGCATGAATATCGAAGACAAAGCGGGGCTGTTCGCGGAAGTGTCACGGGTTCTGGCCACCGGTGGCACCTTTGCCCTGTTCGATGTCATGGGCGGAGAGGTGGATGAGCCGCTGGCTTTTCCTCTTCCTTGGTCCACATCGCCGGAAACCTCCTTTGTTCACGCGCCGGATGTATACAAGGACGCCGCGGCTGCGGCTGGTCTTGAGCTGGTTGCTGAAACGGACCGCACCGCGTTTGCGATCCAGTTCTTCGAAGATGTGTTTGCCAAGATAGCCAAGACCGGACCAGCGCCGCTGGGTATCCACCTGATGATGGGCGAAACGGCGCCCGAAAAGTTCCAAAACTACGTCAAAAACCTCAAGGCCGGGCGTATTCGCCCGACCGAAATGATATTCAAAAAAACCGGCTGAGCCGGGAAGGGAGAAGCCATGGCCGATCTGACGACAAACTTTCTGGGTATTTCCAGCCCCAACCCGTACTGGCTGGCCTCTGCGCCGCCGACGGACAAGGAATACAATGTGCGCCGCGCCTTCGAAGCCGGGTGGGGCGGGGTTGTCTGGAAAACGCTGGGATCCGAGGGACCTCCGGTCGTGAACGTGAATGGCCCGCGTTATGGCGCTATCTACGGGGCCGACCGCCGTTTGCTGGGCCTGAACAATATCGAACTGATCACGGATCGTCCGCTCGAGGTGAACCTCGAGGAAATGGCGCGGGTCAAATCCGATTACCCGGATCGCGCTTTGATCGCGTCGATCATGGTTCCGTGCGAGGAAGAGGCGTGGAAGGCCATTCTGCCGCGTGTGGCCGAAACCGGTGCGGACGGGATCGAGCTGAACTTCGGCTGTCCGCATGGGATGAGCGAACGCGGCATGGGCTCGGCCGTGGGGCAGGTTCCGGAATATATCGAGATGGTCACGCGCTGGTGCAAACAGTATTACGACCGTCCGGTCATCGTTAAGCTTACGCCGAACATCACTGACATCCGCAAGCCGGCTGCGGCAGCCAGAAACGGTGGCGCGGATGCGGTGTCACTGATCAACACCATCAATTCGATCACCAGCGTCAATCTGGATACGTTCAGCCCAGAACCGTCCATTGACGGCAAAGGCAGCCATGGTGGGTATTGCGGCCCCGCAGTCAAGCCCATTGCATTGTCGATGGTGTCCGAGATCGCACGGGCCGAGGCGACGCGAGGCCTGCCCATTTCCGGCATCGGCGGCGTCACCACATGGCGCGATGCGGCCGAGTTCATCTCGCTGGGCTGCGGCAACGTTCAGGTGTGCACCGCTGCAATGACCTATGGCTTCAAGATCATCGACGAACTGACGGCAGGGCTGTCGGAATGGATGGATGAGAAAGGTTATTCCAGCATTGATGAGGTGATCGGACGTGCGGTGCCCAATGTCACTGACTGGCAGTATCTGAACCTCAACTACGTCGCCAAGGCCAAGATCGATCAGGATCAGTGCATCAAGTGTGGCCGGTGTTATGCAGCCTGTGAAGACACCAGCCATCAGGCGATTTCCATGTCCGAGGACCGCGTCTTCGAGGTAATGGATGACGAATGCGTCGCCTGCAACCTCTGCGTCGATGTTTGTCCGATCGAAGGCTGCATCGATATGGTGCCGATGGCAGCGGGCGAGGTTGACCCCCGTACCGGAAAAGAAGTTCAGCCAACCTATGCGAACTGGACGACGCATCCGAACAACCCGATGGCCAAGGCGGCCGAATGAGGGGATTGCGACAGATCATCAAGGGGCCGTTTTTTCGGCCCCTTTTTTCAAGGGCTCAGAAGTTTGCGGTACATGGTATCAACAAAGGTTTCCGCGCCCTCGAACGGATCTTCGTTGCCCAGAATTGCACGAACCTGAACATCGAAATCGGCATAGTGCTGCGTCAAGGCCCAGATCGAAAACACCAGGTGGTAGGGATGCACCCGCGCGATTTTTCCCTGATCCATCCAACCGGTAAGGATCGTGATTTTTTCGTCGACCAGTGCCTTGAGATCATTGGACAATGCATCATGAATGCGCGGCGCGCCCTGCACAAGCTCGTTGGCAAAAAGGCGGCTTTCCCGTGGTAGCTCCTGACTCATCTGCAACTTGCGCCGAATGTATGCCAGGATTTCCTCCAACGGATCGCCGTTTGCGTTCAGGTCGTGCAGCGGGGCCAGCCAGGTATCCAGCAGGCCGGACAGCAATTCAGTGTGGATCGCTTCTTTTGATGGGAAATAGTACAACAGGTTCGGCTTGCTCAGACCTGCTTCTGCCGCGATCTGATCAACGGTTGCACCGCGAAACCCGTGGGCCGAAAACACGTTCAGGGCAGCCTCTAGAATCGCGGCGCGGTTCTTTTTCTGAATACGGGTCGGTGCGCGGTCTTTTGGCATGTTTTCAACGTGTCTCTTTTTTCGTCGAACAGGTGCGGAATACACTGAAAATTTCAGCCGTGCCGCGCAAATTCTTGACTGATACCGAACCCGTGATAGCGTGAGTTTGACCATATGGTCAAATCAAGACACCAAAAGCGAGCCAAATCGCAAGCAAACAGGGAAGATGAACATGGCAGCTCCGGCGCAGAATCTCAGGATCAATGGCGACAGGTTGTGGGACAGCCTGATGGAGATGGCCAAGATCGGCCCGGGTGTCGCCGGTGGCAACAATCGCCAGACCCTGACGGATGAAGACGCGGAAGGCCGCGCCCTGTTCCAGAAGTGGTGCGAGGAAGCTGGGTGCACCATGGGGCTTGACCAGATGGGCAACATGTTCGCCCGCCGCGAAGGCACCGACCCGGACGCGCTGCCGGTTTACGTGGGATCGCATCTGGATACGCAGCCGACCGGCGGTAAATACGATGGTGTGCTGGGTGTTCTGGCCGGCCTGGAACTGATCCGGACGCTGAACGACCTGGGGATCAAGACGAAACATCCGATCGTCGCCACCAACTGGACGAATGAAGAAGGCACACGTTACGCACCGGCAATGCTGTCGTCGGGCGTGTTTGCAGGGATGCACACGCAGGATTGGGCATATAACCGCGAAGACGCTGAAGGCAAAAAGTTCGGGGATGAGTTGAACCGGATCGGCTGGCGAGGTGATGAAGAAGTTGGCGCCCGCAAGATGCATGCGTTCTTTGAGTTGCATATCGAACAGGGGCCGATCCTTGAAGCCGAAGGCAAAGATATCGGCGTCGTCACCCATGGTCAGGGGCTGAGTTGGACGCAGATCACGGTAACGGGCAAGGATGCGCATACCGGATCGACACCGATGCCGATGCGCAAGAATGCCGGTCTGGCCATGGCGCGGATCCTGGAGAAGGTCGACGAGATCGCATGGTCTCATGCTCCGCATGCGGTGGGTGCGGCGGGGCATATCGATGTCTACCCGAACTCACGCAATGTGATCCCGGGCAAGGTGGTGTTTACGGTCGATTTCCGCTCGCCCGAGCTGGAGGTGATCACCGACATGGAAAACCGCCTGCGGGTGGCTGCCGAGGATATCGTTGACGAGATGGGCCTTCAGATCGAATTCGAGAAAGTCGGCGGGTTCGATCCGGTGAAATTTGACGATGCTTGTGTGTCGGCCGTGCGAAACGCAGCTGAACGGCTGGGCTATTCGCACACCGATATCATTTCGGGTGCGGGGCATGACGCCTGTTGGATCAACCGGGTTGCTCCGACCGCGATGGTCATGTGCCCTTGTGTTGACGGGCTGAGCCACAATGAGGCGGAGGAAATCAGCAAGGAATGGGCGGCAGCCGGGGCGGATGTTCTGCTGCATGCCGTGGTCGAGACCGCCGAAATCGTGGAATAGGGGGCGCTGCCCCCGTCGCCCCGAGGGCGACTCCCCCGGGATATTTTTGGCCAGATGAAGCAAGCGGCGCAGACCGCATCAGGGAGTTCAAAATGAGTACTGTCATCAAAAACGGAACCGTTGTCACCGCGGATTTGACTTACAAGGCGGACGTATTGGTCGAGGGTGGCGTGATCACCGAAATCGGTATGAACCTGACGGGGGACAAGGAACTGGACGCCACCGGCTGTTTTGTCATGCCGGGCGGGATTGACCCTCATACCCATCTCGAAATGCCGTTCATGGGCACCTATTCCAGCGATGACTTTGAAAGCGGGACGCGGGCGGCGCTGGCTGGTGGCACGACCATGGTTGTCGATTTTGCACTGCCCAACCCGGGTGAAAGCCTGCTGGATGCGCTGAAACGTTGGGACAACAAGTCGACACGGGCGAATTGTGACTATTCGTTCCATATGGCGGTGACCTGGTGGGGGGAACAGGTGTTCGACGACATCAAAACCGTGATCGAGACGCGCGGTATCAACACCTTCAAGCATTTCATGGCCTACAAGGGCGCGCTGATGGTGAATGATGATGAGTTGTTCGCCTCGTTCAAGCGACTTGCCGAGCTTGGCGGTACCGCCCTGGTACATGCCGAGAACGGGGATGTGGTGGCAGAGCTGAGCGCCAAGCTGCTTGCAGAAGGGAACACCGGCCCCGAAGCACATGCGTATTCCCGCCCGCCGCAGGTTGAAGGTGAAGCCACCAACCGGGCAATCATGATCGCGGACATGGCGGGTGTGCCACTGTATGTTGTACACACCTCGTGTGAAGAGGCGCATGAAGCCATCCGCCGGGCAAAAATGCAGGGTAAGCGAGTATGGGGAGAGCCCCTGATCCAGCACCTGACATTGGACGAAAGTGAATATTTCAATCAGGATTGGGACCACGCGGCGCGACGGGTCATGAGCCCTCCGTTCCGCAACAAACAGCATCAGGACAGCCTCTGGAATGGCCTGCAATCGGGAACGCTGAGCGTGGTCGCCACCGATCACTGCGCCTTCACAACCGAACAGAAACGTTTTGGTGTTGGGGATTTCACCAAGATCCCGAACGGCACCGGCGGGCTGGAAGACCGGATGCCGATGCTGTGGACCTATGGGGTCAACACTGGACGCCTGACACCGAATGAATTCGTGGCTGTCACTTCAACAAACATTGCCAAGATATTGAATTGCTATCCTAAAAAGGGTGCCATTCTGGTCGGGGCGGATGCTGATCTTGTCGTTTGGGATCCTGAGAAGACCAAAACGATAAGTGCGGCGACGCAGCAGTCGGCGATCGACTACAACGTGTTCGAGGGGCACGCGGTCAAGGGCCTGCCACGCTTTACCCTGACACGGGGACAGGTGGCAGTGCATGACGGTGAAATCCGGACGCAGGAAGGTCATGGGGACTTTGTCGCGCGCGAGGCCAACACTACCGTCAACAAGGCGCTGAGCACCTGGAAAGAGCTGACGGCCCCAAGGCCTGTCGAGCGGACGGGAATTCCGGCGACCGGTGTTTGATCAGTCGGGGCGGCCTTGCAGGCGGCCCTGGCACCACTCTTCTCAAGGCAATAAAATGAACACTGAAAGCACGACCCAGCCCGTCATCGAGGCAAGGCAGCTGGACCTGACATTCCAGACCAATGATGGGCCAGTACAGGCGCTCAAGGACGTGAACCTGACAATTGAAAAGGGCGATTTTGTCAGTTTCATCGGGCCGTCCGGTTGTGGCAAAACCACCTTTCTACGCTGTATCGCAGCCCTTGAGACACCTACGGGCGGGACGCTGACCGTCAATGGCATGACGCCTGATGAGGCGCGTCGAAACCGGGCGTATGGGTATGTTTTCCAGGCGGCGGGCCTTTATCCTTGGCGCACAATTGCCAAGAACATAAAACTGCCTCTTGAGATAATGGGATTCACCGCTGTCGAACAGGATGAGCAGGTGAAGAGGGTCCTGGAACTCGTTGATCTGGAAGGGTTTGGCGGAAAGTTTCCCTGGCAGTTGTCGGGCGGGATGCAGCAGAGGGCCAGTATCGCGCGGGCCCTTGCGTTTGACGCGGATATCCTGCTGATGGACGAGCCGTTCGGGGCGCTGGATGAGATCGTGCGGGACCACCTGAACGAGCAGCTTCTTGAGCTCTGGGCGCGGACGGAAAAGACGATCGGATTCGTGACACACTCCATTCCCGAGGCGGTTTACCTGAGCACCAAGATCGTGGTGATGAGCCCGCGGCCCGGGCGGATTGCAGATGTGATTGACAGCCCGCTGCCCAAGGAACGGCCGCTGGATATCCGTGATACTCCGGAATTCATTGAGGTCGCGCATCGCGTCCGAGAAGGTTTGCGGGGTGGGCATTCCAATGACGACTAACCTGAATGCGGATAAAATCCGGCGCGCGGCACCAGGCGATGTGCCAGCCTGTGCCAGGGTTGTTCATGACTGGGTCACGCAAACAGACTGGATGCCCGACGAACTGCCGGTCGATGAACTGGCAAAACTGATCAGCGACGCATTCGACGACCGTGAAATGTGGGTCGCAGGTGATCCGGTCGATTGCTACATGTCAGTGGACCCGACACAGAACAAAATCGGCGCGCTGTATTGCAGCCGGACGGGACAGGGTATCGGCAAGCGCCTTGTCGACAAGGCAAAAGAGGGCCGGGATTTTCTCTGGCTGACGACGCATCGGCCCAATACGGCGGCGCAACGCTTTTATCGCCGTGAAGGGTTTGAAGTGACGGCCGAGGAACCTCCTGTGCCACCGGATACCGTTCCGGTCTTCAGAATGGAGTGGCGTGCATGAAGCAGGTCATCGCCGTATTCACAGTCATCGCCGCAATTGTTCTGTTCTGGTACGTGGCCTGTATTCCGATGAACATAAAGGGCGTGTTGACCGAACAGGAACGTGCCGGGGCCGTCGTGCAGCCGCCATCCGCCAAGGACCGGCGTGACATGTCCGAGGTTGGTCTTGTTTTGAACAACACTTTCGCCATCCCGGCCACATGGGAACAGGACCGGCCTCGACTGCCGGCCCCGCATCAGGTCGCCATCGAGATGTGGGAAACGACGGTCCAGAAAAAGATCACCTCGAAACGGTCACTGATCTATCACGGCTGGGTCACGCTGAGTGCAACGATGCTTGGGTTTGCGATTGGCACCGGGCTGGGAATCCTTCTGGCCGTGGGTATCGTGCATAGCCGTGTGATGGACCTGTCGGTCATGCCATGGGCCATTGTCAGTCAAACCATTCCGATCATCGCGCTGGCGCCGATGATCATTGTGGTGCTGTATTCCGTTGGTATTCAAGGGATCATTCCCAAGGCGATCATATCGGCCTATCTGAGTTTCTTTCCGGTTGTCGTCGGCATGGTCAAAGGATTGCGCAGTCCTGATGCGATGCAGCTGGATTTGTTGCGGACGTATAACGCCAGCCGGTCTCAGGGTTTCTGGAAGCTGCGCCTGCCGGCATCCATGCCGTATCTGTTCACCTCGCTGAAAATCGGGATCGCTGCGTCGCTGGTCGGTGCCATTGTTGGTGAGCTTCCGACAGGGGCTGTTGCCGGTCTGGGCGCGCGGTTGCTTGCTGGCAGCTATTACGGTCAGACGGTACAGATCTGGTCGGCTCTGTTCGCGGCGGCCATTCTGGCGGCGTGCCTGGTCGGGCTGCTGGGGCTGATTGAACGGGCCGTACTGAAACGAATGGGGATGGCGCAATGATACTGGTTTTCTGTGCTGTCCTGCTTTGGCTCTTTGGCTGGTGGTTGAACAGCCGGTTGGCCAGCGGGCCTTACGCCGACACCCGAATGGTGCGGCTTCTGGCCCCGCTGATCTTTGGCCTGACGGTCATTGGGATCTGGGAGCTTCTGGTGCGCGGGCTTGAGGTTCCACTGGTTATCCTGCCAGCGCCATCGGTGATTGCGGTGCGGTTTGCGGACAGCCTTCCGATCCTGTGGGCTGACTTTGTGCAGACCATCATCAAGGGCGCGCTCAGCGGCTATGTCATCGGGTGCATTGCTGCCTTTCTGATGGCGATTGCCGTGGATCGCTGGGATTTCCTGCGCCTGGGCCTGTTGCCGGTCGGCAATTTCGTGGCCGCCCTGCCGATTGTCGGAACCGCCCCCATCCTGGTGATGTGGTTCGGGTTCGACTGGCACTCCAAGGCGGCGGTGGTGGTTGTGATGGTGTTCTTTCCGATGCTCGTCAACACCGTGGCCGGGCTACGTGAAGCCACCTCGATGCAACGCGATCTGATGGAGACCTATGCCGCAACCTATTGGCAGAGCTTTTTGAAGCTGCGACTGCCTGCGGCGATGCCCTTCATTTTCAACGGGCTGAAGATTTCCACCACTTTGGCGCTGATCGGCGCTATCGTGGCCGAGTTCTTCGGCTCGCCGACACTTGGTATGGGGTTCCGGATATCAACCAGTGTCGGGCAACTGTCGTTGGACATGGTCTGGGCCGAAATCGTTGTTGCGGCACTCGCAGGTACAGCCTTTTATGGGCTGGTGGCGGGGATCGAAAAAGTGGTGACCTTCTGGCACCCGTCACAGCGCGGATAAAACAAAGAAATCAACAGACCCCGAAATTGGGGCACAACAAGCAACTAGGAGAAATGAAGATGAACAAGCTACTCAGCGGGGCGGTTGCCGCCTTTGGTCTGGCAGCCAGTGCGGCGCTGGCGGCGGATGAGGTGACATTGCAACTGAAATGGGTCACGCAAGCACAATTCGCGGGCTATTACGTTGCCAAGGACAAGGGCTTTTACGAAGAAGAGGGGCTGGACGTCACCATTCTGCCCGGCGGGCCTGATATCGCTCCGACACAGGTGATTGCAGGCGGTGGCGCCGATGTCACCGTCGAATGGATGCCCGCCGCGCTTGCTGCCCGTGAAAAAGGGCTGCCGCTGGTGAATATCGCGCAACCGTTCAAAAGCTCTGGCATGATGCTGACCTGCTGGAAAGACGCCGGGATCTCGTCGCCCGAGGACCTCAAGAACCGCACGCTGGGTGTCTGGTTCTTTGGCAACGAGTTTCCCTTCATGAGCTGGATGAGCCAGTTGGGCATCAGCACCGATGGCAAAAGCGAAAACGGCGTGGAAGTTCTGAAACAGGGCTTCAACGTCGACCCGTTGCTTCAGCGTCAGGCGGATTGCATCAGCACCATGACCTACAATGAATACTGGCAGGTCATCGATGCCGGTGTCAGCCCGGATGAGCTGGTGACCTTCAAATACGAAGACCAGGGCGTGGCGACGCTGGAAGACGGTCTTTACGTTCTGGAAGAGAACCTGAGCGATGCGGCTTTCGTCGACAAGATGGAGCGGTTCGTTCGCGCGTCGATGAAGGGTTGGAAATATGCCGAGGAGAACCCGGACGAAGCGGCGGAAATCGTTCTGGAAAACGATGCAACCGGTGCTCAGACGGAAGAGCACCAAAAGCGTATGATGGGTGAGATCGCCAAGTTGACCGCAGGGTCGAACGGCGCGCTGGACCCGGCTGATTTCGAACGCACCGTCAACACATTGCTGGCAGGCGGGTCTGATCCGGTTATCACCAAAACGCCTGAAGGGGCCTGGACGCATCAGATCACTGATGCAGCATTGAACTGACGCACGCCGTCAATTCGAAAAATTACAGCGCGGTCCCAAACGGGGCCGCGTTTTTCATTTTGAATGCCGGATATGTGTCTGTACTCGATCTGAAAACAGAGTAGTATTTACCTGTAAACGAACGCATTTCATACGAAATGTGAAGTTAATGGGAAAAAATGCAGGGATTTGCATCAGAATTCAGCTCTGCAATCGCGCTGATCTTTGAGGGAGACTCAGAGCTGTGGGCGATTGTGCTGTTGTCCCTGAAAGTATCCGTGTTTGCGGTTCTGATTTCTGCCCTGATCGGCATGCCCGTCGGCGCCGCTCTGGCTGTGGCGAGGTTTCCGGGGCGGCGGATGCTGATCGTTCTGATGAATGCCTTGATGGGGTTCCCACCCGTGGTCGTGGGGCTGCTGGTCTATCTGATGCTGTCCCGCTCCGGCCCGTTGGGTGTGCTCGAGCTTTTGTATACCCCGACGGCCATGATCATTGCTCAGGTCGTGTTGGTCACTCCCATTATTGCGGCATTGACCCGGCAGGTGGTCGAAATGCTGGCCGAGGAATACTCCGAGCAGCTGCGATCACTGGGCGTGTCACGGCTGGCATCGGTCCCTGTGCTGCTGTGGGATGCACGGCTGGCATTGATCACGGCCTTGCTTGCGGGGTTCGGGCGCGCCATTGCCGAGGTGGGCGCGGTGATCATCGTGGGCGGCAACATCAACCATGTGACGCGCGTGATGACGACGACGATCGCGTTGGAAACGTCGAAGGGAAATCTGGCGCTGGCTCTGGCGCTGGGGGCAATCCTGATCGGGATCGCGGTGGCCGTGAACGCGATGGTCAGCGCGGTCAGCCTGCGGGCCGAACAGGAGGGGGTGCGTCATGCGTGACCTGCTCTGCGACATGGTGAATTGCCTGAAGGTCGAGAACCTGCAAATCCGCAGTAATGGCAAGGCGTTGTTGGAGGTCTCGTCATTGGATCTGGATGGGCCGGGACCAACCTTGATTCTTGGCCCCAACGGTGCAGGCAAAAGCCTGTTGCTGCGCTGTCTGCACGGGCTGATCACGCCGGATCGGGGGCGGGTCGTCCAGGATGGAAAACCGCTTGGCGCGGCACAGAAAGCCCGCCAGGCCATGGTATTTCAGAAACCGGTTCTGCTGCGTCGATCGGTTGCGGCAAACCTTGACTTCGTTCTCAAGCGTCAAGGCATGGGGCGAAGGGCCCGAAAGGTCCGTATCGCCGAATTGCTGACCGAAGGAGGGCTGGACGGCAAGGCCAGACAACCCGCCCGGTCATTGTCCGGAGGGGAGGCGCAGCGATTGGCGATTCTACGGGCGCTGGCGTTGGACCCCGAGACTTTGTTTCTGGACGAGCCCACCAGCGCACTGGATCCAAGCGCGACCCAGATGATTGAACGAATGATATTGCGGGCGTCGGCTCGGGCTGTGCGGATCGTGATGGTGACGCATGATATCGGTCAGGCACGCCGTTTGGCCTCGGACGTGGTCATGATGCAAGGCGGACATGTCGTGGAACACGGTACGGCAAAACAGGTTTTGGAATCTCCCCAAAGCGTTGCGTCGCGCCGCTATTTGGCAGGCGGATTGGTAACCTGAAAAAGAGAAAGAGGAGAGTGTGATGTTCCGGAAACCAATTCGGGCAGCGGTGATAGCTTTGGGCCTGTTGACCAGCGCGGTTTCAGCAGAAGAACCATTTATTGTGGTGCAGTCGACAACGTCAACGCAGAACTCGGGACTGTTGGATTACATCCTGCCGTGGTTCGAAGCCGAATCAGGTATCGATGTCCGTGTTGTGGCAGTGGGCACCGGTCAGGCCATTCGCAACGCCATCAACGGGGACGGGGATGTTCTTTTGGTTCACTCCAAACTGGCCGAGGAGAAATTCGTTGCTGACGGTTGGGGCGTGGAGCGGAAGGATTTGATGTACAATGATTTCGTTCTGGTCGGCCCCAAGTCTGACCCTGCCGGAATTCGCGGCGGCGCCGATGTGTTGGCCGCGCTGTCGAAAATCGCCGAGGCGGAAGCGCCGTTTGCTTCACGCGGTGACGACAGCGGAACGCACAAGGCCGAACTGGGCTATTGGTCCGCGGCCGGGCTGGACCCTGCCGACGCCTCTGGTACGTGGTATCGAGAAACCGGATCTGGCATGGGGGCGACCCTCAATGTGGCCGGTGGAATGGATGCCTACACGCTGACGGATCGGGCCACGTGGTTGTCTTTTGGAAACCGGGGAAACCTTGACGTTCTGGTCGAAGGGGATCCGCGCCTGTTCAATCAATACGGCGTGATCCTCGTGAATCCCGACAAGCACGCGCATGTGCGGGCGGCAGCCGGCCAACGTTTCATCGACTGGCTGACGGGGCCGGACGGGCAGGAGGCGATCGCGTCGTTCAGGCTGGACGGGCAGCAGGTGTTCTTTCCGAACGCCGACTAAGCCGGCCTGTGACGGGCGTATCCTGACAAGGTAAAAGGCGGGCGAGGGGTCATCCGCTGGCACCGTTGTGGTGTATCGTGCCCAGGCCCGACAGGTCGTAGCCACCGAATTCACGGGCCCTTTGGGCAAATTGATCCGAGCGCAGCAGAGTTATCAGTTTTTGCATTGGCGGATCAAAATATGACCTGCGCCAAACCGCCAGATCCAACCTTTCGGAATGGGTGGGGACGAAACCCAGGTTGTAAAGCCCTGCCAAAGCACCCAGCCCGAAGCCGGCCTCGGCCTTTTCGCCGTGAAGGGCGATAGCCAGTTCTTCTTCGGTGCGCGCGCAGCCGGGGGTTACGTCCAGATCGTCTCGGCTCATGCCATGGGCTTCCAGCTGGCTATCGAAGAGGTGTTGGCTGGCCGCACTGTCCTGACGCATGATCACGCGGCGCGATTTGAGATCCTTGAACGTTTTGATATCCGATATGCCCGGGGCAAGAAGCAGCCCGCGCTTGCGCCGGGCGACTTCGTACAGCACCACCGGCCCTTCGCCCAAGGCGTCCCGCAGGGATTTTTCGTTGAACCCTCCGTCTTCGTGGATGTGCAACACAGCCGCCTGTGCGCTGCGTTCGCTCAGCCGTGTCAGCCCGTCAAAGGAGCCGTCGTAATAGGTGGCAAGCCCCGATCCGCTTTCACGCAGTGCCCAATCCAGCAGGGGATCGTGGCTGCCGGCAACAATCTGTGGCAGGGGCGGTTCGGCGACCTGCGGACCGGATCGCGACGCGTTGAGCCAGGCAATGATTTCGGCCCGCGGGAACAGCAGCTTGCCCATGGCGCGTACACAGGGCACCTCGCCCGAGGCGGCAAGATCATAGGCTTTGCGCTCGCCGATGCGCAGCAGATCGGCCAGTTCGCGGGTGGTCAGGTAGTGCGACATTCAGTCGAGGCGCACGGCAGAGCCGGACGTGGCATCGGCGGCGGTGAACCCGATCCGATCCAGCACGGCAGGGGCTGCCACGGCAATGACGACCATTGCGGCGACCGCGGCAAGAAAGGCTTTCATGGTCTCCTCCAGTTCAGTTCCGGGCGCTTGTTGCGCGGCGCAGAAAAGCAATAAGATCCTGACGATCCTGAGCTTGTGTAATTCGCTGCATCGGCATCTTGGACCCTGGAATGTAATGGTCAGGCCCTTCGTCGAAAAGAGCATTTATTGTTTCGTCATTCCAAATGATATCAGAGCCTTGCAGCGTATCCGAGTACAAATATCCCGGTAACGTGCCCGCGCGTCTGCCGAAAACCCCGTGCAAGGAGGGACCTGCGCGGCGTTGGCTGTCGGGTGTCAGGCTGTGACAGATCGAGCATTTCCGCGCGAACTGACGCTCACCATTGTCCATCTCGTCGGGGTTTTGCAGAAAACTCGGCTCGGCAGAAGCCATCTGTTGCCGATCGGACAAGGTGGTGACTGGCCAACTGTACATGGCCTCGTCAATTCCGCCCGCATGGATGTTTTCACCATCGACCGAAAAGGCCAGGGCCCAGACTGGCCCCCGCAACGTTGCGCGAAAGTCCTGCGCGATGCGCCAGTCCGAGGTATCGATGACCATGATATAGCCTTCACCGTCGCCCACGGCCAGAAACCGACGATCCGGGCTGAGCGCCAAGGCAAGGATCGGGCGACGATCCAGAGTGAAATCGCGTTCTTCACCGGTGGAAAGGTCCAGTATTCGGGTCACTCCGTCAACGGCACCGTAAGCGATCCAGTTGTCCTGTTCATTCAGGACCAGTTCGTTGATGCCGAACCCGTGTTCGATGAGCCGGGTGATCTCTTGTCCACTCCTTACGTCCCAAATGCGCAGCGATCCATCCATGCCCGCTGAATAAAGCTGTGTGCCGTCTGAAGAAAACACCACGGCGTTCACACCGCTTCCGGTCGGCCCAAGAGTTGTGGGGGCAGTTCCGTTCACGGGCCAAACCCCAATCGTTCCGTCCCAACTGGCGGTTGCGACGTGGGTCTTGGACGCTGCCAAACCCACGATCTTGCCCTGATGTCGCCCAACTACGTCGCCGCCGGGCCACTTGCGCAGGGTGAAATCATCTCCGGCCGAGTAGATGGCCGTGCCATTGAAGGCAACGGCGTTCACGGCGGCTTCGTGACCTTCCAGCCATTCGGGGGTCCGATCAGCCCAGAGCCCGACGGAATTGTCGAAGCTGGCTGTTGCGATCCGCCCGTCCGGGGCTGTGGCGATTCCCATGATTGGCCCGCCGTGTCCCTTGAGCGTGAAGAATTCGGCCAAGGCGGGCAGAGGGATCAGCGCCAGGGCCAGAACCAGCCCCCGCATCTATTCAGCGGGCGAGGTGGCGGTCTTGCCAGCCTCTTTTTCCTGAACTTCCTCCAGCCACAAAGAGTGGTGTTCACGGGCCCATTGTTCTTCGACCTCGCCGGTGCCCATGGCGTCAAAGGCGCCCTCCATTCCGACCGAGCCGAGATAGATATGCGCCACGATGATCGCAATGAACACATAGGCCACCATCACGTGCCAGACTTGGGCATATTGCATTTCTTCCTGCGGCGACATCTGCACCGGCAGGTTCAGGCCCATCATTTGCGGAATACCGGTCGAATTGGCGATCTGGAAGGTTTTGGCAAACAAGGGCATCTCGAACGGGAACAGCAGCGACAGACCCGACAGGCTGATCGAGACGCCCAGCAGGATGCAGGCCCAGAATATGATTTTTTGTCCGGCGTTGAACTTCTTTGCCGGTGGGTGGCTGTTTTTGGTGAACAACCCGCCACCTGCGGCCAGCCATTTCAGATCGACGCGGTTGGGGATGTTGTGGGCAATCCAGTTTACCGTGACGATGATCAGGCCCAGCATAAAGGCCCAGGCCAGATTGTTGTGCAACCACTTGCAGCCCTGCGCGATGGTTGCAAACCCCTCTTTCCCGAAAACCGGGATCAGGTAGTCGCGGCCATAAAGCGTCAGCAGGCCCGTGACGCCAAGGATCAGGAATGACCCGGCAAACAGCCAGTGGCCGAAGCGCTCGAACCCGTTGAAACGCGTGACCGTGCGTCCGGTTTTCTCGCCGTCGATGCGAATCTTGCCGCGGATCAGGAAAAACAACAGGATAATGCCCAGCATCCCGGCAATGACATAGGTGCCGTATTCGCGCAGCGGTCCGGTGCGGAAGGTCAGCCACCACATGCCGCCATCCTGAATCAGCACGCTGTCTGCCGGACCATGAGAAGACACCGTCACATCAGCCGAGCCATAGCGCAAAGCGCGATACACGTCACTGTCCGAGGCCACACCGCGCGTGCCAAGCTGACCCAGCAACCCCTCGGCATTGCCCTGACCTGTGTTCTCGGAACGATAGCTGTTGTCGACGGTTTCACCTCGCTGCCGGGCGAGAATGTCTTCCAGGGTTGTTGCTCCGCCGGTCGAGGTGCGCTCATCTGCCGTGGGTTCAGAGGTCTCTTGCGC
Organism: Ruegeria sp. YTSA144; assembly: GCF_059610125.1. Lineage (NCBI taxonomy): Bacteria > Pseudomonadati > Pseudomonadota > Alphaproteobacteria > Rhodobacterales > Roseobacteraceae > Ruegeria > Ruegeria sp. YTSA144. The sequence goes on from NZ_JBXWNA010000003.1 coordinate 179,322, forward strand.
CCATGCGGCTCCGGTCAGAAAAATCGAAACCAGCAGATACTGGATCAGACGCATAGGGGTATCCTCCTGTGCAATTTCATATCAGCGGTCAAACCCGCCAATTTGCTGGTGAAAGACGGCGCCGACCGGTGCGAGCGCTTCGCGAAGATCATCCTTGGCCGGACCATACACGTCCAACCCCACTGGCGTCAGAAGGGCCAGAAACCGTTCAGCAAAATTGGCACCGAAGTTTTGCATATGTATCATGGCATCTTCGGAACTGGCGTAGCGTTCGAAGATATGGACGGCCGAACCGGTCATGTGCCATTCATAGCTTCTGGCGCCGGTCTCGTGCTGCGTGGCCGCGACCATTTCGGCCATAAGCGCTTCGAACTCATCCTTTTTGTCCAGATCGAGGTCAAGTTTCAGCAGCCAGTAAACATCATTGGTCATGCGTGCCTCTCAAATATGTTTGGTGTGACGTTTCAGGAAACGGATCCCCGATCACATCACCTGAAAGGCCCCCCGCAAAGGGCGGGAGGCTGTTTTTTCAAGGCCGGACTTCAGCCGTCTTTCTGGTCGTAGGCCGTGCCCCAACCCCAGGCGCCCGAACCGAAACCGCGCGCCACGACGCGTTCGCGGTAAACTGCGGAAACCACGTCGCCGTCACCGGCGAGCAGGGCCTTGGTGGAACACATCTCGGCGCAGATGGGCAGCTTGCCCTCGGCGATCCGGTTGCGACCGTATTTGGCGAACTCTGCGGTCGAGTGCGTTTCCTCGGGGCCGCCGGCGCAGAAGGTACATTTGTCCATCTTGCCACGCGATCCGAAGTTGCCAGCCTGCGGGTATTGCGGCGCACCGAACGGGCACGCGTAGAAGCAATAGCCGCAGCCAATGCACAGGTCCTTGGAGTGCAGCACGACCCCTTCTTCGTTCTGATAGAAGCAGTCGACCGGGCACACCGCCATGCAGGGCGCGTCTGAGCAATGCATGCAGGCCACCGAGATCGAGCGTTCGCCCGGGTTGCCGTCATTGATCGTCACCACCCGGCGGCGATTGATGCCCCACGGCACCTCGTGTTCGTTCTTGCACGCGGTTACGCAGGCGTTGCACTCGATGCAGCGTTCAGCGTCGCAGAGAAACTTTGCTCTAGCCATTTGTCGTCCTCCTTACGCTGCCCAGATCTTGCAGAGAGTCGCCTTGGTCTCCTGCATCTGGGTCACTGAATCATAGCCATAGGTCTGGGCGGTGTTGGTGCTTTCACCCAGCACATAGGGGTCTGCACCAGCGGGGTATTTCTCCCTCAGGTCCTCGCCCTGGAAATGGCCGCCGAAGTGGAACGGCATGAAGGCCACGCCGGCACCGACCCTGTTGGTCAGCATTGCCATCACCTTGACCTTTCCGCCCTCGGGACCTTCGACCCAGACCTGTGATCCGTCCCGAATGCCAAGGTTGTTGGCGTCGCGCGGATTGATCTCGACGAACATGTCCTGCTGAAGCTCGGCCAGCCACGGGTTCGACCGGGTTTCATCACCGCCGCCTTCATACTCGACCAGACGACCTGACGTCAGGATTATCGGGTAATCCTTTGAAAAGTCGTTCTTTTGAATCGATGCGTAAAGGGTGGGCAAGCGATAGGCCTGACGGTCCTCGTAGGTCGGATAGTCGGCCACCAGATCGCGCCGGTTCGTATAGAGCGGTTCGCGATGCAGCGGGATCGGATCCGGGAAGGTCCAGACAACCGCGCGGGCCTTGGCGTTCCCGAAGGGCGCACAGCCATGTGCGATCGCGACCCGCTGGATACCGCCGGACAGGTCGGTTTTCCAGTTGGTCTTTGGCCCCGCCACGGCGTCGATGGCCGCGCGTTCCTCGGCCGTCAGATCACCGTCCCAGCCAAGATCCATCAGCATCTGCATCGTAAACTCAGGGTATCCATCCTGAATTTCCGATCCAACGCTATAGACCCCTTCGGCCAGCAGGTTGTCGCCGTCGCGCTCCACACCGAAACGGGCACGGAAGGTCAGGCCGCCTTCGGCCACCGGTTTGGACATGTCATAGAGGTTCGGTGTCCCCGTATGGCCCATTTCCGGTGTGCCCCAGCACGGCCACGGCAGACCGTAGTATTCGCCGTCGTTTGGTCCACCAATGGCTTGCAACGTGGTTCTGTCGAACGTGTGCTGGTTGGCCATATGGCTTTTCAGACGTTCCGGCGACTGACCGGTATAGCCGATGGTCCAGAGGCCCGCGTTGAACTCGCGCGTGATGCTTTCAACATTCGGGGTTTCGGGGTCTTCCATCTCGATATTGCGGAAGAACCGATCCGCCCAGCCGAACTTGTTGGCGAACTTGGCCATGATGACCTCGTCCGGCAGACTTTCGAACAGCGGGTCAACCACTTTGTCACGCCATTGCAGCGAACGGTTCGAAGCCGTGACCGAGCCACGCGTTTCGAACTGCGTACAGGCCGGCAGCAGGTAAACGCCATCGGTGCGGTCATGCAGAACGGCAGAAACGGTGGGATACGGGTCGATCACGACCAGCATGTCCAGCTTCTCCATCGCCGTCTTCATTTCCGTCATCCGGGTCTGCGAGTTGGGCGCGTGGCCCCACAGAACCATGGCGCGGACATTGTTGTCCTGATCCATGTTCGCCGGGTCTTCCAGAACACCGTCGATCCAGCGGGAAACCGGGATGCCGCGCTCGTTCTGCAACGGCTTGTCCTTGCCGTCCTTGTCCTTGATCGTGGCGAATTGACCGGCCAGCCACTCCGGGTCTTCTCCCCAGACGCGGGCCCAGTGACCCCATGCGCCTGCGGACAGGCCATAATAGCCGGGCAGGGTGTGGGACAGAACACCAAGGTCGGTTGCGCCCTGAACGTTGTCATGGCCGCGGAAGATGTTGGTGCCTCCGCCCGAGGTTCCCATGTTGCCCAAAGCAAGCTGAAGTACGCAATAGGCGCGGGTGTTGTTGTTGCCGTTGGTGTGCTGGGTGCCGCCCATGCACCAGACAACCGTACCTGGACGGTTGTTGGCCATCGTGCGGGCAACACGCTTCAACTGCGACCCCGGAGTACCGGTGACGCGTTCCACCTCGTCCGGATTCCACTTGGCAACTTCTTCGCGGATCTGATCCATGCCCCAGACGCGGGTGCGGATGAACTCTTTGTCCTCCCAGCCGTTGTCAAAGATGTGCCACAGGATACCCCAGATCAGTGCCACATCTGTACCAGGGCGGAAGCGGACATATTCATCCGCATGAGCCGCAGTGCGTGTAAAGCGCGGGTCGCAGACGATCAGCGGCGCGTTGTTCTGCTCTTTTGCGCGCAGAATATGCAGCAGCGAGACGGGATGCGCCTCGGCCGGGTTGCCGCCGATGATGAAGATCGCCTTGCTGTTGTGCATGTCGTTGTAGCTGTTGGTCATGGCGCCGTAGCCCCATGTATTCGCAACACCCGCAACGGTGGTCGAGTGGCAGATACGGGCCTGATGGTCCACGTTGTTCGTGCCCCAATAGGCCGCGAACTTGCGGAACAGATAGGCCTGTTCGTTGTTGTGCTTGGCGGAACCCAACCAGTATACGCTGTCTGGCCCAGATTCTTCGCGGATGCTCATCATGCCGTCGCCGATCTCGTTGATCGCCTCTTCCCAGCTGATGCGCTTCCACTCTCCGCCTTCCTTTTTCATCGGATATTTCAGGCGGCGTTCGCCATGGGCGTGCTCGCGAACCGATGCCCCTTTGGCGCAGTGTGCACCCAGGTTGAACGGGCTGTCCCAACCGGGTTCCTGCCCGATCCAGACCCCATTCTGAACTTCGGCAACGACCGTACAGCCGACCGAGCAATGCGTGCAGACGGATTTGATATTTTCAACGGCTTGGTTTGCCGCTGTCTGGGCACTGGCTGGTGTCACGGTTCCACCCGTGGCGCTGATCGCGGCGAGGCCGCCGATCGTCAGGCCCGAGCCACGCAGAAATGCGCGGCGATCGACGGTTTTCTCGCCGACCTGGGACAGGATACTTGTCCGCTGGGGGCGTCTCGCAACCCCGTTGGTCTTTTTCCTAAGCATTTGTTTCCTCCCTTGCGCGCCGTGTATGCCACGGCTGGCTTGGTACTGCTGAAGCCGACGTCGGGGCCAATCGCAACCGTCAGTCGGGTGTGAAAACGTCCGATCCTAAAACCGGGTGCTCTCGATGTAGGCGCGCGTATGCGCGGTATCCTGAATGCGGGTATCGTCTGTCGGCAGTTCGGCCGCTTCGGCTTTCCCGGTCAGGCTGGCGGCGGCAACGGCAGCTGGTGCTGCGGTTCCGGCCAGTTTGAGGAAGTCGCGGCGTGTGGCGCCTTCTTCCTTGGTCTTGCTCATGGGCTCCTCCTGTCCCAATTGCGGTTTGGTGCCCACAGGGCACCGGCGATGTGCGGGCTACCCCGCCGTCATCCGGAACGCTTCGCGCTCGATCTCCATGAACACCCGACCGGCGGTGCCGACGGATGCATAGAGAACCGAGTTCTCGGCAGCTTCCAAATCCGAATAGAAATGTGCGGCCCAGGGGCCGATATGCTTGTTCCAGAACGCTTTCTGGTCACCAAGGGATGCCGGGCTGCCAAAACGCCCAACGATCATGCCTGCCATCATCTCCATCAATGAGGCGATGTTGTCCTCGGGCTCAAACACGTTCTGGGCGCGTGTGATCCCACGCACCGCCATGTCATTGCGCAGCTGCGCCAGTGGTTTCTCGTTCAGAAAACCCGTGAGGTAGAAGCTGGCATAGGGCAGCAATTCGCCCCGACCCAAACCGATGAACAATGCATTGAATTCCCGTTCCGCGGCGGCGGGCTTGGTGACCTTTGCAACCCGCGCCATGGCTTGGATGGCCTGACCAAGATCAGTGTCATCACCGCTGAGGCCCGCCATTTGATCCAGCAGCATCTGGTCGGGCGGGCCGGCGAGCAGCAAGCCCAGAAAGTTGTAGAAATCCGCGCGCAGGCGATCCTCGGCTGAAACGTCCAGAGCGTGCGCGTCACTTGCGGTCATTCGGTCATCCTTCAAATTCAAATGTCATTCGACGTGGCACCGGGGGAAGGTCGACTTCTTCCGGCTCTTCCACCCGAGCGACTGAAACCGGCTCGGGAACGGGATCGGGTTCGACCGGCGCGGCCTCGGGTTCAGCGCGCGTACCGGCTTCGTCTTCGGGTGCATCATCTTTGGCCTCTTCCGCGTCGGCCGCCAGTGCTTCGATATGTGCCAACATACCTTTGCCAACCTGATAGGCGGTCTGCATGTTTTCGATCACGCAGGCCGCATCGGTATAGTCCTCGCCGTAATCAACCAGCCCGTCGACATTGGCCAGAACCGGGTTCAGCCGCCACAGCCGACGCAGGGCGCGGCGACGCAGGCGATCGGGCACGGCCTTGGCCATGAAGCCCGAAAAATCGTCACCGGGTTGCAACATGTCCGGATCGGGCAGGTCGAACTCAGCCAGAATGTCCGCGTCTGTCTTTTCTTCCAGCTCCGCTTGCCGTTCTGCGATTACCTGTTCTTCAAGGGCCAGCGCTTCGGCTTTGGCTTCGGCCTGAACGGCGGCCTTTCGGCGAGACCAGAAATCATCGGGCCGGGTCATTGCAGCGCCTTTCTCGGGGCGCGGTACACGTCCGACGTCTGCCGGATGCGCGCGTCACCCTTGCCGTCTTCAACCAGATCTGTCCGCTTCTTGTCGCGGCGGCGCTTGACGAACACTTCGTGCTGATGATGTTTCAGAGCGAAATCGCGAACCCAGGCAATCAACCCTTCGGTCATCGGGATCTTCTCGACAATTTCTTCGCCGGTATCCGCATAGTCCTGCCCCTCGAACGGAGAGGCGGTGATCAGCACTGCGTTCAGGGGTGTTTCGCCCTTCAGTTCGTCCCGCAGCACAAGGTACAGCGAAGGCTGCCCATCCGACAGGTTGACCATGTAGGCTTCGGTTTCATCCGCCCAGAGCGTCAGGGGCAGGGTGGCCGCGTGATACTCGACCGCATCGCCTTCGCGGCGCAACTCCTGCCAGTCGGCCGGCCCCGCGCCGGGTAAAAGGGCCACGGCACGCCAGTTCCACCGGGCCCAACGTGTGACCCCGGGTGTCTTGCGCACGATGACGCCAACCGGCATTTCACTTTGGCTTGCGGCCTTGGCCACTGGCTCCTCCCCGAAAGGCTCTCACGTGCCTTTCCACGTCCACTATGGTACACAAACTGGCTTTGTGCCAAGCCTATGCTCTACGACTTTGGTCGTAGTCCAAGGCAGCAACTGCGTGAGCAGGCCCCGTGAATGCTTGTGTTTCCTGGCATTTATTGCCGAAATTCAACCCTGTGCAGGAAATGCGGCAAGGGGTTGAAGTTGCTTTCCCGGGGGTACAGCCTAGTGTGCATGGAACCGGGACGGTTTCCCGAGGAGCGGATATGGCCACGAAACTTCTGCTATGTGATTGCGCCGGTACTCAGGTGCTGGACCCGGACGTGATTGAGAGCGCTTGCAGTATCAGGTGTTCCAGAGTGCATACCGCGCTTTGTACATCCGAACTGGAAACAGCCGCCAAGCTGATGCAGGAAGGCGAAACAGTCATTGCCTGCCTGCAAGAGCAGGAAGTTTTTCGGTCACTGGCCGAAGATCTGAATATCGACGCGCCCGGGTTTGTCGATCTGCGCGATCGGGCCGGGTGGTCCGACCAAGGTGCGGATGCGACCCCCAAGATGGCCGCATTGGCGGCCGAGGCCGTTCTGGCGCAACCGGTAACACCCAGTGTGGATGTCTTCAGTGAAGGCACTTGTTTCATCATCGGGCCCGGTGCGGTGGCCTTTGATCTGGCTGAGCGTCTGGCGGATTCGTTGGCAGTGACCGTTATGACGACTGATCTGTCGGAACCTCTGTCGCGGGACTATGACGTGGTGCGGGGGCGGTTGCGTTCGGTTTCCGGTGCGCTCGGTGGGTTTTCGCTGCGTCTGGACGCGCTTCAGCAGGTCGTGCCCGGTGGGCGCGGCGCGTTTGCATGGACCGATCCAAAGGACGGCGCGCATTCCGCGTGCGACATTGTCATTGACCTGGCAGGAGAAACGCCTTTCGTACAGGCCCCGGCCAAGCGCGAAGGCTATCTGCGGGCTGATCCCAGGGATGCGGTTGCGGTGGAAAGGCTGGCTTTTGAAGCCGCGCAATTGGTGGGAACATTCGAAAAGCCACTTTATGTGCGGGTGGAAGAAACCCTGTGTGCCCATTCCCGGGCCGGGCAGGTGGGCTGTTCCAACTGTCTGGATATCTGCCCAACCGGAGCGATTTCCCCGGCGGGCGAGTATGTTGCCGTCGATCCGATGGTATGTGCAGGCTGTGGTGCATGCGCCGCGCTGTGCCCTTCGACGGCCATAACCTATGAAGACCCACCTGTTTCGGCGCTGTTGTCGCGGATGCATATTCTGGTTCGCACCTATCGACGGGCCGGCGGCACCGCGCCTCGGCTGCTTGTCCATGACGCCCACGGGGCCGAGATGATTAGGTTGGCCGCGCGTTTCGGGCGTGGATTGCCTTCGGACGTCATCCCTTTGGAACTGAACGTGATATCCGGCTTTGGCCATGCCGAGATGCTGGCGGCTCTGGCGCATGGGTTTGCACGGGTGGATGTTCTTTTGGCACCGTCGACCGAACGCGAAGCGCTGAACCGGGAACTTGAATTGGCACATGCCATTGCAGGCCCAGAGGGCACCGGCCTGATTGATGAGGCTGACCCCGATGCGATGTCCGATCTGCTGTACGGGCAAGCGGTGCCCCGGCCTTTGTCCGATCCGGTTCTGCCTATGGGCAATCGCCGGCAAATTGCACGGCTGGCAGCGCAGGCGCTGAACCCGCAGGCCGACGCGCCTTTGCCATTGCCCGAGAATGCGCCTTACGGGGCGGTTGCAGTGAATACCGACAGCTGCACCCTGTGCCTCAGCTGCGTGTCGCTATGCCCATCCGGTGCCTTGATCGACAACCCGGACAAGCCGCAACTGAACTTCCAGCAAGATGCCTGTCTGCAATGCGGGATGTGCAAGACCATTTGCCCCGAGGATGCGATCACGCTTGTTCCACAACTTGATCTCAGCGACGCGGCCCTGTCACAGCAGGTTCTGAACGAAGAAGAACCTTTTGCCTGTGTGGAATGCGGGGCGCTGTTCGGCGTGAAATCCACGGTCGAGCGGATCATGGAGAAGCTGTCGGGCACGCACCCGATGTTCGCGACTTCGGATCAGGCGCGGATGATCCAGATGTGTGACGATTGCCGGGTGAACGTGCAGTTCCAACAGCAAGACAATCCGTTCCAGTCAAAACCCAGGCCTCGGGTCGTCACGACCGAGGATTACTATTCGGACAGAAAGGATCACTGAAGCTTAAGGGGGGCACCCAGATCTGCGGCGTCGATGCGCGATACGAACGCCAGGATCGCGTCAAGATCATCCAATGTCATCTCAACCGGGTGAATTGGGGAAGGGCGTTCGGGATCAAAAGGGGGCGTCAGCCCGTCGATCTGCGTGAATGCAGGGTGGGGGTTCAGGGCGAAAAACGCCTCGAACCGCCGCGACCAGTCAGGCATTGCGCGCAGAACGGCGAAAGAGGGCGTCGACCCCAGGCCATTCATACGGTTCCTTGGCCCGATGACATGACAGCGCCCGCAATGGGTCATCGACAATTCTTCGCCGAGTTGGGTGTCGCCTTCGACGATGTCACCGGATTCAACCACGGCAATATCAAAATTGGCAGAGTAGGGTTCTCCGTCTGCCGGAGCAAAGCTTTCCACCGTGCGCTTGCCGATGTCCGACTTCAGCCATTCCAGAAAACGGGCCTGGCGGTCACTGTCTTCGATACGCAGGTGATAGATCACCTCGCCGCGGGCAAAGACCGGATCACCGGGCGGCGCGGTTTCCAGCACCATAACCCCGGCGTCGTCTGCAATAACACGGATCCCGGTCTTGAGAGAGAAGCGAGGAAGGATATGTTGCAACAGGCCAGAGTCTTTAACCTCGGCCGGGGCCGCAAGGCCAATCGCCTCTTGTGACCAAGAGGGGGTGGCAGAGAGCGTCAGGCTCAGGCACAAGAGGACAAAGCGCATGGCTCAACGTAACTTCGCGGGGCGGGATGCGTCAAATGAACAGACAAAGACGGAGACACGTGCAATGAGCGGCGAGTCGATATGCGCGCCCCTGTCAGCAGGGCACATCAAGGGGAACAAGCATGAGTGTTCGTGACGCGGTTCTGGCGAACCTGAAAAAGATCACCGACCCGGTATCCGGGCAGGACATCGTAAGCGCGGGCATCGTGCGCGCCCTGAATGTAGATGGCGACACGGTACGCTTCGTGCTTGAGATCGACCCGAAGCACGCGGAAAAGATGGAACCCGTCCGCGCCACGGCTGAAAAGGCCGCTCAGATGGTGGAGGGCGTTGCAAATGTTTCGGCCTTGATGACCGCGCATTCCGATAAGGCCCCGCCGGAACTGAAACCGAAACCCAAGCCATCGCAAACCGGGCCGCAGGCGGTGCCGGGTGTGGATCGGATCATTGCCGTTGCGTCCGGCAAGGGTGGGGTAGGCAAATCAACCGTTTCGGCCAACCTTGCCTGCGCATTGGCCGCAGAAGGTCGGCGTGTGGGTCTGCTGGACGCCGATGTCTACGGGCCGTCGCAGCCCCGGATGCTGGGTGTCTCGGGCCGTCCGGCCAGCCCTGACGGCAAGACGATCCTGCCGCTGCGCAACCACGGCGTCACCATGATGTCGATGGGTTTGATGACCAATGAAGGTCAGGCGGTTGTCTGGCGCGGGCCGATGCTGATGGGTGCGCTGCAACAAATGATGAGCCAGGTGCAATGGGGCGCGTTGGATGTTCTGATCGTCGATCTGCCACCCGGTACAGGCGACGTGCAACTGACGCTGAGCCAGAAGTTCCAGGTGGACGGAGCCATTGTCGTCTCGACGCCGCAAGACGTGGCCCTGATCGATGCCCGCAAGGGGATCGACATGTTCAATCAGCTCAAGACACCCATCATCGGGATGATCGAAAACATGTCCACGCATATCTGTTCGAACTGCGGGCATGAAGAACACGTTTTTGGTCATGGAGGTGTCAAGTCCGAGGCAGAGGCGCTGGGCGTGCCGCTGCTGGGCGAAATCCCCTTGCATCTGGACATCCGGGTCGCCGCTGACGGAGGCGCGCCCATCGTGGTCAGCAAACCTGACAGCCCGCAGGCCGAGGCGTTCCGCAAGATCGCCCGCGACATGATTGCCAAAGGCAACGCATGAGCCAGCCGGTTTTCCCACCCTTGCTGACGGGCCACCCGGTTCAGGGTGGGGAAGACCCGTTCGAGCGCGCGCAAGCCATGGCTGCGCTGGGCTGTGATGCGGGGACGGTTGTCTACAATATTCAGGCGGATTTCCTGCGGGTGGCAATTGTTTTCGCCCCCGAGGTGCCGTTGCAGGATGCGGTGGTGATGTTGCCACTCTGCGCTGTGGGATTCCAGAACGCGCTGGGCGCTTTGGCCCCACCAGAGGTTGCGGTGCATCTGGGTTGGGATGGCCTGATTTGCGTGAACGGGGCGCGGTGCGGCCGGCTCCGCGCGGCAGCGTCGACATCAATGCCCGAGGAAGAGCCGGACTGGCTGGTCGTCGGTTGGGAGCTGACGCTGTTGCAAACCAGTGATGCGCCGGGTGAAACCCCAGACATCACCGCGCTGTACGATGAAGGCTGTGCCGAGGTTTCTGCAACGCAGCTGGTGGAAAGTTGGTCACGGCACATGTTGACCTGGCTCAACCGTTGGCAGGAGGATGGCAACGCGTCCTTGCACGCCGAATGGATGGGCCTGCTGCGCGGCGTGGGCGAACCGCTGATCGATGGTGGCGTATTCCTTGGAACGGATGAACGTTTCGGGATGCTGATCCGCGACGGGGTCGATACGCATCTGCGCCCCCTGACCGACTTGTTGGAGAACCGAGAATGAAACTGGCCCGAGCGATCCATTTCGACGAAAGCGACATGAACGTGTTTCATTCCCCGGCGCGCACCGGTGAGTGGTGCGTTTCGGGCGGGTTCGAGTTTTCGAACTGGGGTCAGGGTGATCTTGAAGGCAAGGCGCGACAGGCCTTTGCGAACGGTTGGCTGGGATTGGAAACCTTTGGCCGGGTAACTTTTGTGGCCGTGACGCAGATCGAAGCCGCAGAGAAAAACCAGATCACGCGTGATCTGGCCGAACATTTTGTGCAGTTCTATGGCGCACCTTCGGTCGAGGCCGCAATGGGCGTTGCGCAAGCTGAAATCGACCACATGTCAGAGTTGTGCGAAGACCATACGGCCAACACGCTGTTGACCGTCGCAAGGGAATTGACCGACACAGGCGTGCACGAAGCTTTTCGGGTCATCACTCCACAGGACGCGGAGCTGGAGGCGTTGGCGGTTCACGGTTCGCTGGACGATTAGATCAGGTCGACAAACCCGCCGAACTGCCCGCGTTTGAAGATCAGCCCTTTGCCGGTGCGATACATGACCTGTTCCACCTGACCCACGATGATCAGATGATCCCCGGCGTCATGACGGGCATGAAGGCGGCAATCGAACCGGGCCAGACACTGGGCCAGATGCGGACGCCCGGCCTCATCCTCGGTCCAGTCCGCATGTGAGAAATCCGCCCCATCGCGTGCAAACCGCAACGCCTGTTCCTGCTGATCTTGCGCCATGACGTGGATCGAATAGAGATCACAGGTACTGAACGTATCGAATCGGAATGATTCCTTGGCCAGACACCACAGGACCAGTGGCGGCTCCAATGAGACCGAGGCAAATGAATTCACCGTAATGGCACGCGGACCGTTGTCGGATTGCGCGGTAATTACCGTGACGCCGGTGCCAAAGCATCCCAGCGCTTCCCGAAAGGCGGGGCTTTGATCCGGGGTCGGTGTAAAGGTCTTTTCGGTCATTGCGCGCTTAATCCTTGGCCGCGCATCAGGTGCCATGCGCCGCCCGGATTGTCCATGAAAAGCTGACTGCCGGGTGCAATTTATGCCGTCAGTTCAGATCTTCCAGCAAACGACCATGTTTGCGGGTTTCCATGATCACCTCTCCAAAAGTCGTCAGGCCACGGGCTTGCAGGATCGGCAGCATCTTGACCAATGCCTCGGCCGTGGCGACCGCATCGCCAAGTGCAGTATGGCGCAACGTTTCGGGGATCGTGATTTCCAGCCGTTCACACAAGGCATCCAGTGTGTGCGTGTCGCTTGCCCCGAACAGCACCGCAGACAGCAAGACCGTGTCGAGTATCGGATGATCCCATTCAACACCCATCCGATCGGCATGGCGGCGCAGGAACGCCATGTCGAACGGGGCGTTATGCGCCACGATCACCGCGTCACGCGAAAACTGATGAAATACGCGCCCGGCTTCGGCAATATCGGGCGCGCCCTGAACCATGCGATCGCTGATCTTGTGTACCTTGGTCGAGGCAGGTGGAATGGGAATGCCGGGATCAACCAGCATGTCCAGATGCTCACCCTGAACGATTTTGCCGTTCAGAACGCGTACTGCGCCGATCTGCACGATCTCATCCTTGTGTGGCAGCAAACCGGTTGTTTCCGTGTCGAAGACCACGAAGCACAGATCCGACAGGGGGCGGTTCTCGAACGCATCATCCCCCGGCGTATTGAGAAGTTCGAAATCATAGACCAGCGGGCGGGCATCATCTGGTGACATTTGCGCTGCGCTGTCTTCGAAGACCAACATATACCCGGGTGCATCCCCCAAAGGTTTCATCCGGGCGGAATATGTCTGCCGCCCATCCACGCTGGACAGGGTGCAATAGACGTCCTTTCCGGTTTTGCACATCTTGGCATAAGCGTCTGTCAGGCCGGTGGCTTCGAGATATTCGAAAAGAGAGGCGTTCAGACGAGGATGCGCGATCTGGGCGAGAACCTCGGCGGCCTGCCCATCGTACAGAACGATCTGGTGCTTCGGACTGGCCAGCAGCATGGCCACGGGGATCTCGGTCAACAGGGCGGTCAGGCGTTGTTTTTCTGCGGCCAGATGCGCGGTCTCGGCGGCCACGGCCTCGGCTGTGCGCATGGCGTTCGAGGCGAGTTGTTCCGCCAATCCCGCCGCAGCCGGGGCAAGATCGCCCAGATAACGCGCGGCTTGCATGTCCAGGTCGGTGCTTACACCGGCATGTGCACGGGCACGCAGCTGGGCGGAAAGCCGTTCGATCGGTTTGGCGACGTTGTCGTCAAACAGCAGCCAAACACCTGCAACCAGTGCCAGCAATCCAAATCCGATCAGGATTTCAGCAAAGACGAAATCATTCAAAAGATCAGGATTTCCCGCGCGGGAATAGGTGATCCAGAGAGCGGTGGCACTTATCGCAACCCCTCCAAAAGCAAGGAGGCAGAAGAACAGAAAAATTCTGAGCCTCAAACTCAATCCGGTCAGCATGATCACACCCCGCAAGTGGCTGCGATGACGGGGTCATTGGCTCCGGCTGCAATCCAGTCAGCGTTCACCAGACGCCCGTCCTCGGCAAATTCGGCACCATCCGCCAGGTTGGCGCGGCGGTTTTCTGCACAGTTCACGGCCACCGGCAGTTTCGAAACCGGAGCCCAGCGGCCAAAGAAGTAAAGATCGACAAGCCGTTGTTCCGGAACGTTTTCATTTGTCCGCACAGATACGGTGTCGATTGCCGCAAAGCGATCAACGAATGGCACCGCGTAGGTCCAGGGACGATAAAATGCGCGGCTTTCGACTTCTTGCACGATTGTCATCTCTTCGGGCAGTTGGTCGCGCGTGCGGTCATACCAGGAATATTCGCTGGTGATGGTCATTCCGATCATACCGAGGCCAGCCGCAACCGGAGTGGTCCATTTCGGCAAACGTCCTCCGGTCAGCTTGTTCAACAGAAGAACGATGCCTGCAAATGCGATCCCCGCAAAAACCGTGCCGATCAGTTCCAGAAACATGTGGTCTCTCCGTTCCTCAGACGCATGTCAGCCCAGCATTCCCTTGCCGTGGCCAACTGCCGATTGCATCGTTTTTACCACCACGAAAGCATCACGCAGATGACTTCGCTCAAAGTCCGACAATTCGGACGGTGGCAGGTAGTTGTCGGGCATCGCTCCGGATTTAACCAGCCGAACCTGATGTTCCAGCCGGGTTTCTGCGATCAGATCATAGGCATCCAGCAGGTCACGCGCACCAGAGGGGCTGAGCACACCGCTGGACTCGGCTGCTTTCAGGCGGGCGCGGGTGTTGGCCTCGGTCAGTTCGCCTTGCAGCGCGTAGATGCGCGCCAGATCGACGACGGGAACCACTCCGTTGTGTTTCAGATCCAGCGTGTTGCGATGCTCGCCCGAGCGGATCGTCGCGAAACCGCGCAGCAGGCCCAAAGGGGGCGTATGTTTGAGCGAGTTCGAAATCATGTGCGCGACGAAGATCGAGTTTGCCCTGGCCGCTGCCAGAGTGTCCGCTTGCAGATCGGCAAACAACTCAAACGCGCCGCCGATGGGGCGCAGGTCGAACATGACCGAGGCCAGCATTTGCGCCTCGGGGTTTGGCTTGGCAATCCAGCCCTTGAAATAGTCGCGCCAGACACGAACCGGCTGACACCAGCGCGGATTGGTGGCCATCATGTCGCCGGGGCAGAAAAAATATCCGCAGACGTCCAGCCCGTCAGAGACGAATTTGGCCAGTTTGGTGAAATAGGACATATCGGCGTCGGTGACGCTGTCATCCAGCATCAGGCAATTGTCCTGATCGGATACGCCGGTCTGTTCTTGCCGCCCCTGTGAGCCGCAGGCAAGCCACAAATAGGGTACAGGGGGCGGCCCCAGTTCGGTTTCAGCCAGTTTCAGCAGGCGGCGGGTAACGGTGTCGGCAATATCGGTGATCAGCCGCGTGACAATCTCATGCCGGTTCCCACCAGCAACCAACTGAACCAGCAACTGCGGGATTTCCGCCGTCACCCGCGCCATTTCTTCGGCACTGTCGGCCTTTGCGATCCGACCAACCAGCTCGGCCGAGTTGACGGCCTGATAATGGGTCAGATCGGTCTGTGTCACGATCCCGACCAGACGACCGCCTTCGGAAATCGGGATGTGGCCAATGCCGCGCTCCATCATGATGTGAAGAACATCCGAACCGACATCGCTGGGCGACAGGGTCACGGGGTTTGCGGTCATGATTTCGGAAACCCGTGTGGTTGCGGGCAATCCGTCGGCAACAAATTTGCCCGAAATGTCCCGCAGGGTGGCGATGCCCTGCAACTTTTCTCCATCGGTCACGCAAAGCGACGAGATATGTTTGTCGCGCATGATCCGTGCCGCTTCCTGAACCGACGTGTCCGCAGGGCAGGTGGCGGGATTGCGTGCCATCAGAACGTCAATCGAACTGGTCGCAAGGCTTTGGGGGCCGCTGCGATCACCTCGGGTTCGGTTGAAGAATTTGGCGACGACGTCGTGGTTGTCGATCAAACTCCGCACCAAATCCGGTGGCAGCACCACCAGGACCGATGGTGTATGCGCGCGGGCTTTGGTGGCGGCCTTGCCGTCTCTCAGCAGGCCGCGCTCACCAAAGGAATTGCGCAACCCCAGATGAGAAACAACTGCACCGTTCTCGTCGGTGATCTCAACCTGTCCTTCATAGATCACGAACACACCGGGCAGGGTATGGCCGAGTTCATAGACTGACGCGTTTTCCTCAACCTCCCAGACCTCGATCTGCTTGACGATCTGGTCCAGCGCGTCAGCGGGCAATGCGTCATAGGGATGAACGGATTTCAGAAACCGGGCAATTTCATCGTGGGACAGGGGCATCTGATGTCTCCGGTGTTCTGGTTAAAAAATCCCGCCCGGTGGTGTGCCGGGCGGGAACAGTGGATCGAAAGACGCGGTCGAAGGCAAGTGCCGACAACCGCATCATACTCAGTGATCCTGAGCTGCGCCCGCACCACGGGGAATGCGTACGCTTTCGACCAGATCCTTGATCTCCTGCGGAGTTTCCTTGGTCATGCCTGCAACGATGTAGGCCGTCGCAAAGTTGACCATGGCACCAATCGCGCCGAACGAGGTCGACTTGATCGGACCCAGCAGGGGGTCTGCATCGGTGAACGAGTTGGTGCCCGGAATGAACAGCCAGCCCTTGTGCAGGAAGATGTAGACCAGGGTGACGGTCAGACCAGCCAGCATGCCTGCGACCGCGCCGGTGTTGTTGATGCGGGTCGAGAAGATCCCCATCATCAGCGCCGGGAAGATCGAAGCCGCCGCCAGACCGAAGGCCAGCGCCACTGTCTGCGCCGCAAAGCCCGGTGGGTTCAGACCCAGATAGGTTGCGACAACGATGGCAACAGCCATTGCGATCCGCGCCGACAGAAGCTCGCCTTTTTCCGAGATCTGCGGGTTGATCGCACCTTTGATCAGGTCATGCGACACAGCCGACGAGATTGCCAGCAGCAGACCCGCTGCGGTGGACAGGGCAGCCGCAAGACCACCAGCCGCGACCAGACCGATCACCCAACCCGGCAGGTTGGCAATCTCGGGGTTGGCCAGAACCAGGATGTCGCGGTTGAACTTGGTCAGCTCGTTACCGACCCAGCCTTTTTCTTCGGCAAGTGCCTGCATGTCGGCATTCTTGTCGTTGTAGTACTGGATCTTGCCGTCGCCGTTCTTGTCTTCCCAATCCAGCAGACCGGTTTTCTGCCACGTGGCCATCCAGTCATAGCGGGCGTCATTGTCGATTTGTTCAACAGACACAGCTCCGCCTTCGATGCCGCCATTGGGCCACATCATGTCACTGATGTTCAGACGCGCCATGGCACCAACCGCGGGGGCGGTCAGATACAGCAGAGCGATGAAGACCAGCGCCCAGCCAGCAGACCAACGTGCGTCAGCCACTTTGGGAACGGTGAAGAAGCGCATGATGACGTGCGGCAGACCCGCCGTACCGATCATCAGCGACAAGGTGAACAGCACCATGTTCAGTGTGTTCGAGTGGTGGGCCGTGTATTCATTGAAGCCCAGCTCGGTCACGATGGCGTCCAGCTTGGTCAGCAGGGGTTCACCGCTGGCGGTGTCACCAAACAGACCCAGCGCCGGAACCGGCGTGCCGGTCAGCTGCAACGAGATGAAGATCGCCGGAATGGTGTAGGCGGTGATCAGCACGCAGTACTGAGCAACCTGGGTGTAGGTCACGCCTTTCATTCCGCCAAACACCGCGTAGGCAAACACAACCGCTGCACCGATCAACAGGCCCGAGGTGTTTGACACTTCGAGGAAGCGGCCAAAGGCCACGCCGACGCCGGTCATCTGACCGATCACGTATGTAACCGAGGCAACGATCAAACAGATCACCGCAACGATACGCGCGGTCTGGCTGTAGAAGCGGTCGCCGATAAACTCGGACACGGTGTACTTGCCGAATTTGCGCAGATAGGGCGCAAGCAGCAGAGCCAGCAGCACGTAACCACCGGTCCAGCCCATCAGGAACGAGCTGTTGTCGTAGCCGGTGAAGGCAATCAGACCCGCCATCGAGATGAACGAAGCCGCAGACATCCAGTCTGCCGCCGTTGCCATACCGTTGGTGACAGGATGGATGCCGCGACCCGCAGCGTAAAATTCAGATGTGGACCCCGCCCGGGCCCAGATCGCGATGCCGATGTACAGCGCGAAGGATGCGCCGACAAACAGCAGGTTGATGGTAAACTGATCCATGGGGTTTACTCCTCAACACCGTATTCGGCGTCTAGCTTGTTCATGCGCCAGGCGTAGTTGAAGATCAGCACCAGGAAGACCAAAATCGATCCCTGTTGTGCGAACCAAAAGCCCAGATCGGTTCCGCCGACGGCGATCCCCGACAGCATCGGACGCAGCAGAATGCCGAATCCAAACGACACCAGCGCCCAAATCGCGAGGCTGATGTAGATGAGGCGCAGGTTGGCCTGCCAATAGCCCTTGTCGGACTCGGCAGTCTGCGCGGAGTTTGTTGAATGATCCGCCATCGCGGGTTCCTCCTTCGCTTCCTCGTTGGACGGCCCGATGCCTACATCCTCCAGTGCGTCGGGCCGCTTCTCACTTGCGCCAGACGCCACGTGACGTCAGGCAAAACTTCACCAGTCCGCCAAGGCGGTCTTTTGAAGTATTCTGTTTGGGATCAGAGCCTTGCGGCTCTTATCCACCCCCTAATTCATTGCTTCGCCAACGATCCCTTCAAGTTCATTGGCAATGTCTTCGATCCTGCCCATGGCGTTTGCACGCTTCAGCACGCCCTGACCGTCATAATAGGCGATCAGTGGTGCTGTCTGCGCGTGGTACGCTGCAAGGCGCGAGGCCACCGTTTCGGTATTGTCATCCGCGCGGCGCTTGAATTCGGTATGACCGCATTTGTCGCATTTGCCTTCGTCGGCAGGCTTCTTGAACTGGTCGTGGTACCCTTCGCCACAGCCGGCGCAGGTGTAGCGGCCCGAAATACGGGTCACCATTTCTGCGTCTTCCACCTCGAGGCTGATCGCGGCGTTGATCTTCTGGCCGTTGGAGGCCAGCAGGCTGTCCAGCGCTTCGGCCTGAACCGTCGTGCGCGGGAAACCGTCCAGAATGACGCCCTTGGCGCAATCCGGCTGTGCCATGCGGTCGCGCAGGATGGCGATGACGATCTCGTCGCTGACCAGATCGCCGGCTTCCATTACGGCCTTTGCCGCTTTGCCGGCTTCGGTTCCGGCCGCGACGGCTTCGCGCAGCAGGTCACCGGTGCTGAGTTGAACAAGTCCGAATTTCTCTTCCAGCATCCGGGCCTGTGTACCTTTCCCGGCACCCGGAGGGCCGAGAAGGATGACAACGGCGGGCGTGGTGATCGTGGCAGCGTCCATCACATCCTCACTTGTTCGCACGGTTTTCGATCAGGTCTTCGACCACCGACGGATCGGCCAGTGTCGAAGTGTCGCCCAACGATCCGAAATCGTTCTCGGCGATCTTGCGCAGGATACGGCGCATGATCTTGCCCGAGCGCGTCTTCGGCAGGCCGGGTGCCCACTGGATCACATCCGGAGACGCAATCGGGCCGATCTCGGTGCGGACCCATGTGCGCAGCTCTTTCATCAGCTCGTCCGAGGGCTCGCGATCATTCATCAAGGTGACGTAGCAATAGATGCCTTGCCCTTTGATTTCATGAGGGTATCCAACCACGGCAGCCTCGGCCACAGCAGCATGCGCAACCAGCGCGCTTTCCACCTCGGCCGTGCCCATGCGGTGACCGGACACGTTGATCACGTCATCTACACGACCGGTGATCCAATAATCGCCATCTTCGTCGCGACGGCAGCCGTCACCCGTGAAGTAATAGCCTTTGTAATCCGAAAAATAGGTTTTCTCGAACCGCTCATGATCGCCCCAGACGGTGCGCATCTGGCCGGGCCAGCTGTCTTTGATACACAGAACGCCCTCGACACCGTTGCCTTCGATTTCGACACCGGATTGCGGGTCCAGAACCACCGGTTCGATGCCAAAAAATGGCTTCATGGCCGATCCGGGCTTCATCGCATGTGCGCCAGGCAGCGGCGTCATCAGGTGGCCGCCGGTTTCGGTCTGCCACCAGGTGTCGACGATGGGGCATTTGCCTTTGCCGACAACGTCGTTGTACCAGGTCCAAGCCTCGGGGTTGATGGGCTCGCCCACGGTGCCCAGGATGCGCAGGCTGGACAGGTCGCAATTTTCGACGAACTCGTTGCCCTGACCCATCAGCGCGCGGATTGCGGTGGGGGCGGTGTAGAACTGGTTCACCTTGTGCTTTTCGCAGACCTGCCAGAAACGCGAGGCATCGGGATAGGTCGGCACGCCTTCGAACATCAGCGTGGTCGCGCCATTGGCCAGCGGCCCATATACGATATAGCTGTGGCCAGTCACCCAACCCACGTCCGCAGTACACCAGTACACGTCACCTTCGTGATAATCGAATGTGATCTCGTGTGTCATCGCAGCATAAACCAGATAGCCGCCGGTCGTGTGCACAACGCCCTTGGGCTGACCGGTCGAACCCGACGTGTAAAGAATGAACAACGGATCTTCGGCGCTCATCTCGGCCGGCGCACAGTAGTCGTCCGCCTCAAGCGCCATTTCGTTGTAGTCATAGTCGCGACCGTCGATCCAGGTGGTCTGACCGCCAGTGCGCTTGACCACAAGGCATTTCACTGTGTCCTTGCAGTGCAGCAGGGCGGCGTCTGCGTTGGATTTCAGAGGCGTTTTGCGACCACCGCGCGGGGCCTCATCTGCCGTAATCACGACCTTTGCGTCGCACCCATTGATCCGTGCGGCCAGAGCGTCGGGCGAGAAGCCCGCGAAAACGATCGAGTGAATTGCGCCGATCCGCGCACAGGCCAGCATGGCATAAGCGGCTTCGGGGATCATCGGCAGATAGATGACGACGCGATCGCCCTTGCGGACACCCAGGGATTCCAGAATGTTGGCCATCCGGCAGGTGCGCCGGTGCAATTCTGCGTAAGAGATATGCTGGGCCGGGTCATTCGGATCATCCGGTTCCCAGATGATCGCGGTCTGGTCGCCGCGGGTTTTCAGATGACGATCCAGGCAGTTGGCCGATACATTCAACGTGCCATCGGCATACCAGTTGATCTTGACCGAACCAAATTCGTAACTGACGTCCTTGACCTGAGTGAAGGGCTTGATCCAGTCGATGCGCTTGCCTTGCTCGCCCCAGAACGTGTCGGGGTCGCTGATTGAGGCTGCGTACATGTCGGCATACTTTGCGGCATCGACATGCGCACGAGCGACGGTTTCTGCGGATGGCGGATAAGTCTTGGCATCTGCCTGGGCAGCGGTGGTCATCTTTGAGGCTCCTCCCTCTGGACTGGATTGCATGTGGATTTTTTGCCTGTCATTCAGGCAATGTCGATCCTGTTCCTCCCCAAGTTTGAATATTACCGCGTTCTGAAAATAAATAAATAAATTGGTGTAATCCTTGGATTTCTTTGTAAAGAAATTTTTGCAATGTGGATAGATTTGTAAAAAACTTGGAAAGAAGATCGTCAAAATATAGTGAAAACAAAAGCTTGAATGTAATGAGAATTGTGGGTGCTGCCTGTCAATTGCGTTTGCAAGGACGGCTGAGCTCAGCGCTTCTGTCGTTTTAGGTCATTTTGGGTCTACTTCCCAAAAATTACGCAAATCCCGGACAGGGTTGGCACGATCGAATGTTGGCGCTAGCTTGATCGACAAGCGCCTCGGTAGGGGGCGCACCTATGGGAGACGAAACTATGAAAAAGATGTTGAGCGGTGCCGCAATCGCCGCCCTTGGCGTTGCTTTTGTGACCGAAGCCGCCGCAACGGAATGGAACGCATCCGTCTGGGGCAAGCGCCGCGCCTTTACGGAACATGTAGAAAAACTGGCCGAACTGGTCAGCGAGAAAACCGGTGGCGAATTCACCATCAATGTCAGCTATGGCGGGTTGTCCAAACCCAAGGAAAACCTGGACGGGATCGAAATCGGCGCCTTCGAGATGGCTCAGTTCTGTGCCGGCTACCACCGCGACAAGAACCGGGCGATCACCGTATTGGAATTGCCGTTTCTGGGTGTGAACAACTTGCAGGAAGAAGTTGCGGTCAGCCATGCGGTATACGACCATCCGGCAGTCAAGGAAGAGATGGCACAATGGAATGCCCGCATCATCATGACCTCGCCAATGCCGCAGTATAACCTTGTCGGCACCGGCGAGCCGCGGGATGAACTTGCTGAATTTGACGGAATGCGGGTCCGGGCGACCGGTGGCCTTGGTCAGGCCTTCGAGGCGGTCGGAGGAGTGCCCACATCGGTTCCAGCGACAGAAGCCTTCAATGCGATGGAATCGGGCGTCGTCGACACCGTGGCCTTTGCCCAGCACGCGCACCTGTCATTCGGGACGATCAACGAAGCGGACTGGTGGACCGCGAACCTGAATCCGGGAACGGTGAACTGCCCGGTTGTCGTCAACATCGATGCCTACGAGGCGCTGCCAGCCGAACATCGTGAAGCTCTGGACAGCTCGATCGATGAAGCGATCGACCATTACCTGGCGAATTATGGCGGCCTGCTCGAACAATGGGACAGTGTCCTGGAAGAAAAGGGTGTCCAGAAGGTCATGATCGACGACACGGTAATTGAAGAGTTCCGCACGAAGGCCGCTGATCCGATCCGTGAAAAATGGATTGCGGACATGACCGCACAGGGTCTGCCGGCGCAGGACCTTTACGATCTTGTCCAGACGACGCTGAAGCAACAGCGCGGCGGCAACTGATCCACAAGGCCGGGTGCTTTCAGGGCGCCCGGCAACAAACAACAAGGAATCACCGGAATGGCAGGACAAGCCACGGTTCTGGTAGACGGCAGCCGTCTGAGCCAGCTGGATCAGCGTTTGCTCGTGCTCGAACGGTTTCTGGCACTGATCAGCGGATTGGCGGTTTTTTCACTGATGGTGTTGGCCGTCGTGTCCGTCAGTGGTCGGAATGCACTGAATGCTCCTTTGCCGGGCTATGTTGACTGGATAGAACAGGCGATGCCTCTCATCGCTTTTCTGGGCATTTCATATGTTCAGCGCGATGGGGGGCATATCCGTATGGATATCGTCATTTCCCGCTTGCACGGACGAGCGTTGTGGCTGTTTGAACTGCTCTCGGTGGTTCTGATCCTGATCCTGATGCTGGCTCTGGTTTGGGGCAGTTGGTCTCATTTCGACCGGTCGTTTGATTTCGGCGCCCCAATGTGGAGCCGGGACAGTTCGATCGACATCGGCATTCCCTTGTGGCCGGCCAAGCTTCTGGCACCCGTTGCATTTTCCGTTCTCTGCCTGCGCCTTGCGCTGCAAGTCTGGGGGTATGGCCGGGCATTCTGGCTGGGGCTGGACGCTCCGGCGGCCGTTCCGTTGATACAGGATGCAGCGGCGCTGGCAGCGGCCGAGGCCGAACAGTTCGAAGGGCAGGACTGATACATGGACACGATTGAGATTGGCCTCTGGGTCACAGGCGGCCTTCTGGTTCTTGTCGTGGCGGGCATGCGGGTTGCCTTCGCAGCCGGTTTGGCGGGACTTGTCGGACTGTTTTGGATTTTCTGGGCCAAGTTCGGTTACGATCCGGAACGGTTTGGCAAGGCGCTGACAGTGGCGGTCAAGACCGCGGGGCAGGTGCCACATTCCAAGGTCGCGTCCCACACTCTCAGCCTGATTCCGACCTTCATCCTGATCGGGTACCTGGCATATTACGCGGGGCTTACCCGCGCTTTGTTCGAGGCCGCAAAACGCTGGGTCGCATGGGTGCCCGGAGGGTTGGCGGTGTCGACCGTTTTCGCCACGGCCGGCTTCGCTGCGGTGTCCGGTGCTTCGGTCGCGACGTCCGCCGTCTTTGCCCGTATCGCGATTCCCGAAATGCTGAAGGTGGGCTACAACAAACGCTTCGCAGCCGGTGTGGTTGCCGCAGGCGGGACGCTGGCATCCCTGATCCCGCCTTCGGCCATTCTGGTGATCTACGCGATCATCGTCGAGCAGGATGTCGGGAAGCTGCTGTTGGCGGGTTTTATTCCGGGCGCGTTTTCCGCAATCGTATACGGCCTTCTGATCGTCGGGATCGCCGTGATCTTCAAATCCGTTGGCCCGCCGGTCACGGGGTTTACCTGGAAACAGCGCTTTGCGGCACTTCCCGGTGCCTTCCCGATTGTCGCCGTCATCCTGATCATCATCTGCTTTGTCTACAATCCGTTTGGTGAAAAGGCGTGGGGCACTCCGACGGAAGGCGGTGCCATTGGTGCCTTCATCGTGTTCTGTTTCGCCTTGTTCCACGGAATGCGCTGGGCCGAGCTCAAATCCGCGCTGTTGGAAACCGCCAAACTGACGGCGATGATCTTTTCGATCATCTGGGGCGTTCTGATCTATGTGCGCTTTCTTGGTTTTGCAGACCTGCCGGGTGCTTTCTCGGATTGGATCACGGGGCTCGAGATGTCGCCGATGATGATCCTCATCTGCATTCTGCTGGCATACGCGGTGTTGGGCATGTTCATGGATGCAATTGGAATGCTGCTTTTGACCTTGCCCGTGGTCTATCCGGCGGTGATGGCCTTGAATGGTGGTGAAACCGTCAGTGCCGCCGACAGCGCGTTTGGAATGTCCGGTCCGATGTGTGCGATCTGGTTTGGTATTCTGGTTGTCAAAATGGCCGAGTTTTGCCTGATTACACCACCAATCGGGCTGAATTGCTTTGTCGTTGCCGGTGTACGCCCGGACCTGAGTGTTCAAGATGTGTTCAAAGGCGTCACGCCCTTTTTCATCGCTGACGCCCTGACCATCACAGCGCTCGTTGCTTTCCCGGGTATTGTCCTCTACCTGCCATCGCTTGCGGGATAGCTCGGAAGCGAGGCTCTGCCTCGCGCTCCGGGATATTTGTGGCCAGATGAAGTTCAGACCCCTTGCTTCATCTGGCTGAAAATATCCCGGGGGAGGCGCGCGCAGCGCGGCGGGGGCAGCGCCCCCAAGATTGCGTGCTATCCGGCTCGCATCAACATTCCGAACAGATCGCGTGGATCGTCCGGGTCGGCCAACATGTCCAGAGGTTCAAAGAAGGTTGTACCTTCAATCGCCTGTTTCACATAGCGCAGGGCCGAGAAATCCTCGATGGCAAAGCCTACACTGTCGAACAAAGTGATCTGCCGCTCATCGGTGCGCCCCTTGGCCGCGCCAGTGATGACCTGCCACATTTCAGTCACAGGGTGATCTGAATCCAGCGCCTGAATTTCGCCTTCGATCCGGGTTTGTTCAGGGTACTCGACGAAGATGTCTGAACGTAACAGGATGTCGCGATGCAACTCGGTCTTGCCGGGGCAATCGCCTCCGATGGCGTTGATGTGCACACCGGGCCCGACCATGTTGTCGGTCAGGATCGTTGCGTATTTCTTGTCTGCCGTGCAGGTGGTGATGATCTGGGCGCCTTCAATGGCCTCTTCCGGCGTCTTGCAAGGGATGACGGTCAGGCCCTTGCCCTGCAAGTTCGCAGCGCATTTCGACGTGGCATTCGGATCGATGTCATAAAGCCGAACGGTGTCGATCCCGCACATTGCCTTGAAGGCGAGGCACTGGAATTCGGACTGTGCGCCATTGCCGATCATGGCCATTGTCCTGGCATTTTTAGGGGCCAGATAGCGCCCGACCAATGCCGAAGTCGCCGCCGTGCGCAGCGCAGTCAGCATAGTCATTTCGGTCAACAGCGTCGGATATCCGGTGTAGACATCCGCCAGCAGGCCGAATGCAGTAACGGTTTGCAGCCCTTCGGAGGTGTTCTTGGGGTGGCCGTTTACGTATTTGAACCCGTACGCCTCGCCATCCGAAGTTGGCATCAGCTCAATCACGCCATGAGGAGAATGCGCTGGAATGCGCGGTGTCTTGTCGAAGCTTTCCCATCGTTTGAAATCGGCCTCGATCTGAGCGGCAATCTGCGTGATCATCTGTTCGACGCCAATGTGGTGAACCAGTCGCATCATGTTGTCGACGGAAACGAATGGTACCAGGGCCTTGTCTGAAGGTTGCATGGTGCTCTCCTATCGGCGGGCAAGGTGAACGCCTGCAATCATGCAGCGCACGGACCCACCGGCGGTTTCAATTGTTGGAACGGACAGCGGCAACGGTGTTGCACTGTCCTGGATTGTTGCGATTTGGTCTGGTGTGAGGGCGGCAAGTGCCCTGCTGGACAGGGCCAGCACCAACCCATCACGCCCGGTCAGTTCAATGGCGTTACCTGCGAACTCGGCGATTTGGTCGTGCGTCAGGTCAATGACCGTTCGACCGGATTCCTCCAGCCGGTTGCGAACGGTCACGCGGCGAGCCGGGTCCGATATCATATCGAGGCAGATCAAGGCGTAATGCGCGCCGATACCCATCAATACGTTGGTGTGATAAACGTCCCGGCCCTTGGCATCGCGGGCCTCAAAGGCGATTGGCTCATAGTTGAAATGTGTGCAGAACCGTTCCAACAGGACCGGATCGGCGCGATTGGACGTCACCGTGTAAGCGATGCGGGCCACGTGATCCAAAACCATCGCGCCGGTCCCTTCCAGAGCCAGGTTGTCTTGTTCCAACCCGGAATAGTCGATGACATCCTGCACGCGGTATTCCTGTTTGAGCAGTTCGATTACATCGGTCCTGCGTTCGCGTCTGCGCGATGGCACGAACATCGGGTAGATCGCCACATGGCCGCCGGGATGCGTTGAGAACCAGTTGTTGGGAAAAACGCTGTCAGGTGTGTTGAGGTCGCCGAAATCGTCAAACACATGAACAGTGACACCGGCGTCGCGCAATTGCTGTACCGCCCGATCATGTTCATCCCTGGCCGCGTCCGATGTCGCCTCGGCAGATACGGTGCTCAGCGTTTGAAAGGCGTTGTCATCACGTGTTTCCGGGTTGGATGCAAAAGCGTGTGGCCGGATCATGACAACGGCGGATGGCGCTTGAAGTGACAGCATCAGAAACTCCGGGTTGGGCGATCGAAGATACGGCGACCCATCAGAGAGGCGACCAGATCGACCATCAGTTTTGCGGTTCGGCCCCGGTCATCCAGAAACGGGTTCAGTTCGACCAGGTCCAGCGAGCAGACAAGCCCGCTTTCGTGCAGCAGCTCCATGGCCAAATGGGCTTCACGCTCGGTCGCACCACCGGGCACGGTCGTGCCGACTGCGGGTGCCACTGCCGGGTCGAGGAAATCGACATCCAAAGAAACATGTAGCAGAGCGTTTTCTGCCCTGACGCGATCCAGAAAGGCCAACAGGGGGGCTTTGATGCCGTTTTCATCGATGCTGCGCATATCTGCCAGCATGGCGCGGTCGTGTTCCAGCGCCGCCCGTTCTGCCGGGTCGACAGAGCGCAACCCGATCATGCCGACGCGATCCGTCGGTATGACGGCGGGCAAAGGGGGAAAGTCCTCGAATCCGGGTCTGCCGGTGAAATACGCCACCGGCGTTCCGTGCAGGTTGCCGCTGCCGGTACTGTCCGGAGTGTGAAAGTCGCTGTGGGCGTCAAGCCATAGTACGAACAGGGGGCGATCGATCCGAGCAGCATGGGCGGCCATCCCGGCCACCGTCCCCATGGACAGGGCGTGATCACCCCCCATGAAAATGGGAATTCCCTGACCTGCCGCGTCTTGCGCAACCTTGCTGAGAGCGCGCGTCCACCCCACACATTCGGGCAGGGCGAACAGGTGCGGGTGTTGGGGAATGTCGACGATCTCGGCCCGCACGTCGCCCCAATCGTGAACGGTGTGACCAAGATCAGACAGCGCTTGATCCAACCCTGCCACGCGATACGCATCAGGGCCCATCCGGCATCCCTGACGACGTTTCCCGGCGTCCATCGGGGCGCCAACCAGTATGATATCCTTGAGTTCCATGTGTTCATTTAGGCCGTCGGACTGTCTTGCGTGAAGTCGGCAAATTGCTCAAAATGGTCTCGGAAAATCCTTTATGAGAAGATGCCATGGACGAATTGGACAATCGGCTGCTCAATGCGTTGCAACGGGATGCACGGGCAAGCCTGTCAGAGCTGTCGGAAACACTGGGCGTGACGCGCACCACGGTGCGCAGCAGGTTGCAGCGGCTGAAACAGTCCGGTGAAATCGTTGGCTTCACCGTCCTGACGCGTCGCGATCTGGCGCAAAGCCCGGTGCGCGGGTTGATGATGCTCGAGATTGAAGGGCGTGGTACGGAACGCGTGATGGCCCGGATCGGAGCCATGCGTCAGGTGACGGCGGTTCATTCGACAAATGGCAGTTGGGATCTGATCGCCGAGATCAGCACCGAAACCCTGGCTGAACTGGATGAAGTTCTGTTTCAGATACGAAAAATCGACGGCGTGACGCGTTCGGAAACGAACCTTCTGCTGTCAACACGCAAGGGGCGGCTCTAGCGCTTTGAGATAAATACAAAATGTGCCAGTGTTGGTCTGCAAGTGAAGTCTTGATGACCGACGGGCGGGTGAGCCGGGCGTGGTATTTGTGATCGGAAACTGGCGGGGACGTGCAGCATGACCAATGCGGAAAGTGACGGTGAACCTCTGGCCGTGCACTGGGTTGAAAAGCTCACGGCAATGTTGGAAAAACCCTGGTTGCGGATTGCAATACCGGTACTTGTGACCGGGATCGCACTGACGGTTTTGCATGATTTGTCGGCGCATGTGAAATGGTCGGATGTCCAGACCGATGTCGCGATGACGTCGTGGAAGCTTATGCTTTTCGCCTTGCTCTGGACTGCGTTCAGTTTTCTTTCTCTGTCGCTCTATGATGTGTTTGCCGTGCAGAGTGTGGCAGGCGGCAAAGTGCCTTTGCCTGTAGCCGGATTGGCAGGGGCCAGCGGCTATGCCGTATCGAACTGCCTGGGTTTCTCCTACATCACCGGGACGGCGATCCGATACCGGATATATGCGTCACTGGGTTTGGATCTGGGGCGGGTGGCCGGGGTCATCGCAACGTCCTGGGTTGCGTTCTGGATGGGGCTTGTTCTGGTTCTGGGTGTGTTGTTGACCGTGCATCCGGACGGAATCTCCAAAGTGATGCCTGTCAGCGAAACGGTGGAAACCGCCATCGGATTGTGCCTTTTGGGGGCATTGGTCGCGATGTTCATATGGTTGTCCAGCGGGGGCAGGCGATTGGCCGTCGCCGGTATCGGATTTGACTTGCCGGGTGGCAAACTGGCCAGCCTTCTGACACTGGCCGCTATCGGAGATCTGGTCGGCGCGTCCATGGCGCTCTATGTCCTGATGCCGGACGATCTGGGCGTCGGCTATCCCTATTTCTTCACGATCTACATCGCCGCCATCGCCGTTGGCATCCTCAGCCACGCACCGGGCGGGCTTGGGGTATTCGAAGCCACGCTGATCGCGGGGCTTGGGGCGTCGGGGCGTTCGGATGTGATCGCAGCCTTGTTGCTGTATCGGGTCGTTTACACCTTCTTGCCCTTCGGTATCGCCAGCGTGTCCATAGCGGTCGCGTCGGCACTGACGCAGAGGCACAGGATCGGCGGGGCCGCGACATGGGTCTATCGGGTCATCCGCCCTATCGTTCCCATGGTTGCAGCTGGGGTTGCGGCAGTGGCCGGAGTGATCCTGCTGGTGTCCGGAGCGTTGCCAGCGGGCACGCAGAACCTTGGCGTTCTGAGAGAGGTTTTGCCGCTGTCGTTCGTCGAGGCATCGCACCTTGCCGGCAGTGCTGTCGGAGTGCTGCTTTTGCTGGTGTCTCGCGGTTTGTTTCGAAAGCTCTACCGCGCATGGGTGGTGGCAATGCTGTTGATGGTGGCCGGGTTCTTTGCCTCGCTGGCAAAGGGGCTGGACACTCACGAAGCGCTGTCGATGCTGGGCACGATTGGCCTTCTGGCCATGTTCCGTGGGGCGTTTTACCGGGTCAGTGGCGCGTCGATCTTCAGGCTGAATATTCCCTGGTTGGTCAGTGTCGTGGCGCTGCTGGCGGTGATATTCTGGATCGGACTGTTCGCCTATTCCCATGTCGAGTACCAGAACGCCCTGTGGTGGGAATTTGCCTGGAACGGAGATGCTTCGCGCTTTTTGCGCTCCAGCCTCATCGTGGCGGTGATCGTGGGCATCGTGGCCGTGAACTCTCTGTTCGGGCGAGAGATTCCGACACCTGTGCGCACGGAAATCCCCGAGGTCGTTGAACGGCTGGTGATGGAGAGCGAAGATACCGAATCCCAAATCTC
Source organism: Ruegeria sp. YTSA144 (assembly GCF_059610125.1). Taxonomy (NCBI): domain Bacteria; kingdom Pseudomonadati; phylum Pseudomonadota; class Alphaproteobacteria; order Rhodobacterales; family Roseobacteraceae; genus Ruegeria; species Ruegeria sp. YTSA144. The sequence continues at coordinate 209,028 of NZ_JBXWNA010000003.1, forward strand.
GCTTACCGGTGACAAACAGTTCCTGATTTCACCGGATGAGACCGCATTCATTGCGTATGCAGACACGGGCAACGCTCTGATCTCGAAGGGAGAGCCGGTTGGCGATGAAGCCGCGGGGCAGCAATTGATCTGGCAGCTCAGGGAAATGGCGGACCGAGAAGGCAAGCTGTGTGCCTTCTACAGTGTTTCAACCAAATACCTGCCGACATTTCTGGATCTGGGCCTGTCGATCCTGAAGATCGGCGAGGTCGCACGGGTGCCGCTCAGGGATTTCTCGCTGGACGGAAAGTCGCGCAAACGGTTCCGGCAGGCCAGGAACCGGGCCGAGCGGGAGGGCTATGTATTCGAGATCATTCCGAAAGAAGACCTGGCCCCGGTCTTGCCGGAATTGCGCGCGATTTCAGATCATTGGCTGGCGCAAAAGGCAGGTGCCGAAAAGGGCTTTGCGCTTGGGGGATTTGACGATCAGTACCTGTCTTATTTTGATCATGCGGTTCTGCGTGACGGTGAAACAGGCAAGATCATGGCCTTCGCCAACCTGTTTCAGGGCGGCAACAAATCCGAGCTGTCACTGGATTTGATGCGCTATGAACCTGACAGCCCAAGCTTTGTCATGGACGCGCTGTTTGCAGAGATGATGAACTGGGGATCACAGCAGGGGTTCCATTGGTTCTCGCTGGGTGCGGCGCCGTTCTCAGGCATCGAAAACCGTCAACTTGCCTCGCTTTGGAACCGCATCGGCGGCTTTGTCTATGAGCATGGCGAGCAGTTCTATCATTTCGAAGGGCTGCGCGCCTTCAAACAGAAATTCGATCCGGAATGGAGCCCCAACTATCTGGCCAGCCCCGGCGGGCTGGCCGCGCCCCGCATCCTTTACGAGGTCAATATCCTGATCTCGGGCGGTCTGCGCGGGTTGACCAAGTAGCGCTTAGTTCAGGCTGGCTCGGGTCGGGGTTTTTTCAAGCAGATCGCCCCAATCAGTGCGATAGGCCATTTCTGCCAGCACGGTTTCAGGCAGAAATTCCTGGTTCTGACGGATCTGCCATCCGCCGCCCAGACCCTTGTAAACCGCAACCAGATTGCTGGACACCTGCTGCCGCGCTTCGATCAGGTTTGCCTGCGACCGCAAAAGCGCGGTCTGGGTGTTCAGAATGCGTGAATAGCTGGCGATACCGTCCCTGTACTGGCTGACGGCGATATCAGCGGCCTTGCGTGAGGCATCGACGCTTTTCTGATAGAATCCAACCTGTTTGCGCGCCTGTGCATAGGCGACCATTGCGCTTTCCACCTCGGAATACGCGGTCAGTACGGTATTCTGGTAATTGGCGATCAGCGCCTGATAGGCAGCGTCCTGCGCACGGACATTGTTTTTGATCCGGCCATAGTTGAGCACGTTCCAGACCACGCCGGCACTGGCCAGACCGGTGGTGCTGTTGCCGCTGAACAGATCGCGCCCGCCCGATGCCTGCAAACCGATCGCGCCCGACAGCACGAACTGAGGATACAGGTCAGCCATTGCGATGCCCACCTGCGCCGATTGAGTCGCGGCGGCCAGTTCTGCCGCGCGGACATCCGGGCGGCGGCGCAGAAGTTCTGCCGGCACGCCAACGGCCACATTTGTTCGCGCAGACGGGATACGGCCAGAATTTCCCAGAAGGCTGGTCATCCGGGACGGCGTGGTTCCCAGCAGCACGGACAGGGCATTCTTGGTCTGTTGCAGGTCGCTTTCCAACTCGGGCACCAGGGCCTTGGTATTGTTGAGCAGGGCTGTGGATTCCTGAACGTCCAGTTCGGTCGTGACTCCGTTGTTGAATCGCAGCTGTGTCAGGTCCGCCGATTCCTGCTGCAATTTGATGTTTTCCCGGGCGACCGCCAAAGATTCCTGCAACGCGCGGATATTGACGTAGAGCGCGGCCACGTCGCCGGTCAGTGTCACCAGCGCATCATCATAGTTTGCGACCTGCAAGGCCAGATTTGACCGAGCCGCCTGAACACCGCGCCGTTGTGCGCCCCAGACGTCCAGTTCCCACTGGGCATCGAACCCAACCTGCGACGTCGAAAACTCGGTATCCAGGGGGATGATCCGGTTGATATCGGCAACAGGCCCTAGGTTGTCGCTGATTTGCCGTCTCTGCAACGACCCGCCAATCGCTTGCGATTGTGGATAAAGCTCTCCAAAAGCGATCCCCAACTGCGCCCGCGCTTGCAGCACCCGTGCCCCCGCGACCTGAAGCGTCAGGTTCTGGGCATAGGCCTCGGCAATCAGCCGGTTGAGGGTCGGGTCATTGAATGTCTCCCACCATTTCACCACGGGTGCGCTGCGCGATGTCAGGCCGCTTTGGCCAACGCTGGGGCTGTTTACCTCGATCCATTGCTTCACGACCGGAGAGTTCGGGCGCACGAAATCGGGCCCCACGGGCGTGCAGGCCGCGAAAGTGGCGGCGCAAAGAGCGGTTCCCATCAACCGGCGGAGTGTCATGGCGCGCATCCTCAGATATCCAGCGGTCGGATGAAGTTGGCGAAGGAATAGAGACGGATGTTGATGCGTCTCAGGAACTCAAAGCTTTTGCCCTGTCCGGTGTAGATCGCCACTGCGGCGTGGCCGCCAGCCGGGAAAGTGTGCCCTTCAGGGACATCGACGGTGATCTGCACGGCAATTCGACCGGGCAGTTTCGGCAGTTCAAAGCCGGGCAGGCGGCCTGAAGGGATCAGTTGCCCCTGGCGCGTGGCCCACCAGATCGCCTCGACCTTGCCCGTCAGGATTTCGCCCGGGTAAAGATCAAGCGCCACTTCGACCTCTTGCCCCGGTTCCACGAATTTCAGGTTCTGCTGGCGAAAGGTCGCAAGAATATAGGGGCTGTCCTCGGTCACAAAACTGGCGATCGCGCCCAGTCGCACATCGCCCACGACCAGCCCGGGGCGGGCTTGCTGCGATACGATCATGCCGTTTTCAGGCGCGTAGATCGTTGTGTTTTCGAGAAAATACTCAGCCTCGGCCAACTGCGCCCTTGCCTGAAGAATACCCGTGTTCACACCGTCTATCTGGGATTCCACAGCCAGCTGTGCTTTTTCCAGGTTTGCTTCGGCCTGTTTCACGGCAGCAAGGTCTTCGGTCACCTGCTCGTTCCAGCGGTCCAGTTCGTCTTGCCGCGCTCCACCGGCGGGCACGAGAGTTTCATAGCGCGCTTGCTGAGTCTGCGCATAGGCCAGTTGCGCGTTTGCGCGTTCAACAGCTTCGGTCGTCGCGATCACATCCTGTTCCAGAATCTTGGCATTCTGTTCAGCGGCGACCAATTGCGCCTTCGCATTGTCCACCGCCAGTGAAAACACCGTGTCGTCAAAGCGATAGAGCGGATCACCCTTGGTGACCGGTGTGTTCGGTTCCACAAGAACTTCGGTCAGGATCGTCGGCTGTGTCAGTTTGGGAATGATCTGTATGGTCGAACGCACCACGTGGCTGTCGGCCGAGAAGGGTTGAAAGAACCGCAATGCGACCAGAAAAATCAGCAGCAGATGCGCGCCAACCCAAAAGGATACGATGCCCCAGGCGATGTTGAATTTCAGCAGTTCCAGCTTGAAGAAAATAAGCCAGACGAAAATGATGTAAAATAACGTGATGCCAAGGGCGACGAACATGTTTTGTGACTTCCTTTGGCCTTAGCTTTGTTGGGGATCGTCTGTGTCCAGACGATCTTGATATTCAGGCCGGACATCACCACCCAGACGTTTGATTTCATCACGAATGGCGTCTTTTTCCTCGTCAGGGCCACGGCGAATGTCGACCGTAACGCCATCATGGAACGCCCACATAAAGGCATGGACCCAGGGCACCACGGCCAGAAATCCCATCCAGCCCATGATCTTTACCGCCTCGGCATGGGGATGGTTGCGTTTGATGGCGATCCGACCCGGAAGGCCCATGAGAAAGAGAAACAGTGCCATCACCGCTGCCAGAAGCAGGATCAATGCCACGAAAGTCAGATAGTCATAGTAGCCAAGCGGCTGTCCCAATAATCCCATGCTCGCGCCTCCTTTTGGGGAAGGTTACGGTATCTTCAGTTGCCGGCGTCCAATTCGTCAATCAACTTGTAGCTTGTCGGCGGGTCGGCGCAGATACCCGGTCCGCATTCCAACAAGGTTGAACCCGCGTTCAGCACCGCCAATGCCAGCATGACGAAAAACGCGATCTTGGCCAGAGTATTTCCGCCGAACCTTGGTTCCTGACCAGAAGGGTCGGCGTATTGGCGATCAAACAACAGCATGATCGATGTGCCCAGCAACACAAGGAAAAAGGCGATCCCGGCCCAGGTATAGTAGTGCAGGCCCAAAACAGGTGAGCCATAGTGCCCGGTGCCGGGTACGATATGCAGAAGAATTTGGCGGATCGATACAGTGCCGCCATACAGGGCCGCAATCAGCACGATGGCATAGTGTTGCGGCCGTGGACCGTAGAGCAGGTTCAAACCAAGCCCCACGCCGACGGCAACGAACCCAACACGTTGCAGCAGGCAAAGCGGGCAGGGCAGTTCATACAGGACAAGCTGATAGAAAAACGCCAGCGCCAGTACAAGGCAGACGGCAAGCATACCGATCGCGTTGAGGGTGCGGGACAGTTCAGGTGTCATGGCAAGCCCCTCAAAGTTGAATTGTCAGCGGTGTGGTTGCGTGGAATTTCAGCCAGTAGATACACATGGCCAACGTGACGAAAAACAAGGCGTTGCCCGCCCTGGTCAACTTGAAATAGTTCAGCCCCATCGTGGCAATAAACAACGAAAACAAAAGCGCAATCATGGCCCGGTCCTCCCCTCCCGTGCACAAATTCCTGTATGAAGGATAGTGTCAGGCCGGGTCCCATCTGGCAAGCCGCGCAACTTGCCCGAACGTTGTTGTTTGCCCGCCTCTAGTCGCAGATGATGACGTCTGTTTGCCACTCGCGACAGTGCTCTGGCAGCTTTTCGGGCAGGGGAAGGTCGGTATAGACCGTGTCAAGTTCGGCGATTGATCCTATTCTCGCCGGGGCCGAGCGTTGAACCTTCGAATGATCGGCAACCAGAAAAGTGCGGCGCGCCTGTTCGATGATGGCCTGGCTGACCTGAACCTCCTGAAAGTCGAAGTCCAAAAGATCGCCATCCGTGTCCAGGGCCGAACATCCTATGACAGCGATATCGAACTTGAATTGCCGGATGGCCGATACGGTCAGGTTGCCGATCAGACCCCCATCAGACCGGCGCAGAACGCCACCGGCCAAGATAACTTCGCAGTCCGGGTTTTCGACAAGGATGTTTGCGACGTTCATGTTATTCGTCACCACCAACAGGTTTTTGTGGTCTAGCAATTGCCTTGCCACGGCCTCGGTCGAGGTTCCGATATTCATGAAAATTGACGCGCCATCGGGGATATCAGCCGCACATGCCTGTGCGATACGGGTCTTGGCCTCCGCGTTCAGCGCGCGGCGGTCTTCATATCCGATATTTGAAACGCCTGATCGCAGAACCGCGCCCCCGTGAACCCGGTCCAGCTTGCCCGCATCTGCAAGCTCGGTCAGGTCGCGCCGGATTGTCTGAACGGTGACACCAAAGCGTTCAGCAAGCCCGTCGACGGTAACGCGCCCTTCGGTGCTGGCGATTTCCAGAATGTCGGATTGGCGAAAGGACAAGGACATGGGCGGTTCCGGTGCAGGGGATTGGTTTTCGTTTTTGTTCTTTTTGTTGATTTAGGCAAGCCGGATCGCTGAAAAATCATAACAGTGTTGCAAAAGGAAAATAAACGAACATAAACATTGACGAAGCGAAAGCCATTCTGGCTAATGCCCGCAACCGGGTCAGGCAGGGAATCAATGGATATGCAGTCAACGGACAACCAGATCACAGACCTTTTCATCATCGGTGGCGGGATCAATGGCTGTGGAATTGCTCGGGACGCCGCCGGGCGGGGTCTTTCGGTGATGCTGGCCGAGATGAACGATCTGGCTTCCGCCACATCTTCGGCCTCAACCAAATTGTTTCACGGCGGATTGCGATACCTTGAGTATCTTGAAATTCGGCTGGTGCGTGAGGCCCTGATCGAGCGTGAAACCCTGCTGCGCGCCATGCCACATATCAGCTGGCCAATGCGTTTTGTGCTGCCCTACCACAAGGACATGCGGTTTGATTCCGAAACGCCGACCTCGCGGTTGCTCAGCACGGTCATGCCGTGGATGCGCGGGCGGCGTCCGGCCTGGCTGATCCGGTTGGGCCTGTTCATGTATGACAATCTGGGCGGGCGCAAAATCCTGCCGGGAACGACATCATTGAACCTGCGGTCGGCACCGGAGGGGGGCCCGTTGCAGGACAAGTTCGAAACGGCTTATGAATATTCCGATTGCTGGGTCGAAGACTCGCGACTGGTGGTCCTGAATGCGCGTGACGCCGAGGCACGCGGCGCGCAGATCATGGTGCGGACCGAGGTGACCTCGGCCGAGCGGGTCGGTGATCTTTGGGAAGTGTCCATTCGGGATCGAAGCAGCGGTGAGACACGTTTGGTCCGGGCCAAAATGCTGATCAATGCAGGCGGACCCTGGGTGGGCGACATCATTCAAACCAAGATCCGCGTGAACTCTCGCGAGGGCGTACGGCTTGTGCGGGGCAGTCATATCGTGACGCCCAGGCTTTACGATCACGACAAATGCTACTTTTTCCAGGGTGAAGATGGCCGCATCATTTTCGCCATCCCATACGAGCAGGATTTTACTCTGATCGGCACAACGGATCAGGACCATCCGGACCCGGCCACGAAACCGGTCTGCACCGAAGCCGAGCAGGATTACCTGTGCGCCTTCGCATCGAAATACTTCAAACGCGCCGTGACCCGCGACGATGTCGTTTGGACCTATTCCGGCGTACGGCCGCTTTATGATGACGGGGCAAGCAGCGCCACTGCCGCGACACGGGATTACACGTTGAAAGTCGATGCGCAGGGCGGGGCGCCTGTTTTGAATGTGTTTGGCGGCAAGATCACAACCTATCGCAGGCTTGCAGAAAGCGCGCTTGAGAAGGTTGGAGAGTTTTTCCCGAACCTGCCCGGCCCCTGGACCGCTGGTGTCGCTCTGCCGGGGGGGGATTTTCCGGTGGATGCTGTCGAAACCCTGAAAGGCGATCTTCTGGCGGCCTATCCCTTTTTGACCGATACCTGGGCTGCCCGCCTGATCAGAGCTTACGGGACAGAAGCAAGGGATGTTTTGGGAGATGCGAAACAGGTATCCGATCTGGGAGAGGACTTCGGCGCGACCCTGACCGCGCGAGAGGTCGCTTGGCTGATGGACAAGGAATATGCCCGTACAGCCGAAGATGTGGTTTGGCGCCGCAACAAATTGGGCTTGCGGCTGACAGCCGAGCAGATTTCGCGGATCGGTCAATGGATGTCCGCACGGCCTGAGGATGAAAGCCAGCTTAAAAACGTCTGAAGCCGATTAGCGGAATTGCATAAAAGCCCCACCAGCTCAGGTGGGGCTTTTATTTGCTCAGGCGGCTTCTTCCGTAGGGTCGGGGTCCTTTTTGCTGCCCTTCAACCATTCTCGCAAGCCCTGCATCAGGGCGTAGAGCACGGGCACCACGATCACTCCAACCAGCGTCGCGGCCAGCATCCCGCCGAACACCGCGACACCGATCGCTTTCTGACTGGCGGCACCGGCTCCGTTCGCGGCCAGCAGGGGGACAACACCAAGGAGGAAGGACAAGGCAGTCATCATCACAGCGCGGAAACGCTGATACGCAGCCTCTGCGGCGGCCTCTTTGATGGAAAGCCCCTTGGCGCGTTGTTCCATGGCGAACTCGACGATCAGAATACCGTTCTTCGAGGCCAGCCCCACAAGCATGATCATTCCGATCTGCGTATAGAGGTTGATGTCACTGCCCACGATGGCCACCGCCGCCACGGCCCCAAACAAGGCCACGACAACGGAAAGCAGGATTGAAACAGGCAAGGTCCAACTTTCGTACTGACCCACCAGGAACAAATATCCAAACAGGATGGCAAGCCCGAGGATGATGATCACCAGACTGCCCGAGGCCAGCTGTTGCTGCGCCGTCCCTGTCCATTCGAACGCATAACCCGGGGGCAGGGCGGTTGCGGATTCTTCGGTCATCACGTTGATTGCGTCGCCGCTGGACAAGCCGGGTGCAGGGACCGCCGTCACCGTGGCAGACCGGAACAGGTTGTGGCGCTTCAGCAGAACCGGACCCAAAACGTTTTCCACGTCGATCAGTGTGCCCAGCGGCACCATGTCGCCGTTTTGAGAGCGGACATAGAGGTTCGCGATATCCTCGACATTGTCCCGATAGGTGCCATCGGCCTGAATCATCACGCGGTAGACGCGGCCGAACAGGTTGAAGTCATTGACATAGTACGACCCCAGTTGTGCCTGCATGGTCTGAAAAATCTCGGCGACCGAGACATTCAGCGTTTTGGCTTTTTCGCGGTCCAGATCAACGAACAGCTGCGGGACGTTGGCGCGGAAGGTTGTATAGGCCTGCCCGATCTCGGGCCTCTGATTGGCCGAATACACGAACGAACCCACGGCCGAGGCCAGATCCTGCGGTGTGCCACCGCCGGTTTGCTGAACCTCCATTTCTACGCCCGCTGACATACCAAGACCCTGGATGGGTGGTGGGTTGAAGGCCAGGATCGAAGCCGCTGATTCACCATTCGCAATCGCCAGTACCTTGGCCAGAATGGCATCAGCGCTCAGATCGTCTTCTTGCCGTTCGCTCCAATTGTCGAGATTGACGAAGATCGCAGCGCCGTTTGTGATCGTGCCGTTCAGCATCGAAAAGCCGTTGACAAGAACCGTGCTCGCAACGCCCGGGATTTCGCTTATCTGTTCGTCCAGACGTGCGGTGACCGCCTCGGTCCGTTCCAGTGTGGCAGCATCCGGCAACTGAACATCAACGAACAAGTACCCGTTGTCCTCAAGCGGGATAAACCCGGCAGAGGTGTTGGACATGATTGTCCCCGTACCAAAACCAAGACCGACAACGATGGCCAGCGCGATGGCAGGGAAAACCAGCAGTTTTCGTACAATTGCCACGTAGCCGTTGCGCACGGTGCCGATGAAGCTTTCGAACATCGCAAGCACCCCTTTGGGAGGGCCGGATCTGGCACGCAGGACCAACCCGCACAGGGCAGGCGAAAGGGTCAGCGCGTTGATGGATGAGATAACGACTGCGGTCGAGATCGTGACCGCAAATTGGGAATACAACCGCCCCGAGATGCCGGGCATGAACGTCACCGGCACGAACACCGCCAGAAGAACCAAAGTGGTCGCGATGACCGGACCAGTTATCTGGCCCATGGCTTTTCGGGTCGCTTCAGCAGGGGGCAACCCTTCATCCGCAATGATGCGCTCCACGTTCTCGACGACGACGATGGCGTCGTCCACCACGATACCAATGGCAAGCACCAGGGCGAACAGCGAGATGGTGTTCAGGGACATCCCAAATGCCAGCAGGAAGGCAAAAGTGCCGATCAGGGACACCGGAATTGCCACCGCCGGAATGATCGTTGCGCGCCAGCTTCCCAGGAAGACGAACACAACCGAAATAACGAGAATGAAGGTCAGGATCAGGGTCGAGACCACGTCGTTCAAAGAGGCCTCGACAAAGTCGGTCGTATTGAAGGGCACATCATATTCGACATCCGTCGGGAACGCGCGGGACAGCCGTTCCAATTCCGCCTGCACACGTTCCGATACCGCCAAAGCGTTTGCACCGGGGGCCTGATAGATGCCGATGACCGTGGCAGGAACCGCCTGAAAATAGCCCGAAGCCGCATAATATTCTGCGCCAAGCTCAACCCGAGCGATGTCCTTGACGCGGACGATGGCGCCGGCGTCACCGGTTCGGATCACGATGTCTCCGAATTCTTCTGCGGATGTCAGGCGGCCTTTGGATTTGATCGTGTATTGAAACGTCTGCCCTTCGGGAACGGGTGGCGCACCGATCGAACCGGCGGACACTTCGATATTCTGTTCCCGGATTGCATTGATGACATCCCCCGGTGTGATGGACAGCGCCGCCATCTTGTCCGGGTCCATCCAGATCCGCATGGCGTATTCAAGGTTGGTCAGAACATCGGCCTTGCCGACGCCCTGCACACGCGCCAGCGCATCGCGCAGATTGATCGAGGCATAGTTCGACAGGAACACACTGTCATAGGTCCCATCGGGTGAGGTCAGAGTGACCAGCATCAGCATGTTGGTCGAGGATTTCTGTGTCACGACGCCGGACGAAGTGACCTCGGCTGGCAATGACGACATGGCCTGCGCCACCCGGTTTTGAACGTTGACCGATGCGATGTCAGGATCGGTGCCCACCTCAAAGGTCACATCCAGCGAATAGGACCCGTTGTCCGACGATCTGGACGTCATGTAGATCATGTCGTCCACACCGTTGACCTGCGCTTCAATCGGCGCGGCAACGGTGTTTTCAACGGTTTCGGCATTTGCACCGGTATAGGTGGTTGAGACGTTGACCACAGGCGGTGTGATATCCGGAAACTGCGCGACCGGCAGTACCAGGTACCCGATGCCGCCCATGATGGTCAGCACCAGTGAGATGACAAGCGCCAGCTTGGGGCGGCTTATGAACAGGGCTGAGAACATCTGTTACTCTCCCGGCTGCTCAGAGGCCACGACCGCGTCAACAGCGACACCGGGGCGGACCCGCTGCAAGCCCTCGACAATGACGCTTTCACCTTCACGCAGCCCGTCCAGCACAATAATCGCAGTATCAAAAGTGTCACCTGTTGTGATGTAGCGCTGTTCAACCATTTGCTTGTCGTTGACCACCAGGACAAAATCGCCCCGCTGATCGCGCTGCAAGGCGGCTTGCGGCACCAGAACCTGCAAGGTCGGTTCAAGCGCTTCGATCTGCACATTCACGAAAGCGCCGTCCAGGATCAGCCGGTCCGTATTGTCGAATTGGGCCCGCATCGTGATTGCCCCGGTCAATGGGTCGATACGGTTGTCAACGAATACAATTCTGCCGGTTTCATCCAACTCTGTTCCATTGGGCAGTTTGACATGGACGTTTGGGCTTTGCGGACTATCCGCAAGAGAGGCTGAGTTTTCGCCAACGGTCTGCAAAACCGAGGTAAAGAGCTTTTCGTTCAACGAGAAATTCACGTAGATCGGCGACTCGCTGACGATATTGACCAGAGGAGGGTTGTTTGGGCCAACAACATCGCCGACGCTTGTGGTGATCCTGCCGATACGGCCATCAAATGGTGCGTGGATCTGCGTATAGCTCAGGTCAAGCTCGGCCTGCCGGATCGCAGCTTTGGCTGCTTTCACCTCTGCCTCTGCGACCAGTTCATTGGCGCGGGCAATGTCGCGTTCCGATTCCGGCGTCGCGTCACGTTTGTAAAGCTCTTCTTTACGCGCCAGATCAACCTTTGCCAGCTCAAGATTCGCTTCCGCCCGGTTCAGATCGGCCTTTCGGGCCTCAAGCGTGGCCTCATACAGGTCGGGTTCGATGGTGAACAGCAGGTCGCCTTCCTTTACCGTCGCTCCATCCTCGACTTCGCGGCTGTTGAGAAACCCGTTCACGCGCGCCACGATATCGACTTTGTTGATTGCCTCGGCGCGCCCGATGAACGTGGCCTCGTCGGTGATTTCCTCGGTATAGGCCGCCGCGATGGAAACCTTTGGCGGTGCCCCTTCTTCTTGCGCGATCGCAGGATGCGCCAAACCCAAGGACATCAGCATGAATACGGCGGCCAAATGCCTGCTGGTCTTGTTGGGCGAAATGAATGCTGGGGACATGGCGAAAGCCTCGTTCGATGCAGAAACAAAAGATACCGACCCGGTCGCCAGGGCGACCCGAGTCGGAGGAACTTGGTCTCAGGATGACTTTTTTGTGCCGATATCTCAAGCGTGTTGAATCTTGAGTCGATCGGGGCCGATGTCAAAAATTTCAGCACTTATGCTGGCTTAGGTCCCGGCGTGGTCATCGGGCCCGAGCGAGAAGGGGGCCGGAATGGCCCCCCCTGGTTCTTGGTATCGGATGGTTCAGTCGCGGGTCCCAGCGAATTTCTCTTGCCATTCTTCACGCTGTTCATCCGTTATTTTGGCGAACAGAACGTCGGGCACGGTGAAGTCGTGGCCGGACGGCAAAGCGTTCAACGCAGTGGCGACATCATCCGGCCAGCTGGTATCCAGCGTGTTCATCGCGCTCAGCATACGGGCCGAGGTGTCGGGGATGAACGGCGCGCTGAGAACGGCGTAAAGCCGGATCAGGTTCAGGCCAAGACGTACCTGCGCGGCGGCCTGCTCGGGGTCTTCCTTGAACGTGGACCACGGAGCTGCGGCCTGTAGATATTCATTTCCTGCAACCCAGATTGCCCGTAGCTCCTGCGCGGATTTGCGAACTTCCATCGCCTCCATGTGGCCTTCATAGGCGCGGACGCGTTTGGTGAGCTCTTCGATCAAGGCCTGCTCGCGCGGGCCGAACTGTCCACCGTCGGGCACGGCCTCACCAAATTTCGAGCGGCAGAATTTGGTGATCCGGCTGACAAAGTTGCCCAGAACGTCTGCAAGGTCCTTGTTCACCGATTGCTGGAAGTTCTCCCATGTGAATTCGCTGTCGCTGCTTTCCGGCGCATGGCTCAGCAGCCACCAACGCCAATAATCGGCGGGCAGAATGTCCAGCGCCTGATCCATGAACACGCCACGGCCCTGGCTGGTCGAAAACTGGCCGCCGTCATAATTCAGGTAGTTGAACGACTTGATGTAATCGACCAGCTTCCAGCGTTCGGGAGATCCGGTCTCTTCATTATGCGTATTGGTGCCCAGGATGGTGGCCGGGAAGGACAGCGTATGGAACGGCACGTTGTCCTTTCCCATGAACTGGACATAGCGCACATCATCCGCGCCCTTGTCGGTGCGCCACCAGCGTTCCCAATCCGCATCGGCCCTTCCGTTGGCGTCCGCCCATTCCTTGGCGCAGGCGATGTATTCAATGGGGGCGTCGAACCAGACGTAAAAGACCTTGCCTTCCATCCCCGGCCAATCCTGATCGCCTTTTTTGACCGGCACACCCCAGTCCAGATCGCGGGTGATGCCACGGTCCTGCAAGCCGTCACCGTCATGCAGCCACTTCTTGGCAATTGACGTGGTCAGGACCGGCCAGTCCGTCTTGCTGTCGATCCACGCATCCAGCTTGTCCTTCATCGCGGATTGACGCAGATACAGGTGCTTGGTCTCGCGCACTTCCAGATCGGTGGATCCGGAAATGGCCGAGCGCGGCTCGATCAGGTCTGTCGGATCCAACTGCTTGGTGCAGTTCTCGCACTGGTCGCCGCGCGCGCGGTCATAGCCGCAATTGGGGCAGGTGCCTTCGATATAGCGATCAGGCAGAAAGCGGCCATCGGCGTTGGAATAAACCTGTTTCTCGCTGACTTCGCGGATGAGGCCCGCGTCATCCAGCTTGCCCGCAAAGTGCTGGGTCAGGCGCTTGTTCTGTTCGCTGGACGAGCGGCCGAAGTGATCGAAGCTGAGCCCAAACCGGTTGGCGATATCGGCCTGAATCGCATACATGTCGGCGCAGTATTCCGCCACCGGCTTGCCAGCCCTGGCTGCCGCCAACTCGGCGGGTGTGCCGTGTTCATCCGTGGCGCACAGGAACATGACCTCGTTCCCCCGGCCGCGCTGGTAACGTGCATACAAGTCGGCAGGCAATTGCGAGCCGATCAGATTGCCGAGGTGCTTGATCCCGTTGATATAGGGGATCGCCGAGGTGATGAGAATCCGAGCCATGATCCGTTTCCGCGTAACTGTCTGCGCGCCCGTCTACATGATGTGATCGTCCAGCAAAAGCCCGACATTGACCTGCAAGTCAATTTGGACGCCGAATGGTCCGAAATTCGCGCTGCCCCGGCGGTCTGGTGCGCGTTCCCGGACCTGGGCAATCGCAACGCGCTGAATCTGAGATGGACAGACCCGTCCTTGTTTCATGCATGGCCTACCGAAAAGACCGGGCCAATCACGAAAGGCATACAAAAACCAGCGGGTGTCTAGTTTTTCGAGTTTTCCCGCGACCGTTTCAAAAGACGACCAATCGTGAATGAGGTCCGCGGGGCGTAAACATAATTCGTGCGCTCCTCGGGGGTGGGGCGGGACCGCATCCGCGCCAGACCAAACACGATCAGGAAGACATGCCCGAACGCCACGAAGGCAAAAAGGGCACCGGGCCCAAATTGCTGGATCAGGGTCGAGGTTACGTAGGGCGATGCAATCGCCCCCAAGGCAAACCAGAACATCAGGGCCGCAGACAGCTCCACCCGTTCCTCGGTCGTCGCGAAGTCATTTGCGTGGGCGGAAGAGACCGAGAAGATCGGGAAGGTTGTCAGGCCAAAGAACACCGCCGCCGACATGACGCCGATCGTTCCGGTGCCGCTTGCCGCCATGGTGACGCCGCAGCTGAGTACCGCGGCAGCCGACAGCCAGATCAGGACCCAGCGCCGGTCATATTTATCAGCCAGCCAGCCGACGGGGTATTGAGCAAGCGCACCACCCAGTACGAAAGAGGCCAGGAAGAATGCGATCTGATCGACGCCAAGGCCGACCTCTTGCCCGTAAACCGGACCCACCATTCGGAACGAGGCCGAGCTGAGCGCGGCCACGATCACGCCTGCCACGGCCAAGGGTGAGCTGCGCCAAGCCAGCTTGGGTTTCAGGCGGGGCGCGTCAGGTGTTTTGGGCTGGCTTGCTTTGGTCAGGGTCAGCGGCAGCAGCGACGCACAGCACAGGATCGCCAGCAGGTTGTACGAGACGTAAGAGGCCGGGGGCAGAACGGCGATAATCAACTGGGCGCACAGGGACGCGCCCATATCCGCGATCCGGTACGTGCCCATCGCACGCCCCCGGGTTTCATTTGTGACCTTTGCGTTCAGCCAGGCCTCGATCACCGTGTACGCGCCTGCCACGCAGGTGCCCGAGGCCACACGCAAGGCCGCCCAGATGTATGGGTTTTCGGTCAGCGTATGTCCGATGAGGCCCATCGCGCCCAACGCGGTGCAAACTGCAAATGCGCGCGAATGACCAACATTGCCCATCAGACGGGGTGCCCACCAGCAGCCGATGAAAAAACCCAGAAAGTGCGAAGATCCCAACAGGCCGATCTGTTCTGTCGTGAAATCCAGCGTGATGCCCGATATGGCATCAAGTGGCCCGACGCCTCCTGTCGAAAGCTGTAGCAGAATGACCGAAAGAAACAGGGCGGCAAATGAAATGATCGTGCGCATGGTGGTCTCAGATTGGCAGGGTCGCCGCACAATGCGCGCATCAAATCGACTTTCGCGAGTCGTTTTTTGCAGTTCGGCGGTCAGGTCGCGCGGATAATCTCTGCGTGGATGTCCAGGCCGACAGTGTCATGAACCAGGTCAGGATAGCCTGAAGCGCCGAAGTCGTGCCGGTTCAGGGCGCCCTTCAGGCCAATGGTCAGACGGCTCAGATCGTTCACTTCACTTCCCGCCTGCCGGTACAGATTGGCCTCCAACGTGATCGGGCGGATCACGCCGCGGACCGTCAGATCACCCGTGATCCGAGCGCCATCCGATATTCGTCCTTCCGGGCCCAACTGTATGTCCGTCGACACGAACCGGATCGTTGGGTGCTGTTTCGCGTCCAATACGCTGGGGCTGAGCATGGGCATACGGGCAAAGGGCAGCCGCGTTCTGGCTTTGCTGACGTCCAGTGTCACTGTGACCTCACTGTTCTGTAGCCGACCTGTGTCAATCTGAACATCGGCGGTCCGGATCGGCATTGTCCCTGACTGAGCCACCCCCGCAAGATCAAAAGTGAACCCGATCCGGGTGCCTTCATCCGACAAGATATATGGCCGCAATGCGGCATGTGCCGCCCGGGTCAGGGGCAGGGTTGCCAACCCGGCAAGCAGGCTGCGACGGGTCAGAAGGGTCATGCCATAACCCGTTCTCGTCCGGGGCGGGATCTCCTGAGCAGCATCAGAACGATCGCAATGTTCAGGCCATTCCAAAGAATGCCATTCACGAACGCCAGTTGGTAGTTTCCGGTGAGGTCGTAGATCCATCCTGACATCCAGCCGCCGAGAGCCATGCCAAGAATGGTCATCATCATGACGAACCCGACCCGCGCGCCAGCTTCCTGCGGCGGCATGTATTCGCGGACAATCAGCGCATAGCTGGGCACGATGCCGCCCTGTGCCAGGCCAAAGAGCAGGCTGATGGCGTAAAGCGATACCATTCCGTCGTAGGGCAGGAACAGGAACAGGGCGATGCATTGCAGGAGTGAACCGATCAAAAGCGTCATGACTCCGCCCAGCCGGTCAGCCAGCAGACCCGAGATGATGCGGCTGACAACGCCACCCAATAGCATCAGCGACAGCATCTCGGCCCCGACTGCGGGCCCATATCCCAGCCCGACGCAATACGAGACGATATGAACCTGCGGCATCGACATGGCGACGCAACAACCGATCCCGGCCAGGCCCAGAATATATTGCAGCGCGCGTGGTGATACACCGACGCTTCGTGCATTGATGTGGGCGGATGCTGCGGCGGTGCCGTGTGCCTCGATCGGCACCCTGCGGCGTAGCAGCAGCGACAGGGGAATGACGACGACAAGCGTCAGCACGGCGAGCGTCAGATAGACCTGTTGCCATCCATCCCGCGCCAGAATTCCGGACAGCATGGTGGGCCAGATGGCGCCGGACAGGTAATTCCCACTGGCGACCAATGCGACGGCAATGCCGCGCCGTTTCATGAACCAATGTGAGATATCGGCGATCAGCGGGCCAAACCCAATCGACGTGCCTAGCCCAAGCAAAAGATGCGCCGCGGATAGCAACATTATGCTCGGTGCCAGCGTTGCCAGCACATAGCTCAGCGCGCTCAAGACGGCTGCTCCGATCAGGGCGCTGGTGACGCCCAGCCGGTCCACCAACTGCCCCAACCACATATTGCCCAGGGCAAAACCGATCATCGCCAGAGTGTACGGCATCGAGGCTTCGGCACGACCGGCCCCGAATTCGGCTTCGACTGCGGGCATGACCACGATCACCGCCCACATGCCCACATTCGCCACTGTTGCAATGGCGAGCGTGATCAGAAGGCGAAGCCAGGAATAGCGGCTGTCATGGATCGGATGGCTCATGTGGTGACGCTAGGGCGCGGCCCGGGTTTTGACCAGTCACATCTTGCGTGATCCGCGTGGCTTTAAGCCGGTGTGTCTTCGGTTTCGATCCGTTCCAGATGCAACCCGGCACGGGCGGCGGTCATGGTGGCCTGCCATGTGACCGGGGGCAGGGCACGGGCGCGGCGGCGGGTCAGGGTCCAGATCCGAGCCTCGTCCCGATGGGTGGCCGCCATATGCCAGCGCGTCTCAACCCCTTGCGCGCCACCGTCTCCGGGTGTCAGCAGCAAACCAAGCGGAGCCCGCCCCATCGCCCCCCCTTGTTCGGCGGCCAGATGCATCCGGCGTATCGGTGTCAGCCCCGGCGCGCCGGGCAGGTCGCCGACGATCAGCGGAATGGCCCCGCTGCGCAGCGCCTCCTCCAGACACCACAGCAGATCCTCGGCACGGGTGGGCTGAACAAAGATGAACCGGGCCGGATCGGCAAAGGCCATCATCCCATCGGGGTTCAGCTGGCCGGGTTCCCACGCGGGGGAAATCCACAAGACCGGCCCCTGTGTCTGACTGGCCAGCCACATGGCAAAGCTGCGCCGGGCGGAGCCGCATGCCTCGTGCACGCGGCCCAGTTGCAGGGTGATCTGCGGATGGAGGCTTACCCCCGGTGCCTGACGCGCAGGTTTGTGGCCAAGAAGCTGAGTGGACATGCCGGAACATTAGCATGTTCTATTTTTGTTCTCAAGCGGCCAGGGCCGTCAACGGGACAAGATCAACTTGCCATTTGCAAATTGGACGCTCGAGAAACGATGCAGGTATTCCATTCCCAAAAGCGACTTATCCAGTTCGCCTTCATTGACCCAGGCCGATACGTTCTGATCGGTAATGGGGCCTACGGTCAGGGTCTCAAGCCGCACCGGCGCTGTGCGGACCTCGCCGTTGGCGGTCAGGGCGCGGCCGAAATAGTTCAACTGATCAGGATCGATACCTACGCGCGCAGCGTCCTGAGCGCTGAGCACGATCTGGCTGGCGCCTGTGTCGACAAGAAAGTTGATCGGCTCACCATTTACCAAAACCGGAAGGTAATAATGACCATCATAGGCACGAGGCACCTCGATCGCGTTGCCGGTGACGGTCATCTGCGGGGCAGGGCCAACCGAAGACCGGATGTCTTCCCACAGGCCGATGACGGCGATGACGCCAACGAAAATGAACACCCAGGCCATCACCTGCTGCAACGTCTTGTTCAGCGACTGGCGGTTTTGCGAAACGAACCAGAACGCGACGGCCAGCCCAAGCACGACCAGATAGACCAGTTGTCCGATATCGACGCTGTCCACAGGGTTCACCCCACTCAAGTTGCACGTCACATATATGGGGGTTTAAGACGCAAAACCAAAGGCCTTGAGGCCATCGAGAATGAACTGCACCGACAAGGCCGCAAGCAGCATTCCCAGCAGCCGGGTCAACACGTTCAGCCCGGTCTTGCCCAAAATCCGTGCGACCGCGCCAGAGGTCAGATACATCACGAAGACCATCGCCAGCACAACCAGCATCACGCCGATGACAATAGCAAGGCCCTGAATGCCCGGCTGCTGGCCCGCAAGCAGAATCATCGTTGCAATCGATCCGGGGCCTGCAATCAGCGGGATGCCCAGGGGGAAAACGGACGGGTCCGGGTGTTCCTCTTCCTCGGCGCTGCTTTCGCGTCGCTTGGTGCGGCGTTCAAACAGCATGTCCAGCGCGGTCAGGAACAGCAGGACGCCTCCTGCAACGCGGAACGCCTCCATCGAGATGCCAACAAACCCCAGCAGGGCTTCGCCAAAGGCGGCAAACAGGGCCAGGATGAAGCCCGCCGTCAGGCAGGCCCGAACCGCGATGGAGCGGCGCGTATGCCAGTCCATGCCCTGAGTCAGAGCCACGAAGATCGGCGTTTGCGCGGGCGGGTCGAGGACCACGAAAAGCGTTGTGAACGCGGTAATCAGAAATGCACTGTCCATTGTTATCTGCTGCTCCGTTGCAGGTCTTGCAGGATACGCATGGCATCTTGCGAACACCCTGATGGGACATAGACGTGATCGTGGTGATACCCCGCGACCATGTTTGCGGGAATGCCGTCCCCAGCCAGCGCGCTGGAAACGGCGGCGGTCAAACCAACACCTTCCAGCGAGGAATGAACCTGCAACGTGATGCATCGCATCGCGACGGCACCTTCCGGTGCCGCACTGATCGGGACGATGAGAGACAACCCTTCGTCCTCGACACAGCTGGCCTGCGTGCCCTTTGGCCAGGGTTTGTCTTCAGGCCATACGACAAAGGCAAACTCACCGGGCTGCAAGTGGGGATGCATACCGGCAATCATAGCGTCGGTGTCTTTGACGGGTGTTTTCATGCTGTTTCTGCCTGTTCAAGCCGTTCGGCGGCGGCGATCCATAAAGCCTCGGCTTTTTGCATGGCCTCGGTGACTTCGGTGAACTTGCGGTTCCAGGTTTCTAGGTCGTTGATCCTGTCGTCCTCGTACAGCGCCGGATCGGCCAGTTTGGTCGAAAGCTTGTCATGCATTTCCGCCAGCTTCTCGATCCGGTCCTCGCATTTGCGCAGATCCGCGCGCAAGGCCAATATCGTCTCGCGCGGGGGGCGTTTCGATTTGGCCGTCCGGGGCTTTTCCCTGACGGGTCTGTCGCGCGCCAGCAGCAGGGACCGATAGGCTTCAAGGTCGCCGTCGAAAGGTTTGACGGTACCGTCCGAAACCAGCCAGAGACGATCCGCGACAAGGCTCAGCAGATGCATGTCGTGGCTGACCAGAACCACCGCGCCGGAATAGGCCGTCAGCGCCTCGACCAGCGCCTCGCGGCTTTCGATATCAAGGTGGTTGGTCGGCTCATCAAGGATCAGCATATGGGGCGCGTCGATCGTGGCGAGCAGCAGTGAAAGGCGCGCTTTCTGTCCGCCCGACAGACGTCCGACCTCGGTTTCCGCCTGATCCGCGTTCAACCCGAAACCGGCCAGTCGCGAACGCCACTTGCCGGGCGCCTCGTCGGGGCGCAGACGGCGCAGGTGGTCCAGCGGTGTTTCGTCCACATAGAGCTCATCCACCTGATGCTGCGCAAAATAGCCGATGCGCAGCTTGCTGCTGCGGGTCATCTTGCCCGCCAAAAGGGGCAGCCGGTCCGAAAGCAGTTTGGACAGGGTCGACTTGCCCTGTCCGTTCTTGCCCAACAGCGCGATTCGGTCATCCTGATCGATACGCAGGTTCAGGCGACGCAGCACTTCGGTTTCGCCATAGCCTGTGACGCCACCTTCGATCTGGATGATCGGCGGCGACAGTTCCTCGGGTTCCGGAAAGCTGAAGGCGCGCAGGGCGGCCTCTTGTGGGGTCGAGACCAGTTGGATGCGTTCGATCATCTTCAGGCGCGACTGGGCCTGAACGGCCTTCGATGCCTTGTAGCGGAACCGGTCCACAAAGCTTTGCAGATGTGCGATGCGGGCCTTGGCCTTGGCGTTTTCCGATTCCGCCTGTGCCAGCCGTTCCGCACGGCGTTCCGCGAACTTGTCGTAGGGCACGGCGTAATAGGTCAGCTTGCGGTCTTCCAGATGCAGGATCGACCCCACGGCGCGGTTCAGAAGGCCGCGGTCGTGGCTGATGATGATCACCGTGTGCGGATATTTGGCCAGATAGCTTTCCAGCCACAGCGCGCCTTCGAGGTCCAGATAGTTTGTCGGTTCGTCCAGCAGCAGCAGGTCGGGCTGAGAAAACAGCACCGCCGCCAGCGCAACGCGCATCCGCCAGCCGCCCGAGAAATCCGAACAGGGGCGCTGCTGGTCTTCGTCGTCAAAGCCCAACCCCTTGAGGATCGAAGCCGCGCGGGCCTCGGCGGACCAGGCGTCGATATCGGCCAGACGGGTCTGAATCTCGGCGATACGTGTCGGGTCTTCGGCGCTTTCGGCCTCGGCCATCAATGCACTGCGTTCGGTATCGGCGGCCAGAACCGTGTTGATCAGCGAAACGTCAGAGGAGGGCACCTCTTGCGCCACACCGCCAATCCGAGCGCGCTTCGGGGCCGAGATATTTCCCGATTCCAAAGCCAACTCGCCCCGGATCAGGCGGAACAGCGTGGTCTTTCCGGTTCCGTTCCGACCGACAAGGCCAACCTTGTGACCATCGGGAATCGTCGCGGTTGCGCCATCAAACAATGGACGACCTTCAACGGCATAGGTGATGTCTTCGATCCGTAACATGGGCCGAGCACTGAGGCACGGCCCACGGCTTGTCAATGGGGGCAATGGGCCAATTGGCCGTCAATCCAACACGCTGGCAGCCTTTTCGAATGGGTAGGATTTGAACCCGACCAGAGGCTGATCGCCGTCCTCGCTGAAAGCGAAAACGTGTATTTCGTCATGGTGCACGGTCGCGCGGCAGAAAGTTCCCGGGCCCTGCAACGCCACGGGACATTCCTCGAGGTCGACATGCGGAACCGCAGTTTCGAACAGTTCATATTCCATCGGCAAGGGGGCCTGATCTGCCAGCGCGGATGAGGCAAGAAGACAGGCGGGGATAACGATTTTGTATGTCATGGTCGTGTCTTTCACAGGTTTCGGAATCTGTTCGCAGAAAGAAACTTACTAAAATAGTCAGATTTTTGAATCCGAAATCTCCGTGTGCGACATTCCACCGCTTCGGAACGCGCCATCCGATGGCCGGGGCATTGGGCATGGGCTTGCAGACCCGCATGTGGTAGCCGTCTCGGGAACGCAAAACGGTAGTTGGTATGCGCGCGGCACAGACTTCGCCCTCTTTGGTGACCCTTGTCCTTGCGACCGGTCTGTCGGTGCTGTCGCTGAACATGTTTCTGCCGTCTCTTGCCAACATGGCGGTCGATTTTCGCGCGGATTATGCACTGGTGAACCTGTCCATCGCGGGCTACCTGGCGGTTTCCGCGGTTCTGCAACTGATCCTTGGGCCGATGTCCGACCGGTTCGGGCGCAGGCCGGTTCTCTTGGTCTGCATGACGGTTTTCGTGGCGGCGTCACTGGGTTGTGTTCTGGCGGAATCGATCTGGACCTTTCTGGGGTTCCGTCTGATGCAGGCCGCCGTGGTCGGGGGCTCGGTGCTGTCTGCCGCGTCGATCCGCGACCAGTTTCCGCCCAACGAGGCGGCCAGCAAGCTGGGATATGTCGCCATGGCGATGGCTTTGGCACCGATGCTGGGCCCTATGCTGGGCGGCAGTTTGGACATGCTGTTCGGGTGGCGGGCCGGGTTCGTCTTTTACACTGTTGCAGGGGCGGCGCTGCTGACGCTGCTCTGGGCGGACATGGGCGAGACCAACCACAACCGGTCGGCCACCTTCGCTGCGCAGATGCGCGAATACCCGCACCTGTTTCGTGCCCGGCGGTTCTGGGGCTACGCGTTGTGCGCGGCATTCTCGATCGGGGGATTCTACAGTTTCATCACCGGGGCGCCCCTGGTGGCCGCCGCCTGGTTCGATCTGAGCCCCGCGACGCTGGGCCTGGGGATCGGAATCATCACCGGCGGTTTCATGGTCGGCAATTTCGTGACGGGTCGGATCGCCGCGCGTACTCGGTTGACGACGATGATTCTGGCCGGACGTATCATCGCCTCGGTCGGGCCGTTCTGCGGGCTGTTGCTGTTTTTAGGTGGGATGGGGTCGGTTTGGGTGTTTTTTGGATCAGCCATCTTTGTTGGTTTTGGAAACGGTTTGACGAACGCTAACGCGTCTGCGGGCGTCATGTCGGTTCGACCGAAACTGGCCGGCAGCGCGGCGGGCCTTTCAGGGGCCCTGATCGTCGCGCTCGGTGCGGTCATCACTTCGATTACCGGAGCGGCGGTCAGCCCCGAGAACGGCCCGTATCTGGTGCTGTCGATGATGGCAGCCAGCAGCTTTCTGGGTCTTCTGGCGGTTCTGTATGTCCGTTGGGTGGATGCACGAGACCCGCTTCCCGACGCAATCTGACGCCCAAAGGCGCAATCGCGCCATCATTCCACTTTTCACCGGCGAAATACCGTGTTAGGCGGCGCGCGATGAATTTCGCGCGGCCCAGCCCGCGCCGTCAGACCAAGGAGAGGCCCGATATGGCACTGGAACGCACTTTTTCGATCATCAAACCCGATGCAACCCGCCGCAACCTGACCGGCAAGATCAATGCCAAGTTCGAGGAAGCTGGCCTGCGCATCATTGCGCAGAAGCGCATCCACATGACCAAGGAACAAGCCGGCAAGTTCTACGAAGTTCATGCCGAGCGTCCGTTCTACGACGAACTGTGCGAGTTCATGTCGTCGGCTCCGGTCATTGTTCAGGTTCTGGAAGGCGAAGGTGCCATTGCCAAGAACCGCGAAGTCATGGGCGCAACCAACCCGGCGGACGCAGCACCCGGCACCATCCGTGCGGAATTTGCTGAATCGGTTGGCGAAAACTCGGTCCATGGTTCGGATGCACCGGAAACCGCGGCTGTTGAGATCGCATATTTCTTCTCGGGCATCGAACTGGTCGGCTAAGCCGGTTTAATGCCGAAAGATCGGGCCGCTCCGTCAGGGGCGGCCTTTTTTTTTCAGACCTGCTTTAGATCTTTGGGTGCAACGCGGACCCCGATGGCATCCAGATCAGCAACCATCCGGTTTTCCGGCGCGGCGCTGTTGCCGGCCTTGATCGCGTCGAAACGCTGTCGCAGCTTCTTTTTCTCTTCACCCTTGCAATCATTCCAGGGGCGTCCCTGAAGCCCCATCACCAAAACATAGTAGCCGATGAAATGTGCTTTGGTGCCAGCCCGCAAAAGCCGGGCATAGGCCTCATCCGCTCCCAGCTCTCGCAGTTCATCAGCCGAGTGGATGCCGGCACGCGCGCAGGCCTGCTCGAAAGCCGGGCCAAGGTTGCGGATCGAAGAAACCGGATCGCTCATGAGCCTGTCTTAATTGCACCTCCGGGGTCTGTCACCCATGTTTGCGCATTGTCGAAACATAATGTCTTGCTGTCTTGTGGTGTTTCCGCTCTCATGAGGTCATGCTGCCTCGGCGGTCCGGGTTTCAATAGCCGAAAGACACCAAAAAGCGGGTCGGTCCAGGGCCAGACAGTCTGCTGGCCAAGGTAACAGCCGAATAGGCTGAACGTGATGAAGGATCAGAACCGTCGAAGAAGGAACCAACGTGCCGAAGATCGTTGAGACCAGCGTCAATGAATACCTGAAAACGCCCCGGATTGGTGGATCATGACCGAACCTTCAGGTATTCAGTGCATTCTGTCCCAATCCATTGACCAGTCGCTTGTTGAAAAGCTCATTCCCGGGTTTGCGATCAGGATCGGCCCACCGACGGAATCGAGATCTTTCGTGCTTTTGGATTGCCACGATCAATCGTTGCGGAATTCAGGTCGTGTTCTGCTTGAGGTCGGAGAAACACTGTGGCTTTTTCGAAATGGCCGTGCGCCGCTGTCTCAACGCTGCAAGGGGCAGGGACGGTTTGTTCAAGAGCTACCGCAGGGCCCCGTGAAAGCGGCTTTGAAGGGTTTCCCCAAACTGCGCGCGCTGATGCAGATCGGAGCCGGGGAGATTCAGGTGAAATCCCTCGCCGTATTGGATGAGCTTGACAAAACGCTGGTCAGGGGAACGGTCTGGTGCCTGTCTTCGCAGACGGGTCAGGCAGCAATCGTTCAGCTTCAGCGGCTGCGGGGGTATAAGAAAGAATTCCAAAAGGTGAACACCGCGATTTCCACCGCGTGCGAGGGGCAGGCGGGTGTAGAAGCGTTTTACGCCGGGCTTTTCCCGGGCATGGCTGCCTATCGCGCCAAGCCAGAAATCCAGTTGGGAAAAGCTGAGCCATCCATTCAGGTCGCGGCAGATATCATTCAAACCTATCTGAAAGTTGCCCGGCAAAACGAAGAAGGAATAATCGCCGATATCGACACGGAATTTCTGCATGATTACCGGGTGTCTCTGCGGAAGGTCCGATCCGTGATCAGCCTGTTCAAAGGCGTTTTTTCAGACGCGCAGACAGTGCAATTGAAACGTGTCTTTTCCGATCTCATGGACGCCACCGGGCGCATGCGTGATCTGGATGTCTATCTTCTGGAAAAAGATAAATACTTCAGTCTGGTACCGCCCAGTCTTCACGCGGGCCTGCAAGAGATGTTCGACCTTTTCGAGGAGGAGCGCGCCAAGGAGCTGTCACGTTTGTCCCGCCGGTTGCGCAGTGACGAATACAACGCCCGTATGTCCGATCTGACGGCGATGTTCAACGGATCGGATCGCCTGACGCCCGGATCTAACGCGAAACGGGCAGCACATGAATATGCGTGCGCATTGATCTGGAAACGGTATCGAAAAGTCTGCAAAACCGCACGCGGCATCACCGACGAGACTCCGGACGAAACCGTGCATGACCTTCGTATTGATTGCAAGAAACTGCGTTATCTGATGGAGATATTTGGGCCTCTGTTCGATGAAAAGAGCTTCAAGAACATCATCAAGCCATTGAAAAAGCTACAGGACAATCTGGGCGTGTTCAACGACTGCTCTGTTCAGCAAAAGTCCTTGTTGGCTTTTGTCGCGCAACACAGCGACACGCGGGGTCATGTGGATGCGCGGATGGGTCTGGCCGTGGGGGGATTGATTGCGGTTCTGGATCAACGCCAAAAGGCCGAGCGGAGCCGCGTGATTGCCAGCTTTCAGAAATTCGACGGGCCGGAAACCCGGCACTTGTTCCGGACCTTGTTTCACCGACAAAAGGAGTGAGGAATGAAGATCATTGCCTGTTACAGCAACAAGGGCGGTGTCGGCAAAACCGCAACTTCGGTGAACCTTGCTTATTCCTATGCGCAGGCGGGGCAACAGGTGCTGTTGTGTGATCTCGACCCCCAGGGCGCATCGGGGTTCTACTTTCGGGTGAAGCCTTCGAAAAAGCTGACGGATGCGCGGTTTTTCGAAGATGTGGAACGGTTTACCAAGGCAATCCGGGCCAGCGATTTCGAAGGGCTGGACGTTCTTCCGGCGAACCTGACCTTCCGCGACTTCGACGTGTTCCTGTCGCGGATGCGAAACAAACGCTCGCGGTTGAAAAAAGCTTTGATTGCCGCGGGCAGCGACTATGACGTGATCATTCTGGATTGCCCGCCCAATTTTTCGACCCTGTCCGAGAATATCTTCAAAGCTGCCGATGAAATCGTCGTGCCGGTCATTCCGACGCCCCTGTCCGAGCGGAGTTTCGATCAGCTGGTGAGCTTTTTTGAACAACACAAGCTGCGCAAGAAAAAACTGCGGGCCTTTTTTTCGATGGTACAACACCGGAAGGTTTTGCATCAGGAAACCATGAAGGCGATGCGCAAGCTGTATCCAAAACGCTTTTTGCAGACGGTGGTTCCTTTCGCCGCGGATATCGAAAAGATGGGTCAGTATCGTGCGCCGGTCTGTACCTATGCCGGGCGCAGTGCGTCTTGTGCGTCTTACAGGGCGCTGTTTGAAGAGCTGGAAAACGGAGTGATTTCGAACCAATGAGCAAGGAAATCGAACGCAAGTTTCTGGTTTCAAACCTGCCGGACCTGAGCAAAGCGAAAAAAGCCGTTGTAAGACAGGGTTATCTGACCGCGCCCGACGATTCCACCGAGCTGCGGCTGAGGCAAAAGAACGATGCGTATTTCCTGACCTTGAAAGGGGTTGGTGGCCTGGTCCGGGTAGAGCGCGAGGCCGAGATCACCGCGGATCAGTTCGAAACCTTCTGGCCGGAAACGGAAGGGCGCAGGGTTGAAAAAGAGCGCTACACCGGCCATTTGCCCGATGGTCTGTTGTTCGAGCTGGACGTTTTTTCTGGCGATCTGGCGCCGTTGCGTCTGGTCGAGGTGGAGTTCACCTCGGAGGAGCAGGCCAAAGGATACGTGCCACCGGATTGGTTCGGCGCGGATGTCACCGCCGACACGCGTTACAAGAACAAGACCATGGCGATACACGGTGTTCCGGATTAACGCTGTTGTGCCAGATTGATCGTGGTTTCCAGCCCGGGATCGCAGTTCCGGGCGGCAAATTTCCCACCGTGCATATGTGAAATTGCGGCCACCAGCGCCAGGCCCAAACCTGCATTGCGTTCCGTCCGCGCGGGATCAAGTGTCACGAAGGGAAGCTGAAGGCGATCCAGTTCTTCGGGCGGAACGCCGGGGCCACGATCCCTGACGCTCAGTTGGGTGAAACCGTCGCGAGAACCGATCGAGATCGTGATCGTAGTATGTTCCGGCGCGTAGCGCATTGCGTTTTCCAACAGATTGGAAAGAGCTTGCGACAGAAGCGGCCGGTGCCCCTGAATGGCAGGGGCGGAACCCCTGACTTCAAGTTGCACACCTTGATCGGCGGCGACCGGCTCATAAAGCTCGACAACATCGCCAACAAGTTGCTGCAAATCTATGGTTTCGAATTGCTCGCGCCCCAGACCGGCCTCGGCCCGCGAGATTTCAGTGAGTTGCCCCAGCACGCGCAGGACGTGATCAATTTCACCCGTCGCCCGTGCAATGTCGATCTCGCGATCCAGATCGCTTTTGCCAGGTTCAGAGAGGGCCTCGACCCTTTGCCGCAGACGAGACAAAGGCGAGCGAAGATCATGTGCTATGGAATTCGAGGTGGTCCGAAGGTTGCTGATCAATTCCTCGATCCGGTCAAGCATGTTGTTCAACGTGCCCGAAACCTGATCGAATTCGTCCCCGGTTCCGCGCAGCGGCATCCTCTTTGACAGATCGCCTGAAACGATATTCTCGGCCGTGCTGGCAATATCCGAAAGGCGCGAGAATACCAACCGCGTGAACAACCAGCCGGTGATGACGCTGAGAACCAATGCAATCCCAAGCGCCAACGCAACCGAGCGAAACAGAACCCTGTCGAATTGCTGGCGTGACGTAGCATCCCGCCCAACCAGAAGGCGCTCACCGCCCGGCAGGCGGATCGATGCGGCTGAGACGGACACGAACTGATCATTGTCTGCCCGGCGCAATTCCAAGTCTACCCAACCGCTTCCGGCGGCAATGTTCACCGGCCAGGACTTGAGATTGCCCGCAAGTTTGAGGCCCAACCGATCTGTCAAAAGATAGAGCGCGTCCCGCTCTGGGGCACTGGGCAAACGGCGCTCAATTGCAGTGATCAACCCAATCAGCCCGCGTCTTTCGTATTCATCTGCAAGCCCCGTCAACTCTGCTGATACGACCGAGCGGGTCTCGGCCTCGATGCTTCGGTTGGCGGTCACATAGACGAACGCAAGCACTGATGCCGTCAGAATCGTGCTCAGAATCATGCTGGTTGCGACCAGCCTTGTTCTTGAATTGTTTAACGAAAGCCGCAGGTTATCCATCGGACATCATGTAACCTGCTCCGCGGACGGTTTCAATCAACGGGGCATCGCCGCCTTCGTCCAACTGGCGCCGCAACTTCGAGATATGCACGTCGACGACGTTGGTGTTCGGGTCAAAATGATAATCCCAAACGCCTTCAAGCAACATGGTGCGCGATACCACACGGTTTTTGCGGCGCAGGAAAAATTCGAGAATCTGAAACTCACGCGGTGTCAGGGTGATCTCGTGCCCATCGCGTGTGACCTTGCGGGTCAACAAATCCATCTGAAGGTCTTTGCAGGTCAAAGTCGGCGTCTCTTCGGATTCCTGAGGGCGACGCAACAGGGCTTCGATTCTGGCGTGCAGTTCCTGAAACGAAAAAGGCTTGACCAGGTAATCGTCAGCGCCCGAGCGCAGCCCTTTGACCCTTTCGTCCACGGCGCTCATCGCCGTCAGCATCAAAACCGGGGTTTTCAAACCGGCGGCCCGCATGGACTTGATCAGCGACAGCCCGTCCAGACCGGGCAGCATCCTGTCAAGAACAATGGCGTCGAACCCACCATCCGTGGCATGGTACAACCCCTCACGACCGTCAGCCGCGGTTTCGACCACGTACCCTTCTTCGCCAAAACCTTTGGCGATGAAGTCCCTGGTGTCAGCATCATCTTCGACGATCAACAGACGGCGGCTCATGCTCGGGCTCCTTTCTTCCGATATCTAATCACAAATTTTAACTAAAGCATATGGTTAGAAGAAGTTCTTGCCGGGTGCTGGGCCGGCACCCGGCAAGCCCGGCGGATAGTGGACAACTCTGATCCGCCGGGTGAGGCGTGCGCCGAAAATCCCCATCAAGCGGCGCACGCATGTTCAGGGTCAGGCCAGTTCGACCGCGACGAAGATCTGGCTGCCGCCACGGTTGATCAGCACCAGGGCAGGATCGGTTTTCTCACTGTCCAGCGCCGCCTTCAGCGCGTCCGGAGTAACAGTGTCCTGATTGCCGAGCTTGACGATCACATCGCCGCGCTTCAGGCCGGCCTTTGCCGCGGGGCTGTCGGGCTTCAGGTCGGTGACGACGACGCCCTCGACAGTTTCAGCAACACCGGTTTCTGCCCGAACCGCTTCGGTCAGGGGGGCCACGGTCACACCCAGCGTCGTGCCCGCAACTTCTGCCTCGACCGGTTTGTCTGCCTCGGCCGATGCGGCCTGATGCTGGCCAACCGTCAAGGTCACCGTTTCCATCTTGCCGTCACGCAACACGGTCAGAGTGCTGTCGGTGCCGACCTTGGTCGTGCCCACAAGGATGGGAAGATCACCACTGGAGTCTACGGCATCGTCGTTGAAGGTCAGGATCACGTCTCCCTGCTTCAGGGCACCATCTGCCGGGCTGCCTGCAACCACGTCAGAGACCAGCGCGCCCGAGGAAGCCTCGATTCCCAACGCGGCCGCAAGTTGCGGGCTTACGTTCTGGATCGACACGCCCAGCCAACCGCGGCTCACCTGTCCGTCATCCCGCAGATCGGCTGCGATGTGTTCAACGATGTTCGACGTGACGGCAAATCCAAGACCGACCGACCCACCGCTGGGCGAATAGATGGCCGAGTTCACGCCAACCACTTCGCCTTCCATGTTGAACAGGGGGCCGCCCGAGTTGCCCTTGTTGATTGCCGCATCCGTCTGGATGAACTCTGCATAGGGTCCTTCCGAGATGTTGCGGCCCTTTGCCGAAACGATGCCTGTGGTCACGGTCGAGCTCAGGCCGAAGGGATTGCCGATGGCGACCACGTCTTCGCCCACGCGGATTGCGTCACTGTCGCCAAGTTCCACGGCTTGCAGGTCAGTCCCCGCGTCGATTTTCAGAACCGCGATATCCGTCAGCGGATCCGTTCCGACCACTTCGGCGTCGAAGGTGCGATCATCGCTGAGGCGCACGGTCACGGTCGAGGCATTGTCGACGACATGGTGATTGGTGATGATGTATCCGGCCTCATCCAGAACAAATCCCGAGCCCAGGCCCTGGGACGGGCCACGTTGCGGCATGTTGAACCCTTCCGGGCCGCCGAAGCGTTTGAAGAATTCACCAAAAGGGTGCCCATCGAAGTCAAAGTTCTGACCCTGGGCCGGGGTCGGCGCTGCGTCGTGTTCGGCGATGATGGTCACGACCGACGGTGAAACGGTCTCAACCAGATCAGCCAATGCCTCGTCCGCCATGGACGGCATGGCCGTCGTTGCCAGAAGGGCCGCGCCGAGCGCGCTGGCACCTGCCCAGTTGGATGTGCGGGGAAGTAGAAGCGAGGATTTGCGGATGCTCATTTGTGTCTCCTGTTATCATCACGCAGTTGCGGCTGCGCGTTGAGACAACAGATGCCTGCTCAGAATTGGCGTTTCCTGACTGATCAATTAATAAATCTTAATTTTGCCACAAAGTCGGTGTTGTGTTGCGGTTGACGTTGATCGGGATTCGCGGATTTTCACCGATCCGAACCAGGGCGAATCGGAGGATTGTTGCTAAAAACGGCGTCAAACTTTCAAAAACATTGAATTTGTTTTGTTTTGTTGACAATCATCCCTCCGAATGATGGGAAAAAGGTCTGCTCTTCCAATGGTTGTGGGTGGGTTTGGTCGAGACATGGCTTGACACAAAAAAAATGTTTTTGATTGCGGATAATGGCAAATAAGTTTGCGCTTAATCCCGAATCGCTACCGCTTGTGAAAACAGTCGATCGCCTTAAGGTTGATTTCAGTTTGGCGCGATGTTGCGTAAAAGCCATTTGCAGAAGACCCAAATTAACCCTTCCTTCCAATTTTACGTTGTTTCAAACGATCGGATAGGTGAGGATGAAGGTGCCCAAGTGAGGGGAGCCAAAAGCGCTAGGGGGCGCTGGCGGCTAACTCGATCACCATAAGTGATAACGGCGTGTTAACGAGGGGGTCTTGTTTAGGTTTGGCTGTTTGAGAGCCGGGGTGTTTCTGAAAGCACACTGGCCGCGCTTTGGAGATTGAGCAAAGTGGTAGTCCTGTTTTGGGCACCGGCCCGGTCGACAAGACCGGGCCGTGTTTGTTCAGAGGGCATGTTTTCTGTGCCAGTCCTTCCAGTCATCCGGGGTATCCAGATCCAACAGCGCGTTTCGGCCGGGCAGGGGATGCAGATAAACACTGTCTTGATACTTTCGCACGATCTCCTGGGCACCGTCGTCCCCTTGCAACTGTGACAGTTGATCAAAAAGGGATCTGTCAAACACCACCGGATGACCGGGCTTTCCATCCTCGGTTGTGCCACGCCAGATCAGGTTGTCGGGATGGGTTTGTCGCGCTTTCAGGATTGTTGCCAGGTCAGCTTCCGTCAGATCGGGAAGATCGGCCAGCAAAACCATGGCGGCGGGAGCATCCGGCGGCAGTTTTTGGATCGCGGCGCGCAAACTGGCGTTCATGCCTTCTGCCGCATCCCGGACCGGAACGATTTGAACATCCATGCCATCAAGCGCGCCATATCTTGGATTTGGTTCAGGGGGCAGGGCGACGATCACAGGTCCCACGGCGCAGGCCACGCTTGCCGAGCGGGCGACCAACGGGATGCCGTTGATCGGCTGAATCAATTTGTCGATGCCGCCCATACGGCTGGATTGGCCCGCCGCCAGAAGGATAATGGGTATTTCAGTCATTTCAGTACAATGCCGTCGGCCCGCGCCCAAGTCATCCCCTCATTCGGGCGCCGTCTGCGTCAAACAAGGGTGTCGAGATGACCTTTGCCTTGCGCATCTGGCCCAATATTTCGATCTTTGCTTCAAGCCCATCTGTTGCGCGTTCGGGTGGCAGAAAACCGATGGCGACGGATCTTCGGGCACAATGCGAATAACCGCCCGAGGTGCAAAAACCCACGACCTTGCCGTCGAGCCAGATCGGTTCATAGGCGTTCACGTCGGCATCGACTGCATCAACCTCGAAGGCCACCAGCTTGCGCGCGGGGCCTTCTGCGCGTTCCGCCTCGGCGGCGGGGCGGCCGATGAAGTCCGCACTCTTGTTGAAGGCGATGAACCGGTCCAGCCCGGTTTCGGCCGCCGTGTAGTCGGGTGAGAATTCGCGCATCCATGATCCGAAGAACTTGTCCAGCCGCAGGCTCATCATCGCGCGCATGCCGAAGGGTGTGATGCCGTGCGGCTGGCCGGCCTGCCACAGGGTCCACCACAGCTGGCGCTGCGCCATCGGATCGCAATAGATCTCGAACCCCAGATCGCCGGTATAGCTGACCCGCTGCACGATGCAGTCAGTCATGCCCACGCCCATGCGGCGCACGTCCATGAAGCGCATGTCGCTGATATCAGCGCGGGTGCAGGCGGCCAGAACCTCGCGGGCCTTGGGGCCGGCAATCTGGAATCCGTTGCGTTTGTCGCTGATATTCTCGACGGTTACGCCGTCTTGCTGATGCTGCCGGAACCAACGCATGTGGAAGTTTTGCGCGCCGTATGAGGCGGTGAGTTGGAACTCCTCCTCGGCCAGACACGACACGGTAAAATCCCCGATCAGCTTGCCCTTGGGCGACAGCATGGGCGTCAGCGACAGGCGGCCCGGGGCGGGGATGCGCCCGGCCATGATCCGATCCAGCCAGTCGCGGGCGCGAGGGCCGGTGATCAGGTATTTGCCGAAATTGTGCACCTCGTTGATGCCGACGCCTTCGCGCACGGCACGTACCTCGCGGCCCGTTGCCTCGAACGCGTCTGAGCGGCGGAAGGACGGGGTTTCATAGCCGGGTTCTCCTTCTTGCGCGAAATAATTGGCGACCTCGAGCCCGTATTGCTGGCCCCAGACCGCGCCCAGATCGGAAAAGATGTCATACATCGGCGTGGTGCGGTTGGGGCGTGCTGCGGGCAGCTCCTCGTTCGGGTAGGCGACGCTGAACCGTTTCTGATAGTTCTCAATCACCTTGGGGCGGGTATAGCCGGGGGTGATCCAGTCGCCGAAGCGGGCCACGTCCATGGCAAAGACGTCGCGCTCGGGCTCGCCTTCGATCATCCATTGCGCCAGCGTCAGGCCGACGCCGCCGCCCTGGCTGAACCCGGCCATCACGCCGCAGGCCGACCAGTAGTTGCGCACGCCCGGCACCGGCCCGACCAGCGGGTTGCCGTCAGGCGCAAAGGTGAAGGGGCCGTGGATCACCGACTTCACGCCCGCTTCGGCCAGAAACGGGAAGCGGCGATAGGCGAACTCGATACTGTCGGTAATTTTGTCGAAATCATCCGGCAACAGCTCGTGCCCGAACTCCCATGGCGTACCGTCCACAGCCCAGGGTTTGCAGGGCTGTTCGTAAAAGCCGATGCACAACCCGCGCCCTTCTTGCCGCAAATAGCTTTCGCCAGCCGGGTCCATCACATGCGGATGCTCGCCACCCGCGTCGATGATCGCCTCGATCTGAGGGACGTTGTCGGTGACGAGGTATTGATGCTCCATCGGGTGCAGAGGGAAGTAGATGCCTGCCATCGCGCCCACCTCGCGCGCCCAGAGGCCGCCGGCGTTGACGATATGCTCGGCGTGGATGGTGCCCTTGTCGGTGACCACGTCCCAGGTGCCGTCGGGGCGCTGGTTGGTCTCGCGCACCATGCAGTGGGTTTCGATCGTGGCCCCGCCCATGCGCGCGGCCTTGGCATAGGCGTGGGTCGTGCCCGAGGGGTCGAGGTGCCCGTCCAGCGGATCATACAGCGCGCCGATGATGCCGTCGGTGTTGGTGATGGGGGCGATCTTCCTGATTTCGTCGGGGCCGACGATCTCGGTCTCCAGCCCCATGAAGCGGTGCTTGGCGCGTTCGGCCAGCAGCATGTCGAACCGGTCCTGATTGTCGGCCAGGGTGATGCCGCCCACATGGTGCAGCCCGCAGGACATGCCGGTGATCTCTTCCAGCTCTTTGTACAGCCGGATGGTATAGCCTTGCAGCGCGGCCATGTTGGTGTCGCCGTTCAGCGTGTGAAACCCGCCCGCCGCATGCCAGGTCGATCCGCTGGTCAGTTCGGACCGCTCCAGCAGCATCACGCCCGACCAGCCCAGCTTGGTGAGGTGATAGAGCACCGAACAGCCGACGACGCCGCCTCCGATGACGGCAACCTGACAGGTGGTTTTCACAGTGTTCCTCCCTATGGTTTTGGAAAAACTGTCGAGCCGATGGGAATATTACTCGTCTGTTAGCGACAACAAGTGTCGCATGTCACGTATTGCACGAGCTTTGGATTTGCAGAGCCTTCTCGCACAGCCAAA
This sequence comes from Ruegeria sp. YTSA144, assembly GCF_059610125.1. NCBI lineage: Bacteria > Pseudomonadati > Pseudomonadota > Alphaproteobacteria > Rhodobacterales > Roseobacteraceae > Ruegeria > Ruegeria sp. YTSA144. The sequence continues at coordinate 243,717 of NZ_JBXWNA010000003.1, forward strand.
GCGCGTCGAAACCTATAACCGAGCGAAACAAAACGGCGGCCTGCGTCTTTTTCAGTGCGGCATCGCCCAGTGGTTTTTTTCTGCCTTGAAGGCGGCTTTTTCACTGTACTGCACGGCTGAAACCAAGCCGGGGTGATCAAACTGGCCGTCGTGCCCGGCTCCGTGCTTGGGCCGGACAGTGCGATGATCGGAATATCCGCGCCCGGTTCAGCGCCATTGGGTCGTTCAGTTGACGGCAGGCGCTTTGCCAGTGCTCGGAACGTTTCGGAAAAATCGCAGGCGTTACAGGGGGCGCACTTTCAATCCGGTGATGCGGTTGCCTTCACGCGCCGTGACCTCGAACCGGAAACCGTGGAACGAAAACACCTGACCGACGTCAGGGATCATCTGTGCCTCGTGAATCACCAGGCCGGCAAGTGTGTTCGCCTCGTCATCCGGCAGAGACCAGTCCAGTGCCCTGTTGGCATCCCGGATCGTCATGGAACCTTCGACCAGATACTGGCCATCTTCGGTGCGTATTACAGGCACCTCTTCGTCTATGTCGAACTCATCGGCGATCTCGCCCACGATTTCTTCAAGAATATCTTCAAGCGTGATCAGGCCCCGCAGTGACCCGTATTCATCCACAACCAACGCAAAATGGCTGTGCATGCGCAGGAATTCCCGCATCTGGTCGTCCAAGGTCGTGGTCTCGGGCACAAAGTAAGGGGCGTTTGCCACCTTTCCGATGTCAAAGCTTGCCAAACGGTCGGTCCCGCCGTCGCTGCTGCCTGCCTGCGCATACATGGCGCGAAAGAGGTCCTTGGCGTGGACAACACCCACGATGTTTTCCGGCTCGTCCCGGAACACAGGCAAGCGGGTGTGCGGGCTTTGCAGACATTGTTTCAGGATCGCCTCGGGGGCAGCATTGGCGTCGATCATCTCGATATTCGAGCGGTGCAGCATGATCTCTTCCACCGTCCGGTCGCCTAGATCCAGCGCACCCAAGATGCGGTCGCGGTCTTCTTTTTCGACCACGCCTTCGGAATGACCAAGTTGCAGAGCGCCGGCAATCTCTTCGCGCACGGCCAGAATGTTGCTGTCGGGATCGATCTGCACGCCGAACAGACGCAACACACCGCGCACCAGCAGCCGCACCGCGGCCACAATGGGTGAAAACACCGTCACGACGACGCTGATAATCGGCGCGACAGCCGCCGCGGCCTTTTCGGAATTGGTGATGGCGTAGGTCTTTGGCAGCACTTCGGCAAAGATCAGCACCAGCAGAGTCATGACCAGTGTCGCCAATGCCACGCCGCTTTCGCCGAACAGCCGGGTGAACAAGGCCGTCGCCAGCGAGGCCGCCAGGATGTTGACAAGGTTGTTGCCCAGAAGAACCGATCCAATCAGGCGTTCATTGTCATCGGTGATTTCTAGCGCCTTTTTCGCCCCGCGTGATCCTTTGTCGGCCTGAGCCCTCAGTTTTCCGCGAGAAGAGGCTGTGAGCGCTGTTTCCGAACCCGAAAAAAAGCCGGACAAAACGAGCAACAAGAGGATCGCACCTGACGTAAACCAGAATGTGCTGTCGATCAGAGAAGGTGAGGGTTCCATTGGTCCTTGGTGGGTTAGGGTGATGCATCCGTTATGGGGATGCCGCCCCGCTGGATCAAGGGCTTAGCCCCGGTCTTCGTCAGGGTCTTTGCTCAGCGGGTGGTGTTGCAACACCAGTTCAGTCAGCCGTTCATCCAGAACATGAGTATAAATCTCGGTCGTTGCGACGTCGGCGTGGCCCAACAAAGTCTGGATCGAACGCAGGTCAGCGCCGTTGGCCAGCAGATGCGTGGCAAAGGCGTGACGCAGGGTATGCGGGGTGACTTTCTCGGGAGAAACACCACCCTGAACGGCCAGTTCCTTGACCAGCAGAAAGAACCTGTGCCGCGTCAGGTGGCCGGACTTGCCGCGCGACGGGAACAGAAAGCGGGATCTTTGACCGCCTTTCTCGACGGTCTGGTCTTCGGCTTCGTCCCGTACGGTCAACCAGGCGGCCAAAGCATCCCGCGCCGGTGGGGACAGGGGCACCATGCGTTCCTTGCCACCTTTACCCAGCACCAACAGCATGCGCGGATCGCCTCGGGCCGAGGAAACGGGCAGGGACACAAGTTCGGTCACGCGCATCCCGGTGGCATAGAGAACTTCCATCAAACAGGTATTGCGAATGCGATCGGCCTTGCTGCGCCCGGTTTGTCGGGCGGCATCAAGAAGACGGTCGACTTCGGGCACGTCCAGTGTTTTGGGCAATCGCTTCTGCCGTCCCGGACCTTTGATCTGGATGGCGGGGTTCGTCTCGTTCCAGCCTTCCTCGAACGCAAATCGGTAGAGCTGTTTGATGGCTGACAATCGCCGCGCGCGGGTAGAGCGCGACAAGCCCTCTGCCTCGCAGTCGATCAGGTAGGCTTCGATCTGATCACGATCTGCCTGATTGAATCCGGATCCCCTGTGCCCCAACCAGGACGCAAAGTCCTTCAGGTCGCGCCCATAGGCCAGCAACGTGTTTGTCGCCGCGCCAAGTTCCGCGGCCTGTGCCTGTAGAAAGGTCGAAATCCAAAGTTCGTTTGTCGCCGGGATAGCCATCTTCAACGCTCTTGCAGGATCAACAGGCTCAACGCGGCGCGCCGCGCGGTGTCTTCCAGGCCCACGCGTCGGAAGGTTGCGATTGCTGCGGTCAGATCCACCAGATTGCCCCGTGCACCATGCGCAAACAGCTGCATGGCTTCCAGTATGGCTTCACCAAGCTGACCGTTGTCCAGCAAGGCGTCAATGTCGTTGGGTGCGGGCGCCGCCCATTCGAACCCCTGAGAAACCGCATCCGCCAACGGAGAAGGAGAAACCGCCCGCCCCGGATCACCCTGTGCCAGCGCCGCAAGAAACAGGGTATCGATCGAGTTGTCCGGTGCGGATAGTGCTGCCTGTTCGTACAGGTCAGACAACATCAGAATGCGCCAGCGCAGGTTTTCAGTTGCCGGCACCGACAGCGAAACCTTCGACAGACGCTCGGCGAACAATTCGGCGAAGGGTACTTCAAGCCCGACGCTGCGCATCTGCTGCCAGACCGGTGGCAATGTTTTTCCAATGGCTTCAGCGTTTCGCGTATCCAATGCACTTTCAAATCGTTGGATGGCCGCGACCCGGTCCCAAACTGCGCCGGACGCAGCCGGGGACCGCTCGGTATAAAGTCCAAGCAATTGATTGGGCGTCAAAGCGCCAATGCGTGTAAGCCGTTCGGCGGCTTCGATCTGTGCTTTCCATCCGGCCACATCCCGAAGATCCGCGTTGGCGAAAGCTCGTGGCAACGAGGCGGACGGAAGCCGTTCTCCGATCGCTTCGAACAGTCGGAAACTCAATGGATCAGGGTTTTCAGGTTGGGGCAGATAAGCCGCGCCTTCATAGAGTTCAGGGCTTAGAAAACGATCCAGAACCGCCAGTTCTTCCGGTGGCAGGATGTCCAGGGCATGCGCGGCTTCAAGCGTCAGCGCGGCCGATGCCCAATCTCCGCGCCGGGCTTTACAGAACACTTGCGCGGCGTAGTCCTTTGACAGGTGCGGTTCGGCGATAAGGGCGGTGCAGCTGCGATCCTCATCGCCGGTCAGCAGCGTTGCGTCAAACCAGCGCTGAAACCGATCCTGTGTATCGGTCGGCCCGGCCAGTTGAACCAGCGATTGCACGGGATCAGCCGCGCCCAGTTGCATCAGACGGTCCAGCCGCGCCAGCAGCATGACCTCTTGCGCATCAGGACCCGCCGGTGCGCGGGTTTCCGACAGAAGCAATGTAAACAACAGGCGTTGCATGGCCGGGTTGTCGCGAACGGGCGTCTTCGCGATCAGCTCCGCCAGCCGGTTCGCATCGCTGCCTTGCCACAAATCCACGGGCAACCCGGTGACGGATGATGCGACCAGGCCCAAAGGTTGCGACAACGCTTCAAGCGGCGTGACCTCAATTTCGGGCAATCCGCCGTTCTGTGCCACCGGCGGTTCCAGCAATACGGTTCCGGGCAGGTTTTGCGGCGGATCCGCAAGCCACTCGATCGCGGATAACGGGGTCTGCGCATGTGCCGATCCCGCCAGAAAGACCGCCAACAGCGCCTGTCTAGTCGACATCCAATACGACCGGTTCGCGGATTTCACTTTGAGGCGCAGAAAAATCCGCACCAAAGAATGGGCCAATATAGGCATAGGCGACCAGCCCAATGAAGACCAGGCAAAGAACATATATCAGGAATTTGATCAGTCGGCCCATGGCGCCACGCTGCCTCAATTTTTGATTTTGGCCAAGTTATAACTGGCATTTTTCCCAAGATCACGTCATTCACGTTTAAATGAGCGAAATTAAGCATAACACACATTCGACAGACACACAGGGCGGCTTTGATCTGCACAAAACCGTGGTTCTGGTGGGTATGATGGGGGCTGGCAAGACCGCGGTGGGGCGCGCATTGGCTGCCCGGCTGGGTGTTCCGTTTCTGGACAGCGATGCCGAGATAGAATCAGCCGCCAACATGACGATTCCTGAAATCTTTGAACGTGACGGCGAACCTTTCTTTCGCGCCAAGGAATCGCAGGTCATCAGGCGCTTGCTGGATGAACAAAAAGGCATCCTCTCGACGGGGGGTGGGGCGTTTCTCCAGCCGGAAAACCGTCGCATCATCGCCGAAAAGGGCGCTGCCGTCTGGCTGCGCGCGGACCTGAATGTTCTGTGGAACCGTGTGCGCCACAAAGACACCCGTCCTCTGCTGCGCACGGCCGATCCGTATGCGACATTGAAAGCCCTCTATGAGGCCCGCGTGCCGGTTTATGCTCAGGCCGATCTGGCTGTGGATTCGGATGGTGAGACCTCGATCGAAAATATGGCAGGCCGCGTTGTCGACGCCCTGATGACACGCCCTGATGTTTTGGAACTCAAATAAATGCACCAAACAGTACATGTAGACCTGGATGACCGTTCGTATGATGTTGAAATCGGTCCGGATCTTCTGACGCGGGCGGGGGGCTGGATATCTCCACTTCTGGCCCGGCCAAAAGTCGCGGTTCTGACCGATGAAAACGTGGCCGGTCTGCATCTCGAGGCGCTGCGCGCCGGGCTGAATGCCGCGGGGATCGAGATGACCGCGCTGGCGCTGCCCGCCGGAGAGGCAACCAAAAGCTGGCCGCATTTCGAGCGCTCCGTCGAGTGGTTGCTCGCTGAAAAAGTCGAACGCCGGGATGTTGTCGTGGCCTTGGGCGGCGGCGTCATCGGAGACCTGGCAGGCTTTGCAGCGGCGGTTTTGCGGCGTGGTGTTCGTTTTGTGCAGATTCCAACGTCCTTGCTGGCGCAAGTGGACAGCTCGGTTGGTGGAAAGACCGGCATCAACGCACCACAGGGCAAAAACCTGATTGGCGCGTTTCATCAACCGTCTCTGGTTCTGGCCGACACCTCTGTCCTTGGGACCATGACCCAGCGAGATTTTTTGTCCGGGTATGGCGAGGTCGTGAAATACGGTTTGCTTGGCGACGCGGAATTCTTTGATTGGCTAGAGGCGAACGGGCCAAGCGTTTCCTCGGGTGACATGGCGGCCCGCGTGCGCGCGGTAACGCGTTCAGTGCAAATGAAAGCCGATATCGTCGCGCGGGATGAAACCGAACAAGGCGACCGGGCTCTTCTCAATCTGGGGCACACGTTCTGCCACGCTCTGGAGGCCGCAACAGGCTATTCCGACCGCCTTCTGCATGGTGAAGGTGTGGCAATAGGCTGTGCGCTGGCGTTTGAACTGTCGTCTCGGCTGGGTCTGTGTTCGCAAGAGGATCCAAGCCGGGTGCGCGCGCATCTGAGGGCGATGGGAATGAAAACGGATCTGGCCGATATTCCGGGCGAATTGCCAAGTGCCGACACGCTGGTGGATCTGATGGGACAAGACAAGAAAGTCGTGGACGGCCAGCTTCGGTTTATTCTGGCGCGTGGGATCGGACAGGCGTTCGTGACGTCCGATGTGCCGAAAGATGCGGTTCTTTCGGTCCTGTCAGATGCGCTTGCCACGGCTTGACCTGAAAGCCTAGCGCCCCTGAATGACCATCAGTTCACCGATGTTCTCGCGCGTGATGTAACCGATCATGCGACCACCCCGAGTGACCACAGCGATCGCCGGAGCGCCTTTGTGCAGATGTTCCAACACGGTCTCGAGGCCGGTGGTAAGCGAGACCGCGGGGACATCGGCATTCATGATCGAGGTGGCAGGTGCCGATCTGGGCTGATCGCCTGCGAGCGCGGCAAACAGTCGATCTCGGGTCACAAAACCAAGCAGAGATTGATCCGTATCCAACACAGGGAACTCGTGCTGCGTGGTGTGAATTACGGCTTGTGCTGCCGTGCTCAACGTATCGTTGGGGGAGAGCGCGTGAAACTCGGTGATCATCGCATCCCGGGCCAGAACCCGGCGTGCCGCGGATCGCAGGGCGACGTCCTGGCTTTCGGCGTTGGCGGCGATGAACACGAACACGGCGATGAGCACCAGAAACGGGTTGCCTGAGCTCAGCCCCAAAAACCCCAGAACCACCGCAACGATCTGACCTCCGACCGCAGCCACACGTGTTGCTTTGACGCGATCCATGCGCAGGCACAGAAGGGCGCGGAACACGCGCCCTCCGTCCATGGGGAAGGCCGGGATCATGTTGAATACGGCCAGCAGAAGGTTGATGTAGGCCAACCTGTTCAGAAACCCGATACCAGGTGAATCGATCTGGGAAAGTGTCTCGATCGGCAGTCCAGCACCAAAGGCGACCAGAATGACCCAGATCACGATGTTCACCGCCGGACCTGCAAGTGCCACCAAGACTTCTTGCAAAGGCTTTTCCGGCATCCTTTCAAGCCGGGCCAACCCACCGATCGGCAACAGTGTTATGTCTGGGGTCTTGATTCCATACCGCCGCGCCATGAGGGCATGACCGAACTCATGGGCGACCACACAGGCAAACAAGGCCAGAACAAACAACAGGTTGTCTATGGCTGCCGGCAGGCCGCCGGCGGAATAGGCCGCAAAGCCCACCCAGGCCAGAAGCAGGAAAAATGTGACATGGACCCTCAGTTCGGACCCGAGCAATCGGCCGAGAGAAAAGGACCATGTCATATCGTGTCTCCGAATTGCCTAGAACGGAATCTCGTCGTCGTCGATTCCGCCCGATGCCGGTGCCGGTGCCGGGGAACTGGACGGACCACCGTAGGGGTCTCCGTACCCGCCGCCACCGGCCTGGCCGCCGCCGTAACCACCGCCGCTGCCGCCGCCTTCACCGCGGCTGTCGAGCAAGGTCAATTCACCGCGGTAGGGGCGCAGAACAACCTCGGTTGTATAGCGGTCTTGCCCGGACTGATCCTGCCATTTGCGGGTTTCCAGCTGACCTTCGATATAAACCTTGCTGCCTTTGCGCAGATATTGCTCTGCAATACGGGCCAGCGGTTCCGAGAAGATGGCGACCGAATGCCATTCCGTTCGTTCTCGGCGTTCGCCCGTGTTGCGGTCTTTCCAGGTCTCTGACGTGGCAATGCGCAGATTGCATACCTTTCCGCCGTTCTGGAACGACCGGACCTCGGGGTCGCGGCCAAGATTACCTACCAGAATGACCTTGTTGACTGAACCCGCCATGAAAATCCTCGTTCTGTTTTCGCGTATGTGCGCCGAATCTGGCGCGACTTGTTTCGTGAGACCCTATACGGCCTGCATCATGGTTGAAAACAGTAGATACAACAGTGTTGGGCAAGAGTCTTACTTTGGTCTTTACCAAGCTTTCATTTTTTGTGGGAATACCTATAATCCGACTGGTTTCTTATCGAGCAGGATAGGCATTGATGCGTTCTTGGGTTGCTGGGTTTTCTGTTGTCTGCCTTGTGCTGGCCGTTTTGCCTGTGCAGGCGCAAACGCTGTCTACCAAAAGCCGCAAGGATATCTTCCTCAAGCAGTCCAAGATTCTGGATACCCGTGCGGCGACGCAGTATCGCGATTCCGCGCGGTTGAAACCCAGGACATCCCGTGCGCAGACCAGCAAGCGATATACAGGAAAGTATCGCGGCCAGTATCTGGACCTGGCGAAACAGGCTGCCCGCCTTCACAACATTCCCGAAGACTTGTTCCTGCGCCTTGTGCAGCAGGAAAGCGGATGGAACCCGCAGGCGAAGTCTCACAAAGGTGCTCTGGGATTGGCGCAATTGATGCCTCAGACCGCCGAGCTTTTGGGGGTCAACCCGCATGACCCCAAGCAGAACCTCGAGGGTGGGGCCAGATACCTGTCCTGGCAGTATCGCAAGTTCAAATCCTGGCCACTGGCCTTGGCCGCCTACAATGCGGGCCCAAAAGCGGTGGAAAAGCATGGCGGCATACCGCCGTACAAGGAAACCCAGAACTACGTGAAGGTCATCTGGGGTGGTTAAACCCGATGCCGCGGCGCAGAACGTCCGGTTCTTGATCCGACGCAACCAGTCCAACTAACCTGAAAGTGTATCCTCCAGTAACTGGTGAGGCCGCCTCATGCCTGTTGACCACCCTGAGATCCCGCAAGAAACGCTGGCCAACTGGCAGCAACTGGTTGATCTGGTCGCAGAGCTGGCGGATGTGCCTGCAAGCCTAATCATGAAAACCGACGCGCCGGATCATGCGGTGCTGATCACCTCGGATCATCCCGAAAACCCATATCCGGTCGGCTTGAGTTTCCAGTTGAACCCCAAGCTGTATTGTCAGGGCGTCTTGCAGCGGGACGGAGAATTGGTGGTCAAAGATGCTGCATGCGATCCGGTTTGGGCCGACAATGACGATCTGGAACACGGGATGACATTTTACATCGGCCTGCCGCTGAAATGGCCCGATGGATCGGTATTCGGAACGATTTGTGTTCTGGATCGCAAGCAGAACCGCCGTGCCTTGTTGTTCCGCGAAGGGCTGGCGCAGTTCGCACGCATGGTCGAGTCGGATTTGGCTTTGTTGCAAGAGGTTTACCTGCGCCGCGCGCTGGAAGAAAAGCTCAACGAAACACTGGCGCAGCTTGAAACACGCGTCGCGGATCGTACCCGCGAGTTGCAGGAAACCAACACGGCGCTGCGCGTCCTGCTGTCCAGTCTGGATGATGATCGCAAAAGCCGCGATCACGAAATAGTCGAACAGGTGCGCGGCCGGGTTTTGCCATATCTCGAAAAGGTCCGGGCGCAGCTTGCCGGGGACGAAGCGCAGTATGTCTATCTCGAACTGGCCGAGAAAAACCTGAACGAGCTCACGTCTGCACTGTCGGACAAACTGACAGATGCATTTGCAGTGATGACCCCGACCGAGATCGAGATTGCACAGATGGTCATGTTTGGAAAAACGACCAAGGACATTGCCAAGGCCCTGTCGCGGGAAACATCGACAATTGATTTTCACCGCAACAACATCCGCCGCAAGCTGGGGCTCGAAGGGCGCAGCCAGAACCTGCGCAGTCATTTGCTCTCGATTTCGTGAATGCGGAATATGGGGTTTTCCCCCACATTCCGCCCCCATTTTTTCGGTCTGAGCCAATATGCCTTGGCTTGTTACCTTTGGTTGGGACGCGCGGAAAAACTGCGCGGGTCCAACAGAGAGGTACACGAAAATGGATCGCAAAGATCTGAAACCAACCATCCTGAACGGGGACAAGGATCATCTGGCGCCGGGTCTGTCGCGCCGGTCTTTCTTCATGGCGGCAGGCGCTGCCGGGGTCGGCGCGACCGCTTCTGTGCTGGGCGCACAACCGGCCCAGGCGCAATCTCAGGCGTGGCTACAGCCGGGCAACAACAACCATGTGATCGATCTGCAAGGCGCAACGGGTCAGGCCAGCACCGGGACGGTTGGCATCGACTATTATGGTCATTGTGCGATCAAGATCACCTCGCCCAACGGGGCAACAGTGCTGTTTGATCCCTGGCGCGATGATCCGTCGGGCGCGTGGGGTCTTTGGTTCCGCAACGAATTCCCGCAAATCCCGGTGGACATCACCCTGTCGACCCATGCCCATTTCGATCACGATGCGATTGAACGCCCAAGCTCGACCATGGTGCTGGATCGGATGGTCGGCAATTTCGAGTTTGCTGACATCAAGATCACCGGCTTTGCCGACAAGCACGCCTGTGTCGCGCCGGGATGGTATGACTGGACCAATGCGCTGGCCGAGTTCGGCGTGGAAGCCTGCCCGCCGAACAACGTGGGCCACATGGATATGGTCGTCTATCTGGTCGAGACCGGCGGCATTCGAGCGCTGATCTGGGGCGACAACCGCCACAACCCGCCGCAGGAGTTCTGGGACGCAATCGGTCAGGTGGATGTTCTGACCCTGCCGGTGGATGGCTCGGAACATATTCTCAGCTTCGATCAGGGCAACGACATCGTGTCCAAGCTCCAGCCCAAGGTGATCATCCCCACACATTACCTGAATGAGATCACGTCCTACACGCTGACCACTCTGCAATCTGCCGATGACTGGGTGAAGGGACAGCAGAGCTATAGGATGCTCGACAGCGCCAGCCTTCAGCTTGAAGCCGGTGACATTGCCGGCATGAACCAGGAATTCATGCATTTCGGCAACAACGTTTTGACCGGCTGACGAATTACCGGGTCACCACTCACGCCATTCCCAAGCGCCGTCTGTCTCCCCACAAATCACGGCGCCAAAAAAGGGCCGGTTACTGACCGGCCCTTTCCAAGGTTCAGAAACGGGTTTACTCCGCCGCGACTTTTATCACCGGCTCCATCCGGGCCAGAATACCCTCGGCCAGGTGACATTTCACCTGATGCCCATCTGCCAGCGTCTGCACCGGCGGCACATGCGATTCACACCGTCCGTCAGGCACTTCGGATTTCCAGCGGCACCGCGTCTGGAACGGGCAACCCGGTGGCGGGTTCATCGCCGAAGGAATATCACCATCCAGAACGATGTGCTGTTTCTCGACCGAGGTATCCGCAATCGGAACCGCGCTCAGCAACGCTTCGGTGTAAGGGTGATAGGGCGGGGCAAAAACCTGATCCGTAGTGCCCAATTCCACAACATGGCCCAGATACATCACCATGACCCGGTCGCTCAGGTAACGCACGATAGACAGGTCGTGGCTGATGAACAGCAGCGTGGTTTTGTGCTCTCGCTGAATCTCCATTAAAAGATCCGTCACGGCGGCCTGAACCGACACATCCAGCGCCGAGACGGGTTCGTCCGCCACAACGATACGTGCATCGCCGGCAAAGGCGCGTGCGATACCTACGCGCTGTTTCTGACCACCCGACAGCTGTCGCGGCATTCTGTCCGCAAAGGCGCGCGGCAGCTTCACCAGATCAAGCAGTTCCAGCATCCGCTTCTTGCGCTCGGCCTCAGAGTTTCCGACACCGAAGATTTCCAGCGCCCGTATGATCTGACGGCCAACGGTCATCGACGGGTTCAGCGTGTCGAACGGGTTCTGGAAAACCATCTGAACTTCGCCGATCGTCTTGGCATCGCGTTCTTCGATGGGCACCTGTTCGATGTTGCGGTTGTCCAGAAGGATCTGCCCGTCCGTGGCCGTCTCCAACCCCATGAGAACCTTGGCGAAGGTGGACTTGCCGCAGCCGGATTCCCCCACGATGGCCAGTGTCTCGGATTCGTGCGCCTCGAAGCTGAGCGTTTCGTTGGCCTTCACCACCTTCTTCTCACCACCGCCAAACAAGGCATTTGCAGCGACCTCGTAATACTTCTTGAGATTGTCTATTTTCAGAACCGTTCGGCCGATGTCGCCTTTTTCTTTCTGATCGGCCAGCGCAAGTGGGGCGTTCCAGTCGATTTCCTGGAATTTAAGGCACCGGGTGTGGTGCCGGTCATTGCCGGGCACCGCCTCCATCAGGATGTCTTTCGCGTCACACCGACCCTCTTCGAAATAGTCGCAGCGCGGTCCGAAGTTGCAGCCCGGAGGCCGCTCGTGGGGCAATGGGAAGTTCCCCGGAATGGCCACCAATGGACGCGAATTCTTGTCAGCGCCCGGCAGCGGGATCGAACGGAACAGCGCCTGTGTGTAAGGGTGCTGCATCTCGTCGAACACATCCTTGATCGAGCCGCGCTCGACCGCTTCACCCGAATACATCACGCACAGACGGTCGCAGGTTTCCAGAACCAGCCCGAGGTTGTGCGAGATAAACAACATCGAAGTGCCGTATTTCTTGCCCAGATCCTTGACCAGTTCGACCACAGCGGCCTCGACCGTCACGTCCAAAGCGGTTGTCGGCTCATCCAGGATCAACAGCGCCGGTTTCGACATCAGCGCCATCGCAATCACGATGCGCTGCTGCTGACCGCCCGACAACTGGTGCGGAAACGAATTCAACATGCGCTCGGGGTCCGGCAGGCGAACGTCCGTCACCACTTCCAGCGCGCGCGAATAAGCCTCTTCCTGACTTACACCCTCGTGGATCATCGGCACTTCCATCAACTGTTTGCCGATCTTCATCGCCGGGTTCAGCGAGGCCATGGGCTCCTGATAGATCATCGCGATTTCATTGCCGCGAATGTCGCGCAACTCCTCGCTCGACATCTTTGCCAGATCGCGGCCCTTGAACTTGATCGTGCCTCCGACGACGCGGCCGTTCTTGCCAAGATCCTGCATGACGCCCAGCGCCACGGTCGATTTACCGCAACCGGATTCACCAACCAGCCCCACTGCTTCGCCGGGCTCTACGCTGACCGAGAAATCCATCACGGCGGGGATTTCCCGCAGGCGGGTAAAGAACGAGATGGACAGCTTGTCGATCTCCAGGATCGGGCCGTCATAATCCGCCATTTTGCTCATTTTGCTTACTCCTCACCAAATGCGGGGGTCCCCTTCATCTGGCCAAAAATATCCCGGGGGGTCCGGGGGGCTGGCCCCCCGGCCTCGATCACATCAGTCCTTCAGGCTTTCCTCGCGAAGACCGTCAGCCAGCAGGTTCAGACCAAGAACCAGCGACAGCAGGGCAAAGGCAGGAGGAAGGGCAGGGTGCAGGTAGATCGACAGCAGCTTGCGCCCCTCGTTGATCGTGGATCCCCAGTCCGGGCTCTCCGGCGGCAGGCCCAGTCCGAAGAAGCCCAAAGTCCCCAGAAGAATGGTGGTGTACCCGATGCGCAGACAGAAATCGACGATCAGAGGGCCACGGGCGTTGGGCAGGATTTCCCAAAGCATGATATACCACGGCCCTTCGCCCCGGGTCTGGGCCGCAGCCACGTAATCGCGGGTTTTAATGTCCAGTGCCAGGCCGCGCACGATACGGAAGACCGTGGGCGAGTTGACGAAGACCACAGAGACGAACACCACAAGAATACCGCCGGGAATATCGAACAGGTCCAGATAGATCGGCAGGCCCCAGATCCGGTAGGCGTCGGTATTGATGATGTAGCCACCGGTCGAAATCAGCGACAGATACAGCCAGATCGCAACACCCAGAACACCGATCAGCAACGGTGTACGGAAATTCGGGCGCGTGTAATAGCGTGAATTCAGCAATACGCCGATGAACAGGATCGGGAATACGAATAGCACGGCCGCCATGTAGTTCGGCACCCCGGTCGCCACGATTTCCGGCGTCACCAGCAGGTAGAACAGCAGGATCACCGGGAAGGCGAGGATCAGGTTGGCGAGGAAGGACAGGAACGTATCAAAACGCCCCCCATAGTAGCCGGCGGGAAGCCCCAGCGTAATGCCGACCATGAAGGCGAACATAGTTGCCAGCGGTGCAATCTGCACCACGACCCAGGCCCCCTTGACCATCCGGCTGAATACGTCGCGCGCCAGATTGTCGCCGCCCAGAAGATACCAGGCATACTCGCCGTCCTCCAGATTCGGCAGAGGCGTTCCCGGCACTTTGTTCTTCATGCCAGAGATCTGTGTCAGCGGGTCATGGGTCACGATCAGATCAAGGGCGCCGAAGATGCCGGTAAAGACCCAGAACATCACAAGGCCAAAGCCGATCATTCCGATGGGACTGTCATACAGTTTGCCGTACAACCCCAACCGTCTCTTGAAGGCGATCGACATGGCGAACATGATGATCAGCGCGACCCATACAGGCAGGAATTGCTGGGAAATGGCGCCGATGATCCCTGCACCTGTGCCCATCAGGATGCCCAGCACCAGATAAGCCACGGCCAGTCCCACGCTGGCAAGGAAACTGTAATACAGCGCAAGCTGGATCAATCCACGGACACCGCCGCCAGAACTGACGGATCCATCCGGATTCACGACAATCTGCTGTTCAGGCAAAAAGATACTGGCGATGATCCAGACCAGGATCGACAGGAAAAGCGCTGCCAGTGCGATCATCAGCAGCGGGTTCAGGAAGGCGATAGAGCCGGTCCAGGTTAGTGGTTCCATAATCTCACCCTCCTTATGAAATGCGAATGCGCGGGTTGAGGTAGACGTAGCCGATATCCGAGATCAGCTGCGTTATCAGAACCACAAAGACCGACACGACCGAAATCGCCAGCAGAAGCTGGATGTCGTTGTTGCCAGCGGCCTGAACCAGCGCCCAGCCGAAACCCTTGTAGTTGAACAGGGTTTCAACAATCACCACGCCGTTCAGCAGCCACGGGAACTGCAACATGATAACCGTGAACGGCGCGATCAACGCGTTGCGCAAGGCGTGTTTCATGACGATGTTCGGGAACGAGACACCCTTCAGCCGTGCGGTTCGGATGTATTGCGCCGTCATCACTTCGGTCATCGAAGCGCGGGTCATCCGGGCGATGTAACCCATACCGTACAGCGCAATGGTCAGAACCGGCAGGAAGAAGTTCTCGAATGTCGGGTTCTCCATCGCTTGCGTCGCGGTTCCTTTGAACCATTTCAGCCCCACGGTGGACGAGGTGAAGATCGCGATGAAGATAACGCCCGATACGTATTCCGGCGTTGCTGTCGTGATGATCGAGAATGTCGACAACGATCGATCCAGGGCTGATCCCTCTCGCATACCGGCCAGAACACCAACGATCAGTGCAGAAGGAACCATCAGGACCAAAACCCAGAACATCAGGTAACCTGTGTTGCCCAGACGCTTGCCAACAATGGTTCCGACTTCGTCCTTGAATACGGTCGAATATCCCCAATCGCCCTGAAGAACACCGCAATATCTTGCCGTGTCCTCTGCCGTCGAACCGGGTCTCGTGCAGGTTCCCACGAACTGGCCGTCTTCAAGCGTTTTCTGAAAACCGGGCATCACGCCCAACCATTGGCCGTATTTTACGAGTGTTGGCTGTAGGTAACCGCGGTTTTCCAACCAGGCTTCGACCTGCTCGTCCGACATACGCTGGTTGCCCTGCGTTTTCGCCAGCTTTTCAAGGTTCGGGTATAGGTTGGTCAGGAAAAAGACGACGAATGTCAGACATAATGCCGTAAGCAGCATCACTCCGAACCGTCGTAGGATGAATAGTCCCATGTTGGCCCCTGTTGTTCAGGTATTCCGCAGATCATTGGACCATTTTCTGGCCTCGGACGTCCGACCCCGCGTCGGCAAGTCTGCGGCTGGAAAGGGGCGCCCATGTCAGGCGCCCCTTGTGTGTCATTGGCAGTGCTTAGGCAGCCCAGCCCCACTTGTAGTGATGGTGTTCGAAGGTCACATGCATGTCGGTTCCAACAAGACCCTCTTTCATGTGACGATAGAGCGAGCGCCAATAGGGCTGAATGGTAACCCCGTCTTCCTGCAACAGGGCTTCGCCACGTGCCATGACCTCACGACGCTTGTCCGCGTCGGCAATGGCCAGAGCCTCTTCCAGAAGAGCGTCGAACTCGGGGCTGGCATAGCCAAACTCGTTCCAGGCTTCGCCCGAACGATAGGCAAGCGCCCAGACCTGCACACCCAGCGGACGCGGGTTCCAGTTGGTCGAGCTGAACGGGTACTTGGCCCAGTCGTTCCAGAAGGTATTGCCCGGCAGAACGGTCCGCTTGACCTTGATTCCGGCATCGCGCAGCTGCGCGGCGACGGCATCTGTGGTGTTGCGACGCCAGTCATCGTCGATCGAGATGATCTCGTGCTCGAAATCTCCGAAACCGGCTTCGTCCATAAGCGCCTTGGCTGCCGCGGGATCAACCTTTTGCGGCGGAAGCTCGGCATACTCCGGATGCAGCGGCGCCACGTGATGGTTTTCCGCCGGGGCTCCGCGACCGCCATAGCCCAGTTCCAGACAAACGGAATTGTCTACGGCCATCTGAAGGGCCTGCCGGACACGTTTGTCCGCATAAGGCTTCTGCCCGTCGATCTCGGCCAGCTGGTTGGGGCGAATAACGATGGTCGCGGCGGTCACCACTTCTGACTTCACATAGCCCAGCCCGTCCATCACGTCGATGAACTCGCCCACCGATTCATACAGCATGTCGACTTCGTCGGATTCCAACGCTGCCAGCCAGGCGGAAGGGTCGGTTCCGTAGTCGATGTATTCGATACGGTCCAGGGCAGGGCGGCCGTACACTTCTTCACCCCACCAGGTGTGATCCGGATTGCGAACCAGAACGGCTTTTACGCCAACCTCAAGTTCGTCCATCAGATAGGGGCCGGTTCCCACATTGTTCAGCAGGTCTGTCTCGCTGAACGAGCTGTGAACAATCGCGCCGGGATAGTCGGCCATGCCCGGAATAAGGGTGATATCCGGTTTTGGCAGGTTCAGTTTGACCGTGGTTGCGTCGACAACTTCGATGACACCCTCACCGGCCTGACCGGTATCCGCGTCGATCAGGGTTGCAAAGCGGCCCGCCATCGAGTTGGTTTCCGAACTCTTGTCGCACCAGCGCGCGATGTTGCGTGCAACGTCGTCAGCCGTGAAATCGTCACCGTTGTTCCACTTGACGCCCGGACGGACATTCAGAGTGTATACGGTTGCGTCATCGTTGACTTCCCAACCTTCAAGAAGCATGCCGCGGAACGAGCCGTCCGAGTTGTACTCGACCAGATATTCCAGCGTGCCGCGCGTCACGTTCGCGATTTGCGACCAGTCATAGGTACGGGGGTCTTTGAGGGCGCGGACTTCCATCTGCACACGCAGCGTGCCGCCTTCCTGCTTTGCGGTTTCGGCCAAAGCAGGAGCCGGCAATCCGATCATGCCATAGGCCGCCGCGGCAGTAACCCCAAGACTGGTTGCGCGCGTCATGAATTCCCTTCGGCTCAGCTTGCCGTCGCGGTATTCCTGAGCGTGCATCTCGGCCGCCCAGTGCACCTTGTCTTTGGTGGATTCGGTATTCGTCATGGATGTCTCCCTGTGACACTGATTTTGTTGATTGATTATGGCTCTACGCGACCCGGATTTTCACGGTCGCCAGAGCGAAGGATTTTGTTTTTTGGACTCTGGTCATCCCCATGTCGTTATTCGGCACCAGATTTCTGATAAGGTCAATGTTCGAAATCGTCATAAGTAGTACAAAAACGACATTCGCGATCTGTTGAAGTCGTTGAGACGCATTTCTTCAGGCCGTCCAAAACGATGCCGACTTCCCCATTCTTTTCCCGGTTTGTTAAGGGAAACCGCAGCAAATCATTAAGTTCTCTTAAGCTTTGAGACTTGGCGGGCGCCTTGTTCGTGCAACGTCAGACGTGCCGGGTATCACACAGAGGGATCGACGTGATTCCAGGCCTTCATACGGGCGCGGAACCAGGTGCGCTGACGCTTGGCGAATTGCCGCGTCGCAATGGTTGCGCGCTCTCGCGCCTGATCCAAAGTCATCGTGCCGTCCAGATATGCCCTGAGTTCCGGCACGCCTATGGCCTTGCAAGCCGGAAGGGTGGGATCGAACCGGTCCTGCATGGCGCGCACTTCCTCGATCGCGCCCTGTTCCAGCATCTGGTCAAAGCGGCGTTCTATCCTGTTCAGCAGCCACGTTTTATCAACGTCAAAAACGATCGGTAGGGTCTCGTTCAGCCGAAGTTCCGGTGGCGGCGTTTCGGCCTGCCAGGACAACAGGCTGCGACCCGTGGCGCGCTGCACTTCCCAGGCGCGTTGCACGCGGGCACGGTTCTGCGTGTCCAGCTTTGCAAGCGTCTCGCCATCGACCCCCTCCAGAAGGTCTGCCATGGGCATCTGATCCGCCTCGGCTCGAACCGCCTGTGGAGTCGCTGGAATTTGCGCCATGCCTTCGGCCAGGGCCGAAAAATACAGGCCCGTCCCACCGACAATGATCGGGCGCTGGTGCCCTTTCAGCAGAGGCAGGACCTCGCGCAGCCAATGGCCAGTGGAATAATCCTGATCATAGGCGACATGTCCGTACAGCAGATGTGGCGCGCGGGCTTCTTCCTGGGCGGATGGCCTGGCCGAGATGACGCGCCAGCAGTCATAAACCTGACTTGCATCCGCGTTGACGATAACCCCGCCGTGCCGTTCGGCGATCTCCAGCGCCAGCGCTGATTTTCCCGATGCCGTAGGCCCCGCAATCAGGACTGGCTTGTCGTCGGGAATTGGAGGCAGTTGCCGAAAAAGCAGGTCTGTTGATCGCCGGGTCATGCGCGGTTGCCTCTATCCTCACCAACCGCATTGAACCTGCGGAGCTTTTGCTTCATTTTGCGCCGGAAATTAACCCCGTGCCAGCCCGGAGCGCAACATGAGCCTTTCCCCTTCTTCTGAAACAGCCGAAATCCCGAAAACAACGTACAAACGGGTCATGTTGAAAATCTCAGGTGAGGCGTTGATGGGGGATCAGGGATTCGGTCTGCACCCGCCAACCGTTCAACGCATCGCGCAAGAAGTGAAATCGGTTCACGATCTGGGCGTCGAGATATGCATGGTCATCGGCGGCGGCAACATTTTTCGGGGCCTGAGCGGTTCAGCCCAGGGCATGGAGCGGACCACGGCCGATTACATGGGCATGTTGGCCACGGTGATGAACGCGCTGGGGATGCAATCTGCACTGGAAGAGATCGGAGTGTTCACCCGCGTGATCTCGGCCATTCGCATGGACGAGGTGTGCGAACCCTATATCCGCCGCCGGGCTGTTCGGCACCTCGAAAAAAAGCGGGTCTGTATTTTCGCCGCCGGTACTGGCAACCCGTATTTCACGACAGACACCGCAGCCACCCTGCGCGCCAACGAAATGGCGTGCGAGGCGATCTTCATGGGCAAGAACGGAGTGGATGGGGTGTATGACAAAGACCCTGCGGAACATGCTGACGCCGTGCGATATGATACCGTGACCTATGATGACGTGCTGGCCAAACGGTTGCGTGTCATGGATGCTTCGGCCATCGCACTGGCGCGCGACAACAATCTGCCCCTGATCGTCTTCGGACTTGATGAGCCCGGCGGCTTCCGCGGAATTCTCGCGGGCGAGGGGACCTATACCAAGGTTCAGGGGTGAGGTCTGCGTAAGCGTCCGACAACTCTGCAAGCTTTCAAAGCCCCGGCATCGCGCCGGGGCTTTTGCGTTTTGCTTTCGCTTGACGGTTGTGGGCGGCCCTGTCTAAGTATCGGTGTCCTTCCAAGGCGAAGGGCTGCCCCGTGTTTCGTCGGCCAAAGGCCCAAGCACAGGCTGGGCTGGAAGACCTGCCATGATTTCTGAGGTGTCCGGAAACATGCGCGGGCATCTCATTGATCTGACTGCACAACTAAGGAGCAATGAGGCATGAGCTCTCTGGATATCGATTTCGTTCGGGCGCAATTCCCGGCCTTTTCCGAACCCAGCCTTCAGGGCCAGGCGTTTTTCGAGAACGCGGGTGGGTCTTACACCTGCAAACCGGTGATCGACCGGCTGACGCGGTTCTACACGCAGCGCAAGGTTCAGCCTTACGCCCCATATGAGGCCAGCCGCCTTGCGGGCGCCGAAATGGACGAAGCGCGTGCGCGCATGGCTGCCATTCTGGGCGTAGACACGGATGAGCTGAGTTTTGGCCCCTCAACCACCCAGAACACCTATGTCCTGGCGCAGGCGTTCCGGCAATGGATGAAGCCCGGCGAGGCAATCGTCGTGACCAATCAGGATCACGAAGCCAACTCTGGCCCATGGCGTCGTCTGGTCGAGGCCGGGATAGAGGTGAGGGAATGGCAGATTGATCCGGAAACCGGGGCGCTGAACCCTCAGGATCTTGAAAACATGCTGGACGAAAAAGTGCGTCTGGTCTGTTTCCCGCATTGCTCTAATGTGGTTGGTGAGATCAATCCGGTCACCGAGATCACTGCCATTGCGCATGCGGCGGGTGCGTTTGTCTGCGTTGATGGCGTATCCTACGCCCCGCACGGATTTCCGAATGTTGGCGATTTGGGGCCGGATATCTATTTGTTTTCAGCGTACAAGACCTATGGCCCGCATCAGGGGTGCATGGTCATCCTCCGCACATTGGGAGAGTTGTTGCCCAACCAGGCGCATTATTTCAACGGCGATGTCCTGTATAAACGATTTACCCCCGCTGGCCCCGATCACGCGCAGATTGCGGCCAGTGCAGGTATGGCGGACTATGTTGAGATGCTTTGCGCCCACCACGGCGGGCCCGACACGGGCGCGGCAGAACAGGGCGTATTTGCCCACGATCTGATGCGTTCGCACGAAGTGTCGTTGCTGCAACCGGTTCTGGATGCGGTAAAGGATCGAAACGCGGTGCGTCTGATCGGTCCTTCCGACGCCAGCCGGCGCGCACCCACCGTTGCGCTTTCGTTGAACCGTCCGGCTGAACCGGTTGCGGCGGAACTGGCGCAATATGGTGTCATGGCAGGTGGCGGAGATTTCTATGCGGTGCGCCCCTTGCGGGCGATGGGCGTTGATCCGGCGCAAGGTGTTTTGCGTGTCAGCTTCACCCATTACACCACACAGCAGGAAATTGATCAGCTTCTAGAGGCTCTTGAGCGCGTTTTGTGATCCACTACCCTTGAGGGTGCGTAGAAGCTAAAAACCTCAAGGGCGGATTGTGGTGCAAGAGCAGGCTCCGATCATTATGTGGTTTCGACGGGATTTACGTCTGTCGGATCACCCCGCGTTGACCGCGGCGGTCGAAAGTGGCCGTCCGGTTGTACCGCTTTTTATCCATGACGATATTGTCGACCAGATGAGGGCCGCGCCAAAGTGGCGTTTGGGCTTGGGGTTGGAGGCATTCAAAGCGTCACTGGCCAATATGGGCAGTCGACTGATCCTCCGACGCGGTGATGCGCTTGAACAGTTGCAGCAGGTCATGGCCGAGACCGGCGCAACCTCAGTCTTCTGGTCTCGCGCTTACGATCCTGCCTCGATTGAACGCGACAAGAAGATCAAGTCTATACTTGCAAAAAAAGACGTGACTGCAAAGTCGTTTTCCGGGCATCTGCTTTTTGAACCCTGGACTGTTGCTACCAAATCGGGTCATCCGTTTCGGGTTTTCACACCCATGTGGCGTGCGGTTCAGGGTCGGGAAGTACAACTTCCTGACGCGCCAGTTACTGCGCTTAAGGCACCTGTGTCGTGGCCTGCTTCTGACGGCTTGAGCGATTGTCGGTTGGGGGGTGCAATGAACAGGGGAGCGAGGGTCGTGCGCCCTCAAGTGCAACCTGGCGAGCGGGCCGCTCTGGATCATCTGGAAGAGTTTCTCGACCGGATCGTTCAATACTCCGATCTTCGGGACAGGCTTGATCAGGATGGGACGTCCAACCTGTCAGAGTACCTCTCTTTGGGTGAGATCGGGCCACGCACCGTCTGGCACATGATCCAGCGGGCCGCGTTGACCGGAACACGGGGAACCGACGCCTTTTTGCGCCAACTTGTCTGGCGTGAATTCGCTTATCATCTCATGTTCCACACACCCCAACTGGTGACATCCAACTGGAAGCCGGAATGGGACAGTTTTCCGTGGAATACCGATCCTGACCATCCCGAGGTCATCGCCTGGCGGCAGGCCAGAACCGGAATCCCCGGTGTCGATGCCGGGCTGCGGCAAATGTATGTGACGGGTCGGATGCACAACCGGGCGCGGATGATCGTCGCAAGCTATCTGACCAAGCATCTGATGACTCATTGGAAAATAGGGATGGAGTGGTTCGAGGATTGCCTGATCGACTGGGATCCGGCCTGCAACGCGATGGGCTGGCAGTGGGTCGCTGGCTCGGGGCCCGATGCATCCCCATTTTTCCGGATTTTCAATCCCCAGACACAAGCAGAGAAATTCGATCCAGACGGGGTGTTTGTGCGCCACTGGATCGCTGAAGGCCAAACCGAACCCGGCAAAACCGCCCTGTCTTATTTTGATGCCGTCCCGCGATCATGGGGTCTGCGCCCGGATGCGGATTACCCCAAGCCGATCGTCGGATTGTCCGAAGGTCGGACCCGCGCCTTACGCGCATATGAAAGCCGAAAACCCCACTAAGGAACTGAAAACTTGCCAGAAACAATTTCGCCGCCTAGCTTTGTACACGTACCGCAGAGGGGAGAGCGGATGATCCTGACGACGACCGAAGGGCAGAAAAACCTGCCCAGATATTTCGCCCAAGTCTTCAAAATGTTGAACCGGATGGATTCCGGACGACTGGATATCAAACTGCCCGATGGTCGCACGTTTCGCGCAGAAGCCGCAAAAGCCGGACCGGTTGCGCAGGTCGATATTCACGACGAAGATGTCTTTGCGCGCCTGATCCGCGAAGGCGAACTGGGTTTTTCCGATGCGTATCTGGATGGGCATTGGAGTACGCCTGATCTGCGGTCTTTCATGGATCTTGTGCATCTTGGAACCGAGACTGTTTATGACGGGTTTACGGGCCAGTTTCTTGTTCAGGCCTATGAAAGGCTGCGGTTCTGGCTGCACCGAAACAACAGGGCGCAAGCCAAGAAGAACATCTCGTATCACTATGATCTGGGTAATGATTTTTACAGTTCGTGGCTGGACGAGACGATGACCTATTCAAGTGCGATATTTGAAACCGGGCAGGAAAGCCTCGAGAATGCGCAGACAGCCAAATACGCCAGTCTTGTGGATGAGATGGGTGCAAAACCGGGGGATCATGTTCTGGAGATCGGATGTGGCTGGGGCGGTTTCGCGGAATATGCCGCAAAGGAACGGGGTTTGCGTGTCACCGGCCTGACCATCAGTCAGGAGCAATTCAAGTACGCCAAGGAACGTATTGAAAAGGCCGGATTATCAGATCGAGTCGAGTTCAAGCTGCAAGACTATCGGGATGAACGCGGCGTCTATGACGGCATAGCGTCCATCGAGATGTTTGAGGCGGTGGGTCAAAAATACTGGCCGGTCTATTTCGAAACCGTTCGTGAACGGTTGAAGCCTGGCGCTCAGGCGACCTTGCAAATCATAACGGTGGGTGATCACCGCTGGGATTTTTACAAGAACGGCGTTGATTTCATTCAGAAATACATCTTTCCGGGTGGGATGCTTCCGTCACCGACTATCTTGCGTCAGCAGATAGATCAGGCCGGATTGCAGGTTGTACGCTCGAAAGAATTCGGGAAAAGCTATGACCTGACCCTGCGACGCTGGTATGAAACGTTCAACGACAAATGGGATCAGATCTCGGACATGGGGTTTGATGAGCGTTTCCGCCGCATGTGGAATTATTATTTGACTGCATGCGGTGCGGCCTTTGACACGGGCAATTGCGATGTGACACAGATCACAATAGCAAAACCAAGTTAACCCACGGACCGTCACATGCCCACTGCCTCGCGTCTCGTAGCCGCTGTTTGTCTCATCGTGCTGGCCTTTCTTGTTTCAAGCATGGTTATCGAAAACGGCGAAGAGGGTAAGGACTATGGTTACTTCACCTATGTGAACATGGCTCTTGGTGCGATCTGTGGTTGGAAAATCATGGGCAAGCGCGCCGGGCGCGGTTGGACCGCGGGCATAAACAATGGCCTGACCGGCGTTGCCTCGCTGATATTCTGGGCACTGTTCGTGCAGGGGTGCTACCGCATGTTCGATCTTGCGATGCGCAATCGATATGGCGGACCGTTCGAAGCTGTGATGGCCATCTTTTCGATTGGTATCGATTATGGCAAGCAACTGATCTATCCCGAAATTCTGGTTACGCTTGCTATTGGCGCCGTTGTCGCCGGGCTGGCCACGGAACAGGCCAGCCGCAAATGGCGCTGAACCGTTTCGTCACAAGAGAGATTGAATTTGTCTGATTTGTTCTTCTATGGAACGCTGCGGTACCTGCCGCTGTTGCAGCGTGTCTTGGGCCGTCCGCTGAGCGAAATCACGTTTCATACTGCCAAGCTGCGCGATCACGCGGTTCACGCGGTTCAGGGGCAGGATTTCCCTATGATCCTGTCTGCTGAAGGAGCCGTAGCCGAAGGGTTGCTGGTGCAGGGCTTGTCATCCGATGATCTGGCCAGGCTGGCCTATTACGAAGGATCCTTCGACTATGACCTGAAATCGTTGAAGGTCATTCTGGAGGATGGGGGCGAAGTACAGGCGCAGGTGTTTTTCCCGACACCGGGCGCATGGCAACCCGGTGAGTTGTGGTCGTTGCAGGGCTGGGCGGACAAATTGGGCGAGGTTACGGCGCTCGCCGCCGAAGAAGAAATGGCCTATTTCGGTAAAGTCGATCCCAAAACCATGGCGCGCAGCGTGCGTGCCATTCAAACCCGTGCCTGGGCTAAGATCATGGCCGGGCAACGGCGAACCGGCGACCCGCGGAACATAGCCGAAGACGTAATTGTGCACCGTCACGAACGCGTTTACGTCGACTATTTCGGGATGGAGGAAATCGATCTTCAGTTCCGACAGCATGACGGCAGCATGGGCCCCGTGCTGCACCGGGGCGGTTTGATGCAGGGCAGCGCCGTGTCGGTTCTGCCCTATGACCCGATCCGTGACACCGTGCTTTTGGTCGAGCAGTTCAGACCGCCGGTGTTTTTGATCAACGATCCAGAGCCCTGGCTTTGGGAGGCAGTTGCCGGGATGATCGACCCCGGCGAAACGCCTGAACAGACGGCGCATCGCGAGGCCATGGAGGAAGCAGGAGTTAGATTTGACAGGCTGGAATATGCGGGCGGCGCGTATTCCTCCAGCGGGTCGTCTACGGGTTTCATGTATCTTTATGTCGGGCTTGGCAGTTTAACTGAGACAACAATCACCGGTGGCTTGGACACTGAGGGTGAAGATATCCGCAGCCGGATTCTGCCATTCGACGAATTTATCGATATGACGGACCGCCATCTTTTCAAGGATTTGCAATTGGTGTCCCTGGCGTACTGGCTGGCCCGCCATCGGGATCGTTTGCGCGCGTGACTATCTCGCTTGTGGTCGCGGCGGTGCGGCTGTAAATCTTCGAAGATACCAAATGACAAGGGGCGACCATGCGCATTGCACGAGATCTTGCTGACGCAGTAGGAAAAACACCGTTGATCCGGCTGCGCCGCATCAGCGAAGAGACTGGATGCGAGATTCTTGGCAAAGCCGAGTTCATGAACCCGGGACAGTCGGTAAAGGATCGTGCTGCTCTTTTTATCATCAAAGATGCCATTGCACGCGGGGATCTGAAACCGGGCGGTACCATCGTGGAAGGCACTGCCGGCAATACTGGTATTGGTCTGGCTCTGGTCGGTGCGTCGATGGGATTCAAAACGGTTATCGTTATCCCCGAAACCCAGTCGGAAGAAAAGAAGGATATGCTGCGTCTGGCTGGCGCTCAGTTGGTTCAGGTGCCAGCAGCCCCGTATCGCAACCCCAACAATTTCGTGCATTATTCCCGCCGTCTGGCCGAGGAACTGGCGCAGACAGAACCCAATGGCGCCATCTGGGCCAACCAGTTCGACAATGTGGCGAACCGTCAGGCACATGTGGAAACCACGGGGCCCGAGATCTGGGAACAGACAGGCGGCAAGGTTGACGGGTTCGTCAGCGCGGTCGGGTCGGGTGGGACATTGGCAGGCGTGGCCCAGGTTTTGCAGCCCAAGGGCGTCAAAATCGGTCTTGCCGATCCCATGGGGGCTGGCCTGTATTCGTATTACACGACGGGTGAGATCGCGATGGAAGGTGGCTCGATCGCCGAAGGTATCGGGCAGGTGCGTATCACCAAAAACCTGGAAGGGTTCACGCCGGATTTTTCTTATCAGATCACCGATAACGAAGCGCTGCCCTACATTTTTGATCTTCTGCGTGAGGAAGGTCTGGTCATGGGCGGCTCAACCGCGATCAACATGGCAGGGGCGGTGCGCCTGGCTAAGGAAATGGGGCCAGGTCATACCATCGTGACCATCCTGTGCGATTACGGCACTCGGTATCAATCAAAGCTGTTCAACCCCGAGTTCCTGCGAGAAAAAGAGCTTCCGGTTCCGGATTGGATGACCGAGGCACCACGCAGCATTCCCGGCGTTTTCGAGGACGTGTGATGCTTGGACAGGTCCGCCTGTTTCTGACCCTGCTGTTCCTGAGTTTCGTCGGCTTTTCGAATAGCGCCGTCGCGCAACTGACGGATCGTCAAAGCGAGTATTACCAAGGTTGGATCAAAACCGCGAGCCGGGCCGAAGCCGTTATCGAGGCGAACCGGGCATCTGACGCTGCGCTAGAGAATTTACGTTCGGAAATAAGCAGATACAGGGAAGACTTCAATCGGGCTCGTGGGGCAAATACCGACCGGATCACAACGCTTGAAAGTCAGCTAAAGGCGTTGGGCCCCAAACCCGAAGGGGACGCGACCGAACCCGAAGATATAGCCAAGCTTCGCGCGCATTTGGAAGAACAGCTCAACAGTCTGCGTGTGCCGCGCATCATCTCCGAAGAAGCCTACAGTCGAGCAAATGGGCTGATCAGCGAAATTGATCAGATCATTCGCGCGCGGCAGAAAAAAGAGTTCTTCGAACAGGGCCCGTCGCCGATCAACCCGGCGTATTGGGGGCCGGCATGGGTGGACGTCAAAGAGGCCATTCTAAGCCTGGCAAACGAAACGATCACTAACTTTCGTTCAGATGTCGTACGCGAACAAATTCGCGCGCGCGGGCTCGCGATCTTCATACTTCTGATCATTTCAGCCGTGTTGCTGATCTTTGGCAAACGGTGGTCCGAAATTGGAGGCGACTACCTGAGGTTGCTCGGCGGGGCCGGGACGGGGGTCTGGTCGTTCGTAATCTCACTACTGCGCATTTTGTTGCCATGGATCGGTGTGGTGGCCGTGGTCACGGCGATCAGTCTCACCGGCGTTCCGGGGTTGCGGGGCAGCCTTTTGCTTCAGAATGTTCCGTATTGGGCAGCGATCGTGTTTTTCTATGATTGGATTGGTCGCCAGGTTTACGTGATCGGCGCGTCGCAAGGGTTCAAACGTCTGTCCGCGGCGCGCATCACCGAACTGCGCGTGTATATCGATCTGCTCGCCCTGATGCTGGTTCTGCACGAATTGGCGTTGCTGTTCGAACGGATCGAGAACATCTCCGACGCGACCCGTGCCGTGGTCAGTTTCCCGATCATTGTCGCTACGGCTTTGTTGTTGTTGCGAATACGCCAGATTCGAACAACGGACGGGCCACCGGATCAGGCTGCCCCGACCCGTTCCGCGGGGTTCAGCCAATTG
The DNA here is from genome assembly GCF_059610125.1 of Ruegeria sp. YTSA144. Taxonomy (NCBI): domain Bacteria; kingdom Pseudomonadati; phylum Pseudomonadota; class Alphaproteobacteria; order Rhodobacterales; family Roseobacteraceae; genus Ruegeria; species Ruegeria sp. YTSA144. Next base: position 271,160 of record NZ_JBXWNA010000003.1, read on the forward strand.
GTCGAATTCCTGCGCCGGGCTTTGTTCCTGTTGGGGATCGTGTCTCCTTTGTTGGCAATTTTCGGATTCACCAATGCGGCCGAAGCCATCGTGTTTCCTGCGGTCAAGACACTGGTGCTGATCGGGGCCTTGGTCATCCTGCAACGGTTCATCAGTCAGATTTACGGCTGGGTCACCGGGCAGGGCGAAGCCGCGGGGGATTCGCTTTTTTCCGTACTGGTCGGGTTTGCATTGGCCATCTTGGCGCTGCCAATTCTGGCGATCTATTGGGGTGCGCGGGAAACTGATCTGCTGGAAGCATGGTCGCGCCTGCTGCTTGGGTTTGATATCGGCGGGGTAACGATCTCGCCCAGCAACTTTCTGACCTTTGTTGCCGTGTTTGCAATCGGTTATACGCTGACGCGTCTGTTGCAAAGCGGGTTGCGCAATTCGCTTCTGCCGAAAACCAGCATAGACCCCGGTGGGCAAAACGCGATTGTCGCGGGTTCGGGATACGTTGGCATATTCCTTGCCGCGTTGGTGGCAATCATGGTGGCAGGATTTGATCTGTCGTCGCTGGCGATTGTCGCCGGAGCGCTGTCCGTCGGCATCGGCTTTGGTTTGCAGACAATCGTGTCGAACTTCGTTTCAGGCATCATCCTTTTGGTCGAGCGTCCGATATCCAAAGGGGATTGGATCGATGTGAATGGCATGATGGGATATGTGCGGGACATTTCCGTTCGCTCGACCCGGATCGAGACGTTCGACAGGACGGATGTCATCGTTCCGAACTCTGACCTGATCAGCGGTGTTGTAACAAACTATACCCGCGGCAACACGATCGGGCGGGTGATCGTTCCGGTGGGTGTTGCATACGGAACTGACACGCGGCTGGTGGAAACCATTCTGGGCGAAATCGCCAACAACCATCCGATGGTTTTGGCCAACCCGGCGCCAAGCGTTGTGTTCCAGGGGTTCGGAGCAGACTCTTTGGACTTTGAAATACGGGCGATCCTGCGGGACGTGAACTGGGTTCTGTCGGTGAAATCCGACATGAACCATGAAATCAACCGCAGATTCTCGGAGGCGGGGATCGAGATCCCGTTCGCACAACGTGATGTCTGGTTGCGAAATCCCGAAACCCTGCGGGCCTCTGACCCGAGCAAGCAGGACGCTTCCATATCTGAGCAGGATGAGCCACGCAAAGTCGCAGAAGCTCCGGCGGATTTGACCGAGGCGGATATGGACTCGGATTCGGGTGATGAGGTTTGAGCGACCAGATCCCAGCATGCGTCGGCCTCTTGTCATCCCTCTGTGGGTGTACAGAATTATTTAAGCCATTCCCCTGAATTCGCAGAATTGGGGCCTTGCAAATCCGATTGCATTCGTCCAAATATCGCCGGCACGGAGAGGTGGCCGAGTGGTCGAAGGCGCACGCCTGGAAAGTGTGTAGGCGGGAAACCGTCTCCAGGGTTCGAATCCCTGTCTCTCCGCCATTCCAAAGTGAATCAGGGAACTGCTGAGCGCTCGACTTGTCGAGCAACCACTGCCGTTTCTATCCTAGCTCACTGCCCCGTTATGCGTACCAGGTCATCGCCGACTTCGATGGCGTCCATGAAGCGCCGGAGATAACCCCGTTTGTATCTTTGGACTGTCCCTCCTGCATTGCCGGGAATGCGTATGCCGTATTTGGAACCCATCATAAGATGGTCTGTTCGAATGGGTTTAAGAGCGCCGTACGGGTGCTTCGAAACCCGCCCCGAAACCACAAGGCCTTGCATCATAACGAGCTGGGCTCAGAGATCTTGGTGCGATGGACAAGCGCAAGACCTGCGCTTTCAAAAGGACACTGAAACAAACTCTTGTCAGCGTATGACGAACGGGTTCGACATTGGCTGCTCTGACGTATTCAGCCAGACGGTTTTGGTCCTTGTGTAATCGTGAATGGCCTCGATTCCCGCTTCCCTGCCATAGCCGGATTGGTTGTATCCACCAAACGGAGCAATCGGGGACACTGCGCGGTACGTGTTGATCCAACAAATTCCCGATTTCAGACGGGATGAAACCCGGTGGGCGCGGGCGACATTTTCAGTGAAAACGCCGGATCCAAGCCCGAACTGCGAGTCGTTGGCCAATGTGATCGCTTCCTCTTCCGTATCGAATGGCAGCAGAGACATCACGGGGCCGAACATTTCGACCTTCAGCGTCTCTGTCTCTGCGCTCGTGCATTCCACCAGCGTAGGGGCCATGAAGTTGCCCGGCCGGTCCAGAGGTTTCCCCCCGAAGCGGACGCGTGCGCCTTGTTCTGTGGCTTTCGCCAAAGTCGCCTGAATTCTTTCCACCTGATCAGTGGTGCAGAGCGGGCCAATATGGGTGGCCGTTTCCAATGGATCTCCGATTGCGATGCCCTTCATCTTCTCTTCGATCTTGTCAACAAGCGCTTCCAGTACCGGGCGATGTATCAATCCGCGCGAGCCGGCCACGCAGCTTTGACCCGAGGCGCCGAAGTTTCCCGCAATCAAACCATTGGCGGCGCCATCCAGATTGGCATCATCAAAAACGATGATCGGGGATTTCCCGCCCAGTTCCAATGTGGTCACCGCAAAGTTTTCAGCCGAATTGCGCACGACATGGCGCGCTGTTTCCGGGCCGCCGGTGAATGCGATCCGGTCCACGTCCGGGTGCCGGGTAAGCGGGATGGCGCAGTTTTCGGCATCCCCCGTAATGACAGAGACAACACCGGGCGGAAAGCCAGCTTCATCGATCAGCCGTGCGAATTCCAGCATCGGAGCGGGCGCAATTTCAGAGGCCTTCAACACGACCGAACATCCTGCCGCCATCGCGGGGCCAAGCTTGGTTGCGGTCAGGAACATCTGTGCGTTCCAGGGGACGATAGCGACCACCACGCCAATCGGTTCGCGCATGGTGAAGACGTGCATGTCCGGTTTGTCGATCGGAAGAACCGCTCCTTCGATCTTGTCCGCGAGACCCGCATAATATCGATAATAGTCACCGACATAGGCTGTCTGGCTTGCGGTTTCGGCAAGCAGCTTGCCGCTGTCTGTGGTCTCAAGCTGGCCCAGATGACTGGCGTTTTCCTCGATCAGTTCCGCAAGTTTGAACAACAGTTTGCCGCGTGCGGTTTGCGTCATGTCGCGCCACGCGGGATCATCAAGTGACCGACGCGCCGCGGACACGGCGCGGTTCACGTCTTCGGGTGCGGCACAGGCGAAACTGGACCAGTCTTGGCCCGTCGCCGGGTTTTGCGAATGCATCACTTGCCCGTGTGCCCCTTCGGTCCACGCGCCGTCGATATAAAGCTGGAAATGTGGTTTCTGATGCATCATCGATCCTCACTGAAACTTTGGCATGACGTCGTCGATGAAACGGGCCAGCGATGCGCGTTTGCGTTCGAAACTCATACCGCTGTCTATCCAGAACGAATACTCATCATAGCCCAGATCTTCATAACGTTTCAGACGTTCCGTGACACCCTCTGCGGTTCCGATAGTCAGATCGCGCGCCAGGTTTTCCGGGGCCATCATCGTATTGGCCGCCATCTCTTCGTCGGTCAGCTTCTGGATCAAGCCCTGCCGGACCGGCCGCTTGTTTTGAAACCAGGCCCCGAAGTAGTTGTAGAAGCAAGACAACTCCCGAGCGGCCCGATCCAGATCAGCATCGTCATTGCCAACATAGGTGTGGTGCAGAAGCATGATCTTGGGGCGCGGCCCCTCATGGTTTGCGCAGGCATCCTCAAAGCGGCCCATCAGCGTTTCAATCTCGTGCATGCCCTGCCAAAGCGGTGTGACCTGAATGTTAAAGCCGTTCTGCACACCGAATTCATGACTGTTCGGATCCCGCGCCGCGATCCAGATGGGCGGCCCTCCGGGTTGCACCGGCTTGGGGGCCGAGGTGGTGGCAGGGAACTTGAAGAACTCTCCATCATGGGCACAGTCACCCTCCCACAGCCGGGGCAAAAGCGGCGCGATTTCTCGCATGCGCTGGCCAGCATCCCATGCATCCATTCCCGGCATCATCCGTTCATATTCATACGAATAGGCGCCGCGGGCGATGCCCAGCTCGATACGGCCGCCTGTCATCAGGTCCGCGGCAGCCGTTTCGCCCGCCAGTTTGATCGGATGCCAGAACGGTGCAACCACTGTACCGGTGCCAAGCCGCACATTCTTGGTGTGATGTGCGATATCTACCAAAGACATCAGAGGGTTGGGCGCGATCGTAAAGTCCATCCCGTGGTGCTCACCGGTCCAGACGGCACGCATTCCCGCCTCATCGGCCATTTTACACAGCGCGATGAATTCTTCATACAGCTTCTCATGGGGTTGATCGGGGCTCAGCCGTTCCATGTGTGCAAAAAGGGAAAACTCCATCCATCAGGTCCTTTCAGAAAAGCTGTGCACGTCGCCCTGCTGCGCACTGCCCAGATAAAGTGAGAAGTCGCGGGTTCGGCTTTCCAGCGCAAAACGGGAAATCATGGTGGTGATTGGCGTCGTCGTGTAGGAAAGGGCCGCCAAATCTTCAATCGCGACGGCCTCAAGCTTGCCGTGTTTGGGAAGGTCCGGTGCATTGCCCAATACGTAGACATGATGCGCTGTGGCATCGTCATAGACCGAGTAGACGACGCCGAGATTTGCGTCGATGCCACGATCATGCAGATCCTGCCGAAGGCTGTCCCGCAACTGTCGCCGGTCGGACAGTGTGACCTGCGGCGGCCTGAAACCGGCATCCGTTTTTTCTAGCAGCACGCGGCCTTCGTGTTCGATGATTGCGCCACAGACGATCCTGCGCCCAGTCGGTTCAAGCGCGCCGCGTTCCAGACCAAGGCTGAAGTACCGCCCGTTCGCGTAGCCCAGCGCCGGGCGGTCGTTGTGGGAATAGGCTTCGACCTGTCCGATCAAAACGCAATGGTCTCCTGCCTCGACCACCCGATGGGTCCGGCAGGAAAATGTCGCAACCGCGCCGGTGATCAACGGGATCTCGCGCGCGTCAAGGCTATGGTCGGTTTTGGCGAACCGATCACCTTTGAAGCTGGCGAAGGTGTTGGACACATCCTCTTGCCCCTCGGCCAGAACGCTCACCGTGAAATGGGTGCAGGCCGAGAATTCGCCGTAGGAAGACAAGTTCTTGCCAGGGCAGACGATCAACAGCGGCGGGTCGAGCGAAACCGAAGTGAAGGAATTCGCCGTGAAGCCCAGGGCCATGCCAGAGGCGTTGCGCGTGGTAACGACGGTCACGCCGGTCATGAATTTGCCAAATGCCCGCCGAAGGTCGCGGGGGTCGAGTTCGGTCATGATTGCACCTCGCTTTGAAAGCTGGAGATGGCGGCGTTGACCTGACTTGCATGTGTCATCGGCATCATATGGGCCGCCCCATCGATGATCAGGGCGCGTCCGTTCGGGGTGACTTCGGCCATTCTACGCGACATGTGTGGTGTGGAGTTCGGCTCCTGACTGCCGGTTATGAACAGCGCGGGGCAGCCAAGTTTCTCCAACGCGCCGCGCCGCGGATTTTGGCTTTGGGCAAAAACCGTATAGGCCAGCTTGTAAGCCGCCGGATCCATGGCCGTCAGCCATTCGCGGCAGGCATCACGTTCAGGCGAACCGATGTCACCAAACCACCGGCGCAGCGTGCTGGTTGGATCAACCGGTGTTTCACCATCCAGTCCCGCAGCACGTTCCTGAACGGCCTGCGCTGCCTTTGCACTGCGTTCAAAAACGGCATTCATTGCTACGACGCCGCAAATCCGATCTGGCGACTTGGCGGCAAGGTCCAACGCGATCATCGCGCCCATCGAGTGGCCGACAACAAGGACCGGACCGTTCAGATTGCCCAGCAAGTTGTGTGCAGCATCACTGTATTCCGACAGTTCCGTGCCGATAAAGCCGAGCGGGCTTTCCCCGTGGCCGGGCATGTCCGGTGCCGTCAGGCGCGCTTCAGACGCCAACCCGTCCAACTGCGCGCTCCAGGCTTCGGCCCGCAGGCCAACCCCGTGAAGCAACAGGATGTCCGGACCTGCGCCTGCCTGGATCGCGGCCAGCCCGCCGATTTCAGACCGCGGCCGGGTTGTCCACGTCATGGCCCAAATCCTTGAGATCCTGATACCGGTCGCCGATGCGGTGATGCGGTCTGCCCGAGGTTGCGGCCCCCAATACGACGACAATTTCATCGTCGCGTGGTGCGTCCGGGATCGAGAATTGTACGGTCAGGTAGTGAGAACGCCGCCCGGCATCGTTTTTGTCCATCAATGGAACCATGATCGGCGCATTTGCGGGGCCGCGCGTGTTCGTGAAAGCCAGATAGGATTTCGCGCTGACCGCCTGCCGGTAGTGGTTGCCGAACCGAAGAGTGTGAATAATGCCCGAGGCGTGCTCGACCTCGCCATTCAGCCCGACGACGGCTGCCTTGCCATAGGCTTCGATCGCGTCACCACTGCCGGCCAACGCAATCATGCGGTCCGTCATCATCTTTCCCAGTACGGGGCCGTAGGCGTGGATTTCCGGTTTTAGGTCTTCGACATATCGACCCGCCCAGGGATTGGTAATCACTGCGGCCACGGCAAACATGCGCCATGGGATTTCCGCAGGGCGAAATCCCTCGACAAGAACTTCCTCGTCGTAGGTAACAATCTTGCGTATTTCCGGCTTCATCACACCTCTCCTGTCGCGCTGGGAGAAGGTAGAAACGGGTGTGGTTTTTGACAAATGATTGAATTATGTGCTTTCGCATTAGAAAGATTAATGGCTAACTTGATCAATGGGAAAATCACTTCCACCGCTGACCTGGTTCCGATCCTTCGAGGCAGCAGCCCGGACCCTGAGTTTTACTGCGGCTGCCGAGGAAATCGGCCTGACCCAATCGGCCGTCAGTCAGCAGGTGAAATCCCTTGAGATGCGTCTGGGGACAGCACTTTTTGTAAGGCATCCGCGCAGTTTGGCCCTGACGGATGCCGGGCGAAAACTGTTGCCCGAAGTCGGCAGCGCGCTTGAGGCACTTGCCGCCGCCGCCGGAAGGGCCGACGCAAGCGCACCAGGAGATGTCCTGACGGTGGCCACATCTGTCAGCGTCGCGCAATGGGTCATCGCCCCAAACCTCGCGGACTTCACCGCACGCAATCCAGAGATCAGCGTGCGGCTGCTCAGTGCAATCTGGCCTGACGATTTTCACGCGTCGCAAGCTGATGTTCAGGTCAGGTTCGGGTCAGAGAAACAAGTGGGCAGGGGGGCCGAGCGCCTGAGACCTGACAGGCTTGTCGCTGTCAAGGCGCCGACGCTTGCCGGGGATCCGTTTGACCTTCCCCTGATAGAAGCAGTCGGCACGTCCAGTGGATGGAAGACGTGGCTCGACAAGCAGGGCGTGCAACGGCAGCCTGCTGTTTTCGTCGATACGTTCGGCATGGCGCTTCATTTGGCCGTTCATGGCAGCGGGGTTGCCCTGATCAGCGAGTTTCTAGCGAAACATGCGATGGCAACCGGTCTTGTCGAAAGCGCACATGACAGCACTGTCGAATGCAACGAAGGGTATTATCTTTCCGCCGACGCCAGCAATCCGGCGGCCGCATTGTTTCGTGACTGGTTGATTGAACAGATACGGGTTTGATCCGGCGCGGGCCTGCAATCGTTCGTGCACCTGTCAGGGCTTGACGAATATTTTGCGTGGTCGTTTGCACAGACACTCTGCGGGGCCGTTTTCCTTGATCAGGATGGTCTCGGTGATCGCAAGCCCCCAATCATCCATCCATAGCCCGGGCATAAAGTGAAATGTCATGCCAGCTTCGAGGATGGTATTGTCTTCGTCCCGCAACGAGATCGTGCGCTCGCCCCAGTCCGGAGGATAGCTGAGGCCGACAGGATAGCCGCAGCGGGCACCGCGTTCGATCCCTGCACGTTCGAGAGGCGCCGCCAGCGCTTTGGCGATATCTTTTGCGCGATTGCCGGGGCGCGCAGCCTCCAGACCCGCTTCCAACCCCTCGACCAAGGCCGCCTCGGCCCTTCTAAGATGATCAGGCGGTTGACCCAGAAATACCGACCGGCAGAACGGAGCATGATATCGGCGATAGCAGCCGGACAACTCAAAGAAGGTGCATTCGCCCGATTTGAACACATCTCCATTCCAGGTCAGATGCGGCGCGGCGGCGTCTGAGCCGGACGGCAAAAGTGGTACGATGGCCGCGTAATCCCCCCAGTCATCCCCGACGCCCGTTATCGCGTCATGGTATATCTGTGCGACCAGCTCGTTCTTGCGCAGGCCGGGTTCAACGCGTTCAAGCACGCCGTCAGTCACAAACTCTGAAATTCGGGCCGCCTTGCGCATCAGGGCGATTTCTTCGTTGGATTTCACGACCCGTTGCCAGTTGACCAAGGCCGTTGCATCCATCAGCGTCGCCTCGGGCAGTTCCGTTGTCAGTGTAATATGGGCTTTGGCCGAGTAGTAATAATTGTCCAGCTCCACCCCAATTCGGCTGCGGCCGTGTCCGCAGTCCGCAATAAGCTGGGCCAGATCCTGCATAGGATGCCGCGTGGTCGACTGCACAAAGTGATCGGCGTATCCGAAAACCCGATCGTCCCCCATCCACACCGTGCGCAGCGCACCGTTTGCATCCTGCCGGCGCCCCCACCAGATCGGGTCCGCGTCAAGAAAGATCAAGACACCCTGGTGAACGTAAAAAGACCAGCCCTCATACCCGGTGAGCCATCCGATGTTCGAAGGGTCTTCGACAAAAAGGCAGTCAATTCCTTTTGCGGCCATCGCCTTTCGGGTCTTGGCAAGACGACGATCATATTCCGCCCGGCTGAAGGCTGGATCAGAGTGGGTCATTGGCGCCTCCGGTCAACATTAGACTTTGGTTGACAGAACCCTACCGATCCGCTCACGTCAACGAGCGATAATTCGGGGGGCTGCATGAAAACCGATATCAATTCACATCGAACGGGCCGAAAGACCGGGCCATTCAGGCTGCGACGTTTCAACGGTTCAGCCCGCATGCGACGCATCACCGCTGAGGTCGCAGGATGAGAGGGTTCGAGCCAGCAGAACTTGCCGCGCGTACCGAACGCGCACAGGTGTTGATGAATGCCGCGGGCCTGTCGGCGCTGCTGCTGACCACGGAAACCGATGTGCGCTACTTTACCGGATACCTGACCAGATTCTGGGAAAGCCCGACCCGCCCTTGGTTCCTGATCCTGCCTGCGGCTGGCAAACCGGTCGCGGTCATCCCCTCGATCGGCGCCTCATTGATGGGGCAAACCTGGATCGACGACATCCGAACGTGGATCTCACCTGACCTTCAGGATGACGGCGTCTCGCTTTTGACGGATGCTCTGACGGAACTGACGCCCCCCAAAGGTCGTATCGGAATGCCGGATGGGCACGAGGCGCACGCGCGTATGCCGCTGTCGGACATTGAACGCCTGCGAAACAGTCTCGGTTCGCGTTGCATCACCGGAGATCAGGGTATTTTGCGCCAGCTTCGCATGGTCAAATCCGGTGCAGAAATCACCAAGATCGAAACTGCATGCGCCATAGCTGGTCGCGCGTTCGCGCGCGTTCCCGAGATTGCACGGGTCGGCGTGCCTTTGGATGAAGTATTTCGCGGTTTCCAGATACTGTGTCTGGAAGAGGGTGCCGACTGGGTGCCGTATCTCGCAGGTGGGGCAGAGCAGGGCGGTTATTCTGACGTGATTTCGCCGGCGTCTTCGTCCCCCTTGAAAGATGGCGATGTACTGATGCTTGATACCGGCTTGGTCTGGGATGGTTACTTCAGTGACTTCGATCGCAACTGGTCGGTTGGCCCAGCAAGTCCCGACGTGAAATCTGCTTATGCCAGGCTGATAGACGCGTCAGATGCTGCATTCGAAATCGCCCGGCCCGGCGCAACGGCCGCAGAGTTGTTTCATGCCATGAACACGGTGCTGACCAAGGCATCCGAAGGCACGGATGCCGGTCGGCTGGGGCACGGGTTGGGCATGTCCTTGACTGAATGGCCGTCCCTCATCCCGACGGACCAGACCGTTCTTGAGCCTGGCATGGTGCTGACCCTGGAGCCGGGTATTGCGGTTGGTGACAAGATATTGGTTCACGAAGAAAACATCGTCGTAACAGACAAAGCCCCGCGCTTTATCAGCCCGCGTATCGGGCCGGAGATGATCGAGCTATGACCTACGTGCCTTACACGCTTGACGAAGACGACCCGCAAACCCCGCCGCTTGGATTGATCGTACTTCAGGTCGACGAGACGATTGAGCCGGAATTCAGCGCGTTTTTCTCGGACCGGAAAAACCCGTTGTTTGTAACACGGATACCCAGCGGCATCGAAGTGACACCAGAAAGCCTGGCCGAGATGGAAGGGGCCCTGCCGGCAGCGGCAAGATTGTTGCCCAGCGCGCGTCCTTTCCGGGTGGTGGGTTATGGCTGCACGTCGGCAAGTTCCGTCATTGGATCAGAGCGTGTGGAGGAACTTGTCAAACAGTCGTGCAATACAAAAGAGGTAACAAACCCTTTGCGCGCGGCTACGGCCTGCGCCGCGGATCTTGGCGTGTCCAAGTTTGCGCTTCTGTCGCCTTATGTCGAAGAGGTCAACGCACCGCTGCGAGCCGCGTTTTCGGAAAACGGGATAACCATGGATGTTTTCGGGACATTCGGGCAGGCCGAAGAGGCAAAGGTTGCTCGGATTTCGGTGCAGTCCGTGATCGAAGCCGCGACGAAACTGGGATCTGATCCATCGGTGGAAGCGGTTTTCATTAGCTGCACCAATCTGCGCACGATTGAAGCCATCCCCGAGATTCGCAAGCGGATTGGCAAGCCTGTTCTTTCAAGTAATCAAAGCCTTGCATGGCATATGTGCCGCCTCAATCTTGCTGAGTGAAGCAGCAAATATGACATGAAAATTCGTAATTGCGTCATCTATTGTTGCCAAGTGCCCTCTGCATGGTCTTAACTGCTGACTACAGATCAATGAAATCCGCAACTCTCGGATAATCATTTGACGCAACAGGGGGTCTTGTGACCGACACAAATACCGATGCCGCGTTTGTTGAGTTTCAACGCGTACAAAAATCTTATGATGGCGAGAATCTCGTTGTCAAAGATCTCAACCTTGCAATGCCAAAAGGCGAATTCCTGACCATGCTCGGGCCGTCCGGGTCTGGAAAGACAACCTGCCTGATGATGCTTGCCGGATTCGAAACCGCGACCCATGGCGAAATTCTTCTTGATGGGAAACCCATCAATAATATCCCGCCGCACAAGCGCGGGATTGGCATGGTTTTTCAGAACTATGCACTATTTCCACACATGACGGTGGCCGAAAACCTTTCGTTCCCTTTGGAGGTCCGCAAATTGGGCAAGTCTGAACGGGAGGAAAAGGTTCAACGTGCTCTGGACATGGTTCAGATGGGTGCGTTTGGTGGGCGACGTCCGGCTCAGTTGTCCGGCGGTCAACAACAGCGAATAGCCTTGGCGCGCGCTTTGGTTTTTGAACCCGAACTGGTGTTGATGGACGAACCTCTGGGCGCTTTGGACAAACAACTGCGTGAGCATATGCAGTTCGAAATCACGCGTCTCGCGCATGAGCTGGGGATTACCACGGTCTATGTAACGCATGACCAGACCGAAGCATTGACCATGTCGGATCGTGTTGCCGTGTTCGACGATGGCCGCATTCAGCAGCTTGCACCGCCCGATCAGCTCTATGAAGAACCCGAAAACAGCTTCGTTGCGCAGTTCATCGGGGAAAACAACACAATGGAAGGCGTCATCAAGACGATCGATGGCGATACATGCCTCGTCCAGCTGGATGATGGCTCGGAAATTGACGCTGTTCCGATCAATGTTCGCGAACCCGGCGAACGGACAAAAGTATCGATCCGGCCCGAGCGGGTAGAATTCAACAAGGATCGCCTGCACGCCGATGCACATACGCTGAAGGCAACCGTCAAGGAATTCATTTACATGGGTGACGTGTTCCGTTTCCGCATGTCCGTTGCCGGAAATGATGAGTTCATCGTCAAGACCCGGAACGCGCCAGACGCAATCCGCCTGTCCCCGGGGCAGGAGATCGAGATCGGCTGGCTGGCTCAGGATTGTCGTGCGCTCGACGCATAGGCCAAGTCGCGCGGAACAAGCGCGACCTCACTGAGGGACCGGCTGGTGAAAACCCGTGCATCAGCCGACCACACACATAAACGGGAAAAACTGGGAGCAATTCATGAAGACAACCAAAACATTGTTGACAGCAGCGGCACTTGGGGCAGTTGCTGGGGGTGCATTCGCAGAGGAAATGACGATCGTTTCCTGGGGCGGCGCTTATTCCAAATCGCAGCTTAAGGCGTATCACGAGCCCTATTCGGAAAAGACAGGTGTCACCATCCTGAATGATGACAGCTCGGCCGAAGCAGTTGCGAAACTGCGCGCGATGAACGAAGCCGGCAACATCACCTGGGATGTGGTTGATGTTGTGGCCGCAGACGCAATTCGTCTGTGTGACGAAGGTCTTGCCCTGGAAATCGACTTTGACACCCAGCTTGCGCCGGCGCCGGATGGCACACCTGCCTCCGAAGATTTCGGCGACCTTTTGGTCAGCGACTGTTTTATCCCGCAGATCGTGTATTCAACCACCTTCGGGTACCGCACCGATCTGGTCGGAGACACTCCGCCCAGCGATGTCTGCGCCGTATTTGACCTGGAAGCCTATCCGGGCAAGCGTTCGCTTGAAAAGCGTGCGATCAACAACATGGAATGGGCCCTGTTGTGCGACGGCGTCGCAAAGGACGATGTCTATGACGTTCTGGCCACTCCGGAAGGACAGGATCAGGCGCTTGCCAAGCTCGACACGATCAAAGACAGCGTAGTCTGGTGGTCCGCTGGTGCGGATACACCGCAACTTCTGGCTGATGGCGAGATCGTCATGGGTTCGACCTATAACGGTCGTCTGTTCAGCGTGATCGAAGAGCAGAAGCAGCCCGTTGCCATGTTGTGGGACGCGCAAATCTTTGACCTGGACGGTTGGATCATCCCTGCTGGTCTGAGCGAAGAGCGTCAGCAGCGCGCGCTGGACTATATCATGTTCGCGACCGATACCCAGCGTCTGGCGGATCAGGCCAAGTACATCTCGTACGGTCCGGCCCGTGCATCGTCGGCTCCGCTGGTGGGTAAGCATGCCGAATTGGGTATCGATATGGCGCCCCATATGCCAACCGATCCGGAAAACGCCAAGAACACGTTCCTTTACAACTACGAGTTCTGGGCGGATTACCGCGACGACATCGAAGCCAAGTTCCAAGCTTGGTTGGCGCAATAAGCGCGCGTTTTCATGAAAAAGTCGAGGGCGGCGCGCCGCCCTCAGACTCAAGCAGAGCCAAGGGGCACAGATGACTGACGCAAGCCAAAATGCAGGGCCGATGCTGGCAGCGGACGGAACGCCGCTCAAGCAATCGCTGGCACGCTCACTGCGGCGGCAGAAATTGCGGGCGTTGATGCTCGTCGCTCCGCTTCTGCTGTTCGTCATGTTTTCCTTCATCGTGCCGATTGCGTCGATGCTGTTTCGTTCGGTGGAAAACAGCATGGTGTCGGAAACCCTTCCACTTACTGTGGAAGCTCTGAAGGGTTGGGATGCTCAAAGCGGCGAGCTTCCGGATGAAGCGGTTTACGATGCTTTCGTTCGCGATATGGTCGTTGCGGTCGAAAACAAAGAACACACTCGCCTTGGTTCGCGTCTGAACTATGAAGAAACAGGTATGTCTTCGCTGTTCCGCAAATCCGGGCGTCAGATCAAAAAACTGGATCCTGAAACGGATGGGCCTTTCAAGGAAAAGTTGATCGAGATTCACGAAGGATGGGGAGATCCGCAAACCTGGCGCGTGATCAAGACCCACTCACCGGCGATTACCAATGGCTACTTCCTGAATGCCGTCGATATGCGCAGAACCCCGGAAGGCGCGCAGGCCCAACCCGAAGACAAGCGGATCCTGATCAAGCTTTTCGGACGTACTCTGTTCATGTCGCTCGTGATAACGGGCGCTTGTATCCTGCTTGCTTACCCTGTCAGTTATCTGTTGGCGACACTTCCGATGCGGGTGTCGAACCTGTTGATGATACTGGTCCTTTTGCCCTTCTGGACGTCTCTTCTGGTGCGAACGTCCGCGTGGAAGGTCATGTTGCAGCAACAGGGGGTTATTAACGATACCCTCGTTTGGCTGGGGCTGGTCGCTGATGATGCCCGGCTGATCATAATCAACAACCAGATCGGCACCATCATAGCGATGACGCATATCCTTTTGCCGTTCATGATCCTGCCAATGTATTCGGTGATGCAGACCATTCCGCCATCTTATACGCGTGCGGCCAAATCCATGGGCGCGACGAACTGGACGACATTCTGGCGTATCTATTTCCCGCAATCCGTGCCCGGGATCGGGGCCGGTTCGATCCTCGTGTTCATTCTGGCAATTGGGTACTACATCACGCCCGAGATCGTGGGCGGCACCAAGGGTGTCTTCATCTCGAACCGGATCGCCTATCACATTTCGTCCTCACTTAACTGGGGGCTGGCCGCGGCCTTGGGTACGATCCTTCTGGCGGTCGTGCTGCTGCTCTACTGGGTCTACGACAAGATCGTGGGCATCGATAACGTAAAGTTGGGATAATCAAGATGGCCGCACTGACACCGATATCCCGCAAACCCATGTCCATGGTTCTGCCCAGTGTCGCACTTGCCGGGGCATTTGCCGGTATTTTCGTCGGGGCCGGAAATGGTTCGGTCCTTCTGGGCATACTGGCCGGAGCCGTCCTGATTGCGGGGCTGGCTTGGGTCTACATAAACATCGTGAAGAACGAAAACCTCGCACGCTGGATCAATATCATCGGGTTCGGTGTCGTGGGGTTCATAGTGGCCGGGCTGATGGGTGGTGTATTGGGGCTGCTCGGCGGCTGGTTTTTTGCCTGGTTTATCTTCTGGTTGTATGAGGGGCGGTATCGGCGCAAGTTGCTGCCATACCTCACGGCACAACAGGTTTTCTATCACTACCTGTTTCGCGTGATCTGTGGTGCGATCTTCGTCTTCCTGATCACACCGATCCTTGTGGTGTTGCCGCTGTCTTTCAACGCAGAGGATTTCTTTACATTCACCCCCGAGATGCTGCGGCTGGATCCGGAAGGCTATTCGCTGAAGCATTACCGAGATTTCTTCACCAACAACGAATGGCAGCGCAGCTTCAAGAACTCGCTGATCATCGCGCCGATTGCGACGGTTATTTCGGTAACGTTGGGAACGCTGGCCGCCATTGGGCTCAGCCAGTCTCACGTTCCCGGGCGCCGTGCGATCATGGGGATCCTGATATCGCCGATGATTGTTCCGCTGATCATCTCGGCGACGGGCATGTTCTTTTTCTACAGTGATATCGGGCGCTTCCTCGAAGGTACGCTGGGCATGAACAAGAACTTCGTAGGTTATCTGAAAGTCATCCTGGCCCACGCGGTTCTGGGTATTCCCTTTGTGATCATTACCGTGACGGCGACCCTGGTGGGCTTTGATCGATCTCTGACCCGGGCGGCGGCCAATATGGGCGCGGGACCGGTGCGAACCTTCTTCAAGATTCAGATGCCGTTGATCCTGCCGGGTGTGATATCTGGCGGTCTCTTTGCCTTTATCACATCATTCGACGAAGTGGTCGTGGTGCTGTTTGTAGGCTCTGCCAGCCAAAAGACGTTGCCGTGGCAGATGTTCACCGGCCTGCGGGAGCAGATCAGTCCAACCATTCTTGCGGTTGCGACAATCCTTGTGGTCCTGTCCATTGCTTTGCTGACGACCGTCGAACTGTTGCGGCGTCGGTCCGAACGTCTGCGGGGTCTTTCGCCCGCTTGACGCAGCAAACCGTCTGATCTAACGATTCACCTGTTCATCTCCGCTGCGATGGCGTCGCGGCGACTACGGAGGTGATCGGCTCTCGGACCCCGAGACCGCCTGTCCTGAACGCCGGGACATGTGGCCGGGAAATGCACGCCCGGCATAGATGAGAGACCAAGGATGACTGACATTTCTAACCGCCCTCAGTTCTTCACCTGCCACAATGGTGAAAAGGCCCCGTTGCCGTTCAGCAAAGCCGAGTATGACCGCCGTCTTGGCAAACTGCGCGCCATCATGGCCCAGCGGGATGTCCCGGTGGTGCTGCTGACGTCGATGCAGAATATCGCCTATTACTCTGGCTTTCTGTATTGTGCGTTCGGGCGCCCCTATGGCTGTGTTGTGACCCAGGACAGTTGCACCACCGTGTCCGCCAATATTGATGCCGGGCAACCCTGGCGCCGGTCGGTTGAAGACAACGTGATTTATACCGACTGGAAGCGCGACAACTACTGGCGTGCAGTTGCGAGCCTGATCGGGAACGCAAAGCGGATCGGCATCGAAGGCGACCACATGACGCTTGCGGCGCGCGACACGGCGCTGAACATGCTGGGTGAGCCTGAGTTGGTTGACATCGCGGCCGACACCATGGCCGCGCGGATGATCAAATCCGCTGAAGAAATCGAATTAATCAAAGGCGGTGCCCGTACTGCCGATGTGGGTGGTGCTGCGATCCATGCCGCAATCCGCGAAGGCGCAACCGAAATCGAAATTGCGATGGCCGGCCGAGACGCGATGGAAGTGGAAATCGCGCGGGCCTACCCGGAAGCCGAATACCGTGACACCTGGGTTTGGTTTCAATCGGGTTTGAACACCGACGGCGCCCATAATCCGGTCACCAAACGCGCGTTGCAAAAAGGCGATATCCTGTCACTGAACACCTTTCCGATGATTTCCGGCTATTACACCGCCCTGGAACGGACCCTGTTCCTGGGCGAGCCGGATGCCGACAGTCTGCGCCTGTGGAAGGCCAATGTGGCCGCACATGAACTTGGCCTGAGCCTGATCAAACCCGGTGCCACCTGTTCCGGTATCACCGCCGAGATCAACCGGTTCTTTGCCGACGAAGGCCTGCTGCAATATCGGTCCTTCGGCTATGGCCACTCGTTTGGTGTTCTGAGCCACTATTATGGTCGCGAGGCCGGTCTGGAACTCCGCGAAGACATCGACACAGTGCTGGAACCCGGCATGGTGGTCTCGATCGAGCCGATGCTGTGGATCCCTGAAGGCCAGCCCGGTGCGGGCGGCTACAGGGAACACGATATTCTGGTTGTGGGTGAAGACGGAGCCGAAAACATCACCGGATTCCCCTACGGACCGGGGCACAACATTATCGGCGCCTGATGCTTTGGGGTGGAGCTTTGGCTCCACCCGCTTATCACGTGCGCCGAGCTCGTTCGTGAAATATGAAACCCAGAAAATTCAGCAGAAGCTGCGCCGCCAGAATCTGAGTGCTTTCGGTGGGATCGTAGGCAGGAGCCACCTCGACAAGATCGATGCCGACCACGTCCCCTCTTTTCGCCAGCCCCTGAAGAATCTCCAGAACGTCATAGTACAGAAACCCTCCGTGGCTTGGAGTTCCGGTTCCTGGTGCGATCGAGGGACAGAACGCATCGATATCAATAGTCACGTAGTACCGTTTTCCCTCGGGTATGCGGTCAAGAACAGCCTGTGTTCCCAATCTGCGAACCTGCCGTACCGACAGGATATCCGATCCGCGCGCACGCGCGTCGTCATACCCTTCCTTGGACGTGGACGAAACGTTCCGAATACCCAACTGGGTCATCCCCGAAACATAGTCTTTTTCTATCGCGCGGCGCATGGGGTTTCCGTGCCCGCTGGTGACGCCATGACGTTCATCGACAAAGTCCAAATGCGCATCGATTTGAACGACATGTATCGGTCCGTTTTCGGCGCAGTTGCTTTCAAATGCGGAAATGCAGGGGATGTTGACCGAGTGATCACCGCCAATCACCAGCGGAAGTGCCCCGGCCTCCAGGATCTTTCGCACACCAAAGGCTATGTTCTCGTGGCTCGCCTCGGTCTTGGTGTGGACAATATCCGCATCCCCCAGGTCGACGATCCGAACCGAGCTTTCCAGATAGGTTGCGTCATCCTCATGATCATAGGCGCCGGCATGGCCAAAACTGAAAAGGGTCGATGCCTCTCGAACGGCCCGAGGACCAAAACGGGCGCCGGGGCGCCACTGCGTTCCAAAGTCGAACGGCGCGCCGAGCACGCAAACATCGGCCTCAATTCCGTCCCAGTTTTCGACGTATGGAGATTTCGCGAAGGTCGATATTCCGACGAAAGGAAGATTCAGGCGCCCGGACGCATATCCATGTTCCTGCACTTTTGGTCCTTTCAATGGTTGTGTCACATCTTCTGCATGTGAACATGAGGACACGCCGTATTGAAACTAAATTCTCTTTGATGGCGGGTTGCTGAGGGTATCAGAGGAAGCTTTCTTCCAGAAGGGCGGGCTGGCGTGCATTCAAAACTGACCCGGCCCAGCCCATCAGAGCGCTTCAAGATCAGTCAAAAGACAATCCCGCTGATGGTTTGCCTTTCCTTCGCTTCCCATCCCCAAAGAACGTATGAAACTTTGTTTCGGTCTCAGTGATGCTCTGGCAGGTTTTCCTGTGCGGAAAGACGGTTTTTGATCCTTCCCGGCCGGAAAATCATAAGCGTTAACAAAAATATCGATTTGATATAGAGTTGTGGGGTTATTGATTGGTAACGCGCGGGTATTCGTGTGGCACAGACACTTTATGAGAAATATGGCGGTTTCAAAACGATCAGCCGGGTCGTGATGACCTTCTATGAAATGGCGCTGGATTCGGATGAGATCGGCCATCATTTCGAAGACATTGATATGCCGCGTTTGATCGACCATCAAACCAAGTTCGTCTCGTCCTTGATTGGCGGGCCCGCATCTTTCAGTGATGACAGGATCGAAGCAGTTCATCGGCATCTGAACATTTCGCACAATGAATTCGACGTCATGGCCGAGCTGTTTGGCGACGCGCTCAGCCAGCATGGTATGTCGGACGGCGACATCAAAACTGCGCTGAACGCGATCGAGGGAAAACGTTCGATCATCGTCGCCCGGAATGCGGCATGAGCATTCTTGCAATAAACGAACAATTGCTGCGTGCGATCGGAGTGGGCGTCGCCGTGGTGCGCGCATCCGACCTGCAATTCGTGTTTTACAACGGGCCTTTCACGGAATGGTTCGGTACTCCTGAAAAGGGCAGCGCCTTGAGCGACGTTCTGTCGGATCTCGACCCCAAGGAACTGGAGGATGTAAAGCAGTCCGGCCTTCGGTACTCGGTCGAATTGCAGATCAAACCAAAGCGAAGGACACTGATCTTTGCGGTCACGGTCTCGCTGGCCAGCGGATTGTCCGAACAGGTGTTGATCGTTGAATGTCAGAACATCACCCGCATTCGCGAGTTGGAAAGCATGATCGACAGCTATTCCACCATGGTCGAGCGAAATACCCGAGAGCTTGAGCGCGAAAAGGAGAGGGTGGAACGGCTGTTGCTGAACCTGATGCCACGAGCGGTGTATGAAGAGTTCAAGACGTTCGGCGTTGTCACACCGCAGCTGTATCAGCAGGTTTCGGTGGTGATGCTGGATTTTGTCGGGTTCACGGATTTTGCGGCCAAGACCGACCCGACAGTCACCTTGAGTGAGTTGAACGACATCTTCACGGCCTTTGACCGGATCGTCGAACAATTCGGGTGTGAGCGGATCAAGACGATTGGCGATGCCTATCTGGCCGTGTCGGGCATGCCCGATCCCACACCGGATCATGCGACCGCCGTGGCGCATTGTGCGGTAAGGTTCCTGCGCTATCTTGAACGCCGCAACGAAAGCCATCCGCACAAGTGGCAGGCCCGGATCGGATTGGGGATGGGGGCGGCGGTCGGATCGGTCGTGGGCATTCAGAAATATGTCTATGACGTGTTTGGCCCTGCCGTGAACATCGCATCCCGGTTGCAGGTCTTTGCCAACCCCATGAACATCGTGGCCCCGGAAGAGATGAAATATGCCCTGATCGACGAGTTTCAGGTCTCGGAGCTTGGGTGCGTTGATATCAAGGGGATGGGTGAGATGGATCTGATCAACGTGACATCGGGCTTGAGTATGCCTCAGGGCAGTCGTTCGTTCTGACCGCGTCACTCATCCTGGGGGATCAAACCCAGACCGCGCAGGTAGATGCCGATACCGCTTTCCAGCAAATCTTCGGGGGGAAAAGGCGAAGTTGCACCGGTGTTTCGGGCATATAGCTCGACGACTCCGTGGCTCATCGCCCAGATATGGGCGCTGAACATCGACGCGGGCGGGCGCTTTTCCGGCGGAATATGCTGGGACAGGTCCGCGGCCGCTTTTTCAAGAACGGACTTCGCCCGATTGGCGGCCAGGGACAATTCGGGCGTGCGGTTCAGGGATATTCCACTTTCGAACATGGCGATGTAATGCCCGGGATTTTTGCGCGCAAAGGCCAGGTAAGCACGCCCCGTTGCTTCAAAAGCCGCAAGGGCTGAAGGCTGTCCCTCGTCATAGGCGTACTGCATCAGGTCTGCGAACATTTCAAACCCCTGCCGTGCGGCTTCGGCGATCAGGTCCTCGCGCCCTTGAAAATGACGGTAGACGGCGGCAGGCGTGACACCGGCAGTTTTTGCGGCCTCGGACAACGTGAAACCGGTTGGGCCCTTGTCTTCGATCAGGGACAAGGCTGCCTCGATCAGGGCTTGCTTCAGGTTTCCGTGGTGATAACCGCGTTTCGTCATCCCGGCCTCAGGTGCATTGATTGGGTGTTGGAAGACAAGGACATAGACCACCGATGCATTGCCGTCCAATACATGCTCGTGATGGCATCAACAGGGCAGGGCAGAGCAGCATTTTATGCCTCCCACACGTCCGGGCCACCGCAGATATGGGCATCAACCTCGCCGATACTCTTCTTGTCCTTCTCATCATAATCCAAGGCATGCAGAACCGTTCGGATGGCCGCAAGGCGTGCGCGTTTTTTGTCGTCAGAACGGACAATTGTCCACGGGCAGGCATCAGAATGCGATCGGGTCAGGGTTTCCGAGATCGACTGCGTGTATTCGTCCCATTTGCTCAGCCCGGCCACGTCGATCGCGCTGAGCTTCCATTGCTTCAAAGGGTCGTTTTCGCGCGCCAGAAAACGGTTCAGTTGTTCTGCACGACCGACATTGAGCCAGAATTTGAAAAAATGGATGCCGTCATTCACCAGGCCCGTTTCAAGTGGCAGGACCTGACGAAAGAACCGCTCACGCTGTTCCTGTGTGCAGAAACCAAAGACATTCTCGACGACGCCTCGGTTGTACCAACTGCGATCAAAGAACACGATCTCTCCTGCGGCGGGCAGATGCGGGATGTAGCGCTGGAAATACCATTGGCTGCGTTCGGCGTCTGACGGCTTGCTGAGAGCCACATTGCGCGCGCCGCGGGGGTTCAGGTTTTCGCGAAACC
Source organism: Ruegeria sp. YTSA144 (assembly GCF_059610125.1). Taxonomy (NCBI): domain Bacteria; kingdom Pseudomonadati; phylum Pseudomonadota; class Alphaproteobacteria; order Rhodobacterales; family Roseobacteraceae; genus Ruegeria; species Ruegeria sp. YTSA144. Next base: position 292,560 of record NZ_JBXWNA010000003.1, read on the forward strand.
GCTTGATGGTGCCACCTTTGCCCGCGGCATCGCGGCCTTCGAATATGATGGCAACACGTTGATCGGTTTCCTTGACCCAGGATTGCATTTTGACCAATTCAATCTGAAGCAGGTCCATCTGCTCATCATAATCCTTGGTCTTCAATTTTTCGGAATACGGGTAGGTCGGGTTCAGGATATCGCCCTTTTTCGCGTTTTGAATCTCTTCCCGCACAGATTTGGGCGCGTCTTTCCGAAAATACTTCTCGATTGAGCCTTTTCCTGACCGGGCCATATGTCACCTCGCGATAAAATCCATATCTGACTATGGATTAGAGCGTGGGCTAACGCAAACCCGCGCGCTGCGCCGCGCGATCTATCGCGGCGGCAACTTCGGGTGCTGCGACCACCTGCGGCATATGACCGATACCCGGTAACTCGATCAACTCGGCCCCGGGGATTTGTTCGATCAGACGTTCAGAATGCCATTCAAGACCAACGGTGTCGTCGGCCGTTCCGTGAATGATTTCGGTCGGAACGGAGATCTCGCCATATCTGGGTTGCAGACGGGTAACTTCGTCCAGCAGGTTGGCGCGTTGCTTGGCGTTTGCATGCATCGAGCCACGCCGGATCGTCAGCCCGGGCCCGAAATGTTCGGCATAGCCTTCCGGTGCCGTTTGCGGTGCAAACACCTTGTCCAACGCCTGCGTAACGTACCATTCGGGCACGAAAGAGCTGATCAGGGGCAAGGCCAGCACATTGCCCGCCGTGGTTGACGCAAGCCGGTTGAACCCATCCAAAGGTGTTTCCCATGGGATAGCGGCCGGAGCGATCAGAACCAGAGCCGAGATATTCTCGGGTCGGGTCACGGCCCAGGCCAGCGAGACCGATCCGCCATAACTCTGCCCGGCCACTATGGGCTTTATCGCACCAAGCTGAGCCGCCGCCCGTTGCAGGATATCCGCCTGTTCAATGAGGGTTTCGCCATCCGGATTGAAGCTTTCGGAATAGCCCAGGCCCGGTCGGTCAAAAACGATCACACGGTATGACCTGGCCAGAATGGGGGCCAGCGCGAAGGTCATGTCACGCGTGTTCCCGCTGGATCCATGGATCAGAACAACATCGGGACCGTCCCCCATGACCACGGCGTGCACGGCGATGCCGCCCACATCCAGAATCCGACCTTCGGGGGGGAAAGAAGCCTCGGCCAGCGCTTCGTTCCGGGCGCTGCGCCAGGTTGTCAGTATGACAAGGCCCAGAACGGCCAAGCCAAGGGATATCAGAACTTTAGTGGCCAATTTTCGTTATGTCGAAAGGCGTGGTCTGATAGATTTCGTTGATCCAGTTACCGTACAGCAGATGTGCATGACTGCGCCACCGGTTCTGCGGCGTTTTGGATGGATCATCGTCTGGGTAATAGTTTATCGGCACGTTGATAGGCGTGCCGTTGCTGACGTCACGATCATATTCCTGTTTCAGCGTGTCGCTGTCATATTCGAAGTGATTGAAGATATACAGAGCGCGATGGCCGGGATCTTCGACCAGACAGGGGCCGACATCGTCGCTGCCCAACAGGGTTTTCAAACCGGGTGCACGATCAATTTCATCCTGTTTCATTTCCGTCCATCGGCTGACCGGAATGACGCAGTCATCCGAGAACCCCCGCAGGAACGGAGACGCCGGATCCAGGTTGCGATGCCGGAAACACCCAAAGGCTTTTGCGTCCAGCATGTGCTTTTTGACGCCGTGAAAATGGTTGATCATCGCCATCCCGCCCCAGCACACACCAAAAGTGGAATGTACGTTGGTTTGGGTCCAGTCGAAGATCTCGCAGATTTCATCCCAATAAGTGACATCACCAAATTCCAGATGCTCGATCGGGGCACCGGTGATGATCAGGCCGTCGAACTTCTGATCCTTGATCTCCTGAAACGGGCGATAGAACTCGGACATATGCTCGGCGGCGGTGTTCTTGGTCCGGTGTTCGGTCATTCGGATCAAAGACAGATCGATCTGCAACGGGGTTGCCCCGATCAGACGCGCGAACTGGTTTTCAGTCTGGATTTTCTTGGGCATCAGGTTCAGCAATCCGATGCGCAGCGGGCGGATGTCCTGACGCATTGCCTGATCTTCGTCCATGACCATGACGCCCTCTTTGGTCAGGACGTCAAAAGCAGGCAGTTCCGATGGGATTTTGATGGGCATATGTCAGGCTTCTAAGAGATCAGTGAAAACTGATAGTTAGGCGTTATTGCGCGTGGTCTCAAGGGTGTGTTCGATCAACTCATCGAAATCCGCCGCATCGCGGATTTGTCCGATGTCGTTGGCGGCAATCGTCACGCCCCAGTTGTTCGCCATGGCTTCATAGCGCGGCTGACGGTGTGCCAAGGCCTGCGCATAGGTCCAACGGACGAAATCGTCGGGATTTACTTCAGCTTCCGAACAGCCTTGCAGATCCAAATAATCCGTCCAGGCCTTGGTCAGAAACTCGGCCTGATAGGACATCGGCTTTGGGGCTTTGTCAAAACGGCGTACAAGCTCTGCCGTGTGTTCCTCATCCCCCTTCAGCCAGATCATCAGGGTATGTTGCGAAAGCTCGGACAGTACCCGGTCGTTCGGATCGTCGGGGTCCACCCATTCGCAGATCGATCCACCGGTGTCGCAGATGAAATGGGGGTATTTGTACAGACGCTCGGCCCGGTCGATGAAATACTCGGTATCCAGCAGAGCGTGTATTTCGGCCAGTCGAAACTGTTCCTGCCTGCGGCGGTATTCCGGCATTTCCAATCCGCCAAGGTCAGGGTTGCCCGGTTTGCCCAGATAGGCTGCGACCGGGGTCAGGTTTGCGAACGAGATATTGGAGCCGATATAAATCGAATCCGACAACAACAGGTCACGCAAGAACGGGACTTTCATCGCCTCGGCCTTTGCATTGTCGGTAATGTATTCGCCCATGTACCGGGTGCCGATGCGATAATCGATCGAGTAGTGAAACCAGTTCCCTGAGTCCCGAAGAATGTTCGAGACATATGTCTTGCCCAGACCGGACATGCCAAAGAACAGCACCTTCTTGCGGCGTGCCGTGCGCCAGTCTTCGGCTGAGTTGTAGATCATCTTGTGCTGTCCCTTTTTTGCCTTTGCTAAATCGGGCAGCGCACGGCGTCAATCACGGCGGCCAGCTCGGTTCAATACCAGAAGACCCATGGCAAGGATGACAAAGCCGAAATAGGCATTCGACGGCAGCGCTTCGTTCCGCACAATCGCGCCAAGCACGATGGCGACAGGAGGGATGACAAGCGTCACCAGCATCAGGTTGCCGCTGCCCGCCATCGCCAGCACGCGATAGTACAAAAGGTATGCCCCCGCTGTTGCCACAATGGCGTAATAGCCAATCGCAGCCCAGGTGATTGCGGGCAGAGCAAGCGTTGGCACCCCGTCCGTCATGAGCGTCAGCGGCAGGATCAGCAGGGTCGAACCCGTCAGCATTCCCGCTGCCGCGACAACTGGGTGAAGGCCAGACAGATGATACCGCGCCCAAGCCGCGGCAAAAGCATACGAGAGCGTTCCGGCCAACACGGCAAGCTGGGCTGTGTTTTGCAGGCTGAAAGACGTGAAGGTCTGTATTCCGATGATGATCGAGACACCGAGAAAACCCAAAACGACTCCGATCACGCGTGCTTGTGTCAAACGTTCATCCTTGAAAAACAGCGCCGCAACCAGAACACCAAAGATGGCCGTGGTTGCGTTCAGAATGGCCGTAAGCCCCGAGTCGATGTAAAGCTGACCCCATGCCATCAAGCTGAATGGGATGACATTGTTCAGCAACCCCATGATCAGAAATGCACCCCAGATGCGGGCTGAGCGGGGTAGGGATAGTCCCTTTGCCCAGGCCACCAGCCAAAGCACCAGCATCGCCCAGAACGTGCGGTGCAAAACCGATGTCATAACGGGAATGGAATCCAGGGCGATCCGGATGGCCACAAAGGACGCGCCCCAGATGACGGCCAGAAGAAGAAGTTCGACCCAGGCGCGCCGAGAAAGGTGTTTTTGCGTGTTCATGGCCGCACAATTCCATTCATTCGACAGATATACGACCCGAAACCTGCGCATAAAAAAGGCCCCGCTGAAACAGCGGAGCCTTGAGGTTAGTCACCTTTGGATTAGTTCAGCGCGTATGTAATCTGGAAGCCAACGCTCCAGGCGCTGTTGCCAGTGAATGTTCCGCGCGCATTCGGGCCAGCGCCATTGGCTGTCGCGTCACCGATGTCGGTGTAACGAACACCGCCGGAAATCTTGGCATTCTCCAGCGAGTACGTTCCGCCCAGACCAACGCTCCAGAACCCGTCGGTCGGGCCGAGGTTTGATACTGGCGTGCCCTGGGATGTCTCGTAGCCCAACGTCACAGCGCCGCTGAACTCTTCCGAGAATTGATATCCCAAGCCCAACGAATAGGTGAAGGTCGCATCGGCGTAGTCAACAAGGTTGCTGGTCGGCGGGTAGTTTGGCGGATTGTACACCAGCTGTGGCCAGTCGACCCAACGGATGGAACCAAACAACAGCGTTTTGGGTGCGACGCCTGTCTGGAAATCCAGGTTGATCGACTGGGGTGTCTCGATTTCGCTGTTTGTGTTGAAGGTGGCCACGGTTCCCGGCGGAATCGGCGGGACCGGTGGTGGGTTCAGAGTTTCTGTTTGCGACAGATCGTGGCTGATCTTGGAGTTGTATGTCAGTGCCACACGTGCCGCGATTTCCGGTTTTTCCCATGCAACCCCGATCACGTAGCCGAATGCTGTGTCGGTATTTGTGTCAACCTGGTATCCGGCTGCAAGCGGGACGGTTACCGAAGCCTTCACACGCTGCGCACGAATACCGCCGATTGCGCTGAACCCGCCATCGAATTTGTAGCGCAGCAATGCGGTGATTGCGTCCGTGTCCGCTGTGGCCCTCAGAGTGTCGGTGCGACCACCCGGAATAGGGTTGATCGAAAGAGGGTAGGTGTTTGCGTATTCAATGTCTGCCCCAAAGGGCTGGTCATACATGATCGCGAAATCGAGTTTTTCGGTCAGTGACGTTTTGTAGCCCAGATGCGGAGTGAAAAAGTCGTTCGCAACCTCACCGGAATCGACCGGTTGCCCAATGTTTGGTCCGGCCAAAGCTGGCATGGTGCCCGTTACGCTGGGGTTGGTGTATCCCAACCGAAACTGTACCACTGATCCTTCTTCGAAGATCAGGTTGATGCCCTGACCGCTTCGATCCAGTCCGCCTGCGTATCCTGCCGTCGCTCCAGCACACAAAGCGCAGGTCGCGAGTAGTGTTTTTTTCATTCTGTCCTCCCTAACAATCCCTGGCGGGCTTCAATGGCGTCTGGCTGAGTGTGACGAACGCCGATCCCGTGTATGATGAGCAATACTCTCTTTTTGGTTACTTTAAGGTCAACTGGTGACGGTGCGTTACGTATTGCGACTAGTGTTTTCAACTGTTGCTAAACTGTTACGGCTTTCAGACCAGATATTCAGGAAAATTCCCGAAAAGATGACCGCCGCACCGATCAGAACCCAATGGTCAATGGGTTCGTGGTACAGGATCATTCCGACCACCGCGATCGTAGGAAGTCTTGCAAAATCAAATGGGATCACGACTGTCGCCGGGGCAATAGCCAATGCATTGGTTATACAGAAATGGGCCAGCAACCCTGCCAGCCCGACCAGAACCAAAAACGGAACGGTTTGCGCCGTAGGCAATGCAATCTGCCCATCAAAACCGGCCGCGACGGCCCCAAGCACCGCTTGCATGGAAGTAAGCCAGAAAACGATGCATCCGATGCTGGCAAAGCGTGTGAGCTTTTTGGTCGTGATCGTTGTAAATGCAAAGAAAACCGCAGATGCGGCTGCGGTTGCAAGGCCGGGACTCAACGGTGCCGCACCCGGGCGCGTGACAATCAGAACGCCCGCAAAACCGATAAGCGCTGCTGTTATCTTGAGGGTCGTCAGACGTTCATTCAGCAGCAGCGGCGACAGCAGGATCACCCAAAGCGGCTGTGTGAATTCCAATGCGAACACCTGCGCCAAAGGCGCAACAGCGACCGCATAGAACCAGAGGTTCTGCCCCGTGAAATGCAAGGTGTTTCGCAAAGCGTGCAACCCCAGGCGTTGCGTGGAAACCTGAACCCAACCGCCTGTGGCCGTGAGTACGAGGGCGACAACAAGAAACCCGACGAGGCTCCGGTACATCATGATCTCGAACGTGTCGTGCACGAGGCTCAGTTCGCGACCGGCAACCGCCATCGAGGAGAAGGACGCAATGGCTCCGGTCATCCACAAGGCGGCCTTGAAGGTGTTTTTTTGTGTCTGATTCACGTGCCGCACCCCGACCTGGCCGCGCGGTCACGTCCCCGGTATCAGGGCCTTCGCTACGCGATCAAAAAGATTGAATTCGTTGAATCATTGAAACGCTTATGAAGCGTCAGGTTCAAGGTCGTGCCTGACATTTTCAGGCACGGCTTGGGAAGAATTCCTGGAATCGGGTCGTTTTGGCGTCAAACGCAGGTGCGTTTTGCCCGATCATTCCCACTCGATGGTTCCGGGTGGTTTCGAGGTGATGTCATATGTGCATCGGTTGATGCCCTTGACCTCGTTGATGATCCGGGTTGCCGTTTCACCAAGGAACTCATGGCTGAACGGGTAGTAATCCGCCGTCATCCCGTCGACCGATGTGACGGCGCGCAACGCACAGGCGTAGTCATAGGTGCGCCCGTCGCCCATCACGCCGACGGTGCGGACGGGAAGGATGGCGACGAAAGCCTGCCAGATGTCGTCATAAAGCCCGTGTTTGCGGATCTGATCGATGTAGATCGCGTCGGCCTCGCGCAGGATCTCCAGCTTTTCGCGGGTGATCTCGCCGGGGCAGCGAATGGCCAGGCCCGGTCCGGGGAAGGGGTGGCGCCCGATGAAGCTCTGCGGCAGACCAAGCTCGCGACCCAAGGCACGTACCTCGTCCTTGAACAATTCGCGTAGCGGTTCGACCAGTTTCAGGCCCATCTTTTCCGGCAGGCCACCCACGTTGTGGTGGGACTTGATCGTTACAGAAGGCCCGCCCGAGAACGACACCGATTCGATCACATCAGGATAGAGAGTGCCCTGAGCCAGGAATTCGGCGCCGTCGATGGTATCGGCGTGTTTCTGGAACACGTCGATGAACAGCTTTCCGATGATCTTGCGCTTGGTCTCGGGGTCGCTCTGACCTTCCAGTTCGCCAAGGAACAGCTCGGATTCGTCGGCGTGGATCAACTGAATGTTGTAGTTGTCCCGGAACATGCCGACGACTTCTTCGGCCTCATTCTTGCGCAGCAGCCCGTGATCGACGAACACGCAGGTCAGCTGATCCCCGATTGCTTCGTGAATAAGGATCGCGGCAACCGAGCTGTCAACGCCGCCGGACAATCCGCAAATGACCTTTTTGTCTCCGACTTGTTCGCGGATCTTGCGGATCATCTCTTCGCGATAGGCGCCCATGGTCCAGTCACCCTTGAACCCGGCCAGCTTGACGAAGTTTTCATACAGTTTCGCGCCCTTTGGCGTATGGTGTACCTCGGGGTGAAACTGCACGGCATAGAAATGCCGCGATGGATCAGCCGTGATCGCATATGGTGCGTTGGGCGAGGTTCCGAAAACCTCGAACCCCGGTGCGATTTCACTGACATGGTCGCCGTGGCTCATCCAGACTTGTTCATCGCCGTCCGCGAACCAGCCTTCCAGGATATCCAGTTTGTCTTTGGGTGTAACAAAGGCGCGACCAAACTCGGCTGTGCCATGGCCGCTTTCGACCTTGCCGCCAAGCTGATGCATCATCACCTGCTGTCCATAGCAGATGCCCAGGATCGGAACGCCAAAATCAAAAATCTCTTGCGGAACACGGGGCGAGCCCTCGCGCGTCACGCTGTCCGGACCGCCCGAGAAAATCACGGCGCGTGGCGCCATTTCCCGCACGAAATCCATCGTGACATTCTGGTAAGGGTGAATTTCACAATAGACATTCAACTCGCGCAGGCGGCGGGCGATAAGCTGCGTAACCTGGCTGCCGAAGTCGATGATCAGAAGGCGGTCGTGGGATGTCTGGGTCATAACCGGCTCATAAGTTGCAAGCCTTGCATGTGCAAGCGGTATGGCGTCATTTGGTGCAAAAGCTGAGTCAATCCGGCGGAAAGATCAGGTGCCATGTCAAAGATCGAGTTCAGAACGGCTGCTGTGGGGGAAGCAGACGAGGTAACGCGTTGTCTGGGAAGTGCCTATGCAGATGCGATGAGCCGGATCGAGGATCTGCCGGACGTTACTGCCGGAATCGCGGATGACATCAAGACCCACCGCGTCGTGCTTGCGATATCCGGTGGTATAGTCGGGGTCATCGTTTTTGACCAAGTTGACGACGCAATCATGGTGTTCAACCTTGCGGTTTCGCCCGAAGCCCAAGGGCAGGGGGTTGCGCGGCGATTGATGCAGTTTGCCGAAGAAGAAGCACAGGCGCGGAATCTCTCCAAGTTGAAGTTGCGAACTCATAAAATGATGAAAGACACGATTGCGATGTATCGGCACATGGGCTGGAAAGTGACGGATCAGGCGGGCAGCGGCCTTACCATGGAGAAAGCGTTGGCGGTCGATCCTGACTGACCGGTTGCTTCTTGGTGGGGCGGCAATGTCGCTTTTCCCCCCAGAGCGCCGCAATCCCTATGCTTGAGTTCCGGCAAACCTGTATCAAAACGCTCAATCTAACCAATCAGACGGGATTTTCTCATGGCAGAGGCAAACACCCGGCGCAGGGCGAGAGGTGGCGGTGGCGCTGCCCGCCGTGCCGAGCGTACCGCAGTTCGTATCGAGACTGCGAAATACATCGAACGCAACATTCCGAATTTCGAGATCCTCAACGAAGAGGCGCTTGAGATTATCGAAAACAACGCTGAAACCGTGCTGGAAGAAATCGGCGTCAACTTTGTCGACAACCCGGCCGCTTTGGAACGTTGGCGCGACGCAGGCGCGGATATTGACGGTGAGCGTGTGCGCATTCCGCGAGGTCTGGCCCGTGAACTGATCAAGACAGCCCCCAGCCAGTTTACCCAGCACGCCCGCAACCCCGAAAAATCGGTTGTGATCGGTGGCCGCAACATGGTTCTGGCGCCGGTCTACGGTCCTCCGTTCGTACGTGATGCGCAGGGTGGACGCCGCTATGCAACCATGGACGATTTCAACAAGTTCGTGAAACTTGCCTATATGTCCAAGTGGTTGCACCACTCGGGCGGTACGGTGTGTGAGCCGACCGACATTCCGGTGAACAAGCGCCATCTGGACATGCTGAAGGCGCATATGACCCTGTCGGATAAGCCCTTCATGGGCTCTGTGACCGATCCCAACCGGGCACAGGATTCGGTTGAAATGTGCGAAATCCTGTTCGGTAAGGAGTTCGTGCAGGAAAACACAGTGATGACTTCGCTGACCAACATCAACTCGCCGTTGACATTCGACGATGTGATGATGGGCTCGCTGGAAGTTTATGCGCGCAACAATCAGGCCTGCATCATCTCGCCCTTCATCGTGGGCGGTGCGATGGCGCCGGTCTCGGTGGCCGGTACTTTGACGCAGGTTCTGGCCGAGGTCATGGCCGGCGTTGCCTACAGCCAGATCATCCGTCCGGGTGCCCCCGCGATTTTCGGTGCATTCGTGACATCGATCGATATGAACTCGGGTGCGCCGACCTTCGGCACACCAGAAGCCGCGCATATCACGTATGGTGCAGGCCAGCTGGCGCGTCGTCTGAACCTGCCATACCGGTCGGCCGGGTCGTTCTGCGGCTCGAAGCTGCCGGATGCGCAGGCAGCGTATGAAACAGCGAATTCGCTGAACATGGGTCTGCTGTCGGGCGTGAACTTCATGCTGCATTCCTGCGGCTGGCTGGAAGGCGGTCTGGTCGCCGATTTCGAGAAGTTCGTCATGGATGCGGATCAGTTGGGAGTGCTGCATTCGCTGGCCAAGGGCGTTGCATATGATGAAAACGCGCAGGCCATGGATGCGATCCGCGAAGTCGGGCCGGGTGGTCACTATCTCGGTTGTGCCCACACGCAGGCCAACTTCAAGGAATCCTTCTGGAAATCCGAAGTGCTGGATTACAAGCCATATGAAACCTGGCAGGAAGAAGGCGCGCGTGACACACGGGCTTTGGCGACGGCACGGGTTGAACATTTGCTGGCCAATTATCAGCAACCCCAGATTGACCCGGATATCGCAGCGGCGCTGGAAGCCTATATCGCCGAGAAAAAGGCCTCCATGCCGGATGCATTCGGTTGATCATTGAAGAACCGAGGCGCGGCTGGCCTGATACAGCTGCGCCTCACCCAACAGCGCAATAAGAAGATCCAGATGCCGCACCAATGAATAGGTGGCATCATCTTCTTTTCGCAGTTCATTTACCTCTCTTTCCATCTCGAGCAAACGCAGCAGCGCCTGACCTGAACCGGGCAGCGACCCGTATCCCAGGATGCGTTGCAGATGCCTGTCCCGATTGTAATCCCGCGCCCCGAATCTGGCAGCACGCGCCAACATGCGTGGGCGGCGGAGGGTTGCGATCATTGTCATCAGGTCCTGCATGTCATGTGTCCCTTTTCAGAAAATTGATGGGTCCTGTTTGGCACAACCTAAGCGGGTGTTGCCTTAGTCAGAGTCTCCCCGAACGATGGTTTCACGACTGTTTATCTTTTTGAATCAAATCTGGTTCTTGCCTTGTGTGGTTAACGAACGAGTAACGAATGGACCTCTAGTTAGATTTGGTTAACCCACATTCCGAGGGCGAAAAGTGGCAGTTTGTTTTGTCGACGAGGGCAAATAATTATGGAAAACAACATGGCTTTCACCATTCCGGCATGGGTTCCAGAAGGGGCGCAAAGATACCTTGCTCATACCGAGACCGGTCGCTCGATCCGCGATATCGCGCGATCAGCCGGGTGCCATGCGTCAACTATCCTCAGGCAAATTCGACGCATCGAAATGCGCCGCGACGACCCATTGGTGGATGCGGCGTTGCAATCGCTTGCAGAGACACATTTTTCAGCTTCGGATTGCGCCGACGGTCCGGCAAGCGGGTCAGAAAACGCGGCTGAAGAAGAATTTGAAAATGAGGCATTGCGTGTGTTGCGCCGCCTGAGCGAGACGGGTTCGGTCCTTGCCGTGGCCGAGGAAATGGACAAGGCGGTCGTCGTACGCGACACCGGCAATGCTGGGGCAACAAGAACCGCGGTCGTAGAGTGCAGGATCGCGCAGGCCTTGGCCTTGAAAGACTGGATAACCTGTGACAATCCCGGTCGTATTTCGCGATATCGGATTTCCGCAGCCGGGCGAACGGCGCTAAGTCATCTGATCGCCAAGGCAGAAAACAAGGCGCGTGCCGGGACTGACTTTGGTTTTGCCGAAGCTCAAACTCCCTTTCAGGGCAGGTCTTCAGGCGGGTCCGCCGAGCGGGTCAAGCGCATTCGGTACAGTGCCGCGGAAAGCCCGTTGATTGCATTGTCGCGCAGACGGGATCGTGACGGAAAACCGTTTCTGGATGAATCCCTTGTCAGCGCCGGCGAGCGCTTGCGCGAAGATTTCGAGCTGGCACAGATTGGGCCTCAGGTTTCACAGAACTGGGATCGTTTTCTGACGACAGGTGGTCGAAGCAGCTTTGACAGTGAAAGCCATGGAGGAAAGGGGGCTTCTGATGCGAAGGACCGCGTTGCTCGCGCCTTGTCCGACCTGGGGCCGGGGCTGAGTGATGTTGCGTTGCGATGCTGTTGCTATCTGGAAGGGTTGGAGCTGGCGGAAAAGCGAATGGGTTGGTCAGCACGGTCCGGAAAGATCGTCCTGCGGATCGCCTTGCAACGGCTGAAACGGCATTATCAGGAACAGGCGGAACGAGACCGGATGATCGGCTGAACAGAAAAAAGGCCCGGTGTATACGGGCCTTTTCTTTGGATTCGCGGCTTAGGCCATTTCAGGTTCTGCTGACGCCTTCAGGTGCTTCATCAGGTTTTCCGGCGAGGACACGCCATAGGGGTCTTCCGGGCAGTTATCCATCAGTCCGGGCTCTTCGAACCACGCCTCGACAACGCCATCATTGACGATGGCCGCGTAGCGCCACGAACGCATTCCGAAACCCAGATTGTCCTTTTCGACCAACATGCCCATTTTCCGGGTGAACTCCCCCGATCCGTCGGGGATGACTTTTACGTTCTTCAGGTTCTGATCCTGGGCCCATTTGTTCATCACGAAGCTGTCGTTGACGGACATGCAGTAAATCTCGTCGATCCCCATGGCCTTGAAATCGGCATAGCCGTTCTCAAATCCAGGCAACTGGTAAGTCGAACAGGTCGGGGTGAACGCACCCGGCAATGAGAACAGGATCACGCGCTTACCGGCGAAATAGTCGGCTGTCGTCTTGTCTTCCCAACGGAATGGGTTTGGTCCTTCGATGGAATCGTCGCGGACACGGGTGTGAAAGGTCACGTCGGGCAGTTTTGCGCCGGTTTTCATAGTCAAACTCCTGTGATTCACATATGATTTTGGTGTGAGTTAAAACAGTTCCAAACCGCATTCAATCGCGTAAACGCTGGGATGGCGAATAAGGCCAACCTCTTGCTAAATATCGGATTTAAATCGCAAATACGAATATGCGCATGATGCCCTTCTGCGCTTGCGAGGATGCGACGCATAGCGGCTATGCGCCGCTGGTGTAACACCGCGCTTCTGTCTATGTTATGAGCGACAAGAGTTGACCCAAAGTCAGGAAAACGACCGTGCGAGATCTGAAGATCCCCGAACAGCGCCATCCGGAAAAAGCCCACCGTCCGGACAATGCACAGCCCAAGAAACCAAGTTGGATCAGGGTCAAGGCACCTGGCGGCAAAGGCTATGCGGATACGCGGCGGATCATGCGCGACAACAATCTGGTGACGGTCTGCGAAGAAGCAGGGTGCCCCAACGTAGGGGAATGCTGGAGCCAGGGTCATGCCACCATGATGATCATGGGCGAGATTTGTACGCGCGGCTGTACTTTCTGCAACATTGCAACCGGTCGCCCCGACGACCTTGACGCGTTTGAGCCCGGTCGCGTGGCCCATGCTGTGGAAAAACTTGGCCTGAACCACGTGGTGATCACCTCGGTGGACCGTGACGATCTGCAAGACGGTGGGGCCGAGCATTTTGCGCAGACCATTCGTGCGGTGCGTCATCGGTCTCCGAAAACCACGATTGAGATTCTGACGCCTGACTTCCTGAAATGTGATGAGGATGTCCTTGAGATTGTGGTCGAAGCGAAACCGGATGTGTTCAACCACAATCTGGAAACGGTGCCGGGTCTCTACCCCGAAGTGCGCCCGGGTGCGCGATACTTCCATTCCCTGCGCCTGCTACAGCGCGTGAAAGAGCTTGATCCGTCGATCTTCACCAAATCGGGCATCATGGTCGGGTTGGGTGAAAACGAACAGCAAGTGCGTCAGGTCATGGACGACATGCGCGCGGCGGATATCGATTTCCTGACCATCGGCCAGTACCTGCAACCGACCCCGAAACATCACGGAGTGGATCGGTTCGTAAGCCCAGAAGAGTTCGCATCTTACGAAAAGGCGGCCTATGGCAAGGGGTTCCTGATGGTATCCGCGACACCTCTGACCCGGTCTTCATACCATGCGGGCGACGATTTCGCCCGGCTTCGCGCGGCCCGGCAAGCAAAGCTACAGCAAGCGTGACGCCAGAGCGGATCGCGCAGCTCATCCGCCTGCGCCACGAGTTTCATCAACAGCCAGAGCTTTCGGGGCAGGAGGAGAATACCGCAGCGCGGGTTGCGGATCTTTTGCGCCAAGCGGATGCGGACAGGGTTCTGTGCGGCATCGGCGGGCACGGTGTTGCCGCCGTTTACGACAGCGGTGTTCCCGGCCCCACAGTTGGAATTCGATGCGAACTGGATGGGCTGCCAATTCAGGAACTCTCGGATCTGGCTTATGCGTCTCAGATTGCAGGCAAAGGGCATCTGTGCGGCCATGATGGCCACATGGCGATGGTCCTCGGGGTGGCAGAAGCGTTGAAGGACCAGCGCCCGAAGTCCGGCCGCGTGGTTCTGATTTTCCAACCCGCCGAAGAAACCGGACATGGTGCGATTGCTTGCCGGGCCGATCCTCAGTTCGCTGAGGTTTCGCCTGACATGGTGCTGTCTCTGCATAATTTACCGGGGCTGGAGCTGGGCGCCGTAGAACTGTGTGAAGGTCCCGCGAACTGTGCCTCGCGCGGGATGCAAATCGTTCTGACAGGCAAGACCTCACACGCAGCCGCCCCCCAGGACGGCGTGTCACCGGCAGGTGCTTTGTCCACGTTGATGCCGGCATTGGCCAACCTGGGGGCGGGTGGCGACTTGGATGACACCTACGCTCTGACCACGGTCACCCATGCCACACTGGGCGAGCGGACAGTTGGCGTCGCACCGGGGCAGGCCGAGTTATGGGTGACCCTGCGCACGGTTTCGGACGCGCGGATGGAGAGCCTGATGGCCGAGGCCGAAGCTTTGGTAAAAAACACGGCGAAGGTCGAAGGGCTGGCGGTGGAAATCAGATATCACGAGGTGTTCGAAGCCTGCGTCAATGACCTTGAAACCGTTTCGGTTTTGGCCAAAGCCTGTGCCGATCGGGGCGTCGCGTGCAGGCTGGTCCATCAGCCACAGCGCTTTTCCGAAGACTTCGGCCAGTTTGGCAAAGGCGCGCAGGCGGCCATGTTCTGGTTGGGGGCGGGGCAGGACCATCCGCAACTGCACAACCCGGATTACGATTTCCCGGATGCGCTTATTCCGATTGGAACCGGGATTTTCCTGAGCGCGATTGATGTCGTGCTTCGCAAAACCTGCTAGACGCGATCCACTTACTTGACCAGATCACCAACGATTCCAACGGCTTCTATAACTGTCTTCGTATCATCAGATATAGAGAGAATTTCATCATCCACCCGGATATAGCGCTGGCCGGGGCCCAACGGCTTAAGCTTCCAGTTGCCGAGGTCGTCAATGTAATCGAAACTCAGATCATCGGGCAATTTCTGGCCACGCGTATATCTTTTGATTTGACCGGGCGGAACAGCTTTGCCGTTTGACTTGATGGATTTCTCTACCTTGTTTTTATTGGCACCTTGCCCTTTGCCCTTGTTGTCTTTTGCAGCACCCGAACTTGCAAGTGCCACGATCGCCATAACGACAGCAGCTGTCGCGACTACACGCTTCATCCATAGTCCTCCCAAGCTGATAGGAAGAGTAAGGGGGGCAATGATGCCTGTCTATTGTTATTCGGGTTTTTGAATTTGGGGCGCTGGGTAGAGCCTCAAATTGCCCGACAATAGTACATCTAATTGTCGGTAAACCGAACCTTGCCGATAAACGGCAGGTTGCGGTTGCGCTGCGCGTAGTCGATCCCGTAACCCACGACGAATTCATCCGGAATTTCAAAGCCAATCCAGTCTGACCGGAAATCAACTTCGCGACGGCTGGGTTTGTCGAGCAGGGCAATCGACTTGAGCCGTTTCGGCTTGCGGCTTTGAAGCAACTTGGTGACATGGTTCAGCGTGTGTCCGGTGTCGACGATATCTTCGACAACAAGCACGTCACGGCCTTCGATCGCGCCGCGCAAGTCCTTGAGAATGCGCACTTCCCGGCTGCTCTCCATCGAATCGCCGTAAGAGGACGCCTCAAGAAAATCTACCTCGATTGGAAGATCCAGTTCCCGCACCAGGTCGGCGATGAAGACGAAACTGCCGCGCAGCAATCCCACGACGACAAGCTTGTCCGTATCGCCGAACTCATCCGTAATTTCGCGGCATAACTCTTCGATTCGGGCGGCGATGGCCTTGGCCGAGATCATCTCATCTATCACATATGCGTGGTTAGTCATCGCAGCCCCCTTGATCTTTGGCGCGCAACATACGACATGACGCGCCATTGTCACCTGCAAATACCGGACATCATGCCAATCCATTCGGAAACCCGCCACCTGCCATACACAGCCCAGCAGATGTATGATCTTGTTGCGGATGTGGGCAGTTACCCCAAGTTTCTGCCCTGGTGCGCCGCGGCCCGGATCCGCAAGACCTATGCGGTTGGTGAGGCCGAGGTGATGGAGGCCGATCTGGTCATCTCGTTCAAAGTGTTCCGCGAACGGTTCGGCAGCCGGGTGACCCTGTTTTCCGATCAGAAAAAGATCGATACCGAGTATCTGGACGGGCCTTTCAAATACATGAAATCCGACTGGCAGTTCGAGGACGCGCCCGATGGGGGCTGCAACATCTCGTTCCATGTGGATTTCGAGTTCAAGAACGCCATCCTGCAAGGGATCATCGGCGTTGTGTTCAACGAAGCCATGCAGCGGATCGTCCGCGCCTTCGAGGCGCGTGCGAAAGAACTCTACGGCTAGGCCTTTACCCTGCAAGGGCGCACGCTAGACTGCGCCCATGACGGATTTCACGGCAGCATTGGCCACCTTCGCGGCGGGCCCGGTTTCAACGACGGCTCAGGCGCGGATTGTCACGTCGCTGTCCGTTCTGGATTGGATGGCAGTTGGTCGTGCTGGGGCGACCGAGCCGGTGTCCTGTATAGTTCGCGATATGGTCCTGGCCGAGGGCGGGAACGCCCAGGCCCATCTGTTCGGAGGGGGCGCGGCCCCATTGCGCGGCGCGGCTTTGGTGAATGGAACCATATCCCACGCACTGGATTACGACGACACGCATTTCGCGCATATCGGGCATCCGTCAGTCGCCATTCTGCCTGCGGCCCTTGCCGTGGCCGAGTGGGATGACCGCATTCTGGTCGATCTTCTCGAAGCCGCGCTGGTCGGTATGGAAACGTCAATCCGTGTCGGCCTGTGGCTGGGCAGGGGGCATTATCAGGCCGGGTTTCACCAGACAGCGACATCCGGTGCATTCGGGGCCGCTGTTGCCGTGGGGCGGTTGCTAGGATTGGATAAAACCCAGATGCGCTCCGTATTGGGTTTGACGGCAACGCGCGCGGCCGGGCTCAAGGCCCAGTTCGGAACCATGGGCAAGCCTTACAATGCCGGGCTAGCCGCTTCGGCCGGGGTCGAGGCGGCTATGCTTGTTCAGCGTGGATTTCAGCCCAACGCCGACGCGTTGGAAGGCACGTATGGATTTGGCGCGACCCATCAGGGTGCAGCGGATCAAGGCGCGCTGGAGGGTTTGGGCGATGAATGGTTGTTCGAAACGGTAAGCCACAAGTTCCACGCCTGTTGTCACGGCCTGCACGCGGCGTTGGAAGCGGCGCGCGCGCTGGACATCGCGGAACCCGAAGTGGCCGAGATCAAAATCAAAACCCATCCCCGTTGGATGAGTGTGTGCAATCAGCTGTCGCCCACAACCGGGCTGGGGACCAAGTTCTCTTACCGGACGGTCATCGCGATGCAGGCGCTGGGGTACGATACGGCTTTGCCGGGCAGCTACACCGACAAGGTTTGCGCGGACCCGCGCATTACGTCTCTGCAAGACCGCATCACGGTCGAAGCGGATGAAAGCCTGTCGGAAACGCAGGCGCATCTGGCCTTGCTGCGTCGTGACGGTATTCGCCGCGAGGCAACGCATGACCTGATGACCCCAATGTCGCTGTCTGACCGCGAGGATCGTGTGCGCGCCAAAGCGTCGAAGCTGATCGGAACGGATGAGGCGGACGCGATCTGGTCGATGCTGCGCACCGGAGGTCGCGCCCGTGATCTGGCCGAACGTATGGCGGGTTAAGCCACGCGCCAGTGCAGCGGAAAGCCCGGGTCGAACACAGTGACAGGTCCATCGCCCGTGTCGATCTTTGACGGGTATGCAACCGGCTCGCCCTTGGTCAGGGTAATCGTCTCTTCGTTCACGGGCAGGCGGTAAAAGCCCGGCCCGTTGAGAGAGACGAACGCCTCGAGCTTGTCCAGCGCACCTTCGCGGTCGAACATCTCGGCCACCAGAGACATGGTATTCGTCGCGGTGAAACACCCCGCGCAGCCGCAGGCCATTTCCTTGTTGGCATCCGTGTGCGGAGCGCTGTCCGTGCCCAGGAAGAACCGCGCGTCACCCGACGTGGCGGCCGCCAGCAGGGCCAGGCGGTGTTCCTCGCGCTTGGCGACCGGCAGGCAATAGTAATGCGGTTTGATCCCGCCAACCAGAATATGGTTTCGGTTGATGATCAGGTGGTGCGCGGTGATCGTCGCGCCCAGATCCGCCTCGTTGGCTTTGACATAGTCCACGCCATTGGACGTGGTAATATGTTCCATCACCACGCGCAGGCCCGGCGTCGACATGCGGATCGGGTCCAGAACGCGGTCGATGAACACGGCCTCGCGGTCAAAGATGTCGATCTCGGCGTCGGTGACTTCACCATGAACACACATGGGCAGGCCGATCTCGGCCATTTTCTCCAGTACGGGGCGCACCTTGTCAAAGTCACGCACGCCCGAGGCCGAATTGGTCGTGGCCCCCGCCGGGTACAGCTTGACCGCTTTAATCAGCCCGCTGGCATGGGCGGCCGCGACGTCCTGCGCATCTGTATCCTCGGTCAGGTACAGGGTCATCAGTGGCTCGAACGTCATGCCGTCGGGCAACGCAGCCATGATACGGTCACGGTAAGCGGCGGCCTGATCGCCGCGTACAACCGGTGGCACGAGGTTCGGCATTATGATCGCACGAGCGAAATGACGGGCGGTTTCGGGCAGAACGGCCTGCAACATGGCGCCATCGCGCAGATGCAGATGCCAGTCGTCGGGGCGGTGGATCGTGAGGGTGTCAGTCATGATCTTCCGCTAGCATAGCTGCCCTGAAAGACCAACCAGCCCGGAACGTGTTGGCGAAAAAACTTGTCAACCAACCGGAACGTCGTAGCTCTGACAGGGGCTAGGGCCTTGACGCAAAGGCGCATGCGTGACCTGTTTGTCCGCGAAGAAGAGAGGGGTTCCATGACGCAGCCAAATTCCATCGATGCCGTACAGCAGATGCTGGGAAGTCAGGGCTATGTCTGCGGACGCGCCCTTGCCACGGTTGTGTTCCTGTCGCTGAAGCTTGGACGCCCGTTGTTTCTGGAAGGCGAAGCAGGTGTCGGAAAGACGGAAATCGCCAAGGCGCTGGCATCCGGTCTAAACCGCCGCTTGATCCGGTTGCAGTGCTACGAAGGTCTGGACGCGTCCACGGCCGTTTACGAATGGAACTTTCCGGCGCAGATGGTCGCGATCCGAACAGCCGAGGCTTCGGGCGGGGCCGACCGGGGCGCGTTGCAGGCGGAACTGTTTTCGGATGAATACCTGATCGAACGCCCGCTGCTTCAGGCAATGCGCCCCGACGAAAACGGTGCACCGGTTCTGTTGATTGACGAACTGGACCGGACCGATGAACCGTTCGAAGCCTTTCTGCTGGAGGCCCTCAGTGATTTTCAGGTCACGATCCCTGAACTGGGCACTGTTGCAGCACCCGATCCACCCATTGTGATTGTCACGTCGAACCGGACGCGGGAAGTGCACGATGCCCTCAAGCGTCGCTGCCTGTATCACTGGGTCGATTATCCCGATTTCGAACGCGAGATCGAAATTCTGCACGCGCGCGCGCCCGAGGCCGCCGATGCGCTCAGCCGCGAAGTCGTGGCTTTCGTTCAGCGTCTGCGCACCGAGGATCTGTTCAAGAAGCCCGGCGTGGCCGAAACCATTGACTGGGCCAAATGTCTGCTGGCGCTGGACGTGATGAACCTCAGCCCCGAGGTGATCGGTGACACGCTGGGGGCGATCCTGAAATATCAGGACGACATTCAAAAACTTCAGGGGTCCGAGGCCAAACGCATCCTCGACGAGGCCAAGGCCACGCTCGAACCGGTCTGATGTTTCATCTTTTTCCAAATACTCCGGGGGCATGGGGGCAGAGCTCCCATTACGTCTGATGGCCGAGCAAATCCCGCTGGATATTCCCGACAACCCGAAGCTGGCGCATAACATCACCCATTTTGCCCGCGCGCTGCGGAAGGCGGGGCTGCCGATTGGTCCGGGGCGCGTGATCGATGCAATTCGCGCGGTACAAGCTGCGGGTTTCACCCAGAAACGGGATTTCTACTGGACGCTGCACGCCTGTTTCGTGAACCGCCCCGAACATCGCACGGTGTTTGCACAGGTCTTCCGAATGTACTGGCGCGACCCGCGATACATGGAACACATGATGGCCATGATGCTTCCTGCCATTCGGGGCGTGCAGGAGGATCGCAAGGCGGATGCTGGCGAAAAACGCGCGGCTGAGGCCCTTCTCGACGGTGTCGAACAGGACGCGCCCGAACAGCCGGTGCAAGACGAAGGCGAAACCGAAATCGAGATTGATGCAACGCAGACGGCATCGTCCGAGGAGCGTCTTCGCAATCTGGACTTCGAACAGATGAGCACCGCCGAAATCGCGCAAGCCAAGCGCGTTCTGGCGCGGTTGACCCTGCCGGTCAAACCGATTGAATCGCGCCGCGGACAGGCCAGTCATCTGGGGCACCGTATCGACCGCGCCCGCACCTTGCGCGCAGCCATGCGGCAAGGGGGCGAATTGCGCGATATCGCCCGGCTAGAGCCCAAACCGCGGTGGCCAAACCTTGTGGCCCTGTGCGACATCTCAGGTTCAATGAGCCAGTACAGCCGTGCCATCCTGCATTTCCTGCACACGGTCTCGAACGCCAAGGGGGCAGGTTGGGCCAAGGTTCATGCCTTCACTTTCGGCACGCGCCTGACCAATATTACCCGCCACCTGCATCATCGGGACGTTGACGCAGCGCTTGCAGCTGCCGGGGCCGAGGCGCAGGATTGGGAAGGGGGCACACGCATCGGCGACTGTCTGCATCAGTTCAACAGAGACTGGTCAAGACGTGTCATGGGGCAGGGGGCCGTTGTTCTGCTGATCACCGACGGTTTGGAGCGGGGTGACCCGGAGAGCCTCGAGAAAGAGATCGAGCGGCTGCACCTGTCCTCAAAACGCCTGATCTGGCTGAATCCGCTGCTGCGCTGGGACGGGTTTGCCCCCAAAGCTCAGGGGGTGGCGGCCATGCTGCCCCATGTCGACAGTTTCAGGGCAGGGCATTCCATAGCCTCGCTCGAAGATCTGGCTTCCGTGATCTCACAACCCGATGACCAGGGGCAGAAAGCACGGCTGTTGGCCGCGCTTTCCGAATAGTTGCCTATGACAACTGTTCTTCGTTGCACTTACGCGCCATCTCCATGGCTTTGTACGTGCCGGTCAGATCGACGGTAAATGCATAGGATGTCTCGGGAAACACGATCATGACCTTTTTCTTGGCCAGATCATCCGCGAATTGCGGGCTGTCTGACAGGACATAGCCACCGGAATAGCCTTTGGTGATATTGCCTTTCATGCCTGTGGCTTCACCCAGATAGATGTTGTCCCCGATCAGGATGGCCACTTCTTGCGTCTCGCCACGTTTGATGTCGGTCTCGGCTTTAGTGAACACCCCCACATATCCCACGCCGCGATCTTCGGTCAGGCCCATCTGAACGACGTTTTCCGCATCGTCCACGGCCTCGATCAGGCAGGACTTCTTTTTGTTGTCGATGAAGACTTTCCAGCCTTCTACTTCTCCGTAGCGTTCGAATGTGTCAGCCCACGCTGCGGTTGAAGTCAAAAGGCTAATCACTGCGCCCAGTGCAAGAAAGTGTTTCAACTGCTTGTCTCCAAAAAAATGTGTTTGATACGCGGCTCGGTCGCTTGGCCGGCTGCCCGCGCAGGCTAAAACCCGTGGCACTAACAATCAATGCTGTGATTTCTTGAATGCAGTTCAGGCCTTAGCTTCTGCTCGCTGGGTTCAATATAGACGTTTTGACAGGGGCGTCGCGCTTTTCATCACGCCAATCCTGCTTATGTTGGGAAACAGACGACGTCTGGAGGTTCTGATGGAGCGATTCGACAACAGCCCGGAAACGGCACTGAAGTGGCACCGCGATGGCAGCGGTGCCGCGCTTGCCACGGTTGTCGAAACCTGGGGCAGCGCGCCGCGCCGGGTTGGTTCCCAGCTGGTGATCGGCGGCGATGGCCGGATCGAAGGCTCTGTGTCGGGCGGCTGTGTCGAAGGCGCGGTGATCGTCGAAGCGCTTGAGGCCATTGACGAAGGCGAAGCCCGCTTGCTGGAATTCGGGGTGAGCGACGAAGATGCCTTTGCGGTCGGGCTGGCCTGTGGTGGAACCATTCGCATCCTCGTCGAACCCGTTGGAAAGGTTCTGCCCGAACCGATGCTGGCGGAACTGGTTGCAGCCCGCGCAAGACGCGAACCCATCGCTTATGAAGTCAATACCGATACCGGGCACAGAGCCTTGCGCCGAAACGCCTATGCCGAACGGCTGCGCATGGATCGATCAGGTTTTGAAGAAGATGGCCGGACCTTTGTGGCCGTTCACAACCCGCCGCTGCGATTGATCATTGTCGGTGCGGTTCACATCGCGCAGGCGCTGGTGCCGATGGCGCGAATTGCCGGGTATGATCCGACCATTATCGACCCGCGCGACGCATTTGCCTCCAACGCCCGTTTCCCGGGGGAAACGATCCTCACGGATTGGCCGGATGAGGCCGTTGCAAAACTCGGGCTGGATGCGCGCACCGCAATTGTCCTGCTGACGCATGATCCAAAGCTGGATGATCCGGCATTGCAAGCTGCACTGGATGCGGATGTGTTCTATGTCGGTGCATTGGGATCGACACGCACCCATTCCAAACGCGTCGAACGTATGAAGGCGGCGGGTTTCAGTGATAAGCAAATCTCGAGGATTCATGGGCCAATCGGTTTGGATATCGGGGCTGCCGGCCCATCCGAGATTGCCGTTGCAATTCTGGCGCAGATGACGGCCGTTCTACGAGGCAGGGCATGAGGTTTGGTCCGGTAGCAGTCTCCGAAGCGAAAGGTGCCATTCTGGCCCATTCGGTGACGGCTGACGGGCAAAAGCTGCGCAAGGGGCTGTCACTGCGGGCAGAGCATGTGGCGCAGTTGACGCAGGCGGACATCCGCGAAGTGATCGTTGCCCGCCTTGAACCCGGCGATTGCCACGAAGACGAGGCCGCACGTCATTTGGCCGCAGCTCTTGCGCCAGATGCGGCGTCGGCCAATCTGCGCGTGACCGATGCGTTCACCGGCCGGGTCAACCTGTTGGCGGACGGGCCGGGCGTAGCGGTTCTGGATGTGGATGCGCTTGAAATGTTCAATCGGGTCAACCCGATGATTACGGTTGCGACGGTTCCGCAGTACCAGCAGATGGGCCCGAAGGGCATGGTCGCTACCATCAAGGTAATCTCGTATGCCGTGCCAGAAGCAGATGTTCGGCGGGCCGCCAATCTGGCGCAAGGGGCCGTGCGTCTGGCAAGACCCGTTCACAAGACGGCAGGTTTGATCGTTACGGATATCCCCGGAGGCCCCCCCAATGACAAGGGGATCGCCGCCATTCGCGGACGGACCGAAGCCCTGGGTCTGGATTTGTGTGATGTGCAGATCGTGCCGCATCGCGTGGATGCGCTGGCCAAGGCGGTTTCCAGAACGACCGGTGATTTGCTGATGATCCTGACTGGTTCCGCGACCTCGGACCCGGACGATGTTGCGCCGTCTGCTGTTCGGCTTGCCGGCGGGCAGGTGGATCGGTTCGGTATGCCGGTTGATCCGGGGAACCTGCTGTTTCTGGGTTCGATGCAGGATCGACCGGTGATCGGGTTGCCCGGGTGCGCGCGATCTCCGGCGTTGAACGGGGCGGATTGGGTTCTGTCACGGGTTGCCTGCGGGATCGAAACGACCGGGGCAGATATTGCCGGAATGGGTGTCGGGGGATTGCTGAAGGAAATCCCGACCAGACCTCAGCCGCGCGCCAAACGGAAAGAATGATCCGCCGCTGATCCTGAGCGGGGCTGAATTCTGAGGTTGACGCCAGAGGCTTTGACGGACCCGGCCTATGGTTTTCTGAGCTTGGGCAATACGCCGGGTCGCCAATATGCTCCGGTATCCTCCCGCGCTTTCTGATAGGCATCCACTCTTTCTCTGGCGGTCTCTCCGCCGGCGTCAAACAGATGCCCCAGCAGACACTCCAGGACGGCCATTGCTCCTGAAAAACTTGAAAACGGGTGCAAGGTTCGTGTGCTGACAGGCAGGACGACATCCGGTTCCACCCCCGGCGCGATAACCTCGCTATCCGACAACAGGATGATGCGCATCGAACGGTCCCGAGCATACCGCATCGCCTGAATCGTGTCGGCCGAATAGGGGTGAACCGTGATGGCGAACAGACAATCCTCGGCGGTGGCTTCGACCAGATCGTCAATGGCCGAACCCATGTGGCGGGGCACCAGCTGAAGCCCGGGATGGGCCATGCGTCCGGCGTAGTGAAAGTAATAGGCCAGCGCATGGCTGGATCGTGTGGCCGTCACATAACAGCGGCGCGCCGACCTGATGTGCGCGACGGCCTGTTCCGTCAAATGGGGGGCCATGAGGCGCAGCGATCTGGACACGACGTTTATTTCGTTCTGCGCAAACCGTGCCTGCGCCGCACCAGACTGCCCTTGTTCCTTTAGGTGTTCCAGCCAGTCCTGCCCAAACCTGTCCTCACCGTCAGTTGTCAGAGCGTTTCGAAATGGGCGTCGAAAAGCGTCAAAGCTGTCAAACCCCATGCGTTGCGCCAGCCGGATCAGAACGTTCGTGCTGATGCCGATGCGATCGGTGGTGGTTCGGATCGAATTCAACGCGAACTCGCCGGGATGATCGATGATGTACTTTACAGCGACCTGCATTTGCGCAGGCATTTCATCGATCTCGCGGCGCATTTGCGTAACGATGGCAGTTAGAGCGCGGGTCATGCGGCAAGCAAAACATATGTTTTCCAGTTGGTAAATTGAAAACGAAACTTGAGCTCATTAGCTGAGGACAGACGAACACGAGGGCGCAATGACCGAGAGTACAGTGAAAACCACCGGGCAGCCATATATACTGGTTGCTCCGAACGGGGCCCGGCGGGGCCGCGCGGATCACCCGGGCTTGCCAGTCACGACGGATCAGATCGTCGCAACGGCGCAGAGCTGCCACGAGGCCGGGGCGAATGGCATACACCTGCATGTACGGGATGCCGACGGACACCACACGTTGGATGCCGGATTGTATCGCGAAACAATCGCGGAACTGAAAAGTGTGGTGCCGGGCATGGATGTTCAGATCACCACCGAGGCAGCAGGCGTGTTCGACGTATCGTCACAGTTTGAATGTCTGCAACGGGTCCGGCCTGAATGGGCCTCGATTTCAGTCCGGGAAATCGCGCGGGCCCTTGATCTTGCGCCTCGGGTCTATGCGCTATGTGCGGCTCAGGGCACGCGGGTTCAGCATATTCTCTACGATTCAGAAGATGTGAAGCTGCTGGAAGACTGGCAGTCAAAAGGTATCGTCCAGACGGACCAGACAGACCGGTTGCTTGTGTTGGGGCGCTACAGTCAGAATCAGCAATCCGTGCCAACGGATCTGGATGCGTTTCCGTCCAGCCCGGCCAATTGGATGGTGTGCGCTTTTGGGACGCAGGAACATGACTGTCTGGTCGAAACCGCACGGCGCGGCGGCGATCTGCGTGTTGGATTCGAAAACAGCCTGACGGCACCGGATGGCACGCTCTGGGCTGACAACGCGGCCTCGGTCGCGGCTTTGGTTGAAACACTTGGAAGGACCGGAACATGAGCCATGTTTTCCCACGCCACACCAAATCTGAACTTCCCGTCGCGGCGGGTGGCGACGGCGCTTACCTGATCGATGCCGACGGCAAGCGATATCTGGATTGCGGCGATGCGGCCGTGTCCTGTCTGGGGCATTCCAATCCGGCAGTGATCCGGGCCGTGCAACAGCAGGTGGAACAGATCGCATTTGCCCATACCGGGTTCATGACCTCGGAACCGGCCGAGGCATTGGCGGATCTGCTGATCCAGCACGCGCCGGGGGATCTGGACCGGGTGTATTTCGTCTCGGGCGGGTCCGAGTCGACCGAAGCGGCCATCAAATTGGCGCGCCAGTATTTTCTGGAAATCGGGCAGCCCGAGCGCCGCCACGTGATCGCGCGCAAGCAAAGCTATCATGGCAACACCCTAGGGGCCTTGTCTGCCGGGGGAAATGCCTGGAGACGGGCCCAATTCGCGCCGATGCTGATCGAAATGACCCATATCTCGGCCTGCTATGAATATGCCGAAAAGCCCGGGGATGAGAGCAGCTTTGACTATGGTCAGCGCGTCGCCAACGAGCTGGAGGCGGAAATTCTGCGCCTTGGGCCTGAAACGGTTATGGCCTTCATGGCCGAGCCGGTTGTCGGCGCTACGCTTGGCGCGGTTCCGGCGGTTGAGGGGTATTTCAAACGCATCCGGGAAATCTGCGACCAATATGGCGTGTTGCTGATTCTGGATGAGGTGATGTGCGGCATGGGGCGCACCGGTCATCTGTTCGCCTGCGATCACGACGGTGTTGCACCGGATATTCTGTGCATCGCCAAAGGGTTGGGCGCAGGGTATCAACCGATCGGGGCGATGCTGTGCACCGACAAGATTTTCGGTGCGATTCGGGATGGGTCAGGGTTTTTCCAACATGGGCACACCTATATCGGCCATCCTGTCGCCACGGCTGCGGCTCTTGCGGTGGTCCGTGAACTGACAGAGGGTGATTTACCGGCGCGCGCCGGACGCATGGGCAGCAAACTGCAATCCGCCCTGGAGGCCGCGTTTGGACAGCACCCGAATGTGGGCGATTTGCGTGGCCGTGGCCTGTTCCGGGGTGTGGAACTGGTGGCGGATCGCGAGACGAAGACCCCCTTTGATCCATCCCTGGGCATTGCCGGAAAGATAAAGAAGGCAGCACTTGCCGAAGGGTTGATCTGTTATCCCATGGCGGGCACCCGGGATGGCCGGAACGGAGACCATATCCTGCTCGCGCCGCCTTTCATCATAGAAGAGGACCAGATAGGCGAACTTGTCAGCAAACTGGAACGCTCTTTTTCAGCCGTTCTCTGACAATACCGTGAGCACCCTGTTTGCCTGCGACACGTTTGCTATGTGTCGTGGGCAATGGATCTGGAAAAGGCGACGTCCATGGTGCTGGATATCTGGCGCAGTTTCCGAGCGCTCGCTTCCTGGGTGCAGATCTGGGTGGCCGTTGTTTTGGTGCCGGTAAACCTGCTTCCGCTGGCTTTTCTGGATCAGCCACAGGGGTACCTGATTGCATTGCTTGCAGTTTCAGGCATGGCGCTGAACGTACCGATCATGGTGGCTGCCCGCGGGATAAGCGGTGCGATGGCCTTGCCGCACATTCTGTGCTGGGTGCCACTGGTCATCATCGTGACGCTTCTGTTGTTTTCCGAAGACCCCCTGAGCCCAGCCTTTGCCGGCTTTCTCCGGGTGCTTCTGATCGTCGATATCACCTCGCTGGTGTTCGATTTCCGGGACGCGGCCCGTTGGTTGAAAAGCAGGAAGGCGACTTAAAAAAAGCCCCTTCAAAGGCGAAGGGGCTTTGTTCGTTTCGGTATTTGGGCCGGGTTATTTCTGCGGAAGGGGGCCGATCATCATGATCATCTGACGGCCTTCCATTTTCGGCATGTTTTCGATCTTACCCAGTTCTTTGACGTCCTCAGCGACACGCTCCAGCAATTCGCGGCCCAGGTTCTGGTGTGCCATTTCGCGGCCACGAAAACGCAGGGTGACTTTCACCTTGTCGCCGTTTTCCAGAAACTTGAAGACGTTGCGCATCTTCACGTCATAGTCATGCGTGTCGGTGTTGGGTCGGAACTTGACCTCTTTCACCTCGATGATCTTTTGCTTCTTGCGGGCTTCGGCTTCGCGTTTCTGCGTTTCATATTTGAATTTGCCGAAGTCCATGATCTTGCAGACCGGTGGGTTCGCATTGGGCGAAATTTCGACCAGATCAAGACCGGCATCGGCGGCCATCTGCATGGCTTTGGCGGGATGAACCACCCCGACATTTTCACCTTCGGCACCAATCAGGCGGATTTCGGGGGCACGGATCTTGTCATTGACGCGCGGGCCGGTGTCACGTTGTGGCGGCGCGTTGTGAGGTCTGCGGGCTATGGGTTCATTCCTTTGATAATTGCAGAATTTCGAGCCCGGAATTTAAACCGGGCCGAGCCGCACTTCAAGCGTCATAAACACCGGCAGTTGCGAAAAAACAGTGTTTTGTCCGGTGTTTTTTGCGTTCGGGGCCACAAAGCTCTGAACGCAGCCTGCCTTTAGCCGACAAAGGCTTTTTCAATCACGAACTCCTTGGGTTCGGAATTCGCGCCTTCGCGCAGACCGAAACCCTCAAGGATTTCCTTGATGTCCAGATTGAATGCCAGCGAACCGCAGACCATGGCGCGGTCGGTTTCGGGCTTGATTCCGCCTTCGATGCCCAGATCCCTGAACACGGTACCATCCTTCAGCAGGTCGGTGATCCGACCCATCTTGGGGCTCTCTTCGCGCGTGGTCGTCGGGTAATAGCGGATCTTGTCAGCGAAGCCTTCGCCAATCAGTTCGGCCAGCATTTCATCCTGACGGATGCTGTCGATCAATTGGCGGCCATATTCCAGTTCAGCCACTTCGCGGCAGGTGTGGGTGATGATGACCTCGTCATAATCTTCATATGTTTGCGGTTCACGCAGCAGCGAAGCAAACGGGGCAAAGCCGGTGCCGGT
Organism: Ruegeria sp. YTSA144; assembly: GCF_059610125.1. Taxonomy (NCBI): domain Bacteria; kingdom Pseudomonadati; phylum Pseudomonadota; class Alphaproteobacteria; order Rhodobacterales; family Roseobacteraceae; genus Ruegeria; species Ruegeria sp. YTSA144. The sequence goes on from NZ_JBXWNA010000003.1 coordinate 321,265, forward strand.
TGCAAAGAACCACAAACGTTTGCCGGGCAGCAGGGCGTCATGCACCAATGTGCCAACCGGCTTGGGGCGCAGGATGATCTGGTCACCGGGCTTGATATGCTGAAGCTTCGACGTCAGCGGGCCGTTCTGAACCTTGATCGAATAGAACTCGAGCTCATCGTCCCACGAAGGCGAGGCGATTGAATAGGCGCGCAGCAATGGCTTGCCATTGTCGCCCAGCAGACCAATCATCACGAACTCGCCCGAGCGAAAACGCAGCGAGGCGGGGCGCGTCACCTTGAAAGAGAACAGGCTGTCGGTCCAGTGTTTGACCTCGGTTACGGTTTGCGCGTCCGGCAGGACGGGGGCCTTCACAGCAGTTGCTTCGCTCACGGGCTTCATCTCTGTCATCGTTTACCTGCCGGTCTGCTAAACCGACATCTCCGTTTAATCATTGATCCAGGTCAGGAAAAGGGGACAGATTGCCCCCTTTGTGTCACAAGCCGGCGATGTGCGGCTTTTAACCGCGCAAACGGGCCTGATAGTTGTTCTCTTTCCAGTTGGCCCGGGAAAGCCACTGATCTTCGGGCTGGCGGTCTGCCAGGTCTCCGTCAATCTCAACTTCGTCAAAGCCGCTGCGACGCGCCATGGCGTATTGGTCTGCCAGAACATGACCCTTGGCGCGCAAGCGTCCCGTATAGCCCTTCAGGCGCAGGGTGCGGGCGATGGTAAAGCCGCGACCGTCGGCAAAGGATGGAAAATCCACCCGGACCAACCTGGCACTGCCCAAACGGTCAAAAAGCTCATCCGGGTCCGTGTCCGAGCTGACGTCCAGCGCAACCACGTCATTTGCGGCATCGTCCAGAGTGACAAAGCCGTCGGTCCAGTCATCGGGCGAAAAGCCCTCATCCGTTACGATTACGTTCATGTTTTCTCTCCGATGCGCACCATCTTGCCATCGACAAAATGTATGCCGCATTCTTCCTTGTTCTGATCGCGCCAGCGTCCGGCGCGGGGGTCTTCGCCTTCTTTGACCGGCGAGGTGCAGGGCGCACAGCCGATCGATGGGTATCCCTTGGCCACCAGCGGATGCCGGGGCAGGTTGTTTTCTTCCATATAGGCGCGCACATCGTCCGGCGCCCAATGGGCCAGCGGATTGACCTTGATCCGGCCCGTGCCATCTTCGACCTCGAAGAACTCGAGCGCGGCGCGCGTTCCGGACTGGAACCGTTTTCGCCCGGTAATCCAGCCGCAATACCCTGTCAGGGCTTGTTGCAACGGAAAGGTCTTGCGCAGGTTGCAGCACGCATCCGTATCCCGCAGGCGCAGCGCTCCATAGGGGTCGTCGCGTCGAATGTCTTCGTCATCCGCCCGAATGATCTTGATGTTCCTGAGCCCCAGGCGCTCGCTGACTTCCTGTTGGTATTCCAGCGTTTCGGTAAACAGCAGTTGGGTATCCACGAACAACACCGGTGTCATCTTGTCGACCACCGCAGCCATATGCAGCAACACCACCGATTCCGCACCGAAGCTTGAGACCAGAGCAAGTTCGTCGATCTCTTCAAGGGCGCCATGCATCACGTCATGGGCGCTGTGGTGACGGAACCGGGCATTCAATGCGTTGACCTTCTCAGTCAGGTCGCTGCGGTCTTTGCCCAGTTCCGTTTGGATCAGGTCAAGCGGCATTCGCCCGAGCCTCGGGGTAGAGGGCGGCCTTGAACGGCTCCATGCCGACGCGGCGATAGGTCATCAGAAAGGTCTCTTCAGCACTCTCGCGCAGATCCAGGTAGGTGTCGACGATGCGTTCCACGGCCGGCACGATCTCGTCATAGGCAAAGCCCGGACCGGTGCGGTCGCCGATTGCGGCCGTCTCGGTGGCGTCACCACCCAGGGTGATCTGGTAGTTTTCGACGCCTGCACGATCCAGACCCAGGATGCCGATATGGCCCACATGGTGGTGGCCACAGGCGTTGATGCAGCCCGAGATCTTGATCTTCAGGTGCCCGATGTCATGCTCCAGCTTCAAATCCTCAAAGCGGGCCGCGATTTCCTGAGCAACCGGGATCGAGCGGGCCGTCGCCAGCGCGCAGTAATCCATGCCGGGGCAGGCGATGATATCGCTGATCAGGCCGATATTGGCGGTGGCCAGTTCGTATTCCTTCAGCTTCGCATGAATGGCAGGCAGGTCCGATTTGTGGACATGCGGCAGGATCACGTTCTGCTCATGGCTGATACGCAGCTCGTCATAGGCGAACTCTTCGGCCAGATCGGCCATCACGCGCATCTGCTCGGCCGTCGCATCACCCGGCGTTGCCCCGTGCTTCTTGATCGAGATCGTGACGATCGCGTGGTCCGCCTGCTTGTGCGGCGCGATGTTGGTATCGACCCACGACCGGAAAACCGGATCGTTGGTATAGGCGCTTTCAAACGACGCAACCGAACCTTCGCGGAAGGCCGGAGTCGCAAAATGGCCCTTGATCTCATCCAGAAGCGCCATGTCGGCGCCCTTGAACTGCGGGCGAACCTGCAAGAAACGCGCGTTCACCTTGGCGCGGATGGCGTCGATGCCGTGTTCATGCACGGTGATCTTGATGCGCGCCTTGTACTTGTTGTCGCGGCGACCGATCTGGTTCCAGACCGACACGGTGGCTTCCAGATAGGCCAGCAGATCATCGAATGCGACGAATTCGGACAGTTCCTTGCCGATCATGGGCGTCCGGCCCAGGCCGCCACCGACGATGACGCGCGCGCCCAGAACGCCGTCACGTTCGACCAGTTGCAGGCCGATGTCATGCGCTTTGATCACGGCGCGGTCGTTTTCCGAACCGGTAATCGCGATCTTGAACTTGCGCGGCATGAACTGGAATTCCGGGTGGTCGGTCGACCACTGGCGCAGAAGCTCAGCATAGGGGCGCGGGTCGGCGACCTCATCCGCTGCGGCACCGGCGAAATGGTCGGCGGTCACGTTGCGGATGGTGTTGCCCGAGGTCTGGATGGCATGCATGCCGACCTCGGCCAGTGCGTCCAGCATGTCCGGCACATCTTTCAGTTTCGGCCAGTTGTACTGGATGTTCTGACGGGTGGTGAAATGGCCATAGCCCTTGTCCCACTTTTCTGCCAGCAGGGCCAATTGGCGCATCTGGGCGCTGTTCAGCGTGCCGTAGGGAATGGCCACCCGCAGCATGTATGCGTGCAGTTGCAGATACAGGCCGTTCATCAGGCGCAGCGGCTTGAATTCGTCTTCGGTCAGCGAGCCGTCGATGCGGCGCTCGACCTGAGCACGGAACTGCGCGTTACGCTCTGCCAGAAAATCTTTGTCAAACTCGGAGTAGCGATACATGTCTAGCTGTCCTTGGTTGCAGCCCCGAACCCGGGGCCTTGAAGGGGAGAGAGAAGGGCCAGAGGTCAGGCCCGGGGCTGCGGGGAAGCTTCCTGTTTGCCGTGGGCATAGTTGGACGGACCAGTGCGGCGGAAGTCTTCCCGGAAATGGGTGGGCTCGGGGCCGTTTTCGCCAGCAACGGCATCGGCCAGATAGGCGCCCACGATTTTGTTTGCCTGACGCGCGGCATCCAGCAGGCGAACCTGCGCATGTGCCTCGTCGGTGATCAGTTCTGCTTCGCTCAGGTCACGGGACCAGCGGTCATCTTCGGTCAGATAAATCACGTCACCTTCGAGCAAGTCATTTGCAGTGACGACTTTGGGGGTAAAAGCGCGGGCCATCAGGCAAGCTCCTTGTTGAATTCGGTTACAGCCTGCGCCGCTTGGCGCGGGGCAAGGCCATAGAAGGTAAGGGCCGGTCCATCCATTTCAGCGGCGGCCAGATCGGTGGGCAACTGGTCCAAGGTGGTGGCCAAAATCCGTTGGTCGGGGCGCGATGCATTCTCGACCAGGGTAATGGGCGTGGCGCGATCGGCGCCGTGCATGATCAGACGGCCCTGAATGAACCGAGCGGATTTCTTGCCCATGTAGATCGCTGCCACGGAACCCGGCTGAGCCAAAACGTTCCAATCGTGATCCGCGAATCCTTGCATGTCGTGCCCGGTCAAAAACCGCACCGATGAGTTGCGCCCGCGGCGGGTCAGGCTTTGACCGATGCCAGCCACTGCGGCAGAGGCCGCCGTGATGCCGGGAATGATCTGCCAGGGTATACCGGCCGCATCCACGGCCTCGATTTCTTCGTCCAGACGACCAAAGACCGTGGGATCACCCGATTTCAGCCGCACCACGCGGTTGCCATTCAGGGCGTATTCAACCAGAAGCGCGTCGATATCACTTTGCTTCCACGAGGGGCCGAACCCGGCCTTGCCGACATCTACCAAAACGGCCTTTTGAGCGGCCATGTCCAGCACGGGTTTGCTGATGAGGCGATCGTGCAGCACCACATCCGCCTGCTCAAACGCAGTCAGCGCCTTGAGCGTCAGCAACTCGGGGTCACCGGGCCCAGCGCCGACAAAGTCGACATGGCCTATGGGGTTGAGTGTGTGAAAATCCTGCATCGGATCGTCTCGGGTGTTGTTTGACTTGACCCTCAATATAGGAAATATTCCCACCAAAGCGCCATATCGCCGCTGAAATAAGGACAAATGTTCCGAAATTCGGGAAAACCGGAACAGGGGCATCGAAACAGAAGGAAAATTGGAATGTCGGTGCGGATAGACGACACGGATCGAAAAATTCTGGCCGAGTTGCAACGGGACGCAGGCCAATCATTGGACGAAATTGCGGCTCGGGTCGGCAGTTCAAAGACGCCTGTCTGGAATCGCATTCGCAAGCTCAAAGGGGCGGGAATCATCGGCCAGCAAACGGTTCTGCTGGATGCCGAGGCACTTGGGTTTGAAGCCACCTTTTTTGTTTTGATCCGCACCTCGGAACATGAGGCGGATTGGCAACGTAAATTCCTGAAAGCATTGAAGGATCACCCCGAAGTGCAAGAGGCGCACCGGTTGGCGGGTGATATCGACTATATTCTGAAGGTCCGGGTCAAGAACGCACGTGCCTATGATCAGTTCTATCAGTCGCTCATCTCGGAGGTGCGCGTGCACAACGTCACGGCGTTGTTGTCCATGGAAGAGATCAAATCCACGACGATGCTGCCGCTGAATGCGTTGGCCAAAGGGGCTTAGAAATCGAGGCTCTGCCGCCTCCACCCGTTCCGCGCGCGTCCTTCGAGGTGTTTTGAGTCAGATGAGTTGATGGGGGTTTTCATCCGGCCGGATTCATAAGCGCCAGAGGCATCGCCAATCTGCGCGAGTTGGAATGGTCAAGTTCTGACCAACAGCTGATTCAACCCGTGAAAGTGATAGCTGTCCGAATAATGCGGTGGTGCAGCCAGTTGCAGGTCTGGACAGCTTTCGAACAGGATCGGCAATGCGATACGCATTTCCAGACGCGCCAGAGGTGCCCCCACACAGAAATGAATCCCGCCCCCAAAGCTTGTGTTGACTTCAATCGGACGGCTTGGCTGAAACGTGTTCGGTTCAGCCCAGACAGCGGGGTCGCGGTTGGCTGCGCCAAGCAACAATGCCACCTGATCGCCGCGTTTGAATGAATGGCCGAACAGGTCGACGTCCTCATAGGCGTAACGCGTGAACATGTGCAGAGGCGGGTCATAGCGCAGGATCTCTTCGATGGTTGCGTCGAGTCCATCCGGTGCCAGGACGTCGGGGGCGGCACCAGTCTGCAACAGGGTTTTCACCCCGTTCCCCAGTGAATGCACGGTAGCCTCGTGGCCTGCGTTCAGCAGCAAGATGCAGGTGGCAACCAGTTCGTCCAGTGACAGTTTCTGGCCTTCTTCTTCGGCGCTTATCAACCGGGTTATCAGATCGTCCCGTGGATCATTGCGCCGCAACGCTATGTATTCCTTCAGGAATTCGGTGAACTCCCGTGATGATTTGGCGGCCCTGTCTTCGGTGTCCTGCGTGCGGTTGGCCTGATACATGGCAACCATATCGTGTGACCACTGTAACAGGTCGGGCGCCATGGCTTCAGGGACGCCCAGAAGCCGACAGATCGTGATCACGGGCACCTGAGTGCAATAGGCTTCCAACAGATCGAACGACTTATGAGGGAAGCCTTTGATCAGGTCGTGGCAAAGGTCTTCGATGGACGGTTGCAGCGCAGAAATCGCCCGTGACGTGAAGGCGCGCATAACCAACGACCGAAGGCGTGTGTGCCTGGGTGGTTCTGCTTCAAGCAGTGAATGGGCCTCGATGGCCAGCCAGGGCGCCAGATGGGCTGGACCTTGCTCTGCCAGTTCGGGCGGTACCTCGCGGCCAAACCTGCGGTCCCGAAACAGGGCGCGAACCGCGCGGTATGAAACCGCGGCGACCATATCGTAGTCCTGCCAATAGAACAGATCGCCTGCGCGTCGTGTCTTGTCGTAGAACGGGTAGGGGTTTTGGACGAAACCCGGGTCTGTCGGCGATTGCGAAAAAGACTTCATGCGCCGCACACTTGCCATGCGGCGCGTTGAATGCAAGACCCTGTCTATGCACAGGGTTTGGTTCATTTCCGGTTTTTTGCTCGCCGTCGGGCTATTGTCGGGGTTTGTCTGGTCTTATGGCTATCGACAGGCCCTGTCTCAGTTGAGCGAGAAGGCAGAGGCCGATCTTGAGCTGGCGGCAGACCGGCTGAGCACGCAGATGCAGGTGTACCAGGAACTTGCCGTGCTGATGGCGACACATCCCGTTTTGCATGAACTGGAAACACAGGCCGACAGACGCCAGGCTCGGGAAATGCTGCTGGACGTTGCAGACAAGACTGCCGCCGTAAACATGATGTACCTGGATACGAACGGGCAGGTGCTGGTATCGGCGCAGCCGGTCTCCCAGCGCAACATGGCCGGGCACCCAGCTTTCCGCCGCGCGATGCAGGGCGCCCTGGGCAGTGCGCATGAGGTTGTACCTTCGGGCGATGACCGGATCTATTCCTACGCCGCCCCCGCTTTTGGCCCGTCTGGCCAGATCGAAGGCGCGCTGATGGTTGTTGCTGATGTTCAGGACGTTGAACAGACGTGGCGCGGCAGTACCGAGGCGGTTTTCTTTGTCGATTCAGATGGTGTCGTTTTCATTTCCAACAGATCCGACCTGTTGTTCTGGCGCCGGGCGGACGGTGAGGCGGGATTGATGCCGCCAGATGGCGCGACCGTTGATTTTTCTTCAAAACAGGTCGGCAGGCACGAGTTGTGGCATTTGAACTGGGGGCGTTACCTGCCACGCGATGCGCTGCATCTGACCCTTGATTTGCCGGTTATCGACATGACTGCCGAGGTTCTGGTGGACGTGGCACCGGCCCTTCAGCTTGCCAGGCTACAGGCGGCGGCCGTCGCGGCGATCTGTCTGGCCTTCGGGGCAATGCTCTTTCTTGCGATGGAGCGGCGGCGGGCACTGGCTGAAGCGAATACCGTTCTGGAAAGCCGCGTGGCCAAACGTACCCATGACCTGACGGTAGCAAATGCCAGCTTGCGCAAGGAAGTGACGGAACGGGAAGAAGCCGAAGCGGCGCTGCGGCGGGCCCAGGCGGACCTGGTTCAGGCGGGGAAGCTCAGCGCTTTGGGGCAAATGTCGGCGGGGATCAGTCATGAACTGAACCAGCCGCTTATGGCCATACGGCAATTTGCTGATAACGGCTCAGCGTTCATGACGCGGGGAAAACCTGAAATGGCCGCCGAGAATCTGGGCCGGATCTCGGAAATGGCGGCGCGGATGGCGCGGATCATCAAGAACCTTCGCGCCTTTGCCCGCAACGAAAGCGAACCGATGGGGCGGGTTGACCTGATACAGGTACTCAACACCGCTGTTGAACTGACAGAGGCCCGCCTGCGAGACGACGATGTAACCCTGAACTGGGCCCCCCCGAATGGCGCTGTGTATGTTTGGGGGGGTGAAGTACGTTTGGTGCAGGTATTCGTGAATCTGATCAACAATGCGGCGGATGCAATGCTGGGGCGACCAAAACGGATTATAACGATAACGCTGCGAAAAGGTGCCCGGCTGAGTGTTTCCCTACAGGACACAGGCCCCGGCATTGAAGACCCCGATCGGATGTTCGAGCCCTTCTATTCGACGAAAAGCGTTGGATCGTCGGAAGGTTTGGGGCTGGGGCTTTCGATTTCATACGGGCTGGTTCAAAGTTTCGGTGGTGATATTCGGGGCGCGAACACAGAGGATGGGGCCATGTTCACCGTCGAACTGGAACCTTGCGACAAGGAAGAGGCCGCATGATGCGCAGGGTTTTGTTGGTCGATGATGATGCAGCCGTACGCGAGGCCCTGTCTCAGACTCTGGAATTGGCGGACTATCTGCCAACGACTGCGGGGTCTTTTGTGGCGGCCAAGGATCACATCAGTCGCGATTTTCCCGGTGTCATCATCTCGGATATCCGCATGCCGGGGCGGGACGGATTCCATCTTTTGTCATATGCCCGAGAGGTCGATCCGGATCTTCCCGTGGTTCTTCTGACGGGTGAGGGCGATATTCCCATGGCCGTCGATGCCATGGGAAAGGGTGCGTTCGATTTTCTGGAAAAGCCATGTGCCGCGTCCGACCTTCTGGAGGTGCTTGAACGCGCCTTTGCATCCCGTTCGCAAGTATTGGAGCAAAGGGCGGCGAAATCCGAGCTGGAACGAGGAGACCCCGCCGCGCGTTTGCTGTTCGGTCTGTCGCCGCAGGCCGAGGCCCTGCGCGAGCGGGTTCGGACCGTCGCTCCGACAGGTGCCGAAGTTCTTGTGACGGGACCGCCAGGCAGCGGCATCTCGAAGGTCGCCGAGGTCGTGCATCTGATGTCGCCGGCAGGGCAGGGCCCGTTTGTCAAACGCACGGCCTCCAGCCTCAGCCCCGACGACCTGGCCAAAAGCTGCGAGGATGCGGCAGGTGGGTCATTGTTTCTGGACGAAGTCTCGGCCATGCCCCATGCCACGCAATTTGCGGCTTTGGAGATCATCGAGCAGGGGCCGGGCGGGCGTATCATTGCGGGAACGACCGCTGATCTGTCGGCGCTGAGTTCCGAAGGCCGGTTCAATGCTGACCTGTTTTACAGGCTGGATGTCATGCGGGTGCGTATTCCATCGCTGGCAGAACGTCCCGACGACATTCCGGTGATCTTCCGCCATTACGTTGCACAGGCCGCGGAACAGGCGGGGATCGTGGCGCCGGACATCTCGTCCGAGCATCTGGCGTCGCTTATGGCCAGCGACTGGCCGGGGAATGCGCGATCCTTGATGTCAGCCGCGATGCGCTTCGTGCTGGGAATGCCGGAAGAAGTCGCGCAGGCAACAGACCTGGGCCTCAGCGAACAGATGGCGCGGGTGGAGCGGTCGCTGCTCATCGCGGCGCTGGGTCGTCACAACGGCAAGGCATCAGATGCGGCGAAGGCGTTGAAACTCCCGCGCAAGACATTTTACGACAAACTGGCACGGTACCAGATTCGGGCCGAAGATTATCGGCGGTAACGGCCCGGCTCCCGCCACCTTTTTCCGCATAAACATGCGTCTAAAGCTGTTGGGCCGGGCAGCCCGCAGATGCGGGCTGCGGATTCGCCTCGGTTGATTCGGGGGATTTGATTCGCAGGGTGTGCGGATTTTCGCACAAACTGGAAAATTGCTGTGCGGAATCTCGCACTCGGGGTTTTGAGTGCGTCGACGGTGCATTGCAAAGTGCTTTTTAAGCTCTTGAAACAAAATAGCTAAATAGAAAATCGAGGGGCAAAAAACAAAACGTTGAGTGGATTGTGCCGATTCGTTTCACTTCGCTGCATCTGATACCGAATTGGTGTCGAAGAACAGTTTCAAGGAAGTCTGGGAGGAAAAGACAGATGAAATTCCTGACAACAGCCGCAACCGCTCTGGCGCTGACAGTTACAGCCACCGCAGGCATGGCAGCCTGTGACGATGGTGAAATCGTCGTCAAGTTCGCGCATGTGACCAACACTGACAAGCACCCCAAGGGCATCGCCGCATCGCTGCTGGAACAGCGCGTCAATGATGAGATGAACGGCGTGATGTGCATGGAGGTCTATCCGAACTCGACCCTGTACAACGACGACAAGGTACTGGAAGCGATGTTGCAGGGCGACGTTCAACTGGCCGCACCTTCGCTGTCGAAATTCGAAAAGTTCACCAAGCAGTTCCGCCTGTTTGACCTGCCGTTCATGTTCAAGAATGTCGACGCTGTGGATGCATTCCAGGCTTCGGCTGATGGTCAGGCGATGAAGGACAGCATGCAGCGCCGTGGCCTTCAGGGGCTGGCCTTCTGGCACAACGGCATGAAGCAGATGTCGGCCAACAAGCCGCTGGTCGATCCGTCGGATGCAAACGGCCTGAAATTCCGCGTGCAGTCTTCGGACGTTCTGGTGGCACAGATGGAGGCCATTGGAGGCAGCCCGCAGAAAATGGCGTTCTCGGAAGTCTACGGCGCGCTGCAACAGGGGGTTGTGGATGGGCAGGAAAACACCTGGTCGAACATCTATGGCAAGAAGTTCTTCGAGGTGCAGGACGGCATCACCGAGACCAACCACGGCATCATCGACTATCTGGTAGTAACCTCTGTGGACTGGCTGGACAGCCTGGATCCGGACGTGCGTGACCAGTTCCTGACCATTCTGGCCGAAGTGACCGAGACGCGGAACAAAGAAGCCTTTGCAGTGAACGAAGCAGCCAAAGCTTCGATCGTTGAAGCAGGTGGTGTCATCCGCGAGTTGACCCCGGAACAGCGTCAGGCATGGGTTGATGCGATGAAGCCGGTCTGGGAACAGTTCGCTGGTGACGTGGGTCAGGACAAGATCGACGCCGCACAGGCAATCAACGCCGGATTCTGATCCGGATAAGGCCGCGCGTCCGGGGACTGGGGAGTTATCGACGCGCAGGCCGGGCGGGCTGACGAAGCCCGCCCCAACCCTTCTCATCAATAAAAATGTGGGGACAGAGAGATGTCTGGTGCGAATTCCGGCCAAGGCGGGCTGGTCGACCATATCGAAGAAACCCTGATCGCGTGCCTGTTGGGCCTGATGACGGTCGTGACATTTGCCAACGTGATCGCGCGGTTTGTTTTCAATTCCAATATCCTGTGGGCGCTTGAACTGACGGTGTTCACTTTTGGCTGGCTGGTGCTGCTTGGCGCTTCTTATGCGGTCAAGAAACACTCTCATCTGGGTGTTGACGCGATTCTGAACATGCTGGCCCCGGCGCCGCGTCGCATTCTCGCGCTGATCGCCGTGGGGTGCTGTCTGGTGTTTTCGCTGCTGTTGCTGAAAGGCGCCTACGATTACTGGGCCGTCTTCGCGGATCTGCCGCCGACATCCGGACGCTGGTTCCCGACGGGGTTCAATTTCGACGCCCGCAGCCAGAGTTTCTACGAAGTGGACGATATCCCAATGGTCGCTCCGCTGCGGTTTCTGGAAGACCTGATCAACTATGGCGAAGGGTACGAGAAGCTGCCCAAGGTTGTGCCATACCTGGTGCTTCCGGTGTCGATGTTGCTGCTGGTGATCCGGTTCGCCCAGGTTGCCGTTCAGATCTGGCGTGGTGAAACAGACCGCCTTGTTGCCAGCCACGAAGTCGAGGACGAGATCGAAGAAGTCCGCGCTCAGCAGGGAGAGCACAACTGATGGACGTCGTACTTCTTTTCTCGATGGTCATTGGCCTGTTGCTGATCGGTGTTCCGATTGCAGTTGCGCTTGGCCTCAGCTCGACTCTGTTCCTGCTGATCTACTCCGACAGTTCGCTCGCATCTGTGGCGGGCACTCTGTTCGAGGCTTTTGAAGGGCACTTTACCCTGCTGGCGATCCCGTTCTTCATTCTGGCCTCGTCTTTCATGACGACCGGCGGTGTAGCGCGGCGGATCATTCGGTTCTCGATTGCCTGTGTCGGGCATTTGCCCGGCGGTCTGGCGATTGCCGGTGTGTTTGCCTGCATGCTGTTCGCAGCACTGTCCGGGTCGTCCCCGGCGACCGTGGTCGCCATCGGCTCGATCGTCATCGCAGGGATGCGTCAGGTGGGTTACTCCAAGGAGTTCGCCGCCGGTGTGATCTGTAACGCGGGTACGTTGGGCATTCTGATTCCGCCATCCATCGTGATGGTCGTGTATGCCGCAGCCGTTGAGGTCTCGGTTGGGCGCATGTTCCTTGCAGGGGTCATCCCCGGTCTGATGGCCGGTTTGATGCTGATGATCACCATCTACGTCATGGCCAAGGTCAAGAACCTGCCCAAGGGTGAATGGAAAGGCTGGGGAGAGGTCTTTGCCTCGGCCCGTGAAGCCGGTTGGGGGCTTTTCCTGATCGTCATCATTCTGGGTGGTATCTATGGTGGTATCTTCACCCCGACCGAAGCCGCCGCAGTCGCCGCGGTCTATGCGTTCTTCATTGCCAGCTTTGTGTACAAGGACATGGGCCCGCTGAGTACGGAAGAAGGCTCACGGAACCTGCCGCTGCTGAAAAAGCCCTATGCGCTGATCACGGCGTTCTTTCATCCGGACACCAAGCATACGCTGTTCGAGGCGGGCAAGCTGACGGTCACCCTGCTGTTTGTCATCGCCAACGCGCTGATCCTCAAGCATGTTCTGACCGACGAGCAAGTACCGCAGCATATTGCCGAGGCGATGCTGTCGGCGGGTCTTGGCCCGGTCGCTTTCCTGATCGTGGTGAACGTGATCCTGCTGATCGGCGGTCAGTTCATGGAACCGTCTGGCCTGCTGGTCATCGTGGCGCCCCTGGTATTCCCGATCGCTATCGAGCTGGGCATCGACCCGATCCATCTGGGTATCATCATGGTGGTCAATATGGAGATCGGGATGATCACGCCTCCGGTCGGTCTGAACCTGTTCGTGACTTCGGGCGTTGCGGGTATGCCGATGATGAGCGTTGTGAAGGCGGCGCTGCCGTTCCTGGCCGTGCTGTTCGTCTTCCTGATCATGGTGACGTATATTCCGTGGATTTCGACCTTCCTGCCCAACACGTTCATGGGCCCCGAGATCATAACGAACTAGCAGGAAAAACCCGTTCCGAACCGGCGCGCCGGTTCGGAACCCTCAGGTCGGGTGGCCGTATTTCGCCAGATAGTCCCTGACCCACCGGATGCCTCCGTACGCCCGCCGCCGGCGCGCGCCCCAGGATCCGATGTCGTCATTGACAAGTTCGTGCGGATTGGGCCGTCCGTTGAAGATCACGATCTTGGGACGTCGCGGCAGTTTCCGGTATGGCTTGTAGATCAGGCCGAACGGCCAGTACGGCACCAGGTGAATCAGGCCGGTGCACCAGTTCTTGGGGAAACACCGGCGTTTGTAGGCCTGGGCCGAGATATAGTCTTGGTCGTTTTCGTATTTCGGCAAATGGATGTCACCGTCAAAGGCGTCGAACAGGTGGAACTGCTCTGACGGGAAAAAGGCCACCACGGATGAATTGCCACGGGTGACCTTGTTCATCAGCCACGGCACAAGATCCCAGACGCCAGCCGGAATCATCCGCCAGACGAAGCCCCGGAACTTGGGCATAAGATACAGCCCGCCCTTGTCCAGCGTAATCTGGAACAGCGGATCGAGATCACCGGTGATCAGCAGGTCGAGGTCCAGGAACAGTGCCGCATCGTATTGGCCGACGATCCGGCGGTCGAACATCTGAAGCTTGGGCCATTTTCCATGCGCCCACAGCGGGCGGTCCAGCTGGGGAAAGGCAAAGGGCTGCTGTTTGATGCCGAGTTCGAGCCCCGTGAAATCATCGGAAATACAGATGAAATCATGTTCAAGCGACAGGTTGTCCTGAACCGCCCTGTACAGCAGGTTCACGTATTCGGGGCCATAGGCATCGCCCCATTTCATGCAGATGACACAGACTTTCATTGTTTCCGGTCCCAGGTTTCGGGTGATCGTGCGGCCAGGCCGCATTCAAGTGGCAGTAGATGGGTCAGGCCTGTTCGAGCGCCGAGATGATGCCCGAGAAATCACGGGCCTTCAGACTGGCCCCGCCGACCAGCGCACCGTCCACGTTCGACACGCCGAAAATTTCGGCCGCATTGCCGGGTTTCACCGAACCGCCATAAAGCAGGCGGACGGAACGGCCCACACCTTCGCCAAAGCGGCGCTCCAGTCGGGCGCGCATGAAGTCGTGAACTTCCCCGATTTCTTCCAGGGTGGGAACTTTGCCGGTGCCAATTGCCCAGATCGGTTCATACGCGACGATCAGGTTCTCGCCGGTCGACTGATCCGGGATCGACCCGGACATCTGGCCGCCGATGATGTCGAGCGTATTGGCCGCTTCGCGCTGCTCAAGGCTTTCGCCGACGCAGATGATCGCTTTCAGCCCCGCATCCATCGCTGCGCGCGCCTTGGCCCGCACATCCTCGTCATGTTCTCCGTGGTCCACACGGCGTTCGGAATGGCCCAGGATGACCGATGTTGCACCGGCATCCACCAGCATATCCGCACTGATATCTCCGGTATGCGCGCCTGATTTTTCGGCATGACAGTCCTGACCGCCGACAGAGATGGCAGTGCCCTGAACGGCAATTGATGCGCGGCTGAGCAATGTGGCCGGCGGGCAAATCAGGATATCCACCGATGCTGCCGGGTGGATCTGAGACAGCGCCTTCAACTCGGTCAGCTCAGCGCCGGTCCCATTCATTTTCCAGTTCCCAGCCGCCAGTTTCTGCCGCATTTCGGTATCTCCCTGATCATCCGATGATTTTGGGATGCGGATAGCATTGTCAGGACCATCTTACAATTCTGCTCGCAGGTTGATCCCGGGCGGAAAAATCGAAGATCGGTCCGCATGCGACGTTCAATTGAAAGGTAATGAGGCGGGCTTAGCCTTGTTGGGCGATGTTTTCATCGAACTTGATCGATTCTCCGCAGCCGCAGGCATCGACGACGTTCGGGTTCTTGAATTTGAAGCCGGCTTCCAACAACGACACTTCGTAATCGATCTCGGTTCCGAACAGGAACATCTGGGCCATGGGCGCAATCATGATGCGCGCGCCATCCTGTTCGACGACTTCGTCATGAGGATCTGCCTGATCGACATATTCCATGGTGTATTCCATGCCTGCACAGCCGCCTTTTTTGACGCCGATGCGCAAACCAGCGTGACCGCCTGATTTCATCAGGCGGGTAATCTGCTCTGCGGCTTTGGGCGTCATGGTCACAGCCTGTTTGCCGGGGATGCCGAACATGTAAGTCTCCGTTGTCGCGCGTTACACCCAATCTAGGGTCCAAGGCTCTTATGCTCAAGGCAATGAAGCGCAAAGAATCCGAATTCGCTGTAAAGCTCTGGTGTGTCCGCGCAGCCGATCCGCAAACTTGCTTTGATGCACGATGCAGGAGTAGCATTGGCCCAATGGATTGATGACCCTTCATTTGGGCGCTCGTGCAGAAAGAAAGAGAAATAAAATGAATAAGTTAACTGTCGATATTAAGGCATCAACGCTCATGATGGCACTGGTTTCCATGACCGCCTGTGTGGTGTCTGTCGAGGCTTTGGCAGCCACGGGATCAGAACGGCATCCGGTGAATTGCGCAACGGCGGAAGGGGATCTGCGTGCGATTGCATCGGAAAAGAAACATGCGGAAGACAAACAATTGGAAAGCATTGCTGCCATAACTCCTGCCGGTGCTCTGTTGGGGCTGGTCACGGGGACCGAGCAAAAAAGGCTGCAAATGCTGTCAGGTGACTACATCAAGCAACTGGACGCCAGAGCGGCAGAGATCAAGGAAACCTGCAAACTGAATTGATCGCCGTTGTCGGAACGGCAAATGAAAAAAGGACCGTTCTCGGGCAAGAACGGCCCATGTTCTTGAGCTGGGACGCGGGGGGCGGTCATGGCATACCCAGCCGATGGCACAGCAAACGCGAATGCCACCGTCAGATGTTATCCGTCAGGAATGTGACAGGGACTGCATGATAAGGTGACGAAAATGCCAAAGTTTCGTGACAGTTGGCTGGGGCCTGTGCCGGATGGCTACATAAAGCCCAATTCCAGGCGCGCCTCATCTGACATCATCTCCATGCCCCAGGGCGGTTCCCAGGTCAGTTCGACATCAACTTCCTTGACGCCTGCAACAGGCTCAATGGCCTCGACAATCCAGCCGGGCATGTCGCCTGCGACCGGACATCCGGGTGCTGTCAGGGTCATGATGACCTTCACTGCGTTGTCCGGAGAAATGTCGATCGTATAGATCAGGCCCAGGTCATAGATGTTGACCGGAATTTCCGGATCGTAAACCGTGCGGCACGCTTCGACGACAGCCTCGTAAAGCGGGTGTTCAATCGTTGACGGCGCAATCAGCGGGGTGCCTTCAAACTGTTCGCTCGGGTGGGTCATCTTTGCCTCGGGTCAGTTGCCTGAGTGATTATATAGGGAATACCTGCAACAGCGTCCAGTGGGGGAGTGACGCTCGGGTGAGCGTCACTGTGTCTTAGTCGTTGATGTCATGCGTGAAGGTTTTGACCTGACCATGCGGCAAGGCAAACAGCCTGCGCAGGACAAGCCATGCGATCAACGAAAGAACTGCGAAGATCAGCGCGAGAACATGCAACGATACTGTCATGCCGGGGATGACCAGGATTAGACCGGTAATCGCGGCCCCGATCGCAAAGCCCAGAAAGATGAACCCGGGCAGAACGATTTCCAGGATCCCCAGAGCCAGCGCGGCTGCCAGCCAGATCCACCAGGTCAGCCAAAAGGGATCAGCCATCATCTACCTCCTTTGAGCATTTTGAACGCGTCACCAAAGGCTTCGAGTGCATTGGCAGGCACAACTATGGTCTGCTTGCCGGAACCGTTGCCCAGTGCATTAAGGGCCTCAACCTGCTTCAGCGCAACCTGATACTGTGCCGCTTCTATGCCATTGTCCTGAATTGCCTTGGCAACAACGCCGGTCGCATAAGCTTCGGCCTCGGCCTGAATGCGGCGGGCCTTGGCTGTTTGCTCGGCGGCATACAACTCGGCATCGGCCTGTAGCTCGACCGAGCGTTTCAGACCTTCGGCCTCGGTCACCTGCGCGCGGCGGGCGCGTTCTGCGTTCAGCTGTTGCAGCATGGCATCGCGGGTGGCCTGATCCAGATTCACATCCAGAATCTCGGCACGGGTCACTTCGATTCCCCAATCATCCACTGCGGTTTCAACGCTTTCCTGAATGCGTGAAATCAGTTGCGATCGGTTCGATTGTACTTCGTCGAGATCCATCTTGCCAATCTCGGCCCGGACAATGCCAGCAACGGTGGTTGCAATCGCACCATCAACATCGCGGATTCGATAGACTGTCTTTTCCGGCTCGAGAATACGGTAAAAGACTGAGGTGTCGATCTGCACCAGAACGTTGTCCTTGGTGATCGCGTCTTGCGTCGCGTTCGGCAACTGGCGTTCAAGGATCGAGATCTTGTGGCGGGCGACGTCCAGAAACGGAACAATGAAATTGATGCCGGGGCCAAGCACCGAATGCAGTCTTCCAAACCGTTCAACCACGTATTTTTCGGATTGCGGAACGATCTTGATGCCCTTGAAAATAACGATGACCACCAGCACGGCGGCCAGCAGGTAAATGATGTTTGACGAAAGCAGTCCGATGATCTGATCTTCGGTCATTCTGTCCTCTTTTTATTGTGTACTATGGTATACATATGGGAATTGAGTCGCGGGTTTTCAACTCTGGTATGGAGGGAAAACCGCCAGATGCAAACGCCTCACTATGGGAATTCAGCATTGAGATGAACTGCTGTGACTGCTTTGCATCCCGGCTTGTTTGCGGTATCGGGCGGGGATGAAATTGATTATCGATACGGATCCCGGCATCGACGATGCCATGGCGATCGCCTATGCCGCCGCTGCGTCTGAATTTGACCTGATCGGCCTGACCACGGTGTTCGGCAATACGCATGTTCAACAATCCAGCCGCAATGCCCGTTTCCTGCTGGACAAGCTGGGCCTGGACCTTCCTGTGGCAGAAGGCGCGCCTTTCCCGCTGGGGGCTGACATGCACGTCCCCTCGGACCATGTCCACGGCCCTGAAGGGTTTGGCGATCTGATCGAAATTCCCCAGATCGGACGGAACCATGATCTTCCTGCCGCAGAGTTTCTGGCCGAGATGGCCCGGATGCACAAAAATGAATTGGTCGTGTGTGCGGTCGGACCACTGACCAACATTGCCAACGCCATGCGATTGGACCCGGAATTTGCCGGTAATCTTGGCCGGTTGGTGATCATGGGCGGTGCCGTCTACTGCAAGGGCAACGTTACCGACCATGCGGAAGCCAACATCTATCACGATGCGGTTGCCGCGGATGAGGTCTTTTCCGCACCGCCCGAGACCGTGCTGGTTGGTTTGGACGTTACCCTGAAAACACTCTACGAGACCGCAGATTTCGAAGCCCTGGCGCAAAAATCGCCCGGCATGGGGTCTTTTCTGCGCGATATCTCTCGTTTTTACCTGAAATTCTATAAAGAAATCGGCGGATTGGAAGGGTGCGGGCTGCATGATTCAACCGCCGTGATCGCCTGTTCGCACGGGGCCATGTTCGACATGGTCGAAACCGGGCTGCGTGTCGTGACGGAAGGCGACCGGATAGGTGCGACGCAACCTGACCCGGATCGTCCTGTGGTTCGTGTGTGTCGCGATGTGGATGGGGCAGGGGTCGTGCGTCTGTTTACCGAACGTGTTGCGTCCTTGCCCTGACGGGTTGCAAAGACCGATCGGATCGGGCAAATCCTGCCCGGTTCGGCGATCCGAGGCGATGACATGACCCAGCAATTCTCTTTCAAGCTCAAGTCCACAGACGGCAAGGCCCGTACCGGTGTTATAAGCACTCCGCGTGGCGAAGTGCGTACACCTACCTTCATGCCAGTTGGCACTGCGGCGACGGTCAAGGCGATGATGCCCGAAAGCGTTCGGGCCACAGGGGCCGATATTCTGCTGGGCAACACCTATCATCTTATGCTGCGTCCCACGGCCGAACGCATTGATCGTCTGGGCGGGTTGCACAAATTCATGAACTGGGACCGTCCCATTCTGACGGACTCGGGGGGGTTTCAGGTCATGTCATTGGCCGGTTTGCGCAAGCTGACCGAAAAGGGTGTGACCTTCAAATCCCATATCGATGGGTCGAAACACGAGCTAACGCCGGAACGGTCAATGGAGATTCAACGCCTTCTTGGTTCCGATATCGTGATGTGCTTCGACGAATGCCCTGCATTGCCTGCAAATCGCGACCGGATCGCCGAATCCATGCGTTTGTCGATGCGTTGGGCCGAGCGGTCCCGTGACGCATTCGGGGATCGCCCGGGGCATGCTCTGTTCGGTATCATGCAGGGTGGTCTTGAGCAGGACCTGCGGGAAGAAAGCGCCGAGGCGTTGAAGAGCATCGGCTTTGAAGGCTACGCCGTTGGCGGTCTGGCGGTGGGCGAGGGGCAGGAGGCCATGTTCGACTGTCTCGATTATGCGCCTGATTTCCTGCCCATGGACAAGCCGCGTTACCTGATGGGCGTTGGCAAGCCGGATGACATAGTCGGAGCAGTGGCGCGCGGGATCGACATGATGGATTGCGTCTTGCCCTCCCGCTCGGGTCGTACAGGTCAGGTGTTCACCCGCTATGGCGTGGTGAACATCAAGAACGCGCGCCATGCGGACGATCCGCGCCCGCTGGATGAAAACTGTTCGTGCCCGGCCTGCGCGAATTACTCACGCGCCTATCTGCACCATGTGTTCCGCGCCAACGAGATGATCTCGGGTATGTTGCTGACCTGGCACAACCTTCATTACTTTCAGGAAATCATGCAGGGGATGCGGGACGCGATCGCTGAGGGCACCTTTGATGCGTGGCAGGCCGCGTTCCATGCGCAACGCGCGCAGGGCGATATCGAGCCCCTGTAACCTGCCCATTCGGGTGACATTTGCGTGGTTTTCCGGTATTCTGAAACAACTTTGTTCAAAGTTGTTTTTGTTTGTGGCCCGGAGAGTTTTTCATGTTTCGCCTTTTCCTCGGCGCAGTTGTTTTTTGCGCCACCCCTGCAATTTCAGACGTCTGGACTTTTGAAACCCCATCCGAAAACATTCAGTGTTCAGTGGGAGAAAGCGCGGATTCATCGGACATCCAGTGCACGATTATTGAGAAATACGGCCCGCCTGCGATGCCGCGCCCCGCGAATTGTCAAACTGACTGGGGGCATGATTTCCTGATGTTCGATACCGGCCCAGTGGAAATGCTGTGCCAGCCGCTGAACCGGAACCGGGACGGATTTGACCGTGCGGAATACGGTGTCACCGGTCGGTTCGGAGGATTCACCTGCGCCTCTTCCACGAAAGGTCTGGAATGTCGCAACCGGGACGGCCACGGGTTTTTTCTGTCTCGGGCGGTGCAGCGGGTGTTCTGACCCTGGAATTGCGCATTGCATATGCATGTCACACGAAATTCGGTGGATATGTCCCCGGGACATCTTGCAGTCCCGAAAACCTCGGTTCATGCTGCGACACATTACATGGCGGTAAGGTTGAAAAAGGGCGATGAGGCCCCACCTTTATCGTCCAAGACAGGAGATGGCCGGATGTTGCCTCGATGAGGGACAAGCGCCATCTTGCCAACGATAAGGATAGAGCATGCAAGAGCCTCTGAACTCCTCATACCCCGTTCTGCCGCTGCGCGATATTGTGGTGTTCCCGCATATGATCGTGCCGCTCTTCGTGGGCCGAGACAAATCCGTCCGCGCGCTGGAAGAGGTGATGCAGGACGACAAGCAAATTCTGTTGTCCAGCCAGATTGATCCGGGCGTCGATGACCCGGATGAGGACGGTATTTACCGGTCCGGCGTCCTGGCCAATGTGCTGCAACTGCTGAAACTGCCCGACGGCACCGTCAAAGTGCTTGTCGAAGGACAGGCGCGCGTGCAGATCACCGAGTTTCTTGAAAACGATGAGTTTTTCGAAGCACGGGCGGAATATCTGACCGAGATTCCGGGTGACGTCACCACGACTGAAGCCCTTTTGCGCACCGTCGCGGACGAGTTCGAACGCTATGCCAAGGTGCGCAAGAACATCCCTGAAGAAGCGCTGACGGCCGTGGGTGAAACCACCGAGCCGGCAAAACTGGCCGACCTTGTGTCCGGCCATCTGGGTATCGAGGTCGAACAAAAGCAGGATCTGCTGGAAACACTCAGCGTCAGCGAGCGGCTTGAAAAAGTCTATGGTCTGATGCAGGGCGAAATGTCGGTCTTGCAGGTTGAGAAAAAGATCAAGACCCGCGTCAAATCCCAGATGGAGAAGACGCAGCGCGAGTATTATCTGAATGAGCAGATGAAGGCCATTCAGAAAGAGCTTGGCGATGGTGAGGACGGCGCGAATGAGATCGCCGAACTGGAAGCCAAGATCGCCGAGACCAAGCTGTCGAAGGAAGCGCGCGAGAAGGCCGAAGGCGAGCTGAAGAAGCTCAAGAACATGTCGCCCATGTCGGCCGAAGCAACCGTGGTGCGCAATTATCTGGATTGGATTCTGTCTTTGCCGTGGGGCACCAAATCCCGCGTCAAAAAGGACTTGGCGCGCGCGCAGGACATTCTGGACGCCGATCACTATGGCCTTGAGAAGGTCAAAGAGCGGATCGTTGAATATCTGGCCGTTCAGCAGCGTTCGAGAAAGCTGAAAGGCCCGATCATGTGCCTCGTGGGCCCTCCGGGCGTGGGTAAGACCTCGCTTGGTAAGTCCGTTGCGCGGGCGACCGGGCGCGAGTTCATTCGTATCAGCCTGGGTGGTGTGCGCGACGAATCCGAGATCCGCGGCCACCGCCGGACCTATATCGGTTCGATGCCCGGCAAGATCATTCAGGCGCTGAAAAAGGCGAAAACCACGAACCCGCTCATTCTGCTCGATGAGATCGACAAGATGGGGCAGGATTTCCGTGGTGATCCGGCTTCGGCGATGCTGGAAGTGTTGGACCCGGAACAAAACAGCACGTTCATGGATCACTACCTTGAGGTCGAATATGACCTGTCCAATGTGATGTTCCTGACCACGTCCAACAGCTACAACATGCCAGGGCCCTTGCTGGACCGGATGGAGATCATTCCTCTGGCTGGCTATACCGAGGATGAAAAGCGCGAGATCGCCAAGCAACACCTGATCGCCAAACAGGTCAAAAACCACGGTCTGAAAGACAAGGAATTTGAACTGACCGACGAGGCGCTGACCGCGATCATCCGGTTCTACACCCGCGAAGCCGGCGTGCGGAACCTCGAGCGTGAAATCGCCAAAGTGGCACGGAAGGCGCTGACCAAGATCATCAAGAAAGAGGCGGAATCCGTTACGGTCACGCCTGAGAACCTGGATGAGTTCCTGGGTGTGCCGAAATTCCGTTACGGTCTGGCCGAGCAGGACGATCAGGTCGGTGTCGTGACCGGTTTGGCCTGGACCTCGGTGGGGGGCGATCTGCTGCATATCGAGGCGCTGAAGCTGCCCGGTAAGGGTCGGATGAAGACAACCGGCAAGCTGGGCGATGTGATGAAAGAATCCATCGATGCGGCATCGTCTTATGTGCGGTCGATTTCTCCGAAGATCGGAGTGAAGCCGCCGCAGTTCGACAAGATCGACATCCACGTGCACGTGCCCGATGGCGCAACGCCCAAGGATGGTCCGTCGGCTGGTCTGGCGATGGTGACTTCGATTGTCTCGGTTCTGACAGGTATTCCTGTTCGTAAGGACATCGCCATGACGGGCGAGGTCTCGTTGCGCGGGAACGCAATGCCAATTGGCGGCTTGAAAGAGAAACTGCTGGCTGCGTTGCGCGGTGGTATCAAGACGGTCCTGATCCCGGAAGAAAACGAAAAGGACCTGGCGGATATTCCGGACAATGTGAAGGAAGGCTTGAAGATCATCCCGGTCAAGCACGTCTCGGAGGTTCTTGAGCATTCTCTGGTTCGTACACCGGAACCGGTTGATTGGGACGAAGCCGCCGAGGAGGCCGCCGCCGCCGCAGCAGCCTCGTCAGAGGCGACGGGACCCTCGGCCACGGCACATTAAGCAGATTGAGCGAATGAAAAAGGCGGGGCGAATGCTCTGCCTTTTTTACAATCCAATGACCGGTTGCTTTGGATCAAGTATTTCTTCTTCCGCTATGTATTCCTTGAACTTTTTAGGTGGCAGAGCCGAACGAACGGCAAGTACGAATATGATCGACGAAAACAGGATGCAAAGCAGAAGGTCCCACCCAAACGGGATCTGCTTCAACGATCCGGCTCCGAATTGCCCAAGGAATGAGATCAACCCAAGACCTGAGAAATAAGGCACAAGCCACAGGGCCTCGGTAACGTCCATTTCGTCCAAACGTCCCCGGAACCGGATCAGCAACAGAATACTGCCGACAATCAGCGCGATGCCAAGCCGCCAGACCGTGTCCCATCCGCTCCAATAGACGATCAGCGTGGCGATGGCGAAAGCGGACAGCGCGACAAGACGCACGGCCGGTATTCGGATCGATCTGGGATGATCTGGCAACAGGTTTCTCAGGCAAACCACGGCTATTGGCCCGACGGCAAATGACAAAACGATGGCTGCACCGTTCAGGGCAATGACGGTGGTAAAGGGTACTGTCAGCAGGAAAACCGTTCCGATCAGAAAGTTCAGCGCCAGCGCCCACAGCGGAACCCCGAATGACGACAATGTCTGCAACCGTCTGGGCAGGAAACCGTTTTTTGAAAGGGCGAGGGCGATACGGGCGTTCGACCCGGTTGCGACCAGCCCGTTGCCAAAGGGGCCTATCACGGATCCGACATTCAGCAGGCTCAGAAACCAGACCAGCCCGACAGACATGATGATGGCGTCCAGTGGTCCTTCGCCCCCAAAGCTCAACTGCGCCCATCCTTTGGACAGCATGGATGGGTCCAGCGCACCGATGAAGGCCACTTGCAGACCAAGGTAGATGAAGGCGCAAAGAACAATCGACAACACCAATGCGGCCGGAATCGCGAACTTTGGATTTCGAACTTCGCCAGCCATATCAACCACATGGCGAAAGCCAATGAATGAAAAAATAACGCCCCCGGTTGAAACGGCGGCCATGATACCCTGCGCGCCGTAGGGCGCAAACCCTTCCGGTTGCGTGAAGTTCTCGATGTTGAACCGGCTTGCGACAAGAACAACGGACAGGACAACAGGGATGGCGATCTTGGCCCAGGTCAGCGCTGCATTGACGCGCGTGAAGAACTTGACCCCAAGCGCATTCACCGCGACGAACAGCAGCATGAAAACCAGCGCGACGAAAACACCCGCCCCGGTCAAGCCACCTGTCTCGGCCGTATGCAACCAAGGCGCATACGGCGCCAGGTATTTCAGCATGGCTTCGACTTCGATGGGTGCTGTGGTGTTGTAGCCGATCCAGGCAGTCCATCCCATGGCCATCGAAACAATGTTGCCATGCGAAAAATGTGGCACGCGCGCGATCCCTCCGGGAATGGGCAGCATGGCGGAAATCTCTGCGAAGGTGATGGCCAATATGAACATGGCAACCGCGCCGATTATCCACGAGATCGTGGCCGCAGGCCCGGCATGCTGAACCGCCAGAAGGGGGCCGAATAACCAGCCCGAACCGATGATTCCTCCGACTGAGATGAAGGTCAGTCCCAGCAGGCCGATGTCGCGCTTCAACCCCGCCATGTTGATCTCAGCCTTTGTGTGTGGCCTGTTGTCGGGCCAAATAGGGCACGATAGCCGCCGAACGCGCGACATGGCAAGCCCGCTGGTTCCAAGCGAAAATCCGAAAAGGGGGTGGTGGGTGATAAGAGATTTGAACTCCTGACATCTTCGATGTGAACGAAGCGCTCTACCACTGAGCTAATCACCCATGACACGCGGTCATATCTTCCCCGGGGGTGCGCTGCAAGCGAAATTGAACAATTCGCGAGGGCAAAAAACAGCGGGCAAACAAAAAACTGGATTCTGACAAAAAACTGCAAAACGCCGCTTGACGCTGCCCGACCGTGGCCATAATACACCCAAACGTTCAGCAATGAACATGCAGCGGGCGGTTGTAGCTCAGTTGGTTAGAGTACCGGCCTGTCACGCCGGGGGTCGCGGGTTCGAGCCCCGTCAACCGCGCCA
>NZ_JBXWNA010000004.1:0-318757 GCF_059610125.1 Ruegeria sp. YTSA144
AAGGCCGGACACACGTCTGCTTCTGACAAGTGCGAATTACTTCAAAAATGTCTTGCTATGCAGGAGCTATCCACACAAGCCATTGGTGCTCAGTGTCAACTTAAGGGTCTGTGCTTTGACTTGGATGTTCATCATCGAGTGGCTGCTCGACACCGACATGCCGCGTCGCGCTCAAATAGGCCTCAATAAAGATGAGGCCCAAAAATACTCTGAAAAAAGCTCTGCGGATCTGCCGTCAGGGGGAAGTCCGCGACAGTACAAGCCTTGTTGTAAAGGTGTTTGGTCCTTAGAACCGTGCTAAGTTGTTTGGAGGAAATCGACCGTCTCGAGCATGGCCTCCAGCATGCAGAAA
This sequence comes from Ruegeria sp. YTSA144, assembly GCF_059610125.1. Classification (NCBI taxonomy): domain Bacteria; kingdom Pseudomonadati; phylum Pseudomonadota; class Alphaproteobacteria; order Rhodobacterales; family Roseobacteraceae; genus Ruegeria; species Ruegeria sp. YTSA144. The sequence continues at coordinate 353 of NZ_JBXWNA010000004.1, forward strand.
AGGTCAAACGCAACTTGCCAGGGTTTGCGCCGCATTGTTCCCTCGAGTTCGATTTCTCCGGTCATCGACCAAATGCCCTCATCTCGAGGCTGTGATCCATTGTCATAGACGGGACGAAAGTCATCGGTGTGGATAATTTTGTTGCAGCATTCGCGAAGTGTTTTGGGGATCTCCTCGCCTTCATAGATGGTGAGAAACCCGCCATGTGCTGCAAGCTGTTTGGCTTTGAATGTCTGGAACCCTTGTTCCTCTCGCAACTGGTCATCGAGAGCGCGGTAGGACGCCGCTATGGTCAGCAGAATCCTCGATAGTCGCTCCTCGGCCGCGTCTTGGTGCCGTTTGACCAGCAATGGGTGCGACCAAGCGGGATCATCGCCAAAATCCTGAAGGTCATCATTCCAAAAGGCTTCAACACCTCTCGTTGCGAGTGTGATCTCTAGCGCTTCAAGGCACATGGCTTCAATTGCGTCGCAATCAAAGGCGAGTGGTTTTTTGAATTCGTGCCAGTACGGATTTTCGTTCGGTGATCGAGACACTATTTCACCATCGTATTGGCCCGGATTTGCAGATCGGCCATTCTTTCCATGAGATCATCAAAACCGATTGCGTCGGATCGCAGGAGCCCGGCATCGATCATCTTTTGGTAATCCTGATGAAGCGCCTCCAAAGGCTCGCCCTCGGGTGCCAAACAAAGTGAACCGGATACTGCTGTCGCATATTCGATCACCTTTCCTGTTTTGTCGGTCTCCCGAAAGAAATGTTGCTTGTGCTCGGCTACAGCGTTGGCGAGCCCTCGATCATCAAAGGCCTTTTGGGCAATCCCGATCTGATCCAGGCAGTCAAGATCGTACCAATGCCGCGCATAACGATCGCCACCGCGAAAGGCTCCGCGCAGGCAATACGCGTGAACGGCAGTGGCTTTTTCCCAGAATGTGCGTTCCGCAATCATGACCCTTGGATGGGCCGTGGGCAATATGAGCCCTTCGACCCCCTCGACTAGATCGCAGGTTACTCTGTGCCGTTCGGCAGGCTCGCCCGTTGAGCGTGCACCGAACTCCAGGAGCACCGCGGGTCGCACATATCCGTTGTTGCCGCGCACAGCTTCGTAATCCAGGTAAAGCCGGCCATTGTCCTGCCGCAGTGATGCTGGGAGCTTCTGGCTTTCAAATTGATTAATTAACAAAGGCACTACGTCGGTCTCGATCCAAGCTGACAGGCGCTCTTGCACAGCCTCTGACCACTTCCTTGCCTGGGACCGGTTTGGTGGATACGGGGTCTCGGGGTCTGAGATGAGATCGGGGATAATCTGTCGAATGTCATAGGTCACATCGACGTCTTCAGAAAATCGGTCGATCGCCTTGTAGACTTTTGACAGGGACGTTCCGCCCTTGAATACGAGATGATCGCTCCATTCGCTTTCGAAAAGAGCATTGAGCGCCCAAACGACCCAGATGTCTTTTTCGAGGAGATCAGCGGGCCGCCCCAAATTTGAGGCAGCCGCTTCGAGTGCATCGATTTTGTCTCTTTCGGTTAGATCGAAATAACTTGGGGTTCGTGTCATCACGCCGCGACTAGGATGCTTAGTTCTTTCGCCATCCAAGTCGGCGCGCTGGCGCGTAAGGCGAGTAGCTCACGCCGCTCGTTTTCACTCAGTTGGGACTTGATACGCCCCAAAGCCTTGCCTGCTTCTGATTTGCCAAAGTAAGCCAATGCCCTGAAGGCATGCCCGGCCCGGCTGTTTGGCGCACGTAGCTGCCAACTCGGAACATGCTTCAATTCCACGTTTTGGGCTCCAAGTTTCAGATTGCGACTGGGACCGGACGTCCAGTAGATCTGGCGGGAGGGGTTTTGCGTCGACAAACCAAGTATATTGGCCGCGGAGGCACCGCTTAGGGACACACGTTCTCCTGTGGTTTTTGCGATGCTCTCAACAACAGCCTCGACAGATGGCGCACGCGCCCCGAAGCGGGTCTTTACAGGCAGGGCGAACAGACCACGTTTTACGCGCATGAGCTCGCCACGCTTCACCAATCGAGACAAGGCCTGGTCGATTGCAGCGCGCTCTCCAAGGTGGAGAAGCTCTTTTGCAGAAAGGGTCGCGCCTTCCGGCAACACTGCCGCATAGGCTTTGATCGCTTCGGATGTGGTTCTCATGTCAGCTCCTTTGTGTCAGATATATAGCTTGTTTTCTGACAGTTTGCAAGGTAAAAGCAAAGCAGGGAACGCGCTAGAGAAACCGAACTAACGAATTGATTTACGGCAATTATGAACTTGATATGTGCATTGATCCCCTCAGAAAACGAACAGTAAGCGGAAAGCTATATACCCGGCGGGACGAGATTAGAACGTTTATCAGCTTGAGCCTTGATTGGCCCTTTGATGAACTCCTGGAAAAAGCTGCGATGCGAGATCGGCGGCACGCCGACTACGTGCCTTCCGAGGTGCTGCTCTATCACCTGAGACAAACCAAGACCGACAATGCGGATGGCCGGTTTGTGGCACTTTACAACATTTTGTTGGATCGGATTGAAGCTGCCTGTCCCCGGCCCAATAGCCGACGCGGCGATAAGGACGTCGAGGATTTTCGCGTCGCCGAGATCCGCGACAAAACAGTAGAACGTGTCACCGAGCTCATGTTTGAGGACCGGCAGGGCTACGTAGAACAGCTTGACTCATATGAGGTGTTTTTTGACCGGGCCGTTCGCTCCGTTCGAATAGACAAATTTCGGCAGGTAAGTGGTCGGGAAAACGCCACAGAATCCGTTGTGCACCACGATGGCAGCGAGGATATCCGCGAGGAGGTCGAAGAGGCGCTTGAGCGATACAAAAAGTCAGGCCTGACAAAAGAAGAAGATTTTGATTACCGGTTTCGCATACGTCGCGCGATTGACGCCTTACCCAAGGAAGAACGAAAGGTGATCGATTTGATGCTCGCAGAGATTCCCATCGAGACAAACAAAGACGGTGAGCCTTCAATGACCCAGCTGCTCGACTGCGTCGAAAAAACCGTACGAAACAGGCGTGATCGTGCGTTTGAAAAGATCAGACGCGCACTCAAACTGGAGGACAATGATGACTAATAGAGAAGATGTCCTCAGCGACTTCACGATTGAGCCTGAAATGTCGCCTGCCGTGCTGAAAACCTATTTGAGCAAATACCCTGAATTTGCAGACGATCTCTTGGATCTGTTCCACGAGCTGACAATGAGCGACATGGAAGCGGTCGAGGCAAGTCTCCCGCTTGAGACCAAAGCTATGAAGCCCAGCGTCTTGCGGGTTCAGAAGGTCGAGCAAGCACTGTACGGCGCCGACGTTCGTGAACTCTCAAAAACGTTGGGGTTGCCGCGGAGTTTCCTCATGGGGTTGCAAGCAAGTGTTGTCCATATTGGCTCGATGCCGATTTCGCTCCTTAATAAGCTCGCAAAACTGCTGGATGTGAGACTGCAGGATGTCATCAGCGGCATGCAAATTGGCGATCAACAGGCCGTCGCGATGAAATCTAATGTGAAACCTGAAGCGCAACCGGCCATCGAATTCCAAGATTATGTAGACCAGGCTGGATTGACCGAGGAGGAGCAACGCGCATTGCAAGAGTTGCTTGCAGATGATGGATCGGATTGAAGCCGTTCGTCGATGCGCCGCGCGTCTTCACACTGAGCGTAGGAGCAAGGGAGGCGATCCAACCCAGCCCTATTCATTTGCTCTCCAAGAAGCAGAAGCTCGGGATTACGAAGTCCGCAAGATCGCTCCAGACCATCCCCAGCTCAAAGGGGGACGGGCGCTCTTGCAGCCAAGAGCCAAAGTCATCATGCATGAGGATACCGGCAATGAGTTTTTAAATGCGTTTCTTGTTGCCCATGAGCTAGGTCATGATGAATTTGGCGGAGGTATTGATGTCCCGCCAACCGTGAACATCGATCCGGCACGATCGTCTGCTCCTGCCTCAGTTGGGGCGGATCGCGTTGTCGATTACAGCAACCGTGCTCGCCAGGAAATCCAGATGGATATGTTTGCGCGGGAGTTCCTCTTTCCGCGCAGTTTGGCCTGGTCCTGGCATGTCGAAGACAACCTTGGCGCAAAGGAGATTTCGGAGCGTCTTGGCGCCCCCTACGACATGGTCGCGGTCCAGCTATTTGATGCGCTTTTGTTACCGGTGTTGGAGGAAACGCCGGGTGTTGCAAGCCCGCCCAAACCATTGAACCGTGAGCAACAACTTGCTGCGGATCATGACGGAAAGGCGCTTCTGCTGAAGGCGGGACCCGGGACGGGAAAAACCCAGACGCTCGTTGGCCGCCTGTCTGTGCTACGAGACCGTGCTGTGCAGCCAGAGTCCATTCTGCTTCTGACATTTTCCAACAAGGCCGCAGGAGAGATGACCGATCGGGCGCTGCGGGTTTGGCCGGAAGCTGCTGGTGCCGCCTGGATTGGGACCTTTCACTCATTTGGGCTTGATATCCTGCGTAGGTTTCACGACCGCGTGGGTCTTCCTGCGGATCCACGTATGATTGATACGACGGAAGCCATTGCCCTATTGGAGGATGAATTCCCACGGCTGCGTTTGAAGCATTTCAACGAACTTTGGGATCCGACAGATACCCTGCGCAATATCCTCTCAGCCATTTCGCGCGCCAAGGATGAGGTCGTCGACAACACTCGCTATCGCGAACTTGCAGAGCAGATGATGGCAGTCGCAACCACAGACGAAGACATCGTTGCGGCAGAAAAGTGCCTCGAGATCGCCGCGGTCTTCGATCTCTATGAGGAGTTGAAGGCGACACGCGGCGAGGTCGATTTCGGGGATCTGGTTGCCCGGCCGACGATGTTGCTGGAGAGCGACGTAGAGGTTCGGACTGAACTTCAGCGGCTTTATGACCACGTTCTCGTGGATGAGTACCAGGATGTGAACCGCGCCAGCGTGCGATTGCTGAAAGCCCTCAAGCCGGACGGTACAAATCTCTGGGTCGTGGGAGATGCCAAACAATCGATTTATCGGTTTCGAGGCGCGTCCTCGTTCAACATCGACCGGTTTGAGACAGAAGATTTTTTGGGCGGCGCTTCCCTTCCGCTCAGCATCAATTACCGGTCCTCACAGGAGATTTGTGACACCTTCAAAGGCTTCGCTCAAACACGCATGGCAGCAGCCGAGCCGGGCTTTGAAGCGAAAGCACACAAGGGCTCTCACGGCATTAGCCCGGTCTTTGTGAGTGTCGATTCCAAGGATCGGGAAATCGACGAAATCGCGTCACGCATCAGAGACGCTTGTAGCGAGACCACGTCCTTCCGTGATCAGGCCGTCATTTGTAAGGGTAATGCGAGACTGGCGGAGATTGCTGCCGGCCTGGAGGCACGGGGCATTCCGGTCTTGTTTCTTGGGCCCCTTTTCGACAGGCCCGAGATCAAGCAAGCGCTCTCCCTTCTTTCGCTGGTGGTCGATCCGCGGGCCATGGGGCTGACATGTGTCGCGTCTCTTCTTCCCTTCCAATTGACAATCGAGGATGTCTCATCTTGTGTTGAGGCGGTCCGCTCTACCGAGACACCACTGCCCCTGGACTGGCGGCAAACGCTTTCGGGTCTGGAGGCCCTGAGCGATGGCGGTCAAATATCCCTTTCCAGATTGATAGAGGCGTTTGGGGACTTTGAGCCGACATCAACAGCCTGGCGCGTGATCACAATGATATACCTCGATCGGACGCGTCTGGCGGCCGAAATTGCCAAAGAGGCAAAATCGGGGAACGCAAATCCTGCGATTGCCTTATGGCAGTTTCAGAACTTTCTCAGGTCCACATTGCCGAAAAGATCCGGATATCCCATTCGCGATTTGCTCGATCATATTCGGCGCCTGGTCATTTTGTCGGATGAGCGGGATTTGCGGGACCTGCCAGACGCCGCACAGAGCATCGATGCCGTCCGGATCATGACAATTCATGGAAGCAAGGGGCTTGAGTTCAAAGTCCTGCATTTGCCGGCATTGACCAGCCGATCCATTCCGCTGTCAGCTAAGCAAAACCGCGGACTTGCGCCTCCTGACGGCATGATCGAGGGTGCGCCCTTTAAGGGCTGTGACGCGCTCACGTCTGGGCATGACGAGGAGCAGCAATGTTTGTTTTTCGTCGCTTTATCCAGAGCGGAGGAGCGACTGATACTTTATGCCTACAGCAAGAGATCGAAGTTCGTGGATGACATATCTGGTCATGTTCCGAGCGAAGCTCCGCAATCGGCATCGGCTGAAGGCGCGGTATCAGCGAATGGAATAAAGTTGGAGGTTGATGGCATCGCTCGCATATCGCCTTCCCAGCTTGCGGCCTATGAAAAGTGCCCACGGCGGTTTTTCTTTGCGCATGTGTTGCAAGTTGGCGGGCGTCGCACAGAGTCGCCCCTTATGCGTATGCACAACGCTGTCCAGGCTGTGGTCGATGAATTGACGTCCCGTTTGAACGATGAGCCGAGCGAGGCGGAGCTGGCAGCCATCATGAACACCGCATGGAATAATAACGGTCCAGTGGAACATGGCTACGCCTCTGAATACCGTCAAATCTCAAACGAACTATTGCAGTTTTTTCGATTGGTCCGAACAGGCGAAAAACGGCGCGCACCAACCCCAATTTCCTTGAAGTTCGGTGAGGCAGAGATTGTCGTGTCTGCACATGAGGAAGTTGATGCTGGGTCTGGCAGGGTACTGCGGCGCATAAAGACAGGACGCAAGACCACAAACGCTGTCGAGTCCTTAGATGCGGCTGCATTCCAGCTCGCCGCTGAGGGCCACGGCGAGGCAGAGTTTGTGTTCCTGACCGGCGCGACGCAGGACCGATTAACCATGAGCAGCACGAAGTTGGGGAACCGGAAAACAAAGATCGCTCAAGCCGCGATTGCGATCCTGGAAGGGCGTTTTCCTCCAAAACGCAGCGATCGCTGCGCCCGCTGCGCATATTTCTTCATCTGCAACGAACCGCCCTCGGGACTACTCAGAAAAAAAATTGGATCAGGCTTACCGGATTCTTCCTGACGCCGCGATTGTCCTTGTGAAGGCGCAGACATGAGGTTTGCGTCCGCCAACTTCTTAAGGACGAACACAATGAAATCGCAAGGAAATGATCCTCGCTTCCCGGTCTTCATCGCTGATGAGAGCCTCAACTACAAAAAACACGTTTTCGATGACCCAAAGGTTCTCGGTCGCCAGTTGATCGAAGCTGCCGACGGACATCCTGTTGATGAGCATGTGGCAATCGCCATTTTGCCAAATGGGGACTTCGAAGACATTCGCCTCGACGAAAGCTATGATCTGCGCGGTCGCGGTGCTGAGAAAGTGCTGGTCGCGCGGACGGACCGTGTCTTCAAGTTTAAGTTCGACGACAAGGATCTTGAATGGCCGCGCGCGTGCATCAGCGGATTTGTACTGCGCAAGCTTGCCGACCTGCCGGCGAACTACAATCTCTGGCAGGAAATTCCGGGCCAGCAGGACCGCAAGATTGCTGACAGCGATGTCATCAATCTCGATGCCAAGGGTGTGGAGCGGTTCATCTCGCTCATCGATCAGACGACGGAGGGGGACACCCTTCCGTCGTTCGATCAGACTTTTCTGGTGGACCACGGCTATCAGTTCGACGTCGTTCAGGAAGGCCGCGAGACCGGCATCATCCTGAAGTCGCTCGACCTGCCGGAAGGCAAATTCAATGTCGAAGCCGCGGATATCCTTGTACTCCTGCCAGCCGGATATCCCGACTGCGCGCCTGATATGTTTTATGCCTCTCCTCATTTGACGCTGGCGTGCGGTCAGGTCCCGAAGGCCTGCACGGTGCAACACACCTATGCGGGTCGTGTTTGGCAGCGCTGGTCGCGCCACAACAACGCCTGGCGGCCCGGGATTGATGGTTTGCGCACGATGGTGGCGCGGATCAAAACTGCTCTCGCCGAGGCGCGGCCATGAAGGGCCCGCTGGATATTGTTCTGGCTGGTCCGCACGAAGCCGGTATCCGGTCCCTGCTCGCGCAGGGTGCCGGTGCCGAGCGTTCCGCCTACATGCTCTTTGGGACGGCGGCGATTGAGAAAGACCCCTGGACGGACTCTGCTCGCACACGGCTCATTTCGCATGCTTTCATCGACCTCGATGATGACGACGTGGTCTCATCCTCCGAGCGCCACGTGACGTGGCAAACCGATAGCTTCATGCGATTGCTTGGGCGCGCCAAGTCCGATGGCCTGGTTCCCGCCATCGTTCATACCCATCCAAAGGGCCGGGCCCGTTTTTCCAAACAAGATGATCGGAACGAGGCGGAACTTGCGCGGACCGCCCTGATCAAGGGTGCATCTGGGCTGATCAGCGTTTTGATTGCGAGCGACGGCGAGATTGCCGTGAGGATTTGGCGATCGGGCGACAAGCCAACCGCCATCAGGCGTATTCTTCACACAGGACCGCGTCTGGCCCTCACCGCGGAGAGCGGCAGCGAGCTGGGCTTCCTGGACCGTCAAACCCGACTTTTCGGCGATCAGGCCAATGCAATGATCACGCAGTTTCGCTGCGGCATTTCCGGAGGGGGCGCTACGGGAAGCGCAGTGTTGCCTTTGCTGATGCGTCTTGGCGTGCGCGAGGCGGTCCTCTTCGAAAAGGACTATGCTGAAGATACAAATCTCAACAGGCTCCACGGCGCACGACAGGAGGATGTTGATGCTCTTCGAGCCAAGGCCAACATTCACGCGCGGACAGTTGCGGAGGCCGATCTTGGCATGTCGTTGGTAACCATCGATGCCTGGGCCGGTGAGCCATGCACATGGGACGCATTGAAGTCTTGTGATGTGATTTTCTGTTGCACGGATGATCACGCCGGTCGGCTCTTTCTGAACCGCTTCGCCCGTTTCTATGGCATTGCGGTCATCGATGTCGGTCTCGCAATGCAGCGTCGCGATGCTCAGTCGTTCGATCTGTTTGCCCGGGTTACCACCCTTGTGCCCGGACACCCCTGTCTGCTTTGCGGCGGGTTCATCAACCCGCAACGCGCGCGCGAGGAAGCCATGCAGCGAACTGATCCGGAGGCTTATGAAAAACTGAAAGAGGAAGCCTATCTGCTTGGTGAGGGTGACCCCTCCCCTGCCGTTGTGACCTTCACGACAGAGGCGGGTGCCATGGCGGTCAATGAATGGCTGACCGGTATCACCGGATTTGCCGGAGCAAACGGAATGGCACCAACGCGGATGCGCCGGTTTCACGCGCGCGATGAGCGTTTTCCTGAGATTTCGCCGCGCCCGGGTTGCCCGTGTTGTGATGCAACTGAAACGCTGGGCCGGGGGGACATGACACCCTTTCTGGACATGGTGACGTGAGATGAAAAAGCTATTGGCAAACCTGCTTCGGCAGCTTGGAGTGCTGAGGTATGACTATCTGGTGAGCAGGCAGGACGCCTTTCCGCAAACGCCTGAAACAGAACCGGACGAGTTAATCCTGGTCGAGAGCGGCGCGATCCAAAAATGGGCCTGTCTCTCCTGCCCTGGCGGCTGCGGCGAGAGGATCGCTTTGTCTCTCAACCCAGATCGCCGACCTCGCTGGAGCATTAGGACAGATTTCTGGCAGAGACCCACACTCCACCCGTCGGTGCATCAGCAAAATGACTGTGGATGCCACTTCTGGGTCAAAAAGGGTCAGGTTCATTGGTGCAAGGGCGGGTGGCCGCAATCACCGAACAAGAGAATGGAATGACACAAATGGCTTGCGAGCGAATAAAGCGATCGGGGTATCGCGGCACACGGCCCCTACAGGTGGGGACGTATCGATGCGTTTCGCTTTAGACGAGGGCAAACGAGTTGAAGCTACCCCAGGCGCCAAAGGCAAATGCCCAGGATGTGGTGCAGAACTCATCGCACGATGCGGAACCAAGAAAGTTTGGCACTGGGCCCATAAAGGTCAGCGGCATTGCGACCACTGGTGGGAAAACGAAACGCAGTGGCATCGGGACTGGAAGAACCACTTCCCGTCTGATTGGCAGGAGATCCCAGCTCGAGATGAAGCGGGTGAACTTCATATAGCAGACATCAAGACGCCAAAGGGTTTGGTTGTCGAGTTTCAGCACTCTTACATCAAGCCGACAGAGGCCCGTAAGAGAACGGAGTTTCATAACCCGATGTTTTGGGTTGTCGATGGAACTAGGCGAAAGACGGATCCCAAGCAGTTTCAAACAGCACTGAAAGACGGCTTAGAACATCCAACGAAGGATGGGCTTGTTCAACAGATTTGGGTCTATGATTCACGGCTGATCAAAGAATGGGTTCACGTCGGAGTAATCGTTGCATTCGATTTTGGCAAAGACACAGTTTGGATCCTCCGTCGAATTAAGAACGATTGGGTATATGGATTTGAGTACCCGAAACTCAAACTGGTCGAGCATATCTCTGAAAGCAGGCCCATCCCCGATGTGTTATTTGGCCAGCCTGAACGTCGGACAGCAAGATACCGTCGCCGTCGGGCCAGATTTTGACTAATAAGGCGGCTTCTTAGCGGCTGATTGTCTGGTGCCTGAAGCGATTCCTAGATTGGCTTCTCAATGTCAGCTTTTAGGTTGTGAGGTTAGTCATTCCGCACGTGCAGCGAATGGCGACTCTCCGCCCGTCGGATATCAGCGATGTCCTAGAATTAGCCTTTGGAGGCGAAGGGGATGCATTCTGGCGCCAACACGACTGTGAGGCCCAATGCTCCCATTATATAGAGTCAGATGGCGTATTCGGATTGTGCCCAAATTCCAGCTTCGGTCTTCGGTAGGTGCTGCGTCTCGAGCTGAGGCGAGTTCGCAACGGGTTCAGATCCGACAGATCATGACTGCTAGGCCGCGAGTCAGATTGGACCGCTTCACTCTTCTGATCCCAGGATGGGAGGGCCAGCAAGCTGATCCCGAAGAGAAGCAAGGGCCCGCGAAAGACCTGAAGTCCCGCTGTTAATAATTGCTCGAAGGCGCTTGACCAAGGAGCGCCGAATAGAGACGAAAACTTTATCATTGGGCAGAGAAACCCTGCCCAATGACGCCTTTAGTATGGAAATATCCTAGAGGCGTGTAACCAGAGTCACGCATTCAGAAGCCCGTGTAACTGCGGTATAGAGCCAATTCCTCGCATATTTGTCGAAGATGTGACTTTCGTCCTCTATAATCACGTGGTCCCACTGGCTGCCTTGGGCTTTATGAACTGTCAAAGCGTAGCCATACTTAAACTGCTGAGAATTTTTCCGTTCCTTGTCCGCCAATCTCTCTTCGTCGTCAGTAAAAAACTCCGGATGCACACGTACGCGGTAGTTTTCATGATCCGGGAAGTCGCACGATTTCAGTTCCAACGACAAAGTCCCCGAAAACCGGGACTTCTTCGGCTCAGAGACGACCGTGAACATGCCTCCATTGACGATACCAAGGCCATGGTCATTGTGCTGACACACAAGGCGGTCGCCAATCTCAGGCAGGTCGCTGGTGCGTCCCAAGGCCCTGCGGATTTCTTCGTTGTAGTGGGAACGAGTGACGTTCCTACCGGCAAGGAGCTGGTCCGCATTCAGTATCTCATCAATCTCAAGACTCCCGTCCGGCACCACACGGCTGTTCCCATAGGCACCATATTTCAACGGTTTCCCTTCACGAATGTCTGTCGCCAGTTGTAAGACCGGGCTGTCTTTGGCCTGACGGTGGATTTCGGTCAGTATGGCGTCAGGCTTGGCGTTGGTGAAAAAATAGCCCTCTCCGGCCACCGGCGGCAGTTGGGCAGGATCACCAAGTGCGAGGATAGGAGTTCCGAATGACATAAGGTCACTGGCTAAGTTCACATCAACCATTGAGCACTCATCGAGCACAATTAAGTCCGCATCCGCTGCTGCACTATCCGGATCGAGGTGGAAACTGAATTTGCCATCCGGTCCCTGAACAAACTTGTAGATCAGACTGTGGATGGTGGAAGCACCCTCGCAGCCGTTGCGCTGCATCATCATAGCCGCTTTGCCAGTGAAGGCTGCGTAAACAACCCTTCCATTCAAACCGCTGGCCAGATGTCGCGCGATTGTCGTCTTGCCGGTGCCAGCATATCCGAAGAGCCGGAAGATCTTATTTGTCTTGGCATCGTTCTTCAGCCAGGAGCCAACGCAGTCAAGCGCTGAGAGCTGTTGGCCGGACATAGTGAAATTGATAGCATTCATGAGGTTAGGTCTTCTGCAGGTTTGGGGTTGAGAATCCTGGCCAACGGGCGAGTCTGGCCGAGCGTATCTTGGGCGTCTTAGGGACAAACCAACCAGACGATTGACGGTCGGCTCTGCGTTCATGGAAATTTAGGTGTAATGCCCCCCTTGTGACAGGTTACACTTCAGGAGGAATGTTCCGGAGAAAGTAATTAATTAGGGGGGCATTACATACCCGGAGGAGTTTCTTGATCTCCGGAAGGTGTAACGCTCCCCTAATATTTAACTTCATTTCTCTTACACTATGTCTGACGCAAGGGGGCCATTACACCGCAACCTCCAACTTCGGGGCAGCGTTGGCTTCTAACTTCAGTGCACGCTGGCGAGCGCGATATTCGTTCACGCGCCTCCGGTTTGCCCGCCTATCGGCCTCGGCAATCGGATCCGCGAAGCCCGTTTCTGAAAGGGTTTTCGAGATGACCGCCTGGCGCGCCAGCTCACAATTTCCACGTTGCGTACAGAATGAGCAAATAGGATTGTCAGACGTGACTACCCCAGGCACACCAAAACAACTCTGGTAGAACTCCTCGCTTTTAGGCGTCTTGAGCTCAACGGGTTTAAGGAAGCCGTTGGCTACGTCTTCTCGTGCTTTGCGTTCAGCACTCTCGACGGCTTTTTCCCCAAGGAAGTTACAGTCAACGGCACGGAAGTACTGGCGCTCGATCACGTGCTTGGCAACAAACCCTTCTATCGAAAATACGCCGCGACTGACCAAATCGAGCATTTCTTTACGAAATTGATGCTGCGCCGGAAGGCTTTGGTGGGAAAAATATGCGTACTGGGGCATACCCTTCATCCGGTTCAATTCGAGGCCATGGCGGTCATCACTCCAGAACTCCACTATCTTGGTCAGATAGGCATCGCGTTTCTTCTCGCCAGGCCAAAGCTGATTTGGCTGCGGTGGATATTTGCGTTTACGCGCCGACGCGAACTTGAATGCGAACTCCAAGTAAGCAGGATACGGCAATCCGATCCGATCGGCCTTCAGACGTGCATCATTGAGCTGAGTCAGATCGGAGCTCCGTTTGAAAAAGTTCAACTTGAAACCGACCTTAATGTCGGATGCAGCGGTCGCGTCGATGTTCTCGCGATAGTAATTCCTGTACGCTTCGATGTAGGCACGATGGAACTGCTTCGTGGCATCAAAAGGTGTAAGAAAACGATACTCCGGCCATTTGGTCGGCATCACTTCGGCCTCGAGCGCGCGGTATTTTGTCGGTATAAGCGTGAGCATGCGATGAAGCTTGTTTAGCCTCAGTTTGTGTTGATCCATTGTCATTTGACATATCTCTTTCGTGCCGGGACCGACCTTGCGGTCGAAATCCCGGTCATGTCTTTGTGCTTGGGTTGGGTGGGAGGTGGCTTGCGCCAGATCAGACGAGGTGGGTCTCTTCAGAACCTGCGTTCCAGCGTCCATCAGTCCAGTGACCCAGCTTCATGGCGGTGTCGCGCAACTTGCGAAATCGGCGACGAGCCTGCTCGATCATTCGATAGGCCTGCCGGTAATCCGGTGCCTCATAGTAACCTAAACGCAGACCTTCAATTTCGCGCATTAAATCACTGGCACGCTTGTCGAGAAAGCGAACCTGATCTTCACGAGAAAGCTGACGCAGTGCGGTAAGCGGGGGCAAAGGCGGAATCTGCGGCGGAAACAACGGGATTTCGGTAACGGATTTTGTTCCGTCGATTTTGGTGGGCGTTACATGAATTGACTCATGGTTTTCAAGCACCTGGAGCAACTCATTGGTCATACCCAGAAGGCAACTGACAAGCTCCGGTGCATCCTTGTCGCCATTAAGCTCATCGGCCATCGATTTCAGCAAGAAAAACACTGTGCCCTTGTCGATGAAATCGTGATTTTCTCCAGAGATATTCTCTTTGAGATCGATGTTGAGAGCAGTCAGTTTGCCAACATCTATTGTTCCGCCAAGGCGGTTGGGTGCGGCGTCCATATAGGATTCCTTTCAACTTTATTTATTGTGTGCGACTAAGTTCGCGCGCATCTCCTTTATAGCGCTGCGGCTGTCGACTTGCGGCTTGTTGCGAAATTTTTTTGACTTAAACTTTGTGACATGTCGAAGTGAACATCCAGTGGTGGGTGCTCTTTCTTAACAAAACGGTTCTCTGCCGTGTTCTAAGACTACCCTTCTATTGGAATGGAAAATAATGAGGCCTTGATCGCTGCTGTTCACCTCATCAATTCAATCGACCCTACCTTCCGTGCCAAATTGTTCATCGTGACGGCCAACATCGCGTGGACATATCTAGTCCGCACTTACTAAAAAAGGAGGGCATCGACTACCGGCGACCGCTGGATCGAACTTGTTCTCGAAGAGTGTGCAGAAAAACAGGATAGCTATTGTTGATGATGATCAGTAGCCGCGTAGTCCAAGCAGCGTGGATTGAAACATCGGCTAGAGGATCATCTTAGTTGCGCAGCCTTGTTTTAGTCGGACGCAGAGGTCGGAGCGGGAAGCCCGCTAGGGAGCGGCGGCCTGAACATGTAGTTGGTCCGTTGTTGTCGAAATCACTATCGGAAATAGTGGAGAGCGGCACTATCTAGAAATTTCTTTCGAAATATATCAATAGCTTATGATTTTTCTCCGATCTACAATGCGCATCCGACGTTGTGCTTGCTATAGGCTTATTGATCACACGAAAAAGGAACCTCCCGGCAATGCGTACGCAGATCATGAAATTGGCGCCCGTGTCCGAAACTTCGATGGCTGAATACCACCCTTGCATCTGGGTTGTGGATACAACCCTCCGGGCGGTTACGTAATGAGTAGTGACGAAGCACTCCTCACGATCGAGGAATTCGCGGCCGCCTTACATCGCACGATCACCCTGAGAACGGTTCGGACCATGATTCACCAGGGCGAGATCCACGCGGTTCGCCTCGGCAAGCGCTACTACATGACCCGCGAGGAATTGAAGAGGTTCACAAAGACATGCCACGTAAGCGCAAACCTGCCCGGCTCTTCCAACGCAAAGACGATGGCGCTTGGGTCATCCTGGACGGAGGACAGCAGATCCGGACAGGCTTTGGTGATGGATTTCATGAGGCAGCGGAAGAAGTCCTGAGCAATTACATCGCCAGTAAGAAGCGGCAAGATAATCGCGTCCGCGACCCGAGCGAGATCACCGTCGGCGAGATCTTGGTGCACTACGGCGAGGCTAAGGTAAAGGTGGTCCGCGACAGGGACCGCCTGCTCTACACGATACAGGCACTGTCGCCCTACTGGAGCGACCTCAAGGTGTCCCAGATCGACATCGACAGGTGCCGGGGCTATACTGCCTGGAGGCGGTGCGCCGCATGGACCGTCCGGCGCGAGATGAACACACTGAACGCCGCTGTCAAATACGCCCTGGCGTCGCGCAGGATCAGCCATGCACCGATCGTAACCCTGCCTGAGAAGGGAGTCGCCAATGACCGCTGGCTGACCGAGGAGGAGATCCAGCGCCTGCTGGAAGCCTCTGCTTCTCACGTCCAGCGGTTCATCAAGATCGCGCTATACACCGGACGTCGGAAGACCGCGATCACACGGCTGAAGTGGATGCCCTCCCTTGATAGCGGCTGGGTCGATCTTGACAGCGGGGTGATCCATTTCCTTGGCAAGGCCGAGGCCGAGACCAAGAAGCGCAAGGGAATGGTCAAGATGCCTGGCACGCTCCACACGGAGATGAAGACTTGGGCCCAGGAGGGGAGCCACGTAGTGTCGTTTAACGGGGCGCCGATAGATCGGATCGACAAGGCCTTTCGAGCGGCCGTCCAGCGGGCCGGTCTAAAGGATGTGACGCCGCACACCCTAAAGCACACAGCGGTTACCTGGGCGTTCATGCACGGCATGACACTGGAGGACGCCACGGCCTATTTTGCGACCTCGCGCGAAACCCTGGAAAACGTCTATCGGTCCTACAGCCCAGATGCGCTTAAGAACGCAGCGGGAATAATGGACTGGAAGATATGAAGCGCTAATTCGATAGTTGGTGGATGCCGGTAGTGAACGAACTGGGCACATCTATCGAACGAAACGTTGCGGATATCGTTGCGGCCGATCCCCAGAAAACAAAAAAGGCGCCATTGGGCGCCTTGTTTTATTGGTCGGAGTGAGAGGATTCGAACCTCCGACCCCTGCCTCCCGAAGACAGTGCTCTACCAGGCTGAGCTACACTCCGACCGTGGCGGGTGATCTATACGCGGCGCGTCTGATGCGCAAGAGGATTCTGTATTGCGATCACCCGAATCTTTCGATCTCAACAACCGAAAAAACATGGCAGCGGAGCAATGGGCTCGGAACCCGGTGATCTGAGCGGGTCGCCGTGTTCACGGTTCGAAAAACGCACGTTTTCAAGATTGCGTTCTTCTGGTTGACCGGCGCGCAAGTGTTCCGCCAACCTGTTCGCCCCTGCCGGGCAGGTCGTTATTGCACCGGTCCAAGACTTCGACTGGTTCACAGGCACGTTGAAAGACAAGGGAATCGCAAGCCTTTGCGGCGGAAACCCAGTGGTTGTCTTGTCCGCTCTCGCCCGCGCAGCCATCGTCATGAATTGGCTGCGAAGCCTCCCAGGCAATCACGGCAAGGGATCCGTTTTGTACAGACGAATTTTGGTTCCACCATGGTCGACGACCGGCCCCGGCGCCAGCAAAGGCAGACGTGTGGCCCGGGCAAGCCCCGGAGCGCTGGTGATCACGCCGACCCGCCATCCCCGAAACCGGTTCATCAGGGTTTTGCCCATGGCACCATAGACCGACCGCAAGCGTCTTTCGTCACCAATTCGCGCCCCGTAGGGCGGGTTCACAATGACCAGCCCCGCAGGACCTTCGGGGGGTCTTATGTCACTAACGGAACGCTGTTGAAACCGTGTCACATCACTGACCTGGGCCCTTTCGGCATTGGCAGTCGCCGCGTCAACCGCGCCGGAGTTGCGATCCGAGCCGTAGAAGGTAAGCGCGCATTCCGCCGTCTTTGTTTCCTGCCGCATTTCCTGCCACTGATCAGGGTCAAAGCCCACCAGGTCTTCGAATGCAAAACTGCGGGAGCGGCCAGGGCGCAGGCCCAGAGCGATCTCGGCGGCCTCGATCACGAATGTACCCGATCCGCACATCGGGTCCAGTACGGGTTCATCGCCCGAGTAGCCACACTCTCTCAGAAACATGGCGGCCATTGTTTCGCGCATTGGAGCCTTGGCAATGGCTTCCTTGTGGCCGCGCTTGTGCAACAGCTCGTCAGAACTGTCGACCGAGATCGTGCAGATGTCTTTCTCGATTCGAAGCAAGACCCGAAGGTTCGCGTCGGATGAAATCGAGGCGCCCAATGTCTCGGATATTGCTCGCTCGATCCTCTGACGCGCTGCCCCGGCGTGATAAATTCTGGATTTGCGGCTGATGGCTTCCACCTTGACCGGCACGTCAGGACGCAAAACGGTGCCCCAAGGGAATTTCCGAGCACGTTTGTCCAATTGGGCAAGGTGCACGGCGGGGAAACTACCCAGTCGCACCAGAACCTTGTTGGCGCCGCGCAGTGTCAGATTGGCGCGCCAGACCTCGGGCCATGAACCCCGGCATGTCACGCCGCCCGGTACAGTTCTGACCTGCGCGAATCCGTTGAGTTCCGCCTCGTCACCGAGAGGCGCTTCGAGGCCCGGCGTGGCAACCAGAAAGATTTCCAAATCTGTGTCTTTTTCCATTCCGGTTGCTTACACTGGAACCTTGGTGGGCGCGATATGCAATTATGCGCCATGGATTCAGAAGAAATGACCGATCAATCGCAGGATTGTGTGGTTCGCCCTCAAGTTTTGGCGGTAACAGGTTTGCGTTTGTGACCTTCCCCGCGTAAAGGGTCCTTGATCGGAAATACGCCTGCGGAATTTGGACCGTTTTCGACGCTTTTGCGACGGAGGTTCGAAAAAACCGCGCTATTGCATGACCCCGAAAGGGCGTTGGCAGAGCTGGCGCAGAAAAGAGGCTTGGAAGAACGTAGCAACATGCAAACTTTCAAACTGAAAAAAGGGCTGGATCTGCCAGTGGAAGGCGCTCCTGACCAGACCATTCACCCGGGCCCGGAATACTCGACCGTAGGCGTCCTGGGCGGTGACTACATCGGCCTGAAACCCAAAATGCTGGTGCAGGAAGGCGACAGTGTTGTGCGCGGCACGCCGCTGTTCTGCCACAAGGACGCGCCTGACGCGATGATGGTCGCCCCGGTCAGTGGCAGAGTCGTCGCGATCAACCGTGGTGCCCGTCGGGTGCTGCAAAGCGTCGTGATCGACGTGACCGACGCCAATGACGCCGGGGTGGATTTCTCGGGCATAGGGGATGCTGACAGCGCTGAAGGCGTGACAGCCAAGCTGTGCGCCGCCGGCCTTTGGACGTCGTTCCGCACGCGTCCCTATTCGAAAATGCCGAACCCCGGCATAAAACCGGATGCGATCTTTGTCACCGCCATGGACAGTGACCCGCTGGCCCCTGACGCTGCCACGATCATTGCCGAGGCGCCCGAAGAATTTACCGCCGGTTTGGCGGCAGTCAGCACACTGACCGAGGGCAAAACCTATCTTTGCCAAAAAGAGGGTGACACGATACCCGGCGCAGAAGTCGCCGGTGTCGAAACCGCATCTTTCGCAGGTCCACACCCATCGGGCCTGGCCGGAACGCATATTCACTTTCTCGAACCCCTTGCAGGCGACAAGCAGGTCTGGACCATCGGGTATCAGGATGTCATCGCCATTGGCCGCCTGATGCAGACCGGTCATCTGGATCCGAATGTCGTGATTGCCCTGACGGGGCCGGGTGCGCGTCAACCGCGTTTGATCCGTACCGTGATGGGCGCATCAACTGACGATCTGACCCGCGACGAAGTCAATGTGGACGGCACGCCCCGCATCATTTCGGGTTCGATCCTGTCGGGCCGGCACGCTGAGGGCCCGACCGCCTATCTGGGCCGGTTCGCGCGCCAGATCAGCATCATCCGTGAAGATCCCGATCAAATCCCGTTGGGCTGGATTCGTCCGATGCCGTCGAAATATGCGGTGCAGCCTGTATTGGGTTCGGCATTCGCCAAGAAGCTGTATGCGTTCACATCCAACCTGAACGGCGGGCGTCGGGCCATGGTGCCCACAGGTGTTTTCGAAGACCTGATGCCGCAGGACTATCTGCCCACTCAGTTGCTGCGGGCGCTGCTTGTAATGGATACAGACACTGCCCAGGCCCTGGGTGCGCTGGAGCTGGACGAAGAGGATCTGGGCCTTGTGGGCTTTGCCTGTCCGGCGAAATATGAATACGGGCTGGCGCTGCGCGACTGCCTGACCAAAATTGAAAAGGAGGGCTGAGCCGAATGGGTTTGCGCAGCTTCTTTGACAGGATCGAGCCGAACTTTACCAAGGGCGGCAAGTACGAGAAGTTCTTTCCCATCTACGAGATGGTGGAAAGCTTCATCTACACTCCGAAAACCGTGACCACGGTGGCGCCGCACGCGCGGTCTTACGTGGATATGAAACGGATCATGACCTATGTCGTGATCGCGACGATCCCCTGTATCTTATGGGGGATGTGGAACACTGGTTATCAGGCAAACTCGGCGATTGCTTTGCTGGGTCCGGAATCGGCCACCGGCTGGCGGATTGCCTTGTTGCAGATGTTCGGAATTTCGCTGGACCCGTCCAGCATCTTTGCCAACGTCATGCATGGTCTGATGTATTTCCTTCCGATCTACATCGTCACGCTGGTCGCGGGCGGTATCTTCGAGGTCATCTTTGCCACCGTGCGCGGCCACGAGGTGAACGAAGGCTTCCTTGTGACATCAATGCTGTACACGCTGATCATGCCTGCAACCACTCCCCTGTGGCAGGTGGCTTTGGGCATCATCTTCGGTGTTGTGATCGGTAAGGAAGTGTTCGGGGGCACCGGCAAGAACTTTCTCAACCCCGCGCTTGTGGGGCGGGCGTTTTTGTATTTCGCCTATCCGGCGCAGATGTCGGGTGATGCAGTCTGGACACCCGTTGACGGGTTCTCGGGCGCGACTGCATTGGGTGTGTCTGCGGCCGAAGGCGTGCAGGCGCTGGCCGCCGAAGGCATAACCTGGTCGAGCGCGTTTTTCGGCACCATTCAAGGCAGCTTTGGCGAGACATCGACACTGGCCTGCATGATCGGTCTGGCCTTCCTTCTGATGACCAGGATCGCCAACTACCGCCTGATTGTGGGCTGTCTGGCCGGTACCATCGGCTTTACTTTGTTGCTGAACCTGATCGGATCGGACACCAACCCGATGTTCGCGATGCCATGGTACTGGCATATCGTGTTGGGTGGCTATGCTTTCGGCCTGGCCTTTATGGTGACGGAACCGGTTTCGGCCAGCCACACCAATGTGGGTCGCTATATCTACGGCGCGCTGATCGGTGTCATGGTCGTGATGATCCGCGTGATCAACCCGGCTTTCCCCGAAGGCATGATGCTGGCAATCCTGTTCGGCAACGTCTTTGCACCGCTGATCGACTATTTCGTCGTGCAAGCCAACATCAAACGGAGGGCGCGTCGCCATGTCTGATACGCAATCCCCAGATCAAAACGAGGCACCCAAGGGCGTACTGGCCAAATTCCTGGCGGCCTCGCCGGATTCTGTTGGCAAGACGATCTTCATCGCCGTTGCCGTCTGTCTGGTCGCCTCGATGGTTGTGTCCGCGGCCGCAGTCAGCCTGCGCCCGGTGCAAGAGGCCAACCGCCTGAAGGACAAACAGGTAAACGTTCTGCAAGTTGCGGGCGTGTTCGAGCCGGGCATCGACGTAACAGAGGCTTTTGCCGCCTTCGAACCACATGTGCTGGAGCTGTCCACAGGCACCTTCGTCGATGATCAGTTTGATCCGACCACGTTTGACGACATCGCCGCCGCCAGCGATCCCGAGCTGAGCGTCGCGCTGGACAACGACCCCGCCGGTATCGGACGCAAATCCAAGTACCGCGTTATCTATCTGCTGCGCGATGACGCAGGTGATCTGGACAAGGTGATCCTGCCTCTGCACGGATACGGCCTGTGGTCGACGCTCTATGGCTTTATCGCGCTTGAGAATAACGGCAACGATATCTACGGCCTGCAATTCTATCAGCATGGTGAAACTCCGGGTCTTGGGGCCGAAGTGGACAACCCACGTTGGAAAGCCTTGTGGAACGGGAAAAAGCTGCGCGACGAAGCAGGTGAACTGCAAATCACCGTTGCCAAATCGCAGCCCGCAGCCGGGCCAGATTTCTATGTCGATGCGCTGGCTGGGGCCACGCTGACGTCGGTCGGCGTCGATAACCTTGTGAAATTCTGGATGGGCGATGCGGGCTATGGTCCCTTCCTGGCCAAACTGCAAGCAGGAGAGATTTGATGTCGCAGACCAAAAAAGAGATGCTGGTCGACCCGCTTGTCGACAACAATCCGATCACATTGCAGGTGCTGGGCATCTGTTCAGCACTTGCGGTGACATCATCGTTGCAAGTGTCGATGGTGATGGCGCTGGCGGTGATCTTCGTGACCTCGTTTTCGTCCTTCTTCATTTCGTGCCTGCGCAACCAGATCCCGGGCTCGATCCGGATCATCGTGCAGATGGTGATCATCGCGTCGCTGGTGATCCTGGTGGATCAGATACTGAAGGCCTATGCCTTTGAGATATCGAAAACCCTGTCGGTTTTCGTCGGCCTGATCATCACCAATTGTATCGTGATGGGCCGCGCCGAGGCGTTTGCGATGAAGAACCCTCCGGTTGCGTCCTTCATCGACGGCATGGGCAACGGCATGGGCTATGGCCTGATCCTGCTGCTGGTCGGCTTCATTCGCGAGCTGTTCGGGGCAGGGTCGCTGTTCGGCATCACGATTCTGGAAACCGTCAACAACGGCGGCTGGTACGTGCCCAACGGCATGCTGCTGTTGCCGCCTTCGGCGTTCTTCATCATCGGTCTGATCATCTGGGCCTTCCGCACCTGGAAGCCGAACCAGGTGGAAGAGCGTGAATACAAAATTCAGCAGGTAGAGGCCCACTGATGGAAGGTCTGATCTCACTGGCCGTAAAGGCCATCTTTGTCGAAAACCTTGCGCTCAGCTTTTTTCTTGGCATGTGCACTTTCATCGCCGTATCCAAGAAGATTTCAACCGCGCTGGGTCTGGGGATTTCGGTCATGGTCGTGCAGGCCATCACCGTACCTGCCAACAACCTGCTGCTGAACTATCTGCTGAAACCGGGTGCGCTGGCCTGGGCCGGGTTCCCGGATGTTGACCTGACCTTCCTTGGCCTGATCTCATACATCGGCGTGATCGCGGCGATGGTGCAGATCCTCGAGATGGTTTTGGACAAGTATTTCCCACCGCTTTACAACGCGCTGGGGATCTTTCTGCCACTGATCACGGTGAACTGCGCCATCCTTGGCGGGTCGCTGTTCATGGTGGAGCGTGACTATAACTTTGCCGAGGCGGCGACTTATGGCTTGTCTTCCGGTTTTGGCTGGGCGCTGGCAATCACGGCAATGGCCGGAGTGCGGGAAAAGCTGAAATATTCGGACATCCCCGATGGTCTGCAAGGTCTGGGCATTACTTTCATTACCGCAGGTCTGATGGCTATGGCCTTCATGTCCTTCTCGGGCGTGAAACTGTAAGGGGGCGTTGATGGAAACCTTTACCTTAGGCGTAGCTCTTTTCACCTTAATCGTTCTGGCGTTGGTGGCCATTATCATGGCCGCCCGATCCAAGCTGGTATCGACTGGCAACGTCAACATCACGATCAACGGCGAGAAGACCATTTCCGTTCCGGCAGGTGGCAAGCTGCTACAGACACTGGCGGCCGAGAAGCTGTTTGTTCCTTCGGCCTGCGGTGGCGGCGGCACCTGTGCGCAATGTCGGGTGCGGGTGCATTCGGGGGGCGGGTCGATCCTGCCAACCGAAGAAAGCCATATCACGAAACGCGAAGCGTCGTGCGGTGATCGCCTGTCTTGCCAGGTGGCCGTCAAGCAGGACATGGAAATTGAAGTTCCGGAAGAAGTCTTCGGCGTCAAGAAATGGGAATGTACCGTTCGGTCGAACGAGAACGTAGCGACCTTCATCAAGGCGTTGATTCTGGACCTGCCCGAGGGCGAGGACGTGAACTTCCGCGCCGGTGGCTACATCCAGATCGAAGCCCCTGCACACCAGTTGAAATACACGGATTTCGACATTGAAGAGGAATATCGCGAGGATTGGGATCGCTTCAATCTGTGGCAATATGAATCGGTCGTGACCGAACCCATCGAACGCGCCTATTCGATGGCCAACTACCCGGACGAAAAGGGCATGATCATGCTGAACGTCCGCGTGGCCTCGCCACCGCCGGGGTCCGAAGGCATTCCGCCGGGCCAGATGTCGTCGTACATCTTCAACCTGAAGCCGGGTGACAAGGTCACCATTTCAGGCCCATTCGGCGAATTCTTTGCCCGTGATACGGACAAAGAGATGGTCTTCATTGGTGGCGGCGCCGGTATGGCACCAATGCGCAGCCATATCTTCGATCAGCTCAAGCGCCTTCAGAACCGCAACCGCAAGATCAGCTTCTGGTACGGTGCGCGGTCGAAGAAAGAGATGTTCTTTGTCGAAGACTTCGACAGTCTGGCTGAAGAATTCGACAATTTCGAATGGCACGTGGCCTTGTCGGACGCGCAACCCGAGGACAATTGGAAAGGCTATACCGGCTTCATCCACAACGTTCTGTACGAAGAGTACCTCAAGAACCATCCCGCGCCTGAGGATTGCGAATACTATATGTGTGGTCCGCCAATCATGAACCAGTCGGTCATCAACATGCTGCTGGATCTGGGCGTGGACCGCGAAGACATCATGCTCGACGATTTCGGCGGGTAGGGAACAAAAAAGAACCGGCGTGGAAGGCGCCGGTTCTTTCATTTGGCGGTCGGCCTGCGTTATTTTCCGTAATAGTCCCGATACCACGCGACGAATTGGGTGATGCCGTCTTTCAGGTCTGTCTGAGGACGATAATTCGTCAGTTTTTGCAGCAGCCGATTGTCCGCCCAGGTGGCATGAACATCACCCAACTGCATCGGCATGAAGTTCTTGATCGCCTTCTGCCCCACGGCCTGTTCGATGGCTTCAATGAAATCCATCAAGCGCACTTTTTCTCCGTTGCCGATATTCACGATGCGGTAGGGCGCGACGGGCGACAGGCTGTCTCCGTCCTCGATATCCTCACGACGGGCTGGCCGCACCGGAGGCACGTCGATCAACAATCTGATGCCGCGTACAAGGTCTTGGACATGGGTGAAATCCCGGTACATGTCGCCGTGATTGTAAATGTCGATCGGGCGGCCATCCAGGATGGCAGCGACAAATTTGAAATACGCCAGGTCCGGCCGTCCCCAGGTGCCGTAGACGGTAAAGAAGCGGAACATGGTCGTAGGCAAATCCCACAGATGCGCATAGGAATGCCCCATCGCCTCATTCGCCTTCTTTGTCGCGGAATAGATGGTCAGTTGGGTGTCGGCTTTTTCCGTCTCGGTGAACGGCATGTCTTCGTTGGCACCGTAAATCGAAGAGGTCGATGCCATCAAAAGGTGATCCACCTTGTGTTGCCGTGCAATTTCCATCACGTTGAATGTTCCGACGACATTCGATTCAACATAGCTGCGAGGGTGTTCCAAACTGTGTCTCACACCGGCCTGAGCCGCCAGATGAACGATGACTTCCGGCTGAAATTTTTCGGCGACCTGCAACAGCCGATCATAGTTTTCCAACCGATCCTCGGTTGCCGTGAATCCGGGTGTCTGAAGCAGAATTTGATGGCGACGCTGTTTCAGGACCACATCATAGTAATCCGTCATCCCGTCGTATCCATGCACGCGGAACCCTTCCTCTAACAGCAGCTTCGCCAAATGGAACCCGATGAACCCCGCAGAGCCCGTAATCAAAACCCGTTTCATAGAACCCTCAAAACGCCCTGCACGATCATCGCCGAACAAAAGGTACTGCCCCTGATGCCGGGTCAAACATTTTGAACTGCGCCGAAGGTCATATCGAACATCCAGACGTCATTGGTCAACTCTTTGCTGAATCAATCAGATGCTCATTGCCGCCAATGGGCGAGAAGGATAGGGATCAACATGTATGATTACGAACTGGATCAGACGGTGGTTCGACCGCAGGGCGGGGCGGACAATGAATGCAGTGTCTTGCGACATCGCTCCGGCCGAGAAAGTGACGGCCGTGGGCGATATTCACGGTCGTCTGGACTTGTTGCAGGCGTTGTTGCCCAGACTGGACGATCAGAGCTTGCTGGTCTTTGTCGGAGATTACATTGATCGGGGGCCATACAGCGCGCAGGTGCTGCGCCACCTGTTTCACCTGTGCGAGACGTCAGGAGGACGCGTCCAATGTCTTCTTGGAAACCACGAAGAGTTTCTGTTGCAATTCCTGGATGCGCCGGAACGCAACGCCCGGCTCTGGTTTCAAAATGGGGGTGTGCATACGCTGGCGTCTTTCGGGCTGAAACCGCCCGGGGAAATCGACAATAGTCAGCAGATTCGAAAACTGGCGGATGATCTACGCCTGAAGATGGGGGAAAGCCTGATCAACTGGCTAGCCGGCCGGCCTTTGACCTGGACCACTGGCAACGTCACTTTCGTTCATGCGGCCCTGGACCCCCGACTTCCGACTGAGGCCCAAGATCGCCAGATTTGCCTCTGGGGACATCCCATGTTTCCCAGGCTGGCCCGCAGCGATGGTCAATGGGTGGTGCATGGCCACACCATCGTGGACCTCCCCCGGGTCAGGAACCGGGTGGTGTCGCTTGACACGGGCGCTTTCGCTTCGGGTCTGTTGACAGCCGCCGAGATCAACGCCGGAAGTGTTCGGTTCACCTCGACCGTGTGAACAGTGGGCCGTTAACCGACGATCATTTGCTTCATGCGAAGCGCTTCATATTCCAGCTCTTTAAGGCGGAAGTGGACAACGTCTCCGATCGTGATGACGCCGCACAAGTGACCGTCGCGCAGCACCGGCATATGGCGAAAACGGCCCTCGGTCATCGTTTTCAGAACTTCATTCAGCAGATCGTCCGGTGTGCAGGTCTTAACATCCCTGGTCATGAGATCTTCGACCGATTGCGGAAGGGTCTGGCCGGGTGTGTCTGCCATGCGCCGAACGATGTCGCGCTCTGACAAAATCCCCTGCAATGCCCCGTTCTGATCCGTCACGAGAACAGCACCGATCCGCTTTTCCTTCAGCGTGTTGACCACAGAATGGATGGTGTCATTTGGTCGCACCGAAAAAACCGCGTCCCCTTTACCTTCAAGCAGCTTGGCCACGGTTGTCTGCGAATGCGACAGGTTCGATTCCGCTGACTGGCTGTACGTCGTCTTGTCAGCCTTGTCGCCACGCGAAGGCGACTGGTAAGAGGTTGGAGCCATGGGCAATCTCCTTGTGGTTCTTGCAAAGTCTTTCCCTTTCACCTTAGCGCAGCTAAACGACCTGTATAGGGTGCAATTGCGCCGATCGGCAAAAACGCGGGCCCGGAAAGGACGTTCAAGCCATTGAGTGAACTCTATCTTACTCCACCCATAGCGGCATTGATCTTCTTTGCCGTTGTTGTATGCGGCCATAATTTTCGCATGGCGTGGAAGCAACAGCCGCCGGGTTGGCAAAAGCGTGCGTGGTTGTTCGGCGTGCCGGCGGGGGCCGGCCTGTTGGTGCTGGGATTCCTGCCGCTGAAGATGTGATCGCAGTTTGACTCTGGCGGGGGCCACTGGCATATGCCGGGCACAGAATTTCCCGGAGATCGCCCGATGCGTCTTATGCCTTTACTGGCCGTTGCCACCCTTCTTTCCGGCTGTTTGTTCGACAAAGAACCCGAGGTGGTTCGTCTGTCGGGCGAAACGATGGGCACGACCTTCAACATAACCGCGATCGGCGAAGATCTTGATGAGGCCGGATTGGCCGCGGCTGTCGAAGAGACGCTGGCCGAGGTGAACGCCAAGATGTCCAACTGGGATCCAAAATCCGAGGTTTCCGTCTTTTCCGCTTCAACCAGCACAGCCCCCGTTCCGGTCTCGGACGAACTCGCGCTGGTCCTTTCGGCCGCCAATGACGTGCACGAAAAAACCGGCGGGACCTTTGACGTAACTCTGGGCCCGCTGATCGAACTTTGGGGCTTTGGCCCACGCAAGCCCGAGGATCCCGTGCCATCGGATGCCGAAATCGAGGCGGCGTTAAGCGGCGTCGGGCAAGCCCGTCTGCTGACGCTCGACACCGAAGCCGGCACGCTGTCGAAGGCTGATCCGCAGGTGGGCATCAACCTGTCGGCGATTGCGAAGGGCTATGGCATCGATGCGGTTGCCGGCGCTTTGCAGGATGCCGGTATCGACGATTACCTTGTCGAGATCGGTGGTGATCTTGTTGCCAAAGGCAAGAATGAGCAGGGCGAAGCCTGGCGCATTGGCATCGAAAAGCCTGAAACGGGTGCTCAGAGCATTCAATTGATCGTTTCCCTGGATGATCGCGGCATGGCCAGCTCGGGCGATTACAAGAATTTCTTCGAACAGGATGGCGTGCGCTATTCGCATATCATCGATCCGACAACGGGACGCCCGATCACTCATCGCACGACCTCTGTCACGGTTCTGGCGGAAAACGCAATGTTGGCGGATGCCTGGGCAACGGCCATGCTGGCGTTGGGTCACGAGAAGGGAATGGACATCGCGGAAAAGCACAAACTTGCCGTGTACTTCATTTCGCGGGATGTGACAGGCGGCGAAGATGCCTATATTACCTCGCACAGCACCGCGTTCAAAGACGCTTTGGGAACCAACTGACAGGCAGGAACCGAGATGAGTACTTTTATTCTGGCCTTTATTCTTTTGGCGCTTGTCATGGTCGGTATGTCATTGGGTGTCATGCTGATGGGCAAGACCATCAAAGGCAGCTGCGGTGGCCTGAATGCGATCTCGGGCGCCGATAAATGCGTTGTGTGCCAAAAGGATGTCGACCCGGACAGCCCGCTGCGCGACCAATTGCAATGCAAACGTGCCAGGAAGATGCTGGAACAGATGGAACAGCAGACCTGAAGCAAGTTTTGCTTCGCTCTGCGAACGGAAGTGGCTAACTAGGTCCCCATGACTTTCGGGGAGGCACCGCGTTGGCCAAGGCAAAGAATATCCTGTTCATCATGTTCGACCAGCTGCGCTGGGATTATCTGAGCTGTTACGGGCACCCACATCTGCATACTCCGAATATCGATCGTCTGGCCGCGCGCGGTGTCCGCTTTGACCGTGCCTACATCCAGTCGCCGATTTGCGGCAGTTCCCGCATGTCGACCTATACCGGACGATATGTGCATTCCCATGGGGCCTCATGGAACAACATCCCTCTGAAAGTGGGTGAGATCACGTTGGGCGACCACCTGCGCAAAGCGGGAATGGATTGCTGGCTGGTCGGCAAGACCCATATGGCCGCGGATGCCGAGGGGATGGCCCGTCTTGGGCTGGAGCCCGACAGCGTCATCGGCGCCCGCGTCGCGGAATGCGGGTTTGACGTGTTCGAACGCGATGACGGGTTGCGTGCCGAGGGTCCGGACGGATTCTATGACCCGGACGGGGCAAAGAAATACAACCATTACCTTGCAGACAAGGGGTACGAGAGCGACAATCCGTGGCATGACTTTGCTAATTCCGGTCTGGATGCGGATGGCAACGTGCTGTCGGGCTGGTTCCTGAAGAATTCATCCGAGCCTGCAAACATCGCGGAAGAGGACAGTGAAACACCATATCTGACCACCCGTGGAATCGAGTTCATGGACAGCCATGACGGACCTTGGTGCTGTCACCTCAGCTACATCAAGCCTC
Organism: Ruegeria sp. YTSA144; assembly: GCF_059610125.1. Classification (NCBI taxonomy): domain Bacteria; kingdom Pseudomonadati; phylum Pseudomonadota; class Alphaproteobacteria; order Rhodobacterales; family Roseobacteraceae; genus Ruegeria; species Ruegeria sp. YTSA144. The sequence goes on from NZ_JBXWNA010000004.1 coordinate 29,392, forward strand.
ACTGGCCTTACATCGTGCCGGAACCTTACGCTTCGATGTACGGGCCCGAACATGTCGTGCCCGTGGTCCGCGCGGAAGCTGAGCGAAAGAATGCCCACCCCGTCCTGAAGGCCTTCATGGATACCAAGGTCGGGCAGGCATTTTCACGAAAGGATGTCCGCGAGGCGGTGATCCCGGCTTACATGGGGCTGATCAAGCAAGCTGATGACCAGATGGGCCGCCTGTTCGACTGGATGGAGAAAACCGGGAGGATGGACGACACGATGATCGTGCTGACCTCGGATCACGGTGATTTTCTGGGCGACCACTGGATGGGTGAGAAGACTTTCTTCCACGATGCCTCTACCAAAGTGCCGCTGATCATTTATGACCCGTCACCCGAAGCGGACCTCACGCGCGGCACCACCTGCGGCGCGCTGGTCGAGTCGATCGATCTTGCGCCGACGTTTCTGGAACTGGCAGGTGGTGAAAATGCCGGACATATTCTCGAGGGGCATTCCCTGCTGCCGATCCTGCATGGTCAGTCCGACAAAACGCCCCGACAGGTCGCGATCTGCGAGTATGACTATTCCGCCTCTCCCATTGCGCAGCGGTTGAACGTATCCGTTCGCGACGCGGTGATGTTCATGGTCGCGAATGAAAAGTGGAAGCTCATCCATTGCGAGGGCGGGTACAGGCCGATCCTGTTCGATCTGGAAAACGACCCCGACGAACTGGTGGATCTGGGTGACAGCGCGGATCATTCGGATGTCATCGCGCAAATGTACGACCACCTGTTTGCCTGGGCGCGGCGCCCGTCACAGCGCACCACCCGGTCCGAACAGCAATTGATCGATATGCGGACCCGAAGCGGGGGTACGGGCATCATGATCGGTATCTATGATGAAAACGACACGCCGCTGGAACTGACGGTCAAGTATCGCAACCGCAAGGCAAAGCCATACACGCGTTACCTCAAAGGCTAGTCTCGTCCGGGTTTCCACCGATCATACCATGATGGCTCTGCGTCGAAAAATGCAGGGGACCGTTGTCTTCCAGCGATGGCTCGAAGCTGGCAGGCCGTTTGATTAATTCTGCGTAATTTGCCGCAAAGATGGTTCACCCCTTGCCGGCCAGACGCTAGAAGAAGACCCAAGAGCAGTAATCGGAGAATTTCAATGCCAACCCCCAAACCCGTTGTTCTGTGCATTCTTGATGGGTGGGGCGTGTCAGACGACACACAGGCGAATGCGCCCCATCTGGCGAATACGCCGACCTTTGACGCGATCATGGCCAAATGCCCGCATGCCACACTGACAACGCATGGCCCGGACGTAGGTCTGCCCGGCGGGCAGATGGGTAACTCCGAAGTCGGTCACACAAACATAGGCGCGGGCCGTGTTGTGGCCATGGATCTGGGTCAGATCGACCTGGCTATCGAAAACGGTTCATTCTTTGGCAATGAGGCGTTGCAGGCTTTCATTTCCAAGGTCAAATCCTCAGGGGGGACGGCTCACCTCATGGGGTTGGTCTCGGACGGTGGTGTCCACGGGCACCTGAACCACATCATCGCGGCAACCAAGGCCATTACGGATGCCGGTGTTCCGGTCGCCCTTCATGCCGTCACGGACGGGCGCGACGTGGCCCCCAAATCTGCGCTGACCTATCTTTCCCAGTTGGAAGAGCGGCTGCCCGAGGGGGCTCGTGTCGTCACGGTAAGCGGTCGCTATTTCGCCATGGATCGCGACAATCGCTGGGAACGGATCGCAGAAGCCTATGACGCGATGATCAACGGCAAGGGCAGGGTCGCCAGCACCGCACATGGCGCCGTGGACCATGCCTACAAGCAATCTGAGTCTGACGAATTCATCACGCCAACCGTGTTGCAAGGTTACAAGGGCGTCACCGACGGCGATGGCTTTTTCTGCCTTAACTTCCGTGCAGATCGTGCTCGCGAAATCCTGCGCGCGATTGGTGAACCGGGCTTTGCCGAGTTCGAAACCGGGCCGCGGCCGAAACTGTCGGCGCTGCTGGGTATGGTAGAGTATTCGGACGGTCACAACGCATATATGACCACGGTTTTTCCGAAACGGGCGATTGTGAACACGCTCGGGGAATGGGTCGCCAAGCAGGGGTTGCGTCAGTTCCGGCTGGCTGAAACCGAAAAATACCCCCATGTCACTTTTTTCCTGAATGGGGGCAAGGAAACCCCTGAACAGGGTGAAGATCGCTTTATGCCCAAGTCACCCAAGGTTGCGACCTATGACTTGCAACCCGAGATGTCCTCGGCCGAGGTCACAGCCAAATTTGTCGAGGCGATTGAACAAGGCTACGACCTGATCGTAACCAATTACGCCAACCCTGATATGGTCGGGCATACCGGCGATCTTCAAGCTGCGATCAAGGCATGCGAGGCCGTTGATGCAGGGTTGGCTCAGGTCGTTGCCGCCTTGGAAAAAGCAGGTGGTGCAATGATCCTCACCGCCGATCACGGTAACTGCGAAGTGATGGTTGATCCGGAGACCGGCGGCCCGCATACGGCGCACACGCTGAACCCGGTGCCCATAGCTTTGGTCGGAGGGCCAGAGGGCGCGCAGGTGCGTCAGGGGCGGTTATCTGATCTGGCGCCGACGCTGCTTGACTTGATGAACCTGCCCAAACCGGCGGAAATGACCGGAGAAAGCCTGCTGTCATGAGGCTGACCGCCCTAGTGATTGTGCTGCTTTCAGCTTGTCAGGCCTTTGCCCAGACCGACTCTTCTCGGGCAGCACTGGATGCGGCAAGGATGCTGGAACAGGCGTCGATCTCTCTGAGCGAAGCAGAAGGCGCAAGGGATCGGGTGCGGGCGCTGACCGAAACGATACAAGCCTATGAGGCCGGGCTGAGCGCGATGCGGACCGGTCTGCGCAAGGCTGCAACACGCGAAGCGCAACTGAGCGCGCAACTGAGCGCGCGTGAGAAGGACGTCAGGCAGTTGCTTGGCGTATTGCAGACCATCGAAACAACCGCACCGCCAGTGCTGATGCTGCACCCTTCAGGCCCATTGGGCGCGGCGCGGGCCGGAATGATGCTGTCTGAGGTCACGCCTGGGCTCAATGCAAAAGCGCAAGCGCTGGCGCAGGACCTGCAAGAGGTTCAGACCTTGCGTCTGCTGCAACAAAGCGCGTCGGAAACTTTGACCGAAGGGCTGCGCGGTGTGCAGGATGCCCGCACAAAGTTGAGCGAAGCGATTGCCGACCGCACCGATTTGCCGCGTCGGTTTGTCGAAGACCCGGTGCGCACGGCCATTCTGATATCTTCGACCGAGACTCTGGATGGCTTTGCAAGCGGTCTGTCAGAAATCTCGGAAGGTGAGATCATTGAAACCGACGCAAGCATCCTGGATCAGAAAGGACAGATTCCCTTGCCGGTGCAGGGCGTCATGCTGCACAAGGCCGGTGAACCGGACGCCGCAGGCGTCGCCCGCGCAGGTCTGGTCATCGGCACCCGTTCCCGTGCGCTTGTAACATCCCCGACCGCGGCCACGATCCGCTATCGCGGGCCATTGCTGGATCTGGGAAACCTGGTCATTCTGGAGCCGCAACCGGGCCTGTTGTTCGTGTTTTCGGGCTTGCAAGAGGTCTATGGTCAACCCGGGCAGGTGATCCCCAAAGGCACTCCGGTTGGCCTGATGCCGGGTGAAACGCCGGAAATCGGCGCAATATTGTCAACAAGCGGTGATGGCACTGGAACTGATCGCCCAGAAACGCTCTATATAGAGGTAAGAGAAGATAACAGCCCGGTGGACCCGGAAACGTGGTTTCGGACCGACAAGGATGGATAAACGAGTATGAAGAAATTTGTGATGGCCGGTTTGGCCGGAACGTTGGCAGGCATTCTTGCAACAACGCAGATCGCAGGCCCCCTGTTGGCGCAAGAGGCCGTGAACAAGGCCAGCGTCTATGAACAGCTTGACCTGTTCGGTGACATTTTCGAGCGCATCCGCGCACAATATGTCGAAGAGGTCGAGCCTGAAGAACTGATCGAGGCTGCAATCGATGGCATGCTGACCTCTCTTGATCCGCATTCCAGTTATCTATCGCCCGATGATGCCGAACAGATGCGCGTGCAGACCCGGGGCGAGTTCGGTGGGCTGGGCATTGAGGTCACGCAGGAAGACGGTTTTGTCAAAGTCGTGTCTCCCATAGACGACACACCCGCTGACGAGGCCGGGATCGAAGCCGGCGATTTCATCACACATGTGGATGGCGAAAGCATTCTGGGCCTGACGCTGGACAAGGCGGTGGATCTGATGCGGGGTCCGGTCGGCTCCGAGATCGTCATTACCGTCGTGCGCGAAGGCGAGCCTGATCCCTTCGACGTCACCATTATCCGTGACACGATCAAGCTGACCGCCGTTCGTGCGCGCACCGAAGGCACGAGCGTCGTCCTGCGCGTAACGACCTTCAATGATCAGACCTTCCCCAACTTGCAGGAAGGGTTACGGGAACAGATCGAAGAAGCCGGTGGCATCGACAAGGTCAATGGTGTCGTACTGGACCTGCGCAACAACCCGGGCGGTCTGTTGACACAGGCCATCAAAGTTTCGGATGCGTTCCTGAACGAAGGTGAAATCGTATCGACCCGTGGACGGGACCCGGAAGAGGGTGAGCGGTTCAATGCCACCCCCGGCGATCTGGCGGAAGGCAAACCCATTGTCGTGCTGATCAATGGCGGTTCGGCTTCTGCGTCCGAAATCGTTGCCGGTGCCTTGCAGGATCATCGCCGCGCTATCGTCGTCGGCACCAAAAGCTTCGGCAAGGGGTCGGTTCAGACGGTGATGCCGCTGCGGGGCGATGGTGCGATGCGCCTGACCACGTCCCGGTATTACACCCCGTCAGGGCGGTCGATTCAGGCTCTGGGCGTCAGCCCTGATATCATCGTGGAACAACCCCGCCCGGCGCCTGAACCGGAAGAGGAAGAAACCAACGCCCGTTCACGTTCCGAGGCCGATCTGCGCGGCAGCCTCAACAATGACAGCCTGAGCGAAGACGAGATCCGCCAGATCGAAGAAGATCGCGCCAAGGCCCAGGCAACGGCAGAGCTGAGGGAAGAGGATTACCAGCTGGCCTATGCCATTGATATCCTGAAGGGGTTGTCGGCCTTCAACCCCAACGGGCCGTCACAGTAAAACGCAAAGGGCTGCGCATGTCGCAGCCCTTTCGGACCGGTTTCAGCTTTCGATCCGGTGCAGTTTCTTTTCGTCGAGAAGCAGCGCCAGAACGAGACCGACCGAAACGGACAAGGCCGAAAAGACGAAAGCCATACTCATCCCGCTGTCAAACGCTGCCGACAATGCCCGATGAACCGTCTCTGCCTCGCCGGGTGACAACCGGCTGATTACCGCATGGGCGGACGGCGTTTCAAGTGTTCCGCCGTTGATCGTGCGAAGCTCTGCTTCGGTCAACTTGATGCCCGAAGCGGCCACATACTGGCGAAGCTCAGACAGGCTGACGACGTACATAATGGCCGTGGCACAGGCGACAGAGATTGCGCCGTAAACCAGGTGGGTCATGAAGCTCAGGCCGCCAACCAGCCCAGCCCGTTCCGGCTTCACGGCACACATTGCAGCCGTGCCGGACGGCCCAACCGTCAAAGTTGCGCCCAGTCCGATCATCGCCATGCCGGGCAGGATACGATAGTACCCCAGATCGCTGGGCATCACCACAATCGTCGCGGCCCCAATCGTGGCAATCAGATACCCCCAGAACAGCAACCGCTTGGGGCCGAAATCATTGTAAAGCGTGCCTGAAACAATTGATCCCACGGCAAGCAACACGGTTAGCGGCGCCAAACCCAGTGCAGATTCAAACGTCGACCAGCCCAGCACCTTTTGCATGTATTGCGGGAAATACAGCAGTCCCACAAAAGCCGCAGACACGTTGAACATGTTCAGGCCAAGGGTGATGCGAAACTCGCGGTTTTGCATCATCTGCGGCAAAAGCAGCGGCTCTGTCACGCGTTTTTCGACTTTGGGGAACAGAATGAAAAGCGCAGCGCTGATGAAAAACAGCATCACCAACGGAACGGACGTCCATCCCCAATCTGCGCCCACATCCAGACCGTAAAGCAGAGCTAATACGGCAAAGGACAAAACACCCATTCCGGCGAGGTCGAGATGCTCACCCTTTTTGTGGTGGGTTTCCCGTTCCATCAGGATCAGCGCGGTGGCCATCGAAATGCAGGAAAAGACCACATTGGCGAGGAAGAAATACCGCCACTCCCCCAGGCTCACAGCCAAGCCGCTGATCATCGGGCCAAACACGTTGCCGGTCGTCACACCCGCCAGAATAAGCCCCATCACCAGGGCCCGATGTTCTGGTTTTGATACTTTGGTTGCCCCGAAGGCCAGCGTGCAGGGCCACACAAAACCCGCGCCGATGCCTTGCAGCGCACGCGCAATGACAAGAAAATCAAGACTGGGCGAAACAAAGCACATGACCGAGGAAAACAGAAAGATCGACAGGCCAAAAAGCATCATCCTGCGGTGGCCGTACATGTCGCCAAGCCGTCCGCCTGCGACCATGGTCATGGCGAAAAACAAGGCATAGATGTTCAGAACCCATTGGGTGCTGGTGATATCGGCGTCAAAGCTGTTTTCGATCGCAGGCACAAGCATCAGGGCACCGGTAAAATCGATGCCGATGCCAAACCCTGTCACCATCAACGCGATGACTTTGACTATGCTCCTGCGATCCATGACAAGGCGCGATCCGCTCTGAAAACGCTGATGATGCACGAATCTGGCAAGATTGACAGGAAAACCGGCCGGAACGGATCAGGGGTCGTCTCGGCAGATCCGGCGGAAAGCGCGTTTCAGCATATCCAGCTCAGCCCGCAGCAAATCAATTTCGGCCCTGAGATCATCTGCGGCGGGCTCACCGGCAATCACGGTGAAGCTTCCCAGTTTCTCGGTCGTGGTTGCATCTGCAACGACGAACGTGTGGACGCCTTCGGATAGGGCGGCAACAGGCACCTGAATGCGCAAGTCCCATCCGTCTTCTGCGGGCGACAGGTCAACATCGCTCAGGGTTTCGCCCTGATAGCTTACCTCGGGGTTTGGCGTATTGCTGGCTTGAATGTGGCCTTGCCAGATTCCGTTTTCGAAACGGATGAAGGTTAGCTTGGTCTGCGTCATGACTGATCTTCTCACAAATCGGCGCGATGAAAACGGCAAAACGTAAGATCCCGGACCACCATGCGATTCATTTCGGGCGCCTCAAAAATCAGATCCAGCCAGATTTTTTCGATCCTGCGCTCATTCAGGGGAAGGTGCGCAAGATCAAAATCCACGGCTTTTGACACCTCGCCGGGATCAAGGCTTCGCAACACCTGTTCCATATTGGGCCCGTGCTGAATGTTGAGGCGCGCGAACACGCCCAATGGCTTTTCACACTCGATCAGGGTTTCCACCCTCACAAGGTGCTCGCGCGTTAGGTGAATTGCAGCGTCCTCAGGCAATTCGACCGAAACGGACAGAAAGGATCCCCCAAAGCTAAAAACCTCGACCACGAGACTGAACGGAGCCAGATCTCTGTCCCCTCTGTTTCGGATTTGCCGCACGGCAATTTCGGAAAGCGGGCAATCGTGGAACAGGCTGACCTGACGGTCCAGAACGGTCTTTCGCGGCGCCGAAGCCACACCCGGTTGCGTCAGGGGTCCGCGCCATAGGTCGGGTCGGCAGCTCCAGTCTGTTCCGACGGGTTTGGGAAATTGCGTGGACCCAATCGTTGGCCGGATCAGGCGGCTGTCCGCCTGCTGAATCAAATGATCAAGATGCCTGCGCAAACCGCGGGCCTGATCCCGTTGCAAACGCAAATCCGCCTGGCTGGCATACGGCGCCTGATGCGCGGCCCGGCGCCAGCGCCTCAGAATCTTGCGATGAAAATAGCGATCCAGAATCCTGCCCATGGCCACGTCGTCCGATAATGTTCGGCCTTAGTCAAGAACAACGGCATGAACAAAACCGCAATAACTGAATTGCTGTCGAAGCTTTGTGTTTTCCTGTTGGGGTCTGCCCGCAATCTGGTTAGGTGCAACATGCTGAAACTGACCCGGTCTATTCTTGCAATGTACCGGGTCAGTGCTTACCGTTTGGCTCCTGCAAAGTGGGTCACCCCAAGAACAGCCACACAACAGTTTAGCGCATGACAAGGCCAGGTTATGGAGTCCACTTTATTTGCCTTCATTTGGAAATATTCGAAGAAACAGCAACTTGTTCTTCTACTGCTCACGGTCCTGTCGTTCCCGTTTCTTTACGCTTCGCTGGAATTGCCCAAACAAATCATCAACGACGCAATCGGCGCGCCGGGTGACACGGTAACCATCTGGAACTTCACCGTGACGCAGGTTCAGTATCTGATGATACTGTGCGTTGCATTCCTGGCGACGGTGATCGTGAGCGGTGTCATGAAGATGCGCATCAACACGATGAAGGGTGTCCTTGCAGAGCGCATGCTGCGGCGCTTGCGCTACACGTTGATTCAACGGTCGATGCGGTTTCCGAAATCCTATTTTGCGACAACCAGCCAGGGTGAGCTGGTATCGATGATCACGTCCGAGGCCGAACCGATGGGTGGCCTGATGGGGGATGCCATCGCGCAGCCGGTTTTCCAGTTCGGCCAGATGATGACGATCGTCACCTTCCTGTTCATGCAAAGCGTTTGGTTCGGACTAGCCAGTATCGCGCTGATCCCGCTTCAGGCCTGGCTGATCCCCAAGCTTCAGCGGCAAATCAACCTTCTGAACAAGGACCGCATTCAGGAAGTTCGACGTCTGAGCTCGGAGATCGGCGAAACTGCGGCGGGTATCAGCGATCTGCGTACCAACGGAGGATGGCGCTATCGCCTTGCGCAATTCAGCCATCGGCTGGGGAAACTGTTCGAGATCCGTTTCAAGATCTACAACAAAAAATTCTTCATGAAGTTCCTCAACAACCTGATAACTCAGATGACACCTTTCCTGTTTTATTCAGTGGGTGGATATCTGGCGATTACCGGTGAAGTGACCGTCGGTGCGCTGGTTGCCGCGTTGGGCGCCTACAAGGATCTGAGCGGCCCGTGGAAGGATTTGCTGACCTATTACAACCAGGTCCAGGACATGTCTTTGCGGTGGGAAATCGTCACCGAGAAGTTTGCGCCGGACAACATGATACCGGAAGAACTGTTCGAGGGTGAACCTGAAACCATCCCGCGACTGACTGGCGACATCGAGCTGCGAAACGTGACGGTTCGCGACAGCGATGGTAAAACCGTTCTCGAAGATCTTGATCTGACCATTCCGCGTGGCGCGCGCGTCGCAATTCAGTCTGGACAGGCGTCGGAACGCAGTGCGTTGGGACAGCTTCTGACACGTGAGGTATTGCCGGCTCAGGGTGAGGTGATCATAGCCGGGCATGATCTGCGGGGTCTGCATCAGGCCGTCATCGCGGCCCGGATCGGCTATGCCTATTCGCGCCCCTACCTGTTCGACGGGACGTTGGGCGACAACCTCTTGATGCCTTTGCGCACGCATCCGCGACATCAAGCAGATACGCTCAGGGCCCCGACGCGGTGGCAGATCGAAGCTGTTCGCGCAGGCAATTCACCGGATTCTCTGGACGATGAATGGATTGATCCCGGCCTCGCCGGTCTTGACGATATCGACGACATACGTGACTGGTGGTTCCAGCTGGTGGAAGCGATGGGCATCGACGAGTTCATGTTCCGCCGCACATTGCGTACGCAGTTCGACCCGGAGATTCACCCGGTTCTGGCACAGGAAGTTGTCAATCTACGAGGGACCATCGCCAAGCGCCTGGCTGAAAAGGGGCTTGATCGCTATGTGTACCGGTTTGACCCTGATCGGTTCAACCCGGCAGTTCCGCTGGGTGGCAACCTGTTGTTCGCCGCACCATCCAGGGACATTTCTCCGGATATACTGGCGGGTGACGAACGGTTCGTTCAGATGCTCAGCGCCCATGATCTGGCGGACGACGTGATCAGCATCTCTCAGGCTGTCATGGACACGCTCAGCAAGACCTTCGGGCGGGACGGGGCGGATCACCCGCTTTTCCTGAAGCTTGGCATGTCCAAAGACATGTATCACAAATTGCTGGATATCGAAGAACGGCGCAAATCCAAAGGCGATACGGCAGTGAGTGACCAGGAGCGTGCCTTGCTATTGACGGTACCGTTCCTGTTGACGGCCGAGCAGATCGGCCCAAACTTCCCGGAAGAATACAAGGAAAAGATTCTTGCCATCCGCAAAAGCCAGGCCAAGCGGCTGCGGGATGCGATGGGCGGCATGTTCATGTCAGTTGCGCCGGACATTTATGTGCCGCGCCTGACCGTGATGGAAAACGCGATCTACGGCCGGGTGTCGTTGATGGCCGGTGCACACGCGGACGAAATAGAAGACGTTGTGGCCGAAGCCATGAACGAAGCCGGCCTGCGACGCCGTGCAGCTGCCATCATCTACGATCTGCCAACAGGCCTGGGCGGGAACAATCTGCCGACCGTCTTTCAGGAGCGTGCCGCGTTCTCACGCGCGGGGATCAAACGGCCTGACGTCCTGATTCTGGACAGGGCCCTGGCAAGTCATGATTCCGAAAGCCGGTTGCGCACCCGCCTGAAACTGCGGGAATTGTTGCCGGATTCCATCATGATCTTTATGGAAGATCACTTTGCACATCCCGAAGCGTATGATCTGTTTGTGGAAATCAAGGATGGTCGTATCGACGGTGTGTCTCGATCCAAATCCACGCCAGAAGACAGCACGTCTGACGATCTGAGCCGCAAGCTCGAGATCATTTCCGCGACCGAGTTGTTTTCCGGTGTGGATGGCCGCAACCAGCGGCTGCTTGCTTTCTCAGCGCAATGGTACGAAGCAGCAGCGGGGCAAGTCATCTTCTCGCGTGGTCAGGCGCCCGACGCGGCGTATCTGTGCGTCTCGGGGCAGGCCAGGCTGGACTGGCCCACGGATGATGGACAAAAACGCCCGATCTCGATCATCGAGCCCGGGCGACTGATCGGTGATCTCTCGATCATCACGGGAGAGCCCAGACAACTGGATCTGGTCGCCACCGAAGATTGCAGTTTCCTGCGTATCGGTGCCGAGGAACTGCGTGCGGTGGTCGAAAGCGATGCTTCGGTTGCGACGCAATTGCTACAGACTGTTGCGGGGTATCTGACTACGTTGTCCACAAGAATCAATGCGGCGCAGAACCCCGAGGAACTGCTCCCGACCATTACGGATCAGGCGATTCAGGAAAGCACGGGTGAAAATGCCTAAAGCATATTCCGCTCATGACCATCTGGTCGAAACCGCACGCGGCAAACCGGAAATCTGGCGCCTGTTGCTGGGGCTCTTGCTGGTTGCCGTGCTGGTCAGCGTTCTGAACATGGTGTTTTTTACCGTGGTTGCCGGGATGGGCCCGGAAAGCTGGGCGCAGACGCTTCTGATGGGCGGTTCACCCCTCGCGCTGCTGTTGCTGTTGGCCAGCTTCGGTTTCATCATTCTGGGCGTGGCCGTCGCCGCGCGGCAGGTTCAGCACAGGTCATTGGTGTCCATCGTGGGCGGGTACCGATTGGCCGCGGGTCAATTCCTGAAAGTGTTGAAAGCATTGCTTATTTTGGGCGTTGTCGGGTTCCTGCTACCGCCTTACGGCTTTGGCGGATCTCTGTCGCAGAACCTGCCATTGTCGACCTGGCTTCTTCTGTTGCCGGTCTCGGCCTTGGTTGTTCTGGTGCAGACCAGCGCCGAAGAACTGTTGTTCCGAGGATATATTCAGCAAACCCTGGCAGCCAGATTCCAATCCCCTGTCATCTGGATGGGGGTGCCCTCCATCCTGTTTGCAATCGGACATTACACGCCCGACATGGCTGGCGACAACGCGCTGCTGATTGCGCTATGGGCTTGCGTTTTCGGTGTGCTGACGTCGGACCTGACGGCACGGGCCGGAACATTGGGGCCAGCTATCGCCTTGCATTTTTTCAACAACATCATTGCGTTGCTGTTCATCTCGTTGCCTGACAACCTGAACGGGCTGGCCCTGTTCACCCTTCCGTTCGATGCATCTGATGCCGAACAGCTTCGTCCCTGGCTTCTGGTGGACCTTGCGGTGATGTTCGTTTGCTGGCTGGCCGCGCGACTTGCGCTCAGGCGTTGATTGCAATTCCTTCCGTGGCGTCCTATTTGACGTCAACACCGCACAAGCCAAGGTTCCGACATGAACTGGATCACAAACTACGTCCGCCCCCGGATAAACTCGATCTTCTCACGCCGCGAAGTGCCTGAAAACCTCTGGCACAAATGCGACGAATGCGGAACGATGCTGTTCCATCGCGAGCTGGCGGAAAACCAGAATGTCTGCACACAGTGCGACCACCACATGGCGATCACGCCGCGTGAGCGGTTCAAGCACTTGTTTGACGGCGGGATCTTTACGGAACTTGAGGTGCCTGCGCCAAAAGACGACCCGTTGCAATTCCGCGATCAGAAGAAATACCCCGACCGCATGAAGGCAGCGCAGAAGAAGACCGGCGAAAAGGAAGCCATGCTGGTCGCCTTGGGTGAAATCGGCCGCACCCCAATCGTGGCCGCCGCGCAGGACTTTTCGTTCATGGGCGGATCAATGGGGATGTATGTCGGCAACGCGATCATCGCTGCCGCGCAGGAAGCGGTAAAACTCAAGCGTCCTTTGATCCTTTTCTCGGCAGCCGGTGGCGCCCGTATGCAGGAAGGTATCCTCAGCCTGATGCAGATGCCGCGCACCACTGTGGCAGTCGAGATGCTGAAGGAAGCCAACCTGCCATATATCGTTGTTCTGACTCATCCGACGACTGGCGGGGTCACTGCATCTTATGCGATGCTGGGCGATGTCCATATCTCGGAACCCAATGCGCTGATCTGCTTTGCCGGACCTCGCGTGATCGAGCAGACGATTCGCGAAAAACTGCCCGAAGGCTTTCAGCGTGCCGAATACCTGCTGGATCACGGTATGCTGGACCGTGTCACCAAACGTACCGAAATGCGCGACGAGTTGATCACCATCACGCGGATGCTGATGAATCTGCCGCCGGCGATCATGGGCGATCTGCCTGCACCGGAGCCAACCGACGCAACAGACCCCCCCGCCGAAGAGACAGATCAGAAATGACGGCCAAGACGTCCGACGCCATCCTCGACCGGATGATGGCGCTGCACCCCAAGATCATTGATCTGACCTTGGACCGTGTCTGGCGTTTGCTGGCTGCACTGGACAATCCTCAGCTGAAACTGCCGCCGGTCATCCATATTGCCGGGACCAACGGCAAGGGCTCGACTCAGGCGATGATCAGAGCGGGGCTTGAGGGGGCAGGGCGCTCGGTACACGCCTATACCTCGCCGCATCTGGCCCGTTTTCATGAACGTATTCGATTGGCCGGAGAGCTGATCTCGGAGCCAGAACTGACGGCGGTTCTGGATGAATGCTACGCTGCCAATGGCGGCGAAAACATCACCTATTTCGAGATCACCACATGCGCCGCCCTGTTGGCCTTTGCCCGTGCCAAGGCAGATTACACTCTGCTCGAGGTCGGGCTGGGCGGGCGTCTGGACGCCACAAATGTGATCGAAAACCCGGCCGTCACGGTTATTACCCCCGTATCCATCGATCATGAACAGTTCCTGGGTGGTACTTTGGGCAAGATCGCGGCGGAAAAAGCGGGCATCATCAAGCCCGGCGTTCCGTGCATTGTCGGCCCGCAACAGGACGAAGCGCTTGAGGTCATCGAATACACGGCCGCCCGATTGGGTGCGCCTTTGTTGGTTCATGGTCAGCACTGGCACGTGCAGGAAGAAAACGGACGTCTGATCTATCAGGACGAAACCGGTTTGCGGGATGTGCCTCTGCCCAACCTTCTGGGCGCGCATCAGATTCAGAATGCGGGCGCAGCGTTGGCGGTTCTGCGCCATCTGAACATGGGCGACGACGCGTACGAAGCTGCCGTGACCAAGGCCGAATGGCCGGCGCGCATGCAGCGTCTGAAATCCGGCCCGCTCGTAGATCAGGCCCCGCAGGCCGAGATTTGGCTGGACGGTGGTCATAACGCCGCCGCAGGTGTCGCGTTGGCGGATGTGTTGGCGAATCTGCCGCCAAAACCGACGCACATGATCTGCGGCATGCTCAACACCAAGGATGTGACCGGGTATCTCGCACCTCTGGCAGAGAAGGCGACAAGTCTGACAGCCGTGTCCATTCCGGGCGAGACCGCAACGCTCAGCGCGGAAGAAACCGCTGCGGCTGCGGCCAGGGTCAACCTGCCCGCATCCACCGCTGACAGCGTAGCGGACGCATTGAAAGTGATCACGGACAATGACCCGCAGGCGCGTGTTCTGATCTGCGGCTCGCTCTATCTGGCCGGAAAAATTCTGCAAGAAAACGCGTAGGCCCGTTCCAGCCTCATGATCTGGCTGACACGGTCTTGGATGGGGCGGGCGATACGGGCGGATCAGCGCCCCTGTCGCCCCCAATCCTGATCCTGCATTTCCCGCAGGCGCGATGCCGTGCGTTCAAATTCGAAGGTTCCTTCACCTTCGACATACAGCATCTCTGGTTCGGCCGCAGCCGAACAGATCAAACGCACCCTGGCTTCGTAAAGTGCATCGATCAGGGTGACAAAACGCTTGGCTTCGTTGAAATTGTTCCGAGACAGGCGCGGGATGTCCTCAAGCACCAGCACCTTCACTTCTTCCGCAATCGCCAGATAATCGCCCGGTCCCAACATGCGGCCACACAGATCATAGAAGGAAGCCCGCGCCACCCCGTTGCGAAAGGCGGGCAATTCAACGGCCCGACCTTTGACGTGCAACACAAGCGGATCAGCGGGCCCACCGGCAAGATCTGTCCAGACCTGCCGGATTTTTTGCCGGGCTTCTGGGCCAATCGGAGTGAAATAGACCGGGGCACCCTCCAACCGGTTCTGCCGATAGTCCGTGGGCGACACCAACTCCCACACCTGCAACTGCTCTTTGATATGCGCGATGAACGGCAGAAACAGCTGCCGGTTCAGCCCATCCTTGTACAGATCGTCGGGATGCCTGTTCGACGTGGTAACCACGACCACGCCGCCCTCGTGCAACAAGTCAAACAGCCGCCCGACGATCATCGCGTCCGTAATGTCGGTGATCTGCATTTCGTCAAATGCGAGCAAGCGAACTGAGTTGACCACCTCCTTCGCCACCGGTGCCAGGGCATCCTCGACATTCTGTTGCCGGGCCTTGTGCATTCCAGCATGGATTTCCTGCATAAAGGCATGAAAATGCACACGCCGTGCCGGGATATTGCCCAGCGTATCGACGAACATGTCCATCAGCATCGATTTTCCACGCCCGACACCGCCCCATAGGTACAATCCTTTGGGGGGCGGAGGCGCCTTGCGGAAGAGCCCGCGTTTGACCGGCTTGGACAGTGCCGCCCGGATACGTTCGAATTGGGGCAGAACGGCCTCTTGCGCGTCGTCGCGTGTCAGGGTTCCGTCCGCGATGCGGGCCTCGTAAAGCGAAATAAGATCCGTCATGAATCCGAGCCTTACCCGTCACCTCGCCCGTTGAAAAGAAGCCATTTTTGGCGACACATCAATTTTGTTTATCCGTGTCCGCAAATCTGCTGAATTGACGGTGACACCAAAAGTAATACGGTCCTCCGGACGTAACGCCTGAGGTCCCATGTCCCAATCCGTCCGCTTGTTGAATCCGATTCTGATTGTCGGATGTATCATCATCACGGTCAGCTTCGCCGTGCGCGCTTCGTTCGGCGTATTCCAGATTCCGATAGCGGATGAGTTCGGCTGGCTGCGGACCGATTTTTCAATGGCGATTGCAGTTCAGAACCTGGCCTGGGGCATCGGGCAGCCGATCTTTGCTGCGATTGCCGAAAAGGTGGGCGATCGCCGAGCCATCATTCTTGGCGCTCTCACCTACGCGGCTGGCATGGTGCTGACGGCGTGGTCCGTTACGCCGTTCGAGCATCAGATATACGCTTGGCTGGTGGGTTTCGGCATCGCCGGAACCGGGTTTGGTGTGGTTCTGGCGGTTGTCGGTCGCGCGTCTACCGACGAAAACCGGTCCATGTCGCTGGCCATCGTTACCGCCGCGGGCAGCTTTGGGCAGGTTCTGGGGGCGCCAACCGCGGAATGGCTGCTGTCATTCCTGCCATGGCAGCACGTCTTTGTCGTGTTCGCCGTGGCGATTCTTGCGCTTGTGCTGACCTTGCCCTTCATGCGCGCACCACAGCCCGCCTCGAAGTCTGAGCTGGAAGAAAGCATGAGCGAGATACTGGGCAAGGCGTTCCGCGACCCTTCCTACGCGCTGATATTCCTGGGATTTTTCAGCTGCGGATACCAACTGGGCTTCATCACCGCGCATTTCCCGGCATTCGTGACCGAGATGTGCGGGCCAATCCAGCCCGGAGGCGTACTGCACGCCATCGGGATCACCTCCACATCGGCCCTGGGTGCCGTGTCGATTTCATTGATCGGTCTGGCCAATATCGGCGGTACGCTACTGGCGGGCTGGGCCGGCAACCACTTTCCGAAAAAATATCTTCTGGCCGCAGTCTATACGGGCCGGACGATTGCCGCGGCTTTGTTCATCGTGTTCCCGATCACACCGCTTACGGTCATCGTGTTCTCGCTGGTGATGGGATCGCTTTGGCTGGCCACCGTGCCGCTGACTTCGGGTCTCGTCGCGCAGCTTTACGGTTTGCGCTATATGGGAACGCTCTATGGTTTTATCTTCCTGAGCCACCAGATCGGCAGCTTTCTGGGTGTCTGGCTTGGCGGGCGCATGTATGACCAGTATGGCGACTACAACATGGTTTGGTGGATCGGGGTCGCGATCGGTGCCTTCAGCGCGATAGTACACCTGCCGATCCGCGAGAACCGAACAGCGGTTCCTGCCTGAGGCACAACGATACGCCACAGGCCGGGAACCAATCGGGTAAAGGCGTTACCGAAGTTCGGCTTCGGTGTTGCCGCCATCCACCGTCACGACATGACCGGTGGTGCGTTCCATCAGCGCCAGCGCAACAAAGGCATGCGCGACATGCTTTGCCTCGACTTCGCGGCCTAGCAGGTTGCCTGACATATAGGTCTCCTCGGAAACGCCACGTGCGGCAGCGCGTTCCTGAATGAACCCATCCGTCAGCAGGCCAGATCGAATTCGATCTGCATTCACCCCGTTCACACGGATTCCGTATTCGGCCAATTCAAGTGTCAACTGGCGCAACAGGAACAGGGTGGCGGCTTTTGGCGTGCCATAGGCCCCCATGTTCCAGCCCGGGTTGATCGCCTGTTTCGAGATATTGAACAGGATCTGACCGCCGCGGCCCTGAGCTTGCATCACTCGGGCAGCCTGTGTCGCAAACGCCTTGTGCGCGAAGAAATTCAGTTCAAAAGCCGCACGGAATTCCTCGTCGCCAAGATCCAGCAACGCGCCCGAAGTCGCGGCCCCGGCATTCGATACCATTACATCGATCCCGCCAAACCGGTGTATCGCCGCCGCAATCGCGGCATCTGCGGCGCCTTTCTCGGTGACGTCGCAGGCATATGACGAATGCCACGTGCCAAGGGTCGATTTGGCATCTGCCAACGCCCGTTCATCCCGATCCACCAGAACGACATTTGCACCGGCATCAGCAAAGGCCTTGGCGGTCGCCAGACCTATCGCCCCAGCACCGCCGGTCACCATCACGATCTTACCCTGAAGCGGAGGCGCTGAGCTTTTGCCCAGCTTCGCCTGTTCCAAGGACCAGTATTCACAATCAAAGCGATCTTTTTCATTGATGGGGAAAAAACCGCCGGCATCTTCGCCCACCGTTCGCACCCGCAGGTTTTGTTCCGCAAGATCCGCCGCTGCCGAGGCAGCCTTCGCGTTCGGGCCCATTCCCAGGATCCCCACACCCTCGATCCAGGCATGCTTGGGGTCTTGGGGCAACAGTTTCTTGGGTTCGTCGGCCTGCGGCGCCTGCCGTTCAAAGTATTCCCGATAGTCTTTGGCAAACTCTTCGACCTTTGCCTTGATCCGTGACCGTCCCCCGGATAGGTCCGGCGCCCGCAAAACAAGCGGGCAGCCTTTTGTCCGCAACACGTGATCCGGCGACGCCATGCCCCGCTGGGCCAGTGTATCAATGTCCGGACGATCAAAAAACCGCATCACTTCCGGCCCGTTGCGAAGGTCAAAAACCGGCATCGGGTCATCCCGTTGAGCCGCCACTTCGGCGATGACCCCGCGCAGGATCGGCAATACCTCAAGATTCTCAGCCGGATCGCGACGGCCAATTGTCGTCAGGTCCTTCATTCCGAAATAGGCAGCAACCTCGTTGGTATGCGCCACGATCCGGTCATAGCTTTCCTGCGCCGTCGCGCCGAACGTAAAATGCCCGTGCTGAAGCAGCAGAAGCCCTTCGACATTCGGGTTTTCGTCAAATACCTCGGCCGCCTTTTTGGCCAGCCCGAAGCCAGGCATGATATAGGACACAATGCCCAATCGGTCGCCAAAAATCTCGCGGCAGACATCCTTGGCATTTGGCAGATTGGCGAGCACCAGAAAGGGTGTCGCGTGCGTGTGATCCACATATTTATGCGGCAGAAATGCATGCAACAGTGTTTCCACAGAGGGGTTCGGTGAACCCGAGTCCAACAGATTGGCGCGCTGAACATTGACCATCTGCGCGTCTGACAGATGGTCCAATGCGCGCAGTTTCATCAAAGGATCAAGCCACACACCTGGCAGGCCCGGCGCCTCGATGCTGTCCAGATCCCACCCAGATCCCTTGACATGCAGAACGCGCTGCGGATCGCCGAACAGATCAGGGCGTTCCAGCTTGACCGACGTGTTGCCTCCTCCGTGCATCAGGAGGTCCGGGTTCTGACCGATCAGCCGCGAGGTATAGACACGTTCGCCCAGCTCCTGATCTGCGGGATCTGTTCCGGCCCGATCCCGCCATTTCCGTGCCTCGTCGGCCCTGTACCAGTTTTCAATCATCATTCATTCTCAGCAAGTTAAGCGGGTGCATGATCCGCGTGGGCGATTGCACAATTCAGGACTGTGCTAAACAAAGTGTTAACCAGCCCGTTCGGGAAACAACCGGGCAAGCCCGTCGGCAGAAGCCTCGCTGACTCCGCGCTCGGTGATAAGCCCCGTCACCAGCCGGTTTGGGGTGACATCAAAGGCAGGATTGCCACCTTCCGTGCCATCCGGCGTCACGCGTACATCCGAGATACTCCCCTGCCCATCAACCCCCATGACATGGGTGACTTCCCTGGCATCACGTTCCTCGATCGGGATTTCAGCCACACCGTCGCGAACGGTCCAGTCAATCGTGGGTGAGGGCAGGGCGACATAAAATGGCACACCGTTGTCCCGCGCAGCCAAAGCTTTCAGATAAGTCCCGATCTTGTTGCAAACATCACCTTGGGCCGTGGTTCGGTCCGTGCCCGTAATCACCAAATCAACCAGGCCGTGCTGCATCAAATGACCGCCGGCATTGTCCACGATGTAACGGTGGGGAATGCCATGTTCGCCCAATTCCCAGGATGTCAGCGCGCCCTGGTTGCGCGGTCTGGTTTCATCCACCCAGACGTGCAGGGGGATGCCCGCGTCATGCGCGTGATACATCGGGCTTGTGGCCGTGCCCCAATCCACAGTCGCCAGCCATCCCGCGTTGCAATGAGTCAACAACCGTACCGGCTCACCGGCGGGTTTTCGGGCGGCGATATCCTTGATCAGTTCCAACCCGTGGCGGCCGATTGCGGCGTTGATCTCGACATCTTCGTCTGCAATCTCCTGCGCCAGCGACCAGGCGCGCTCGGCACGATCACCCGGAGCAAGCGGCATCAGCGCTTCTCGGCATCTGTCCAATGCCCAGCGCAGGTTGATTGCCGTGGGTCGGGTTGCATGCAAAACGTCATACGCGGCGTCAAAGGAGGCTTCGGAGCTGTCCCGAGACATCTGCTCGGCAATTCCAAACGCAGCGGTCGCGCCAATCAAAGGTGCGCCCCTGACCCACATATCCCGTATCGCAGCTGCAAATTCATCAAGCGTTTTCAGGGTTACGACCCGAAAATCATGCGGCAACCACCTTTGGTCGATGATCCGGACCTCGCCTGCCGGTTTGTCCCACCAAATAGACCGATAATGGGTGCCTTGTACTTTCATAACGCAGTCTCCGTATTCGAAAAGCCTGATCGGAATTCAAGCACAGGGTGCGTTCTAATGAGGTACTTGTAAACGGGCGTTTCGGAATTCGGGTCAGTATTTGATCGGGCAAAAGGAATGATCATCCCTTTCTGGCAGCACGTATTTCCCGTTCCAGGGCGTCCAGAAACCGCGAGCGGTCGGCCTTGCCGAAGGGCCGCCCGCCGCCGCCGGTTCCCAACGGATTGGCCGCGCGCAGATCAGCCATCAAATCACGCATGGCCAGTTGCTGACCAATATTCGCCGCCGTGAAGGTTTCACCGTTCGGGCGCAGCACGCGCGCACCGGCTTCGACGCATTTTGCAGCCAAAGGGATATCGGACGTAATAACGACATCCCCCGCTCCACAACGTTCGGCAATCCATTTGTCGGCCTCATCGGCGCCTTCGGAAACGACAATGACCTGCACCAGCGGGTTGGCCGATGGTCGAAGCCCGCCATTGGACACCAGCGCCATCGGCACTTTGTGCCGGGTCGCGACCCGTTCGGCCTCGGCTTTTACAGGGCAGGCATCGCCATCGACATACAGCGTCGTCACGCCTTCTTCGCCTCTTTCCTTGCCGGTTCCGCTGGTTTCTTTTTGACCTTGAATTCCTCGGGTATGGGCATGCGGTTGAACGCATCCAGGCCCGCGATTTTATATGCTTCGGCAAGTGTCGGGTAGTTGAACGTGTTCTGAACGAAGTAGTCCACCGTACCTTTCAGGTTCAGCACGGCCTGCGCGATATGGATCAACTCCGTCGCGCCTTCACCAACGATCTGGACACCCAGCACCCTGCGGGTCTTGAGCGAAAACAGCATTTTCAACATGCCGTGTTCCAGCCCCATGATATGCCCGCGTGACGTCTCGCGGAATCGCGCGACACCGACCTCGTAGGGGATGTTGCGCTCCTGCAATTCTTCTTCCGACATTCCGCAGGTTGATATTTCGGGCACTGAATAGATGCCGTACGGATACCACGGGCTTTCCGGCAGCGTGGGCGTTTCAAGCGCGTGACAGGCAGCCACGCGCCCCTGTTGCAAAGAGGTCGATGCCAGCGACGGATGTCCGATCACATCGCCCGTGGCATAGATATGTGGCACAGCCGTTTGATAGGTCTTGCGGTCGACCTTGATCCGGTTGCGATGGTCCGTCTCCAGCCCGACGGCATCCAGATTGAGTTTGGACGTCGCTCCCATGCGTCCGGCCGCGAACAGAAGCATTTCAGCACGAACGTGGCGACCGTTGTCGAGGGTCACTTCCACATGCTCGCCGGCGTCTTCAATCTTCTCGACAGCCGAGCCCAAACGCAGGTCGACACCGTTTTCCCGAATCTGATGCGTAAAGTCGTGGATCAACCGGCTGTCGATGAAATCCAGAAACGTGTCGCGGGGTTCAATCAGCGTGACGCGCACGTCCAGGGCTGAAAACATCGTGGCATATTCCACACCAATGACCCCGGCACCGATGACAACCAGCGAGCGCGGAATCTCTGCCATTTCCAGAAATTCGTCACCATCCACCACCGTCTTACCGTTGAACGGAACATAATCCGGGCGATAGGTTTTCGTGCCTGTCGCAATCAGGAACTTCGCGGCCGTCACGCGCGTTGTTTCTCCGGCATCGGTTGCGACTTCTACTTCGTGCGGTCCGACAAACCTGGCCAGACCGTCCAGAGTTTCGACGTGGTTCCGGTTGAACTGATGCTCCAACACGTCGACCTCGTGGTCGAGGGTCATATGCAGGCGGGCCTTCAGATCCTCTGCCCGGATCTGATCCTTTACCCGGTAGGAACGCCCGTAAAAGCTGCGTTCGCGCCAGCCCGACAGGTTCAGCACCGTTTCGCGCAGGGTCTTGGACGGAATTGTACCGGTATGGACAGAGACGCCACCAAAACGGTCCTTGCGGTCGATGACCAGCACGCGCCGTTTCAGTTTGCCTGCCTGAATCGCCGCAGAACGCCCAGAAGGCCCTGACCCTATGATGATCAGGTCATAATCGTAATTGCTCATCCCTCAGTCTCCGTACAGGGCCTCGGCATGGAAGATGACGTGATCTTCCATAAACGTGGACACAAAGAAGTACGAATGATCGTAACCCGGCTGGAAGCGATACGTCGCTTGCTGGCGGCGTTCGGCAATGGCTTGCGCCAACGCTTCGGGGCGCAAAAGATCCATGAACTGATCGTTTGCACCGGTGTCGATCAGGATAGGACCGTCGAAACCGGTTTTCTTCATCAACAAAGACGCATCGTGTTTTTCCCAAAGCGCTTCGTCGTCACCGAGATAGGCGCTCAGCTGTTTGCGGCCCCAATCCGCTCCGGTCGGGTTCGAGATCGGCGCAAAGGCTGACACCGAACGGAAGCGTCCCGGCAGGTTCATGGCAAGTGTCAGGGCACCGTGACCCCCCATGGAATGGCCCGTAATGGCCTGACGTTCGCTGTCGATGGCGAAGTTTTCGAACAGCAGGGCGGGCAGCTCTTCGGCAACATAGTCCCACATCCGGAAATGAGGCGCCCAAGGTTTCTGTGTCGCGTTCACATAGAATCCCGCGCCCTGACCCAGATCGTAATCCTCATGATCCGCGACACCTTCACCACGCGGTGACGTATCCGGAAACACCACCGCAATTCCCTGTTCCGCGGCCCACGCCTGAGCCCCGGCTTTGGTCATTGCGTTTTCATGGGTGCAGGTCAATCCCGACAAATACCAAAGAACCGGGACCGGGCCGTCCTTGGCCTCGGCTGGAAGAAACAGGCCAAAAGTCATGTCACACTTGCACGACGAGGAGGCGTGGCGGTACACGCCCTGCACACCGCCGAAACAGGCATTTTCCGAAAGGGTTTCCATCAGGCACCGTCCTTATTTTCGAGTCGCAACATGGCTAACGATCCGCGGACCCGGCGTAAAGTCCATGCGCCTTCGGTGAGAGTATTTTTCGAAAAGGTGAAGGTCAGAAAGTGCCCGCCCAGGCGATCACCATCGGCACGGTGAGAATACTGACGATCGTGGATAGAAGGATTGCCGCCGACGCGCGATGCGGGGCAATGCCGTAATGCGCAGCCAGCATGTAAACATTGCCCGCAACAGGTAAAGCCGCGGCAGAGATGGCTACAGTTGCCGGAAAAGTTTCAATCGGTATCAGCCATAGCAGTGCGACCGCGACGCAGGCCGGATGGATCACCAATTTGCAGAAACTCAACCAAGCCGCGATCTGGACACGTTCAGCCGACTTGCCTGCCAATGATGCGCCAATGGCGAACAATGCTCCGGGAGTTGCGGCACCGCCGAGAATGGTCAGAAAATCGCCAAGAGGTTCAGGAACAGGTATTTTCAGCGAGGACCAGATGAGACCGGCCGAGATGGATACGATCATGGGATTCCGGACCAAACCCATTCCGATCAGCTTGAAGGTGGTCGGGGTCAATTTTCCGTCACGGCCGCCATTGATCAGGATCACGATCAAGGATGAAAAAACCACCAGATCGACGGTCAGGACCAGCATCACGGGCCCAATCGCAGCCTCGGAGAACAAAAGAGCAAGCATGGGCAGCCCCAGGAACCCGACATTGCCGATGGCCGCGCACTGAGCTTCGACCGCGGCGGTCGGGATGTCGAGCCCGCGCAGCCAGGCGATGGCCGATGCCAGAACGTATACGGTCACGGTTCCCAGCAGATATCCAAGGATGAGCCGGGCATTGAAAATCTCGGCAAAGGGAAGGGTGGCTGCAAAGCGAAACAGCATCGCTGAAAGCGCAAAGTAAAAGACGAACTTGGTCAGATAGGCCGTGGCTTCAGCCGTGAAGAACCGCGTGCGCCCCGCCCAAAAGCCCAGGCCGATGATCGCGAAAAACGGAAGGGTGCGCAGAAAGATTTCGACCATGGGCCAAGTCCTAGCACGGTTTGAACGCGCTGCAAGTACCCGGCATCAAAGCAAATGCATCGTCAGCTTCGCTGAAATATTCGAGAATCGTTGTATCTAAACCGAACGGTTTATAAACTGGCGCAGTTATCGATCGAGGAGACGACATGACCCAGACTGCCACCATCCTGCGCACCGGCCGGAAATTCGATCAGGTTCTGCGCGGGGCTCGAGAGGTTTTCATGGCGGATGGGTTTGAAGGTGCAAGTGTGGATGACATCGCTCGCGCAGCCGGTGTGTCAAAAGCAACGCTCTACAGTTACTTCCCTGATAAGCGCCTTTTGTTCATGGAAGTCGCCCAAACAGAATGCTGCCTGATGGCCGAGCGGGTCATCGCGATGATCGACGAAACCAAGCCGGCCCGCGAAGTGCTTCAGATCACGGCGACACAGCTGACCAGATTTCTTGTGTCAGATTTCGCGCAACAGGTTTTCAGGATCTGCGTTGCCGAACGCGACAGGTTCCCCGAACTTGGTCGCGCGTTCTATGAGGCGGGGCCACAAAATGGCCAGCGACAGATGGCCGAGTATCTGGAAAAAGCCGTGGCCAAGGGCGAATTGGCAATTGATGATGTACATATCGCTGCCGAGCAGTTTTCCGAACTGTGCAAAGTGCGGATCTGGACCCGGGCGGCTTTTGGCATTCAGAACACCTTCACCCAGGAAGAAATAGATCAGGTTGCTGCTCAGGCTGTCGACATGTTTCTTGCCCGCTACGGGGTCTGACCCACAAAAGTGATGGCCCGCGCCCGGAACAGGGGCGCAGACCACCGCTCACTCACCAAAACACTCGATACACAACAGTTTAAAGCTGTAAGTCTTGTAAAACCGTTTACTCGATGAAAGTTCCGGTCAGACTGTCGCTGACAGGCTGTGCCGGACAAGCAATCACCGCGCG
The DNA here is from genome assembly GCF_059610125.1 of Ruegeria sp. YTSA144. NCBI lineage: Bacteria > Pseudomonadati > Pseudomonadota > Alphaproteobacteria > Rhodobacterales > Roseobacteraceae > Ruegeria > Ruegeria sp. YTSA144. The sequence continues at coordinate 54,425 of NZ_JBXWNA010000004.1, forward strand.
TTCGCCTGTGTTGACGAACAGGTCTGCGGGCCTGCCGGGGTCCAACTTCAAATCCGCCGCTTCGTCGGATTGCTGATCGTTCAGTTTGACCCGGGCTTTTGAAAGATCCCGCAAGTATGTTCACTTTCCAATGCGTTAGCCGAGATATCAAAGATAACACCTGGGGCCTCGGGCACATCGGCCTGCGCGAAAGGGGACAAACTGACCTGCCCCGGAAACGTCCCTCGTTCTGACGTAGAGCTTGTTTGGCTTTGGAAGGCGCAAATGAATGCGAAAAAGCTGTTTCACGAAAGCCCGGATCATCGGGATGGACCCGTCACGCTTTCGTGCCGCTCCGATTGCTTGCTATCGCAGCCTTTGCATCGAAGGCCAAAGGGCTTTCCAGCCGAGGGCCGAGTGCCTGCGTCGTCGATTGTAGAAGCCGTTGAAACATTCGAAGATTGCGATCTCGGTGTCTCTACACGTTTTCCAGGATTGCTGCCACAACAGCTCAGCTTTGATCGCCTTGAAGAAGGTTTCGACCATTGCCCGGCAGGCTCATGTATAGCATTCTTTCCAGAGGCGGGCGGCGTTATCACAGCAGTTGCTGGTTCTGGCTGAGCGGACGATTGCGGTAAACGCGATACCTTCTTGGACTGACATCCATGATCTGGCACAGCCGCTCGACAGGGAGGATGTCGGAGGTCTTGGCGGTGAAAGCAAACCTCATTTGCTTTACTCCGCAAAGAACTTGGTGGCAAATTTTAGCTCCTCTCCATCTTAAGCATGCGGTTCTTTTCCCGCAGTTCCGCGACCTCGCGCTCGAGATCAGACTGGGCGGACGGCTTCTCAGGATTGCGCCGATCCTGCTGGATCAAACGGCTCAGCGTCGAGAAGCCAATACCAAAATCCGTTGCAACCTGCTTTCGTGGCAGGCCGCTGGTTAACCTTACCCGCACTGCCTCCGCGCAAAACCCCGGGACAGGACCGGATAGACTGGCTTTAGGATCGAAATATCATCTTTCGGAAGGGTCAAAGGGGCTATGACGGCAGTAAGGAAGGTGTGTTCGAAACAGTAAGGTTTTTCACCACCATCAAAACCTGTTCCGCGCGTTGGCCTCAATACGTGGTGCGCATCTGGTATCCCTGATGGAAAGTCATGCGCACGAATGTAACGGGATCGCTGCGAAACCATGTTGTACGTTCCAGCTGAAACAACGGAGTGCCGGGCGGTACGGCCAGGAACTCCTGCAAATGCCCTGTTGCCGGGACAGCCGAGAGGGCAATTTCAGCGTTTGAAAACGGCACCTCGGACAGCAGCCATTCATTCGGCCCGGTGGTCAGGAAATCTTCGTCGAGAACCTGAGGCACGGTGCTGACGTTGATCCAGCGTTCCTCGAACTGGAACGGACGGTTGTCGGCGTGGTGCATGCATTGCAGATGGACGACCTGCGCGCCTTCGGGAATGCTCAGCTTTGCCTGCAACCACGCGGGGCAGTCGATCAGTGTTCGGCTGACCAAAGCATAGCGGTATTCGGCATTCATTTCTTCGATGGTCTGCCGAACGACAGCGATTGGCAGCTTCGCCTGCTTTACCGGCGTGGTCACAACGCGCGTGCCACCCTTGCGTTTGCGGGTGACAATGCCTTGTTCGGCAAGTTCCCGCAGCGCCCGATTGACCGTCGCCCGTGCAACGCCGAATTCGGCTGCCAATTCCATCTCGGTGGGCAACAGACTGCCCTGCGGCCAGACACGGGTTTGAATGCGGTTCACGACTTCGTCCCGAATGTCCTGGAAACCTAGATGTTTTTGATCGGTCACGTGGTGTTCATCCAATTACGTACAAACATATTGGTATTATGAGGCCATTTTTGTCAGCCCGTAAAGGCGGCAGCAAGCTCAAAGCCTCGGCATGAGATCAGCCATGGCCCGCCGATAGTCAGATACGATCCGATCCCGTGCAATATGACGGCCCCGGCGTACCTGATGGCGGCCAGCCGACCACAGATCGGTCACTACGTGATCCTTCGCGGCAAAGACCAACCCGTCGAGCAACTGTTCAGGACGCAGGGCGCAAAGCGCAGGGTCCTGACTGTCAATGGCAACAAGATCCGCCAGCATCCCTTCTGCGATCTGACCCGCCGCGCGCCCCAGGGCTTGCGCGCCACCCAAAGCCGCATTGCAATACAGTGTTTGTCCAACCGAACCGTCCCCTTCGACCAGAACATTCCGCGACAGGTCTCGCAGGCGTTGGGAATACTCCAGCGTACGCAGTTCCTCTGTCGTCGAAATCAAAATGTTTGAATCCGACCCAACTCCGAAACGACCACCGGCTTCAAGAAAGACGGCGCCATTGAAGGGGCCATCCCCCAAATTGGCCTCGGTGATCGGGCAAAGCCCCGCGACCGCGCCGGTTGCCGCCATATCGCGGGTTTCCTTTTCCGTCATATGTGTGGCGTGGATGAGGCACCAGCGTTGGTTTACCGGCGCATTGTTCAGCAGCCATTCCACCGGGCGGGCGCCCAGACCCTCGTGAACCTGCGCAACCTCCATCGGTTGTTCCGCTATGTGAATGTGGACAGGTCCCGTCTTTTTTGCGTCCAGAACCCCGGCAAGATCTTGCGGTGACGTCGCGCGCAAGGAATGCGGGGCAATGCCTATCTGACAGTCATCCGGCAGATCGCCCAGTGCCGCTTGTGCTTGCTCGACCAACGCCAGATAGCGGTCCACGTCATTGCCAAATCGTTGTTGACCCGCTTCCAACGGCTGCTCGCCGACCCCCGCATAGGAATAAAGTACGGGCAGATGCGTCAGCCCTATTCCCGTCTCGGCCGCAGCAGCCATGATCCGCTGAGACAGCTCTGCAAGATTGGCATAGGGTGTGCCGTCTGGCTGGTGATGCAGATAATGGAATTCACCAACCGAGGCGTAACCTGCTTCCTGCATCTCCATATAGACCAGTGCGGCGATCGCCTGCACCTGATCGGGCGTCAGGTGCGCGGTGAAACGATACATCAGTTCCCGCCATGTCCAGAAACTGTCGCGTCCTGCCATGCGGTATTCGGTCATCCCAGCCATCGCGCGCTGGAACGCGTGGCTGTGCAGATTGGCCAGCGCAGGCAGCAAAGTGTCGACGCATGTATCGCCATCTTGCGCCGTCGCGCCCTGTTGCAGCGACGCTATCAGACCTTCCTTGACTTCTACCCGCAGGTTCGAAGTCCAACCGGTGCTCAATAATGCGCGATTAGCGAAGACAGCCATTTTTCACCTCATTTTATGCATAGACATATAAATGATAGAAATGTACTAGAAAAGAAGGAAATGCACGGAGGTTGCGAGTCACATGCAGACGCAAACGCGGGTTTTGACGGATCTTGACGCTGCAACGATGACCGAAGGCGGCGCGCCATACGGTTTGGTTCCGAATGCCGCGATCGCGTTTCGGGACGGACAAATCGCATGGATCGGAGCTGTCGCTGACCTTCCTTCAAGATTCGCCGACCAGCCACGGACTCGACTCGGTGGACGCCTGGTTACGCCTGCGTTGATCGATTGCCACACTCATGTGGTTCACGGTGGCCATCGCGCCGCAGAATTCGAAATGCGCCTGAAAGGCGCGAGCTATGAAGAGGTTGCCCGCGCCGGGGGTGGAATCATCTCGACCGTAAAGGCCACGCGCGCGGCCGGCGTGGAGGAACTGGTCGCACAAGCATTGCCGCGAGTTGATGCGATGCTGGCCCAAGGAGTATCGGTCATCGAAGTGAAGTCCGGTTACGGGTTGGATGACAAGACTGAATTGAACATGTTGCGCGCGGCTCGGGCGTTGCCGGATCATCGTCCCATCCGCATTCTGACCAGCTTTTTGGGGGCTCATGCGGTGCCTCGGGACTATGAGGGCAGGGCGTCGGACTACATTCATCAGGTCTGCATTCCCACGCTTCGCGCCGCTCATGCCGAGGGATTGGTCGATGCGGTCGATGCCTTCTGCGAAGGCATTGCTTTTCAACCGGAAAAGTTGATCCCACTGTTTGATGTCGCGACAGAGCTTGGCCTGCCGATCAAGATCCACGCCGAGCAATTGTCGAATTTGGGCGGCGCAAAACTGGCTGCCGGATACGGCGCGCTTTCGGCAGATCATATAGAATACCTTGACGAAGCAGGTGTTCAGGCCATGGCGCGGGCCGGAACCGTAGGCGTCATTTTGCCGGGTGCGTTCTACACACTGCGCGAAACACAGGCGCCACCGATTGACCTGTTGCGCCAGCACGGTGTGCCCATGGCGCTTGCTACGGATTGCAACCCCGGTTCGGCGCCGATGACCTCGTTGCTGCTTGCGATGAACATGGGCTGCACCCTGTTTCGCATGACGCCAGAGGAGGCCCTTAAGGGCGTAACGACCCACGCGGCCCGCGCTCTCGGCATGGCTGACTGCGGTCAGATCTCAGTCGGGCGGCGCGCTGATCTGGCGGTTTGGAATGTCGAACACCCTGCGGAACTGGCCTATCGCATCGGCTTCAACCCTCTTCATACTCGCATATTCGGAGGCATATTTTGACGACGCTCACCCTCACCCCGGGCACCGCTACCCTGTCACAGCTGGAACAGGTCTTTCGCGAAGAGCGCGCTGTTCAACTGGATCCCGCTTGCCGCCCGGCCGTCGAAGAAGCGCACAAGCGCATCGCCGATGCGGCGGCGGGAGAGGCCGCCGTATATGGCGTGAACACAGGGTTCGGGAAACTGGCCAGCGTCAAAATCGCGGCCGAGGACACAGCAACCCTGCAGCGCAACCTGATCCTCAGCCATTGCTGCGGTGTGGGCCCTGCGGTCCCGCGCAACCACGCAAGGTTGATGATGGTTCTGAAATTGCTGAGCCTGGGGCGCGGGGCCTCGGGGGTTCGGCCAGAGGTGATCACCCTGCTGGAAGGGATGTTGTCCAAGGGTGTGACCCCGGTGATCCCGGCGCAGGGTTCGGTCGGGGCTTCGGGCGATCTTGCGCCCTTGTCCCACATGGCTGCCGTCATGATGGGCGCTGGTGAGGCCGAATTCGGTGGCGATGTGATGCCCGGTGCCGTTGCGCTGTCCAAATCGGGTCTGCAACCGATCGAACTGGGCCCCAAAGAAGGGCTGGCGTTGATCAATGGCACCCAGTTTTCGACGGCCTTTGCACTGGCCGGCCTGTTTGGCGCATGGCAGGCGGCGCAAAGCGCGCTGGTTACCTCGGCGCTGACGACGGATGCGATCATGGGATCGACCGCCCCGTTGCAACCGGAAATCCACACGCTGCGCGGGCATCGCGGGCAGATCGAGGCCGGCGTGACCATGCGAGCGCTGCTGGCCGGGTCGGTCATTCGTGAAAGCCATCGGGATGGCGATACCCGCGTTCAGGATCCGTATTGCATCCGCTGTCAGCCTCAGGTGGTGGGCGCCGCGATGGATGTGCTGAGGCAGGCCGCGACAACGCTGGAAATCGAGGCCAACGCGGCGACGGACAATCCTCTGGTTCTATCGGAAACCGGCCTGATCGTTTCGGGCGGGAATTTTCATGCCGAACCGGTTGGGTTTGCTGCGGACATGATTGCGCTTGCCGTGGCCGAGATCGGGGCAATTGCGCAACGCCGCATTGCGTTGATCGTCGACCCTGCGCTCAGCTTTGATCTGCCGCCGTTTCTGACGCCCAACCCGGGCCTGAATTCGGGCTACATGATCGCCGAGGTGACGACCGCCGCACTGATGAGCGAAAACAAGCATCTGGCCAATCCGTGCGTGACGGACTCGACGCCCACATCGGCCAATCAGGAAGATCACGTTTCGATGGCGGCTCATGGCGCGCGGCGGTTGGGGCAGATGGTTGCCAATCTGGAACGTATTCTGGGGGTCGAGCTGCTCTGTGCCACACAAGGTGTCGAATTCCGTGCGCCGCTGCCCACGAGCGAAACGTTGCAGGCCGTGATGGCACGGCTGCGTGCCGAGGTGCCAGCCTTGGGAGATGATCGCTATATGGCGACCGAGATCGAAGCAGCCTCGGCCCTGATTGCCAGTGGCGAGATTGCCCAAGGCACGGGCATCGCCATGCCGGAACTTGGCGCATGAGCGGCCCGGTCGAAATCACACGTGGTGAAAGCCCCATTGTGCTGGGTCTGCCGCATACCGGCACCTATGTGCCCGCCACGATCGAGGCCAAGTTGAATGCGCGGGGCAGGGCATTGACGGATACGGATTGGCATATTCATACCTTGTATGAAGGACTTCTGCCCGGTGCGACCACGGTTCGGGCGACCTTCCACCGATATGTGATCGACGCCAACCGGGACCCGTCGGGCGTGTCGCTTTATCCCGGTCAGAACACGACAACCCTTGTGCCGCTGACGGATTTCGACGGCCAGGGCATCTGGGACATCCCGCCTTCCGGAAAGGATATCCTCGAACGACGGGAAGCTTTCCATGCGCCGTATCATGCCGCCCTGAAGGCCGAGCTGGAACGCGTGAAGGCGGCCCATGGGTTTGCGGTGCTGTATGATTGCCACTCGATCCGCAGCCATATTCCTTTTCTGTTCGAAGGTACTTTGCCCGATTTGAACATCGGCACGAACAATGGGGCGACCTGTGCACCGGAAATCGAAGCCATAACACATGAATTCGCGGCGTCCTCGCCCTATACGGCTGTTTTGAATGGGCGGTTCAAGGGCGGATGGACAACGCGCCACTATGGGCGCCCCTCGGAAGGGGTGCACGCGATCCAGATGGAGCTGGCTCAGTCGGCTTACCTGAGCGCCGAAGCGCCGCCCTGGACTTTTGATACCGACAAAGCCGACCGCCTGCGCCGTTGGCTCAAAGATATCCTTGACGCCATCCACGACACTGCATTGGAGCTTGCCCGATGACCGACCCTCGTAAAAACACCCGTGACATCTATCCCCCGACAGGGCCCGAACTGAACGCCAAAAGCTGGATGACCGAAGCGCCGATGCGGATGCTGATGAACAATCTGCACCCGGATGTGGCCGAGAACCCGCATGAGCTGGTTGTCTACGGTGGCATCGGCCGTGCCGCACGGACGTGGAAAGATTTTGATACCATCGTTGCCAGCCTCAAGGGCCTGGAGGAAGATGAAACGCTTGTGGTGCAATCCGGCAAGCCGGTCGCCATCGTGCGGACGCATGCCGATGCTCCTCGGGTGCTGATCGCGAACTCGAACCTCGTGCCGCATTGGGCCAACTGGGATCACTTCAACGAGCTCGATAAGAAGGGCCTGATGATGTACGGCCAGATGACGGCCGGTTCGTGGATCTATATTGGGACGCAAGGCATCGTTCAGGGCACTTACGAAACCTTTGCCGAGGCGGGACGTCAACACTATGACGGGGACCTGACCGGCAAGTGGATTCTGACTGGCGGTCTGGGCGGCATGGGTGGCGCGCAACCTCTGGCAGCGGTCTTTGCAGGGGCGTGTTGCCTGGCTGTCGAGTGTAATCCTGACAGCATCGATTTCCGCCTGCGCACCAAGTACCTCGACGAAAAAGCCGAGACGCTGGACGAAGCGCTCGAAATGATCGACCGCTGGACCCGGGCGGGCGAGGCGAAATCGGTCGGTTTGCTGGGCAATGCCGCCGAGGTTTTCCCCGAAATCTACCGGCGGATGCAGGCGGGCGGCATGCGCCCCGATATCGTGACCGATCAGACCAGCGCCCATGATCCGGTCAACGGCTACCTGCCGCTGGGCTGGAGCATGGCGCAGTGGAAAGACAAGAGGGAAAGCGACCCCAAGGCCGTGGAAAAGGCAGCCCGAGCGTCGATGAAACAACACGTGGCCGCCATGGTCGATTTCTGGAACGCGGGTGTGCCGACCTTGGACTATGGCAACAACATCCGGCAGGTGGCGCAGGACGAAGGCTTGGAAAACGCCTTTGCCTTCCCCGGTTTCGTGCCCGCCTATATCCGCCCGTTGTTCTGCCGTGGCATCGGCCCGTTCCGCTGGTGCGCGCTGTCGGGTGATCCCGAGGATATCTACAAAACCGACGCCAAGATGAAGGAACTTTTCCCCGACAACACGCATCTGCACAACTGGCTCGACATGGCACAGGAGCGCATCGCGTTTCAGGGCCTTCCCGCGCGGATCTGCTGGATCGGACTGGGCGACCGCCACAAGGCCGGGCTGGCATTCAACGAGATGGTTAGGAATGGAGAATTGAAGGCACCGGTCGTCATCGGTCGTGACCACCTCGACAGCGGTTCGGTGGCGTCGCCGAACCGCGAAACCGAAGCGATGAAGGACGGCTCGGATGCCGTGTCGGATTGGCCGCTGCTGAACGCGCTGGTCAATACCGCCTCGGGCGCGACATGGGTCTCGCTGCACCACGGAGGCGGCGTTGGCATGGGTTTCAGCCAACATGCGGGTGTCGTGATTTGTGCCGACGGAACAGATGCAGCGGCCAGACGTCTCGAACGGGTTCTGTGGAATGATCCGGCTTCGGGCGTCTGGCGTCACGCAGATGCGGGTTACGAGGATGCCAAGGCCTGCGCACGTGAACACGGGCTGCGTCTGCCGGGGATTTTGGGCTGATTTGCCATTCATCTTTGAATTTGTCTGCATGGCTTAGCGCTAACGTCTCATTTTCCGGTTTCGAACCGGGGATGTTTCCGCTAGGGCTAAGCCGTTAAGCAGCCCGCCAGGCTAACGACAACTGACAAAGGTGGCTCGCCCGTTGCTCGATATCGCACAAGTCCGCACTGTTCTTTCGGACGTCTATGACCTTGCCCCATCGGCCACATTGGCCAATGAGATGAAAGACACGTTTGCCCGTATGGATCGTGTGATCAGTCCGCCGGATTGGGCGATCTATGCGCCTTATGTGCGGGCGATCAACGCGCTCAAGAAAGAGCGTAACGCCGTGATCCTTGGGCACAATTACATGACACCGGAAATCTATCATGGTGTGTCCGATTTCGTGGGTGACAGCCTGCAACTGGCGATCAAGGCCAGCGAGGTGGAAGAGGATGTGATCGTTCAGGCCGGGGTTCATTTCATGGCCGAGACATCGAAAGTTCTGAGCCCCGAAAAAACGGTTCTGATGCCCGACATGGATGCGGGTTGTTCTTTGGCAGAATCGATTACTGCTGAAGGAATCGACGAAATGCGGGCCAAATACCCCGGCGCGCCGGTTGTGTCTTACGTGAACACCACTGCCGAGGTCAAAGCGGCCTCGGACATCTGCTGCACCTCGTCGAACGCCTTGCAGATCGTGAATGCGATGGAGAGCGACACGGTCATCATGACGCCGGATCAGTATCTGGCTCAAAACGTGGCCAATGAAAGCCACAAGAACGTGGTGTTCTGGCCCGGTTCCTGCATCGTGCATGAACAATACACCGCGCAGGACCTGCGCGACTTCCGCGAATGGAACCCCGGAACGCGCCTGATTGCGCACCCGGAATGCCCGCCGGATGTTGTGGCCGAGGCGGATTATTCTGGTTCAACCAGCGGTATCATCAAATATGTGCATGATGAGAAACCCGAAAAGGCGATGCTGATCACCGAATGTTCCATGGCGTCGAACATCGCCGATGAACTGCCCGAGGTCGATTTCGTAGGGCCGTGCAACATGTGCCCGTACATGAAAAAGATCACGCTTGAGAAGATTCTCTATGCCCTGCACACGATGGAAGGCCAGGTCGAGGTCGCCGAAGACGTGGCAGAGAAGGCTCGCAAATCCGTTCAGGCGATGATTGATCTGTCTCGCAAACTCGGCATCTGATCGGCAATGACCGACATCACCACGGATCGCGTCATTATTGTCGGGGCCGGGATTGGCGCGCTTTATGCTGCGCTGAAACTGGCACCGCGACCGGTGGTGATCATCTCGCCTGACCCGCTGGGCGAAGGCGCAAGTTCGGCATGGGCGCAGGGGGGCGTGGCGGCGGCGATGGACCTGGCCGACAGCCCGGAAAGCCACGCCGTTGACACCGTCAATGCCGGGGCTGGAACCGTCGAGCCTGACGTTGCGGATTTGGTGACGCGAGAGGCACGGGACTATATTCTGGACCTGACCACTTTGGGCACACCGTTTGATCGCACCGAGGGTGGCGGATATGTCCTGTCCCGAGAAGCCGCGCACAGTTTTGCGCGCGTGGTGCGGGTAAAGGGGGATCAGGCCGGCAGTGAAATCATGGCCGCCCTGATCGAACGAGTGTGCGAAACTCCTTCGGTGCAGGTGTTGGAAGGGGTCCTTGCCATTGCGTTGGAAGTGACGGAAGGGCGCGTGGTGGGCGTTGTTTTGCAGGACGCCTCGGAAAGCGGATCCGCGCCTGTGACGCTTCGTGCACCTGCCGTATTGTTGGCGGGTGGTGGTTCTGGCGGGCTTTATGCCCTGACGACCAATCCGGCCCGCATCCGCGGGCAGGTCATCGGAATGGCCGCACGGGCGGGGGCGCTGATCGCCGACGCCGAATTCGTGCAGTTCCACCCCACCGCCATGGACGTAGGTGAAGACCCGGCCCCGCTGGCGACCGAGGCCCTGCGCGGAGAAGGGGCAATACTGGTAAACAAGCGTGGCGAGCGGTTCATGCAGGCCGTTCATCCTGATGCCGAGCTTGCCCCGCGCGACGTTGTGGCCCGCGCGATATTTGCCGAGGTGCAGGCCGGCAACCGCCCGATGCTGGATACCCGCAAGGCTTTGGGCGCGCAAATCAACGAACTTTTCCCGGCGGTTGCCGCATATTGCGCGCGCAACGGAATCGATCCGGTCCGGGATGCGATCCCGGTCGCTCCGGCAGCGCATTACCACATGGGCGGGATTGCCACAGGCACTGATGGCCGCGCGACGCTGGATCGGTTGTGGGTGTGCGGCGAGGCGTCCTCGACCGGCCTTCACGGCGCCAACCGGCTGGCCTCGAACGGTTTGCTCGAAGCGTTGGTGTTTGCACGCATCTGTGCCGAGGACATTGCGCGTTCGATGCCGGACATATCCGGGTCGGAACCTGTGGCCCTTCGATTTGATCAAGCTGACATCCCTGATACGTCCGATGCAGTCAGTGTATTGCGCATGACCATGTCGCGCGATGTCGGCGTGGTCCGGGACCGCGCCGGGTTATGCCGGGCATTGCACAGGATTGCCACGCTCGAAGAGCAGCATGGCACATGCCCGTCCTTCAGAAACATGTGTGCCACAGCAACCCTGATCGCCGCGGCGGCATTGCAGCGCGAAGAAAGCCGCGGCGCGCATGAGCGATCCGACTTTCCGGAAACTGCCGACGGCCCCGGCAAGCGATCCGGGATGTATCTTAGCGACGCGCTGCACATTCGCGCCGAAGCCTGCAAGGAAATACCATGAGTTTTGCGACCCTGCCCGATCTGATCCTCGAACCCGTCATCCGCGCGGCGCTGATGGAGGATCTGGGAGCTTACGGTGATGTGACCACCCGCGCCGTGATCCCGCCGAGCACGACCTATACAGCCCGGCTGAATGCGCGCGAGGACGCCGTTGTTTCGGGCATGCAGGTGGCGACGATAGCGTTCCGGCTGGTCGACCCGACGCTTGAAGTTGAGGTGCTTGTCAAGGATGGCCAGTCCTGTCGGTGCGGCGACACGCTGATGACCATCAAAGGGTCCGCGGCCTCGATCCTGTCGGGTGAGCGGGTCGCGCTGAATTTTGCCGGTCGCCTGACCGGTATTGCCACAAAAACTGCCACCTTTGTCCAGCAGACAAAGGGCACGAATGCCCGCATGACCTGTACCCGCAAAACCACGCCCGGACTACGCATCGTGGAAAAACAGGCCGTGCTGCATGGTGGCGGTTTCAATCATCGCTATTCGTTGTCCGACGCGATCCTGATCAAGGACAACCACATTGCCGCCGCCGGGGGTGTGCGTCAGGTTCTTGAGGTCGCCAAAGCGCAAGCCAGCCACATGATGGCCGTCGAGATCGAAGTCGATCGACTGGACCAACTGGCCGAAGTCCTCAGGATTGGCGGCGCGTCCGTCGTATTGCTGGACAATATGGACAACGAGATGCTGCGCGAAGCGGTTGCCATGGTGGACGGGCGGATGAAGACCGAAGCCAGCGGCAATGTGACGTTGGACCGTGTCGCATCGATTGCGGCGACCGGGGTCGATTACATCTCGTCCGGGGCGCTGACGCATTCCGCCCGAACCGTTGATCTGGGCCTTGATTTCTGAAAAGCGCGGCATTTCCGCTTGATTTGGGATCGTTTGCGCCAACACGGTTGCGCCTTCAGATTTTATCGATAATAAATCCACGGCAACGCAAGCTGCAGGAAGTTTTATAGATAAAATGATCATCCCTCATTCCGGCTGGACCCGAAAGTCTGCGCAAGCGGTTCATGACCTCCCGTTGATGGACCTTCTGTTCCGGGCACAGACTGTGCACCGCGAGAACTTTGATCCGAACAAGATCCAGACCTCTAAGCTGCTGTCGATCAAAACCGGCGGGTGCGCCGAGGATTGCGCCTATTGCTCGCAGTCGGCCCGCAATGGTTCCACCCTGCCTGCATCGAAACTGATCGAGGTTCAGCGTGTCCTGGCCGAGGCCAAAAAGGCCCGCGACGGTGGCGCGACCCGGTTCTGCATGGGGGCCGCCTGGCGCGAGCCCAAGCCGCGCGATATGCCTGCGCTGGTCGCCATGGTGGAAGGCGTCAAGGCGATGGGCATGGAAACCTGCATGACGCTGGGCATGCTGGATGACACCCAGGTGGTTCAGCTGCGCGATGCCGGGTTGGATTATTACAACCACAATATCGACACGTCCGAACGCTACTATTCCGAAGTGATCACCACCCGTACTTTCTCGGACCGGATCGACACGATGAACCGGGTGCAGGAAGCCGGAGTCAAGGTCTGCTCGGGTGGTATTCTGGGGATGGGTGAACATACCGGTGACCGTATCGACATGTTGCTGACTTTGGCCAACATGACCCCGCCGCCGGATTCGGTGCCGATCAACATGTTGATGCCACAAGCGGATACCCCGCTGGCTGATGCCGAACCGGTTGATCCGATCGACTTTGTGCGGATCATCGCGACCGCTCGCATTCTGATGCCCAAAGCCTATGTTCGGTTGTCCGCCGGTCGCAGTGACATGAGCGACGAGATGCAGGCGATGTGCTTCTTCGCCGGGGCAAATTCCATCTTTGTCGGTGAAACTCTTTTGACGGCGGAAAACCCCGAAGAAGACACCGACTCGATCCTGTTTGCGAAACTTGGCCTTCAGGCCGAAACGGCTGAAGAACACAACCGCACGGAAGCCGCCGAATGAAAGCAGTCGAACGACTGGAATCCATGCTCGATGCACTGGAAGCCCGGCACCGCCGTCGGGCTCTGATCCCGGCGCGGGGGCTGGATTTTGCGTCCAACGACTATTTGGGGTTGGCCGGGTCAAGCCTGTTGCAAGAGGCGGCACAGGCAGCGCTGGCGCGCGGCGTGCCCGTAGGCTCGGGCGGCTCGCGTCTGCTGCGGGGAAATCACCCGGAGCATGAGGCGCTGGAACATGAAGCAGCTGCGTTCTTTGGGGCCGAGGCCGCATTGTTCATGGGTGGAGGGTTTCAGGCAAATCAGGCAATCTTTTCCACGCTGCCAGCGGCCGGGGATCTGGTTTTGTATGACGAACTGGTTCACGCCAGCGCCCACGAGGGGATGCGTACCAGCCGAGCGGATCTGCGCGCCTTTCGTCACAACGACGTCGCGGATGCGCGCAACGTTTTGACCGAATGGCGATCCGCTGGTGGGCCGGGTCAGGTATGGATTGCTGTTGAAAGCGTCTATTCCATGGAAGGCGATCTGGCCCCGCTAAAGGACCTGTCATGTCTGGCGCGTGAAGCCGAAGCCGTTCTGATCGTGGATGAGGCGCACGCCACTGGCGTTTTCGGGGCAAATGGCAAAGGTCTGGCGCATGATCTGAACGTTGACCTTTTGACCCTGCATACCTGCGGCAAGGGGCTTGGAGTTTCCGGCGGGCTGATCTGTGGCCCGCGTGCGATGATCGATACCCTGATCAACCGCGCACGACCCTTTATCTTTGCAACGGCGCCGTCGCCTTTGAATGTTGCGCTGGTACGGGCTGTCCTGCGTGAACTGGCCGGGACTGACGATTTGGTCACTGCTGCACGCAAACGTCTGCGCCATGCACATGATGCGGCCCGTGAAACAGGGTTGCCTGACACGGCCTTGAACAGCCAGATCATTCCCGTCGTTCTTGGGGATGAGGCCCGCACGATGGCGATGGCACAGGCTTTGCAACATCAGGGGTTCGACATTCGCGGCATTCGCCCGCCTACCGTTCCAAAAGGCACATCCCGTCTGCGTGTCTCGATCACCGGGAATGTCAGTCCAGAGGACATTTCGGCCCTGTTCGCAGCCATCTCCAGCCATCAGTCGGAGGCCGCATGAGCGCTCTGGTCATTGTCGGAACCGACACCGGCGTCGGAAAAACAGTTTTTTCGGCTGGCCTGACGGCGGCCCTGAACGCCAGTTACTGGAAGCCGGTTCAATCGGGCCTCGAGGATGCAACGGACACGGAAACCGTCTGCACCTTGTCCGGCGTGGACGTGTTGCCTGAAGCGTATCGCCTGAACATGCCTGCCTCACCCCATCTTTCTGCGGAAGATATGGGCATTGAGATCGATCTGTCCCGGCTTGCGCTGCCGCACGTGGACGGGCCGCTGGTTGTGGAAGGGGCAGGGGGGCTGATGGTGCCTCTGAACCGCAAATCCTACTATCTGGATCTGATCGCCCAATGGCAGGCCCCGGTCGTTCTGGTCGCACGAACGGCGCTGGGAACGATCAGCCACACCACGTTGTCCCTGATGGCGCTTCGAAGCGCTGGGTGCGAGGTGGTCGGCGTTGCCTTTGTCGGAGATCCGGAGCCTGACGTGGAGCAAACCATCGTCGAAATGAGCAAGGTTCGACATCTCGGACGCTTGCCATATCTTGGAGACCTGACTCAGCAAAGCTTGTCAGATGCGTTTTCGGCCATAGACGTGGCGACCATACGGAGGTTTCTGTGACCCCGCTGGAGTTTGACGCCCACCACCTTTGGCATCCCTATACCAACGTGGCCGATCCCGGTGCGATGCATCTCATCGACCGGGCCGAGGGCGTGTATCTCTATCGGGAGGACGGCGCAAAGATGATAGACGCCATGTCGTCATGGTGGTGCGCCATCCACGGCCACAAGCATCCCGAAATCACATCCGCCATGAAGTCCCAGCTGGAAAAGATGCCTCATGTGATGTTCGGGGGGCTGACACACCGTCCGGCCATAGACCTGGGGCGCAGGATGGTCGACATGTTGCCCGAGGGGCTGGATCGCATTTTCTATTGCGACAGTGGGTCTGTCTCGGTCGAAGTGTCGATGAAGATGGCGGTGCAGTACCAAATGGCCCATGGCCGCACCCGCAAATTCGAGTTTGCCACAATTCGGGGCGGCTATCACGGTGACACGTGGAAAGCGATGAGCGTCTGTGACCCGGTCACGGGTATGCACGGGCTGTTCCGAGGCGCTTTGTCGATCCAGCACTTCCTGCCGCGTCCCCAGGTTCGGTTGGAGGATGACTGGCCCGAAGACCCGGCGCTGAACGGGTTGGGGGCGCTGGAACGACTGTTGGCCGACAAGGGTGATCACCTCGCGGCCCTGATCCTTGAACCCGTGGTTCAAGGCGCCGGGGGCATGTATTTCTATCATCCCCAATGGCTGCGCGCGGCGCGCGCCATGTGCGATGCCCATGACGTGCTGATCATTTTCGATGAGATCGCAACCGGGTTTGGCCGAACCGGCAAGCTGTTTGCCACCGATCATGCGGGCATCACCCCGGATATAATGTGTCTGGGCAAGGCATTGACCGGGGGGCATATCTCGTTTGCTGCTACCGTAACCAGCAAGCAGGTGGCGTATGGCATTGGCAACAGTGAGGCCGGAGTGTTCATGCACGGCCCGACCTATATGGCCAACCCTCTGGCCTGTGCCGCAGGATCGGCCAGCCTTGGTCTTCTTGCCGGGGGGAGCTGGCAACGCCAGGTCGCAGATATCGAAGACCAGATGCGGACCGAGCTGGAACCAGCACGCGGTTTGCCGGGCGTAGCAGACGTCAGGGTTCTCGGCGCCATTGGCGTTATCGAGATGAAGGAAACGGTTGATCCTTCTGTCGCTCACCGGCTGGCCCCTGAAACCGGAGTGTGGCTGCGCCCCTTTGCGCGCAACATCTATTGTATGCCGCCTTACATTGTTTCGCCTGATGAACTCAGCCGGATCACCAGCGCGATGGTCGCTTTGGCCGGGGGGCAGCAATGAAACACCGGTGGCTGGCGCAATCGGATGACAGCAGGCTGACACTGGTCTTCGGGGGTTGGGCGCTGGGTGCTGCTCCGTTCCGCGGGCTGACCGGAGGCGGATCTGTTCTGCTGGTGGATGACTATACCGGGCTCGATGATCCCCTGCCCGATCTGGCCGGGTTTGACCACGTCGACATGCTTGCGTTTTCCTTCGGTGTCGCGTCCGCGGCCCATTGGCTGGCCAGCACTCATTTTCGCCCTGACCGGCTGGTTGCCGTCAGCGGTACGTTGCATCCTGCCTGCGCGGACCGGGGCATCGCGCCTGATATTGTCCGGGCCACGGCGGATCAGCTGTCATCGGCAAGCTTCATCAAGTTTTGCCGACGCGCCGGACTGTCTGCTGACATACCTGAACTGGACATCGAGCGGGCAAGAAAGGAGCTTCACGCGGTCATCGAACGCGGCTCGGCCCCTGATCCCGGTTTTGATCGGGTTTGGATATCAGAGCGGGACCGGATCATTCCGACCAATGCTCAAAAGACGGCCTGGGCTGCAACCCCGGATGTGGTCAAGGGCGTCGCCGCTCCGCATGTACCTTTCCAACCGGGCCAAAGCTGGGCGGAGTGGCTGTCATGACGGCGCAATTGGCGGACAAGGTGCAGCGAAGCTTCAGCCGAAGCTTCCAGACTTACAACGACACAGCCAGCCAGCAGGCGTGGGTTGCCCGCAAGCTGGTTTCCGAGATGCGCCGGGTTGGCGCGCCGAACCGGTTTGATGTGGCGTTCGAGCTAGGATGCGGCACTGGCCATCTGACCCGGTTGCTGCGGCAGAACTTTGACCTTCCCGATCTTTACCTGAACGATATCGCGCCGCAGGCTCGGGCGACGGCAGATGCGGAAAACGCGGCTTTCATTGCCGGAGACGTCCGCCTGGTCGAATGGCCCGCAAAGCTGGATTTGGTCGCGTCGGCCTCGATGATCCAGTGGATGGAGAATCCGGCCGGTTTGCTGCAACAGGTTGCCGAAGCGCTTGAGCCCGGAGGGTGGCTGGCCATTTCCGGGTTTGGCCCATTGCAATATCAAGAGCTTGCGCACATCGGATCGACAGCCCGTGCACCGGGCCTATGCCTGCCTGACACCCTTGCAACCGCCATAGATGGGCCGTTCAAGATTCTGACGGTTGGCCAAAGCGTTCGGCCATCCTACTTTGACACGCCCAGAGAAGTGCTGAAACATTTGCGCAGTACAGGGGTTAATGGCCGGGCTCGGGGTGCATGGACCCGGTCCACCTTGGCCCGGTTCGAAGCTGACTACGTGCAGAAGTTCGGAACTGACGGCAGGGTTCCTCTGACTTACCACCCGGTGTGGGTCATCGCCGAAAAGCGTTAGGCGCTTATTCGGCGACGACAAGGTCGATTTCATTCGCCGACAGCATCTGGCAGATATCCTCGGGCGGGTTCACATCGGTAAAGAACAGATTGATCTTGTCGGCAGGTTCCAATGTGACCGGCGCGCGTTTTCCCAGTTTTTCGCCATCGGCCACGACAATGCGAACCTGTGCGTTTTGAATGGCGACGCGGGCCAGGTTTGCTTCTTGCAAGTCGTGCAGCATAAAGCCCGGGTCCGCATTGACCGCCCCGACCGAAAGTACGGCGAAACGGACGTTCAAACGTTTGATCAGGTCCTGAGCTTCGACGCCAAATGCGCCCCCATCGTGCGACCGCAGCTCGCCACCTGCCATAAAGACCCGGTTGTTGTTTCTTGAAGCCAATGCCTGCGCCACAAAAACCGAGTTCGTCACCACAAAGAGATCCCTGTGGTTGCCAAGCGCCTGCGCCACATAAGCGGTAGTTGAACCGATATCGAGGAAAACGGAGTCCCCGTCACTGATGACCTCGGCAACCGCCTTCGCCAGCTTCTCTTTCGCGTCAACCTTCTTGTCCAGACGGCTTTGCAGCGACGGTTCCAGAATGTCTTCGAGAAGATGAACCCCGCCATGGACCTTGCGCACGATGCCGCGTTCTTCCAGATTGCGGACGTTTCGCCGAATGGTTTCAAGGCTGACCCCAAGTTCATTCGCCAGAATGCTTACCCGGCACGACCCGCCCGCGCGAAAAAGGGCGCGCAGGATTTCTTCTTCTCGTTGGTTTGTGGTCGGCAGGTTCATGTTTCGCGCTCTGATGGCATCGTCATAAGGGACGTTAAGCCATACCACAATACCCACATAAAGCAACGTAAGACAAAAGGTTGGCTGTAGAAACCTGCTTAGATCAGGAAAAAATGTGGCTTTACGTGGTTTTTATTGACACAAAACCCCACGATGTGGTCGTCTGTACTCAATACCACCGATTCATCGAAAAAAAATCACGACAGGGAGAAGGTGTTATGAACTGTAAAATGGGAATTTCCGCACTGGCCCTCATGGCCGCCGGAGCCGCAACAACTGCCTGGGCCGTTGAGTCCTCGGACCCGATCAAACTGACGCTGCATGACTGGTCGGGGCAGTTGATCAATACCAAGATCATGGGTTCGATCCTGGAAGAAGCCGGATACAACGTTGAATATGTTCAGGCGGATTACATTGCTCAGTTCGCCGGTCTGAAAACGGGTGACCTGCATCTGGCGATGGAAATCTGGGAAACCACCGGGCGCGAGGCGCTGGACGAAGCAACCGGAACCGGCAAGGTCGTCAATGTCGGCGAAACCGGCCTGATGGCGATCGAAGAATGGTGGTACCCCAGTTACATGAAGGAACGGTGCCCGGGATTGCCGAACTGGGAAGCGTTGAAAGACTGCGCCGAGGAATTCGCGACGGCGGAAACTGCTCCGAACGGGCGTTATGTCGGCGGCCCGGTGACCTGGGGCGGCTTCGATGACGAGCGTGTCGAAGCCCTTGAACTGGATTTCGAAGTCGTCCATGCGGGTACCGACGCGGCCCTGTTTGCCGAGTTGGAATCCGCGTATCAAAGACAGGATCCGATTGTCTTGTGGGTCTACGTCCCACATTGGGCGCCGGCGAAATATGAAGGCGAGTTCGTAGAATTCCCGCCATTTACACCGGAATGCTACAGTGACCCATCGGTTGGTGTGAACCCGAATATGGCCTATGATTGCGGCAAGCCGCGTGGCCCGATCTGGAAAGCCGCGTGGTCTGGCCTGCAAGAGAAATGGCCAGGCGCTTATGACATCATCGAAGCCTACAATATCAACAATGATGAAATGAGCGCCATGGTCGGCAAGGCCGATCTGGATGGCGTGGAAATCGACAGCGTTGTTGCAGAGTGGATGGAGACCAACAAAGACCGCTGGTCTGGCTGGATCTCGAAGTAATCCACTGGCCAGAGCGGACCTGTCGCTCTCTCGGACCGCTCTGGCCTTTTTCGCGAATGAACCGGACCACCCTGATGCCCCCCAAGACCAAACTGTCGTGCCGAAATATCTGGAAATTCTACGGCCCCAACGCAGATCGGTTGCTGCGGACAACCCCCGAACCTACGGCAGAAGATATTCGCAAGGCAGGTGTGATCGGCGCAGTCCGCAACGCCAATATCGAGATCTCGGAAGGTGAGATTTTCGTCATCATGGGCCTGTCGGGGTCCGGCAAATCCACTCTGGTTCGATGCTTGTCCAGGTTGATCGAACCAACCGCCGGTGAAGTTCTATTCGACGATGCTGACCTCTTGCGCGCCAGCGAGAATGAGCTGATCGAAATCAGACGTCACAAGATGGGCATGGTGTTCCAGCATTTCGCGTTGCTGCCGCATCTGACCGTTTTGCAGAATGTGATGTTTCCGCTGACGATTCAGGCCACACCCAAACCCGAAGCCGACGCCAAGGCCCGCGAGGTCGTGGAACTGGTCGGTTTGAAGGGGCGCGAGGATTATTACCCGCGTGAGCTGTCCGGCGGCCAGCAGCAGCGCGTCGGCATTGCCCGTTCCTTGGTGACCGAGCCGGACCTTTGGTTCTTGGACGAGCCGTTCTCGGCCCTCGATCCGCTGATCCGGCGCGAGATGCAGGATGAATTCCTGCGGTTGCAGGAGTGGTTGCACAAGACCATCGTTTTCATCACCCATGACTTCGAAGAGGCCGTTCGCCTGGCCGACCGCATCGCCATCATGAAGGACGGAGAAGTGATCCAGATCGCCACGCCGGAACAGCTGGTGATGCACCCGGCCACCGGTTATGTGGCTGAATTCACGAAACATATCCCCCGCTCAAAGGTCCTGACCGTCGGCGGTGTCATGACCCCCGGCGCTGTGGGCGAGGGCAATCCGATCTTTCAATCCACGCGCATCTCGGACGTGGCGGAACGGATTATCGCGGCAGATGCGCCGATCCCCGTGGTGGATGCTGATGGCCAGCCCGTCGGAGCGATTGACCGCAAGGCCGTTGCGCATGTGCTGTTCGGCGGCGGAGACACGGCATGATCCGCCTGACCCGCAGCCAGATTGCCATTTTGGTGCTTGTTCTGATCACCATCGCACTTGGCTATTTCGGGCGTGATTTGAGCAAGGCGCTGGATGCGCGCTGGTTGACCAAGTTCCCCTCGGCCTGGGTGATCCCGTTCAAAACCTACATTTCCTTGGCGATGACATGGCTGATCGAGGATGCCGCCATCGGGCCGGTGTCCTTCACCGATGTCACCCGCGCCATCGCGTGGTTGATCGAGCAGCCCTACAATCTGGTATTGGCCCTGCTGGCCGACGGCTTTGTCAGCGGTCAGGGAAATGACGCGCAGGTCATCCTGCCTGCGATCAGCTGGATCGTGGTCATCACCGCCGTTGTCGCCTTGGGTCAATACTGCCGCGACTGGGGATTGGCCGCTCTGGTCGGGGCCTGCTTCGTCTATCTTGCAGTTTTCGGACAATGGGACAGCGCCATGGTAACGCTGGCCTCGGTCCTGATCGCGGTGCCGATTGGCGCGGGCGGAGGGTTGCTGTTGGGCATTCTCGCCTATCGCCATCCGCTTTTTGAAAAGATCATCTCACCAGTACTGGACTTGATGCAGACGATCCCGATCTTTGCCTATCTGGTGCCGATCCTGTTCATGTTTGGCTTTGGCCCGATCTCTGCCTTGGTCGCGACGATCATCTATGCGACGCCACCGATGGTGCGGATCACCACGTTGGCACTGAAAGGTGTGGATCCCGAAATCCTGGATTTCGGACGCATGGCGGGCACGACCCGGCGGCAGTTGATGTGGCGCGTGCTTGTGCCCTCGGCCAGCCACAGCCTGATGGTGGGTGTCAATCAGGTGATCATGCTGACCCTGAACATGGTCATCATCGCCTCGATGATCGGGGCTGGGGGGCTGGGCTTTGACGTTCTCGCCGCACTACGCCGTCTGGACATTGGAGCAGGGTTCGAAGCCGGCATCGCCATCGTGGTACTGGCCATCGCCGTCGACCGTCTGAGCCAGGCCTTTGCCGAACGGATGGGCCAGGTGCATCATGAGGTCGCCGGCTCGTGGGTCGCGCGTCATCGCCGGACGGTTCTGGTTCTGGTTTTACTGGTGCTGACATGGGTACTGGGACAGTTCTCGCCTCTGTTGCTGGAATATCCTGAAAGCCAGACCATCACCACTGGCGCGTTCTGGGACAACACGGTCGAATACCTGAACGTCAACTATTTCGACACGTTCGAGGCGATCAAGGTTTTCTTCCTGACCTGGTTCATGATCCCGATCAAAACGGTTCTGCTGGGCATCCCGTGGCCGTGGGCCATCGCGATGCTGGCCCTGCTGGGCTGGCACGCTGGCGGTTGGCGGCTGGCGTTGCTGTGTGGTGGGATGGCCTCGCTGGTACTTGTGTCGGGCCTGTGGTCAAAGGCGATGGTGACAGTGTATCTGTGCGGTGCATCGGTCATTCTGGCAACGCTGATCGGGGTGCCTCTGGGTGTTCTGGCGGCGCTGAACAAACGCGCTGGAACGGCCATCAACCTGCTGATCGACACGCTGCAAACCCTTCCCAGCTTTGTTTATCTGATCCCTGTCGTCATGCTGTTCAGGGTCGGCGATTTCACCGCGCTGATCGCCATCGTTCTTTATGCGCTGGCCCCGGCGGTCCGCTATGCTGCCCATGGCATACGGTCGGTTAGCGAAGAGCTGATCGAGGCCGGTCTGGTTTCGGGCTGCACCCGCAGGCAATTGCTGCGCCATATCCGTCTGCCGATGGCGTTGCCTGAGATCCTGCTGGGGATCAACCAGACCATCATGCTGGCGCTGTCCATGCTGGTCATCACCGCCCTCGTCGGCACCCGCGATCTGGGGCAGGAGGTCTATATCGCCCTGACCAAGGCCGATACCGGCCGCGGTCTGGTGGCCGGTCTGTCGATTGCCTTCATCGCCATCATCGCCGATCGGTTGATCAATGCCAGTGCCCGTCAGGCCCGCATCCGCTTTGGACTGGAGAGTTGATATGAGCCATCCCGACTTGATGACCCGCATCCTCGCTCTGCCGATCTGGCAGGGAGAGATCGAGGCCACTCCGCTGACCGGTGGCATCACCAATGTGAACTACAAGGTTACGGATAGCAGCGGGTCTTATGTGGTGCGTGTGGGCGACGACATCCCCTTGCATCAGGTGATGCGGTTCAATGAGCTGGCCGCCAGCAAGGCAGCCAATGCAGCGGGTCTGTCGCCTGCCGTGCTGCATTCCTCGGGCGATCTGACGGTGCTGGAGTTCATCGAAAGCCGCACGTTGACGGAAGAAGACGTCCGGCATCCGAACATGCTGCCCCGTGTTCTGGAATTGGTGAAAGCCTGTCATGTCGAAGTGCCGAAACACCTGCGCGGGCCGTCGCTGGTATTCTGGGTGTTCCATGTCATCCGGGACTATGCCGCAACGCTGACCGGGAATAACAGCGCCCATGCAAAGCTGATCCCCGATCTGATCGACGCAAGCTCGCTGCTGGAACGTGAGGCTGGGCCGTATGACATCGTGTTCGGCCATAACGACCTGCTCTGCGGCAATTTTCTGGACGACGGCAACCGCCTTTGGCTGATCGATTTCGACTATGCCGGATTCAACTCGCCGCTTTTTGATCTGGGCGGGCTGGCGTCGAACAATGGCCTGTCGCCTGAACAGGAAGACTGGGTGCTTGAAGCCTATTTTGAGGCCCCGATAACCGACGACCTACGCCATCGATATGCGGCGATGAAATGCGCCTCGCTGCTGCGGGAAACCATGTGGAGCATGGTGTCCGAGATCACCTCGGATATCGACTTTGATTACGCAGCCTACACAGCTGAAAACCTGGCGCGGTTCCGCGCAGCCCTTACCGATTTCAAAAATACCTGAGGACAGACATGACCGACCTTCCTACAACAGCCAAAGCCGTCATTGTCGGCGGCGGGATCATCGGCTGCTCGACCGCCTATCACCTGGCCAAGCTGGGCTGGACCGACACGGTGCTGCTGGAGCGCAAGAAGCTGACCTCGGGCACCACCTTCCACGCCGCGGGTCTGGTGGGACAGTTGCGTTCGAACGCCAATATCACGCAATTGCTGGGCTATTCCGTCGATCTGTACAACAAGATCGAAGAGGAAACAGGGCTTGGTACTGGCTGGAAGATGAACGGCGGCTTGCGCCTTGCTTGCAACGAGGAGCGCTGGACAGAAGTCAAACGGCAGGCCACGACAGCGCATTCCTTTGGTCTGGACATGCAACTTCTGACCCCATCCGAGGCGCAGGAGCTGTGGCCCTTGATGGATGTTTCGGACGTGATCGGCGCGGCTTACCTGCCGACAGACGGTCAGGCCAACCCGTCAGATATCACGCAGGCATTGGCCAAGGGCGCCCGCATGGCCGGGGCGAAGATATTCGAAGATACCAAAGTCATCGATATCGAGATTGAAGATGGCAAAATTCGCGCGGTAATCACCGAACACGGTCGGATCGAGTGTGAAAAGGTGATCTGCTGCGCCGGGCAATGGTCCCGCACCTTTGCCAGCCGCTTTGGCGTCAACGTTCCTCTGGTTCCGATGGAGCACCAGTACATGGTGACAGAACCTTTCGACGTGCCCGGCAATCTGCCCACTCTGCGCGATCCCGACCGGCTGACCTACTACAAGGAAGAAGTCGGAGGTCTGGTTATGGGCGGCTATGAGCCGAACCCGATCCCCTGGGCCACCAAGGGTATTCCGCAAGGTTTCCACTATACCCTTCTCGACAGCAACTTCGATCATTTCGAACAGCTTATGGAGCTTGCGTTGGGTCGTGTGCCCGCGCTGGAGAACGCTGGCGTCAAGACGTTGACCAACGGGCCGGAAAGCTTCACGCCCGACGGCAATTTCATCATCGGCGAAGCGCCCGAGTTGAGGAATTTCTTTGTCGGTGCGGGCTTTAACGCCTTTGGCATCGCGGCTGGCGGTGGTGCGGGCATGGCGCTGGCGGAATGGGTGCACAAGGGTGAGCCGCCCTTCGATTTGTGGTCTGCCGATATCCGCCGCTTTGGCCGCCCCCATTTCGACACCGACTGGGTTCGCACCCGTACCGTTGAAGCATACGGTAAACACTACACGATGGCTTGGCCGCATGAGGAACATGACTCGGGCCGCCCCTGTCGCAAGTCGCCGCTTTATGACACGCTGAAAAAGCAGGGCGCGTGCTTTGGAGAGAAACTGGGCTGGGAACGTCCCAACTGGTACGCGGACGTGTCAAAGGGCGAGGTGGCCAAAGATGAATACAGCTTTGGCCGCCAGAACTGGTTCGATGCCGTGGGGCGCGAACACAAAGCAGCACGCGAAGCGGCGGTGTTGTTCGATCAGACGTCCTTCGCCAAATTCGCCCTCAAGGGTCCCGATGCTTTGGCAGCGATGAACTGGATCTGCGCCAATGATGTGGACAAGCCGGTTGGCGCGCTGGTCTATACCCAAATGTTGAACGACAAGGGCGGGATCGAGTGTGACCTGACCGTTGGGCGCGTGGCTCATGACGAGTTCTACATCGTCACCGGCACCGGCTATGCCACCCATGACTTCGACTGGATCGACCGCAGCATTCCCGAGGGTATGAATTGCCAGCTGTTCGATATCACTTCATCGAATGCAGTCCTGTCATTGATGGGACCAAAAGCGCGCGATGTTCTTGCGGCGGTGACGCGCGATGACGTCTCGAACAGCGGGTTCAAGTTTGGCACGATCCGTACCATCGGCATTGCGGGGTGCCCGGTCAAGGCGCTGCGTGTGACCTATGTTGGTGAATTGGGGTGGGAACTGCACCTGCCGGTGGAATATGCCCAAACGGTGTATGACGCCTTGATGGAGGCAGGGCGCCCGCATGGCTTGATAAATGCGGGATACAGGGCGATTGAATCGCTGCGCCTTGAAAAAGGCTATCGCGCCTGGGGCTCGGATATCGGGCCGGATCATACGCCGTTCGAAAGCGGCTTGGGCTGGGCCGTGAAACTTCGGAAGAATATTGATTTCAAAGGGCGTGCCGCTGCTGAGGCGCAAAAAACCGGCGGCGTAAAGAAGATGCTGGCATGTTTCACGGTCGAACCCGACGTTGTTCTTCTGGGGCGTGAAACGATCTATCGGAATGGCGAAAGGGTCGGATGGCTGACCTCGGGCGGCTATGGCTACACCGTCGGAAAGTCGATCGGCTACGGTTACATCCGAAACGCCAAGGGCGTCGACGCGGAATACGTCACGTCAGGGACATATGAATTGGATGTCGCCACTCAGAGGGTACCTTGCGAAGTAACACTGCAACCACTGTACGACCCGCAGATGAGCCGGGTGAAGATCTGACGCGAGCGAGCAAGAGATGATCAACCGACACACGCACAGCGATCGGAACACATGGGGAAAGCATACAAACACGGCAAATCCGCCCCGAATGTTCGGAAGTTCGTCGAATCTGGCTGTTTGCGACCTATAAGCCTTTGATAAAGTTCCATTATTGTCACACCTCACGCCAATCTGAAGACTGAACCTCATGACGCCTCATTCAGCCTTGAGGGCATGCAACCCTTCATCCGCCGGAAATTGGATGACTTCAGCCGAAAGGACCGGAAATGGTAACCCCAGATGCGTTGACTGAGCACGCGATGAAGATTGCCGGTATTGCCTCGGAGTCCGCGATGCGGTTTTTCCGGGGATCTTTGGGCATTGAATTCAAGCAGGATGAAAGCCCGGTGACGCAGGCCGACAAGACAGTTGAGGCAGAAGTACGCACCTACTTGAAACAGCATTTTCCCGAGCACGGCATCTTTGGCGAAGAGCACGGGCAAGAATCAGGCGACGGGCGTCATATGTGGGTGATTGATCCGATTGACGGAACCCGTTCGTTTCTGTCCGGTCATCCTTTGTTCGGGTTTCTTTTGGCGCACCTTGTGGATGGGCACCCTCGGTTGGGGCTGGTCGGAATGCCGGCCTTGCATGAGACCTATTTGGGTGTGGTTGGTGACGGCGCCAGCCTGAACGGGCGACCGATAAAAGTGTCGCAAACCACGCGTCTGGATCAATCGGTTTTGTATGTGAACGAAGGGGACAAGATTTATCGCGATCATCCTGACCTGTTCAGCCGGCTGATAAATGCAGGGCAGACGCGCCGATTTGCCTATGATTGTTACCCCCATGCCTTGCTTGCTTCGGGCCATGTCGATGCTGTGGTGGATTACGATCTGCAACCTTATGACTATCTGGCGCTCTCACCTCTGATCACGGCTGCTGGCGGCGTGATGACCGATTGGCAGGGGCACGCTTTGACCCTCGATTCAGATGGCGCGGTCGTTTCCGCCGCAACCCCTGAACTGCACGCAGAACTGCTTGACCTCATCAATGTCGAGAAATGACAGTGTTGCGCGACCTTTGGAAACTAGTTCCCGCGATCGGATTTGAATAAATACAAAAAGACAAAAAGTGATCCTATTGACGTTGTGACGATTCCGACGGGCAACTCCTGCGGAGCCAGAAGAAGGCGTGACAAGATATCAGAGAGTGTCAGCAGAATGGCGCCCACGATGGCCGAGACGATCAGCAGGTTTCGATGCAGAGTTCCGGCGATGCCGCGTGCAATATGAGGCACCATCAGCCCGACGAAGCCGATGACACCGGCAACGGATACGAAACTGGCCGTCGCCAACGCGGCCACGAAGAACATGCTGAACCGCAGGCCCTGAACGGGAATTCCCAGTGACGAGGCTGTGAAATCTCCGGTCAGCAGCGCGTCAAGCCACCGGCTGCGATAAAGGGAATAGCTCAGGATCAGGCCCAATCCGATCAGGACAAGCGGGAAGGTTTCCCATCTTGCCAGTCCCAGACCGCCAAGCATCCAGAATATCACCGAATGCGCAGCGCGATTGTCGCCAGAGAAAATCAGGTAATTGGTGATCGCGGAAAACAGAAAGGACACCGCCAGGCCAGCAAGGATCAGTTTTTCGGGTGCGCTCGTACGCAAGCCCTGAACCAGCGCCAGAACAATGCCGGATGCGATCAGACCGCCGCAAAACGCCGCCAACGGCAACGTCCAGATTCCCAATACATCACCCGTGACGGTGATCACCAGAACGGCGCCAGCAGCAGCACCAGAGGACAGACCGAACAGAAACGGATCTGCCAGATCGTTTCGCGTCGTTGTTTGCAAAACAACACCAACGACGCCCAGTCCCGCACCAATCACGGCGGCAAACAGGGCGCGGGGCAGGCGAAGGTCGAAGACGATCCGGTGCAAAGGCGACATGTCTCCGTCCACCAGACCGGTTCCAAGGCCGATGGCCGAAAAAACTTCGCGCACGGGGATTGGGGTGGTCCCGTAGACGATGGACAACAGCAAAAGGGCGGTCAGAACAACCGCCCCCAGCAAAATCAAACGGCCCAATTGGACCATATCAGTTGATCTCCGGGTGCATCGCCTTCGCCATCTTCTCGATCGCCTCGATATTTGCCGGACCGGGCGTCAGTTCCTCGTAACGCAGGCCAATCCAGCGCTCGTTCTTTACCGCGTCCGTTTGTGACATTACCGGGTGATCCTTGAGGAACTGGAAAGTGTCCTCTGCGCCGTTGCCGGCCTGATAGTCGAGCAGCACCAGAAATTCCGGGTTAGCCGCGGCGACGGCCTCCCACGACGTGCGACCCCAGCTGGTATCCAGATCATGCGTCACGTTCTCGCCACCCGCGGCTGCGATCATTGCATCGGGAATGGCGAACTTGCCGGCGGTAAACGGAGCATCTGCCGGCCCGTCCAGCAGGAACACGCGGGGCTTCGCCAGATCGGCTGTTTTTGCTTCGATGGCGGACAGTTGGTCCTTCCAGCGGGCAACCAGCGCCTCGGCCTTGTCCTCGACCTGCATGACCGTGCCCAGACGCAGAACGTCATCAAACAACAGGTTCATGCTGGCCTCGGGGCGATCCTTGTCCAGATGCACGCAGCTTTCGGACAGGATCATGGTCTTGATACCAAAGGGTTCCAGCGTGTCGGGCGTGACGTCACCGCCGGGTTTCATGCCATAGTACCAACCGGCAAAAAACAGATCGGGTTCGACGGCCACAAGGTTTTCAATGGTCGGGTATTTGGGGGCAAGCTCTGGGATATCGCCACGCTGAGCATCAAAATCAGGGCTTGTTTTGTACCAGCCGGTAATTCCGGTAAGCCCCACGATCTTGTCCTGAAGGCCGAGCGCAAAGGCCATATCCGTCATGTTCATGTCATGCACGACCAGACGTTCCGGCGCCGAGTCAAAAGCCAGCGGTTCGCCGCAATTGTCCACGGTGACGCCCTCTGCTGCCACCCCACCTGCCAAGCCAGCGAAGACGACCACTGGCCAGAGTTTCTGCATCATATGTAAGCTCCTGTTATTATGACAATTTCCGTTTTCGGATATCCAGTGCGGGGATCATGCGGCCTTCGTGCTGAAAGCACAGATAATCCACGCCGAATGTCTCACGTACCCGGTCTGGGGTCAGAACTTCGCCAACAGGCCCGAACCCTGTCAGACGCGTGGCTTTCATCAACGCCACATGGCTGGCGAATTCCGGGATCATGACCAGATCATGGACGATCATGACGACCGTTACCCCCAGATCAGCGACCAGAGACAGCATGTGCCCCTTGGCATCGGGGTCCAGATGGTTGGTTGGCTCGTCCAGAAACAGCAACGACGGATTCTGGGCCAGCGCGCGCGCGATATGTGCGCGCTGACGTTCTCCGCCCGACAGTTGACCCATCGTCTTGTTGGCAAAATGCGACAGCTCGGTCGTCGTCAGCACCCGTTCAAGATCAGCCTTGTGCTGAGCCACCGAACGTTCGCCCTGAATCGGGATTTGTCCCAGCGCAACGTAGTCTTGCAGGCGCATCCGTCCGTCGGGCATTTCCTGCTGTCCGACCACAGCAATGGAGCGGGCGCGTTGGCGGGCGGACAGGGTACGAAGGCTTTGGCCTTCTATCCAAACATCACCCAAGGCAATCCGTTCAATCCCGCACAGCAGTTTCAACAGAGTGGTCTTACCGGCGCCGTTCGGCCCGGCGATTGCCAGAATTGATCCTTCTTCCAGACGAAAGGATACATCCTGCAACAGGATATCACCATTGAGCGCGTAGTACTCCAGATCCTCGGCAACCAGAAAGCTCATGATGTCCCCCGGGTTGGCAAAGCGGGTATTCGCGACAGGGTCTTTGCGAAAAGGGCAGGAGGGCGGTCCGAAGCGCTGGTCCAGCCATCGTCGCTGTCGCCGAACTGGGTCGCGAATTCGACCAGGGCATCCAGGTCGTGTGATGTCTTAATGTCGCCGAACAGGTACTGCGCTTTGCCTGCGGCCTGAAATCCGACGGTCATGGCCCGTTCACAACCTGCCATGCAGGCCACCATTCGGGTTTCAAAACCGTCAGGCAGCTGAGCATCCAGCGCGTCTTGCGCAGCCTCGGCAGGCATCGTCCCCTGACATGTTGAACAGATCAGAACGTAGTGATCAGAATAGCAGGTCATTGCCGTCTCCGTCGTTTGCCAGATGCAGACAGAGGGCACATACCCAGATATTACGCAAACGCGCCATCAAGCCTCCTTCGGGGACGCCCCGCCCCGGGTTGGTTACCATGCGATGGCAGGTCTCCTGACTTGCGGGTCAAGGCTCGGCCCACCTTCCCAACCCATACGGGTCAGTGGTGAAGTGGCGTCGCTCTCCGCTTACAGTTGCGGGGGCAGTCACGGACTTGGCACATTCCAGCGCCGCACCGTGTTCCCATTTTCATCCCTTACGGAACCATCCCGCTCAGCTAGTCCGGCTATGCCAGACTTGTCAAGCGGCAGGCGAAAGGGTGGTGGATGGAATTGCAACAGTTGAGCCAGCGATCCTGCTGCGCCAGCCCGGACCGAACGGTGTCAATAGTCTGATACAAGAAGAAAATCCGGATCGGTATCTTCCTCGACCTTCGAAAACCGTGGGATCGGCTCTTCGAACACATTGTCCGTACGGTCGTCATTCACGGTCGATACCTCGCCAATAAGGCAATCGCCGCGCTCGGCCCAGAAAGCGTGCCAGATGCCGGGCATCAAAGTTACGCTTTGCCCCGGCTTCAGCCGCAAGTGTTCTCCGGGTTGCAAGGTTACAGGGCAGGCATCGCTTGGGACCGTCACCGGATTGTCGCGGTCGACGCCACCGTTTGGATCCGACGCATGAATTTCCAGAACGAGGTCGCCGCCGCCCCGGTTGATGATGTCTTCTGCCTTGACGATATGCCGGTGCATCGGAGAAAGCTGATTGTCTTTCGAGATCAACAGTTTTTCCGCATAGAGCATCCCGCGCCCGGATTTCAGATCCTTCGCCTCGCCATTGCGCAGAGTGAACAGAAACAGTCCAAGTTCGTCGAAACGGCCTTGTGCGTAATCGGTTATGTCCCATCCCAACCCGCGGCCGCGGATCGTTTCCGCCAGAGGGCTGCGCATTTTCTCGGGCGACCAATCCGCAAAGGGTGGCAACACGGCACCGAAGGACTGAATGAATGCTTGTGCCTGGGTCTTGATACGGTTGATTTCGGAACGTTTCATCATGCTATCCCGCAGGTCAAAGTTCGTGCGCCCAGGGGGGTTCCGCCCCGGCTCGGGAAACGGTCACGGCCGCCACGTCAGCGCCCAGTTCCATGGCTGCTTGCAGGCTTTCAGCCGTCAATCCGCGCAGACCTGATTTGGTCAGATGCCCTGCACGGCTGAGACCGGTCAGGACGCCGGCGTTGAACGTGTCACCTGCGCCGATCGTGTCGACCACTTCAACGGGCTTCACAGGAACCGAGACTTCGGAACCATCCGCCAGATAGCCGTGCGCCCCGTCGCTGCCACGCGTGACGATGACAACGGAAGGACCCGCCTGCAACAGCACAGACGCCTTCGCGGCTTCGGATTCAGCGCCCGGAATGATCCAGTCCAGGTCCTCGTCTGAAACCTTGACGATATCCGCTTGTGAGATCATGCGGTTCAAACGCGCTCTGAACCGGGTTTGATCCTTGATGAAACCCGGGCGGATATTCGGATCCAGCATCACCGCCCGGTCGGAACCGTGGCGGTCCAGAAGGGCGGCATAGGCATCTGCGCAAGGTTCACAGGCAAGGCTGATTCCGCCGAGATACAGGGCAGAGACAGCAGGAAGCTGATCGGGCATGTCTTCGGGCAGCAACATCCGGCCCGCGGTGTTTTCATCAACAAAGCTGTAAGTCGCGTGCCCTTCCGAGAGCTGCACAAAGGCAAGCGTGGTAGGACGGTCCGAGATGATCACATGTGTCGTGTCCACATGACTGGCCTTCAGCGCATCGATCAATTGCTGGCCGAACATGTCCGATGACAAACCTGTCAGCATCCCAACCGGAACACCCAGACGTCCCATCGCGACGGCTGTGTTCAGAACTGCACCACCGGTATGTGGCACAAAGCCCAGTGCACCCGACACGGTCGGTTCTGAGATCATATCTATCAGCGCTTCACCACAGCACAGGATCATGTCTTGGTCCTTCTCGGAATAGAAATTTCGGTTTGGCTGGTTACTGTCGCAGCGCGTTCTTGCAGAAGTTGTTTGCGCCGATGATCCCGAACTCTGCCTGTTCAGACACGTAAAGGTTCAGGGAACGGCGCAAATCGCTGAAGCGGCCGCCGCCGTTGAACGCATCCTTGAAGGTGTCACCGAAAAGCCAGCGGTTTTTCTCGGCAACGCCGCCCACAAGGAAAACGCCTCCCTCCGGCATCAAGGTGACTGCCAGATCACCCATCAAAGCACCCAGATGAGTGGTAAAAATCTGCGCCGTTTTTTCGGCAATGAGATCGGTGCCGCTGCGGGCATCGTTCAGAATTTCTTTCGCAGAGCGCGCCTGTGTCCGCGCATGACCGGCTGCCAATTCAACCGCCTGATACAGGACCGGCAGGCCGGTTCCGCTCAGGAACATTTCTGCTTCCAGTGCCAGGCTGTCCCCAAAGAAACAGCCCGGTGCGATACGACGCGCCGCTTCAAAGATAACAACTTCGTCGCGATGGCGCGGGTACAGACCCACATGCCCGCCTTCGCCGGAAACTGTGTGATACCTGCCTTCGGAATAAAGCAAGGCGCCAACGCCGAGCCCGGTTCCAGGGCCAACAACCAATCGTGTGCCTGCGGGCGGCGTTGCCTGACCCTGCAAGACGGCAACATCCGACCGGGTCACCTCGGCCACAGACCATGCCGCGGCGGTAAAATCATTTATGACGAAGGTGCGCTGCGCTCCTGTTGCATTTGCCAACTCTGTCTCCGAGAGATCCAGGTTCGCGTTGGTCAGCTGAATCGTTCCGTCCCTGACAGGCCCGGCTCCGGCTGCGACGACGGCCTGTGGGTTGGTTCCGATCTCGTCCCTGAGATCATGGAGCGCCTCCAGCAGGTTTTCCAATGTTCCTGTCGGGTGTTTCCGAAGATCTGCCAATTCGCCATTCGTGACGACGCCCAGACGTGTGTTCGTGCCCCCGATATCCGCGACCAGATTCCAATGCTCATGCACGGCACCGAATGGTTGCGCTAACGGCTGAGAGACGCTCTGACCCTCGGACAGGGCGGATTTCAGCGCCATGAAAGACGCTTTGGGCGTTCTCGCAAGTGTTTCGAAATCCACGTCCACCAGTCCAAACCTCTTCTCGTACCCGAAGGCCCATTCGTAATTGTCCAGCAGCGACCAGACAAAATAGCCATTCACCGGAACACCTTGTGCCAAAGCGTCCAGCACGGCCGCAAGGTGCCTGTCGAGATAATCGATGCGATCATCGTCCTGCACGCGCGCCTCACTCGCCATTCCGTTTTCGGTGATATAGATTGGCAGCGCGCCCGTATAGTCTTTCCTTGTTCGGACAAGAAAGCGGGTGAGGGCAGAGGGCTCGATTTCCCATTCCATCTGCGTTTTGGGTAACGGTCCGGGAACCTCTTGCAGGCTGGGCCAGGCGGTGTCCGCCGGGGCAATCAGTTTTCGGGTATAATAGTTCAACCCGCACCAATCGACCTGTGTACCGATGGTTTCAAAGTCGTTCTGCCAGCCTTTGGGCAGGTGCGGCTCCAACCCCTCCAAGGCTGTCTGGGGATATTCTTTGTTGAAAACCCCGCCCAGGAAAAACCGGTTGTAGATTGCATCGTAGCGATCTGCCGCAAGCCGCGCTTCCGCGCTGCCATCTGCTGGCTCGGACCATTCGAGGTTGAACACGGCACCTAGGTTGCTCATGCCAAGACCGCGCATGGCCTGAATGGCCCGCCCGTGGGCCAACAAAACGTGATGCATCGCCCGGGCCGCGGCGCGGATGTCGCGCAGACCGGGTGCATGGTGGCCTTCAAAATGGCTCAGCCAGCTGACACACCAGGGTTCGTTGATCGGTGCGGCACTGAACATCCGGTCGCCGATCCGACCCATGATGACCTGGGTATAATCCGCGAACCAATCCGCGATATCGCGGTTGCACCATCCCCCCTGATCCGCAAGCGCCGACGGCAGTTCCCAATGATAAAGCGTCACACAGGGGCGGACACCGCGTTCCAGCAGGGCGTCAGCCAGCCGATCATAATAATCCAGCCCTGCCTGATTGACCTGACCACGCCCGTCCGGCAATACACGTGCCCAACTGGTCGAAAAGCGATAACAGTCGAACCCGGCTTCGCGCACCAGATCGAAATCCTGCTCGAACCGGTTCAGGTGATCACAGGCCACGTCTCCGTTTTCCCCGCGCACCACGTTGCCCGGCGACGCCGCAAAGGTATCCCAGTGTGTCTGCCCCGCACCGCCCTGTGCGTGGCCTTCAATCTGGTACGCAGAGGTGGCGACACCAAAGAGGAAATCTTTGGGGAAATCAGCGCGTGAGTGTTTCATGGTTACAACCTGTTGGGCGCAGGGCCGGTTGACCTACCAACGACCAGCTCGGCCTCCAGCAGCCTCGTTTTGACGGGATCATTCGGAGATTTGATGCGCTGGATCAACATGTCAGCCGCCATTTCACCCGCCTGCCGGACGGACGAGCGCGTTGCGGTGAAAATCGGAACATCCTGTCCGTTCTTCAAATAGGACAGGTCGTCGTCATGGGCGATCACTGATACATCCGCACCCATCTCAAGCCCGTTTTCGGACAGAGCGCGCCGCACACCGATGGCGGATATCATCGACGAACACAGAATCGCAGTCGGAGGGGTGTCCAGGCGCAACATGTTCTGCGTTTCGTGATGGCCGTAAACCTCTGTCATTTCAGCGCTGCGCATCAGATTTGCATCGGGCGCCAGCCCGGCCTGCCCAAGCGCCTCAAGATATCCGTCGCGACGACGTTGGGCGAAGTCCATATCTTCCAGACCGTTGATCAGAGCGATACGGCGATGGCCAAGGTCAATTAGAAAGCGCGTGGCGCGCAGGAACGAACTTTTGTTGTTCACGTCGATCCAGTCATACTGAGCGTCGACGCCGGTCGAGCGTCCGTGCACGATGAATGGGACGCCCATGCGGGTCAGGACTTCGATACGCGGTTCGTTCACTTTGGGGCCTTGCAGCACAACCCCGTCCACCGCGCCGCGCTGAAAAAGACTCCGATACGCTTCCTCAATCGAGGTGTCGTCGGCGTTGGTGAACATCATGTCATAGCCATGTTCGGCATATTTTTTTGCGGCACCGGCGACGAAATCCCCGAAGATCGGGTTGACCATTTCATGTTGGGGCGAGCTTGGAATGACGTGGCCGATCACCATCGATCGTCCGGTCGCAAGCCCTTTGGCGCGACTGTTCGGCCGGTACCCGTGTTTGTGCGCCGCGGCTTGGACGCGCGCACGTGTGTCCTCGCTCACTTCGGGGTACCCGTTCAGCGCCCGGCTGACCGTAGTTTGCGAAAGGCCCAGAACTTCCGAGAGCTGCTTCAGGTTCATTTTACGATTCAAAGCGCCTTCAATTGAGTGGCTCTTTCTTGTTTTGTGAGCAAATGCAGCATCCGTCAACTTGTTTTGCGTGGAAAGCAGAAAATATAAATAATTCTGGCTCTGGAAAGCAAAACATTGACAGGGTGCCAATGTTAGCGGATAACACGGGCTATCCAAAGCGCTTTGAAAGCGAGTCTTTGAATACATGAAAGCTTGGGAGGAGGATTTGATGAAACACGGGCTTTACGCAGGCGCGGCGGCACTCGCCCTGATGGCCGGATCAGTTCAGGCAGAGGGTGAGATGATCCATGCCGTCGGCGAGGGCAGTTTTGACTGGGATGGGTTTCAGGCCTTTGCCGAAGCAAATGATCTGTCCGGCGAAAGCCTGACCATTTTCGGCCCCTGGCTGGCCGGCGAGGGCAAGTCTTTCGAGAACCTCGTGGCCTATTTCGACGAAGCAACAGGTGCGAATTCCAGCTATGTGGGCTCGGACTCTCTGGAACAGCAAATCCTTATTGATGCAGCCGCAGGTTCCGCTCCGAACCTGACTGTTTTCCCGCAGCCCGGTCTGGCGGCAAACCTCGCCAAGCAGGGGTATCTGACACCTTTGGCCGAAGGTACTGCGGACTGGATCAGGGAGAACTTCGCTGCCGGTCAGTCCTGGGTGGATCTGGGAACGTTTGAGAACGCGGAAGGGTCTGACGATTTTTACGGGTTCTTCTTCAATGTGAACGTCAAATCTCTGGTTTGGTACGTGCCCGAAAACTTCGAAGACTTTGGGTATGAAGTGCCCGAAACCATGGAAGAGTTCAAAGCTCTGATGGATCAGATGGTCGAAGACGGTGAGACGCCCTTGTGCGTTGGTCTGGCCTCGGGTGGCGCAACGGGTTGGCCCGCAACGGATTGGGTCGAGGATCTTATGCTGCGCACGCAACCGCCAGAAGTCTATGACCAATGGGTTTCCAACGAGATCAAGTTCGATGATCCCCGCGTCATAGCCGCGATTGAGGAATATGGCAGCTTTACCCGCAATGACGACTATGTGGTGGGTGATGCAGACGACACGGCGGCAATTGATTTCCGTGACAGCCCCAAAGGTCTTTTCGATAGCCCGCCGGCCTGCATGATGCATCGTCAGGCTTCGTTTATTCCCGCCTATTTTCCGGAGGGCACGGAATTGGGGGTGGATGCGGACTTCTTCTATTTCCCGGCTTACGCCGAAAAAGACCTGGGTACACCGGTGCTTGGGGCCGGGACATTGTTCACGATCACCAACCCAAATCCCGCGGCCGAAGCCTTTCTTGAGTTCCTCAAGACACCTTTCGCTCATGAGATCATGATGTCGCAGGATGGTTTTCTGACGCCCCACCTTGGTGCAAACCCGGATAACTACTCGAATGATTCACAGCGCGGACAGGGCGAAATTCTGACCAACGCTACGACCTTCCGCTTTGACGGGTCCGACCTGATGCCGGGTGCGGTTGGGGCAGGTACTTTCTGGACCGGGATGGTCGACTACTCTTCGGGTGCAAAAGATGCAGCCACCGTGGCCAGTGAAATCCAGGCATCCTGGGACGCAGCCAAGTGACCAACTTATGGGGCGGTCCCAGGGCCGCCCCACTTGCCAAACGGATGGGCGCACCATGACACCCGCACTTCAAGGCCTGCTGACGATCGCCATCGGCGTGTCGGGTTGCGTGGGCTACTTCTATCTTTCCAACCAGTTTCTGGACAAAATCCTGTTTCCGCCGCGCGGTCCGAATGCGGGCCGAAACATCAACCGCGCGAACTTGATCCGTCCATGGTTGTTCCTGTTCCCGGCGCTTGCTGCATTGGGGCTGTATCTGGCGTATCCGGTGGTCGAAACCTTGCGCCTTTCACTGACAGAGCGCGTGCCCGGTGGCGGATACCGATGGGTTGGCCTGGACAATTATACCCAAATGGCGGCCGAGCCGAAGTTTTGGGAAGCCATGCGCAACAACATGTTCTGGCTGATCGTCGTGCCGGCCATGTCAACGGCTTTTGGTCTTCTTGTGGCGCAACTGACCGACCGCATCCGCTGGGGCAACTTTGCGAAATCCTTGATTTTCATGCCGATGGCCATTTCGTTTGTTGGTGCATCGGTGATCTGGAAACTGGTTTATGACGCGCGACCAGCTGAACAAGACCAGATAGGAATCCTGAACGCGCTGTACATCTTCTTCGGCGGCAGTGAACCCAACACGTGGTTAACAATTCCATTCTGGAACAGTTTCTTTCTGATGGTTGTCCTGATCTGGATTCAGACGGGTTTCGCCATGGTGATCCTGTCGGCGGCCTTGCGCGGTATTCCCGAAGAAACCATCGAGGCGGCCATCTTGGACGGGGCCAATCCCTTTCAGATCTTCTTCAAGATCAAGGTGCCGCAGATCAAAACCACAATCCTTGTTGTTTGGACGACGATCACGATCACCGTTCTCAAAGTGTTCGACATCGTCTTTGCAATGACCAATGGCCAGTGGGAGACGCAGGTGCTGGCAAACTACATGTATGACAAGCTTTTCCGCGCCAATGACTGGGGTGTCGGATCGGCCTCGGCCATGGTGATCATGCTGCTTGTTGCACCGATCCTCGTCTGGAACGTGCGCAACGCGCGCAAAGAGATGGAGTAAGCCATGAGCGATATCGCCGGAACCAAACCCGCGCTCAGATGGGTGGTGCATCTGTCAGTCGTCTTTCTTGTGACCCTTTGGGTCATCCCCACGCTTGGCTTGCTGATTTCGTCTTTTCGGACGGCAGATCAGATATCGTCCAGCGGCTGGTGGCGGTCGCTGTTTCCCTCCGAGCAAAATTTGACCCTTCGCAGTGCCGCGCCCGATACGCAGGTGCTGGAAAACGGAGTGTATGTCATTCAGGGGGCGTTGTTCGGCGAAGATGAGCAAGCAACGATTTCCAGATGGGGTATCAGTTCGCGCGAGGTAGATGCATTTGAACCGGGCCAAACAGCAGAACTGCGCCGAGGTGGTACGATCACGGTGGATGCGGCCGGCAACTACCGGATGGAAAACACCGAGGAGTTCACCGGAAAACGTGGCGTGCGCATCTTTGTTACGGCCGAATTGCCGCCCGAGTTCACCTTGGAAAACTACCAAAAGGTTCTTCTGGATCAAAGCAGTACGGACAGCATGGCCAAGGCGTTCTTCAACACGCTGACCGTAACCATCCCGGCGACCATAATTCCGATTTTGGTTGCCGCATTTGCAGCTTATGCACTGGCTTGGATGGATTTCCCCGGACGCGCCTTGCTGATCGCGGCTGTTGTTGGCCTTTTGGTCGTGCCGCTTCAATTGGCCTTGATCCCGTTGCTGAAGTTTCACCTCAATATCGGGATCGGCAAAGGCTATCTGGGTGTCTGGCTTGCGCATACAGGGTTTGGGATGCCCCTGGCGATTTATCTGCTGCGCAACTACATGGCCGGATTGCCACGAGATCTGATCGAAAACGCCCGCGTCGACGGTGCCACCGAGTTTCAGATCTTCACCAAACTGATCCTGCCACTCAGCTTCCCGGCGCTGGCGTCTTTCGCGATCTTCCAGTTCCTGTGGACATGGAATGACCTGCTTGTCGCCAAGGTTTTCCTGATCGACGCGACCGGCCAGACAACCGTGATGACGAACCGCATCGTCGAACTGCTGGGTACGCGTGGCGGCAACTGGGAAATCCTTGCGACCGCTGCATTTGTCTCGATCTTCGTGCCGCTGGTCGTCTTCTTCGCAATGCAAAAATACCTGGTCCGCGGCCTGCTGGCCGGATCTGTCAAATAGAGGCGTCTGATGAACGTGCAGAACAACCTTGAACAATGCAAAGCAACGAAACTGTCTTCGGACTGGTGGCGCGGGGGGGTGATCTATCAGATCTACCCACGCAGTTTTCAGGACAGCAACGGGGATGGGATCGGCGATCTGAGGGGCATCACTGCGCGACTGGATTACATCGCCTCGCTGGGCGTTGATGCGATCTGGATCTCGCCGTTTTTCAAATCGCCGATGAAGGATTTTGGCTACGATGTCAGTGATTATCGCGATGTCGATCCCATGTTCGGGTCGTTGGCGGATTTCAAAGAGCTTCTGGATCAGGCCCATGCGAAGGGTCTGAGGATCATGATTGATCTGGTTCTGTCGCATACATCCGATCAGCACCCTTGGTTCAGCGAAAGCCGCAGCAGTCGGGAGAACCCAAAATCCGACTGGTATGTTTGGGCGGACCCCAAACCGGATGGCACGCCTCCGAACAACTGGCTTTCGATCTTCGGCGGCTCGGCCTGGCAATGGGATGCCCGACGCCTGCAATACTATCTGCACAACTTCCTGACATCGCAGCCGGATCTGAATTTCCACTGTCCGGCTGTTCAGGATGCGTTGCTGGACGTGGCGCGGTTCTGGCTTGATCTGGGGGTGGATGGCTTTCGGCTGGATACCATCAATTTCTATTTCCACGACAAGGCGCTGCGCGACAATCCCGCGCTGCCGATGGATCAACGCAACGCCACGATCGCGCCGGCCGTGAACCCCTACAACCATCAGGACCACCTGTTTTCGAAAAGCCAGCCCGAGAACATCGCCTTCCTCGAAAGATTGCGGGCTTTGACGGATGAATATGAAGACCGGGCTTGCCTGGGAGAGGTCGGAGATGCGCAGCGTGGGCTCGAGATTATGGGCGAATACACATCCGGGGATAAACGGATGCACATGTGCTATGCCTTCGAGTTCCTGGAAAAACGTGCATTGACAGCCACTTACACCAAGCACGTTTTCGACCAACTGGAAGCGAAGGCAGGGGACGCGTGGCCATGTTGGGCATTTTCCAACCACGACGTGCAGCGACACGTCTCGCGCTGGAATTTGGATGACGCGGCAGCCCGACAGCTCGCGGTTCTGATGATGTGCCTGCGCGGCTCTGCCTGCCTCTATCAGGGCGAAGAGCTGGGCCTGCACGAAGCGGATGTGCCGTTCGAGAAACTGCAAGACCCCTATGGCATTGAGTTCTGGCCCGAGTACAAGGGCCGCGACGGCTGCCGCA
Organism: Ruegeria sp. YTSA144; assembly: GCF_059610125.1. Classification (NCBI taxonomy): domain Bacteria; kingdom Pseudomonadati; phylum Pseudomonadota; class Alphaproteobacteria; order Rhodobacterales; family Roseobacteraceae; genus Ruegeria; species Ruegeria sp. YTSA144. The sequence goes on from NZ_JBXWNA010000004.1 coordinate 95,061, forward strand.
CACCGATGGTTTGGGCGGCACAAGATGAACAATCGGGTTTCAGCACCGCAGAACCCTGGCTGCCGGTAAGCGCACAGCAGGCCGGGCAGGCGGTAGACCGATTGGAGGTGGATCCAAACTCGGTGTTGAACCACTACCGTCGAGCCATTGCCTTGCGGCATGCGCATCCTGCTTTGGCAATGGGGGCGCAGACCGGCATGGCAGAAACGGGCTCGGTTCTGTCTTTTGTACGTGAGGATTCGCACGAGCAGATTTTCTGCGCGTTCAATCTGGGTGCGGATACTGCCGAGCTCAAACTGCCCGAAGGCAGTTGGCAGGTCATGGGTCAGGACCTGGGCGGTGTCGAAGGAAGCGGCAACGTTGTCCTGAACGCGGCGCAGTTCATCCTGATGTATAGGAAAAAGGGATAACGCATGTCTGAACTCAACCTAACGGATGTCGCCAAATCCTATGGCCCTGTCGATGTTTTGAAGAACATCAACCTCGACATCGAACAAGGCGAACTGATCGTTTTTGTCGGTCCTTCCGGATGCGGCAAGTCCACCTTGTTGCGGATGATCGCCGGGTTGGAGAAGATTACAGGCGGCACGCTGGAAATCGAAGGGCAGGTCATGAACGACGTTCCGCCTGCACAGCGAGGCATCGCGATGGTGTTTCAAAGCTATGCCTTGTATCCCCACATGACCGTACGCGAGAACATGGCCTTTGCCCTGAAAATTGCAAAAATGCCCGCGGCCGAGATTGATGCTGCCGTAGATCGTGCCGCTCAGATCCTTCAGCTGGAACCATTCCTGGACCGCCTGCCAAAAGCTCTTTCCGGGGGGCAACGTCAACGGGTTGCCATCGGGCGCGCGATTGTACGTGACCCAAAGGTGTATCTGTTCGACGAACCCCTCTCGAACCTCGACGCGGCACTTCGGGTGGCCACGCGGATTGAGATCGCGCGCCTGAAAGAGGCCATGCCTGACAGCACCATGATCTACGTGACCCACGATCAGGTCGAGGCCATGACCCTGGCCAGTCGGATCGTGGTGTTGGCCAACAAGGGCATCGCGCAGGTCGGGACACCGCTTGAACTGTATGAGACGCCTGACAACGAGTTTGTTGCGCAGTTCATCGGTTCGCCTTCCATGAACCTGCTGTCCGGCACAATCACTGGAACCGGCGAAACGACAACCGTTGAACTGTCATCAGGCGGGATAGCAAAATCTGCGGTTCCAACCGAAGACAGTGACCTGGGAAAAAAGGTCAATATCGGGGTGCGCCCTGAAGACCTGACCACGACAAATGAAACCGCGATTCTGTCCGGCAAAGTGGATTTTACCGAAGCCCTGGGCGAAGTCACGTTGCTGTATTTTGAGAAAGCCGATGGTGCGGATGCGGTGATTGCGAAACTGCCGGGGATTCAGCGAAACCTGCGTGGCCAGACAGTCTCGGTCACGGCCGCACCGGACAAGGTACACCTGTTCCACAATGGATTGTCCATGCGCAAATAGCGGCGAAACGCAGTTCTTGACAGAATTGCGTTTCGTGTTTCACCATAATTGAAACGTTTCAATGGTGAAAAATGCGGGTATCGGCGCAGCTTTACACGGTTCGGCAATGCGGTGATCTGGCGGATCAACTGAAGTTGGTTTCCGCATGCGGGTTTTCGGATATCGAAACCACCGGGCTGCATGGCATGACACCGCAAGAGATGGCGCGCATCGTCCATCAATCAGGTCTTAACCTTCGTTCTGCACATTTCGATTGGGAGGAGTTCCACCAGCGTTTCGACGACATCGTTGAAGTACTGCACCTTTTGGAATGCCAGGTGGCGGTCATGCCTTGGCTGGCGCCACAGGCGCGGCCCGGCACTGCCCGGGGATGGAAGGCAGTGTCGGGCCAGTTGTCCGATTGGGCAGATCGACTGAGGGATCACGGCGTCAGTCTGGCCTATCACAACCACGACTTTGATCTGTTCGGCGCGCCGGGAAATACGCCTCTTGAACAGATTCTGGCGCAAGAAAACATCTATTGGCAGCCTGATATCGGTTGGATCGTCGCGGCCGGTCAGGACGTGGCTGACCTGCTGGCGCGCCATGCGGATCGCATCCTGTCTGTCCATGCAAAGGACGTGGATCCGCAGGGCGGATCAGACGACAGGCGCTGGCGCAATCTGGGTGAGGGTGTTGTCGATTGGGACGCCACGATACGAGCCCTTTCAAGCACCAGGTGCACCGACCTTTTCGTCGAGCATGATGAAACCGCCGATCACAGGCGCACCTTGCAAACGGGGCGGTCGTTTTTGACTGAACGGCTTGGGGGTATCGGCTGATGGCGCGGGCAACGATCAAATCGATCGCCCGTATGACCGGCTATTCAGTTGGTACAGTTTCAAACGCCCTGCGCGGAGCCTCTTCGGTAAAGCGCGAAACGCGGGAAGAGATCCAAAAGGCGGCGTCCGAGCTTGGGTATCGGGTCAATCTGGACGGCCTGAAACTGCGCACCAATAAATCCTACAGGATTGCTGTATTGGTCAGTGTTTCGGGCAGTGCCGCTGAAGAGTGGGAAGGTGTGGAGTTTACCCGGATTCTGGCCGGAATATCCGACGCGGTTCAAGGGTCACGTTATGAGTTGAGTGTCTTCAGCGTACGAGATGTTGAAGCCGCATTGCAGACCCTACATTCCATTGTGCAGGAAGGGTTGGCAGACGGTGTGGTCTTTTCCGGTACACGGGTGAATGACCCGCGTATCGCCTATCTGCAAGATGAGGGGTTTCCGTTTGTCACGTACGGGATGAGTGACAGTGCCCAACCACATCCTTACGTGGATCTCGACAGTCAGGCCGCTGCTTTTGATGCAACCGCTCGACTGCTGGCATTGGGGCACAGGCGGATCGCGCTTATCAATCCGCCGGATGGCCTGATCTACGCCCGTCAACGTCTCCAGGGATACTCAGACGCTCTGTCGGCAGGTGGCATGGAGTTTGATCCGGCCCTTGTTTTTCCCGGCCCGACCACGGCGAAGACCGGGCAAAGGGCGTTTGCGGCGCTGATGCGAATGCACAACCGGCCAAGCGCCATTATTTGCGCGAACGAGGCGATGACCCTTGGCGCCTTGTCCGCCGCCGCCGACATGGGCGTTCAAATCGGCAGGGATGTCGTCGTCATTTCCAATGACGATCTGAAACTCAGCCAGTATTTCGTCCCCCCGCCCAGCACCTATTACTTGCCGATAGGCGAGACCAGCCGCCTGCTGGGGGAATTCATGCTAAAAGCATTGAACGGCGTTGATCCGTCCGAAACGCAAAAAAAGATCAGGGCCAGATTGATCGAGCGGCAACCTGACACCCCGGCGCCGGGTATGGCGCAGACCAACTGAGCCAACAGAGGAGAAACCGAACATGTTCAAAAACCTATTTGCCGCTGCAACGCTTGCAATGCTGACAGCGCCTGCGGCTTTTGCCGCCGATCTGGAAGGTCGCGTGCTCAAGATCGGAACGGATGCAACCTATCCCCCGATGGAAACCGTCGACGAAGCAACCGGTGAAATCGTAGGCTTTGATGTCGACGTGATGAACGCAATCTGTGAAAAGATCAATTGCGTTCCGAATTTCGTAAATACCGCCTGGGACGGCATCTTTGCGGCGCTTCAGCAGGGTGAATTCGATCTGGTCATCTCGGGCGTATCGATCACGCCCGAGCGTGAACAGACTATGGACTTCTCCGAACCTTACATCGTTGTCAGTCAGGCCATTTTGCTGCAAGTCGACAACGCGGATATGACGCTTGAGGATTTCAAAGCGGGTGGCCAGAAACTGGCGGCACAAACCGCGACGACCAACGCCCAACTGGCGGAAGAGCTTGTGGGGCGCGAGAATGTCAGCCTCTACGACAACTTCTCGGCGGCTATTCTGGCGCTTCAGAACGCAGACGTGCAAGGGGTGATCATCGATGGCACCTCTGCCGCGGCCTACGAGCAGGAGTTTGCCGGAGAACTGACCGTGGGCATCACAGGCCTGCAATCGGATCCATTGGGTATCGTGTTTCAGGAAGGTGACCCGACGGTGGATGCAATCAATGCCGGTCTCGCCGCCATTCAGGAAGACGGCACGCTGGACACGCTGAAAGCCAAATACTGGGGCACAAACTGATCCTTCAAGCCCTTCCGGGCCCGGCGGCTGACGTTGCCGGGCCATGTTTCAGCGGAGAAGTTCCATGTCGCGTCTCAGCACGATCCGCCCGAGCAATCTTGTGTTGCTCGCAGCCGCCCCTTTCATCATCTATCTGTTCGCCACGTCCTCGAAATACCTGCGATCTCTGATTGCAATTCTGGGGATCGGCAACAATGCAGGGCCTGTTTTCGTCGGTTTTCTGCTGATCGTCTCGGTTGCAATCCTTGGATATCTCTGCGCCCGGCACGCACGTTTTACCAATCATGCCCCCGGCTGGTTGCGGGTTTCGGCCCTTGCGGCGCTGCCTGCATCAATTGCGCTTTTGGTCTCAAGCTTCGTATCTCCACAGCTTTTGATGCCCTTCGCGGAATCCGTTTTCTTTCATGCACTCAGCGAGAACACATCAACCCTGATCGACCGGTCCAGTCAGACCTGGGTGTTGTATCCCGAAGTCGTGACCCAGGTTCAAACAGGTCTGCAAGTTCTTCTGGCCGCATACACAGCCGTTGTCGCCTTGAGCCTGATGTCAGCGGGTTTGCAAACCCCTTGGCGCGGGCACGTTCTACTGGGGCTGGAATGCCTTACAGGTGCGGTTTTGTTTTATCTGATGTTCATGGCCCACTGGCAGTTCGCGACCGGCGTTGCCATTACGTTCCGCGCAGCCATCTTCGCTTATATCTTCTCGGCCATTCTGGGTCTGATCTGGGTGGGGCTGCAATCGTTCAAACCACGAGCGCGTACCACGATACTGTATGGTTCCATCAGCCTGACATTGCTTGCAATATCCGCCTTTTTCTTCATGCAGCCACAGGTCAGTTACGTTCTGGTCGGAAGCACCGAAGGGCGCATCGCCATTGTGCGCGGCACGCCACAGGCGCAGGCTGACGTCATCCGGTTCGGCGAGTTCGAAGGTGCCGGCGACCAGCAATACCGCATACGCAGCGCCACTGATCCTGCCGCAGCTTTGGAGCAGATAGAAACCGTCGAAAGCGTGTCCGGAGCGTTTGTTCCCGTGGATTCTCATTCACAAGGCTATCCGGTTCTGTGGCAGACCAGTTTCTTGCCTGACAAATACCGGAATCCCGCGCTGGCCTTCGCCGTTTTTGGCTTTTTGCTGCTGACGCTGACCATCGGCGGCGCACAGCACAAGCTGCATCCCTTGGCGGTCGGGGCTGAATTCTTCGTGGACACGATACGCGGTATTCCGATGCTGGTGATCATCCTTTACATCGGCCTGCCCTTGGCGGGCGCGGTCAAGGATGCCACTGGGGGCGGCATTGATATGACCAACATGACACGCGGGATCATCGCGATTTCCGTCGGGTACTCGGCCTATATGGCCGAAATTTTCCGATCGGGGATTGAGGCTATTCCCAAAGGGCAACTTGAAGCGGGCAGTTCCCTGGGTTTGTCCCGCTGGCAGACAGCGCGGTTGATCGTTCTGCCTCAGGCCTTGCGGATCGTAACTCCACCTCTGGGAAATGAGTTTATCGCGATGATCAAGGATACCTCGTTGTTGTCCATCCTGTCCGTCCGCGACATGACCCAAAGGATGCGAGAGTTTCAGGCAGCAAGCTTTCTGCCCTTTGCGCCGTTCAACACGGCGGCAATTTTGTACGTGGTGCTCACCCTCGGTTGCGCAAGCTTCCTGAAGTGGATCGAACGGCGCACGGCAAAGGACAACCGATGAGCAAGCTGGAGCTTGGGGTTTGTTACTACCCCGAACAATGGGACCCGTCCCAGTGGCGCAGTGACGCCGCGCGGATGGCCGAGATGGGTTTGGATTGGGTTCGGATCGCCGAGTTCACCTGGGGTCTGATTGAACCGGCACGCGGTCGGTTTCGCTGGGACTGGCTGGATGACGTCATCGAGGTTCTGGGGCAGGCCGGCCTGCGGGTCATGATGTCGACGCCAACGGCTGCGCCACCCAAATGGCTGATTGATGAGCACCCCGAAATTCTGCCGGTTGGCCCGGACGGCCGGGTCCGGGGCTATGGGTCGCGCAGGCATTATTGTTTTTCCAGTGACGTATACCTGGCCGAGGCGCAAAGGATCGCGACGGAATATGCCAGCCGATATGGCCAGAACCCGCATGTCCATGCCTGGCAAATCGACAATGAGTACAACGACCACGACACCGTTCTCAGCTATTCCGATGCCGCGCGGTCTGGCTTTCGGCGCTGGCTGGCACAACGATACGGCACAATCGACGCACTGAACGAGGTCTGGGGGACCGTGTTTTGGGGGACCTGCTATTCCGGCTTTGACCAGATTGAACTGCCCAACGGTTTGGTCGCCACACCCAACCCCACTCATGCCCTTGATTTCAGACGCTATTCCTCGGATCGGGTGCGGTTGTTCAACAAGGCTCAGGTGGACGTGCTGCGCGAACATGCGCCGGGTCGAGATATCACGCACAACTTCATGGCCGGCAGTTTCGAATTCGATCACCACGCAGTGGCCGCCGATCTGGATATCGTTGGCTTTGACAGCTACCCGCTGGGCAATCTGATGGGATCAACCCTGTCAGAGACAGAAAAGCGCCGCTATCTGCGAACCGGCGCGCCTGACTATCAGGGGTTTCATTGCGACCTGTATCGCAGTCAGGGGCGGGGGCGGGTATGGGTGTTGGAACAGCAGCCGGGGCCGGTGGACTGGGCGGCTCAGAATCCTTCTCCGGCCGAAGGGATGGTTCGGCTTTGGACCTGGGCCGCTTATGCCCACGGCGCACAAGCTGTGATGCTCTTTCGATGGCGACAGGCAAAGTTCGCGCAGGAACAATACCATACGGCTTTGCTGCGCTCGGATGACAGTGTGGATCAAGCCGCGCTTGAGCTGGTTCAGGTCGTGAAGGAACGCGAAAACCTCCCGCCGACGACGCGCGGAAAAGCCTCGGTGGCGATGATGCTGGATTACGCTTCGATCTGGGCGGCCGATATCCTGCCGCATGATGATGACTTCCCCAATTCCCAAATCTTCCGCGAATGGTACACCGCCTTGCGCAGTCTGGGGGTGGACATTGATTTTGTTGGTCCCAAGGATGGTTTGGAAGGTTACGCCCTGATCGTGCTGCCGCAAAGCATGATCGTGACCCCGGATCTGGCCGCAAGACTTGATGCTTCGGGGGCAAAGCTAATGATTGGTGCCCGGTCCGGCAGCAAGACGGCTCAAATGCACACCCCTTCAAATCTGGCGCCGGGTGTGTTGGCGGATCTGACCGGCGTCCGAGTTGCCCGTGTCGAATCGCTTCCTGATATCGCGCGGGAATCCGTACAGCTGCCAAACGGTCAGCTCTTTGACTTTAGTGGGTGGCGCGAAACCGTCGAGACCGAGGCAAATGTCCTGGCGCGCTTCAAAAGTGCCTATTGCGACGGCAGCCCAGCGGTCGTCCGGTCGGATCGTGCAACATATCTGGCCTTGGTCCCCAGCGGTGCGCTCTTGCACGAGGTTATGCGCGATGTCCTGGAATGGGCAGGGCTGAAACCTCTGGACTGCGATCCAGACTTACGCGTAACCCGGCGCGGTACGTTGCATTTTGCCTTCAATTTTGGTGACATGTCCAAACCCCTGCCTGGCGGTGGATCACGACGCATGCTGCTTGGCTCCGATCCGGTCTGTGCATACGATTTCACTGTCTGGGAGGAAAACTAACGCCTTGAAATTCAACCAAAACGTGTCAAGACTCAAAACTGGACATAAGAATTCCGCAAACTGTCACTTTTGGACTGACGTACGGGCACAGAAAGTCCTATGAATAAAAAACAATAACAAACTAATCCAACAACGGGAGAACACTTATGACTAAACATTCGACTCTTTCGAGACGCTCTGTGCTGAAAAGCGCGGGCGCCGCAGCACTTGCGGCACCCCTGTACAGCAAGAGCGCTCTGGCTTCGTCGGGCGAAATCAACATTCTGATGTGGTCGGATTACCTGCCGCCCAGCTTCATTGAAGAGTTTGAGACCCTTACGGGAATCAAGGTGAACTACACCGGCATCGGCTCGAACGAAGAAATCATCAACAAGATGAAGGCCACCAAGGGCCAGGGCTTTGATATCGTTTCACCGACCAACAACCGTTCGTTGCAGTGGGAACCGCTGGAATTGTTGCAGCCCTTCGACATGAACAAGGTTCCGATCGACAAGGTCAACCCTGCGATGGCCAAGATCGGTACCGATGCCTGGAACTTTGGTGACAGCGGTGCGCATTGGCTGCCGCATATCTGGGGTACCGAAGGCATTGCCTATCGCACCGACCTGTGGCTGCCCGAAGGCGACGCTCCGTCTTATGGTGACGTCTGGTCGGAAGAAAACGCCGGCAAGACCATGGGTCGCGCGCATTCGATGATGCTGGGCGCGGGTCTGTACATGGAGCGCGCTGGCGAGATGGAGCCGGGTTCGGTTTGGGCCGCGTACGGTGATGAAGACACCATGCGCAAGGTTTGGGGCCAGATCACCGACTGGTGCATTGCACGCAAGGACCGCATCAAACTGATCTGGAACGACGCCGATACGCAGAAGAACGGTCTTCTGAACGAAGGCGTTGTCGTTGGCCAAACCTGGGACGGCCCACCCCTTGCACTGAAATCCGCAGGCGAGCCGGTGCACTATCAGGCGCCCGTCGAAGGTGCGATGGCTTGGGTGGACGGTATGTCCATGCCGACTGGTGCCGCGAATATCGATCAGGTTTACGCTTTCATCGACTTTGCCTATCAGGCCAAGCCGGCCGGTGTTGCCATTGACAGTCACGGCTACAACTCGCCGGTTTTGGGCGCCGACCAGTATTCCGGCGACACCTACAAGAAGAACTTTGCCGAGGCCTATCCGGGCGACTCGCTGGCCAACCTCAATCCGTGGCCGGCCGAAGCACCTTGGTATGCCGAAACCCGGACCGAGTTCGTCAACAAGTTCAAGAGCGCTTAAGCGTTCCGAACCTTCGCCCCCTGCTTTTTGCGGGGGGCACCCATCTGCGCGCCGTCCCGGCGTGACGGACACAAATACAGTGTGGTGAAAACACGCACTTCAGGGAGAAACCAAAAATGAGTGCAGGGGTCGGAGTCGATCTGGAAAACCTGTGGATCCGTTTCGGTGACTTCGTCGCCGTGCGCGATGCAAACGTCAGCATCAACGGGGGCGATTTCTTTTCGTTCCTCGGGCCTTCCGGCTGCGGTAAAACAACCATTCTAAGGGCTGTTTCGGGCTTTCTTGAACCAAGCGAAGGCAATGTTCTGATTGGTGGCAACAATATGCGCGGTATCGGGCCCAACAAGCGTCCGACAGCGCTGATCTTTCAGAATCTCGCTTTGTTCCCGCTGATGAAAGTCTGGGAAAACATTACGTTTTCCATGGAAATCAAAGGGGCCAGTGCTGCCGAGCGCCGCAGGCGTGCCGATGAGCTTCTGGACATGATTGCGTTGCCGGGGCAGGGGGACAAGCTGCCAAGCGAATTGTCGGGCGGTCAGCGTCAGCGTGTGGCGATCGCCCGCGCACTCTGCGCCGAACCCGACGTGCTGTTGCTGGACGAACCCCTGTCGGCACTTGACCTGAAGCTGCGCCAGCACATGCGGACCGAACTCCGTGAGATTCAGCAACGGGTCGGTATTACCTTTATCTACATCACGCACGATCAAGGCGAAGCGCTGACGATGTCAGACAATATCGCCGTCATGCGTGCCGGTGTGATTGACCAGATTGCCGACGGGAAAACGATTTACAACGATCCCAACACGGCTTTTGCTGCCTCTTTTGTCGGCGAAAACAATGTGTTCCGAGGAAAAGTCAAACAGGTGATGGGCACCGAAGCTTTGATCTCGACCAACCGCTCGGGTGATCTGGTGGCAAGGATTTCGACGGCCAATCAGGGCAAGATGAAAGAAGGTGATGACGCGATGATGTTCATCCGTCCCGAGGCCTTTGCAATTGCCCCCGATGGCGCAACGGGTGATCACTTCGTCACTGCCCGGGTCAATCATGAAGAGTTCGAAGGAAACGCATTCAATATCTTTACCGAGGGTGAAGGCGGCAAGGAAATCAAGGTCTCGATCCCCAACCACGGGCAGTCTTTCGACGATCACACCGGGCAGAACATCACGCTGGAATACGAAACGCACAATGCCGTCGTTGTTCCTGCCGGTGAACTGGCCGCAGAATAAGGGGATGAACTCATGCCCCATTTTCTGAAGGAATTCTTCAACCGCAACGGAACCGGTATGGGTTTGGCGATCCTGGGCCTGGTTCTGTTCTGGACCATCGGCCTGATCATCCTGCCGCAGCTTTCGATGCTGGATTTCTCGTTCCGTCCGAACCTTCCGCCGCCAGAGATTGGTGGGCCGAAGGACGTCTATACGCTGGAGAACTACAAGTATCTGATATACGGCCCCGAAGGTGGCAGCCAGGATTACAACACGGTTGACCTGCGGGTGTTCTTCCGCACCCTCGTGGCGGCGGTTTGCGTCACGATTTTCAACCTGATCATCTGCTATCCGATCGCCTACTATCTGGGGCAATCCGAAGGCAGCCATATCCGCATCTTCGCGATCATGCTGATCATCCCTTACTGGATCAACGAGATTCTGCGCGCCTTTGCGTTGCGCATTATCTTTGGTGAAACCGGCGTTTTGAACACGCTGTTCGTGGGACTGGGGATCTGGGATGTGCCGTTCGACTTCATCCGGAACGATATCGCGCTCTATGCCGGTTTGGGCTATGCCTATATCCTGCTGATGATCTTCCCGATGTACAACGTCATAGAAAGCTTGGACAAAAATCAGATCGAAGCAGCGCGCGACCTTGGTGCGCCGTGGTGGCGGATACATTGGCGTGTGGTCATTCCCTATGCCAAGCCGGGTATCAGTTCGGGCTGTACCATGGTGTTCATGCTGTCTGCCGGTGCGTTGGCTGCACCGCAAATTCTGGGCGGGCCGTCGTCGCTGTGGTTCACGCAGCTGATCTATCAGCAGTTCAACGATAACAACGACTGGCCGCAAGGGGCTGCTTACGCGATCGTCCTGCTGGTGACCTGTATCCTGTTCGTGCTGGCCATGATGCGCCTGTTCAAAGTGAACATGGGGGATATCGGGAAATGAACAATTCCTTCCTCCGTATAAGCATCTGGGTCTATCTGGCGCTCTTCTTCCTGTATCTGCTGGGTCCGCTTGTGATCATGTCGATCACCGCGTTCAACTCGTCCGGCTTCCCACGGATGAGCCCGTGGGAATGCCTGACCTTCCAGTGGTTTGGTGAGTTGTTTCAGGATCAGCGAATCCTGAACGGTATCAAGAACTCACTGATCATCGGGATCGGCACGGTCATCCTGTCAGTCGCCATGGGTCTGGCGGGTGCACTGATGCTGACCCAGATCTGGCCAAAGCTGCGGGCGACTTACTACACGATCATCATCGCTCCGATCCTGATCCCCGGCGTGGTTCTGGGTATCTCGACGCTGGTGTTCTGGGACCGGATCAACCGGATGTTGGGACTGGGGGCGGACAGCTTCCTGTCGAATGGCATCTTCCTGACGGTGATCGGCCAATCCACCTTTATCGCCAGCTACTGCATGCTGGTGTTGGTGGCACGCTTGCAGCGCTACGACATGGCGCTGACCGAGGCTGCGCTGGATCTTGGGGCCAGCCACGCGCAGGCCTTCCGCAAGATCCTGTTGCCGTTCATGCGCCCGGCGATTGCATCGGCAGCGGTTTTGGCGTTCCTCGCATCGTTCGAGAATTACAACACCACCACCTTCACCTTCGGTGAATACCCGACGTTGACGATCGAGCTGGCCCAAAAGGTCCGTTATGGCATCACACCCGCGATCTCGGCACTGGCCTTCATCATCGTGGCGCTGACGGTGTTCTTCGCTCTGCTGAACGAAGCCAAGCTGAAGCGTCAGGAACTGGTGGCAGCGGCGCGCAAGAACGCGACGGTTGAGGAACTGGCCGGCAAGATCAAATTGCCCAGCTTCTTTTCCGGCAACATGGCAGCGGTTCTGTTGGTTGTATTTGCCGTCGCGACGATCACGGTTGTCGGCACTGCGGCCACCTACAATCCGGCGCAGTGTATCGCCGATATCCGCGAGCAGAAGAAGTTGGAAGCGGAACAGCGTATTCAGGAGTTGCGCAAACAGCGTGAGGAACGCCGCAAGCAACGCGAAGCTGAAGAAGCGGAACAGGGCGGTGCGCAATCCACTCCAAAACCAACGAACAACAGCGGCTTTGGCAATGTGTTCGCGCCGAACTCTTTAGGGGGCGAGGAAAGCGAAGGCGCAGATGGAGGGTCTGAATCTGAAAGCGCTCCGGCCAACAACAGCGGTTTCGGCGGGGTGTTTGACCCCAACAGCCTGCAAAGCGACGAATAGCGGCGCAGGTTCGTAACCTCGGCACCCGCCCGGACTGACCTCAGGTCTGTTCGGGCGGTTTGCGTTTCAGGATTTTGACGTCACAGCCTTCGACGGTGAGCCCGTTCCATTCCACCGGTCCTGCGTTGTAGTTGATCAGGAAGTCATGATTGGCCGTCTCGCGCAGTCGCAGGCCTTGCGGCATCGTGCGCAATGTCAAATCGGCTTTTTCCGCGGCCATGGCTATCACACGGTCCCAAAGGTCCTCATCCGGGAAACCTGCCAAGTACCAAATATCGGCCCCTACCTTGAGGGCAGATGTTCCGTCTTCAAAACTCAGCAGGTCTTTGGCCGTTCCTGACAATCGGTCGATCCAATGCCGCGCCGCGCCGCCACCCTTGACCGCGCGTTCAACCGTGGGCGGCAGAGTTTCGACCAGATCAACATCGCAATCGATCCTGCTCAGACCGGGTCTGCCCTTTTCAGGAATTTGAAAATCACGGGTGATCGCACCACTGCGTGGCCCCAGAATGGCAAGATCGCATCTCTCTGCCAGGCGGTGTTCCAATTCAGGATCCATTGTGGCCAAACCAGGTGCAAGGATCACCGTGTAATCGGCGGGAATGTCCTTCGCCGAAACAAAGTCTACCGACAGACCGGCCCGTCGCAGTGCGCGATAAGCTGAAAAAACCAATCGGAAATAGTCAAATCCCGCGCCTTGTGGTTGTGTTGCCCACGCCCAGTCCGAGGCATAATCGAACAAAATGGCCACTTTGGCCTGTATCTGTTGCACCGCACCCAAATTGTTCAGGTCATCTGCGGTCTGGCGGGCCTCTGCCAGTGCAGCAGCAGGGTGATTGTTCGACGTCAGCAAGCCGGCATGCATTTGCTCTTGCGCAAACGGGGCTTGCCGCCATCGGAAATAACTCACCACCTCGGCACCATGAGCCACGGCTTCCACAGACCAAAGCCGCACCATTCCGGGCAGGGGTGCCGGATTATACGGTGCCCAATTCACCGGTCCGGGTTGTTGTTCCATCACCCACCAACGGCCGCGTCCGACCGCCCGGTAGAGATCATGATGAAACGCCTGCATGTCCGGGTCGCCCTGTTGCAAAAAGGCGGTCTTGTGCGCGTCGTCGCCTTCCAGCCGGTCCGACAGAAAACCGATCGGATAACTGTCCCAGGTGGCGATATCCAGGTCCGCGCCAACCTTGAAATGGTCGAAGTCCAGAATACGGCCCATGTAATTGTGCAAAAGCGGCGCATCGGTCAGCGGCCGCAGCACATCCACCTGTGATTTGTTGAATGCCGCGACCTGATCCGAACTGAAGCGCCGGAATGCCAGTACATGAGCCGGGTTCGGCTCGGTCACGGTTTGATTGGGCAGGTCGATTTCGTTGAAGTCGCGATATTCCATCGACCAGAATACGTTGCCCCACGCCTGGTTCAGCGTTTCAATCGTTCCATACCGTTCGGCCAACCAATCGCGAAACGCCTGTTGGGCAGCTGCGCTGTAACTGAGAGTGGTGTCATGACACCCGTATTCATTGTCAATCTGCCACGCGACCACATGCGGGTTCTTACCGTACCGTTCACCCAATATCCGGGCGAGGCGGGTACATTCGTCGATATAGCCTTGATGGCTAAAGCAGTAATGCCGCCGGGATCCGAACTTGCGCGGGTTGCCATTTTCATCGGTGGCCAGCATGTCCGGGTGTTTGTCCAACATCCAGCGCGGCGGCGTTGCGGTTGGCGTGCCCAGTACGACCTTCAATCCGGCTGCACCGAGTGTCTCGATCGCGCGATCGAGCCATTCGAATTGTAAAACGCCGGATTGCGGCTCGATGCGGCTCCACGCGAACTCGCCAATGCGCACCCATGTCAGGCCTGTTTCGACCATTTGCACGGCATCGTCGGCCCACATCGCCTCTGGCCAATGTTCAGGATAATAACAAACGCCCAGTTCCGGCTTCATAAGATGACCTTGTGTTCTGCCTGACCCTGACCTGCATTTCGCGCGGCAAAGGTCATGCCGTTGGTCGGTTGGCTGTCTATTGCTTCTGCGCTCAACCCCTGACGGGCCGTTGTGCAGAAAAGCGTATTCAGTTCATCGCCCCCGAAAGCGGGGCAGGACGTATGGGATGCGTCAAATGCAACGGCCTTCAGAAATGTGCCGTCGGCCGTGTACGCCGCGATCCGGCTGGCGCCCCATTGTGCGATCCAGATATTCCCCTGGGCATCAATGACCGCACCATCCGGGTTCAGACCTTCTTTGCGCAAGTCCAGAAAAACTGCGCTGTCGCCTTCCGGCCAACCGGTTTCGGCGTTCAGACGCCAGCGTCTGACCTGTTTCGTTGCGGTGTCGCAGAAATAGGCCACCGAACGATCGGGGGCAAAACAGATCGCGTTGGAGATTGTTACATCCGGAACCAACCGTCTCAACTCACCTTTCCAGAAGCGATAGATTGATCCGGCCCCGGGTTCCGCTTGCTTGCCCATTGTTCCGATCCAAAACCCACCCCAAGGATCAGCGCGGCCATCGTTTGAACGGGTGATGGGGTTGTCGGCTTCCAGAGGCGTGATCAAGTTCCGCTTTCCGGATTGCAAATCAAAACGCCAAAGACCGGTTTCAGAAGCCATCAGAAGCGTATCGCGGTCCACCCAGCCCGCGGCCGAGACATGTTCATCGAAGCTCCAGCTTTTTGGCGTGCCCCGCTCGCGGGTCATCAGACGTTTGCCGATGATATCGAACCAGAAAAGCTGACGTCTTTCAGGATGCCACAACGGGCCTTCGCCCAACTCGCAGGGGCGGTCGTCAAAGAGGGTGCTCATCCGGCGACCTCGTCATAGGCAGTTACGATGTGTCGGGCGCGCTCGGCGATTTCGGCGACATCCATCCCGGGTTTGTAAAGTGCAGAGCCTATCCCAAAGCCATCTGCGCCCGCTTTGATCCATTGCCCGAAATTGTCGGGCCCGGCACCTCCAACGGCAAAAACAAGCGAGCCTATGGGCAAAACCGGGCGCAACGCGGCCAAACCCGCCGGACCAGCCATCACCCCCGGGAACAGCTTCAACCCGGTGGCCCCGGCCTTGAGGGCCGCAAAAGCTTCGGTCGGGGTGTAAACCCCCGGCCAGCTTTGCAAGCCCAACGCGACTGAACGCTTGATGACCTCGGCGTCATAGTTGGGCGATACGATCAACTTGCCTCCGGCAGCCGACACAGCGTCCACCTGATCGACTGTCAAAACAGTACCCGCGCCGATCAGGGCCTGGTTTCCAAACGCATCAACCAAAATCCCGATACTGTCGAGCGGGTCCGGAGAATTGAGCGGTACTTCGATCCGGTCGATGCCGGCATCGATAATGGCGCGGCCAACGGCTTTGGCTTCGTGCGGTTGCAAGCCCCGCAATATGGCGATGATGGGACGGCTCATGCGGTTTGCCTTGTCATGTTTCGGGCCAGCGCAAGCCCGGCCAGAGTTGCCTCGGTGGCATTCGCGGTTTCTACGAATGCACCCTGCCGTTGCAGGGCTGTTGCATATGTCTGCGACACGCCTTCTGCTCCGATAATGGCCAGTTGCTGCCCCAGCCAATAGGGCCGTGTCGCGGCCAGTTCGGCCCCGATCAACATTCCGGAAAGGCGCGCGCGTGCGGTGGCTTTGGCCTGGCCTTGCAGCAAGTCCGCCGCTCGGAGGTTGAAAAGACGGGCAGCCAATTGTTCGGGTTTTGACAACGTATCCGCAACCGCCTCGGCGAAGGCGTTTTCGTCCCAGCCCGGACCTACAGAGTGTCGCAGCACGGACTGACCACACAGCAGGTCGAACAACTCACCCGTCATGAAGGTACGAAAGCTTACAACCTCGCCAGCGCTTACCTGAACCCATTTCGTATGGGTTCCGGGCAGGCAGATGACGCCGTCCCAATTCTGACGCGCGCCCAGAAATCCGGCAATCTGGGTTTCCTCACCCCGCATCACATCCGGTGGGGTTGTCTGTTTCAGACCTGGTATGACAAAGGCCCGAATGCGCGGGTCTGATCCGGGAACGCGGATCGGGACATCCGGCAAGGGGTCCGACGGCACCGTCGAATATGGGGCTTCCACCCAGCCCTGTCGTGCGCCGACCATTCCGCAGGCGACCACATCCACCGGCGCGCCGGGCAACCAGTTTTCGATCAAGTCCAGCAGGGCGGCTTGAAACCCGTCAGGTCCGACATGCGCCATGCCCTTGTCGGATTGCGCATGGTCCAGCGCAGTCGCACCCTGCATGGCCCAGGCCCGTAAATGAGATGTTCCCCAGTCGACGGCGATCCATTCAGTATTCATAACATCACCCCGAAACCACGACGCCGCCATCAACAGCCATACATTGCCCGGTCATCGCATGGCTGGCCCTGGACGCCAGAAAAAGTGTTGGTGCTATCATATCCTCGGGCTTCAGGTGCTCTTTCAGACATTGCCGGTCCAAATGGGCTGCCAGATCCTCGGGTGTGGCCCATTTATCCAACTGTTTTTGCGTCAGAACCCAGCCGGGGGCCAGTGCGTTTACCCGGATTTTCCTCGGCCCCAGTTCACGTGCCAATGACCGCGTCATCCCCGTAATCCCGGCATTCGAGGTCGTATAGATCGGATAGCCAGCATTGCCCATCATGTAACTGATCGAGCTGAAATTGATGATTGCCCCGCCATCTTTCATTTGCCGGGCGGCTTCCTGACACGCGAAATAATAGGCTTTCAGGTTCACCTCGATCATCCAGTCCCAGAACTCCGTCGTGGTTTCCTCAAGCGTATGACGTTGGTCGTTGGCTGCGTTGTTTACCAAGACGTTCAAAGGGCCATGAGCCTCGGCAGCTTTGGTCATCGTCGCGTGCAGCAGTTCGGTATCCGTCATGTCGCCTTGCAGGAACAGCGGCGCGCGGCCGTGCTTGTCACGCATCTCTTCAACAAACCCGCTGGCATCCGACCGACCAATGAAGGCCACATTGGCCCCCTGTGCCATGAATCCATCTGTCAGCGCCGCACCAACGCCCGAGCCTCCGCCGGTGATATAGACCGAGGCCCCGTTCAGATCGTGGAATGTAGCTGGTTGGGTCATCAGTGGCTCTCTCTGGTCACGAGGCGGGTGTCTTTGCCCACAAGGAAATCCAGATCCGCCCCCTGATCCGCTTGCAGCACGTGGTCGATGTAAAGCTTCGCATAGCCGCGGGTATAGTGCGGATCATCCGGTTGCCACGCGGCGCGACGGGCGTCCAGTTCGTTTTCGTCCACAAGCAGTTCCAGTTCGCCGCTTCTGGCTGAAACACGGATGCGGTCTCCGGTTTTGACCAGCGCCAGCGTGCCACCCGCCTGTGCTTCGGGACTGACATGCAAAATGACGGTGCCATAAGCTGTTCCCGACATGCGGGCGTCCGAGATCCGGATCATGTCTCGTACACCCTCTTTCACCAGTTTCGCCGGAATTGGCATGTTGCCGACCTCGGGCATACCCGGATACCCCTTGGGGCCACACCCCTTGAGCACCAGAATGCTCTTGGCCGTGACTGGCAGGTCTTCACGGTCGATATTGGCCTTCAGGTCTTCGATGTTGTCGAACACGAAAGCCTCGCCCTCGGTTTCAAGAAGCGCGTCAGTGGCCGCCGAAGGCTTGACGATTGCGCCATTCGGCGCAAGGTTGCCGCGCAGAACGCGCAAACCTGCGGCGGGTTTCACAGGGTCGTTGAAGGGGCGGATCACATCCGTATTGAAACACTCGGCCCCTTCGAAATGGGCCGAGATGTCCTTGTTCAGCACCGTTTTTGCCGGGCGCAGAAAGGGTTTGAGTTCGTTCAGCACGACCGGCACGCCGCCTGCATAGCAGAAGTCTTCCATCAGGTATTTGCCCGACGGCATGCAGTTGACCAGAAGTGGAATTTCGGACCCGATTTCATAATCTTTCAGGGTCAGGTCAACCCCGACACGTCCCGCCAGCGCCAGCAGGTGAACCACCGCATTGGTCGATCCGCCAACGGCGGCATTGGCGAGAATGGCGTTTTCAAACGCCTCTTTGGTCAGGATGTCCGATGGTTTGAGGTCTTCATCCACCATCTCGACGATGCGCCGGCCGGTCATGTGCGCCAGCGCCATGCGGCGGGCGTCGACCGCCGGAAGCGCGGCGTTGGTGGGCAGGCTCATGCCCATCGCTTCGACCAGCGACGCCATGGTGGACGCGGTGCCCATGGTCATGCATACGCCCGCGCTGCGCGACATGCCGGATTCGGCGTTCATGAAATCCTGCAAGGTCATTTCGCCAGCCCGCACCGCTTCGGAAAACTTCCAGACATCGGTGCCGGACCCGATATCCTGTCCGCGGTATTTACCGTTCAGCATCGGGCCTGAACTGACGACGATCGAAGGCAGATCGACTGAAGCGGCCCCCATCAGCTGACCCGGTGTGGTCTTGTCGCAGCCCCCCAGAAGTACCACGCCATCGATTCCATAGGCGCGGATCGATTCTTCGACATCCATGGCCAGCAGGTTGCGGAACAGCATCGCGGTGGGTTTCATCTGGGTTTCGCCCAGAGACATGACAGGGAACTCTACCGGAAAGCCGCCCGCCTCCCATACGCCGCGTTTTACGCCCTCGGCCAGGTCGCGCAGGCCCGAGTTGCAGGGGGTCAGTTCTGACCAGGTGTTGCAGATGCCAATTATGGGTCGTCCGTCAAAAGCGTGGTCGGGAAAGCCCTGGTTTTTCATCCACGACCGGTGGATGAAGCCATCCTTGTCGAGTTTTCCATACCAATGCTGTGAGCGGCGTTTTGTCATGTCTGGCTTTGTTTTTCTTGGCTGAAGTTGGATCTGAGTATTTGTGAAAAGATGAAGATCAGGCGGCACGGGCCGGGCGGCACCAGTCGGGCAGCCAATCGTTATGGGCCGTCAGCAGATCCGTGACAAGGTTGCGGATCTGGCGCAGGTCCAGTTCGGCGGCGGTGTGCGGATCCATCATCGCGGCGTGGTAAATATATTCGGGGTTCTGTTCTGTCAGGGCCCGAACAGTCAGTTCCTGTACATTGATCTGCGTGCGCATCAGGGCAATCAACTGCGGCGGGATGTCGGACACGACAGAAGGCTGCACGCCGTTGCTGTCGACCAGGCAGGGGGTTTCGACCGCTGCACCCAAGGGCAGTTGCGGGATCTGGCCGGTGTTGGGCAGGTTGCCATAGGCGATGTAAGGCGTGTTCGTAACGATCGCGTTCATCAGGTCGGCGGCGAATTCGTGGCTGCGGGTCACCTCGATGTCGCGCCCGTCGGTCAGGGTCTTGGCCTGTTCCTTCCAGTTCGCGACCTGTTCCTCGCAGCGGGTGGGGTATTCGTCCAGCGGGATCTGGAACTGGTCGATCAGGTCCTGACGCCCGTCCTTGATGAACCACGGCACGTATTCGGCCAGGTGTTCCGAGCTTTCTGTGCAGAAATAGCCCAGGTGATCCATCACCTCGTAGCGCACCTTGTTGGGGCAGCGCGGCATCAGCAGCGGCGCCTTGGGGAATTTCCCCGCGTGATAGCCCTGCCGCAGTGCGGGATACAGGTTGCGGCCCTGATGTTCCAGTTTCAGAAAGAATGCGACGTGATTGACGCCCGCGACTTTGTAGCGGAACTCATCCTTTGGCAGATCCAGATCGTGGGCCAGTTCCTCGACCGTGTTTTGAACCGAGTGGCAAAGGCCCACATGTTTCAGGGTCGGGAAGCGTTCGGCCAGTGCCCAGGTGTTGATGGCCATCGGATTTACGTATTGCAGCAACGTCGCGTTGGGGCAGAGTTGCATCATGTCCCCTGCGACATCCCAAAGCACCGGAACCGTGCGCAGACCTCGCATGATCCCTCCGACACCCAGCGTATCAGCGATGGTTTGACGCAAGCCATACTGTTTGGGGATCTCAAAATCGGTGATTGTGCAAGGCTTGTACCCCCCGACCTGAAACGCGGTGATGACGAAATCGGCCCCGTCCAGCGCCGCGCGGCGGTCGGTATGGGTCGAGACGGTCGCCCCGGCCCCGACCGAACGGATCATGGAGCGCGCAACGGTTTCGCTTTCCGCCAGGCGCTCGGGATCGATATCCATAAGCGCAAAGTGACTGTCGGCCAGCGCAGGGGTCAACAGAGCATCCCCAACGATGTTCTGCATGAATATTGTGGACCCGGCACCGATAAAGGTAATTTTGGTCATTTCACAGCTCCGAGAGTCAAACCTGCAATGAAGTGTTTCTGCATCAGGAAGAACATGGCCACCGGTGGCAGAGCCGCCACGATGGAGCCTGCGCTCATCAATTGATAAGCGGCGCGGAATTGGGCGTTGAAACTGGTGATGCCGGCAGTGACAGGCTGGCTTTCTGCGCCTTGCGTCAGGACGACGGCCCAGAAATAATCGTTCCAGATGAAGGTGAATATCAGCACGCTGAGCGCGGCGATCGCGGGCTTCATCAGGGGTAGGACCACATACCAGAAGATGCGCCATTCGCTGATGCCTTCGACCCGTGCTGCCTCGATCAACTCGAAGGGCAGGGCGCGGATGAAGTTGCGCATGAACAGGGTGCAGAACCCGGTCTGGAAGGCGATGTGGAACAGGACCAGCCCGGTTTTTGTGTTATAAAGCCCAAGTTGCAGGGTCAGATCCCGAACCGGCACCATCAGGATCTGGAAGGGCACGAAATTCCCGGCCACGAACATGAAAAAGATCCAGAGGTTCGACTTGAACTTGTAGATGCCAAGCGCGAAGCCGGTCATGCAGCTGAGGGCCACCGCACCGATCACGGTAGGGACGGTGATCATGAATGAATTCAGCAGGTATCGCGGCATGTCCGAATTGAAGAACACCTGCCCATAGTTGAAGGCGCCCTCAAAGCTGGACGGCATCCCCCAGTAATTCGCGTTGGTGAAGTCAGCAGCGGGTTTCACCGAGAAAAGAGCAACTGCCAGCAGGGGGCCCAGCCACAACAGAAGGGCCAATGGAAGCATGGCTTGATATGTGATCTGCGCCGCGCGGGGTTGTTTTTCGATGGGTTTGGGAAACATCTCAGCGCCCCTTCTCTTCACGGTACATCGACCACAGGAAATAGGCGATGAAGCACAGCATGATCAGGAAAAGGATCACGGCGATGGCCGCGCCATAACCCATGCGGAAGCCGTATTCGGACAGGGCGACCTCGAACATGTAATAGGCCAGCACTCGGGAGGATCCGAAGGGGCCGCCTTGTGTCATGATCGAGATCAGGTCGAAAGATCGCAATGCGCCGATGATGGTCACGACGAACGCGATGAAGGTTGCAGGCCGCAGTTGCGGGATAATGATGTGCCAGAGCATCTTCCAACCCTTGGCCCCGTCCAGGCGTCCTGCTTCGATCTGCTCCGGGTCCACAGCGTTCAGACCGGTCAGGTACAGGATCATGC
Organism: Ruegeria sp. YTSA144; assembly: GCF_059610125.1. Taxonomy (NCBI): domain Bacteria; kingdom Pseudomonadati; phylum Pseudomonadota; class Alphaproteobacteria; order Rhodobacterales; family Roseobacteraceae; genus Ruegeria; species Ruegeria sp. YTSA144. The sequence goes on from NZ_JBXWNA010000004.1 coordinate 116,969, forward strand.
AATAGGCGGTTTGTGGCCAGAGGCCGGCGAAGATGATGCCATAGGTCACGAAACGCTCATCGCCCAACACGTTTACCGGGCCGAGGCCGAAGAAGCCGAGGAATTCGTTCAGCAACCCGAACGTCGGATCGTAGAACCAGGTGAACACCAGCCCCACCACGACCTGAGAAATCACGAAAGGAAAGAAAAACAGGGACTTGTACAGGCGGATGCCCCAAACTGTCTGATTCAGGAACAGGGCGATGAACAAACCTGCCGGAATCGCTGCCAGGTACAGGATCAGCCAGATCAGATTGTTCTTCATCGAGATGTAGAACGCATCTCGGTCTACCCATTCCCAATAGAGGTCCTCGTAATTGCGAAAGCCGACATATTCCGCAGCGCCCAGGCCGTCCCACTCGTAAAGTGACAGGTTGAAGGACTGGAATACCGGGATAATCACATAGACCAAAAAGAACAGCATCCCGGGGGCTAGAAACAGCCAGGGTGCGATACGTTGTTGGTTGCGATGGAACCAGCTTTCCTGTTCCGAGGCGTCGGCTGCAACTGTCATGGGAAACTCGGATCTGTTGGAGCAAGGCGGGTCGGAACCCGCCCTACGACTCAAGGGAGCGTGGGCCAGGCTTTGGCCCGACCCTTGCCTGGTCAGTTATCGTAAATACGCTCGCGCGCGCGTTCGAGCTTGGCCAGTATCCGGTCCAAGTTGTCGGGTTTGACCATGAATTCCTGGAAACCTTCCATGGACACTTTGGCCATTTCCGCAGGCGCGTCGCGGTCCCAGAACTGGGCTACCCCACCGGGGCTGTTGGACGAAAGCATTTCAAAGCCCTGTTGCAGGAACTTGTCGTCATCCACAGTAGATTGCGCGTTGACCGGCAATTGGCCGAGATTCGCGCCGTTGTTGATTTCGGTCTGTTCGTCAGCAGAGACCACAAAACGCAGGAATTCGCGCGCAGCTTCCTTGTTCGAAGCATTGGCCGGGATGTGGAACGTGTCGGTCGGGGCGTCTTCGGCCAGCTCAACATCGGGATTGATCGCGACGAACTGGTAGAAATCCAGCTGGTCATCTGTCAGGCCCGCATCGCGAAGCGGTGCCACTGCGAAGTTGCCCATCAGATAGGCCGCTGCCTCACCATTGACCATGAAGGGCAGGGCTTCCTGCCAGCTATATGTCTGGTGATTGTCGATGAAGGCGCCCATGTCGATCAACTGTTTCCAGTTGGCGAAAGTCTGTTTTACCCGATCATCTTCCCAGCTGACTTCGCCGTTGGCGAGCTGCTGGTGGAAGTCGAAACCATTCGTTCGCATGTTCAGATAGTCAAACCAGCCACCGGCGGTCCAAAGGAACTTGGTGCCAATGGTATAGCAGGCGCGTCCCGAATCGACGATTTTCTGGCAGTTGGACAGTTCTTCTTCCCAGGTTGTCGGCTCGCTCAAACCCAGTTCATCAAAGATATCTTTGCGGTAGTAAACACCCCACTGATAGTAGGTATAGGGTACGCCCCATTGCTTGCCGTCGATTGTCAACGCGCCCTTGGTCGAAGCGAGGTTTTCGGCGATCTCAGGCTCTGCCCACAAGTCCGACACATCCTCGAACAGACCCGCCTCGACATATGGTTTCATGCGGTTGGCGGCGTACCATGTGGCCACGTCCGGGGTGTCGGCCGTCAGGAAATTCCGGATCTGCGTCTTGTATGCTTCGCGGTCGATGACCGTTGTTTCGATCTCCAACCCCGGATGCTGTGCTCCGAACCGTTCGATCATCGCTTCCATCGTCGCGCGGGGCGCCGGGTTTGATGTGTCGAGAAAGATCCGCAGCTCTCCGGTGAGTTCCGCAGCTGCCGGTGCCGCCATCGCGACACCGATCGCCAGCGCAGCCGTCGTGCGCTTGAAAGTTGAATACATGGTCTCCTCCCTGTTGTTCCCATGAAAGGTTCCATATAGTGAAACCTTGTTTTATATATTGAAAACTACACATCGACTCGGTTACTGTTGTCAAGACCCTCGTGAGGATGGCGGGGGACAATCGGAGGAGAACGATGGCCCGTGTCAGGTGACGGAACTATAGGCAAAGCATGTGATGTACTGGATCATGTAGCGTCGTTCGAGCGCCCAGTTCGATTCGCTGAACTTTTGGAAAACAGCGATTTTCCAAAGGCGACCCTGTACCGATTTCTGCAATCCCTGACCAACCAGGGAATGCTGTCTTATGACCGCGACAGGCAGACCTATGCGCCCGGGATGCGGTTGGTTCGGTTGGCCCATGCGGCATGGACGCAAAGCTCATTGGCCCCGATAGCGCGGCCTTTTCTGGATGCCCTCAGCCAAGAAACCGGTGAAACCGTGCACCTGGCGCAACTTGATTCCAGTCAGGTTCTTTACGTCGACAAACGCAACGCCGCACAACCGATCGAGATGTACTCTCAGGCTGGAAAAGTTGGCCCGGCCTACTGCACGGGGGTCGGCAAGGCGATGCTGGCCTTCTTGGACGAAGATGCGCTGAACAGGGCGGTGTCGCAGCAAAGCTATCACCGCTTCACCGACAAAACTCTGACATCCGAAAAGATGTTGCGGGCTGATCTTGACAGAATTCGCAGCCGGGGATTTGCCGTCGATGATGAAGAGCACGAGCCTGGCATCATTTGCATCGCCTGCCCAGTTCTGACGTCGAACGGGCGGATGCTTGGGGCGATTTCGATAACCGGGTCCACCGAACGAATGGATTTCGATCAACTCGAAGCCTGGGTGCCGCGCCTGCGGCGTGTGGCTGAACAAATCGGAACCGAGGCACAAGCCTGGCGGTTTCCCGAAACAGGCCCAGGTTCGAAAAACGACAGGATGCTAATGACATGACAGGTGTAACTCTGAATCGGGCAATCAAACGGTACGGTCAGACACAGGTCATTCATGGGATCGACCTGCAAATCGAAGATGGCGAGTTCTGCGTTTTCGTAGGGCCTTCGGGGTGCGGAAAATCCACGTTGTTGCGGATGATTGCCGGGTTGGAAGAAACCTCGGAAGGTGAGATTCACATCGGATCGCGCGAGGTGACACATATGGACCCGGCCAAGCGCGGCGTGGCCATGGTGTTCCAGACCTATGCGCTCTACCCGCATATGTCAGTGGCCGAAAATATGGGATTTGGCCTGCGCATGAACGGTGTCCCAAAAGCCGAGATCGACCAGAAGGTGCAGGAGGCTTCGAGCATTCTGAAGCTTGATCCCTATCTCAAGCGCAAACCCAAGGCCCTGTCGGGCGGGCAACGGCAAAGGGTTGCAATCGGGCGGGCGATTGTACGCGGGCCCGAGGTTTTTCTGTTCGACGAACCCCTGTCCAACCTGGACGCCGAATTGCGTGTCGAGATGCGCGTCGAAATTGCGCGTCTGCATCAGGAAATCGGCGCAACCATGATCTATGTGACCCATGATCAGGTCGAAGCCATGACGATGGCCGACAAGATTGTCGTACTGCGCGATGGCCGGATTGAACAGGTCGGCGCCCCGATGGATCTGTACCGTGACCCCGACAACCGGTTTGTTGCAGGTTTCATCGGTTCGCCTGCGATGAACTTTCTCGATTGCGATTATGCCGACGGCCATGTCACCCATCCCGCTTTGGGCCAGCCATTGCCGATCTCGGCAACTGTTCCTGCCGGAACGGACAAGGTGACGTTGGGGATGCGCCCCGAACATATCCACATCGACCGGTCTGCGGACACCTGCACAGTGGATCTGACCGAAGCGCTTGGGGGTGTTTCCTACTCCTATCTGCTGACGCCAAATGGTGACAAACTGATTGTGGAAGAGCGGGATGACCAACGCAGCAAAACGGGCGACCGGATTGGCATATCCATTCAACCCGATCGAGCCATGGTATTTGATCCCGAGACAGGGCAGAGATTTCGGTAATCCTTGGCCGCAACCCGAAGAACTTCGGCCGCAACCCGAAGAACTTCGCGGGACCAGCCGTGCAGCATCATGGAAAACATGTAGCGTGACCTGAAGGGAAACGCCCAAGACAGGCGGGCGAACCGTTGAGCTGATGACATCAAAGGCCATCCACGCCCAGCCCGTGGCAAAACGCGCGGGCACAGATGATTGATTCCCAGCCCAACGTGATTTAAGGGAGGCCCTGTCAAAACAGAGTCACCCAGGGGCGGTATCATGATCGCGCCCCTCCCGCGCCACGCATATGTGGCTTCAACTCTTGGATCGCACGCCCCGAAAGGCTTAAAAAGGTAAAAGAATATGGCAGATAAATCGAACTTCGACATATTGTATACCATTGTAGACGAAGCGCCCGAACTGGCCAGCGCATCGTTCCTGCCCATCATTCGCAAGTTCGCTTCGGCAGCTGGCGTCAGCGTTGGTACAAAGGACATTTCACTGGCCGGGCGCATTCTGGCAGCCTTCCCCGAGAACCTGACGGATGAGCAGCGTGTCTCGGACGATCTGGCGGCGTTGGGTGAACTGGTAAAGACCCCGGATGCAAATGTGATCAAGCTGCCGAACATCTCGGCATCGGTTCCGCAACTGGTGGCCGCCATAGAAGAGTTGCAGTCGCAAGGCTATGATATCCCGGCCTATCCGGAAGAACCTTCGACCGACGAAGAAAAGGCGATCCGCGCGCGTTATGATGCCATCAAGGGTTCGGCCGTGAACCCGGTTCTGCGAGAAGGCAACAGTGACCGCCGCGCAGCCCGGGCAGTCAAAAACTATGCTCGGAAGAACCCGCATTCCATGGGTGAATGGGCCTCGGACAGCAAAACCAAAGTGTCGTCCATGTCGGGCAACGATTTTTACGCCAACGAGAAATCGGCTACCATCACCGCTGCCCAGGCGGGCGATGCAAGGATCGAGTTTGTCGGCAAAGACGGCAGTGTGACTGTTCTGAAGGACGCGTGGCCGTTGGAGGAAGGCACGGTGACTGATGCGACGTTCATGTCGGTCAAAGCGCTGTCGTCCTTCCTGGCAGAGGCCATCGAGGACACCAAGAAAGACGGCACAATGTTCTCGCTGCACCTGAAAGCCACGATGATGAAGGTCTCGGACCCGATCATTTTTGGCTATGCGGTCAAGGCCTGGCTGGCGCCGGTTTTTGAAAAATTCGGTGCGGAACTGGATGCGCTGGGTGTGAATCCGAACTCGGGTCTTGGCGACTTGCTTGAGCGGGTTCAAGACAATGCCGAGATCGTCGCCGCAATAAATGCGATCAAGGCTGATCGTCCATCCATGTACATGGTGGATAGCGACAAGGGCATCACCAACCTGCACGTGCCTTCCGACGTGATCATTGATGCTTCGATGCCAGCGGTGATCCGCGCGGGCGGCAAGGGTTGGGATGAGACGGGTGCCAAGGGCGATACCAATTGCGTCATCCCCGACCGGTGCTATGCAACTGTTTATGATGAAAGCATCAAGTTCTTCAAAGCCAATGGTGCATTGAATCCGGCCACTGCCGGTGCGGTCGCAAACGTTGGCCTTATGGCGCAGAAGGCCGAGGAATACGGCAGCCACCCGACCACCTTCGAGGCACCCGCCGACGGCACGATCCGCATCGTTCTGGCCAATGGCGAGACCCTGCATTCGCACGAGGTCGAAAAGGGCGACATCTGGCGGGCCTGCACCGTCAAGAAGGCGCCGATCGAGAACTGGATCCAGTTGGCGATGGACCGTCAGCGCCTGACCGGATCCGAGGCGATCTTTTGGCTGGACGCGAACCGCGCCCATGACGCCGAGCTGATCAAATACGTTCAACCGGCGCTCGAGGCTGCGGGCGTGGCCGACAAGTTCCAGATCATGGCCCCGCGCGAGGCAACGCGTCAGACGCTGGAAACCATCACCGCCGGAAAGGACAGCATCGCCATCACCGGCAACGTGCTGCGTGACTATCTGACCGACCTGTTCCCGATCCTCGAACTGGGCACCTCGGCCAAGATGCTGTCGATCGTCAAGCTGATGAATGGTGGTGGCCTGTTCGAAACCGGGGCAGGGGGCTCGGCGCCGAAACACGTGCAGCAACTGGTCGAGGAAAACCATCTGCGCTGGGATTCGATGGGTGAATTCTGCGCGCTTGGGGAATCCCTGAACTTCCTGGCTGACGCCAAAGGAAACGCGAAGGCAGGTGTTCTTGGCGCTGCGGCAGAGGCGGCAACTCAGGGCATTCTGGACAACAACCGGTCGCCAAGTCGAAAAGTTGGCGAACCGGACAACCGCGACAGCCACTACTGGTTCGCGCGCTATTGGGCCGAAGCCTTGGCTGCCCAATCTGACGATGCCGATCTGGCAGCTGAAATGGCACCCCTTGCAAAAGAGCTGGCAGACAAAGAAGAGCAGATCTTGTCGGAATTGGCCGCAGTCCAAGGACCGGCGGTGGATTTGGGCGGATACTATCACACTGACCCGGTCAAAACCGCCGCTGTGATGCGCCCCAGCGCTACGTTGAACGCAATCATCGGCTGATCGCCGTCGAACATGCGGGCGAGTTTCGTCCGACATCAAAACACGAAGGGACCGCCTTTGCGCGGTCCTTTTCATGGACCGCGGGATTGCCAAAAGACCCGCCCCGAACCCTGTGCCTGACGATCTTTAGCATGCCGTAGCTGCGCCGTTAAAACCAACCTTGTCAGGTTCCATGAACGACTTGCGCAGTGTGTGCCGGGAAGACAGCTGCGCGTCACGTTGGTATTAAACACTTGTCCGTCCGCTCGTCGGGCACAAATTTCGATCGCTGTCCCGAAACTGCAAACAGCGCGGTTGGCGCGGATCGAAACATCCGGATCCTCGGAAAAACTCAGGATTTACGGGATTCCCCCAATAGCGCCGGTTTTCTGTCCGCGTTAGTTTTGTGGGGACAAAGAATTTCACTGGTGAGGCCTTAGGGCTATATCACTCACTCAGAAAAATGGCCAGCATTTGGGGTGCTGGCCATTTGCTTATTGGATTAAGTAAATTCTTGAACACGTCAGCGTATTCAGGCGCTTACGCGGGATCAGGCTGACCATTCGCCTAACTGGGAACCGGGGGATGGTTTTAATCAGCCAAATCGACGGGTCTCAGCCTCGACAAGTGTTGGCTTGAATTGATCATCGCCTGACGCAGCTACACCTTTGTGCTGCAAATAGGAAAGACGACGTGCTTCCCTCCGGGCAAGAGCCAGAGATTCCAGAATCAAAGCACAGACGATGGACAGCATTGTTGCAACAAAACCGGATACTGCAACGACAACAGACGGAATTCTATCAACAAGCCCCGTTTCCAAGAATTCCCGGAATACGGACACAAACACAAAGAGCGAAGGCAAAAACATCATCACGGCCAAAGACAGGAAAAACGCAACGGGCTTTTCATCTTTGATCAACAAACCGATCATTTTGAGGATCCGCCACCCGTCAGAGAACGTTGCCAGCTTGGAGTTCGAATCGGGCAGGCGTGACGAATATCTTGTTTGAACCTCACCGATCGGCATGCGCATCTGCATCGCATGAACTGTCAGCTCTGTTTCAATCTCGAACCCGTTTGATACTGCGGGGAAGCTTTTGACAAAGCGCCTGCTGAAAACGCGGTAACCCGAAAGCAAATCGTTGATTTTGCTGTTGAAGAAGAATTTCACAAGCCAACTGAACAACGCGTTGCCAAATTTGTGGCCGCGCCGATAGGCTTCGGTTTCTTCATTCACCCGAGCGCCGTTGACCATATCCAGATTCTGCGAAACGAGCAGGTCGATCAATTCCGGTGCCGCCGCGCTGTCATAGGTCGCATCCCCGTCAGCCATAACGTAGACATCCGCATCAACGTCGGCAAACATTCGACGGACCACGTTGCCTTTGCCCTGGTATGTTTCGGAATAGACCAGGGCGCCTGCCTCAAGCGCGACCTTGACGGAGTCGTCGGTAGAATTGTTGTCATAAACGTAAATCGTCGCGTCGGGCAGGGCCGCGCGGAATTGCCGAACGGTTTCCCCTATGGCAACGGCCTCGTTGTAGCAGGGCAAGATCACTGCAACGTCCAAATCCGATCTTGTCGTGGACGACGGAGAGTTTTTCTGAATATCGAAGGCGCCCTGTATCATATGCAAATCACGCTCTTTCATTGGCATCAATTGAATGATGATCGTGCTTGAGGTTAGAAGGTGCTGCGCATTTGAGGCTGTTATGAAGCAGATAAGAGGCCAAAATTTGTCATTCTGAAAAACCTCGTGTTTGACGCTGACAAAAAAGGGGCCGATTGAAGAACCGGCCCCAAAGTTTCAGCTGAACCGAGGGATCAGTTCGAAGCTGCCATCAGTTTTTCGTTGTGCTCGCGCAGCGTGTCAGAGACGATCGCATACCATTCCCCGGTTTCACGCATCTCGTTCAGGCCTTTGTTCAGCATCGCCAGGTATTGCTTCCCGAACGGATTGCTGCGGTGGCTGATAAAGCGCAGCGAAGACAGCGAGGTCACGTATGGGTTCTCAACCAGGTCGTTCTGGTTCAGGCCCATTTCAACCATTGTGTCCGAGAACAACTGAACTTCAAAGGTTGCAACATCTGCGGTGCCGGTCAGAACCGCGTCAAGGCATTCGCGTGCGGTGATCGGCTGCATTAGCGTCATGGTTTCACCGTTGTGCAGACCTTCCTGTTCCAGATCGTGGATGAACCAGCCATCCATACGGCAGATGGTGGCGCCCTTCAGTTCTTCAAAGGTTGTCGCGCTCGCATACGGGCTTTCCGGAATGGTGTAGAAACCGACGACAATGTCGTAGACCGGAACAGATGAATCGAACTGGGTACAGCGCACTTCGGTTTCCCAGGACCATTCGTAAGTGCGGTTGGTGCAATCCGGCATGTTCCACGCCATGGACACGTCAAAGGCGCCAAGAGGCAGAAGAGTTTCCAGGTGCGAGTTCCAATCATCCACGAAGCTTACGGAATAGTCCCGCGCGTTGCCGCCGCGCTGCAAAGCCGTGGTGCCCAGACGCGTGATTGCTCCGCCACCGTTCAACGATTCATCGGCGAAAGGTGCCCATCCATTGCCGGTTACCAGCTTGATCGGCGGCTGGTAGACGCTCGATCGTTTGACACTGGCCGCACGTTGTTCTTCAGCTGCGATGATTTCCTGCGCGCTCTGACCATTGGGCAGGCTACCGTCCTCACAGGGAAGGGCCAGAACAAGACCTGGCTCCAGAGCGTTGGGGTTGGTGATTTCGTTCCGGTTCGCGTTGAAGATCGGCTGATAGTTTGACGTGCCGTACGCTGCGATTGCAATGGTCGCCATGGTGTCACCGTCCTGGACGGTGTAGTTGGTACAAGCTTCCTGCGCCGCAGCGGCGCCCGCACTCAGAGCGGTGATCGCGGTTGCTGAAAGCGCTACCTTCTTTATCTTCTCGTTAAACATGTCCACTTCCTCCAGACTATAGTTTGTGAGGCCAGATAGGGGCCTTATCCATTTTCCATTTGATGACGCAGGGCGGTTGACACGATGTCGCGCCATTCGCCCGATTGCTGCATGATTGCCAGACCCTGATTCAGCGTCTCGAGGATCGCTTCCCCATCAGGATTATCTTTGTGGGTCATGACGTTAAGCGACTTGATGGCCGCTAGGTTGGGGTTTTCGATAATCCGGTGCTTGTACCCAAGCCGATCTATTGCCTCGGCTGCCAGATGTGCCTCGATGGCGACGATATCTGCGGTGCCGTCCATCAGAGCGTGAAAGCAATCATCCGGAGACGTCGGACGCAGAAGTTTGATGACCGGTTCGTACAGGCTGACCGCGTCCATGTGTGACAAGGACCAACCCTCCGGCCGGCAGATCGTTGCACCGGCAAAATCGGCATAGGTCAGTGTCTGTTCATAGCCGGAACCTTCCCGGGCGAAGAACGTATCCACAACCTCGTAGAACGGATTTGAGAAATTGTAGGTCTCGCACCGGTTGCGATCATCTTCCGACAGTGCAACGGCCTCTTCGCAATTGGGGCGCGACCAGGGGAAGGTGGCGTCAAATGCAAGTGTCGGCATCAACAGGTCCAGATGGGATGACCAGTCATTCACGAACTGAATCTTGTAGGCCTGTTCGGGAGCGGCACGAAACATCGCTGTCTCAACCAGATGGGTATAGAGCCCCCTGTTGGGCAGAGATTCATCGGTGAACGGAGCGTAGTTCCCGCCAGTGATCAACAGCAATTGCCGGTCCCGGATTTCGGGCCGTTCACCCGTTCCGGCATTCCGGATCAAAGCGGCAGCTTCCGCACGGGCGGCTTCGATCTCTTCCTTGGCAGCAGCCCGCGCTGCAACGACGGCCTCTTCACTCGCCTTCTTTGCCTCGGCTTCCGCTGCGGCAACGCGGGCTTCCGCTTCGGCCACGGCTTTCTTGGCGCGCTCTTCTGCGGCTTTTACCAGCTCTGCCGCCATTTCGGCAGCCAGCCGCTCTGCCTCGGTGTCAGCCAGCGCCGGAGCCCGCCCGACATCTTCCAGACATGGCAGTTCCAGAACGTCGCCGACGCGGATGATATTGGGGTTGGAACCGATAACATCCCGGTTCGCGTCGAAAATGATGCGAAAGTCTTCGGTCGCATACACTTCGATTGCCAATTCCCGTAAGCTATCGCCGCGTTGAATTTCATAACTTGAACATGCCTCTTGCGCAGATGCCGCGCCCGTGGCGGCAGCAAGGGCAAGGCTTGATATGAGTAAGTGCTTTTTCATGGGTCCTGTTGCTTTGCCTGTTTAGGTGCTTGTAAGTTTCGCCACTGCGATAGAAAGATTGTCCTGATCAGGGTCACCCTTGGCCTGCACGGCCCTCAGCAATGCTTCGGCAATATCTTGTGCCAGCCCCTGTTGGTGATCCCGCAGAATGTCCTGAATTTCGGCGTCGCTGATGTACTGCAACCCATCACTTCCGAGGATCAGGACATCGGCAGGCGAGACGATCAATGGATCTTCCGGGCAATCCACTTTGGGAATGGCCCCGCCCATGACCACGGACGTCAATTGATTGCGGTCCATTTCCCGGGCTTCCGCTTCAGTAATCTTGCCCGAAGCCAATTTCGAAGCAATCACGGGTGCCATCGAGTGGTCTTCGTTGACCTGCGTCAACGCTCCATCTCGGAACAGGTAAAGAGGGCTGTCGCCGATTGAAATCCAGAACACACGCCGCCCCAGAAGAAGGACGCCCAGCATGGTTGATCCCATGTTGAACCCCTGGCCCCGGGCCTCGGTGTAGTTGGCGATCGCGGCATTGGCTTGCATGGCGGCCAAAGGAAGCGCATCCATCGCGGATCCTTCGTTGAGGGTTTCTGCCTCAAGTTCTGCGTCCAGCGCGTCGCGCCATGCGGCCACTACCATTTCCGACGCTATTTCGCCCGCTTCATGGCCACCCATGCCGTCTGCAATCACAACATAACCCGCGTCCGACGCATCAAACATGCGGGCCGCAATCGCGTCTTCCTGCGTTTCCCGCTGACCCTGGTTCAGGATCAGCGCAACATCATATGCCGGAGTTGCCAGCATCAATCAGGAATCCCGCCAATCAAAACCGTCGTCACAGAAGGCCATGAACCGGATCGAGGTTTCGCTGATGCGGATCAGGTCTCCGCTGGACAGGGCCACGGTGCTGAGAACGGGTTTGCCGTTCAGACGAACGAGATTGGCCTTGCCGCCATGGCCCAGATAGCACTTCCGGTCCTCGGGGTCGTAGGCGATCACGGCATGGTTCGAGCGCGAAATGCCGGTATCGCCGAAATCCAACTGAATGGCCTGGTCATCGTTGCGCCCGATTTGCATCAGGCCTTCGGTCAGCGTAATGCTTGAACCCCGTCCCGGACCTGCTGTTACCACCAGCCAGCCCACCGGGAACGTCGCTTGTGCCGCTTCTGCTTTTGCCAGGGGTTCAGAGGATTCGATCAGGTCCTGAACATGCGTATCGGCGCGCTCAAATCCAAGAAATGTCGTCTTGACCCGTGAGCGGCGATCCTCGACCGGGGCTGGGGCTGGTGCAACCTGTTCAATCACCGGCTCAGCGGTCTCTTCGACCTGTTGCGCTTCTGGGGCCGGAGCTTCCGCGACCTCAACCTCGACGACTTCCGGTTCGGCAGGTTCGGACACGACCTCGGCCGTTGTTTCCTCTGGCGGTGTTTCAGCGGGTGTTTCCGTCACATGCAGGGTGACAACCTGCTCGACCTCAACCGGTTCTTCGACAGGCTCTTCCGCCAGAACGTTTTTCAGAGCGTCTTCTTCTTCCGGCGTGTCTTCCTCCTCCGAACTGTCCTCGGCAAAGATCGACTCCTCGGGTTCGGTCACTGCCTCCGGCTCGGCCTCGTCGAACTCGGGCATCTTTTCTTCGGGGATCAGCTCATCCGTTTCCTCATAGGATTCGGATGTCATGTTTCCACCGGCCAATGCGGCGCGCAGCGCGTTGAAATCCGCAATGGGTTCCTGCTTTGCTTCTTCGCTTTCTGCGGCATCTACCGCAGTCGTGTTCTCGGCAACGTCTTCTTCTTTGGATTTGCCGGCACCTTCGAGAAGCCGGCTCAGAGGGCTTTTGTATTTGAACATGGTGTCGACACCTTCAAGTTATTGACGCAGATAAGCCGCGTCGTAAGCTGCTACTGTTCCCTGCACGTCAGCGCAGAGCCACTCAATGGATACCCATGGGAACTGGTACATTCTGCGGCGGGCCGGTTCCCGCCAGGGTGGCAAAGCTGGATGCCACCCTCAGCAAACACACACTGGCAGATCACTTTCGAACCGGTCAGATTACTCCTGTGCAAGCTGCATGGTGGCGGCCGTCTCGGCCCCATTGCGCAACACTGTCAGATTTGCCTCAGACTGCTCGCTTGAAACGAGTGCGGCCAGCATCTCATCAAGGCTTTCCGAGCCGTCAAATGTAATGCCGGAAAGGCTTTCATTCAGCAGGACATCGCCTTTTTGCAGGTTTCCTGCCGCTTCAGCCGGAACTGCGTTCACCCTTGTTTGCCATCCGGCGTCGCCATCGGCGCTGACGGTAAAGGTGTAACCATTTTCCAAGCCAACGGATCGTATGGCGGGAAGGGCCAACAAGCCGTTTTGCGCCCGGGTCTGACCCAGCGGGCGATAGCGGGCTGCAACCCTTGTGTACCCATCGGTGTCGACTTTCAGGTTATCCAGAACCTGCGCCGCAAAAGAAACATCTTGACGGACCGGGCGGCCATTCAGGGTATAGATGACAGCGCCACGCTGCACCCAATCGCCGATCACGCTCATGTCCTGATCGGCGTCCACCCCCGTAACTGCAATCGTGGCTCCGGTCGAGCCGCGGCGGCGGGATGTCTGGAAGGGGATATCGACATCCCAATGCGCAAACGCCACCTGCTGTTCCGCCGGAACACCGGCGTTGGCAATTGCATCAGTCGCAGGTGTCTCAATCTCAGACACTGCTGCAATTTCAGTCGCTTCTTCCGACTGTGACGGAACCTCGGAACGTTCAGTGTCTGCGGAGGCTGTTTCTGTGGCAGCTGGCTCCGCAGGTACTGGTTGTGCCTGCTCGACAGGCTCTTCCGGTTTGGGTTCGGGGGCGACGGCCACTTCGGGTTCGGTGGCCTCCGTGACAGAAGGATCGGTAGCGGGTGACTCTGCCTCAGCGGATTGTACGTCTGCCGCGGGCTGCGTGACCGGTGATTCTGCCTGGTCTTCTGTCTTGTCGCCGGACATCACAAAGAAACCGCCCGCGGCCAAAGCAACTGCAACAACAGCCGCGCCTGCAATCAGCTTGCCGCTGCCGCCGGACCCGCTCTGAACCACTGTATCGACAGCGACCGGGGTATCCTCTTTCTTTGAAATCTTGGACAGATCGCCATCTTTTTTGTCTTCGGTGCCAAGAACGATGTCCGAGTTTCCGGCCAGCAGGGCCGTAACTACGGCTTCGGCGTTTTCGCTTTCGGCCTTGATCCGAGCCTTTTCTGCCTCTTTGTCTTTGCGATCCATGCCGACAATCACGGACACGGGACGATAGGCGAATGTGTCAAACATGACACCGGGGCCGCGGAACATGCGCAACCAATCCAATGCGGATTGAAGACGATCCGTGGCGTGAACTTCCATCGCCTTGTCAATCGCCTCAAGGAACCCGTCTGGGTATCCTTCGAACCGACCGGTCAGTGGCGTGTAGGGGTCATCCTGCCCGTTGTTGAAAGCGTTCAGGCGGCTCTGGCCGTCGATGGGGCGTTCACCGCTGATCGCGTGATAAAGCGTGGCGGCCAGAACATAGAGGTCGCTGCTGGGCCCTTGATCCGCGCCCCGGACATAGAATTCGTGCGGAGAATATCCATCCTTGATGACGCGCAGGGTCAACAATGCTGCCGACTTGTTCGCCGCTTGCTCACGTGCGGCGCCAAAATCAATCAGGACGGGGTCTCCGTTTTCATCAATCAGAATGTTGTCCGGTGAAATGTCCCGATGCAACATGCCGCTCTGGTGAATGAAAGATACCGCGGACAGCATTTTTTCGGTGACCTGAACGATGAAATCCGGGCCGCCGTCATTTTCCGGGTTTTCCACGTAATCCAGCAGGTCGCACCCACGGATCAGGTCCATTGCGATATAGGCGGTGTCGTTGTCTTCGAACACCTGGTGTACGTCCACGATATTGGGATGTACCAGGCGCGCATGATTGCGCGCTTCTTGAATAAAGAGGTCAATGATCGAGCGCAGGTCGTCCTTGTATGATGGATCATTGGGCTCAACCAGATCACCGTTGCGTCGGCACAGCGCTCCGGGGAAGCACTCTTTGATCACGACGTCGCGCTCCAGGCTGTCGCGCGCCAGATAAGTGATCCCAAATCCACCGTTGCTGAGATAGCGGAGGATTTCATACTGCCCGCGCAACAGCTTTGCGCCTGGCTGCAATCCCTCAATTTTTGGTTCGTCGTGCGTCGCACCGACAGCCTGGTTGTGGCTCATTTCAATCCGCCCGTTCTATTCATTTTGCGGCTTAGAAAAACCGGGCCGACAGCCCACGAACTCACAACCAAAAACAACCGCAGGACACTTGAGAACGGTTAGACGTTTCAAATTTGACTTTATTGGGGCCGCCTGATGGCTTCACTATGGATCGTTTTCTGTGAGATGGCAGATATTGTCCTCAAACGGGTTGCGGCCACTACATATAGATTTGCGATATGGATTAATTGAAAACTGAAACCCCAAATCAAGCGTGTTGGTCCACGAATTCGAAACAATAAAGGGCCGATTCCTCGGCCCTTCGAATCGCTGCAATGCAGCTCAATCTTGACGGGAAGACGTCAGGTTCCGGTCTTCGGTTGTGCCACCGCAACCGAGCTACCAGCCCAGGCAAGGTTGTCGCCCAGCTGCGCCAGAATGCTGATTGCGTCCTTCAACGGCGCGTCTCCGCTTTCGAATTGCAGCAACAAAAGCAAGTCTGTCGCCTTTTCAAATTCTGCGGGAATCCAATCAGCTTCGGGGTCGATTTCACCACCTTGCTCCAGTCGTTCCGCAAAATCTTCGACGATCTCCTGACAGCTGTTCAGAAAAGCGGCCGGTTCGATGTCAGATGTTTCACGTAAATCTTCATAGATGCTTGCTATTGCGGCCAACCAGTCCTCGAGAATGGGATTGTTCAACGGGGGCAGGGCAGATTCCAGCGTTGACTGCATCGATGCGGTATCATTCGAAACAGGCTCTGGCTCTGCGCCCTTCAGCGCCTCAAGATAAGGCAGGAAGTCCTGCTGCAAATCTTTCCGCGCAGCCTCGAGATCGCCGCGACGCCGGTCGGAGGCCGCTTCCAGCACGTGTTCCGCAAGGTTCTGTCCGCCGCAGGTTTCCCAAAGCGCAAAGTCGGGCTCGGGCTCCTGCGCCATGGCACGCACCGCAACCGGCGTACCAATTGGGACAACAGCGCGGAACATTCCTTCCTTTTCCTTGTTCAAACGCGCAAGGACGCGGTCCAGGGCACCCTGAACCGGTGGCAGATCAGCATGTGTAACGGCCAGCAGGCTGTTGGCCCGCAATTCGGGGGGCACCTGGGACCACAGGTGGCGCTCGGTCTCGCGCCAGGCATTGGTTCCATTTGTGCACCAGATGGCACAATCGACGAATTTCAGCAGATCCAAAGTCGGCTTGTAGGTATCATCGAGAGCACCCGAGCCCGGAAGATCAAATAGCGATATTTCCTTGAGAGCCGGTGTATTGATACCGACCGATATGAAATCGGGCTCTTCCTGGGCGGCTTTTTCCAGCACTATGCCTGAATAGGTCTTTGGCTCCCTGTTCCACCAACCGACAGTCGTTTCAGGCGCTTCCGCGTAGGCGACGATCACCAGAGGCAATTTCAGATGCTGCGGGCCGGTTGGCAGAATGTCCGCGCCAGCCAGCATGTTCGCCAGACTTGACTTGCCTGCGCCGAATTCCCCGGCGAAACCGATATTGACCGCATTTGACAGACGTTCGGCGTGGGACAGAGCCCGCGCGCGCATATCCTCCAACGCCGCGTCCGGCGTCAGGTTTTCAGTTGCGGTCAGGAAGCGCTCCAGTTGGCGTACTTCCTTTTCAGTTCCGGGAAATTCAATCATTCCGCAGCCTTTGCTTGTCTTTCATCCGCATCGGGTGTTCCAAAAACCGTCTCCAGCTCGGCTGCAATGCGACGCGCCCTGTCGAATGCACCTTGTGCCTCCGCCTGGGCGTTCAGTTCTCCTGAGTTGGAACGATGTTCAAGATGACCGGCCAGAAGGGCCATATAGTGGTCCAGAACCGTGTTCAGCCGTTCCAACAGATCGTCGCGAGTCGTGTCGATCAGGTCATCCCCGATCAGCTCGAATTCCTGCACGATCAGCCGTTCTGCACGCGCCACAACGCTATTGCGCGAGATCAGACGAGACAACCAGTTTACACGCAATTCAACGGTAATGCCACGGGTCAGGGCGGTGGTGTCCGGCCGGAACCAACGTACAGCACTGGTGTTCATGCGATTGTCGACCGGCTCTTGCCATCCCGGCAATGCCCGCAAGGCGGCATTGCAATGCATGTCGATCGCGTAAAGCTCGCTGAGCATGCGCTGCCGAACAACTTGCGATGCCCCCTGTACCAGTTCACGCATACGTTCGCGCAATGGTGTAAAATTGAGCTCGGTCTCTCCACCTTTTGCCAGCAGAGGCGACTGGCCGTCCGGCCCGCGCACAACGATAGCCACCGATTCCGAGACAGTGTCATCCATGACCCCGCGCAGATTCGACAGGACATCATCCATGTCACGCGTGATCTCCCGCGTTTTTTCAGCAATCAGCTTGCGCAGGTCGACAAGTGTCTTGTCGCTTTCATCGGCATTTCGAACATCCGAGCCGTCTTCATCTTGCAGCGCCCGCAAACGAACCTGAGAGCGCTCAAGCTCTCCGCGCGCGAAGCTGTCGAGATGTTGCCAGGCCATCCGCAACTGTTCGTTGATCGGTCCGTCCGTCAAAGCCTGGGTGACATGACGGCGCAGATCGGGCAGGCCGGACGCGATCATTGCGGCAAAGCGCAGAACCGCTTCGCGACTGATCGGTCCGGGGCCTTGTTTGATCTCGGCCACACCCTTGAGGTATTGCTGCATCTGTTCCGGGTGGGCGCGCAGCCATGCCAGAACGTGGTCGTGGTTCACTCCGGTTTCATCGCCGGTCAAAGCATAGTGCGCCCATTGCGCGCTGCCCATCAGGACATCGATGTTCGAGTTGCCGAGCGCCTTTTCCAACCCGTCCAATACGTCCAGGCGAACCTTGGCAGCGTCTTCGGCGCCGCCGCCCAGTTCATCCACACGGTTGATGAAGACGACGATCTGCCCAAGTTCCAACGCTTGCATCAACCGGAACAATTTCAGATCCGCGCGCGACAATGCCTGATGCGCGGACAGAACCACCACAAAGAAATCGGATTCCTTCAGATACTGTCGTGAAATTTCTTCGCGGATCAGCAGAGGGTCATTCACGCCGGGCGTGTCAGTAACCGTCAGTGGAAACGGAAAATGGCCCAATTCAAAATAGACCTCGGCCTTGCGGGTGATGTCGCTGTAAAGCCCGCGATCACTGCCCGGATCCAAAGCCCCGTCCTCGGACGGATCATCCCCGGCACAGACATATCTGGCCAGGTCATCTGACGTCAGTTCGTCCAGATCGTGCTGTTGGCCCAGCAGCTGCTCATAGCTGTCACCCAGACGCCGACGCGCCCGGACCTTCATGGCCTCGACCTGTTCCTCGATCATCTCGCGCTTGTAACTGTCCTCGTCATCGGGAAACATGTTGCGCAGTTCTTCACCTTCGGCGATCAGCGATTGCCATTGGTAATTGTCGAAGAAATGGAATTCGGCACCTTGCGTCCTGCCGGACGGGTGCCCGAAATGCATATCGGTGATAACAGTTGTCCACGGGTTGACATCCGAAGGCAAATACTCTGCCTGACCGGTGAAGCCGTTGATCAGACGCGACTTGCCAGCCTTGATTTGCCCGACAAACGCAATTGACGGTTTCAGATTGCTAAGATCACCAATGATGCGGGAAATGAACTGGCGCGTTTCATCATTGCTGATCCCGTTCATTTCTTCTGCTATGCGAATAAGTTCGCGGCGATGTGTTTCACTCATTACTCATTACCCTGGCTACAATAAAAAACAGATTGAAGTAGTCGAAAATTTGAATTCAACGGAGGCAATCATTTCTCTGCCTCCTGCAAAGAGGTCCACAGATTGACGACCGCCCCCAGTTTGCGGGCTTCGTGGATGGCGACCGCGATCTGACCACCGTCACTCAAAACGGCCAGACCGGCCCCTTTCCCGCCCGATGGCCGCATGACAATCAGTTGCGGGTCTTCACTCTCATGCTGAGAATCACCATCCCAGCCGGCAAGATCAGCCACAAAACGGGCCAGCGTATCCTGGTCGGGATACATCGGCTCAGATGGCTTGCATACGCCTTCCAAAAGCGGTGCGGCTTCGTCCGACCTGTCCACGAACACACGCCCCGAGGCGAAGCGGCTCGACGCTTCAAAAAAACGTTGGGGAAGTGTTTCCGCTGCATCAGTAGTTGCCTCGGCGGGCGGAAAGTCATCAACAGGTTTCTCAGTGCTCGGGACGACGGATACAATCGGTTCGGACGGAAGCTCGATGGCGGCGCAGGCGTTCTCGATTTCGCTGAAGGTGATACCTACCTCATCCACTTCAAGCGCTGTGTCCGGCCTGCCCGACGTCAACTCAAGCGGGGCAGGCGAGGCCGAGATCTCCGACACCAATCCAGCCAGCTTCTCGATCAGTTCGGCGCGCGATTCCGTTTCAAAGTCCGGAACCTCACCTGACGGTACCTTGAAGACATCCGTGATCCGAGAGCTGTTCACCTCAATTGCCAGACAATCCCCGTTTGCGGCGGTAAATTCCAACCGGCGTGGCAATACTGTGCCGCGGATTGCCCGCAATACCGCAGACCGGCGCGCGGCCGCTGTTTCCCCTGCGATCCTTACGGTCGGAGACAGCCGTGCGACCGAGGTCCGCCTGATGTCTTCAAGCAGGTCGAGAATGTCCGTGTCCATCATGCCGTGACCCCCTCTGGTCCCGTTCAAACCGCAGCCGCGACCGGCCCCAGACTGAGATGTGATTTGGTAAGCGCCAGTCCGACATTCGCACTGTTGCGACAGATGTAGCAGACCACATGATCAGGATATTCCTTGGTCCGCAAAAAGATGTTCAGCCTATCCTTGGAAAAAACGGCGACTTCCCCGAAACCAGCGTTTTCTTCGTCCGCACTGCCAGCCTGACGCAAGAGCGCTTCAAAGGCTGCAACCCCTTGCCCCTGAAACAGATTGGCCACAGCCACCGCCAAAACATCCAACGAATCCGCGCAGTCAGGATCAGAAACAGAGCTGCCCAAAAGCATCCCTGTCTCCATGTCGATATACCCGGCTGCAATACAGTCGGGTATCGTTTCCATGGCGGAGTTCAGTGCGGTTTGAATAGACATCTAAGCCATTGTTTTCATTTATTAGTTTCTCACTACTTCGATTCGGGCGCCCTTACAATACATGCCATTCAGCGCCGCTGTTTTCTTTGGCTTTCGGAATGGCTCGAAGTGCCTCTTTGGTCTGCTTTTCGTTGTGTTCTATGGCGATCTGATCGAACTCGGCCAGAAAAGCCTTGAATACGTTCTTCAGCCCTTCTGCATCCTGCGGCAGGTCTTCATTTCTCGAAACCTCCTGCCACATATCCGACGCGCTGAGGGGCGATCCAACCGCAACTTCGGGCAGGCCACCCAGCGTGGCAACGTTTCTTTCAACTGCATCAACCTGTTCGGTGGTGGCCGCTTCGATCAAACCGCTGGTTTCGGGTTCCGGCTCATAGTCATCCGCATTGTTGCCGGTTTGCGCGGCCATCAATGCCGTGATCGAGGATACGGAAACCTCTATGCCGCGATCTTCCGCCAAATCGGCCTGCTTGGATTCCTCGTCTTCCCCATCCGGCACGATCGAGGTCTCTTGCATCGAAGTGTTCAGCGAGGCGATCACATCATCGGACTCGTCAACAGCCGCAAGAGGCGCGGGGCTGATTTCAGCATCCTCCAGGGCGCTCGGGGCATCATCCAATGAGTCTTCCAGATCGGCGTAAACGGACAGCTCGAATTCGTCTTCGTCATCCTCAAGGCCCGCGACATTCGTCAATTCCAGCGGATCGTTCGACGTGTCCTTGAACAAGGAACGCAGATCATCGCTTGTGTCAGGTTCAACGGGCAACGGTACCGGCTCTGACGTCATCTCTGCGCGCAGCCGTTCAGCCTCTTCCGCATCGATCCGAACCCGTTCGGCCTCATCCGAGCGCCGCTCGACCCGGGCAGGTCGTACCGGGAAGCTGGTAACAACTGTTTCGCCTTCAGCGTTCAAGGGCCCGGTGGCTTCCAGCGGGTTTACCAACCTCAAGGGTGTGGCTTCGTCTTTGGCTGTCGGCTCGTTTGATGAACGGGCAGGGCGCAAAGGTTTGACTTTGGGTGCGTCGGCCTGGCTCTTGTCGATCTGGTACCGAGCCAGCTGGTCGGCGCGGTTGTCCATAATCTGTTCCGTGATCTCCAGGAAACTGTCGATCATCTTGCCTCCGCCGCTGCGTGACCACATCTCGGCATCGCCTGTCTTGTCCCGGGCAGTGATCGCGTCGCGAGCCGAGAACAGAATGGACCGATTGAACAGGTGACCCGCCTCGCGGTTAACGCGGCGCAGTACTTTTTGGCGGTCTTTGAGGCTCAGGGCATCTGCCCGCGTCACCAGAAGCAAAGAATTGTGCTGCAACCGTTCGGGCAGGGAAACCCATGTCGCGCGTTCGGTTTCGCGCCAGGCTTGCGTCGCGTGGGTACACCACAAGACGCCGTTTGCCTGACCCACCGCACGTTGCCATACATCCGTCGAGATCTTGGGATCCGAAATGCCGGGCGTGTCGATCAGGTCCACTGCTTCCAGAATATCGGCCTCAAGATAGATACGGATGAACTGTGCGTCATTGACACCAACGGTTTCAAGCTGATCCAGCTCGATCAGTTCGATACTTCCATCATGACGTTTGATATAGGGAGCCTGATTGCCCCAGCTAAACCAAACCGGTGGCAACTGGGTTGCCGTCACCTGCGTCGGCAAGGTCTGCGTCCGCAGCAAAAAGTTCATCAACGTGGACTTGCCGGCGCTGAATTCGCCCATCAGGGCGAAAACCGGCTTGCGGCGGGACCACTGCTCGATGCGTTCCCATGCCTTCGGTGAAACAAAGCGTGTTTGTGTATCTTTTGCCATTTTTCTACTTATGCCGCTTCGTTGCTTAGATCTTTCAGTATGTCGCCCAGAATCTCGTCCTTGGATTTCTGAGGCTGCAAACCCGCCATCGCAGCCGCAGTCTGACCCGGATTCTTGTCGGCAGCAGACGAGATGCTCAGCAGGGTTTCCTTCTGCTCACGCAAGAAATCCGTAAGAATCGCACGGACGTTTTCCAGCACCGCTGCAATCTGGTTTTCCTCGATATCCTTGGTGATCGAATTTGCCTCGGACGCGATCAGCCGCGTGTAATCCGCCGCGTATGCCTCAAACCCCTTTCGGCGTTGCCACCAACGTCGCCACCAAGTGCTTTGCAAGTCCAGTGCAATCGTCCGGCCGATACCCAGAGGTGGCGGAACACGGGGAACAATGGGTGCTTCGATGCTGAATTCGCCCAGATGGTTGCCAAGTATTTTGTGATAAAGCGCCTCAACATCCGCAGCGGCGGTTGCATACAACGCCCCGGCGTCTTTTCGCATGGCGCGGGCAAAACTGAAATAGGCAGCCTTTTGCAACGTCCGCAAACCTGCGGGATCGTATTGCCACGTGCCTTGTTCGCCATTTTTTTCAAGATGCGCGATCAGAGAGTCCGTCGCGCGTTTGACGAAATTGTCCTCGGCTGACTTCAGACGCTCCAACACTTTGCCGCGCAACGCATTTGTCAACTCGGCTGCTTTCTTTTCGTATTCAGCTGACACCGTGTTTATCGCTTCTTCGGGCGACACGCCGTCAAGATCCCGTGCAACGCCTTCGCCTTCCGACAGATTCTTGGCAACCGCAGTCGCGCGGATCTGACTGGCAATGTTACGGGCCCGATGGCGGACGCGGTCCATCAGGCGCGCTCCGGCACCTTCCGCAATGCGCTCATTCATGGCCAGCAGCAGATCGGGCAGACCGGAAAGCGCCCAGATTTTGTCGAGCGAGGCCGCCTGATCACCGAAACCGGCCGCCAGGTAGAACGTATTCAAAGCCTGGCGCGACTCTTCTGTCAGAATATCCGGGTTCCCGGTCAACGCCGCTTCGGCCCACAACGCGCTGCCAAAAACGACGCTGGTATTGGTGTCGATATTGTTCTGTTTCAGCGTGTCCTGAATGCGGTCACGGATCTCTGGCACCTGTTTCACAGGATCGGAAAGTTCGTCGATCCGGTTGACGAACAGGATGATCTGCCGGTTCTCGAACTGCGCGATAATGCGCATTAGGGCCATGTCCATCGTCGTCAGGGCCTGGCTTGCCGCCAACACCACAACGCAGACTTCAGATCCGCGCAGGCTGCGCAGCGTGATTTGTTCGCGCACCATGAACGTATCGTTCACACCGGGCGTGTCGCACAGTTTCAGCGCGATGGGGTATTGCGGAATGTCCATATACAGCTCGGCTGATTTGGTAACATCGGCAAACCGGCCCGTTTTTGGATCAATATCGGGATCATCTTCATCGCCCAGGCAGACATAGCGCTGAATCAGTTCCTCATCGAAATGATCATACTGATGACTTTGGCCCAGGATCAGGTCGAAATGCTTGCCAAGACGTTCCTCTGACTTGGCCTTCATTTCACCGATCTGACGGCGGATGTCTTCCATCTCGTCATCTGCGCCGGCGCGATTGGCCAATTCACCAAGACGACCGCCGCCGACCATCAGGTTGTCCCATTCTTCCTGCTCGAAAAACGTGAACTTGGCCTTTGTATCACCGGGCGGGCGCGTGTTGATGTTCAGGGTCGTAACCACCGACGTCCACGGGTTGACGTCTGACGGAAGCAGGCCAGGGCGCCCGGCAAGAATATTGACGATCGAGGATTTTCCGGCCTTGACCTGGCCCACCATCGTGACGCTGGCGGTAAAATTTTCCATCCGGGTCTTGAGGGTCGCCAGCCGTGCCGAGGAGCGCGCATCAGCCACCTCAGTCAGTTGATCAATCTGAGCCGTCAGTGAAGCCATGGTCGCCGTCATCGGTGCCAGTGCTTCGTTGCCTACAGACAAAAGGTGATCGTTGCGCGCCATACTTAACCTCCGGTTCCCGTTGCAGCAATTTGGGGTTCGTGTGCAACACGCCCCGCCGGAACGCTTGTCAGAGTGTCGATTCGCGCGATCAGGTCCAATGCATTGCCCAGTATTTCGGCTTCGGCCCGGGGTGAAATGGTCTCGTACGATTTGGAATCGGCCAGAACTTCGATCGAGCTGAAGCGGTCGCCGTTTTCGAGGCATGCAACGCGGCGCCCGGTCGGGAAACCTTCGGATTTTGCGGCGGGTAACGGCATGCGGGCGTTCGCAAGCAGATAATGTTCACCCGAATGCGTTCGAAGGGAAATGCCAAAGCCTGTGGTCGGATGGTCGCGATTCAGAGTCTTGAGCTCACCAAGGAAACTCTCACGAGCGAAGAAGACGGCTTCTTGCTCGGCGGCAGCGGAGGGATTCAAATCGGTCACAGCAGAAAGCCTTGTATTGGAGTTGAGCAAAAATACTCGTACCGGCGCCAAAGTGGCAAAAAGACTCATTAACTCCTGATAAACAACAAGTACCTTCAAGGCGGTGTTATTTTGGCGCGAATAAGATTTTTTAGCGGTTGAATTGTGGCGGCAATGTGGTCGACCTCGCATAAGAATGCCTCAACCGACGCGAGTATTTCAAAGCGGCAGAACAGACAGTGAAACGTCTGGCAAGCTTGTATGCAGGCATAGTCGGCACAGTCAAAAGGGCAAAGCTGATGTCTTTTCAGGTCCACTCGAATGAATTGAGGGTTGAAAGCCTGTTGGCTTCATACTTTCAAAAAAAACAGATATTTAAGTTGCGCGGCTTTTCTGAAAGCACCGAATCTGGCGGATGGAGCCATGTGCCCGGGCAGATCCAGCATCACAGTCTGCGACAGTTTTCCGGATCAGACTGCACCAACTCTGGTCCGTTGAACTCTGATTCTCCACCACTTTTGGAGGCACAAGTTTCGACCTGTAGTTCTGGCGTTTATTCAACGTTAGCGCGTTTTTGACCGGCTTGACTGTGCCGAGCGTCAACCTGTGACCCAAAAGCGGAAAAGCAATGTCATACAGCTGCTTGCAAACCAGTTGCAAGGGGGGGGCAGACGCCTCTGGTTTCGCGGCCTTTTTGTTGCTTGCTGTATCAACAAGGTCGAAAACAGGTTGCAGTTTTCGACCAGGCAGCTTGGCAAGTCACAAACTTTGAACTCCTCGAATTTTCCCTCTCGCACTCCGATGCAAGCTTTGTTATTGACCGCTTCAATTCAGCGCTAATGCGCTTGGATGCGGGTGTGGCGAAATTGGTAGACGCACCAGATTTAGGTTCTGGCGCCGCAAGGCGTGGGGGTTCAAGTCCCTCCACCCGCACCAAATAAAATTACCATAATCATCATTATGCGTATTTTAGATGCAAAAATAATGGGATCAAATTATTGAGACTCGTCCCCCTTTGAATTCAACAACTTGAGATTTTTGCGCTTTTTGAATGCTTCGACGGTTCAAGCGCTTCAAGTCTACGTCAAACGGAAAACCAGTGAGCCTTTTCGCAACCTGGAAACCGGCGTAGTGTATCTTACTGGAGCATAGTTGATCAGCAGAATGCCCTGCCCCAGCACTCTGGGCGCGGAAGAGATCGGATACGCCAGAAAATGTTGCTGGCAACTCTCCAACCGAAAAAGGAGCACATATGTCTCGACTTTCAGAACGCAGAGATTTTGCCACCGAAGTCTGCCAGCAGGCCGGGGTAATGGCCAAAAAGCTCTTTGCAGATCGGGTCAATCTTGTCGTTGATCAAAAAGGCGCTCAGGACTGGGTTAGCGAGGCAGACAGGAACGTCGAGACTTTCATTCGTCAAAGGATCGCGGAGGCTTGGCCCAAAGATGGCGTTTACGGTGAAGAACATGGCGCGGCAACGGGAGAGAGTGGCTTTGAATGGGTTATTGATCCAATCGATGGAACCACGAATTTCGTGAATGGTATTCCAGCATGGACCATTGTTCTGGCTGGTGTCACCAACGGCCAAACGGAGATTGGTGTGATCCATGATCCGAACATGGATGAAACATTTGTCGCAACGCGCGGGGAAACAGCGACACTCAACGGATCACCGATACGCGTCGCATCAGGAGTGGCGTTGCGCGACGGAACTGTGGCCGTAGGGTACTCGAACCGGATTGAAAGCCGTCATGTTTTACCTGTGATCGAGGATCTGATCGAACACGGGGCGATGTTTCACAAAAACGCCAGCGGAGCGCTTTCGTTGGCTTACGTCGCGGCCGGGCGCCTTCTGGGTTATGTCGAGGAGCACATGAATGCTTGGGATTGCCTGGCTGGGCAATTGCTGGTCTCAGAGGCGGGTGGCGTTGTGGAGGATCAGAACGCGGATGCGATGATCCGAGACGGCGGGCGCGTGATCGCAGGCACGCCAGATGTATTCGAGACGTTGCGTGAGATCGCAGAGAACGCTTGGAACGCTTAGCGCCTATGCCAGGCGACCCAACATGAATCAGGTTTGAGTGTCGCCAGATCAGCCTGCCAGAAATGGCCTTGTGAGGGTTGGTCGTATGTGCGGTCTATCGAACAATCCGAGAGTGCGCACCAAAGCAATGTGCCCACTGCCCCATGGGTCACGATTGCAAGATCCCCGGCATCATGCGACTGGATTATCTCTGATACTGTTCGATGAATGCGTCTCTGCGCCTCGACAGCTGTTTCCCAACCACGATAGCTCTTATCCGGCTGAGCAAAGAAAGCATCGGCTGCGGCCTCGAAATCGTCCCGAGGCAAGTAACCGGTTGCGCTGCGGTCGTTCTCACCAAGGCCCAAGTTGCAATTCACGGGTAGCGCTCGTGGTTCAGCAAGAATCTCAGCTGTTTCGCGGGCCTTCCGCTCGCTGCTGGTCCATACTTGCGCCACGTTGGACAAGACTTCGCTGGATGCAAATGCAGTAGCGCGTTTGCGGCCCACAGTGTTCAAGCCCCATTCGGTTATCGGGACGGCCGGATCGATTGCGACCTCGGGGTGCGAGATGATAATGAGTTTCGGCATTTAATCCGGCAAAAGAACGGGGCCTTTGTCAGCAAAGCCCATTTTGATCTCGGTGCCGGGATCCAGCGGCGCATCGACGTCATCGTGAACGGCAAAAACCTGACCGAATTCACCGGTCAGCGTGTATTCCATCCGAACGCCAACATAGGTCGCCTTGGCCACCGTGGCTGGGATGCCTTGGTCTGAGCCGATGACCAGACGAGAGGGTCGCACGGCGATGGTCGCGGGTCCTTCGGACAATCCACGACGTGGTAGCGTGTGGCGATACCCTTCTATTTCTATCGTTGCCGCGTCGCCATTGATATCGACGATTTGGCATTCCAAAAGGTTTGCCTCGCCTATGAAATCCGCAACAAATCGGTCGTTCGGGGCATCATAAAGCTGGCGTGGTGTGCCCATTTGGGCGATTGCTGCGTTGCGCATGACAACAATCTCATCCGAGACCGCCAGTGCCTCCTCCTGATCGTGGGTCACGTAGACAACGGTCAAACCAAGATCTTGCTGGATAGCCCGAATATCCTCTCGCACCTGACGGCGAAGCTTGGCATCAAGATTGGACAGCGGCTCGTCGAACAGCAGAACCTGCGGCTCAAGAACCAGCGCGCGGGCGACTGCAACACGCTGTTGTTGACCCCCTGACAGTTCAGAGGGAAGACGGTTGTCGAACCCCTGAAGACCAACAAGTTCCAGCCCGTTCAGAGCGCGGCTGCGGGCTTCATCCTTTGCAAAGCCCGAGAAAGTGAGGCCATACATCACGTTTTCCAGCACGCTCATGTGAGGGAAAAGCGCGTATGACTGGAACACCATGGATACGTCACGGTCGGTGGCAGGCAATTTGGTCACGTCCCGATCACCGATCAGGATCTTGCCCGAGCTTGCCATTTCCAACCCGGCAATCATGCGCAGAGTCGTTGTTTTCCCACAGCCTGACGGGCCAAGCAGTGTGACGAGTTTTCCTGCCTCGACGTGCAGGTCGATGTTGTCGACGGCGACGACATCCTTGCCGAACACTTTCGACACGTTCTCAAAGCGTACTGGGGCAGCCTTGGAACCGATTTTGGTGTCGGTCATGGCGATGTCTCCGTTCCGTGCTGCGTGCGTCGACCAATCTGGACCCGACCGACGAGAAGTTGCAAAAAGCCGACCGCCGCGAGCATCACGAAGATCAGCGTCGTCGAATAGGCGATCGCAAGGCCATAGTCGTTGTTCTCGACCCGACCGATGATGTAGCTGGTCGCCATGTCATATTCTGCACTGACCAGAAAGATGACGGCCGAGATCGCCGTCATGGCGCGCACAAAGCTGTAAACAAGCGCAGCAAGTATCGCAGGGCGCAACAGCGGCAGAATGATGTTTCGGAACGTCTGCCACGAGTTTGCACCTAGGGTCAGCGAGGATTCATCCAGGCTGCGGTCAAGCTGCGACATGCTCGCGATCCCCGCACGAACGCCAACCGGCATGTTGCGGAAGATGAAGCTGACAACGAGAATGACACCCGTACCCGTGATTTCAATTGGCGGAACGTTGAAGGCCAGGATGTAGCTGACGCCGATCACTGTCCCGGGGATGGCGAAGGAGAGCATTGTTCCAAATTCGAAAGCGTTCTTGCCTGCAAAACTTTGTCTTGTCAGCAGGTAAGCGGTCACCAGACCAACGGCGGCAGTCAATGGGGCAGCAATGGCCGCGATGGTTATGGTGGTCCAGAAACTGTCCCAAGCGGCTCCGGTCCAGCGAATTCCCTCGTCTTCGAAGCGCACCGAGAATGCAGTGATGTAGTGTTTGATCGTCAGCGAATTATCGACGCCCCACAGCTCGACAACACTGCCGTAAATGATCATCGCGTAGACAACAATCGTGAACAGCGCCCAGCCCAGAGCGATGAGCAGTACCGGAGCAGAAAGGCCAGTGGGCATCAGTGGATGAACGCCGGCATCCCCTTTGCCGGTGACGGTTGTATAGCTTTTCTTCCCCAGCCAGACACGCTGCGCGTAAAAGGCGGAAAGAGTAAAGAACAGCAGCACCATGGCCAGAACCGCGGCCCTGCCCTGATCGTACTGAGCGCCGACGATGGCAAAGAATATCTCGGTCGAAAGCACGTCGAAATTCCCGCCCAATACAAGCGGATTTCCGAAATCGGCCATACTTTCGATGAAACCCAGAAGAAATGCGTTCGCAAGACCAGGCCGCATCAGGGGCAAGGAAACCGTTTTGAATGTCTGCCATCTGTTGGCGCGGAGCGTTTGCGCCGCTTCTTCCATCGACGGAGAGACACCTTCAACCACACCGATCAGAACAAGAAAGGCAATTGGCGTAAACGCGAGTGTCTGCGCGATCAGGATGCCCGGCATTCCATACAGCCAGCGTGTCGGCTGCGTGCCGAACAGTTCGGCAAAGAACCGGGTGACGGACCCGGACAGGCCAAAAAGCAGGATCAGCGCCAGGCCGATCACGAATGGCGGGGTGATTATGGGCAGAACGGTCAGAGCCCGCAACGCGCGCTTGTAGCGGAAACCCGAACGCGTCACGACCAACGCGAAACATAGGCCGAGGATCGTTGTGATGAAGCCAACGAGGATGGCAAGGAAAAGTGAGTTCCAGGCCGCACCGCATCGGGCGCCATGAAAACACCCCAGGCCCCACAGTCGATCATCGAAAAACTTCGAGAAGAAAACCGCAATGGAATATGCGCCGTCTTCGGTGATGAAAGCAGCGAAAAGCATCTTGGCGATGGGGAAGAAGACAAACGCGGTAACGATTGTAATCACGCCGCCGATGGCGCTTACGACAAAGACGTCACCGTTAATGGCACCCCTTGCCGCGATCCCCTGAGTCAGCAGGAACAAAAAGCTTGAGGCGCACATCATCGCGCCATAGCCCATGCCGAACTGACGGTCGCCCAGTTCGCCAAACATCGCCTCCAACCAGTTGAAGTTGAAACCTCTGATGCCAATGCTGAACCCCTGAGCGATCAGCCAGCCAAAGCCAAGCGCCCCTGACAGGATCAGTATGCGGGCGTAAACTGGATCAGATTTGGTGCGCTTCAACACCAGAAGCGGCAGGGCCAGTGCGATCAGGAGCGGCGCGAGCCAAAGTTTTTCGCCCTGCCCGATCAAAAATGCAGCGGGCGCGTAATCCTCATCGAATGGGTAGCCGTCCAAAAGCCACTCGAACGACCAAAGGCCGCCGTCGACCATATACCAAGGCAACAGGCAGAATCCGACCCACCCGGCCGTGATCCAGAAGATCAGGACCGGATGGGTCGTTTTTGAAGTTCGGTCAGTCATTTACTGCGGCAGAGTCGAAACCTCTTCGTCCCATTTCTGCAACAGACGCTTCCGTTCGTCTGAGGAACCATACTTTTTGAAGTCATAATCAATCAGCTTGATCTGGCTCATGTCTGGCGCGCTCTCCGAAGTTTTTGCGTTCTTGTTCGACGGTACCTGAAACGCGTTGACCTGAAGAGCAAGGTTCTGAGCTTCTGGAGACAGCGCCCAGTCATAGAACTTTTTCGCCTCTTCTTCGTTGCGCGCCCCTTTGATAATCGACATCGAGCCGATTTCGTATCCCGTGCCCTCGCATGGCGCGACGACCTTAATCGGGAATCCTGAAACGGCCTGCTTCACGGCGTCATGCATGAAGACGATACCAATGGTGTTCTCACCCCGACCGGCGGCCTTGATCGGCGCGGACCCGGACTTGGTATATTGGTTGATGTTCGAATGCAGACCTTTCATAAACTCAAAACCTTCATCCTCGCCGAAGATCTGCACCATCGACGCCAGCGTGGTATAGGCCGTACCCGATGAGTTCGGGTTCGCCATCTGAACGTGGCCCTTGTATTCGGGCTTCAGCAGATCTTTCCAGCAGGCCGGTTCGGGCAGGTTGTTGGCAGCGATAAGATCGGAATTGTAGCCGTAGCCAAGTGCGCCCGAATAGATGCCGATCGTTCGGTTTCCCGCGCTTTCTGCCTGGGATATCGCCCAATCATGAAGCTGGTCGCGCATCGGCGAAATGTATTCCATCGTCAGGCCCTCTTCGGCGGCCTGCAAATGCGGATCACCCGTACCGCCCCACCAAACGTCCCCTTTCGGGTTCGAGCTTTCGGCGCGTATTTGTGCAAAAGTTTCACCTGACGACTTCCGCGTCATGTTGACGTCGATGCCCGTGGCATCTTCAAAGCTGCGCGCCATCAGTTGGCACCAATCTTCTTGCGCCGAACAGTAAAGTGTCAGTTTATCGGCCTGTGCCGCCGACAGTGACGCAGCCAGAGCGATCACCGATCCAACCGTGGTGGATATCAGTTTCCTCATTTTTTCCTCCCTTTGAGCTTGATGCGTCCGGGTTTCCCGGTTCTTTCATGCCCTTCCTCATGCAGCCTTTCGAAGTTTCTTTATGACAATTTTGACTTCTGGATCGTCTGTCAGATTGTTCAGCAAGTCTGACAGGTCTCTTTCTTGAACCAACTTTGCGGCCTTTGCCGGCGAAAACCAGTGACGTGTGCGTTCACTTTCTTCCTTCCAGTGTCGCTTCAGCTTTTCGACGGCCAGGGGATAAAGAGTAACGCGGCAGCGAACGCTGCTTCGCCCCTCGTATCGTTTATCATAGTAAAAATGACCGATGGGCTGTTTCGAAATGGTGCCGACAGCGCCTGCTTCTTCTTGCGCTTCGATTTCGGCGGCATGCCATGGTTCTTTGCCGTCCATTAGCCATCCTTTCGGGATAACCCACCGGCCGGTATCCCGCGAAGTGACCATAAGAACGCGCAACTTGCCAGTCTTGTCCCAGCGCATCGGAAGCGCCGCAATCTGATCTGCCGTTTCGCTGTCGCCCATGCTGCTCCTCAATGCCACACGACCAGAAACCAAAAGAAAGCTGTCTTATTGGCAAATTTGGCCGGTTAACGCTTTGCCTTGGCTCGTATTCTGAATTTGGTCAGTCTGTGCACCTTTGCTTTGCGCTTGGAAATACTTGTGTTCGCTCGAATTCTCACAACCTTCCGTGGGTTATGCAACAAAAAATATTGCATTATGACCGAAAGCCCACAAAAGTAGGTTTCGAAGCCAAGTCGGGTCGTCGGATGTCCAAAACTAAAACGCGCGGCAGAATGTCTGAAAAGAACCAAAGCCGGGTAAAGAAGTCCGAC
The DNA here is from genome assembly GCF_059610125.1 of Ruegeria sp. YTSA144. Classification (NCBI taxonomy): domain Bacteria; kingdom Pseudomonadati; phylum Pseudomonadota; class Alphaproteobacteria; order Rhodobacterales; family Roseobacteraceae; genus Ruegeria; species Ruegeria sp. YTSA144. Next base: position 148,898 of record NZ_JBXWNA010000004.1, read on the forward strand.
CGGCGCCAACAGATATTGCTGGAACTGAAGCTGCGCCCGCACGTTCGCATCAATGAACTTGCACAGCGGTTCAACGTCTCCACCGAGACGGTACGCAGAGATTTCGATGCGCTGTCGAATGACGGCTTGATAGCGCGGGCACACGGGGGGGCGTCGGCCGCCGCGCAAGGGCACTATCCGGGTCTGGATGAACGAACAAACGCTCAGGTTGAGGAACGCGAACGGATAGGCGCCACAGCGGCAGAACTGATCCAGAGTGGTGAAACGGTCATGATCGATTCCGGCTCGACCACAATCGAAATGGCACGTGAACTGGCTTATAATGATACCGCTTGCACGGTAATCACCAATTCCATTCCCGTAGCTATGACCCTTGGCCATGGGGCTGCACAAGTGCTGTTATGCCCAGGGGAATTTTTGGCTACTGAGTCCGCAACGATCGGAACCGAGACGCTGGAATTTCTGTCCCGTTTCAACGTCGACAGGTGCATGATCGGTTCCTCGGGGTTTTCGACGGATGGCCCTTCAGAAACAGTGCGGGGCTTTGCGGCAGTAAAAAGGGTGATGCTGACGCGAGCCGAGAAACGGCACCTTCTTGTTGATTCCGGGAAATTCGGCCGGAAAGACCTGTCTCAGGTAGGAGACCTTAGTGACCTGGATTCGATAATCACGGACAAAAAACCAACAGGAGAATTGCGTAACGCTATTGAGGGCGCCGGGGTCGACGTTCTCGTTGCCGGGTAGATGTGAAATGACTGATTAACGGCGGACAAAAAGCACCGCACATGACTGGGAGGAAAACATGAAGATTGATATCAAACTATTGCTTGGGGCATCTGCAATCGCGCTCATGTCGATAAGTGGAACGGCGTCGGCGCAGGATTGTCCACGCGGTGACTTGGACGAGCGTTTTTGTGATGCCGACGGGGATTTGATCGCGGATATCCCCACGGACCCTTCCGAGCAGATAGATCCGGACACTTTGATTTTTGCCTATACGCCGGTTGAAGACCCCGCCGTATACAAAACTGCTTGGTCAGACTTTCTTGACCATTTGAAAGCGGAAACTGGCAAGGATGTCGTCTTTTTTCCAGTCCAGAACAACGCGGCCCAGATCGAGGCGATGCGTTCGGGCCGTTTGCATATTGCAGGCTTCAACACCGGGTCCAACCCACTTGCGGTAAACTGCGCCGGGTTCCGTCCGTTCACGATCATGGCTTCGAAGGACGGAAATTTTGGTTACGAGATGGAGATCATCACCTATCCGGGTTCGGGCATCGAAAAGGTCGAAGACATCAAGGGAAAGCAATTGGCTTTCACATCGCCTACATCCAACTCGGGATTCAAAGCGCCCTCGGCGATCCTGAAAAGCGATTTTGATCTTCTGCCCGAACGCGATTTCGAACCTGTCTACTCGGGCAAGCACGACAACTCGATTCTGGGTGTCGCCAACAAGGACTACCTGGCGGCCTCAATTGCGAATTCCGTCAAGTCCCGGATGATCTCGCGCGATGTGATCAAGGAAGATGATGTCATTACGATCTACAAGTCGCAGACCTTCCCGACCACAGGGTTTGGCACCGTCTACAACCTGACGCCCGAGTTGCAGGAAAAGATCCGCAATGCGTTTTTCAGTTTCGACTGGGAAGGCACGACTCTGGAGGCGGAGTTCTCGAAATCGAACGAAGGCCAATTCCTCGAGATGACCTATCAGGAATTCTGGGACGTCATTCGTAAAATTGACGCAGCAAATGGCGTCTCTTACGCCTGCCAGTAACTTCCGGCTCATCCGGCGGGCCTGAAAGGGCCCGCTCTTCACCCTAATCTGGGGCATTTCATGCTGCGTCTTCAAAAGCTGACAAAAACATACAAGACCGGAGATCAGGCGCTGAAGGCGATTGATCTTGAGGTTCCAAAAGGACAGGTTCTTGCGTTGATCGGGCCCTCGGGCGCGGGCAAATCGACCATGATCCGCTGTGTCAACCGGTTGGTTGAACCGACCAGCGGCGGTGTCCTTCTGGATGACGTAGACGTGACCAAACTCGGCTCGGGTGCGCTGCGGAAAGTGCGCCGCCAAATGGGCATGATCTTTCAGGAATATGCTTTGGTCGAACGCCTTACGGTGATGGAAAACGTATTGTCCGGCAGGCTGGGTTATGTAGGGTTCTGGCGCAGTTTTCTGCGGCGGTATCCGCAGTCGGATGTGGACGAAGCCTTCCGCTTGCTCGATCGGGTGGGGCTGTTGCACATGGCGGATAAACGGGCGGATGAACTGTCGGGTGGTCAACGCCAGAGGGTGGGCATCTGCCGCGCCTTGATACAGAACCCGAAACTGTTGCTGGTCGATGAGCCAACTGCGTCGCTGGACCCAAAGACCAGCCGTCAAATCATGCGGCTGATCACCGAGTTATGTCAGGAACGCGGATTGGCGGCCATCATCAATATCCATGATGTGGCGCTCGCTCAGATGTTTGTTCCCCGCGTCGTGGGACTCCGCTTTGGCGAAATTGTGTATGATGGACTTCCCACCGGCCTTACCCCTGAGAAGCTGACCGAGATCTATGGGGAAGAGGACTGGGAAGCAACCATCGAAAAAGTGGACGAAGATGAAGATGTCGAGGCCGCAGAATGAGCCATCGAGAACTGGACGACATGCTGGGAAAAGGCTGGCGTAAGCCTGCCTTTGTCAAGAACCCAGTGCTCCGCTGGGCATTGCTTCTTGGTTTTTTCGCCTACCTGATCGCAGCCTTTATGACCATCGAGGTCGATTGGGGCCGTGTCTATGAAGGGCTGGATCGGGGTTGGGCGTTTGTGCTTGCATTCACCAGCCCGGACTTCATTTCACGGTGGTCAGATATTTGGAGCGGCCTTCTGGAAAGTATCGTCATGACCGTGGCCGCGTCGGTCGTAGGTATCCTGATATCGATCCCGATTGGGCTGGGGGCTGCACGCAATATCGCGCCATTGCCAATCTACATGATTTGCCGAGGCATTGTTGCGATAAGTCGGGCATTGCAAGAGATTATCGTTGCCATATTGCTTGTGGCGATCTTCGGCTTTGGCCCGCTCGCTGGATTTCTGACGCTTTCCTTCGCCACCATCGGATTTCTCTCGAAACTGCTGGCCGAAGATATCGAAGCCATGGACAAGGTTCAGGCCGAGGCGATCAAGGCCTCTGGAGCGCGTTGGCCACAATGGATCAACTATGGAGTTCAGCCGCAGGTGATGCCGCGACTTGTGGGCCTTTCCATGTATCGGATCGACATCAACTTCCGGGAAAGCGCGATCCTCGGGCTTGTGGGGGCTGGTGGAATTGGCGCGACTTTGAACACCGCATTCGACCGCTATGAATACGACACCGCGGCAGCCATTCTCATTCTTATCATCGGCATCGTGATGGCTCTTGAATACCTTTCGGGAATTATACGAGCGAGGGTTCAGTAATGCCAATACTTGAACGCGACGATGCGCAAATCTGGCGTCGCCGGACAACAGGTCAGAGCTTGGTCCGTTGGTTCGGCTGGCTGTTGGGCGCGGCGATCTTTGTTTACTGCTGGCAGCTGATCTCGGAATCGACCACTTGGTTTTTCGTCTGGGACGCGCCCCGCATCGCCAATGATATATGGACCCGGGCAACGCCTCCTAAATGGGAGTACATCACCCAGTTGGGTCGCCCGATTTGGGACACGCTAAATATCGCCACCCTGGGTACAATCATCGCCCTGTGCATGGCAGTCCCCGTCGCCTTTTTGGCGGCCCGCAACACCACGCCGTCCGCTCTGTTCATCCGGCCGATTGCGCTATTGGTCATTGTCTCGACCCGCTCCATCAACTCGTTGATCTGGGCGCTTCTTCTGATCGCGATTATTGGTCCCGGTGTGTTCGCCGGTGTCATAGCAATCGCCATTCGTTCAATCGGGTTTTGCGCAAAGCTTCTTTACGAAGCGATTGAGGAAATTGATCACGCGCAGGTCGAAGCAATCGCGGCGACCGGTGCTTCACGCTGGCAGGTCATGGCCTATGGGATCGTACCGCAAATCCTGCCCGCGTTTGCAGGCATTGCCGTTTTCCGTTGGGATATCAACATCCGCGAGTCCACGGTGCTTGGGCTGGTTGGGGCCGGAGGCATCGGGTTGCAACTTTCAGCTTCGCTCAACGTTCTGGCATGGCCGCAAGTCAGCCTGATCCTGATTGTAATTCTGGTCGCCGTTATGATCAGCGAATGGGTTTCGGCGAAAGTACGAGGGGCCATCATTTGACCGGTTTCTCTGTGCAAGATGCTTTTGACGCCTACGAGGCTGTACGACATCGCCTGCCGCAAACCAGATCTACTGAATTGAGCTATCGCCAGGCGGACACGCTGGAGGACATAGCTCATGAGTTTGACGTGTTCCTCCTCGATGCTTTCGGGGTTCTCAATATTGGTGATACGGCAATCCCGGGCACGCCGGATCGGGTCAGGTCGCTGAAAGCCGCCGGAAAACGTGTTCTGGTTGTGTCGAATGCCGCTGGGTTTCCCCACGCAACTCTACTGGAGAAGTACACGAGGCTTGGTTACGATTTCGCCCCACAAGACGTGATCACCAGCCGGGTCACATTGTTGTCTGAACTAAACGGCCAAAGTGAGTTGCATTGGGGATTGATGGCGACCCCCAGTGCCGGCCTTCGCGATCTGGAGGGGCTGAAACTATCCTATCTGGAGGACGATCCGAAGCCCTACGAAACCGTCGACGGTTTTTTGCTGATCGGGTCGGCGGTTTGGACTGAATCGCGACAAGCCATGTTGGAGGCCGCTTTGCTGGAGCGCCCCCGCCCGGTATTGGTCGGCAACCCTGACATTGTCGCTCCGCGCGAGTATGGTTTTTCCAAAGAACCCGGTCTTTACGCGCATCGGCTGGCAGACCGGACAGGCGTCGCCCCTCAGTTTTTTGGAAAGCCTTTCGCCAATATCTATGATATTGCTTTCCAACGTCTCGGGCACATCGACAAGCCCCGGGTTCTGATGGTTGGCGACAGCCTTCACACCGACATACTGGGCGCACGAGAAGCCGGCATAGCTTCCGCTCTCATCTCGGGATACGGTTTCTTCGCAGGGCATGATGTTGAAGCAGCGATCATGAAGGCAGGGATAGCACCGAACTTTGTTTTGAACCGGCCTTGATGTCAGTGTCGTCAGAAAGCAAATCTTCTTACGCTTTGCGCGACATTGCTCAGGGCGAGCTAGCACCACGGTCAACCATTCAGGCAACCGGCCGCACTTATGCGGCTGGCCTTTCGATCTTGCTGAAGTCTGCGCAGAATCTCCGATTGGCGCCGTTCTGCCAGATGTGGGACATTCAGTCGGTCTCGCCAAAGCCTTTCGGCACCGGCAGATCAGGCAGAGTTGCCGCACGTTTTTGCAAGGCCCGCCCGATAACCACGCGGCTGATTTCCGTCGTCCCGTCCACGATCCGCAGCATTTGCGCAAGGCGGGACAAACGATCCAGACCGTAGGGCTGCAACAGCCCCGCACCACCCAACACTTGCGTACAGGTGTTCGCAGCCTTCACGGCGGCATCGGGCACGAACCTTTTCGCATGGGCGGCCATCAATGGACCTTCGGGCGTGCCAAGGGATTCTGCCGCCTTTCGGTAGAGAAGCTTTGAGGCTTCAAGGTCTGTTGCAACCTCGCCCAGCATCCACTGGATCCCGTCCAGATCGAGGTTCTTGCCACCAAACATCTTGCGGTTCTTGGAATAGGACAGCGCCGTATCCAGCGCAGCTTGCATCAATCCACAGCATCCTGACGCAATCGAAACGCGGGCAATATCAATCGCCATGAGCGAGCCTTGCAGGCCCTGGCCAATGGGCAGGATGATGTTGTCTTCGCTCACCACCACTTTGTCCATGTACATCTCGGCCAAGGGCAGGAAGTTGTAGGACGGGGTATCATAAAGCGGCCCAAAGCTGAGGCCCGGTGCGTCGGCGGGAATGGCGATCATCGCCATATCCTTGTGGCCGGGTGCGTCACTGGTCTTAACCACGGTGAAATAGATATCAGCTTCGGTCGCCAGGCTGACCCATGCTTTCGCGCCGCGGATCGTCCATGTGCCGTCACCATTGATCACGGCGCGCGAATACATGTTTGTTGCGTCCGACCCCGATTGCGGTTCGGTCAGGGCAAAGTTCGCCAGCTTGCGGCCCGAGGTCAGATCCCGCGCCCACTTTTCCTTGAAGGCATCCGTGCCATAGCCGCAGCCCGCGAAGGTACAGATGTTGTGCATCGACAGGGCAAAGGCATAAGCGCCATCTCCGAGCCCCAGCTGTTCGTAGACCTGAATGCCCTCGGACAGCGGCAAGGCCTGCCCGCCAAACTCTTCGGGGGCGTAGAGCCCCGTCAGGCCAGCGGCCCCGGCCTTGTCAGACGCATCACGGGGCCATGTCTTTGCGGCGTTCCAGGCGTCCACATTGGGCAGGATGACCTGCTCGGCGTGGTCGCGTGCGGCTTGGAGTATGATGGCGAGTTTGTCTGACATTGGTCGGTCCTTTTGTGAGCGGCTCTTTTCACATGACGCCACACTTCAGCACCTGCTGAGCAGGCAGCGGGTCAAGCTTCCAGAGGAGAGTCAGGTGAGAACGCCATGTATTGCGCAATATTTAGCAGGAGAAACTTCTTTGCTCTATCTCGCGTGGTGACAGGGTATTGTCCAAAAGTGACAAAAAGCGCGTCTCAGATATTCGTCCTGCGATACGAGCTGGGCGTGCTGCCGGTCCAGCGTTGAAAGGCCCGGTGAAAGTTTGCGGCCGAGGAAAATCCGACATCATGGGCGATGGCCTCAACGCTTTTGCGCCCCGCCTGAAGATCACGGATTGCGATGTCACGCCGCAGGGCATCCTTGATGGCCTGAAACGATGTTCCATCCGCATGCAGCCTGCGGATCAGGGTGCGCGGGGTCATGTGCATCGCGGACGCTGTCTGGGTCAGGGTTGCCGCGCCCCAGCCCGTTTGACCCAGATATGTGCGCACCCGCAGCGATTGGGTGTGCTCTCGCGAACTGGTGAAGATCCAGTCTCGGGGCGCGTTTTGCAAAAACCGGTCAAGATCAGATGTGCTGCGCGCCTGCACTGGACCCAGTGCATTCGGATCGAACGAAATCGCGGTGGCGCCTTGGCCAAACCGTAGCGGCGCCGGAAAGATGACCGCGTAATCCTGATCAAAGTCGGGGCGGTCAAACACGAAATCGACGCCCCTGACCGGAACTTCATGCCCCGCCAGCCAAGACATGAGCCCGTGGGCAAGTTTGAGTATCAGCATATGCCCGAATCGCTGAACTTGAGCCGCGCCCCGTGGCTTCAGGGTAAGCACCAACATGTTATCGGCGTCATCCAGATCAAACTGGTAGTCATCCAGCAACAAGTTCCAGAAGGTCGAAAAGCGATAAAGTGCCGATGAAAGTGACGTGGCTTCCCGGACTGTCGTCAAAAGATGTTGCAGGGCCCTCGGTCGGATTGGGCGGCTCCAAAGCCCCATCATCTCATCACCGGTCTCAACTGCGGCAAGTTGATAGAGACATACGATCTGATCCAGCGTGACGCGACCATGAGGGTGACGCGTATCCGCGACCAAACCCGACCGGCCGAGAAGCGATGCCATCTGAGCCTCGGGGCATAGCGTACGCAATGCCGTCAGCCAGTCATCGATAAACTGGCTGGAAACCGTGGAAAGGATCGTTGGTGCGACATTGGTCATGACGTGCAAGGAGGTATCACCAATTCCGGTCGAGATGAAACACGGCGCGTGCAGATGGTGGATTGTCGATGTCTTCATCAAACAACGCTCTGCTTGAACTCAATTCAGAGGGCTAGCGCCCCTGTTCGCCGCACCGGTCATCGAATATCGCTGTGCGGTGGCGGGCGGAGCTTTTGTTTGCATCGGCAAACAATCTCGCGGATGAACCGGGCGCTCTTTGGCTCGGGCCGCCATTGCCCCAAATCCCGGGCTATAGATGGCCAAAATTTAATCAGTCGCGCTTTGATAATGAGCAGCTGAGAGGCTGTCAAAGGCGCCGATTCCAAAACATCGCAAAAATAAATGGCAATTTTTTTGAATACTTTTACCATGTGGTCAAATTAGGGGGCAGATGAATGTTTGACATCATCATCAGAAAGGCCAGCTTGCCGGATGGCCGCGAACCGGTGGATATTGCGATCAAGGGCGACAGTGTTGCGGAAATTGCCGCTGACATCTTGGGTGAGGCGCGCGAAGAAATCGATGCAACGGGCCGCCTTGTTTCACCTCCGTTCGTCGACCCGCACTTCCATATGGACGCCACCCTGAGCCTGGGGACGCCACGTATGAATGTCTCGGGCACGCTTTTGGAGGGCATCGCGCTTTGGGGAGAACTGAAGCCCCTTCTGACGCCCGAAGCGGTGATTGAGCGGGCCATGCGATATTGCGATCTGGCCGTGTCGCAGGGGTTGCTGGCCATCCGTTCGCATGTGGATGTTTCGTCAACTCCGTTGGTGGGTGTCGAAGCTTTGCTGGAAGTGCGCAAGCTGGTTGCCCCGTATATTGATTTGCAATTGGTGGCATTCCCGCAAGATGGACTGTATCGCGCAGAAAATGCAGAGAAAAACCTGATCCGGGCGCTCGATATGGGGGTCGACGTGGTGGGCGGTATCCCGCATTTTGAACGCACGATGTCGGAAGGCGCCCGATCGGTCACGAGGCTGGCCGAGATTGCCGCAGATCGTGGCCTGATGCTGGACCTGCACTGTGATGAAAGCGACGATCCGATGTCGCGCCATGTGGAAGCCCTCGCCTATGAAACCACGCGCCTTGGGCTCGGGGGTCGTGTGACTGCAAGCCATGTCACCGCGATGCATTCATACGACAACTACTATGCCTCGAAACTTATTCCGCTGATTGCGGAAAGCGGCATGAACGTCGTACCGAACCCGCTTATCAATATCACGCTGCAAGGCCGCTCGGACACTTATCCGCGCCGCCGTGGCCTGACCCGTGTACCAGAATTGCGTGCAGCAGGTGTGAACGTTTCCTTCGGGCAGGATTGCACCATGGACCCATGGTATTCTCTTGGGTCCGCCGACATGCTGGAAGTGGCCCATATGGGCGTGCATGCGGTGCCGATGACATCCCGCGAAGCGATGGAATGGGCTTTCACATCCGTTACCAAGAACGGTGCCAGGACCATGGGTCTGCCTGACCCGACAATTCGCAAAGGTGGCCCGGCCAACATGGTTGTGCTGCAAGCGCGTGACCCGATTGAAGCTGTTCGCATGAAGGCCACACGTCTTGCCGTCATCAAAAACGGCAAGGTGCTGGCGCGTACCGAACCAAGACTGGCCGCGCTTTCTTTGCCCGGCCGCCCCTCGACCCTGGATCCAGCGGATTACGCGCCCAGGCCCAATATTCAGGAAGCTTAAAAACAAGAATAGTTGCCACCAACAGAAGAGGATACTCCGATGAAACTCACCACAACACGTCGTCAACTGATCGTCGGCGCTGCGGCCACGCTGGCCCTGCCGGCTTATGTCCGCCGCGCCAATGCACAATCTGCGATCCGCGTCGCTGGCGTGCATATGTCTCCGGTCGAAAACGCATGGAACAGCCGGATCCATGTGGCGATGCAGGAAGCCGCCGAGGCTGGTCTGATCGAATATGAGTTTTCCGAGGGTGTAGCTCCGACCGACTATCCCCGTGCGATGCGCGAATATGCCGAAGGCGGTGCGCAAATCATTTGGGGCGAGTCCTACGCGGTGGAACGCGAAGCACGCGAAGTGGCGGGTGACTACCCCGATACCGCGTTTCTGATGGGGTCTTCCGGCGGACCGGAGGGCGACAATTTCGGTGTTTTCGGCACCCGCAACCATGAGGCGGCCTATTTGGCCGGAATGCTTGCCGGCCGAATGTCGGAAAGCAATGTCTATGGTTCGGTCGGCGGTTATCCGATCCCCGAGGTGAACCTGCTGATCAATGCTTTCCGGATGGGCGTCAGTGAAGTGAACCCTGACGCCACTTTCCTCAACGGTTTCATCGGAGCATGGTTTGATCCCGCCCGCGCGCAGGAAGCCGCGATTGCCCAGATCGATGCGGGCGCGGACATCCTGTTTGGTGAACGGATCGGTACGGCGGATGCGGCTCAGGCGCGTGGTGTGAAAGCCATCGGTTCACTTATCGATTATACACCGCGCTATCCCGGTACGGTCTTTGCAAACGCGATATGGAACTATGGGCCAACCATCGAAGCCATCGTGGCGGATGTTCAGGCCGGCAAACCCACCGGGCGCAACTATACTGAATATTCCTTCATGGCCCATGGCGGCAATGAGCTGATCTATGTCGCTGACGAAGTGCCTGCCGACGCCATCCCTGCGATGAAGGCCAAACAAGCCGCGATCCAATCCGGCGAATGGGACGTTCCGATCGACGAAAGCGAGCCCTCCTGATCCCGGGGGTTTTGACGTGACCGATGCCACGGCTCTTGCAGCTGCCGTTTCGGCAGGGCAGATCACTGCCGCCGACGCGATGGAAGCAAGCCTTTCAGCCTGCCACGCGCAGGCGGATCTGGGCGCCGTGGTGTTTCTGGACGAAGACATGGCCCGCGCCGGCGCGAGGGCAGCAGATGCAGCGCCATCGGACCAGCGCGGGCCCTTTCACGGGGTTCCGTTCCTGGTCAAAGACCTCGGCGGTTCCGCCAAAGGGCTGCCCGCTGCTGCCGGGTCTGCGGCAATCCGCGCGCAAGGGCGAAAATCCGAAACTGACAGCTGCCTGCTGCATGAATTGCGCCAGACCGGCCTGATCCCTTTTGGCGTGTCGGCAACACCGCCATTCGGCCTTTCCCTGACATGTGAACCAGATGGCATGGTTGCGGCCCGCAATCCGTGGAATCCCGCGTTGACGCCCGGTGGCTCATCTGGCGGCGCTGCGGCTGCGGTTGCAGGCGGCATCGTCGCCATTGCTCATGCCACGGACGCGGCCGGATCTATCAGAGTACCTGCCGCGTGCTGCGGCTTGACCGGGCTCAAGCCGTCACGTGGTGCGGTGCCCGGAGGCCCTGATTTTACCAATCACCTGATGGGGATAGCGTCAGAACTGGTTCTGGCACGGTCCGTTCGCGATGTGGAAACCGCCTTTCAAGCCGTAGCCCAGCCCATGGCCCCGGTATATCCGGCGGACCTCCCCCGCATCGCATTGGCATTGCCCGAGCGTTGCGGAACTGACCAGTGCGAAGCCGCCAAAGATGCGGCTGACGCTCTGCGCGATGCAGGTTGCGAAGTGCATGACATTTGCGCCCCGGACGAGATGGGGGCCGAGGCTCATGCAATTGCCCGCACGATATTGGCTGTTTCGCTGGCCGAGTGGCTCATTGCACTCAGGATCCGCGATGACCAGGTTCCACCGCTTGCCGCCGCCATGGCCGCCGAAGGCCGTGCCACATCTGCCACCGCGCTTTTTGCGGCCTCACGGCAGCTTGCGCGTCTGACATATCGTGCTCGCAAGACTTTAAGTTCTGCCGATGCCGTGCTGATGCCGGTCTTATCGTCTGCGCCGCCCGTTATTGGCACTTTGGATCTGTCTGGTGCCTCCGCAGATGAACACATGGCGCGGCTGGAGGCCTTTGCCCCGAACGCGGCACTTGCCAATGTCGCAGGCTTGCCGGCTTTGGCATTGCCGTTTGGCATGGCAAATGGCCTGCCAATCGGTGTGCAACTGCTGGGACCACCCGGTTCGGATGTTGCGCTGCTGAAACTTGGCGCTCTGATCGAGGCGCGTGCGCCCGAACTAACCTTTCCGTCTCCAATCGCAGGCCTGCCTACATGAACAAGGTTCTGGAACTTCACAGCATTACAAAGCGTTTTGGAACGCTTACCGCCAATGATGATGTGACCCTGACACTGGCCGAGGGTGAAATCCTTGCATTGTTGGGTGAAAATGGCGCGGGAAAAACGACGCTGATGAACATCCTGTTCGGTCATTACGCAGCCGATGAAGGCACTGTCAGGGTGTTCGGCGAGAAGCTGCCACCCGGCCTGCCCCGCGCAGCGATCGAGGTGGGTGTGGGCATGGTACACCAGCACTTTACGCTTGCGGGCAACCTCACGGTTCTTGAAAACGTCATGCTTGGTTCAGAACCCCTGACACGCGCACGGTCCGCACGTGGCGAGGCGCGCGCAAAGTTGTTGCAGATCGCAAATCGGTTTGGTCTGCCCGTGAACCCCGACGACAGGATCAAGTCCCTTTCCGTAGGTGAGCGTCAACGCGTCGAAATTCTGAAAGCGCTGTATCGAGACGCGCGCATACTGATCTTGGATGAACCCACGGCCGTTCTGGCCCGGCCCGAGGCAATGCGCCTGTTCGAGACGCTGCGCGACATGACGAAAGAGGGTCTGTCGCTTATCTTCATCAGTCACAAACTGCATGAGGTCATGGCGGCCTCTGACCGTGTGGCCGTTCTTCGTGGCGGCAGGTTGGTTGCGGAACGCAGGACCTCTGAAACAACCCCCGGAGAGTTGGCGGAACTGATGGTTGGCCGCAAAGTGGAACGGCCTATTCGTCAAGACCACGAGATTGGCGCGCCGGTTCTGGTCGCAAACGATGTGCGCGTGGAAGAAGACGGTGAATTGCGGCTGGATGACGTGTCATTCACCGTCCACGCTGGCGAGATCCTTGGGATCGTTGGCGTATCAGGCAACGGTCAGGCCTCGCTTGGCGGGCTGTTGTCCGGATTGATCCACCCAAGCGCCGGGCAGTTGACACTACTGAATCAGGATATCGGCCATCTGGGCCCGCGTGGCATGATCCGGGCTGGCGCCGGCAGGGTTCCGGAAGACCGCCATGCAGAAGGTGTCGTGGGTGAATTGAGCCTGTGGGAAAATGCAGTTCTTGAACGTCTGCGCACACCGGAGTTTTCGCGCCGAGGCTTTGTCCGACAACGCGCCGCCCGAGAATACACCGCGGGTCTTATCGAACGATTTGACATCCGAGGGGCCAGTCCCGACACGCGAACACGGCTGCTGTCTGGCGGCAACATGCAAAAGCTGATCCTGGGGCGAGTCCTGACCAACGGACCGCGTTTTGTACTCGCCAACCAGCCGACGCGGGGCCTTGATGAAGGGGCAATTGCCGCGGTTCATGCCGAGCTTTTGGCCGCGCGGGCCGAGGGTGCCGCGATTCTGCTTATTTCAGAGGAACTGGAAGAAGCCGTGGCCCTGTCCGATCGGATACAGGCCATCGTAAAGGGTCGATTGTCGAAACCGATATCCGCTGATGAGGCTGATCCGCAACGCCTTGGCCTGATGATGGCAGGAGTCTGGAAGGAAGATGATGATGCGGCTTGAACGACGCACACATGTACCGCTGTACCTTGTGGTCATTGCGCCGCTGGCCGCGATCATTACCGCCTTGTTATTGGCTGCGGGACTAATCGCAGCGGCGGGTGTGAACCCGCTGACTGCTTATGGTGAAATGCTGACCGGCGCCCTTGGTTCACGCCTTTCGATCACCGAGATGCTGACCCGCGCCACGCCACTGATACTCACCGGGCTTGCCGCGGCCGTCGCTTTTCGTGCGCGGCTTTGGAACATCGGCGGCGAGGGGCAATTCTTCGTTGGCGCGTTGATCACCGCGTGGATCGGGCATTCACTCGGGGTTCCCGGGTGGATCGGTATTCCGATTTTGATGCTGGCGGGCATGGCGGCGGGCGCGGCCCTGTTGGCAGGCCCCGCATTTTTGCGCCTGCGTTTCGGGGTGGATGAGGTGGTGACGACCCTGCTGCTCAACTTCATTGTGATCCTTTTCGTCGGCCTCATGATCGAAGGCCCGATGCGCGATCCGATGGCCTTTGGCTGGCCTTCCTCCGTGCCAGTGGGCGGAGAGTACCGCCTGCCGGATCTTATCCCCCGCACGCGCCTTCATATCGGGCTGCTTTTTGCCATCGCGGCAGCAGGTGTTGTTTGGCTGATCCTGGCCCGCACGGTTTTTGGCGCTGAAACACGCGCCGCAGGCTTGAACGCCAGTGCCGCTGCCTTTGCCGGAATTTCTCTGCCCCGAACGATCATGGGTGTGGCTCTGCTTTCCGGTGCTTTGGCGGGTCTGGCAGGTTCCGTCGAAGTCATGGGTGTTACAGCCGGGGTCACCACGACCATGAGTCCCGGATTCGGCTATGCCGGCATCGTCGTCGCAATGCTTGCCGCATTGCATCCGGCCGGTGTGGTCGCCGCCGCCGTATTCGTTGCCACAGTTTTTGTCGGGGCCGACGCCATGAGCCGCGCAACCGGCGTTCCCAGCTTCATTGCCGATGTGATCGTGGCGCTCTGCCTGCTCACCATGATCGTGGCCCTTCTTTTCACAACTTACCGGGTGCGCCGATGAGTGATGCAATTGATCTGCTGCTGAATACCAGCCTCTGGGCGTCCGTGCTGCGCATTGCAACGCCGCTTATTTTCGGAGTCCTCGGCGCGTTGCTCTGTGAACGTTCGGGTGTTCTCAATCTGGGGATCGAGGGGATCATGACCATGGGCGCGATGAGCGGTTGGCTTGCCGTCTACATGGGCGCACCTTTGCTGGTGGGCCTGATGATTGCCGCGCTTTGCGGCGCGGTGATGGGATTGCTGCACGCCATGCTGACGGTCCCGCTTGGTTTGTCGCAACATGTATCGGGGCTTGGCATTACGCTGTTTGCGTCCGCGCTGGCCTACTACCTTTACCGGTTGCTTGTTGAAGTGGGCGATCTGCCCCCGACGATAGAACCTTTCCAGCCTCTCGATGTTCCGGGTGTTTCCGACATCCCCATTCTGGGTCCGATCCTGTTTTCCCAGGCCCTGCCGACCTATCTGGCGCTGTTTGCGGTGGCTGTGATGGCTTACGTCCTTGCCCGGACACCGTTGGGGCTGGCCATTCGCATGACAGGTGAAAACCCGCACGCGGTCGAGGCGCAGGGGCTGAACCCCATTCGCATTCGCATTGGAGCAGTGGTTGTTGGATCAGCGTTGATGGCAGTGGGTGGCGCGTTCCTGACGACAACGGCGTTCAACAGTTTTTTTCCGGGCATGGTTCAAGGACGCGGCTGGATCTGCATCGCGCTGGTTGTGTTCGCAAGCTGGCGGCCCGGCAAGGCGTTGATTGGCGCCGTGTTGTTTGCCTTTTTCGATGCATACCAATTGCGGCTGCAAACGGCGATTGAAGGCGTGCCATATCAACTCTTCCTGATGGCGCCCTATGTGCTTTCCATCGTCGCGCTCGTTCTCGTCGCCCGCAGGGCCGAGGTGCCTGCTGCGCTGATGGCACCCTATCGGCGCGGTGAACGCTAGGATCAGGGTTCACAACCAGTGGATGGGTTGTTGTTGCAAGCGCGAAAGGGGCAGGACATACATGAAACTTCGGGTCATGGCGGGTTGCGACATTTAAACCCGTGCCTGTCGTATTAGGCGGGATCTTGCGTCAGCACTTTGGGCAAGAAGCCCTTGATCGCAATGCAGTACGCCAATAACCGGCGGCAATGACGATAGGAAAAGGCGGCCTCTGACGATGAGAAGCCGCCTTTTGTCTTTCGACCTGTTATTGTTGCCTAGTTGGCTGCCGCCTGCAATCTCCGGCGGTCAGCGGCGGTTGCATTTCTCTCGACAACGGTTCGGTTGAACGGGTCCTTCAATTCGTAACGGCCAAACTCGATCTCTTCTTTCCAGCCATTGGCATAGTTTACTTCGATATTGTTGCCCTGACGTTCAACCTTCGTCGGGCGGCTTCCCGCAGAACCTCCTTGGCCGGACGCGCGCACGTTGTCGATGGAGATACCATCTGCCAATGACCGGAGCCTTGAGACATCGGCGCCTGTCGCCAGCCGTTCTTCCACAGTGCGGTTCTGAGCATTCTTTCTCTCATACCGACCGTTTTCGATTTCTTCTTTGGTTCCATCGGCATAACGCACTTCGATGCCGTTGGCGTTCGTCTCAACCTTGGTTACGCCGGCAGTGCGCGATGACCCGCCTCCTGACCGGGATTGATCCTTTTTGCCGCTGCCTCGGTTCGACCGCTTCGAGTCATCATCATCGTCGTCGTCATCATCGTCATCATCGTCGCGACCACCTTTGCCGGATCCGGAATTGTCGTCGCGATCATCGTCCCTGTCGTCGTCGCGGTCATCGTCCCTGTCGTCGTCGCGATCACCCCCGCGACCACTGTTGCCCGACCCCGAGTTGTCGTCCCGTTCGCCGCCACGATCATCCCCCCGATCGTCATCGCCGCCATCCCCATCTTTTCCGCTGCCGCTTTTGGCAAAGGCATAGGCTGGTTCAAGGTGCAAGCGCCCTTCCGCGTCAAACTTCGGCGCGTAAGGCGTTGCGGCAATCAACGAAGCCAGTGCTGCGGTGCTGAGAAGCTGGCCCAGTTTTCCTTGAAGTTTCATTCTTTCGCCTCCAGTTCTGTTCGACCCATCTCATGGTGTCGGTGACAGATTACCCGGGGCGTTGCTTCCCGACATCGGGCTTAGGTCTGACGAATTGCAGGCCGAACGTCCCGGCCAAAACCACGACTTCCGTCGTAATCGATTGCACCGCGTGGTTTAGGAGAGTGGTTTAGGAGACTTGGCTCGGTTTTGCTCCGTTGCCCTTCAACTCATCATCGGGCTCCAGATGAATGACAAAGACAGAACCAGGATAAATGCGTTCCAATGCGTGTTCGACTTCGTTGCAGATGTCATGCGCTGCGCTGACCGACATCGCGCCGTCCACAACGAGGTGAAACTCGACGAAGATGATATTTGCGGATCTGCGTCCCTTGAGGTCGTGATACTCCAGCGCAGCGCCAAGATTGTTTTCAATGGTGTCGGAAACAACTTCCAGGTCATGGTCGGAAAGGCTCACATCCATCAGGCCGTCAACGGACGCTCGAATGACTTTCCATCCTTCCCACAGGATGTTCAGCGCGACCAGAATTGCAAGGATCGGGTCAAGGATCAGCCAGCCGGTGACAAGTGCAAGCATGAGTCCCGCGATGACACCCGCTGACGTCATGACATCTGTAAAAATATGCCGCGAGCTTGCCTCCAATGCAGGCGACCCCTCGCGCCTGCCGATTCTGAGCAACAAGTAGGCCCATGCGCCATTCACGCCCGTTGCAATGACATTGACGGCGATTCCAAGAAAAGGCGCGTCCTCAAGATGCGGATTTGGAAGTGCCAGCACGGCCTCTCTGATGATCAGGAACGCCGCCAACACAATCAATACGCCCTCGACGACGGCGGAAAGATATTCGGCCTTCTTGTGACCAAAAGGGTGGTTTTCATCAGGGGGTTTGTTTGCAACCCGAACCGCGAAATAAGCCAGCATCGCCGCTAGGACATTGACGGTGGATTCCATCGCGTCCGACAACAAAGCCACAGAACCCGTCAGCCACCAGGCCAGCAGCTTCAGGGCCAGTACCGCCAGGGATATCGGAATGGACCAAAGCGCTATTTTTTGTGTCATTCGGCCACGACCCTCAATCAATCACGAACAGAAACTCGGGCGAGTGCTGCGCTCCGGTGCCCAGAACGTAAAACAGGAGTTTGGCGAAAAGGGAATAGGCCTTGCGGCTTCGTGCTGGCAGCTGACCGGGGCATCTGGCATCCGATGCATGGCGCCAAAGAGGGTTACTCTGATGGCGCGCCTGTCGGTGACGCGGGCACGGCCTTGAGATAGGCCGCAATCGCCAAACGGTCCTCATCCGTAAGGCGTGATGTGTTCTCGATGACTTCCACCATCTCGCCACCCGCGCTGTCATAATCCGGCGTGAAGCCAGATTTCAGATACTCGGCAATATCAGCCTCAGACCAATCCAACTGGGCGGAGGTCAGCCCGGGGATGCGGCCCTTTCCGCTGGGGTTTGGTGCACCTGTCAGCCAGAGGTCGCGTTTCAGGCCCCCTAGCCCGTTGCGCGGTGTGTGGCATTCTGCGCAATGTCCCAACGCCTCTACCAGATAACGGCCTTGCATTTGCTGGTCCGTCAGATCGCCTTCCACAACCCAGCCCGGTTTCAGATACAACAGCTTCCACCCGCCCAGCCCGCGTCGAATGTTGAAGGGAAAGCCAACATCGTGCGCTGCGCTTTGGGTTGGAACCGCCGGCAAAGTGCCGAGGAAGGCATGCAGCGAAACAACGTCCTCGACTGACATGTTGGCGTAAGTCGAATAGGGAAACGCAGGAAAATAGTGCTGCCCTTCGGGCCCGGTCCCGTGAAGCAGGGCATTGGCCAGATCCAATGCGGACCACGATCCGATGCCGGCAACCGGATCACTGGATATGTTCGGGGCTATGAAGGTGCCGAAATCCGTCTCAAACCGACGTCCGCCAGCCAGTACCAGCTTTTCCTCACCTGTTGCGTTCGGTGCAGAATGACAGGACGCGCACCCAGCCGCGTAAAACACGGCTTCACCTCGACTGAGATCAGGGACAATCCCGTTCAGTTGTGTCTGATTAACTCTTTTCGGGCGGGTCAGCACCAAACCGACCAGCCCGACCAGTACAGCAATACCTGCGGCGAAAATGAAAAAACGCCGCATGGCCAGCGCTCCTTTAGTCTTTGGGCGCCCTGTAAACTTTGTGACATGCCGAGCATGATCCGCCCAGATCACCCATCGCCGCCTTCAGAGCATCGACATCCTGACCTGCCGCCGCCTGCATCGCAACCGCGGCTTCGGCCATGGCCTGACCTTTTGCGCTTACATCCGGGAAGTTTTCCCAGATGGCTGGCAAGGCTCGGGTAGACGGGTCGGACGCATTGTCGGACCCGGCAGGCCACATCGCTGATTGATCTATCTGAGTCAGAACAACCAGGTTGTTCGCGGCCCGGGTTGCCGCCTCGGAATCATATTCAACCTCTCCCTTGGCCATGCCGCCCAATGTGCCAAGGTTGAAGGCATAAAGCTGCATGATCGAGGTCCGAGCCTTCACCGCCGGGTTTTCGCTTTCATGGGCGATGGCTGATCCAATAACGGCTACCGACAATAAACCTGCCGCAATGGCCGGAATTTTCTTCATCATTGTGCGTCTCCCTGTTCAATGCGTCGAATACTAGCCTGAACATTTTTTCTTGTAATTGTTTGTTATTCATCGTTCCTTGTTAATTTATGCACAACCAAAACTGGGATGATTTTCGGTACGCGCTGGCCGTAAGGAAACACGGATCGCTGAATGCGGCTGCCGGGGCGCTGGGTGTTACTCATGCAACGGTGCTGCGCAGAGTCGCCGCGCTTGAAGACCGTTTTGGATGCGTGATCTTTCAAAAACACCCGTCAGGGTACACCGCCCTGCCCGAGGCCAGTGCAATTCTTTCGGCGATGGAAAGCGTTGAAGAGGCGGTACTTTCCGTAGAGCGGGCAATTGTGGGTGCAAACCGGTCCCCTGCGGGTCAGGTCCGCATTGCGTCCACGGACAGCCTTTGTCAGCTTGTACTGCCCCAAATATTGACTGAGATATCGCGGCTTTACCCCGGCTTGGAACTGACTTTGTTAAGTGGCAACAGCCATCATGATCTGTCGAGGTTGACCGCGGACATCGCCGTGCGACCCTCGATCAAACTTGAAGAAGGGCTTGTCAGCGAACGAGCGGGAACATTGTCATTCGGCGTTTTTGACGATGGTTCCCCAAACCGAAAATGGATGAGGCTTGATGGGGCGTTGAGCCGCTCGCTTCCCGCCAAATGGTTGGCCGAACATGTCAGCGCCGATGAGATGACCAACGGGGCAGACAGCTTTTTGGTGCTTCAGCAGATGGCGGCATCCGGGGTGGGCAAAGCGTTTCTGCCCTCGTTTATCGGGAATGCGGATCCTCGGCTTCATCGGTCGTCAGAAATTGATCCCGGAATAGACGTTCCGCTGTGGGTGGCGACACTGGATGAGATAGCGCGCACTCCGAGATTTGCCATCGTACAAAGAGCTTTGGTCGAACGCCTGTCCATTGCTCTGCCCGGGTGACATATCAAAAAACTCGCCAGTAGGCTTGGCCCCTCCGAGAAACGCTCCGGGGCCGAGGCGCTGATCGTCTGGACGGAGTTCGGGCGAACTCCGTTTAGCTCCTGCAAGGCCACGCGTGCCTTCCGTCCGCCGTCTGCGCGATTGCGCGAACAAGGGTTATGACAGGGGCCAAGTTCTGAAACCGAACGCTTATGAGTTCAGACCAAGGTCGGTGGCGCGGACAGGGATTGTCGTTCATAGTTGAACGTGAAATGAGACCCGAGATTTCCGATCTGTCAGTTCGCAATTGGTCATTGTCGCGAGTTTTTCTTGCGGCCTGCATTGTCGTGATGGGAACGGCCACCGCGATAGTTGGCGTGTGGGTGTCAAATCGGATCGAGAATGCAGTTGTCCAAAACTCCGCCAACTCCGCGGCGCTGTATATGGAGAGCATCGTATCCCCTCTCAGCCAGGAACTTGCATACGGGGATCGTCTTTCCGATCAAGCAAGGCGGGCACTGGACGAAATTTTCATGACCCAGCCACTGCGTGACCGCATTGTTTCCTTCAAGTTTTGGAAGCAAGGCGGCGTGATCGCGCACGCGTCGGATCCGACCATCATTGGAAGCCGTTTCGATCCGACTGACGATCTGAGCCGAGCCTGGAACGGAGAGATTTCGGGTTCGTTCGAAGATCTCGACCATGCCGAAAGCGCCGCAGAAGCAGCACTTGGGATCCCGCTGCTTGAAGTGTACAGCCCGATCCGAGAACTCTGGTCAGGAGATATCATTGCAGTTGCAGAGTTTTATGAAAAAGCGGAACAGCTGGAAGTTGATATGGCCAGAGCCCGGCGGACAAGCTGGCTGGTCGTCGGATCAGCGTTTACGGCAAGTACAATCGTTCTGTTTTCCATCGTGGCAATCGGTGACAACACCATTCGACGTCAGGGGCGCCTGTTGGAGCGGCGTCTGAAAGAGAGCGAGCAGATGGCAGAGCAGAACGCCAGGCTGCGGTCGCGCGTGGTCGAAGCGTCGGAACGATATGCCACGCAAACAGATCGCTTTCTGAAGAAACTTGGTTCCGAACTTCATGACGGCCCAGCTCAATACCTGTCCCTTGCGGCCCTCAGGTTGGAGGCGGCGTTCTCGGACAGGCCAGAAAAGCCTGCGGAAGCTGAGGAAATACAACAGTCTTTGCAGAAGTCCCTGGCCGAAATTCGTGCGTTGTCGCGGGGCTTGTCCGCTCCGGACATCGACAATCTGGCGCTGATTGATGTGGTGAAAAGAGCCATAGAAGATCACTCGGAACACAGCCCGCTGCGGCCAGAAGTTTCACTTCAGGGAAGCCAGACGATCGAGTTGTCCGTCTCCGACAAGTTGTGTGTTTTTCGGTTCCTTCAGGAAACGCTTTCCAATGCCGCCAGGTATGCTCCGAATTCTCGATGCACCGTCATTTGCAAGGCGCATGACGATCGGGTCGTCATTCATGTCGACGATGACGGGCCCGGATTTGACCCCTCGGACGGAAAAGTACTGCGCGACGATGGAGGCCAGGGACTTCTGGGTTTGCGAGATCGGGTTGAGAGTATCGGTGGCAGGTTCGAAGTCTGGTCAAGCCCTGGCAAAGGCACCTCTGTCACAATGACATTATTTCCCAGAAAGATGAGTACGTCATGACAACATCTGTCGTAATAGCGGATGATCATCCGATTTTCAGGGACGGTTTGCACCGGACATTGGACGAAGCCGATGGTTTCGAAGTTCTCGCTGCCGGCTCGAGCGCGGATGAGGCAGTTTCACTTGTCGGCATTCATCAACCTGACATCGCCATCCTCGATCTTTCGATGCCCGGGGGCGGCATAAATGCGACGCGAAAAATCGCGGCTATGGCAAACCCGCCATTCATCGCGATATTGACGGTCTCGGAAAACAACAGTGACGTTGCGGATGCTTTGGAAGCCGGGGCAATCGGCTACATCGTCAAAGGTGTGACAGCCAGCGAATTGACCGCCTCACTGCGCAGCATCGCCGCGGGCGAAGGATTCGTGTCGCCCGGGCTGGCCTCGCGCGTGCTGCTTCAGATCAACAGAGAGGCGGAGAATTCCAAGGATGGTGATGTCCTGGATGATCTTACGCATCGCGAGGAAGAAATACTTCGACGTGTGGCGAAGGGGATGAGCAATCGGGAGATCGCAGATCAACTGGATCTTCAGGAAAAAACCGTGAAACACTACATGACGGCAATCCTGTCCAAGCTCCACGCCCGAAACCGGGTCGAGGCCGCGCTGATCGCGCACGATGCTTGGGGCAAGACGGACTAAGCCGTCAGTCAAACGTGATGGCATGCTCAATGCTGGCTCCATCGCTTCGAAAGGCGTGTGTGCCCGGGACCTGAAATTTCAGTTTCGTGCCCGCAAATCCGTCCGGTGGCAAGCTGTGTTGCGCATGTTAGCAGGTTTCGCGCGGACTCACCTCAAAGGGCATGCCCAGAGTGATCTGTCGGTCAGGACCCTGGCGACCCTGGCCGCGACCGGATGGCGTGGTTCGGCGGATCTTTTGGCCTAACCCGCAGGTCTGTGTTGGAATCCGTCCAAATAGGGGTCTGATTTGAGACGCTTGGCCGCAAAATCGACAAATGCACGCACTTTTGCAGACACGGTACGGCCCTCTTGATGCACAAGATGGATGGGAATCTCGGGTGGTTCATACGAATTCAGAACGGTCCTGAGCCGCCCGTCCGCAAGGTAGGGTGCCACCTGATAGGACAAGAGCCGCCCGATGCCATGCCCTTGCAGGGCCAGCTCGATCACCGCATCATTGGTGTTCATGCTGATGCGGGGACTTACACGTTTTGTCACGACCGTCTCGCTCTTTTGAAAATGCCATTGGGCCGAGGGGTGCAGGGCAGTTGAATTAATGATGGCGTGATTGGCAAGGTCGTCGGGTGTGTCAGGTTCGCCGCGCGAATCGAGATATGCCGGAGCGGCAAACACGACCTGCCTCACCGCACCGCATCGCACGGCCATCAGGCTTGAATCTGCAAGGTTTCCAATCCTGATGCCGACGTCGAGGCCCTCATCAATCAGATTGACCACACGGTCCACATAAAGAGTGCGCGCGGAGAGCTTTGGATGCAGTTCCAGAAATTCTCCCAGAATCGGATTGACGAACATTCGGCCGAACAACACCGATGCGGTCACGCTGAGTTCCCCGGTCGGTTCGGCATAGGATCCGACGGCGGCACGCTCTGCCTCCTCGAGATCCATCAGAATGCGTCTGGCATCTTCAAGGAATCTTCGCCCGCTGTCTGTCAGCATGACTGATCGCGTGGTGCGCACAAAAAGACGGAGCCCCAGGCTGTCCTCCAGCATGGAGACCAGTCGGGTTACCGTTGGTGGCGACATATTGAGGTGGCGCGCTGCGGCAGCGAAGCCTTTCAACTCGGCCACCTTCACAAAAACGCTCAGAGCGTGAAATCTATCCAAACGACTATTCCATATTTCGGAATAATATATTGCCGAAAAGGGATATTCTGCAACACCAAAGCTTTGACTAGCTTCACCTCAACCCCAGGGCTCTGCCCGGCTGAGATGGAGAATTCAATGTCACGTCCTTTTGCAGAAATCAGTTTTACGCCTTCCGTACGTGCAACACAGGCTAGGAACGGATCGGCTGAAGGCTATGCAAAGTTTCTGGCCGGCGCCGTACAGGAAGACCTCATCAGCCCGGTCGAAGCCAGCTTCATCGCACAAAGGGACGGCTTCTATCAGGCGACCGTCTCTGAAACCGGCTGGCCTTATGTCCAATTCCGCGGCGGACCGGCAGGCTTTCTGAAAGTGCTGGATGAACGGACGCTGGCCTACGCAGATTTTCGCGGCAACCGGCAATATCTGAGCGCAGGTAACCTGCTAAACAACGACCGCGTTTCTCTGATCCTGATGGACTATCCCAACCGGAGACGCCTCAAGATCTGGGGCCGGGCGAAACTTGTTGATGGCGCAGATGATCCGGCCCTGATGCAACATTTGAGTGACCCGAACTACAGGGGCCACCCAGAGCGGGCCATTGTGATCAAGCTTGAAGCGATGGACTGGAACTGCCCGCAGCACATCCCCCAACGCCTGACCCTGGAAGAGTTTGAAGAGCATCTGGCGCCGCTTCGCGATGAACTGGCGGAACTGAAAGCTCGAAACGCAGATCAAAAAGAAAAGCCCGGCCAGCAACGCTGATCGATGCTGAACCCCGCGCGTTCAGACGCGCCCCAAGAACCCCAAGAACCCCAAGAAAGGAAACACCCATGTCGCGCAATCTGAAATCCACCCTGAGCGCCAGTCTGCTCGCGCTTACCATCGCGGTGCCATTCGCTCCGGCCCCTGCAATCGCCAATGAGATCGGCATTGAAGCCACCCAAGCGGTCAATTTCCGCGCAGAAAAAATCGGCGAGGTCAATATCGCCTATCGTGAGGCCGGAGACCCGAACAGGCCAACCGTCCTGTTGCTTCATGGTTTTCCGACCTCGTCACATATGTTCCGCAACCTTATCCCCGAGCTGGCCAGGCATTATCACGTGATCGCGCCCGACTTTCCCGGATTTGGGGCGTCGGACATGCCGCAAGCCGAAGACTTCGAGTATTCCTTTGCGAATATCGCCGAAATCATGACGTCCCTGCTGGATCGAAAGGGTGTCGATCAATACGCGGTCTATCTGATGGACTATGGTGCCCCGGTTGGATTCCGGATGTTTGCGGAACAGCCCGAACGGGTTACCGGCTTCGTCATTCAGAACGGCAATGCGTATGAGGAAGGGCTGCGAGAATTCTGGGACCCGATCAAAGCCTATTGGGCCGACCCCTCGAAAGAGAATGGCGACCAGCTTCGTGGATTTCTTACTCTGGATGCGACCAAGTGGCAGTTCACCCACGGTGTACAGAGTCCGGAACGGATCAGCCCGGACAACTATTGGCACGTCCAATACCTGCTTGATCGCGATGGCAATCAGGAGGTTCAGCTTGAACTTTTCCTGGATTACGGCACCAACGTTGCCGAGTACCCGAAATGGCAGGCGTTGTTTCGCGAGCATCAACCCCCGGCGCTGCTGATGTGGGGTAAGAACGATCACATCTTTCCGGCCGAAGGCGCCCTGCCCTATCAGCGCGACCTGAAAGACCTTGAGTTTCATCTGCTTGATACCGGACACTTCGCGCTGGAAGAATACGGGCCCGAGATTGCGGAACAGATGACTGCATTCCTGAACCGTATAACCGCCGCCGGCAACTGATGCGCAACTGGCCGCGCCTCGATCAAGGGCGCGGCCTCATGTTTGGAGACGATCAATGAACACGCAAGCAAACACTGCCAAGGAAGTCACGGTTGAAATCGTGCACGGGTTTGTCGACGGTGGCACCGGAGGAAATCCCGCAGGTGTCGTCCTGGACGCTGATGATCTGAGCGAACGCGATATGCAAACCGTGGCGGCAAGGGTTGGATTGTCCGAGACGGCGTTTGTCTCTCGCTCCGAAACGGAAGGCTTCAAGCTGGATTTCTTCACACCGAACCGGCGCATCGCTCATTGCGGTCATGCAACAATCGCGGCCTTCTCTCACCTCGATGCGCTAGGCCGGATTCCGAAACCCGATACGTCCAAGGAAACTGTTGATGGCCCCAGGCGCATACTCGTGAAAGACGGCGCCGCCTATATGGAACAATTGGCCCCACGCTATTGGGGGGCTCAGGAATGGATCGAAAAGGGCGTGAAACTCGACGATGTACTGTGCTCTCTCGGGATCGACAATGCTGATCTGGATCAGAGGTTTGCTCCGGTTCTGGTCAACACCGGCAACAGCTTCATCGTTGTCGGTCTTTCTGATGCGGCAGGCCTTGCCAAGGTCAGACCGGATTTCGCCAAAATCAAGCAAATCAGCGAGCAACTGGATCTGATAGGTTACTATGTCTTCACAAAGGACCCCTCAGCAACAAGCCGAGACGCCACAACCCGTATGTTCGCACCCAGATACGCGATAGATGAAGAAGCCGCCACGGGGATGGCGGCCGGGCCACTGGCATGCGTGTTGCATGATTTCGGCGGCACGTCTCAGCGATCATTTGAAATTGAACAAGGGGTGTTTATGAAGCCGGCGAGCCCGAGCCTGATAAAGGTCGATCTGGACATCGAGAACGGTGCAATCACGGGCCTCATGGCCGGTGGTTACGGAAAAGCCATGACCTCGGCCCGGATTGCCTTGTGACGCGAAAATGCCAGGTGTGTCCGCAGCACCGGTCTCGGTTGCACCCAGATCCTTGAACTCGAATACGTCTCGTCCAAGGGTCCAGCGACGGCACCATGCTCAGCGCAGGGCGAGGCCCGATTCCATGGACCGGACTGCGCGCTGCCGATCTTTGCAGTGCGCATGCCTGGCCGCCCTCACCCCAAATCGAAACCGGCCATTGCGGACAAGGTAGAAGCTTACCGCTCTCAATCCGTGTTGTCCGGGTCAATGCGGCGATCTGGCATGGGGCTGCCTTGATGCTCCTTCTCGACGAGCGAATACAACTCGATGGATCCGGCAAGCCCTCGCACTTCGTGAAACCCACAAGCCGTGAACAGGTCGGGCGAAGCAGCGGCAACCGCTGACGTCGCCAGAACTCTGTGACCCAGGGATTTCGTCAACCCCTCGATACGGCTTGCAAGGTTGACCGCTCTACCCAGAACAGTGAAATCCAGCCTGCCGGGACTGCCGATATTGCCATAGCTGACCTGCCCGACATTGATCCCGATGCCTATGTCCAACGGCGGCTTCTGAGCCTCATCGCGGCGATGGTTCAGTGCGGCCAAACCGGTCAAAACGCTTTGAGCGGCCCGTGCTGCCCTTTTGCATTGGGCGTTCAAATCTTCCTGTGTCGCGACAGTGAATATCGACAGAATGCCGTCTCCCATGAACTTGAGAATGTCGCCGCCATTCTCTTCGACAGACTGCACAACCAGATCGAAGTATCCACTCAACATGTCGAAAACGTCTTCTTCGGATGCCCTGTCCGAAAGAGCGGTGAAACCACGAAGGTCAGAAAACATGACAACTGCATCCAGGGTCGTGCGTTCCCCTCGCTTGATCCGCCCGTTCCACACAGCATCAGAAGGCCCATCGCCAAGATAGGTTCTCAGAAGGCCTTTGGACGACTTGCGCATCGTGACAGGTTCAAGAGCAGAGGACAGAGCGGGCAGTGCATCCTCTATCATTTTCAGATTCTGGGGCGAGAACCCGTCTGGCGACCGGGTGACAAAAGTACAGCCGTGCAGCGATCCGTCTCCGTAATAAAGCAACGTAGCATAGTAATCGGTGCCACCCAGCTCAGCGAAATCAAGATATGATGAGTGCTCAGTCCTGGGGTTCAATTGCCGCAGACTTTTGTGAAGTGGCTTCCGATGTTCAAGAATGTACTCGAATGAGCTGCCGACATACCCATCCGTCAGCATGGTCTCATGTGTCACGTCATAGCTTTCGGTGCCATCCGGTGTCCAGACGATCCCCCATGCGATAAGCAGCGGATTGGCGAAACGCTGACCGATATTGACCCGCCAGAGCGGCACACCCGCCTCGGTCAGAGACGAACAGAAATATGACACCACTTTTTCCGGGTCATCCGAACGACGCCCCTCGGCAATCATCCAATTGGTCAGTTTCGCAACAGCATCCATTGTTTAAAACCAATCGCTTGAACAAGATCGTCAAGAACTTGGGTTCAGTGTTCGATCCTATTATTCTAGTCTTTTTGTTGCCCCATCCAAGCCTGCTGTTCGGTCCACGGTTATTGGCCGTAAGCGCCAGCCCTGCCACGCGCAGACCTTCCCGAATACGATCTTTGCCCAATTTGAATGAACCTTGCCAAAAAGGCCGGCGTCGCTCTCGAAATCCTTTTGAACGTCTTGTCGCACGCTGATTGCACGAGGCCGCTCTGGCTATTGATTTATTAGCGCGCGCAAAGAATATGTAAAACTATGATAAATTCATGGCGAACAAATCCGGCAGGCAGACTGGCATGACCAAGATAAAGAACATGGAAGAGTTTGCAGCGCTCAGCGGCATCTCGCGCCCTACGGTTTCCAAATACTTTCACGATCCCGACAGCGTTCGCCCCACGACGCGGGCCCGAATTGAAGAGGCGCTGGAACGGTTCGACTATCGCCCCAACATTTACGCGGTGAACCAGAACCGGAAGCTTACCAAGAATATCGGAATCGTCGTGCCCTATCTGGCGGACCCGTTCTTTGTCGAGATTGCACGCTATCTGGAACAAAGTTGCATTGCGGCAGGTTATCGGCCGTCCCTGTTCAGCTCTCATGGCGAGCAGAAGCTGGAGAACGAAATTCTGGACGGCTTGCAATCGATGAAACCCGCCGGTGTTCTATTGGCCCCTTTGGGCCGAATTTCGGACAGATCTGCGATCGAGAAATTCTGTGCCAATGTGCCGACCGTTCTGTTCGACAGCAATCTTGATGGTCTGGGAGCAGCCTTTGTCGGATCGGATAACTTTAGTTTTGTGTCGCAAACCGTCGAATACATGACCCGCACTGGTGAACCCCCGTCCTTCTTCGAAATGCGAACACCCGCAAACCCCAATGCCAACAAACGGCGCAAGGCGTATGTCGAAATCATGGAGCGCCTCGGACATGAGCCGCATATTCTCAAGGTTGATGGCAAAGGTTGGGCGTTTGAAGAAATTGGACACAGAGGCACGATGAAGATCTTGGAGGAAGGTCAATTGAGGACGAACTCGGTTCTGTGTAGCAATGACCGGCTCGCCATCGGCTTTCTTGCCGCTTGCTACGAACAGGGGATTCGGGTCGGTCGGAAAGAGGATTGCACGTTGCGTGTAGCTTCGAATGATGGGCACCCGTTCGCAAAATTTACATGTCCATCCCTGACAACGGCAGCGCATGACTATGATAATGTAGCGGCGCGCAGTGTTGAAACCCTGTTCCAACTCATTGAAAGTGGCGGGAAACTTCAGGCGCGATCGGAAACGTTATTCCCCGCACGACTGGTTTTGAGGGATTCTGCGTAGCTTCATTTTTTAACGCGCGTAAAGTTTTTATTGACGCCGCGACAAATTACGCACTACTTTCCGAGTACGGCATCCAAGCTCAGGGAGGACAAGGATGTATTTGAAGAACGCACTTCGTGCGGCGACGGCACTGACCTTAGTCGCAACGGCCGCGGCCCATGCAGAAACGATCACGATCGCAACAGTCAATAATGGCGACATGATCCGGATGCAGGGCTATACCGACAACTTCACCGAGGCGACCGGTATTGACGTGGAATGGGTGACGCTGGAGGAAAACGTCCTGCGTCAGCGTGTTACCACCGACATCACCACCAAGGGTGGTCAGTTCGATATCATGACCATCGGCATGTACGAAACGCCGATTTGGGGCGCGAATGGCTGGTTGGTTCCTTTGGATGGACTGTCAGAGGAATATGATGTCGGCGATCTGCTTCCTGCGATGGCGGGTGGCCTGAGCCATGAGGGTACGCTGTATGCGGCACCGTTCTATGGCGAAAGCTCGATGATCATGTATCGCACCGACCTGATGGAAAAGGCCGGGATGGAGATGCCTGAGGCGCCAACATGGCAGTTCATCCGCGAGGCGGCGGCTGCGATGACGGACCGTGACAACGATATCAACGGCATCTGCCTGCGTGGCAAGGCGGGTTGGGGTGAAGGCGGTGCCTTTATCACCGTGACCGCGAATTCCTTCGGCGCACGATGGTTTGATGAGGACTGGAAGCCTCAGTTCGACCAGCCTGAGTGGAAAGAGGCGCTGACTTTCTTTGTCGACATGATGAATGAATCAGGCCCTGCCGGCTACGCGACCAACGGTTTCAACGAAAACCTGTCTCTGTTCCAGCAAGGCAAGTGCGGTATGTGGATCGACGCCACCGTTGCGGCGTCCTTCGTGACAAACCCGGATGATTCAACCGTCGCAGACAAGGTCGGGTTTGCACTGGCGCCAAATTCGGAAGGCATCGACAAACGCGCCAACTGGTTGTGGGCCTGGGCACTGGCCATTCCGGCGGGCACCCAAAAAGAGGATGCGGCCAAGCAGTTCATCGAATGGGCAACCTCGAAGGACTACATCGAACTGGTGGCGGAAAACGAAGGTTGGGCCAATGTCCCTCCGGGTGCGCGCAGCTCGCTCTATGAGAACGCCAACTACAAGGACATTCCTTTCGCGCAAATGACGCTGAAGTCGATCCTTGAGGCCGACCCGCAGAACTGTTGTGTCAAACCGACGCCCTATACCGGCATCCAGTTTGTTGCGATCCCCGAGTTCGCTGGTATTGCCACGCAGGTCAGCCAGGAATTCTCGGCGGTTTATGCCGGACAGCAGACCGTAGAAGAAGCGCTTGAAAAGGCGCAGGCCTTTACGGCCGAAGAAATGGAAGCCGCAGGATACTGAGGCTTCCCTCCCGGTGGGGGACAGGTGATCTGTCCCCCGCTCACCACTTCCACAATTCGCGTTTTTCCCGCAGGCTGAGTTACGCCTGAACAGAGAGGGTTTGCGTAATGGCTACTCAACATTCCCGATCCGTTGCTCGCCTGATGATGGCACCCGCGGTGGTCCTGCTGCTTGGCTGGATGCTCGTGCCGCTGACGATGACGCTGTACTTTTCTTTCAAAAAATATCTGCCTCTGCGGGGGGGTGATCTGGGCTGGGTCGGGTTCGACAACTATGTCCGCTTTGTCTCGTCCAGCACGTTCTGGCCCGCGGTGCAGGCAACGCTGGTCATTGTTGGCGGTGTTCTGATCATCACAGTCGTTCTTGGCATTCTGCTTGCGATGCTGCTGGATCAGCCGATGTGGGGGCAAGGCGTTGTTCGTATCCTTGTCATCGCACCTTTCTTTGTCATGCCGACCGTATCTGCGCTGGTCTGGAAGAACATGTTCATGGATCCCGTGAACGGGTTGCTCGCGCATCTGTGGCGCTTTTTCGGCGCCGAGCCGATCTCGTGGTTGTCCGAGGCGTCGATGACTTCGATCATCATGATCGTTTCGTGGCAATGGCTGCCCTTTGCAACGCTGATCCTGCTGACCGCGATTCAGTCGCTGGACAGTGAACAACTGGAAGCCGCCGAGATGGATGGCGCGCCGCCGTTGAAGCGCTTTTATCACATCATCCTGCCGCATCTGGGCCGTGCGATCACCATTGTGATCCTGATCCAGACAATCTTTCTTTTGTCGATCTTCGCCGAGATCTTCGTGACCACCGGCGGCGCCTTCGGCACCCGTACACTCACCTACCTGATCTTCCAGCGCGTGCTGGAAAGCCAAAATGTCGGCCTTGGATCAGCCGGAGGTGTCTACGCCATCATCCTTGCCAATATCGTTGCGATCTTCCTGATGCGCATCGTCGGCAAGAACCTGGACGCGTGAGGAGATAAGTTCATGGCCCGCTCCGTCACATCCCGCCGTAAATCGCTGAACACTGTCCTTGCATGGGCCGTTGGTCTGCTGATCTTTTTCCCGATCCTCTGGACGATCCTGACCAGCTTCAAAACCGAGGCGCAGGCCATTGCCAGCCCTCCGCTGTTTCTGAACTTCGACTGGACGCTTGAGAATTACGCCATCGTGCAAGAGCGCTCGAATTACATGCGGTTCCTGTGGAACTCGGTCATCCTTGCCGGAGGCTCGACTCTTCTGGGCGTCATCATCGCCGTACCGGCCGCATGGGCGATGGCCTTTGTCCCTTCCAAACGCACAAAGGATATACTGCTCTGGATGCTGTCCACAAAGATGCTGCCCGCGGTTGGTGTCCTGTATCCGATTTATCTGCTGTTCATTCAACTCGGCCTGCTGGACAGCCGGGGCGGGCTGGTCGTGGTTCTGATGCTGATCAACCTGCCGATCATTGTCTGGATGCTCTACACGTATTTCCGCGAAATTCCCGGAGAGATCTTGGAAGCGGCGCGCATGGACGGCGCGACTTTGAAAGAGGAAATCCTCTATGTCCTGACCCCAATGGCCATTCCCGGCATCGCTTCGACCGTGCTGTTGAACTTCATTCTGGCCTGGAACGAGGCTTTCTGGACGCTCAATCTGACTGCCGTTGATGCTGCACCGCTCACGGCCTTCATCGCCAGTTATTCCAGCCCGGAAGGTTTGTTCTTTGCCAAGCTCAGCGCGGCCTCGACCATGGCGATTGCACCCATCCTGATCCTTGGCTGGTTCAGCCAGAAACAACTTGTCCGCGGCCTGACCTTCGGCGCTGTGAAATAAGGAACACGACTCATGGGACGTATACAACTCAAGTCTGTGACCAAGAAATTTGGCGATGTTGAGGTTATTCCACCCTTGGACCTGACCATTGAAGATGGCGAGTTCACCGTTTTCGTCGGCCCTTCGGGCTGCGGTAAATCCACGCTGCTGCGCCTGATCGCGGGGCTGGAGGATATCACCAGCGGCCACATAGAAATCGATGGCGCAGATGCAACAGATGTGCCGCCCGCCAAACGAGGGCTGGCAATGGTGTTCCAGTCTTATGCGCTTTACCCGCATATGACCGTGCGCAAGAACATCGCATTTCCGCTGCGCATGGCGAAACTGGATCAGGCTGAAATCGACAAGCGTGTTGAGGGCGCGGCAAGCGTTTTGAACCTGACCGACTACCTGGATCGCCGCCCGGGCCAGTTGTCCGGCGGTCAGCGTCAGCGCGTCGCCATTGGTCGGGCCATCGTTCGTGAACCGGCCGCGTTCCTGTTCGATGAGCCGCTTTCAAACCTCGACGCAGCACTTCGGGTCGGCATGCGGTTGGAGATCAGCGAGCTGCACGAACGCCTCGCGACAACGATGATCTACGTCACCCACGATCAGGTCGAAGCCATGACGATGGCGGACAAGATCGTTGTGCTTCAGGCGGGCGTGATCGAACAGGTTGGCAGCCCGCTGGAACTGTACCGAACGCCACGCAACCTGTTTGTTGCAGGTTTCATTGGTTCGCCCAAGATGAACTTCATCGAAGGGCCAGAAGCAGCAAAGCGCGGCGCCCAAACGATCGGCATTCGACCGGAACACATTGCAGTTTCGGAAACCGAAGGAGAATGGTCCGGGGTCGTCAGCGTCTCGGAACACCTTGGTTCGGACACATTTTTCCATATCCACGAAACCGGGTTGGCTGAAACGATTACCGTACGTGCAGACGGCGAGGTTGGTTTCCGCCATGGGGATCGCATTCATCTGACCCCACGCGCCGATGTGATCCACAGATTTGACGCAGACGGTCTGCGGATCGAATGAAACGTCTGACGGGCAAAACCGCCCTGATTACCGGGGCTGCGCGGGGCATTGGATTGGCATTTGCCAAGGCCTATGTGGCAGAGGGCGCGCGAGTCGCCGTCGCCGACATCGACTTCCAGCGCGCGCAGGACGCGGTCGCCGGGATCGGCGCGACGGCTTTCGCTGTCGAGATGGACGTGACCGACCAGCAGAGCATCGATCAGGCCATAGCAATAACCGCGACCCATTTCGGCCCGATCGACATTCTGATCAACAACGCAGCCATCTTCACCGCCGCACCAATCGTCGAGATTGAACGCGCCGACTACAATCGCGTTTTTGACATCAACGTCGCGGGTGCGCTGTTTACGATGCAGGCCGTTGCCAAACATATGATCGAGCACGGAACCAAAGGTCGAATTATCAATATGGCCTCGCAGGCCGGGCGAAGGGGTGAACCTTTGGTCGCTGTCTACTGCGCCAGCAAGGCGGCGATCATATCCCTGACCCAATCGGCGGGGCTGAACCTGATTTCTCATGGAATCAATGTAAACGCGATTGCCCCCGGTGTCGTCGATGGCGAACATTGGGATGGCGTGGACGCCTTTTTTGCAAAGCATGAAGGCAAGCCCCTTGGCCAGAAAAAGCGTGAAGTGGCGGCAGCTGTTCCATATGGCCGCATGGGACGCGCGGAAGACCTGACAGGCATGGCGGTTTTTCTGGCCTCTGAAGAGGCCAGGTATATCGTCGCGCAGACTTATAACGTCGACGGTGGAAACTGGATGAGCTGATGGACCCTGTGGCGAACGCAAAATCCCCGACACGGCTGCGGCAAGAGAGCCTCTCTGAGCTGCCATCCACCGTGAAGACCCCGTTGTACGAACGTTCGGATCTGACTCCGGGCATCGTTCATATTGGATTGGGTAATTTCCATCGCGCGCATCAGGCCTGGTATGTTCACCAACTCATGCAGCAGGGGCTGGCCCATGACTGGGCAATCGTCGGGGCGGGTGTGCGAAGCTATGACGCTGCTATGCGAGAGCGACTGCTTGCACAGGACTGCCTTACAACCCTGATCGAGTTGGGACCAAACGGAATGTCTGCCGAGGTGATTGGTCCAATGATCGATTATCTGCCGATCGAGGAAAACAACACCGCCCTCATCCAGGCGATGGCCGACCCGGCCACCCGGATCGTTTCGCTGACCGTTACCGAAGGTGGGTATTTTCTGGGTGCCAACAGCGGTGCATTCGATTCCGATCACGCAGATATCCGTCATGATGCAGAAAATCCCAATCAGCCACGTACGGCCTTCGGCGCGATGGTTGCGGCGCTCAGACGGCGGCGCGCCGAGGGTTCGAAGCCGTTTACGGCGCTCAGCTGCGACAATCTTCAAGGCAACGGAACGATTTTGCGGAACTGTGTTGTGGGATTGGCGCGCATGTCCGACCCGGAACTGGCCAGCTGGATCGACAGGCATGGCGCGTTTCCGAACTCGATGGTGGATTGCATCGTGCCTGCGACGACCGACCAACTGGTATCGCAATGCCACGCCCTTGGCGTCGATGACAGAGCGCCCGTCTCGCATGAAAACTTTCGCCAATGGGTCATCGAGGATGCCTTCTGTGCCGGGCGCCCGGCTCTCGAAAGGGTCGGCGTAACACTGACCCACAACGTTCATGGTTACGAGAAAATGAAGTTGCGCATTTTGAACGGAGGTCATCAACTGCTGGCAAATGTCGGAGAAATACTGAATGTTCCGACGATTGCCGACTGCATGAAGGACCCGGACATCGTGGCATTCCTTGGCAAAGTGCAAGCTGAAGAAATCCTGCCTCATGTCGAAGCCGTTCCCGAAACAACTGCGCAAGAATACCTTGAGTTGGTTGAGAGGCGATTTGCAAACACTGCGATTCACGATACCACACGCAGGGTTGCGTTCGACGGATCGGCACGACATCCGGGATTTTTGCTGCCGTCGCTGCGCGATGCACTTGCATCAGGTTCTTCTGTAAGTGGGCTCGCGCTTGCCGAAGCGTTCTGGTGCCGGATGTGTGCGGGTGTTCGTGAAGATGGCTCCGAGATCGCTCCTAATGACCCCCAGTGGGAAAGCCTGAACAGCACTGCGCGGGCGTCCAAAACCGAACCTGAGCTTTGGCTGGAGCAGGGTTTCTACAGCGGTGACTTTGGAATCAGTACACAGTTTTCCAACGCCTTTGCCCGCTGGCTGACGCTGATATGGCAACGTGGCAGCCGGGCGGCCATCGCTGAGTATGTCGCCAACGGTTCAACGTAGCAAATCGCTCTCGGCGCTCCGTTCGATGGGTGTCCATGCGGCGCGGTTATTGGGCTTTTGGAACTTTGTCTGACGTTGGCGCAAATCGGGGCCTGCAATCTGGCGAAAGTGGCGTGGATGTCATCCTCGGCGACGCTGACCGGTTCATCACTTTGGGCATATCCACACAACAGAGCCCATCGAACAAGCCCGGGCAGGAATTAGCAAAAGCTTGCGGCGGGATCAAAAGCTTCGAAAACGGGTCCAAAAAAGTGGAACAAAACTGGGCAGAACGCCCAAACCATATTCGGTCGCAGATGCCCGGTTCAGCCAAGGATCGGGGGCTTCTGTTGCACTTATGAGACGGTTCTGCCGTTGAAAGAAAGTGTCATTTGAAACATGGTGTCACCTGCTGCTTCAAAAGAACCGGTGCATCGTAGTTTGTCATAAAAAGAACAATTTGAGCGTGCATCCGAGTGCAATCTAATCTTCCGAGCTACAGGGCTGAGCAATGGCTACTACGACTATAATACCAAGACCTTCCGCTTCTTCGCCGCTCAGCTCGATACAAGGTTACGTTGCCTACGTTGACGGCAATCCTTCGACCACTACAATTTCTTATCACTTCGAACAATACGCGGGCACACAAGCGTGGACTGCGGAATACAAGGCAGAATTCCGAGCCGCTCTCTCTGCTATCGAGGCCGTCGCAAATGTGAGCTTTGTCGAGTCCGGCAGTGCTTCAGCCGACTTGGTTGAGGTTATTGCGCCCACAAGCTTTTTTTCAGATCCCAGAACGCTTGGCTACCACTATACGCCATCAAGTCGCCCCTCCGAAGGCGCTTTCAACACCGCTTACTGGACTGCCGGAGCAAATGGAAACGGCGATCCGGGCGGGTTTTTCTTTACAACCTTGATACATGAGTTGGGCCACGCGCTTGGGTTGGGCCACCCCCACGACACCGGTTTGGGTACAACCGTGATGAATGGTGTCACATCACCATTTAATTCATTCGGGGCCGGCAACCTGAATCAGGGTGTCTACACGGTGATGTCGTATAATGACGGCTGGACCGAACAGAACGGAATTCTCTCACCCACCGCGACTTATGGTGGTTCAACGGGTCTTGGCGCTTTGGACATTGCTGCGTTGCAGGCGATGTATGGCGCCAATACCAGCCACAACTCAGCCAACAATACCTACACGCTCCCCTCGGCAAACGTTGCGGGTACCGGCTATCAGTCTATTTGGGATACTGGTGGAAACGATACCATCCAGCATGTCGGCAGTTCCAAGGCGCGGATCGACCTGCGGGCCGCAACACTGGATTATTCCGAGACCGGCGGCGGCGTAGTGTCTTACGCAGAGGGCATAAAGGGCGGCTTCACAATCGCGCATGGCGTTGTGATCGAAAACGCGACCGGAGGGACCGGTGATGATGTGATCGTCGGGAACACCGCTCAGAACGTTCTGAATGGCAACCATGGCCACGACAAAATCTATTCAGTGTCCGACGGAACCAACAACAACACCGTTTATGGCGGCTTTGGGAACGACACCATTTATCTGGCGAACGGTTCCGGCGCTGACCAGGTTTTCGGTGGCCAGGGCGACGATTGGGCCATCGTGACCAACAATGCCGGCTCGTTTTCCGGAGGAAGCGGTACTGACACCGTCCGATTTGTCAGCGCCATCAGCAGTTATCTGTTCATCAAAAACGGCACGAAATACGAATTTATCGATGCCGTGTCACGTATTACCTTCACGGTGGAAGATGATGTCGAGGCCATTCAGTTCCTGAATGGATCACAGACGTATACTCGTTCGAATATCGAGGCTGCCATGCAGCTTTCGGATATCGAAACGACCGGTACGACGCTGAAACATGCAAGTCAGGGCATTTACGTACTGGATGCAGGCAGTTCGAACGTGACGCTGATATTCAATGGTCAGGCTGTTGGTCAAAACACGATCGCTGGCTGGCAGGCCATTCAGGCCGAGGCTTCGGGCGGCGATTACAAAGTGCTGTGGAAAAACGTGGATGGGACATATGGGGAATGGACCGTCAACGCCAATGGTCAGTTCCTCAGCAGCAGCAGCATCGGCAATGTGGCAGATGTTGAGGCCTTCTATGGCGCTGATTTGAACAATGACGGGCTGACGGGTCACGGTACGGTCACGGTTGAAACCAATGGCTCCACGACGCTCGTCTCGTCAAGCCTGGGTTCGTATTTGATTAACGGCACCATTGAACTGACCCTCAACGGTGCCAAGGCCGGCCCGAACAGTTTCCCCGGCTGGCAGGCCATTCAGGCCGAAGCTTCGGGCGGCGGCTACCGGGTGCTGTGGAAGAATACGGACGGCACGTTTGGGGAATGGGTGACCGATGCCAGTGGTCGTTTTCTCAGCAGCAGCACCATAGACGACGTTCGGGATGTCGAGGTCTTCTATGGCGCCAACCTGAACAATGATGCACAAATCGGTCATATCACGACAAGCATCGAGTCCAGCGGTTCCACGGCGCTGGGATGGTCAACCAATGGCGCATATGTAATCGGCGGCAGCATCGACTTGAAGCTCAACCAGGTTATTGCCGGCCCGAACAGTTTCCCCGGCTGGCAGGCCATTCAGGCCGAGGCTTCGGGCGGCGGTTATCGGGTGTTGTGGAAGAATTCGGATGGGTCCTATGGTGAATGGACCACGAATGCGGCTGGTGAATTCCAGAGCAGTGCAACGATCGACAATGTTGCGGATGTAGAGGTCTTCTATGGCGTTGATCTGAACAATGACGGGTTGACGGGTCATGGAACGATCAACGTTGAATCCAACGGCGGGACAATGCTGGGGGCGTCAACCCGGGGTGAGTATCTGATCGACGGCACCACGACTTTGACATTCAACAACGCCACTGTCGGCCCGAACAGTTTCCCCGGCTGGCAGGCCATCCAGGCCGAGGCTTCGGGCGGCGGCTACCGGGTGCTGTGGAAGAATACGGATGGGTCCTACGGGGAATGGGTCACGGATTCCAATGGTGTATATGTCGGTTCCAACACCATCCCTGACGTTGCGGCAGTCGAAACCTTCTATGGCTTTGATATCGACGGCAGTGGGACAGTAGGAAACGGACTGCCCAAACTCGCTCGAGTTGCGACAGATGATCAGAACACACCGACTTGCGAAGAAAACCTGGGAATGTCTGATTGGGATGAAACGGTCGATTATCTGAAGTTCGCCCCTGATCTTGACGGTCACGAAGACGCAGAAGACGACTACACGCTGGTAAGCTTGCATCAGGCTCAGGACGCGGTGCTCTCTGTTTCCGAAGAGCCATTGGCCGCGTTGTTGAGTGGAAACACGGACATCGAGGGCGACGAGCAAAGTCTGACGCATATGCCCCTTTTGGACGAAGACAGCTTTTGGATATAGATGTGCTTTGGCGTTGGCGGCGGCCCTTTCTGTCAAACTGACGGTGCCGTTTCTGGCGCATTGCGCTGAATAGGCTTGCGATTTCGATCAGCCCCCCGGCCTTCCGGGACCGCGTTGTCAGCCCTGGAAACGAAACAGCAGGGTGAAAGCAAAAACGCCACCCCAAGCAGGCGGTTCGCCAGGATTTGGGTCGGGCTTTTGCCAGAGCGGAGCCGCGGCAACACAAGCTGCCACCGTCAAAGCACCACCGGAGTTTCCGGGCAGGTCTGGCAACGTCCAAAACCCATAGGGTGCTGCGCGAATTGCCGCCATCGATCACGGTGATTTTCCAAGCAACGTTACGAGGAGAAACAATCTGTTTGTCCTATTGGCCCTGATCGGTTGTGCGGTCGCGCTCCTGAAGTGCGCGAATGCGCATCCTCTGGCCGGCTTGAATATGTGTTCGCATTTCCATCTCGGCCGCAGCGCTGTCTCGCGATTTGAGGGCTGCCATAATGCGCCTGTGTTCCGCGACTGCGGCATCCGCCCGTTCATTGTCCAACAGTTGCGACGGCCCGAGTATCAGCAGCGCCTTTTGCAATGAAAGCATGGATTTCGCCAGAAACCGGTTCTTGGCTACATCCAGCAGGGTGGCGTGAAACACCCTGTTGATCCGGGCGGCCTCCGGCCCCGTACCTGCCTGGGCAAGTTGGTCGTTCAGCACCTCCAGTTCGTCCAATTCGATATCTGACGCGACTCGGGCCGCCAGGCGGGCCGCAGTGCCTTCAAGCACGGCACGCATCTCATAAAGCTCCATCACCTCGGCATAACTCAGGCTTCGGACCGTTGCGCCCTGCCTTGGCACATGCGTGACAAGCCCATCCGCCTCAAGCTGCCGGATCGCTTCGCGCACAGGAGTCCGGCTGACGCCCAACCGATTGGACAGGTCAATCTCTCTCAAGCGATCGCCGGGCAAAAGCGCCCCTTCGCGAATCTCGTCCAGCAACCGTTGATACACGGAATTGCCTTGGGGGCCTGGCTGAATTGGGTCGTCCTGAAAGGTCATCATGTTCTTGCTTGCACTTTGTATCCAAGTGAATACAATTGAACACATTGCGGGTCAATGGCAATGGAATGCAGGTTTTGCCCATCTTGAAGGACCACCCTTCCCCCCTTGTGAAAAGGTCGGTGACGTTTGGGATTGCAGCGCTTGGCACAGCGGTCTTCGGGGTATTGGACCTGCCGTTGCCGTTCTTGTTCGGCCCCATGGCAGCTTGCCTGATCGCTGCGCTTGCTCAGGCGCCAATGCAAGGGTTTGGGCAAGTTTCCGTCGCCGCCAGAACGATTCTGGGCGTAGCAGTTGGTGCCTCGATCACGCCGGCACTTTTCGTCGAACTGCCCAAGATGGCCGCATCGATCCTGCTGGTTCCCGTCTTCATAATCCTGATTGCTTTTGTTGGTGTGCCGTTTTTTCGAAAAATCTGGGGGTTTGACGAAAAAACTGCCTTTTACGCAGCGATGCCGGGCGGTTTGCAGGACATGATCATTTTCGGCACCGAGGCCGGAGCCGACCCAAGAACCCTTTCCCTGATCCACGGTACGCGCGTGTTGATCATCGTCACTTTGGCGCCATTGTTTCTGACGCTTTTCTACGATGCGGAACTCACCAATCCCATAGGACAGCCGGCGCGTGAGCTACCTGTTCATGAACTGCTGCTGATGGTTCTGGCGGCTTTCATCGGCTGGAAGGGAGGAGAGAGAATAGGGCTTTTCGGCGCTTCCATCCTTGGGCCGATGATTCTAACAGCCGCCTTGTCGCTGGGGGATTTCATCCATTCTCGCCCGCCGCGCGAAGCCGTGCTGGTCGCGCAGTTTTTCATTGGTTGCGCGATTGGAGAAAAATTTGTTGGCGTAACCTGGGGGGAACTGCGCCGGGTTGTAGCTGCGGGCGTTGCATATGTTGTCGTACTTGCAGTTCTGGCGGCGGGTTTCACTGCCCTTGTCACCTCTGTTGGTTTGGGGCGGCCCGTCGAAGCCTTTCTGGCTTTCGCACCCGGAGGGCAGGCCGAGATGACGGTTCTGGCCATCGTCTCGGGCGCTGATCTGGGCTTTGTAATCAGTCATCACCTGACGCGGATCGTGCTTGTCATCATCGGCGCACCCGTCGCAGCCAACCTGATCTTGCGTTGGTCCGGACCTCGGAATTAGCCAAATGCTTCTGGCCGCGGCCGCATAGTTTCCATGCGCCGGAACCACCAAGTTCAAAGGTTAAGACATTCTTTGTGGCGTTGGCCGAAAAGTGCTTCTTCCAGCCCGCTGTCTGCGGTTTCTTGCTCAAAAAAACATGTGCAAACTTGGCAATGCTGAACTAACTTTCTAAATGCGGCGATGCCTGTCCGAATGATGTGGATTGTAAACTGTGAAACCTCAACACCGCCTATCAGCGGCCCCTCGCCATGAATTGCGCAACGTGCGCAATCAGGGCATTGCCTTTCTGGCCTTGGCGTTTTTGTTCAGCATCTTCGTC
This sequence comes from Ruegeria sp. YTSA144, assembly GCF_059610125.1. Classification (NCBI taxonomy): domain Bacteria; kingdom Pseudomonadati; phylum Pseudomonadota; class Alphaproteobacteria; order Rhodobacterales; family Roseobacteraceae; genus Ruegeria; species Ruegeria sp. YTSA144. Next base: position 190,308 of record NZ_JBXWNA010000004.1, read on the forward strand.
AACCTGCTCATGCTGACAGGTCCGCTGTTCATGCTGCAAGTATATGATCGGGTTCTTGGTTCACGGGCAGTTGAAACTCTGACAGCACTGTTTTTGCTTGTTGCGTTGCTTTATGCGCTGATGGCTATGCTGGACTATGCACGCGGTCGCATCGTTGCCCGCTTTGGTGCACGGTTCCAGTCACAGCTGGATGAACGTGTTTTCGAAGCGACAATGCGCCGGTCTCTGGTGCCCCAGGTGCGATCGGCTCCGGCAACTGCACTGCGGGATCTCGAGGCCATTCGCACCTTGTGCTCTTCTCCCGTGTTGCTTGCAGTAATGGATATTCCGTGGACGCCCGTCTTCCTGGGGGCAATTTTCATTTTTCATCCTCTGCTTGGCTGGTTGGCCGTTGCAAGTGGCGTACTGCTTGTGGTGATTGCTTTGCTCAACCAGGCCCTGACCAGCCGTAAGGTGGCCGAAGCACAATCCGCGGCGGCGCGGGCGAATGCCTTTTCCGAACACGCGAGGCAGGCAGCAGAGGTTGTACGGTCTCAGGGAATGCAGGCGGACGTGACCAAGCGGTGGTTGAACCAGCGTACGGAAGCTTTGCGTCAAAGCATTTCCGCCAGTGACTGGACTGGTAGCTTCACGTCGCTGACGAAATCGCTTCGGCTTTTTCTGCAATCGGCCATGCTGGCTTTGGGCGCGTGGCTGGTACTGCAAAACGAAATGACGCCAGGGGCGATGATTGCGGGCTCGATTCTCTTGGGGCGGGCTTTGGCCCCGGTGGAACAGGCTGTCGGCCAATGGAGTTTGGTCGAACGGGCACGCACGGCCTGGAATTCGCTGAACCGGTTTCTGGACCAGACACCGCCAGAGGAACAGCGGATTCGTTTGCCGATCCCCAAATCCCAATTGGAAGCCAAATCCCTGACGGTAATCCCTCCGGGTGCTACTGCGCCAACGTTGCGGAACGTTAACCTGAAACTGGAACCGGGAAAGGCGCTTGGTGTGATCGGGAAAAGTGGGTCGGGCAAGACGACCCTGGCCAAGGCTCTGCTTGGGCTTTGGAGGCCGGCGGCGGGCGAGATCCGGTTGGGCGGCGCCACGTTGGACCAATACAATCCAAACGACTTGGGCAGCCATATCGGGTACTTGCCACAGCAGGTGACCCTGTTCAACGGAACCGTTGCTGAAAATATTGCACGGATGTCGGAAAACCCGGATTCAGAAGCGGTGGTTGCGGCGGCCAAGAAGGCCAAGGCACATGAACTGATCCTGTCATTGGAAAAAGGTTATGGCACGTTCCTGGAAGGCAATGACAGTCAGTTGTCGGGCGGTCAGAAACAGCGCATTGCGTTGGCCCGTGCGCTGTATGGCGACCCGGTCCTTCTCATTTTGGACGAGCCGAACTCGGCCCTCGACGCAGATGGCACCGAAGCTTTGAACGCAGCCGTGCGCGGCCTCAAGGAAGCGGGAAAGGCCGCCATCATCATGACGCACCGCCCGCAGGCCATTTCGGAATGTGACGATCTTGCTGTTGTGGAAAAAGGCCAGGTCGTAAGGTTCGGCAGCCGCGACGAGGTTCTGAACGCAATGGTCCAGAATGCGGGCGCGATTAAGCGCAAGCTTAGCCCCGTAGGTGAATAATGGCGAAAAAATCAACCAAGAAATCCGTGCCCGTCTGGGGCATCAAAATACCTGCGCTGGTGGGATTTCTTGCCCTTGGCATTCTGGTCGGCGGATTGGGTCTTTGGGCCGTGAAAACGCGGCTGGCCGGGGCGATTGTATCTTCGGGTGTTATCGAAGTTCAAAGCAACCGTCAGGTCGTTGAACATCCTGACGGCGGCGTGGTTGGCGAGATTTTCGTGCGCGACGGTGATACGGTTGCCTCGGGCGATTTGCTTTTGCGGTTGGATGACACATTTCTGTCTTCGGAACAGACGATTGTAGAATCTCAACTCTTTGATCTGCTGGCCCGCCGTGCCCGGCTTGAGGCCGAACGGGATGGTTTGACATCCGAAGACTTGGCGGAACGCCTGGCCGAGGTTCAAAAAGAGTACAACATTGATCCCGACCTGATTGAGGGACAGCAGAATCTGTTTGATGCCCGGCTGGAAACGCTGTCCAAGCAGGACGAACAACTGCGCAAACAGTTGGTTCAGATAGAAAGCGAGATCGCAGGCACGCAGGCTCAGTTGGTCTCGTTGCGCCGCCAGACCGAGTTGATCGAGGCGGAGTTGAAGGATCAGCAAAGCCTGTTGAGCAGGGGTCTGACACAAAACAGCCGCGTGCTGGCGCTGCAACGCGAAGAAGCCAGCCTGACAGGTGAAATCGGCAAGTTGGAAGCGGCTGTCGCGCGCCTGAAGGGACAGATTGCATCAACCGAGATCAAGATTGTCGAACTGACCGCGACCCGGCGGGAAGAAGCGATCACCACTTTGCGGGACGTTCAGGCGCAGGTGGCAGAACTGTGGGAACGGCGCTTGTCCCTGGCGGAACGACTGGCCAGGCTTGAAATTCGCGCACCTGTCAGCGGAACGGTTTACGGCAGTCAGGTCTTTGCCCTGCAATCGGTCATTCAGCCGGGCGAACCCATGATGTACGTGGTTCCGCAGGACACGCCGCTGTTGGTGGCAACTCGGGTGGATGCGATCCATGTGGATCAGTTGCATGTCGGGCAACCCGTTGCCCTGCGGTTCCCGGCGTTCAATCAACGCGAAACGCCCGAACTCGAAGGACAGGTCAACAACGTCTCGGCGGACACGTTCACGGATGAACAGTCCGGTTTCACCTTTTACCGTGCCGAAGTGGTGCTGAATGACGGCGAGATCGACCGGCTCAACGGCCAGGAACTTTTGCCGGGTATGCCGGTTGAAACACTGATCAAGACCGATGAACGCACGCCGTTGTCTTATCTCGTGAAACCAATGGCGGACTACTTCAACCGCGCGTTTCGCGAATGATGCGGGCGCGGTTATCGCTGGATGACCGCGTTTTCCCATTCAGCCAGAAAACGGCGGCGTTTCAGCCTGTCCAGAAAGGTCATGAGGGCCGGGTCCAGCCCAATCGTTTCGCGATCGGTGCCAGTTTCGTGTGTTGCCAAGGGCGGCAAGGTAACGGGGTCGCCTACCCGCTTGGTTTGGTTGGAAATCAGATGTTTTAGAAAAGACGTGGCCGCGTTCGGTTGCGGGGTGCCGTTCAGCACCATGGCCGTGCGCATCATGGTCGTCTGAAAATCCGACGGCAGAATGATTTCCACAGTGTCCTTGCTTCCGGCGCGGGCTTCGGCATAGCTGCCCAGAACGTTGTAAGCCACAGCAATCTCACCCTTGACGAGGTCATCGATCATATCCGCCGAACAACAGTACAGGCGCACGTCCAATCCACCCATCACCTCCATGAGCCGCCAATACGTCTCGGACGCGCGGGCATCCTGCGTTGCGAACAGATACCCCAGACCGGATTGACGGATGTCATAGGTGCCCACACGGCCCCTGAAATCATCGGGACGCAAACGAAGGATTTCGATCAGTTGTTGCCGGGTCTCGGGGATGGGGCCACCGGCAAAGGCCGCGCGGTTAATCACGATTGTCGCCGGTTCCGATGTGAACGCGAAAAGGCTTTGATGCCATTGCGCCCAGGATGGCAGAGAGATGTCGTCGATGACGCGTCCGAACCCATCATTTGCCAGCTTCAGTTGCAGGTCCATCGCGCTGGATATGACGACATCAAAATCGTCCGGCGCGGCACGGACTATTCGGTCAATATCTGCGGTGCCTGTCACCAGGTATTCGACAGAGATACCGGGGTTTTCTTCGATGAAACCCGCAATCAAGGGTTCGAACAGAAAGGTGTCCGTGCTTGAGATCACGCGTAGATGCGCCTCATCCGCCGAGGCGTTGAAAACCTGCCTGTCCTCCCAGGTTTGGGTGGCAGCAACGACAGGAAGGCTGAAGAAAATCAAAGCGATAAGATAACGCACGCGCCGCCCCCCTGCCGGTTGGTCAATTCCAGTGTGCCACCATGCGCAGAAGCAACGTCCTGAACGATTGTAAGGCCCAATCCGGATCCGATGGTTCCGCTTGCATTCTTCCCGCGCTCGAAACGGCGCGTCAAAGTGTCGATCTCGTTTGGAGGAAACCCCGGCCCACGGTCTTTGACAATTATCTGAATGCGAGGTTCCGAAACAACCTCGATGCGTACGAAACTGTCGGCAGGCGCATATTTCAGTGCGTTGTCGATCATGTTGCGCACAGCGTTCTGAATAAGAATGGGGTCACCCGAGTAGGAAACCTTTGGATCGCCGCTCAGGGAAAGCGACAAGTCCTTCATTTCGGCGATTGGTGTCAAACGCTGCACCAGATCACGGACCAAAGCATTGAGATCAATGTCTTCGCGCTCCAGATGATCGGCGCGGAACGTGATCATCGCATGATCCAGCAATTGCCCCGCCGCGCGCGAGCTTTCATCAATGGCCCGCACCATTGAGCGTAACGCTTCACGGTTTTCTTCCTTTTCGACCCTCTGCAATGTGGCATCGGCATAAGATCGAACGGTTGCCAAAGGGGTGCGCACCCGGTGGGCCGCCTCGGCGATGAAATCTTCCGATTGGCTCAGTGATTGATCCAGCCGCCCCATCAAAGAGTTCAACGACGCCACCAAAGGAGCCATTTCGCGGGGTACGGGCTTTTTGAACGGGCTCAGGTCCTGCGGGCCGCGCCGGGTGACAGAGGTGGTAAGCCTGTTCAATTGGCCAATCGTCGACGAGGTGGCCCAGAACGACAGCGCAGCGGCAAGAGCAAAGAACCCGATGCCCAAGATCGCCGCGTTGCGTGAAATCTGGTCCAGAGTTTCCGCAAGGGCGTCCTGCGTTTGGCCCAACGCGACCTCGATGACGGTTTGTTTGTTCAGGCCCACCAGGGTTCGCCGCGCACTGACCTGACGTATGGTTTCACCCCGTATCCGACGGGTTTGAAAGCTCCACTTGCCGTCGAATTGCCCTTTGGCCGGCGGCAGATCTTCATATCCTGACAGAAACGCGCCATCCTGAAAAATCGCGTAAAAAACCCGGTCGTCGGACGGTGTGCTGAGCATGGCGAAGGCTGCATAGGGAATATCAACCTCCAAGTGCCCGTCGCGCAAGGCGGCCGCGTCCAGAATCGAGGTGGCTGCCGCCCCCAGGATGTTGTCCTGCCCTTGTTGCGCGACCTGTGCGGCATAGTTGCGAACCGCGATAAACAGAAGAAACGCCAATATCGCGGTACCACCGATCAAAGTCAGGACCAGCCTGTTCCGAAGCGACCCTGAAACATAGGGGTCAGGAGGCATGATCCAACCTGTATCCAAGACCGCGAAGCGTGGTGATCTTCAGGTCCGACGGTTCAAGATGTTTGCGAAGGCGACCAACGTAAACCTCGATGGCATTGTCCGAGACATCGTCATCATAAGAAAAAAGCCGGTCCGTGAGCTTTTGTTTCGAAAACACCTGTCCCGGCGCACTGATGAACAGTTCCAGAAGGCGCAGTTCCCGGTTGCGCAAGGAAACAGTCTCATCCCCAACGGTCAGATGACCTGCCAAAGGGTCAAAGATTATTCCGCCCACTTCGATCGTTGTCCTTGCATTCCCGGATTTGCGGCGCAGAACGGCACGGCAGCGGGCCTCAAGTTCAGCATGATCGAAAGGCTTGGTGACGTAATCATCGGCCCCCAGATCCAACGAGCCGATTCGATCCGAGACCTGGCTGCGTGCTGTCAAAACGATCACGGGGGTGTCCAGATGACCAGCGCGATGCCGTTTGAGAAAGTCGCGCCCGTCCCCATCCGGCAACATGATATCCAACAGAATAAGGTCGTATTCCTGAGTTTCGGCAAAGGCCGTCGCATCATCCAATTTAGACGCATGATCAACCACATGGCCGTCTAACCTCATGCGCGAGCAGATGGCGTTCGCCAGATCAAGATTGTCTTCCACAAGAAGGAATTTCATGGGATTTTTGCGATTCTTCGTGCGTGACAGGTTGATGTCAGGTTGATGTGTTTTGGTTCCACCCAATCTGAGCCGCCATGCGGCTGGTTGTCAAATGGGAGGACATCATGACGACATTCACACTGGGCCGTCGCGCCCTGATCGCAGCTGTGGCCGCAATTGGCCTGACAGGGCCGGCCTTGGCTGATGGCCATCAGGTCGTGGACAGCATTCACTTTCTGATTCCCGGTGGTGCCGGTGGCGGTTGGGACGGAACCGCGCGCGGCACGGGCGAAGCGCTGACAAAAGCTGGTCTGGTCGGCACGGCGTCATACGAAAACATGTCCGGCGGCGGTGGCGGCAAAGCCATTGGATATCTGATCGAAAATGCCGACAGTAACCATGGTACGCTGATGGTGAATTCGACGCCGATCGTGATCCGCTCTTTGACCGGTGTATTCCCTCACAACTTCCGCGATCTGACGCTGGTTTCGGGCACTATCGGCGACTATGCCGCGATCGTTGTGGGCAAAGACAGCCCGATCAACTCGATGGCGGATCTGCTTGCCGCTTTTGATGCCGACCCAAGCGGTACTGCGATCGGTGGCGGCTCGGTTCCCGGCGGCATGGACCATCTGGTCGCCGCGATGGTGATGGAAGCAGCGGGCAAGGATGCGCTTGGCGTGAAGTACATCCCCTATGATGCTGGCGGTAAAGCCATGGCGGCCCTGCTGTCGGGTGAGATCGCCGCCCTGTCCACCGGTTTCTCGGAAGCGGTCGATCTGGCAAACGCGGGTGAAGTCAAGATTATCGGCGTGACATCCGAAGAGCGCGTTGACGCGGCTCCTGACGCGATGACGATGAAGGAACAGGGTATTGATACCACCTTCGTGAACTGGCGCGGCTTTTTCGCGGCTCCCGGTCTGCCCGAAGACAAGCTGGCCGCCTACCAGGAAGCGATTGCCAAGATGTATGACACCCCGGAATGGGAAGAGGTTCGGGCACGCAATGGTTGGGTCAACATCCACAACTCGGGCGCTGACTTCCAGACGTTCCTGGAGCAGCAGGAACAGCAGATCGGCGATCTGATGAAAAAGCTGGGCTTCCTCTAAGTCCGTTTTCGGCAGAGCGGGTTTGCCGCTCTGCCTTCCCACGAACAAGAACAAGGAGGGGGTCTCATGGCGCTGGATCGCTGGATCGCACTCATTCTTCTGGGTGTGTGTTTGACATATGGCTGTGCGGCTTGGTTCACGATGGACGGCAGCCTGCCCCCTTTCATGCAGAGAAACCCAATTTGGCCCAGTACCTTCCCCAAAGTGCTGTCGGTTCTGGGTATCATCACCACCACGATCATTTTGCTGGGCTTTGAAAAGACGGAACCAAAGGAAGCCGATATCGATTATCGGCGGTTGGGAGAATACCATCTTGATCAGGCGCTTATGCTACTGGCCTTGATGGTCGTCTACGCGCTTTGCCTGCGCCCCGTCGGGTTTCTGATCTCGACTTCGGCCTTTCTGATCCTCGGGTCTTTCATTCTGGGTGAGCGCAAATGGCACGTCATGCTGCTCGTCGCGCTGATCGCCACCGGCGCGGTCTGGTATCTGGTTCAGGAAGTTCTTGGCATCTACATGCGCCCATTGCCGGGCTTTTTCGGAGGCTGACATGCTCGAAGGACTTCTGATCGGCCTGCAAACGGCCTTCTCAATTCAAAACCTGCTGATGGTGATCGCAGGGTGCCTGATCGGCACGTTCATCGGCATGCTTCCGGGTCTTGGGCCGATGTCGATCATTGCCATCATGATCCCGGTCGCGATTTCCATGGGCGACCCGTCCGCAGCGCTGATCCTGCTGGCCGGTGTGTATTACGGCGCCATCTTTGGCGGTTCGACCTCTTCGATCCTTCTTAATGCGCCGGGGGTCGCGGGCACTGTTGCGTCCAGTTTCGACGGCTATCCGATGGCCCGCCAGGGCAAAGCGGGCAAAGCATTGACTGTTGCAGCTATTGCAAGTTTTGCCGGCGGTACGATCGGGGCCATTTTGTTGATGGTATTTGCCCCTGCTCTGTCTTCGGTGGCACTGCTGTTCCACTCGGCCGAGTATTTCGCGCTTATGGTCGTGGGCCTGTCCGCTATCGCTGCCTTCGCAGGCACCGGCCAAGTGGCCAAAGCCGTCATCATGACGCTTGTTGGATTGATCATGGCAACGGTCGGTGAAGGTGCATTGTTCAACCTGCCGCGTTTCACCATGGGTATCATGGACCTGCAATCGGGCTTTGGCTTCATCACGCTTGCCATGGCCATGTTCGCCTTGCCCGAAGCGCTGTTTCTGGTGCTCAAACCAAAGAACCTTCAGGGGGATGACGGTGAGATCAAGGACCTGCGCATCACAGGCCGTGAAGCCAAGGCCATCGCGCCGGTGATCGGCCGCCAATCTGTACAGGGCTTCTTCATCGGGGTTCTTCCCGGTGCGGGGGCAACGATTGCCAGCTTCCTCGGCTACGCGGTCGAGCGAAACATTGCCCCGAAAGAGGAACAGGAAGAATTCGGCAAAGGATCAATAAAAGGTCTGGCTGCGCCCGAAACGGCGAACAATGCGGCATGTACCGGTTCTTTCGTGCCGCTGCTGACACTGGGCATTCCCGGGTCCGGCACCACCGCGATCCTGCTTGGCGCTTTGATCGCCCTGAACGTGACACCTGGCCCACGCCTGATGCTGGACGAGCCGCAGATATTCTGGGCCGTGATCATGTCAATGTTCATTGGCAACCTTGTCCTGCTGATCCTGAACCTGCCGCTGATCCCATATATCGCCAAGGTTCTCTCGGTTCCGCGCAATTACCTGATCCCCTTCATTTTGTTCTTCACCCTGATGGGGGCCTATATCGGGCAGAACAATGCGACCGAGCTTTTGATACTTGTTGGCTTCGGTGTTTGCGCCACGGCGTTGAAATTTGCCGACTACCCGCTGGCGCCGCTGCTGATCGGTTTCATCCTTGGTGGCATGATGGAGGACAACTTCGCCCGGTCGATGCAGCTTTATGACGGCATCGCCTTTATCTGGGAGCGTCCAATGACGCTGGGTCTTCTGGTTATCGCAGCGCTATTGGTGCTTCTTCCCAGCTATCGCGCACGCCGCGCGCGTGCCCGGGCCGCAGGGGTCGCCGAAGGTGACTGAGCCGCTGGCCGGAATACGGGTTCTCGATCTGACGAATGTCCTCGCGGGTCCGTATTGCTGTTATCAACTGGCCCTCATGGGCGCTGAAGTGATCAAGGTCGAGCGCCCTGATGGCGGCGACCTTGCCCGCGTCCTGGGTGCTGATCCTGCCAGAAACAAGGCCGGTATGGGCGTCAGTTTTCTCGCGCAGAATGCTGAAAAAAAGTCCATCACGCTCAACATGAAATCAGAACAGGGCAAGGCGCTTCTGAAACGCCTTGTCCAGACCGCGGATGTTTTGGTGGAGAATTTTCGCCCCGGTGTGATGGATCGGCTTGGACTTGGATATTGCGTCCTGCGCGACGTGAACCCCAACCTGATTTACTGCGCCATAAGCGGGTTCGGACAGGATGGTCCCCGCCGAGGCGATCCGGCATATGACCAGATCGTGCAGGGCATCAGTGGCCTCATGTCCGTCACCGGGGGACCAGACACTGCGCCCTATCGCGTTGGCTATCCATTGGCGGACACGGTCGGAGGGATGACGGCCGCGTTCGCGGTTTCTGCCGCCCTGAACGCAGACCCTCGCGGTGCCTATCTGGATGTGGCGATGTCCGAGGCTGTGATCTCGACAATGGGTTGGGTCGTATCGAACTATCTGGTCGGTGGTGTCACTCCGAAAGCCCATGGCAACGAAAACACAACGTCAGCGCCGTCGGGAACATTTGCAACCTCTGATGGCCTCATCAACATTGCCGCCAACCGCGATGAGCAGTGGCAGGCGCTGGCCCGGCATCTGGGACGACAAGACCTGCTGGATCACCCGGACTACGAAACACGCGAAGACCGCAAGCGCAATCGCCACGCCCTGCGTGCGACGCTGGAGGAAAGTCTGCGGACCAGAGCGGCCTCAGACTGGGTACGCGAACTCAACGCAATCGGAGTGCCAACCGGGCAGGTATTGACCGTGCCCGAGGCGCTTGATGACGAACAGCTAGCTGGTCGCGGCCTGATCGGGTCTTTGAAGGTGCAGGGCGAAGACATGAAACTTGCAGGCAGCCCCATTGTCATGGACGGCGAACGGCACATGCCGCGCACCGCACCACCACAGCTCGGGGCGGACAACAGTGCGATCTGGTCTGAAATTGGTCTATCCGGCGCGGAAATTGACGCCTTGAGCAAGGAAGGCATCATATGAGCGATGTATCCGATTGGTGGACGACTTCCATCATCGATATGGAACCTGGACGGATCGACCTGCGCGGAGAGCCGATCCAGAATCTGATCGGACATCTCAGCTTCGCGGAAATGATCTGGTTCATGGTTCGTGGCGACCGACCATCTGGCGCGCAGGCCCGGTTGTTCGAGGCCGCGTTGGTCGCCGCCGTGGACCATGGACCTCAGGCGCCCTCCATCGCAACGGCGCGCATGGCCGTGACTTGTGGGCTGCCGCTGAACAATGCGATGGCGAGTGCCGTGAACATGTTGGGGGATATTCACGGCGGGGCGGGTGAGCAAGCAGTTATGCTGTACCATTTCGTGGCGCAACATCCTGGCCGGTTGGATCAAACGCTGGACGAGTGGATCAAGAGCGAAGGAAAGATCTTGCCGGGTTTTGGCCATCGTTTCCACACGCCAACGGATCCGCGCGCACCACGTCTGATGGCGTTGGTCCGTGATGCTGTGAAGGACGGGGCTTGTGATGGTCAGTTTATGCGGATCGGGCAGGCGATCGAGGCAGAACTGGCCCGGCGCAAGGGGAAGCCCGTTCCTATGAACATTGATGGTGCCACCGCGGTGATCTATGCCGAGTTGGGCTTTGCGCCCCCATTGGCACGCGGTCTCTTCTGCCTATCCAGATCTGTTGGCATTCTGGCCCATGCGTGGGAACAGATGCAGCAAGGCGGCCGGAACAAGGGACCGACTCCGCCTGCCTACCGCTGGACCTATGTCGAGACGTAGGTCGCTAGGCAGTTCTGAGCCGAGGGCGTTTGGCCAACAGATCTGCCGCTGCACGGGCAATGACCAGTTCTTCATTGGTCGGGATTGCCATGACCACGACGCGTGACAGATCGGTTGAAATGATCCGGTCATTGTCCGCATTTGCGTCGGGATTCAGTTCGATGCCCAGCCATCCCATCCCTGAGCAAACCCGGTCACGCACAAGACGCGAGTTTTCCCCGATCCCACCGGTGAACACCAAGGCATCGATTCCCCCGAGAATGGCCGCCATGGCGCCAAGCTCGCGCCGAATACGGAAAGTGAAATAGCTGATCGCCTGACGGCTTTCGCGTGTGTCCGCCTTTTCCAGGGTACGCATGTCGTTGGACAGCCCGGAAAGGCCCAACAACCCCGACTTCCGGAACAACAGGTCCGAGATTTCGTCAGCGCTCAGCCCTTCCTGATCCATCAGATACAGGACCACGCCGGGATCCAGTTGACCACAGCGCGAACCCATCGGCAGCCCGTCCAGGGCCGAAAACCCCATGGTCGAGCCCACTGACCGCCCTCCGATCATCGCACACATCGATGCACCATTGCCCAGATGGGCCACGACCACGCGCCCTTCGTGCAGAAGCGGCGCTGTTTTTGCCATGTGATCCGATATGTATTCATAGCTGAGCCCGTGAAAGCCATAACGCCGAACACCTTTGTCGTAATACTCGCGCGGCAAGGCGAAAACGTCGTTCTCCCAGGGGTGATTGCGGTGAAAGGCCGTATCGAAACAGGCAATCTGAACCGCGTTCGGAAAACGTTCCATCGCCGCCCTGGCCCCGGCCAGATTGTGCGGCTGATGCAAAGGCGCGAACGGGGACAGCTTGTCCAGTTCTTGAATGGAAGCTTTGGTCAATGGCACAGGAGCGTCAATGTCAGGTCCACCATGGACAACACGATGCCCGACCGCAGTCACGTCGCTGTTCGGAAATGAGCGCGCAAGCAGGTTCAATACCCAGTCCAGGGCTGCGGCGTGATCACTAATTTCTCCGGCGGTGCCGCTGGCAAGGACACTTCCGTCGGAAGACTTTGCCTTGACAAGCGGTTCCTGTTCCCCAATCCGCTCGACCGCCCCGGTGCACACCATGATCGGATCGTCATCGGTTAGTTCAAACAGGCCAAATTTCATCGAAGACGATCCAGCGTTCAGTGTCACGACATGTGTCATGCGGGTGCTCCGGTGCGTGAAAGTGAGAAGGCGTCGTGCAGGGCTGCCACGGCGCAGGAAGCCAGCCGGGCTTTGTCGTCATCGGCACGGCTGGTCAAAATGATGGGCGCTTTGGCCCCCATGACCACACCGGCCCCTTCTGCATTGGCTATGTAGGTCAGTTGCTTGGCCATCATGTTCCCGGCATCCAGATTGGGCACCACCAGAATATCGGTTTTGCCCGCGACATCCGACACAATCCCTTTGGAACGTGCAGCCGCAAGGCTGACGGCATTGTCCATGGCCAGAGGGCCGTCAACAAGCCCGCCCGTGATCTGACCGCGTTCCGCCATTTTCGACAGCAAAGCCGCATCAACCGAGGATCGGATCGCCGGATTGACGGTTTCGATTGCAGAAAGAATACCCGCCCTGGGGTTTTCGATCCCCAGAGACAGGGCCAGGTCGATTGCGTTCTGGACAATATCAATCTTGGTTTCCAGATCGGGTTCGATATTGATCGCAGCATCCGTCACCAAGAGTGGTCTGGGTTGTCCGGGCACGTCCATGACAAAGACATGGGTAAAGCGGCGACCGGTGCTCAGGCCTTTCTCGCGCCTGAGCGCGGCTTTTAACAGTTCGTCGGTATGCAGATGCCCTTTCATCAGCGCCTTTGCTCGACCTTCCGCAACAAGATCGACCGCCGTGTTGGCCGCGCTGAAATGATCGCTCTGCGGTATGATTTCGATCCCATCCAACGATGCTCCGATTTCGGCGGCAGCGTTCGCGATCTTGTCCGGGTCACCGATCAGAATGGGTGTGATGATCGTCTCATGCGCGGCCAACAGCGCCCCACCCAGGGCATTGGGCTCTTCCGGAGCCACAACAGCAGTCGGCATAGGCGGCAGCGGGCGTACCTTTTCCAGCATGGCATCAAAATGACGATGACGTTTCACCACCAGCCCAGGCAAATCCAACTCGGCAAACACCATCTCTTTCTCCGGCGCGATCACGACGGCCTGCCCGCTGACGATCACGGCACCGTCCGATGGGCGCGTAACGACCGTGTCAAAGACAACCTCCCGGTTTGGTCGCTTTTCCAGAACGGTGACTTTGGAGACCAGTTCATCACCGGCATGCGCCCTTTCCACAAAGTCAAAGCATTGCGATTTGTAAAGCGTCCCTGCCCCCGGCAGAACGTTCCCCAAAACGGCCGAGATCAGGGCCCCCACGAACATGGCAGGGGCAACCGCTTCGTTGATGTGGTCGCCGTCGCCGTCTTCGCTGGCCAGATGGAGAGGATTGTGATTGCCCGAATTGTTGGCGAACACATAGAAATCATCGACCGAGCACGTGCGGACCAACTCGGCGGTATCACCGACCTGAAGCTTGTTGTATGGCTTGTTGTGGTACTGCATGAGCTTTCGTTTCTGTTTCGATCGGTTTGGCGACGCTGTGAACTCTCTTGCTGATACCCAGTTCAGCGCACAATGAAAACAACGCATGCTGGCTGCCCGTATCGGTCTGCACGCTATTTCCGGTGGGTAACGCCTTTATGTCGTGACGCCCGGATAATGTGCAGATCGCAGATCAGGCGCGCCGCTTTCCGCCGCCGCCCTGTTTGCGCATCGAAAGACCGATCCGCTTTCTGGGCACATCCACCTCGACCACGCGCACTTTCACGACTTGCCCGGCCTTGACGACCTCATGCGGATCCTTGACGAAGCGGTCCGCGAGCTGGCTGACATGAACCAGACCGTCCTGATGAACGCCCACATCCACAAATGCCCCAAAGGCCGCCACGTTTGTCACGGTGCCCTCAAGAACCATTCCGGGCTTCAGATCGGTTATCTCTTCGATGCCATCCGCGAAACTGGCCGTGACAAAACTGGGTCGCGGATCCCGTCCGGGTTTCTCGAGCTCGGCAAAGATATCAAGAACCGTGGGCAGGCCGAAATCTTCGGTTACGAATTGTTGTGCCCGCAACCCTTTCAAGGCCCCCTCATGGCCCATGATGTGCCTGATATCCCGCCCGCAGGCGGACACGACGCGGCGGGCGACTTCATAGGCTTCGGGGTGCACCGACGACGCATCAAGCGGTTCGGCGCCGTCCCTTATGCGAAGAAACCCGGCGCATTGTTCGAAGGCACGCGGACCCAAGCCTGCGACGGACAACAGGTCCTTTCGCGATTGGAACGGTCCGTTCAGATCGCGATGGGCGACGATGGCTTCGGCTTGCGCCGGGCCCAGCCCAGACACACGGGCAAGCAAAGGTGCAGAGGCTGTGTTCAGGTCAACCCCGACCGCGTTCACGACATCCTCGATCGCGGAATCCAGGGATTGCGACAGGCGGTGCTGGTCAACGTCATGCTGGTATTGACCGACGCCAATGGATTTCGGTTCGATTTTGACCAGTTCCGCCAATGGGTCCTGCAATCGCCGGGCGATGGACACCGCCCCGCGCAGCGAGACATCCAGATCGGGAAACTCTCGCGCTGCCAGTTCAGACGCGGAATAGACCGAGGCACCGGCTTCGGACACAACCACCTTGGTTGGCGCTTTTACCGTCTTGGGCAGCAGAGCCAGCGTATCTGCAACCAACCGTTCGGTTTCTCGGCTCGCGGTTCCGTTTCCGATGGCGATCAGCTCGATCTGGTGGGCCGAGATCAGATTGAGGATGGTCGCCTGCGCCCCGCGCAAATCGTTTTTGGGTTGAAAGGGATAGAGCGTATCAGTGGCCACGACCTTGCCCGTTGCGTCAACCACCGCCGCTTTCACGCCGGTGCGGATGCCGGGATCAAGGCCCAAAGTGGCCTTGGCACCTGCCGGAGCAGCAAACAGCAAGTCCTTGAGGTTCCGTGAAAAGACCTGAATTGCCTCGTCCTGCGCACGGCTGCGCAGATCGGCCATCAATTCGACCATCATGGACAGCGAAAGCTTGACCCGCCAAGTCCACCCGGCAACTTTGCGCAACCAGGCATCACCCGGCCCATTGCCGCGTGTCTGCAAATGTACGGCCACGATGGTCTCGGCCCGGGCTGCCCCGAACTCCGGTTCCGGCGCGATATCAAGTGAAACAATGCCCTCTTTTGACGCCCGCAGCATTGCCAATGCCCTGTGCGATGGAACATCCGCCCAACGCTCGGAATGGTCAAAGTAATCGCTGAACTTGGCGCCTTCCTTTTCCTTCCCGTCGATAACCCTGGCGCTGAGCAGCGCCTCGCGCTGCATGAAGGCCCGCAATTCACCCAGCAATGTCGCGTTTTCCGTCAATCGTTCGGTCAGAATGTCGCGCGCGCCGTTCAGCGCGTCACGAGGGGTGGCAACGGTTTCGCTCAGATATGCCCCGGCCAGTGTTTCCGGGTCCGCATCGCGATCGGCCAGAATGGCTTCGACCAGGGGTTCCAGCCCGTTTTCGCGCGCGATCATCGCCTTGGTGCGCCGCTTGGGCCTGTAAGGCAGATAGATGTCTTCCAGCTGTGCCTTGGTTTCGGCCCGAGCTATCGAATTGCTCAGATCTTCGGTCAGCTTTCCCTGTTCTTTTATCGACTTCAGGATGGTTTCCCGCCGTGCCTCAAGCTCACGCAGATAGGTCAATCGCTCGGACAGAAGGCGCAATTGGGTGTCGTCCAACCCACCGGTTGCTTCCTTCCGATAGCGGGCGACAAAGGGAACCGTCGCTCCGTCATCCAAAAGATTGATCGCAGCACCGACCTGATCGGAACGTGCGTTGATCTCGGTGGCTATGGTGCGGGCGATACGATCCAAGGGGGCCTCCTGAAACGGCAGTGGAAGGGCTTCTTAACCAGCCGTTTCAGCAAGGGGAAGTCCCTTGTACCGGTCCGTCGAAAGGCATCAGCAGGTAGCCACTGTTTTTGCGGCTATTTGGCATTTCTTGGACACTACCAGCGTGCGACGGCCTCAACTCCACGGCATCAACCCGCAATACCCGGTGCGCGCGCTTGCGTTATGCGCCATTTGCGCCAGCGTCGTCAGGTCAAAGACCGGCAGTTTCAGGTCTTCCTGAATGCGGTTTGCATAAGGCGGAAGATCCGTGCATTCCAATACCACCGAGCGTATTTCAGGCGTATCGCGCTTCAGCCTGCGCGCAGCGTCCAGCACTTCGGCCTCGATAAGATCAGTATCCATACGGGTGCGCGTGTTGCGCAGGATGACTTCGGCAAACTCGCTGGTGTGTTCCAGACCCTGCACGGCCACCGGAACGCCCCCCGCCCCAACGCCTTCGAAATGACGTTGTGTCAGCGCTGATGAATCCGCTGTAATCACCCCGACCGGTGCGCTGGCCCCGGTCATGTGAAAGGCCAATGGCACCTGTATCAGGCTCGAAGCGAAGACTGGCACCGATACGGCCGCGGCCAACTCTTTTTGGAACAGGGCGAGAAACCCGCAACTTCCGGTAATGGCGCGAACGCCTTCAGCCTCAAGCCGTTGCGCGCCTTGTATGAATGGGTTCAGCAGATCAGGTGTCGGGTTGTTCAGCAGCGTTGGCACCGTGACGCCATCTATCATCTCGTACAGCACGGGGAACGGAAGGCTGGAAGGGTTCTTGATATGACCGGGCGGTTTGGGGAAATAGCTTTCCAGACACAAAACGCCGATTGAGGCTCCGCAGATATTCTGTCCACCCTGGTAGATCGGCATAATGGGGCAATCCTTCTTCGAAACGGTGGTTGTTGCGCGTTAAAATCGCGACAAGGCGAATGAATCCAACGGGATGTTGAGGCGTTGCCCTGACACCAGGTCAGCCACCAGCTCACCTGTTTTGGGGGCCATCATCAAACCGTAATGGGAATGACCAAAGGCGGTGAACAGGCCCTTGTGCCCCTCAACCGGACCAATCGCCGGCAAACTGTCGGGAAAAGACGGGCGTCGACCCATCCAGAACTGCGTGTCCGAGGTGTTCAGATCCGGCATCATTGCGCGGGCCTGTGCGGTCAGAAGTGACTGTTTGCGAGGATCCGGCGGCGCGTCGATGCTGCCGAATTCGGCCGTACCGGCCACACGCAAACCGTCCTGCATCGAACTGGCCACCACCTTGGCGTCCACGTCCATCACCGAGTTTTCCAGGCTGGCAGAGGGGGTCGGGAATTGGACATGGTATCCACGCTCGGCCACCAGTGGCACGGGCAAACCCAAAGGTTTCAGCAACCCGGCAGACCAAACCCCGGCGGCCAACACGACAGTATCGGCGTGGATCGTGCCGGTCGGCGAGGTCAAATGCCATTGGCCGTCTTCGGTGCGCTTTATTTCATTGACTTCTGTCCGCACGAACTCGGCGCCTTGTCGACGGGCCTTGTCGGCCAAAACCTCGCCAACCCGGCCGGGTGAGGTAACCCGCGCCTGCCCTTTGATCAGGATCGCTGCTTTGAAATCCCTGGATAAAGCGGGTTCGATCCGGCGCAGCTCTGGCCCGCCGATCCGCTCAAGCCGTCCGCCTTTTTCCTGCCGGATCAGATATCCCAGTTCTTTCAGGTCAGCCTGATCCGGGTTGCGAAACGCGTGGATATAATTGGAATCAACAATAAGGTCTTCGTGCCCGGTATTTTGCAGATGTCTTCGGTACAGATCTACCGATGGGCGGCACAACAACTCCATTGCGTCCGAGATATTGCGTACGGATTTCTCGCTCGAAGTCTTCAGGAACCTCAGGCCCCAGGGTATCATCCTGGGCCAGAACGCAGGCCTGACGGTCAACGCGCTTTTCGGATCCAGCAGCATCCGAGGGATCGTTTTCCAGATGCCGGGCGTGGACTGTGGAATGACCGACCAGGGCGAGACGACACCGGCATTGCCGAACGATGTCTCCTGCCCCGGATCTCCACGGTCGATCAGACGCACGGCAATACCGCGCTCCTGCAACGAGAGCGCACAGCACAGACCGACGATCCCGGCGCCGATGATGGTCACTTGTTCAGGCATGTCAGATCGTTGCTTGAATTCGGCTGCGGGCGATCAACTGTGTGACAATGACAGGAGACGCCACCGCCAAAGCGATCAGGTCAGCCGTCAGCGTGGGCGCAACGAAGATAATCCCGGCAACGACCATCAGGATGCGCGACACGAGGTTGAGTGGCTGCAACCAATACCCCACGACCGCCGCCGAAAGCGCGATGACACCGGCAATACAGCTGGCGGCGGTATAGGTGAATTCCCAAAGATCGAACCCTGTGGAAGACACGAACAGCAAAACCGGCGCATAGACGAACGCCATCGGCGCGATCACCTTGCCCAGTCCCAGCGTAAAGGCGGACAGACCGGTGCGGAACGGGTTGGAATTCGCAATCGCTGCGGCGGCATAGGCCGAAGTGCAGACCGGAGGTGTGATCTCGGAGACCACGCCGTAATACAGCACGAACAGATGGCTGGCGATGGGTGGAACCCCCAACTGCGCCAGCGCAGGCTGCGCGACCGAAACGAGCATGATGTACAGTGCGGTGGTCGGAATGCCGGCCCCCATCAGAATGCAGACGATGGCAATGAAAACCAGCGAGATAAACAGTTGCAGGTCTTCCATTGCAAACAGTTGGAAACTGCCGAACGAGATCATGTTGTAGAGATCGGATGCCAGATTGCCCGCACCCTGTGTCACCATGAATCCGATGCGGAAACCGATACCGGTGGTGTTGATCACACCCACCACGATACCCACCGCGGCGGCAGCGGCCCCCACGGCCAGCGAGTACTTTACCCCAAGTTCGACCGCGGCCAGCATCTCGGGTACTTCGACCCGTTTCTGCGGGTTCAGCGTGGCGATAACCGACAATCCGCACAGAATCGCGGTCATGGACAGGTCGAACCCACCGTCGGAGAACTTCCAAAGCACGAACGCAAGAAACGCCGCTGCGTAGATCAGAGTTGGCGGCTGTTTGATCCGCGACATGCCCGCGATCACCGCCAGCGATATGCCACAGAAGGCCGACATGAAGGGCGTGTATCCAGTGAACAAAACTACCAGCAGACCGATCAGCGGCACGATATTGGCCCAGCCTTCGGCCCAGACGGCCTTGAGTTGCGGCAATTGCTCTTTCGCCAGACCTTGCAGGTTCAGCTTGCGCGCCATCAGATGCACCACGGCAAAGACGCCGACATAATGCAGGAGCGCCGGGAAGATCGCAGCGATCACGATGGTGGTATAAGGCACCTCGAGGAACTCGGCCATGATGAAGGCCGCAGCGCCCATGATGGGCGGTGTGATCTGGCCGCCAGCCGAAGACGCGGCCTCGACCCCGCCCGCAAAGTGACCGGGGTATCCAAGGCGCTTCATGTTGGGAATTGTCAGCGCGCCGGTCGAAACGGTGTTGGCCACCGAAGAGCCCGAGATCGTGCCGAAGAAGGCCGAGGATACCACCGACACTTTGGCCGGGCCGCCCGTATAGCGGCCCGCCAAAATGGTTGCGTTGTCAATGAACAGTTGCCCAAGCCCGGTTCGCTGAGCGATCACGCCGAACAGGACAAAATGGAACACGATGGTCGAAACGACCCAAAGCGTCACGCCATAGATTCCTTCCTGCGGGAAGTACATTGACGATACGAAGGTTTTGAAGTTCACGCCCGGATGTTGAAGCAACCCGGGAAAATAGGGGCCCAGCAGCGCGTATGAAATGAATACGCAGATAATCAGCGGCAGCACCCAACCCAGCGTGCGGCGCGCGATGTCCAGTACCAGAAGGATGATGATGACGCCGAGGATTACATCATAGCTGTTTGGGTTGCCCATGCGGAAGGTTTGTTCCTCGATCCCCAGGAACGGTATGCCGCGCCAGGCGAAACCCACGTAAAGCGCGGCGATGATGCCAAGCGCCATGAAGACCAGATCATAGAGAGGGACGTTGCCGACGCGGAAACGACTGACTTTGAGAGCATAGAGGCTTTTGGCTCCGACAATCGGGATCGTGGCGTAGACCAGAATGAACAGCAGAGCCAGATAGATGCCCATATGCCAGTGGTCGGCAGGCAGGCCGAAACCAGCCGTGAAGAATTCGTAGAATGCAAAGATCAGGGCGACGACACGCAACACCTTGCCTGCCGTGGGCGTGACCTGCCGGACAGCGGCGCCTTCGTCGAACTGTTCTTCGATGGCCGCAAGTTCCTCGGCCGTCAGTTCGTGGTCATCAAGTTTCTGGGTCTCGGACATGATGGCCCCCCGATTTCGCATGATTCCAGAGTGCGGTGCCCCGACCGGGGCACCGACGACAGGTTTCAGTCAGGTGTGGTTATTGAAGAAGACCGGCTTCTTTATAGAACTTCTCGGCACCCGGATGCAGCGGAACACCCAGCGCCTCGACACCGTCGAGGGCGGTATCAGGCGTGATCTGCTTGCCCTTTGCGTGGCCGTTGTCCAGCAGCTTGCGCGTGTTGTCGTTCCACAGGGCCTTGGTCAGCTGATAGACTAGGTCTTCGGACAGATCCGATGACACGACCAGCATCGCGCTTACCGCAGGGGTCTTGGTTTCGGAATCGATGCCTTCATATACACCCCCCGGGATAGCGGACGGGATATAGGCAGGAATGATCTCGTTGATCTTTGCCAAGTCTTCATCGCTGAAGGAATGCAGGTTCATGCCCTTGGTCGAAGACAGCTGCACCATTGCGGCAACCGGCCAGCCCGCCGCGTAGAAATAGGCGTCAAGTTGGCCATCGGCCAGACGTTCGGCGCTCTGACTGTTGTTCAACTCGGCCTCATCCATATTGTCACGGTTGACGCCCCATGCTTCCAGCATTTGCAACACGGCCACCTGCGTGCCCGAACCGGCCTGCGCGATACCAACGCGCTTGCCTTTGAGGTCACTCAGATCGTTGATCGTCTGGCCTGCGGGAAGAACCAGGTGCAGGTCTTCCGGGAACAGGTTTGCGACGATGCGCAGCTTCGGGTGGGGTTTGCCTTCAAACTTGCCCTCACCCAGATACATCGAACGGGTTACATCAGCCGCGGCCAGACCAGCCTCAAGCTCGCCGTTTTGCACGGCGGCATTGTTGAAGACCGACGCAGTTGTCGACTGCGCGATCGCGATCAGCCCGGGCACACCGCATTGGCCGCCCTCTTCGCAGGGGCGTGAGCCCGGAGGGGCCGAAATTCCGTTGGCGATGGTCCCGCCGATCGGGAAATAAGTGCCGCCCGCACCGCCGGTGCCGATGCGGAAAAAGGTTGGGTCCTGTGCAAGCGCCGGTGCAGCCAATGCACCCGCCAAAGCCAAACCCGTCAGGCATTTCATCAATCTCATCGTAAGCTCCCAGTTGTGGATCATTGGATTCGGTTTGTCCGAATTCTGATCCGTTCAGCCTATGCAATTTTAGCATAAAAACAAATTTGTTATATTTAACAAAACGAAAGTTTAGCTTATGCTTTGGGCATGAACCTTGCTCAATTGACTGTTTTTCGTGAGGTGATGGAAACCGGGTCCATCTCTCAGACCGCAAAGAAGCTGAACCGGACACAACCGGCGATCAGCCTGGCAATCAAGAACCTGGAAAGAAGTCTTGGACTGACCCTGTTCGAACGAAAAGGCCGGCGTTTGATCCCGGTGCCCGAGGCGCATTACCTGTTGGCGGAAACCACTGGGATACTGGACAGATTATCAACGGTTTCCAGCACGATGCACGGGCTTCTTAAAGGAAGTTCAGGCAACCTGAACATTGCCGCCATGCCGGGACCGTCCATTTTTGCCTTTCCGAATTTCATCAGCCGCTCGGTTGGCGGAAATCCGGACATTCGGGTTACGCTGTCAACCCGCAGCTCGCCCCAGATAATGGAACTTGCTGGCACTCAGAACATTGATTTCGGGTTTGCTGATTTCGAACACCCGGTCGGAAAGAAGCCGCAATTCACGGCAGAGATCATCAGCGGAGATTGCTTTTGCGCAATGGATCGGGACAATCCGTTGGCGCAAGAAAAGGCTTTGACGATTTCGGATCTCGATGATGTGCCAATGGGTGGACTG
Organism: Ruegeria sp. YTSA144; assembly: GCF_059610125.1. NCBI lineage: Bacteria > Pseudomonadati > Pseudomonadota > Alphaproteobacteria > Rhodobacterales > Roseobacteraceae > Ruegeria > Ruegeria sp. YTSA144. The sequence continues at coordinate 212,509 of NZ_JBXWNA010000004.1, forward strand.
TACGACACCCACCCTTTCCAGAAAAAAGTTCAGCGCGCTTTTCAGATGGTTTCAGCCACTTACAAACCAAGTGTGACGTGCCAGTATTTTCTTCCGCTCATTCCGTTTGTTGGATCGGGGCAGTGCTGCTCGATTGTCGATCCGTTGACCGTTGCGACGGAACGGAAACTGAACATCTCGCATGGCCGTGTGGTATTCCTGCCTTTCAAGGACCCCCTCAGATACGAATACGCCATCCTGTCGCCGGATCACCGCCCTCCGTCGCAATTGGCGCTGAAAATAAAAGCGGGGTGGAAGGCGGAAGTTGTATCGATGCTGGATCAGACCAACGCGAACCCGCGGACGGAAGATTTCTGAAAGACACGCGACCGCACTGTGACGCAGGCGACAACCGGAAGAACTCAGATGCTGCGCGCAACAGAGGCCTCCAGCGTCGATTTGAGCTGTTGCGCATCTATCGGTTTGTAGAACAGCGGCAGCTTTGCTTGTTTGCACTGCTGGACAAGCTCTTGTGATCGATTGGCTGAAATAATGCAGCCAGGCAAATGCCCGAATTCATCCGTCAGGGCACGCATGGCGTCCGTCCCTGTTTTCCCGTTGTTCAATTGATAGTCTGCGACAACAAAATCTGGCAGGATGCCTATTTCGCGCAGAAGGCCAATCGCTTCGCTTTCGCTTTCGCATTCAAGAACTTCGACGCCCCAGGATTCGATGGTCATGGTCAAGGCGCCGCGCAGGTTTTCATCGTTTTCGATCAACAGGGCGACGGTGTTGCCCAGCACATTCGAGTTTGGTTTTTGTACCACTGAAGAGCAGAGAGAAACCTCTGGTTTTGCCCGGGCCAAAGGTATTTCGACCGAAAACCCCGTTCCCTTTCCAACTTCGGAAAACAGCTGGATGGGATGTTGAAGCAACCCGCAGGCCCGCTCGACAATCGCAAGACCCAACCCCATGCCTTCGGCAGCGCTGGCATCCGAATGCAGGCGCTGAAATTCCTGAAACACGATATCTCTTTGGTCTGATGCTATGCCGATGCCCGTGTCCCAGACCTCCAAGGCAATTGCGTTCTTGCGATGCCTGACACCAACAAGAACTTTGCCGGTCTCGGTGTACCGGATCGCGTTTGACAGCAGATTCTGCAATATCCGCCGAAGGTAACTGGCATCGCTTGTGACCAGAGCCTTTGTGTCGACAAAACGCAATTTCAGACCTTTGGCCTGGGCGACGGGCTTGAAGGCGTCTTCCATCTGCAAGAAAAGTTCGCCCACCGACACCGTGGACAGATGCGCCTTGGCCCGCCCGGAATCCAGCTTTGAGATGTCCAGCAGGGCTTCGAGAATGTGTTCGACACTGTTCAGGGCGCTTTCTGCTTTTGCTGCGACGGTCTGCGCTGTGTCTTTGTCCAAACCGCTGCCCAGTGACGCAACATAGAGTTTTGCCGCAGACAGAGGTTGCAACAGGTCATGGCTGGCGGCAGCCACAAAACGCGATTTTGACGCATTCGCCCGTTCAGCCTCGTTCAGCGCATCCGCAAGCTCCATTGTGCGAGACGCCACACGTTGTTCCAGCATTTCCTTGGCTTCGTACAAAGCCTCAGCAGACTTCCGCTCCGCAGTTACATCGGTAAAGGAAATCACAAAGCCCCGGTCCGGCATTTCCTGGGCAAAGACCGACAGGATTTTCGATCGCCCCCGATGCATCTGGAACTGAAGGGGGCGGCGATAGGTTGGTCGGCTGACCCAATCCAGCAGATCCGCCTCGGTTATGCCTTTCTGAAAGCTGATGTTGTCGCCCAGGCGATTGGACAGGGTTTCAAACCGCGTGCCCATCTGAAACTGCGTGATCGGAATGGCCAAAAGCTCGCTTGCGCGGGTGTTCCACCCGATCATGCGGTGCTTGTTGTCAAAGATGCAGACGCCCTGATCGATATGTTCAAGCGTGGCGCGGATCAACCGCGCCTTGTCATCCAGAATGCGATCCCTTTCTTGCCGTTCGATCCGCATGATGTCTGTCACGTCGGTTTGCAGAATCACGGTGCCCCCGTCTGGCGTGCGGTGTTCGGAAACTTGCGACCACCGATTGCCTGAAAGGCGAACATTGAACACCACGTGGTCATCTGCGTGACGATCCAGGCGGCTTTTGGCCCAGTCCCCCGGGGTCATTGTCTCTGGCAAGGACAGGAACCCGGATTGGCTGACCAGTTCCACGTAGTCGGCAAAGCGCAAGCCGGGGTTCAGCTGTTCCTGAATGTCGGGCATATGCATCCCGAACCGGCTGTTACACAGCACCAGTTCTTCGTCACGATTGAACAGGGCGAATCCTTCCTGCACCGTTTCGATCGCATTTGCCAAATCTGCGCGCGCTGCTTCGGTTTCCTTGTTGGCCTGCGCCAACCTGGCGTTGGAGTCATTCAGAAGCTCAAGCGCGCGCTCAAGATCATCCGTTCGGGCGCGGACCTCTTGTTCAAGCACCGCCGCCCGTTGGAACTGAGCATAAGCCGCGCCAGAGGCATTGGTGGATTCTTCCACGCGCCGCATCAGGGCTTCGACGATTTTCCTGAGCTTCTCGTTCTGACGATCAAGTGAGTCCGAGGGATCTGTGAGATGCTCGATCATGCCTTACTCTTTCTCGGGCGGATATATCGCCACACCGGTCAGGGTCTGGTTCACATGGATCGAATTGAATTGCTCTCCATAGGTCGAGAAACCGACCACGTGATTGCGAGACAGAATGTTCGAGATCGCGCGCGTCTTCTGCTTTTGCTGGGCCTCCAGCCGGCGAAGAATGCAGTCACAACCCAAAATGGTGTCGGGTTGCTGCTTCTCGGTCAACAGGCTGATTTCTTCCTGTAGGTGTTCAACCATGTCCCGAGGTTCGGCCAGCGTCAGGACCAAGCCTTCGTCAATCGCCGAAAAAAAGACAAGATCGCCGTTTCCCGCCACCTGCTGGATCGCACGGACATGGTGTTGCCCGCCTATTTGCACAACGACCGGATGGGCTGCGAATGTGAATGTAGTGAGCTGTTCCGGGTCTTTGCCGAGAATGCGGGCGTATTCGCGGGCAGCGGGTTCGGCATTGATTTCCTGAACGATGCGTTTGGCCGGGTCCGCCTTGGTCACCACCATGCGGCGCGCGGTGGGCAGAAGGTGATCGGTCTTGAACACCTTGATCGGACACCGCGTGCGAACCTGGGTCAGTATGGCGGCATTGCTTCTTGCCTGTCCCTGATACAGAACATATGTGCGCCCGAATTTGGTTCCATCCCCCGCCGATCCACCGAACAATGGTACCGGCCCAAGCCCCACAGCCAATTCCGACGTCAGTTCATCTTCTTTTGTCGACAGCCCGTCAATCATCAGGAACGTGAATTCGTGGCTCCATTCGGGCGCGCTTGCCATCATCGCGTTCCTGTTGTGGATCATCTCTTTGATGATGCTGTCGGAATCGAATTCATTCAGGTCCGGAACAAGAACCGTGCGTGTTTCGAAATGGGATTGCGGCAGGCCGATCGCGACGATCTGATCTTCGCAATACCCACTATCCGCCAGCTCTCCGGCGGTGGTGCATCCAACAATCGGGGTCGGCGCAAAGGCGCGCGCGGCATCCGCGATCACCACGGGTGCATCAGCGTTCGGGCTGACAAAAAGAATGACAAGCGCAAGTGGGTCATCACCCAACTGGCGTCTGAGTGTCTCGATCGACTGCCCGGTGTCGTGGCGTGCAAAAGCCGTTTTGACGATGCCTGGCGTACGGGCCCGGGCTGTTGCCCGCCCGACTGCTTGGTCCATCGTGCCTCCTCCCTAAAAGCGCGACGATGACGTGAGAGTATGACGCCTAGCCTTGATCTTGCAAGACACTGGCAAAGGACGCTTTCTTGGCGATCAGAACCGCCTGCGTGCGGCTTTGGACACCCAGTTTTCGCATTATTGCGGTCACATGCGCTTTGACGGTCGTTTCCGCAATCGACAGGTCATAGGCGATTTGCTTGTTCAGTTTACCTTCGCAGATCAGTTGCAGGATACGCGCCTGCTGGTTTGTCAGTGTCGCCAGTCGCTTGACCGCTTCGCCGTGTTCGTCGTCTTCCTCTGTGTCGATCAAAACGCAGCCTTCCGGCACGAAGACGTCACCGGCATGCACGGTCTCGAATGCGGTACGGAACACGTCGCGCTGACTGTGCTTGGGGACATAGCCCGATGCGCCGGCCTGTATCACCTGGCTGACGACGCGGTTGTCGGTCAGCGACGACACCACGATTACCGGTGCGTTTGCGGCAGCCTTCAAGCGGACAAGGCCATCCAGCCCGTCCACATCCGGTAAATTGAGATCCAGCATGACAGCATCAGGTTTCAGCCCACTTGCCAGCAGATCCAATGCGTCTTCCAGCCGGTCTGCCGTATGGATTTCCCGAATCTGAGCCACACTTTGCAGGGTCATCGACAAGGCGTCGCAAAACAATGGATGGTCATCAACGATCAGCACGTTTTCGAAATCATTGCGTGCGGCGGATTCAGCAAGCATCTGGTATAGCCTTTTGCATTCAAATGGTCTCCAGCCTAACCAATCCTAGCAACGAATGAAATCCACGCATACTGGCGGAAAGTCGTATAGCAACGCGCACCCCGGATCAGGGGCACGCGTCAGGATTTTGTTACGTCCTAGGGCAGTTAGCCGAAGCCAGTTCCTTCGGCAGGCGGAAAGTCCACAAGGTGCCGCCCTGGTTCAGGTAGTTGACCTTCTTGGCCACCTCACCACCCCACAGAGGAACCGCGCCGCCCCAGCCCGAAATGATCGAGACATATTGTTCGCCGTACTGTTCCCAGGTCACAGGCTGCCCGACGATGCCCCAGCCGGTCTGGAACGACCGCAGTTTTCGTCATCCAGCGCGATAAACTCACCTTCGGGCGTGCCAAAGAACACCAGACCTCCAGCCGTCGTCATCACGCCTGACCACAGCGGCGCGTCGTTCTTGTATTCCCATTTCCAGTCGCCGGTATCCGGGTCGATGGCCTTGAGCGAGCCGATGTGATCTTCTTAGTTTGGTTTGATCGTAAAGCCTGCGCCCTGATAGGCGGCACCCTTTTTGTACGAGATCGGCTCGTTCCAGATATCCATGCCCCATTCGTTCGATGGCACATAGAAGTTACCGGTACGCTGCGAGAAGGCCATCGGCATCCAGTTCTTGCCGCCAAGGAAAGAAGGCGATGCAAAGATCACTTCACCCTTCTTGCCATCAGCCGCTGACGCCGGATCGCCAGGGCGGTTGTCTTCGACAAAGATCGGGCGGCCGGTCTCATCCACGCCGGACGTCCACGTTATGTCTTTGACAAACGGATTGGCCGACACAAAGGCGCCGTCTTCGCGGTTCAGAACATAGAAATACCCGCCGGGATTTCCGGTGATCACCAGCCCGTCGACGATCAGCGGAGCCGCAGTGTAGGTGTAAGAGTACCCCGCCTTGTAATCCGCGATCTTGTCACGCCACACAACGTCACAGTGGCTTTGTTCAGGGCCACGATCCGGGCATCAAGTGTCCCGAAAATCACCTTGTCACCGTAGATGGCGGCACCCCGATTCAACACGTCACAGCAAGGCAGGATGCCCTCGGGCAGGCGCGCATCGTATTGCCAGACCTCTTTGCCGGTCTCCAGATCAATCGCATACAGGCGCGAATACGATCCGGTGATGTACATCATGCCGTCATAGATCAGCGCCTGGGTTTCCTGCCCGCGCTGTTTTTCGCCACCAAGGCTGAACGCCCAGGCCGGCAACAGGTTCTTGACGTTGTCCTTGTTCAGCATGTCCAACGGGCTGTAGCGCTGCAAGTGGCGTCCCATCCCGTTTGTCACGACCTGGGTCGTAATTGACTGGTCGTTGGCCAGATCATCCTCGGTAACTTCTGCATGGGCCGTGCCCACTGCAATCACGCTTGCGACTGTCGTCATTGTGAACCGGTTCATCGGTGTCCTCTCTAGACTTGAGTCTTCCCTCCACGCCGAATCCCCGACAGGTCGGAGCTGTTGGCATGGCAACTATTCGCAGGCGGGTCTGTCGGCGAAACTGCACAATGGTCGTGGGGGCAATTCGCGCATTTCATCCGGGCTCCACACTCATGGTTTCGGCGGCACCAGCGGTGACTTATCGGACCACTTTCGGGCATCTGTCGCAACGGATTGCGACGCGGCGCCGATCCTTCTCCCGGACGAACATGATCTTGATACGGTTGCGCCATTTGGCCCTGCGCGCGTCGTTCGGAACGGGTCTGTCTCGCGACGTCCCGCCCAGAATGCAGGGATATGTTTCCTTGACCTTTCAGGCCGCCCAAAAATCTGCCGACCACTATTGCCGTTGAAATTCAGGAGCTTGTTTCAGTTTTCGGCGTCGATTTCAGAGCTGACCCAAAGTTCGGTTCCGCCCTTCATGAATTCCGCGTGGCGCGGGCGCGAATCCACCAGGGTGTTGGCGAACAACTCCTGTGTTTCAGTATCGATCCAATGAGCCATGTTGGTGGTCTCGGATGTGGTGACAGCGATCTTTCCATCGGGTGAAACCGCCATTCCTTCCGGTTCGATACCCACGTCAATCTGGGCAATCACCCTCCGCGACACCGTATCGACGACAGTTGTGATCGCGTCATCTTCGTTGGCGATGTAAAGATGCCGATCATTCGGGTGCAAAACGAACTGTTTGGGGTCTTCGCCCGACGGCAGATCATAAAGGATTTCTCCGGTTTCGGGATCCATGACCTGCACCGAGTCATTGTCTGACGCGCAGATGTAGAGAACCGAGAAGTCCTTGGTAAGAGTAATCCCGCGTGGTCATTCACCGGTTTCAAGGGTGCGGATCACTTCAAACGTTTCGATGTCGATCACACTGAGCGTGTCGTCTTTTTCGTTGCTTACCCAGATTTCATCTGCGGCCGCCGGGGCGCAAAGTGCCGTCGCAGCCAAAAGGGTGGCTACCTTCATCTTCATTCCTCCTTGAAGGCCGTGCACTGGCTTTCGGGCTCATCAATGCCAAGCGTATCCAGTACCGTTCGTTGGTGCAGGAAACCCTGAAGCGGTGCGAGGGCCACGACAGCCCGTCCCGTCACCAAAGGGATTGGTTGGCGCAACTGGCCGTTCCAGGCGCGGAAACTCATCGCCCGGCCTTTGAAGCCTGCCAGTTCAAATCTGTCCGACAGAATGTAGTCCGGCAGAACAGAAGGATCGCCAGATTGCGTTCGGGTCACAGCCTCGCCCAATGACCGAAACGCAGCCCATGCCGCATAGTCGATTGACCTCATCGACCGTCCTGCTTGATCGGCGAACCGGCTCTGCAACTGAACCGCCTCCCATTGCTCGACCGCGGGCGACCACGCCACCTGTCGCAACCCTTCCGAACCTGCAACCGGTCTGGGTTCCCATGTGTTAAACGGTATGGACCGGGCAAAGTCGTTCAGTTCATCAGCTACCAGCAAGACATCGTAATCTCCGAAATCCTGAGTGAAAACTGGAACTTCCTGGGCCGCATTACGTCTCAGGTCAGCATCAAAACGCCAGATCTTTTCTGCACGAAACTCCAGTCCGAACTTGGTCAGCGACTGTCTCAAGGCGTCTGCAAAGGCCACGTCCGACACGTGCTCTCCGGTGATCAGAACCAGATCGTCCCAGCGTCTTTTGACCAGAAACTGTGCCAATACGTCCGTGCGCATCGCGTCTGATGGCACAGTGTGCAGCAGGTTGGCGCGGCCGGTGGTATCTCTTATGTCGCGTTCAGGTGCAGACGCGTTGAACAAGATGGCGTCGGCGGCCTCGGGAAGATCAGCGACCGCCAGTTGCGCCTGCGCAGGTGCGTCCAATATCAGGAAGCTTGTCTGGGACAGGGCCCGGCGCGCCGTTTGAAGCCAATCCCCGTCTTGCGGGGCTGTCGCAACTGTCAGTTCGTACTTGTGACCCAGAAACTTGGCCGTTGTCAGATTGTCTGTCTGTGCCAGTTTCGCACCCGCCGCACCAAGGTCTTCGGGCAATGGGTCAAGGTTCGACAAAACCGGTGGTCGCCTGACCTGTTGCTGAAGGTAGACAACAGATACAGAGACCTCAGCCGCAGCAACCATTGGCAACAGAACAAGGGTTGCTAAGACGCGAAAAACATGGCCGTGTTTGCTCCTCCTCCGATGCGCCTCCACTAAAATGAGTCCTTGGGTGGCATGCCATTCGACCTTTGTCGCACGCGGCGGATCATCTGCAACCAAGGTCGAATTTCACGATGGTTTTCCCTGAGCTATGACCGGGGCAAGCATCGGAAGGAGGAAACGATGCGTCTTGTATTTTTTTTCACACAGCGCTGGCTGGCCTGACCGCAGGCGGCATGGCGTTTGCGCACGGAGATGTCGCCCCGCAGCCGGTGAATACAGATGCCCTGCCGGATGTGGGTGAGGAATGGTTGATCGAAAACCCCTATCGCGATCAGGGTGATGAGGTTTGGCAAGCCGCCATCGAAATTGGCGATTCCGGTTACAATCAAAACTGTGCGCGCTGCCATGGGTTGGGCGTGGTTTCCGGCGGTTTGGCGCCTGACCTGCGCTACCTCGAGGCTGAAGAATATGGTGACGAATGGTACGTGGAACGGTTCCGCGAAGGCTATACCCAGAACGGGATCACCAAGATGCCGGCCTTCGGAGAGTTATTGGGCCAAAAGGCCGCCTGGGCCATTCGCACCTATATCGAAACGCGCCCCGACGATGGAGCGCTGGACGATCATACGGATCGGCTGAAAGAAATCCGTGACCTTCTGGCCTCGATGGCCGACGGTGGTGAAGGCGATGCCGCGGCGCTTCGGTCGGAACTCAGCGAGATTGCAAGCGCCGTGGAAACAGGATCGGGCGCCCCAGTGGCTGACAGCGTGGCCTTCCGCGCCGCTGTTCTGATCTCGGGCGACAGTCCTGATTTCGCGGAAGCCGCAGAACAACTGACAATTGGATTGTCTGCCGCGCAATAGGACGGCAGACTGAAGCACATGATCGGACGCTCACTTTTTCTCCTCCTGTTGGCTGCCACCCTTTCCACCGGAATGGCGATGGCCCGATGCGAGGATCATGTGCCTCAACCCAAACCACAAAACGCCGGTCGGGATATCGTTGGCGCCGATCTCGATACCATTGTCGAGCGTGGCTATATCGAATTCGCCGCCTATGACGATTTCCCACCGTGGTCCTATGAGAGGGACGGCAAGACACTTGGCGTGGACATCGACATAGGCAGGTTGATTGCCGAGGAGCTGGATGTTGAAGCGCGTTTCAATCTGGTGGCTGCCGGAGAAAACCTTGAGGCCGACCTGCGCAACTGGATCTGGAAGGGACCCCTGATCAATGGGCGGGTCGCAAATGTGATGTTGCACGTTCCCTATGACAGCGAATTCGCCTGCCGGGTCGAACAGGTGGTCTTCACCGGGCAATACCATGTCGAGGAAATCGCCATCGCGTATGGCCGCGATACCTATCCCGATGACCCGCCAGTTCCTGCGTGTTTCCGGATCGACACTGTCGCCGTCGAGAACGATTCGATTGCCGATTTCTATTTGTCGGCATTTCCCGGCGGTCAATTGGCCCAAAATATGCGCAGATATCCCACTGTCGCCAAGGCAATGCAGGCGCTTGCCGGTGGTGCGACGATGGCGGCCATGGGACCGCGTGCCCAACTTGAGGCCAGGCGGACGCCAGAGCTGGACATCCATACCCCACCCCTGCCCGGTTTTGCCGTCAGTTCATGGACCACTGGCGTGGCCGTTCATTTCGCCTATCGCGGCCTCGGCTATGCTGTGGACGATGCCATTTTTGCGGCGTTGCAGGACGGGCGCATCACCGAAATCTTCAATCGTCACGGCCTTGCACATTCGCCGCCTGCGCTGCGGTGACTACACCCAAGGTCTTATAGGCAAGGCGGCGAACACCGCGTAGCGTAACAAAAAAAATACTTGGAGAAGTGAAATGGAACTCAATGACAGCCGCGTCATCGCCGCGCCGCGATCCAAAGTCTGGGCCGCGCTCTTGTCGGCAGAAGTTCTAAAGGAATGCGTGCCGGGATGTCAGGAGATGACAGGTTCGATCGAAGACGGGTTCGAGGCCACCGTCGTGCAGAAAGTAGGCCCGGTCAAAGCGACTTTCAAAGGCTCTGTGACCCTTTCTGATCTCGTGGAGCTTGAAAGCGTGAAGTTATCGGGTGAAGGTAAGGGAGGAGCCGCCGGATTTGCCAAGGGTGCGGCCGACGTCACCTTGTCGGATGCCCCCGAAGGTACGCTGCTGACCTACAAGGTCGATGCGCGCGTCGGTGGCAAGCTGGCTCAGTTGGGGGGGCGAGTGATTGATGGGGTTGCCAGAAAAATGGCCGACCAGTTCTTTGAGAACTTCCAGAATGCGGTCGAACCTCAGGATGCGCCCGAACCCGAAACCTCGGAAGAAGGCGAGACCGGGGAAGAAAAGAAAGGTTGGATCAAGCGCGTGTTAGGCGGTTGATCCTTTGGAATTCAGGGAGGAGAAAGTCATGAAAATTTCCATGACCGTGAACGGCAAAGCCGTAAGCGGAGACGTCGAGGGCCGGACATTGTTGTCCGGTTTTCTGCGCGATCATCTGTCTTTGACGGGGACGCATGTGGGGTGCGACACAGCGCAATGCGGTGCTTGCGTGGTGCATGTGAATGGCGAAGCGGTGAAATCGTGCAACATGCTTGCCGCCGAAGCAGACGGCGCTGATGTCGGCACGATTGAAGGTCAGGCATCGCCAGATGGTTCGCTGAACGTGATCCAGCAGGCGTTTCAGGATCACCACGGTCTTCAGTGTGGTTTCTGCACTCCGGGCATGGTGATGAGTGCCGCAGCGCTGCTGAAAGAGAACCCGCGGCCGTCAGAGGCGGAGATCCGGAAATATCTGGAGGGCAACCTGTGCCGCTGTACCGGGTACCACAACATCGTCAAAGCGATCATGGCCGCATCCGGCCAGGACGTGGGCAGCATCGCTGCCGAATGATGCCGCTGCGGGCGTGATCTTGACGCCCGTGGGATGAGTAAGGGATGCAACAGCATCCGTTTATGGGAGGAGAACAAGCAATGCCCAAAGACAGTGGCATCGGAGCCAGTTCCAAGCGACGCGAGGACGTGCGCTTTCTGACCGGAGCAGGCAATTACACCGACGATATCAACGTACATGGTCAGGCCTATGTGCATTTTCTGCGGTCTGATATCGCGCATGGCCGGATCAAATCCCTGGACACTTCGGCGGCCGAAGGCATGCCGGGCGTGGTCAAGGTTTTTACCGGCAAGGATTTCGAAGGCGTGGGCGGCATGCCCTGCGGCTGGGAAGTCACCGACAAGCACGGCGCGCCGATGCAAGAGCCCCCTCACCCCATTCTGGCGCAGGGCAAAGTGCGCCATGTGGGCGACCCGATCGCGGCCGTTGTGGCCGACAGCCTTGAGCAGGCCCGCGATGCGGCCGAGGCCATCGAGGTGGATATCGAGGAACTGCCCGCGGTGATCGACATGAAAGCCGCCGCGCAGGATGGCGCGACCCTGGTCCATGACGATCTGAAGAACAACATCTGCTATGACTGGCAGCTGGGCGAGGCGGACGACGCCAAGGTGAACGAGGTGTTTGCCAACGCGACGCATGTCACCACGCTGGAACTGGTGAACAACCGTCTGGTTGCCAACCCGATGGAACCGCGCGTGGCCGTGGCGCAATACAGCCGGGGCACGGATGAATACACGCTCTATACCACGTCGCAGAACCCGCATGTGATCCGGCTGCTGATGTGCGCCTTCGTGCTGGGCCTGCCCGAGCACAAGGTCCGCGTCGTGGCGCCGGATGTGGGCGGCGGTTTCGGCACCAAGATTTTCCACTACGCCGAGGAAGCGTTTTGTACTTTCGCCGCCAAGGCCTGCAACCGCCCGGTCAAGTGGACGGCCAGCCGGTCCGAGGCGTTCATGTCGGATGCACAGGGCCGCGACCATGTCAGCAAGATCGAGCTGGCGCTGGATGCCGACAACAATTTCGTCGGGCTGCGCACCAACACATACGCCAATCTGGGCGCCTATCTGTCCACCTTCTCCAGCTCGGTCCCGACCTGGCTGCACGGTACGCTGATGGCAGGCAACTACAAGACGCCGGTCATTCAGGTGAACGTGAAGGCGATGTTCACCAATACAGTGCCGGTGGACGCCTATCGCGGCGCAGGCCGCCCCGAAGCGACGTACCAGCTGGAGCGCGTGATCGACAAGGCCGCGCGCGAACTGGGCGTGGATCCGATCGCGCTGCGTCGGCAGAACTTCATCACGCAGTTCCCCTACGACACGCCGGTGGCGCTGACCTATGATACCGGGGATTACAACGGAACGATGGACAAGCTTGAGGCCGCCGCCGATCTGGCAGGTTTTGCAGCGCGGCGCGCGCAAAGCGAAGCCAACGGCAAGCTTCGGGGCTTGGGCATCAACTGCTATATCGAGGCCTGTGGCATCGCACCTTCCAACATTGTCGGCATGCTTGGGGCCCGGGCGGGCCTTTATGATGCAGCAACGGTTCGGGTGAACGCCACCGGTTCGATCAGCGTCATGGTCGGCGCGCACAGCCACGGGCAAGGGCACGAGACGGCCTTTCCGCAAGTGGTGGCCGACATGATCGGCATCGACGAGTCGATGGTCGAGATCGTGCATGGCGATACATCGAAAATCCCGTTCGGTATGGGCACATATGGTTCGCGTTCGCTGGCGGTCTGTGGCTCGGCCATGGTCAAGGCGACCGAAAAGGTGATCGACAAGGCCAAGAAGATCGCCGCCCACCTGCTGGAAGCGTCCGAGGCCGATATCGAGCTGAAGGACGGTCAGTTCAGCGTTGCGGGTACTGATAAGTCAGTGGCATGGGGCGATGTGACCCTGACGGCCTATGTCCCGCACAACTATCCACTGGAAGTGGAGCCCGGGTTGGAGGAAACCGCGTTCTATGATCCGGCCAACTTTACCTTCCCGGCAGGCGCCTATGCCTGCGAAGTCGAGGTTGATCCGGAAACCGGTCAGGTCAGCATCGAGAAATTCACTGCGGCGGATGACTTCGGCAACATCGTTAACCCGATGATCGTGGATGGTCAGGTCCATGGCGGTATCGGTCAGGGCATCGGGCAGGCGCTTCTGGAAAACTGCGCCTACGATGAAAACGGCCAGCTGCTGAGCGCGTCCTTCATGGACTACGCGATGCCGCGTGCGGATGACGTGCCATTCTACGGTGTCGACCATTCCAGCCAGACGCCGTGTACCCACAATCCGCTTGGTGTGAAGGGTTGCGGCGAGGCCGGTGCGATCGGCTCACCGCCTGCGGTGGTCAACGCGGTCCTGGATGCGTTGAACTCGGGTGGAAGGGCTATTGATCATATCGACATGCCGATGAGCCCGTCACGCGTTTGGACGGCGATGCATGGTTGAGAGGTTAGAGTGCGAGGGGCCAGCCCCTCGCGCTCCCCGGGATATTTATAGCCAGATGAAGGGCGGATCAGCGCCTTTCGGAAAGGAAGAACGAAATGTACAGTTTCGAGTTTGAGAAACCCTCGACCATTGCTGACGCGGTTGCAGCACTGGCCGCCGAGGATGCGCAGGCGTTGGGGGGCGGACAGACGCTGATCCCAACATTGAAGCAACGGTTGGCGGCCCCGTCCAAGTTGGTGTCGGTCAGCGGAATTCCCGAGATGCAAGGCGTTTGCGTCGAGGATGACGGATCGGTGTCGATCGGTGGGGCGACGCCCCACGCTGTCGTCGCCCGCGAGGCCGCGGGATCATATCCAGCGCTTGCAGCGCTGGCCGGTCAGATCGGCGATCCGGCAGTCCGCAACCGCGGGACGATTGGCGGTTCGGTTGCCAACAATGACCCTGCGGCCTGTTATCCGGCAGGGGTATTGGGATCAGGGGCGACAGTGGTGACCAATACCCGCCAGATTGCCGCCGATGACTTTTTCCAGGGAATGTTCACGACGGCGCTGGATGAGGGTGAAATCATCACATCGGTCCGTTTCCCGGTGCCGCAAGCGGCGAGCTATCAAAAGTTCCTTCAGCCAGCGTCGCGATTTGCGCTTGTCGGGGTCTATCTGGCCCGTTTCGCCGATGGAGTACGTGTCGCGGCAACCGGCGCGAGCGAGGACGGCGTTTTCCGGTGGTCAGAGGCTGAACAGGCGCTGAACAAAGAATTTCGCCCTGATGCCCTTATGGACCTGCGCGTGAACCCGGCGAACATGATTGCGGATCTGCATGGCAGCAAGGAGTATCGAGCACATCTCGTTTCGGTCATGACCAAACGCGCGGTTGCAGACTGCCAATAGGCCATCTTAGAGAACTCGAAAAGCCTCGGTGTGATCCGGGGCTTTTTGACCCTGAAGCACGACCACTTTCCCATTGGGGCCAACACAGATCGCGATGCAGTCGCCGGCTGCCCGCGCAAGGGCCGCTGCTATTTCAGTCTCGGAAGCATGACAGAATGCCGTTGAAAGCGCGCCTGCTGTCGCAGCATCCAGGGCCTGGACACTGACCGTTGACCAAAGCGGTGCGTTTTCGCCCATCGGGTTGATGATGTAAGCACCGCCGGACCGCAGGCGCATGACGCCGGGGCTGGACGTAGCGATGGCGCGGTCTTTCAAATGCGTGGCTTCGTCAAGCCCGTGCACTGGATCCGTGACACCCAGCAGCCACTGACGGCCACTTGCATAATACTCTCCGATATTGACCAGAACCTTTTCCCACCCGGCCTTGCGCAAGGCGCGAACGACCAGATCAGTAGCAAAACGCTGAGCGGTGCGGTTCCAATCCCCGCATTTTCTCACGCGCGACTGCCAAAGCAGCACCCATGACGGATTCATGCGCGATCCGCACACTTGCCGTCGCCTTTGTAACCCCGTCCAAATAGACCAATGACGATCCGCTTGCTGCATCGCCGTACGGGGTTCCGACAACGATGGAATCCGAGATCGAAAGGCCCCTGTATTGCTCGAAGAATTTGTGGAAAGGGGCCTTTCCCAGCCCTGAAACAAAAAAGTCGGTTCGTTATGTTCGATCAACTGCACGTCAAGAAAACGCCCTTCAAGATCCAGCACGATCAACATGTTGATCGGTGCGCCGGAAAAACCGGGCAATGGCGCCAGGGGCTCCGATTCAAAGACATAGCCTGCATCGGCCCCGCCGGAGTTCAGCAGACTGTAGACGCCGTTCTCGTTCAACGCCGGCCCCAAAGAGAACGGCGCGCGAATATGGGATTCGATATCTTCGCGCGACAAAGGTTCGGCCAAAGCCGCCAGGCCACTGAAAAGCAGCGTCAGAATGCCTGCGAGTACGCGCATGTTCGAAAGACCAGCTTTCCGCCCTTCGCTGGAACATTCGATGAAAGTCCTAAGTTCCTGCCGCGGCCCTAAGACAGCCCTTTATCCAAAGTTGCAACAGCAAGGAAATTGACCCTGGCGGGTGATGCGGCCCTCGCCGGTCCGGTGAGCAAACTGTCACCACAGCAGCCAGAGGTGGCGGAAGTACGGGGTATGCGGGCAGTCGATAGGAGACAGACTTGGTTCTCCGTTCAGTACGGCATCGACCCCGGGGTAATATTGGGGTTTTTCATTTCAAAGGCTACGGTCTGAAAAAAGAACAGGCCGCCCAGTAGGGGCGGCCTGACCTGTTTTTTTTGAGCTTATGCCTTATTCAGCAGCCTGCGTGCTGCTGGCAGAGTGCTTGTCACGCTGACTGTCGCGGAACAGCGCCTTGGCCAGCGATACGCACATCAGACCCATCACCACGGTGAACGGAAGCGCACCGATGATCATGGCATTGCGCAGCGCGTCCATCGGGTTGTTTTCACCGGCCGCCAGGATCAGCGCGCCGATCACCGCCGTCAGGATCACACCCCAGATGATGCGGTGCTTGATACCGGTTTCCTGGCTACCACCCGACATGATGGTGTTCATCACCAGAATACCCGAGTCAGCCGAGGTCACCAGGAAGGTCATGATCAGGATCACGCACATGATGTTCAGCATGGACAGAAGCCCACTGTCGATCATGTAGGACAGGGTTACGAACAGCTTGTTGGTGTTCGATGCTCCAATGATCGCACCTTCCGCCGCGCCTGCCAGTTCCAGATCGATCGCTGTGCCGCCCAGAACGGTCATCCAGGCAAAGCATACCAGCGCAGGTGCGAACACGCAGCCCAGAATGAACTCACGAACGCTGCGCCCCTTGGAGATGCGCGCCAGGAACAGACCCACGAAGGGCGAGAATGCGATCCACCATGCCCAGTAGAAGGTAGTCCAGCCTGATTGCCAGCCGAACTGACGACCTTGCTCACCCGCAGCATAGGCCGCAGCCAAGGTTGCTTCGTCCAACTCGGCTGCTGCACCTTCCAGACCGCTTTTGAAGCCGTCGAAGCTGCCCCAGGCATTGGTCGCGCCTGCCATCAGGTCTGCGGCATGTGCTTGCGCCTCGGCCGGCAGGGCCGCTGCGAATGCTTCGGCCGACAGCGGGCCATAGGCGTTAAAGCTGAGCGACACGAAGTGCAAAATGTAGTCGATCATCGCAGTGCCATAAGTGGTCATGGCAAAGACAAACGAACCGAAGACCACGAAAGTGCCCAGCAGGATGATCGACAGCACCAAGTTCAGGTTGGACAGGTACTTGACACCTCGGCCAACACCGGAAACCGCCGAAATGATCGACAGACCCATGATGACGACCAAGCCTGCAATCAGACCAACCTTGCTGGGGGTCGGCACCTCGCCGCCCAGATCCATGATCCACTGCATGCCGGTGATGGCATAGAGGCCGTCGATGAACTGGCTGACGCCAAAACCGATGGTTACGGACACGCCGAGGATCGTTGCGACAACGCCCAAAACGTCGACCACGTGGCCGAAAAAACCGTTGACGAAACGGCCAAACAGCGGAGTCAGCGCCGAGCGGATCGTCAGAGGCATGTCGCGTGTATAAGCGTAATACGCCAACGACAGGCCGGTCACCACGTAGATCGCCCAGGCGTGGAAACCATAGTGCAGGAAAGTGAAACGGTAGGCCGATTGCAGTGCCTCAGGCGTGTTACCTTCGACCTCACCAGAAACGACAACCGGGTTAGATCCCCAGAGACCCAGCGGTTCTGCTGTCGCAAAGACCATGAGACCGACACCAAGACCGGCACCGAACATCATGGAAAACCACGAGAAGTTCGAAAACTCGGGCTTTTCCCCCGGCGTTCCCATGATCCGGCGACCCGTGGACGGAATGATCGCAACAACGGCCAGGAAAAAGAAGAAAAAACCGACAATGACAATGTAGAAGCTGTTGAAGACTTCCAGCAACTGGCTGTTCAGGCTGCCCAACGTGCTGTTTGCATTCGCAGGGAAAACCAGGGCCCACAGGACCAGCCCGACCATGATGGCCTTGCTGATCAGGGCAATTGGGACGCTGTAGTTTTCATAGAATCCGGAATCAGCCGTTTCTATTTCAACGTCCGTGAAAGGTTCGGGTATCGACATATCGCGCGTTCCTCCTCGAGTGTGTCGTTTTTGTTCTTCTGGAAAAGTGCTGGAAACCATCGCGTTGCACGACGCGGACAATCATGCACGATGCGCAAACCGATGGTGAGTTGTGTTCAGCCCAAACTTGGGCTTGCAGTAACAACGCGTGCTCCCATTACGTTTCTTACTGCAGATCTCCTCCGGGTTATTCGCTGCCAGCCGACATCCCTGGTCCTAGTGATAAGTCAGCATGTCTTTAAACATAATCGCAGCGTCGTAAGTGGTTATTGGGCTTCCAGTTTCGAAACACCTATAGCATGGGTTAAGTGTTCTGATTTGAGAATCCGACACTTCGATTACGTGAAACGACTATAAAACTCACTCGTTTCCCATGTTAGCGAGAACAGTGCAATGCTATGAATTGCGGTAGCCATCATACTGTCTATAGCTTCAGGACCAGTTTCTCGGACTTGGCCCGCGAAACGCAGGTGCACAGGAATTCGTGGCTTTCCCGCTCTTGCGGTGTCAGTATTCCGTCGCGGTGGTCGACCTGACCTGACACTACGTCAACAATGCATGACCCGCACAACCCTTCAGAGCACCCGAAATCGACCTGCACGCCGTTGTTTTGCAATACTTCGAGAATGGTTTCCTCCTTTCCGACCGGGTAGACCGCGCCGGTTGACTGAATTTCGACCCGGAATTCGGCGTTTGTGTCGTGCTCGATATCAGATGCGGCTGCAAATCGTTCAAAATGGATGGCACCGCCGCGCAAGGATGCACTTGCTTCGAGAACAGCATTCAGCATCGGTTCAGGTCCGCAGGTATACACATCCGCACCCATCGGCGTCGATTGCATGACCGATGCAAAATCAAACTGACCGTCAGTATCATCGCAGTGCAAATGATACCATTCATCCAATCCAAGCGAACGAAACTGCGCATCCATCGCGGCATATTCCCTTGACCGTACCAGGTAATAAACCCGAAAATCCTGCCCTCGGTTCAACAGTTCCCGCGCCATTGCCACCAGCGGCGTCGCCCCAATACCGCCTGCAATCAACGTGACGTGCCGATCGTGACTTTCGAGTTTGAAGTGATTACGCGGCCCACCGATTTCGACCATCGACCCATCTTGCAGCGCGTGCATCGCCACCGAGCCGCCACGCCCTTCATCTTCGCGTTTGACGGCGACATTGAGTACGCGGCCGTCCTGGCTCCAGCTCCACAGTGAATACTGCCGCACCAGATCGTCGGCCAGATGGATATCGACATGTGCGCCGGGTTGAAGACTTGTGAAGCGGCCGTTTTCGATTTCAAAGCAAAAATCGGACGTGTCCGGGCTCAGCTGTGTTTTGCGCACGAGGCGGGCAACTTGTGTATCCATCACACATCCTGTTCGTTCTCGGTCGACTTTGGTCCTGTACCCGATCGCAAACAGCAGGAAAAAACATAGATTTCAATTGCAAAATTTCTCACATTCGGATGAATGTAGCTCACCTCTATCTCTTGAGCAACGCAGCAGCCATGTCACGACGCCACTATAATCTTCCACCTCTCACGACTTTGTCGGCCTTCGAGGCCGCCGCGCGGCATCTCAGTTTCAAAGAAGCGGCCGGCGAACTGTCGGTTACGCCGGGTGCTGTCAGCCACCAGATAAAAGCGCTGGAAAGTGAACTGGGTTCAGCGCTGTTCGTCAGAAAACACAGGGGCGTGGAACTGACCGAGGATGGCCAGGACCTGTTCGAAGTGCTCGGCTCGTCGTTCCGGCAGATATCGAAGATGCTTGAAAAGATTCGCAGCGGGGATTCCGAAAATCCGGTGACGGTCGGGTCAACTACCGCTGTGGCGGCGTTGTGGCTTTCCCCGTCGGTCATCCGGTTCTGGCAGGACTACCCGCACGTAAAAGTGAACCAGATGGCACAGGACAAGCCATTCTCGGACAGACCGGATATCGATTTTTTCATCCGCTACGGTCGCGACGTGAACTCGCAGTTGAACCATACCAAACTGTACCGTGATACTCTGACGCCGGTCTGTAGCCCCGAGATGGCCCTGGAACTGAAGGGGGCAAGCCTGGACGACCTGGTCGAACGTCGCCTGATCCACCTTGAAACGCAGGACAACACCTGGACCACCTGGCCATCTTGGTTTCACGACCTTGGATACACCGGAGTTGTACCGGTGCAGTCGCGCGTGAACAGCTATGCGTTGGCGTTGCAGTTGGCCCGGAAAGGGGCCGGGCTTGCATTGGGGTGGAAACGCTTGATCCAGCCCATGCTGGCATCAGGAAAACTTGTTGCGCTGGAAGAATTCAGCCTCCCTGCCCCGAACAATTTTTACCTCGTCGGTCGCCCGGACGACCAGCTGACAGAAGGTGCCCTGGCGCTGAAAAACTGGTTGCTGGATGAATTGTCCGGGGGTTCGGTTTAGTCTGCCTCAATCGGCCATTAGGTTTTTTGATATTGAATGAAGCCGGCTCGACCGGCCAATGGGGGAAACGTTCAACCCATTCCGAATTACTCAGGAGCAACCGATGAACAAGCATTCAGCGCTTTCGTCTGTTCTGACCCCGGTAAACACCGCCAAGGGCCTGCCGAACGAGCATTATGTCGATCCCGCTGTCTTTGCCGAGGAACGGGAGGCGGTCCTGTTCGCGAACTGGTCGGGCATCGGTTTTGGCAAGGACATTCCCGAAGCAGGTGATGCCTTTCCGATCGACTTTCTCGGCATGCCGCTTCTGATGGTGCGCGACCGTGACGGACAGATCGGCGTTTTCCAGAACACCTGCCGCCATCGCGGAATGATTTTGGTCGACAAGCCACAGAAAATCCGCGGCGCGATCCGCTGCCCCTATCACAGCTGGTGTTATGGCCTGAATGGCGAGCTGCGCACTGCGCCCCACGTTGGCGGCCCCGGACGGAACACGCATGAAGATCTGGACTTTGCTGAACTGGGCCTGATCCGCATTCGTTCCTATGTCTGGCGCGATGTCGTCTTCGTGAATGTGGATGGCAACGCCCCGGACTTCGAAGAGGTTCATGGCGAACTGATGGAGCGCTGGAAAGATTTCGATCAGCCGATGTATCATGGCGGTGCGGGCGCGTCTGTCCGGCTGAAGCTGGAGTCGAACTGGAAACTGGCGGTCGAAAACTTCTGCGAAAGCTATCACCTGCCTTGGGTTCACCCGGGCCTTAACAGCTATTCGCGTCTGGAAGACCACTACAACATCAATGAACTGGGCAAGTACTCGGGTCAGGGCACCTACGTCTATCGTCAGTTCGAAGGTCAGAACGGCGAGAAACTGGATGACTTCCAGAACCTGAGCGAAAAGTGGAATGAAGGGGCGGAATACATCGTCGTGTACCCGAACACCTTGCTGGGTGTTCAACGCGACCATGGCTTTGCCTTCATCATCGATCCGATCACCCATGAGCGGTCGAACGAAAGGATCGAGCTGTACTACGCCAAAAAACCGGAAGACGCACCCGAGCACGAAGCGTTGCGCGCAAAGAACGCGCAGCTTTGGAAAACCGTTTTCGAAGAGGATGTATTCGTGGTCGAGGGCATGCAGAAAGGCCGTCATGGCGTCAAATTCGACGGTGGTCGCTTTTCGCCCGCGATGGATGGCCCAACGCATTGTTTCCACCACTGGGTGGCCACTCAGATCGAAAAAGCCCGTGCCGAGGCATGAGCGGCTTTCCGGCCGGACCATGGGTTGAGGGCGCCACGGATGCGCCCTGCTCTGTCATTTGCAATCAGGAACATCGCAGATGCAGGCGATGTTCCGCGATTGCGGAAAGACGCATGCGGCTGCGTGTGATGGGTTAATCAAGGGACGGTTCGCATCGTTGATGGCGTCGAAAAACCAGGATTCAGGCGCAAAAAGGTAGAAAGCAAATGATTGCGTACAAACCAACACACTTCGCGTTTCCGGTAAGAGGCTGACCTTGGATCTGCAAGAACTCGACAAGCAACTGTTGCAGGCTCATGCGGATAATGATGTGCCTGCGCTGATCCGGCTGTACCACGAAGCAGCCGACAGGGCCGAACAAAATCAGGATCTCGACGCTGCTTGTTTTTACCTTACGCATGCGTTTGTGTTCGCGCTGGAATACGGTGCGCCCGAAGCGGATGAGTTGAACCGAAAACTGTTCGAACGCGGTCGCGCCCATCGTTTGGTGTTCTGACGAAATCGGTGTAGTTGGGGTATCGTGCTGGCAAAGAGACAAAGCATGACCCATTTCACCTTTCTGTGCCTCGAAGATTTCCCGCTTGCTGCCCTGTCCATGGCCATCGACCCGCTGCGCGTGGCCAATGAGATCAGCCGCAGCGATGGTCTTGGCTGGACTGTCGTATCGGAAGATGGGCAACAGGTCATGTCCAGTTCACGCCTCAGCATCAACCCTGACAAGGCGTTGTCCGAGGTGGAGGAAACCGACGTCGTGCTGGTCTTTGCCGGGGCCTCGGCCCGGTTGAAGGATCGCAAGGCTTCGGGCGGAGCGCTGCGGCGGCTTTTGTCACATGGCGCGCGGATCGGTTCGGTCAGCGGCTCACTTTTTGCGCTGGCGGAAGAAAAATTCTTCGATGGTTACAGTTGTAGCGCACATTTCTGCTATACCGCTGCTTTGAAGGAACAATTCGACAGGGTGAACCTGTGTGACACGCTCTATACGATAGATCGCAACCGAATGTCCTTTGCTGGGACTTCAGCGGTGTTTGAATTCATGCTGGGCGTGATTTCGGACGAGGTGTCTGATGCAGTTGCCGTCGAAACCGCCTGCTGGTTCCAATACGCGACTTTGCGCGATGCGGATACGTTGCAGGTTTTGCCGGGCTACAGCAAAAATCAGACCCGCAATGCCCTGCCGCGCCCGGTTCGACGGGCCATCGAGTTGTTTGCAAACAACATCGAAAACAAGATCTCGATCGAGCAGGTTTCGAAACGCGTTGGCATGTCCATCCGGCAATTGGAACGGCATTTCAAGAAGGAAACCGGGATCAGTCCCGGAGGGTACTATCGCAGGCTGCGACTGGATGCGGCGCGGCAGAAGCTGCTTTACACCGACCAGTCTTTGCAGGAAATCGCGCTTTCGGTCGGGTATGACAGCGCCAGTTCGTTTTCAAGCAACTATCGGCGTGAATTCGGTCTGCCGCCGACACAGGAACGCAAGGAACGAAGCCGCGGCGCCAGACACGCGGCTTTGTCCTTTGGGCACCGTCCTTCACAGGGCCTTGGCCACCTCGATCAGCATGTGGTGAACTGAAATCGCATAGCTGCGTGGCGCGTAGACCGAGAAATCCGTTCCCGCCTCATTGCAGCGCAGCAGGCACCCCACATGGTGGATTGCAGTGCGGTTGAAAGCTCCGACCTGCATCTGCTCGACATCCAGAACGGTCAGGCGTTGCAACAAGCCTGTGGCACCCTGCCCGGTCATGTCGATGCGTGTGAACGCGTCAGACTGATCGGTCACCGACGCCATGCCGGCCAGCTCGGCTTCCATACGCCTGGCCAACTCCAACGGGCCTGCAAAAGCTTCCTCGCAAAGATACTGATCCGGGCCCAGCCAGTGCAGGTTTCTGGTTTCGCCCTTTTCCCATTGCCCCGCCTCAGGCGCAGGGGTTCCGCAAACGGTTTGAAGTTTGGCTTTGACGGCTTCCTCCTGTCCCAGCCGGGCCGAGACGGATGCCAGTGCCACATCCCCTCGTTCCTGAAATGTCAGAGGTCCGACCACGTTCCGTTTTGGTTCGGTGCCGCCAATGGCGGTCTTGGCAACAAAATCACGCACGGAGCCGTTCTCCTTCGGGGTCAAGGAAATGCGCGCTGACAAGCGTCGCTTTGATGTTGGTGTCATCCACCGGGCTGACAATCTGTACGGTGTCGCCCAATCGCTGCGCCCCGCGTTTTACAAAGGCCAGGCCGATGCTGCTGGACAGGTGCGGCGAATAGGCAGCCGATGTGACATAGCCCAGATCGTTTTCCGGCACGTGCGGCGCATCTTCGTCGAACACATGGCCACCGGCCAGCACGGTATCGGCAGTGTTGACCGGCTGAATGCCGACCAAAGCCAGGCCATCCGGATCCGTCAGAGCTTCGCGAGCGCTGAGCGTCGCACCGATACTGTCTTTCTTGGCCGAGACCATGCGCCCCATGCCCAGGTTGTGGGCGCTGGTGGTTCCGTTCAGTTCGTTTCCGGTGGCGTGCCCCTTTTCGATACGCAGAACACCAAGCGCTTCGGTGCCATACGGCGTTACGCCAAAGGGTTCCCCAAGCGCCATCAAATGTCGGATCAGCGCGTCACCGTAACGGGTTGGCACGGCCAGCTCATAGGCCAGTTCACCCGAGAACGAGATACGGAACAGCCGCGCCGGGATCCCCCCGGCAATGGTCACCTCGCCACACGCCATGAAGGGGAAACCTTCGTTGCTGATGTCATAGCCGTCATCAACGACCTTTTGCAGCAACTCACGGGATTTCGGGCCCGCTATGGCATATTGTGCCCAGGCGTCGGTGGTCGAGATCATTTGCACATCCATGTCCGGAAACAGGCATTGGCGCACGAACTCCATGTGGCGATAGATACCAACCGCGTTTGCGGTTGTCGTGGTTACCACAAAGTGATCCTCGGCCAGGCGGGCGGCGGTGCCGTCATCCATGGCTATACCGTCTTCGCGCAGCATCAGACCATAACGGGTCTTGCCCACCGGCAGTTTGGCAAAGCCGTTGCAATAGATCTTGTTGAGGAACTCTGCCGCATCCGCGCCCTGCACGTCGATTTTGCCCAGCGTGGTCACGTCGCAGACGCCGACACCGCTGCGTACGGCCAGAACTTCGCGATCCACGGATTCGCGCCAATGGGTCTCACCAGCCTTGGGGAACCACTGCGCACGCAACCAGGGGCCCACCTCGACGAATACCGCGCCCTGTTCTTCGGCCCATTGGTGGCTGGGCGTCAGTCGCGTCGGTTTGAATTCTTTCCCGACCGAGCGCCCGGCCCAGGCCCCCATCGCCACCGGCGTGTAAGGTGGCCGGAAGATGGTTGTGCCGGTTTCGGGAATGCTCTTGCCGGTGATCTCGGCCATCACGGCCAGCGCGCCGACATTCGCGGTTTTGCCCTGATCGGTCGCCATGCCAAGAGTGGTATAGCGTTTCAGATGCTCGACACTGCGGAAGCCTTCCTGTTCGGCCAGTTTGACGTCCTTGACGGTCACGTCATTCTGGAAGTCCAGCCAGGCGCGGCCTTTGCCGGGCACGTGCCACAACGGGGTGATACGGATCGCATTATCCTCGGCTTTCGGCAGGTCGACCGGGCAGGCCCTGATCCCCAGCCCGTCAAGCGCCGCAAGTGCCGCATTGGTGCCCGAGGCGACCGCCCCGTGGCTGGTCAGGTTGCCAGCGGCGGCACCGGCGACCACCATACCCTTCGGCAGTTCGGCCGGCGGGATGAAGGTTGCAAGCGGTTCGAACCATTGCGGGCGGCCGCGTTGGTGGCATGTCAGTTGCACATTCGGATTCCACCCACCCGAAACGCCCAGACCGCTGACTTCGATGGGGCGGGACTGACCATCGGCCATCTGCACGGTGATCGATTTCAGCCCCAGACGACCCTGCGCGTTGGTCACATGCGCCCCGGCCAGCAACTCACACTCGGCGATGCGCGGAGCATCGCGGCGCGGGTCGATCACGGCAACAACCTTGATCCCGGCTTTGATCAGATCCTGAGCGGCGCGGTGTCCTTCATCGTTGTTGGTAAAAATCGCCACGCGCTGGCCCGGCGTCACAGCCCAGCGGTTTGCATAGGCCCGCATCGCGCCCGCGAGCATTATGCCCGGTCGGTCGTTGTTTTCGAAAGCAATCGGACGTTCGGTAGAGCCGGCACAAAGCACCGAGTGTTTCGCGTAAATGCGCCACAGAATCTGGCGTGGTTTCCCCGCTTCGGGCATTGCAAGGTGATCCGAGACCCGCTCAAGCGCGCCGTGAATGCCGTGATCATAGGCGCCGAACACGGTGGTGCGCGTCAGAAGGCGCACATTGTCCATCGACGCCAGCTCTCCCAGTGTCTGCGCGACCCAATCCGCATTCGAAATGCCCTCGAACCGGTCACAGTCAGACAACAGACGCCCGCCCATCCGGCTGTCTTCGTCGGCCAGAATGACCCGCGCGCCAGACCGCGCCGCCGTCAATGCTGCGATCAGGCCGGAAGGACCGGCACCGATAACCAGGACATCGCAATGCAAATAGCCTTTGTCGTAGATATCCGGGTCAGCCTCCTGCGTCAGGCTGCCCAGACCGGCCGCCTTGCGGATCATCGGTTCATAGAGCTTTTCCCAGAACGCCTTGGGCCACATGAAGGTCTTGTAATAGAAACCCGCCGTCAAAAACGGTGAGAGCCGATCATTGATCGACAGCGCATCGAAGGCGAGCGAGGGCCAGCGGTTCTGCGATGTCGCCTCGAGCCCGTCGAACAACTCGACCGTGGTCGCGCGTGTGTTGGGCTCCTGACGGTTGCCCGTGCGCAGCTCGACCAGCGCGTTGGGCTCTTCCGAGCCCGAGGCCAGCACACCGCGTGGACGGTGGTACTTGAACGAGCGGCCAACCAACCGCACGTCATTGGCCAGCAGAGCCGAGGCCAGCGTATCACCCTGATAGCCTTCGTAGGATTTGCCATCGAAGGTAAAGCGCAGCTTTTTGGACCGGTCGATCAGACCGCCCTGCAAACGATTGTTCTGGGTCATTTTCCCCGCCCCGTCTTGCGGGCTACATCCCGCGCCAGTTCTGTTGCCAGAATTTCATGGGTCAGCGTGTCGCGTGTCACAACAAGCCACGAGCGGTCGCCCTGCTCGTGAAACCACAACTCGCGGTGGGTTCCTGCCGGGTTGTCGCGCAGGTAGAGATAGTCGTGAAACTCAGCGGCGGCCGTGTCGGATTGCCAGTCGGGCCGATTGATCAGGCTCGCGTCGCCCAGATAGGTGAATTCGGACGCGTCTCGCGGGCCAAGCAGTGGATGATTGATGATCATGTGCGGGCCTCCTCAGTGCAGGTTGGGCTGTGCGCCCACACCTTTTTCGTCAATCATCCGGCCGGTTCTGAACCGGTCCAGCCGATAGGCAGTTGCAACGTCATGCGGTCGGTCGGTGGCCATAAGATGCGCGAAACAAAAACCAGATGCCGGCGTTGCCTTGAACCCGCCATAGCACCAGCCACCATTGAAGTAGAGCCCGTCAATTCCGGTGTGATCTATGAATGGCGAGCCATCCATCGACATATCCATCACGCCGCCCCACATTCGCAGCAGACGCGCGCGACCGATCATCGGCATAAGGGACATACCGCCTTCGGCCACGTCCTCGACCACAGGCAGGTTGCCGCGTTGCGCATAGGTGTTGTAGCCATCGATATCGCCGCCAAAGACCAGACCGCCCTTGTCCGATTGGCTGACATAGAAATGTCCGGCACCATAAGTGATCACCCCGTCAAGCACCGGTTTCAGCCCTTCGGTCACAAAGGCCTGGAGCACGTGGCTTTCGATCGGCAGGCGCATCCCTGCCTTTGCCATCACGCGCCCGGAAGACCCGGCAACCGCCACGCCCACCTTCTTGGCGCCGATGTAACCCCGTGTGGTTTCAACGCCCAGCAGTTTTCCGTTTTCGATGCGGAACCCGGTGACTTCGCAATTTTGGATGATGTCGACCCCCCGTTGATCCGCGGCACGGGCATAGCCCCAGGCCACACCGTCATGACGCGCCGTACCACCGCGGCGATGCAACAGACCGCCCTTGATCGGAAACCGCGCATCGTCAAAGTTCAGGAACGGATACATCGCGCGAACGCCCTCTGCATCCAGCAGTTCCGCCCCAGAGCCGGTGAACATCATCGCGTTGCCGCGGCGACGATACGCGTCACGCTGCGCGTCCGTATGACAGAGGTTCAGAATACCGCGCTGACTGACCATCGCATTGTAGTTCAGGTCCTGTTCAAGGTTTTCCCACAGCTTCAGCGACAGCTCATAGAATGGCTGGTTCCCATCCAACAGGTAATTGGCGCGAATGATCGTTGTGTTCCGCCCGACGTTGCCGCCACCGATCCAGCCTTTTTCCAGAACCGCCACCCTGGCGGCGTTGTGTTCCTTGGCCAGATAATATGCCGTCGCAAGGCCATGACCGCCGCCGCCGATCACGATGAAATCATAGCTTGATTGAGGCTCGGGATCGCGCCATGCCGGTTTCCAGCCCCGGTGCCCGTTCAAAACCTGCCGCATGATCGCGAGTGCCGAATACCGCATGAATTTGTGTCCTTAACCCTCAGTGCGCCGAAGCATCATGTGCCGCTGGGAAAGCCCCAGTCACGACGTAATCCGTCACGGAGTTTATCGGTTGCGACAATTTTCAGGCCGGTATTCGGTTTGATTGTCGCGCCACCTGACGGTTTTCCGGTGCATGCAACACGGGCCGGCACAGCCATCGCGCGAAGAACGCGATGCCAACCATCCGGCCGATCTCCGGTTGCCCACCATGACCGCGGCGTTGCAGTTGCAGGAATAAAGGCAACGCACCTGTCTAGCGGGGATCAGAACCGCAACAATTCAAGCGTATGCCCGGCGGGCAGGTCTTCGATCTCAGCGGGTATGATCGCCAACCCGTCTGCCTGCGCCAGCAAGGCAACACGGCCGCTATAGGATGGTGCCATCAGACGCACTTTGGGAAGGCCATCGGGCGAGGTGCCGTCAATCTGGACCGGACGGTATTCCTGCCGGCCCGCGTGGCGCTGCGCGGGTTCAGCCAGCACGGCCTGAACAGGTATCTGAGGCCTGTGGCGCAGACCCGCACGGCGCGCCATCATCTGCGATCCGATTATCTGCCATGTCACATAGGCCGAAACAGGGTTGCCCGGCAGACCAACATAGAGAGCATGCCCGCGCCTCCCGAACATGACCGGTTTACCCGGCTTCATCGCCACTTTCATGACATCGGTTTCGCCGCCGATCTCACTGAACAGTCTGGGCATGTGGTCTTCATCCCCAACAGACACCCCCCCGGTTGTAACGATCAGATCCGAGGCATCGCACGCCTCGCGCAGAACCTGTTCCAGACGGGTCGGGTCATCCACGACCGGCCCCCGGTCGGTCAGTTCGATCCAGGGTTTTTGCAACATCGCCAGCAGCATATATCGGTTCGAGTTGTAGATTTGGCCGGGGCCAAGGGGCTCACCCGGTTGGCGCAGTTCGCTGCCTGTCGAAAAGATCGTGACCTTCAGTTTTCGGAACACCAGGACCTCGCCGTACCCGGCGGATGCCAGGGCTGCCACCTCACGCGGTCCAATTTCACAGCCGCCTCGCAGGACCAGCCCCCCGGCACAAAGATCTTCTCCCGCGCGCCGGATATGCTGGCCGGGTTTCGGGCGTCGGCTGAAGCGAATCCCGTCGATCAGAAGATCGCAGTCTTCCTGCATCAACACGGCATCGAATTCAGGCGGCACCGGAGCGCCCGTGAAAATGCGCAAAGCGCTGCCTTCAGGGGCATCATGGTCACCGCAGTCGCCCGCAGCCACGCGCCCGGCGATGGGCAGTTCGAACACCGGCCCATCGCCCAGATCACCGGTGCGGATGGCATAGCCATCCATGGCCGAGTTGTCGAAGGCAGGCATGTCGACCTTGCTGGCGCAATCCTCGGCCAGAACCCGGCCTATTGCCTGTTCCAACGGCAAAATCTCGGTTTCGGCAACAGGATCGGCGACGGAAAGACCGCGCTGAAGGGCGTCCTCGACAGTCAGATACATGTGGGCGCGGCGGTCACAGGCGCATCCATCAGCCATTTTGAGTCTCCGAAAACACAAAGGGTTCTGCGAATCCCGGCCGTTCGGCCGGATCAAGATTGGGCAGACCGGCTTTGACCGCTTCCAAATCCGAGTTGGGATCACCAACGACCGGCAGCGTACCCATGTTATGCAGACCATGCGCGGCGCGACCTATGCCGTCGCCGCCTTCTTTTCCGGACGACAAATCCGGCTCGGGTTGGCCGCGAAGCTCAAATACGCGCGCGCAGTCAGAGCCCATGCCAAGGGTGGACGTTACGGTGGGCCCTCTCGACGACCTCTTGAAGCCCACGGTATCCCAGGCAGGGATTGGTGCAGATAGCGTCAGCCAAGTGTTCATCCGTCCCTCCGGAGTTCAGGCCGCCCGGCGGGACCCCCCCAGCAGGTCAGCCGAAACGCTGATCATCACCGGCAAAAGGAAGCGATGGCTTTTGTCGCACAGTCCGGCCGGAAATTCCCGGCCAATGGACAACACGGCGGGTTAACTGTCATTGACATAGGTCATGATCCGCTGTTCGGGCGCTCCATCAGGAAGGGTACATTGCCGCCTCTGTTGGTTCCGCAGGAATTGAAATCACACCCGCAGCGTTGCGCTGGCCCTTTGGTCGGTTTCGAAAGGAAATAGGCTGGCTTGGTCGCAAAAAAGTCGACAAGTGCAGATGTCGGGATCTTTTTCAGCAGATCCCGGCCGAATGCCAGACGTTCTTGACCGTCATGTAATTCTCAAGGCCTTCGGTTCCGCCTTCCCGGCCGTAACCACTGGATTTCACGCCCCCAAAAGGCGTTTCAGGCATGGATGCTTCAAGTGTGTTGATCGACAGATTGCCGACCTCGACCTCGTCGATCAGACGGTCGATGTAATCCGCCCGGTTGGTGAAAGCGTAACCCGCCAGCCCGTAGGGAACTGAATTCGCCAGATCGATCGCCTCATCCAGCGAAGCCACCGAGTTGATCACCGCAACCGGTCCAAACGGCTCTTCGCGCATGATCCGCGCCGTTTCGGGGACGTTCAATAGCACCGTGGGTTCAAAGAAATATCCCCGTTCACCAAGCCGCGATCCGCCTGTGGCAAGCGTCGCCCCCTGTGCCACCGCGTCTTCAACCAGATCTGACAAGGCCGGCACGCGCCGGTCGTTGGCCGTTGGGCCCATTTCAACGGTTGCGTCAAGCCCATTGCCGACGACCGTGGCTTTGGCCCTTGCAACAAACCCGGCCGCATAGGCGTCAAAAATACTCTCATGCGCGAAGAAACGGGTTGGCGACGTGCAGACCTGACCGGCATTGCGCATTTTGCGGACCGCGCCTGAAACAGCCGCCGATTGCACATCCGTATCTTCGCAAACAATGACCGGCGCGTGGCCGCCCAACTCCATGAGCACACGGGTGTCGTGCCGGGCCGCCAAAGTGGTCAAATGGCGCCCGACGGTTGTCGAGCCCGTGAAGGCCACCAAGCGAACGGGGTCCTGCGGGATCAGGTGGCCGGATATCTCGGACGGTTCACCGAACACCAAATTCAGAACCCCTGCTGGCAGACCGGCATCTTCGAACGCTTTTGCTATGTGCAAAGCTCCGGCAGGCGTTTCTTCTGCCGCTTTCAGGATCACCGAACAGCCAGAGGCCAAAGCACCGGCGATTTTCCGGGCAGGTTGGCTCATGGGGAAGTTCCACGGCGAAAATGCCGCAACAACGCCGACGGGCTGGTGATGAACTGCAAACTTGTGGCCCTGAGCGGCCGGAATGATCCGTCCATAGGTCCGCATCGCCTCGCCCGCATCCCATTCAAAAAACTCGGCGCCGCGAATGACCTCCAGCCGGGCCTGTTTCAGGGGCTTGCCATGTTCGAGAGTTATCGACTGCGCGATCTCTTCCTGTCGCTGGCGCATGAGGGCTGCCGCCCGCATAATCGTATCCGCGCGTTCCCGCGGCGATGTGCGGCGCCACAGCCGAAAGCCTTCGACAGCCGATTGCAGAGCGTCATCCAGGTCTTTCACCGATGCGCAAGGCAATCGGCCGAGTTCTTCCTCGGTCGCCGGGTTGACAACCGGGATATCGCGCCCGGTTTTTCGCCACGTGCCACCGATGAACAGCTTGAGTTCTGGATACATGAAACCGGCGCCTCCGTTTGCCTTGCTTTTTTGATCGCGCGATGCCTCGTATGAGTTCAAGCGCTTTGCGCGAATACGGATATCAAATCGGCGAATATCTGGTCTGTCTGCTCTGTGCCGCCCGATGCAGAGCCGTTTTGAAAGCGCGCCCCGCAGGCGACAGATCGTCGTCGGCGCGGAAGGACACTCCAATTGGCCCCTGCCCGAACGGAACCTCCCAGGCAAGCTGGGCAAGATGGTTGTTTTCGATATCCTGGACGACGACCTCGGCAGGCATAAGGCCGATCAGGTCGCGGGATTGCAGCAGCGCCCGGTTCGTCAGGTAGGACACGGATTCAATCGCGACCGGTGGCACATATTGCTGCTGGCCGACAAAAAAATGATCCGCCTGACGTCGCAACGTGGTCTCTTGCGGGGGGAGGATCCAGCCAAACGGTTTGGTTTGCGCAAAGGTCACGGCGTCCCGCCCCGCCAAAGGGTGTTGAGGGCCGACAATGGCCAATATCCGATCCTCGAACAGTTTTTCCTGTCGAATCTTGTCGCGATGCCGGTGCGACGGCAGGCGTCCCACAACCATGTCGATCTCACCCGACAGCAGCCGGGGCATGAGCACCTCGTTGGTCCCTTCGCTGATCTTGACTGCAACGTTCGGGCGGTCTTCCAGCAGCAGCTCGATGGCGGCAGGCAACAGGCTGGTTGACGCCGCAAGCAGTGTTCCCACCACGACGCGGCCGGAATTTCCTTCGTTCAGATCGTCCAGTTCCTGCGCGGCATTCGACACCTGCGCAAATATCAGCTTCCCGTGACGTATGAGAGTTTCGCCAAAAACCGTTGGCACGACGCCTCGGTTGGTGCGCGTGAACAGCTTGACTTCGAAGTCCAGTTCAAGATCTTGAATCATCTTGGTTGCCGCTGGCTGAGATATTCCCAGCTCACGCGCGGCATTCTGAATGTTTCCATGCGCGCCAACTGCAACCAGCAGACGCAGCTGTCGCAGTTTCAGGCGGGTCAAGGCGCGGTCCACGATGCGAGAATGACGCCCCACCATGGCTACAGCACAATCGGCTTGCAAAGCTGATCCAGCTTGGACAGCACGCTCATGGCCGCAAGCGCCGAACTTCTTGGGTTGTCGGGCAGCGCGGTGCCGCTGATCCGGAACTGAAACGTGCCGAAATCGCCTTCGGCCTCGACCTCGTGAATGTTCTTGTGGATCGTCGGATCAGCGATCAGACGAACCTGTGTGTTATCGAACCCCACACCCGCCAAGGCGACGGCGGCAGCGACATTTGCGTTCTTGGGGTAGGCAAGCGCCGCCTCTCGCGCGGAACCCTGAAAATGAGTTTCAGCCTCAGTGATACTGCAGAGGTCAAGACTGTGTTCGGCAAGTGACCCCTTCCACCCCGCCGGCGGCTTGCGCCCCACATATGTGACGGATTTGAGCGGACCGACCGCTGCGGCGCTGAGGCAGTCCAGCCCGCCTATGGCGCCGCTTGCCAGATGCAGCCGCCCCCCACCCTTTCGCGCGGCCCTGTCCAGCCGGTCACTGACCTGCTGATCCGCAAGCGCACCGGCAGAGACACTGATGATATCCAGCCCTCGCGCCAGAATGTCCGGACCCAACCCGGCCAATGCCTCGTGCCCCGCGCAATCCAGTACCAATTCGATTCCGGCCGGCAGGTCATCAACCGAACCAACTGACTTGGGCGATTTAGGATCAACGCGCTGTGGTCTGACCAGAATGGCTGTCAACTCATGCCCATGTTCTGGCAACATGCGCTGCACATATTGCGCGATTGCGCCGGTTCCGATGACTGCGATCTTCATGTCTGGACCCTAGACCAGCATTGAAAAAATCTGAATTGGTAACTTGGTGGTATATTTTTTTCCGATAGCCATTTCCCTGAAATGGCACTGGACCGACCCGCCTGGTGTGTTTTGTTCCCGTAGAAGCCACGGGGACCACGTTGGAAATGAAATACTCAAAACACGACGCGAAGGCCTATGCCCGCGAACATATGACGGGGATATGGGCAGCGGCACTGAACCCGTTCAAAGATGATCTGACTCTGGATGAATCGGGACTGCGCGCCAATATCCGCCATTGGATCGACGATCTGGATATTCAGGGCCTCTTCGTCGCCGGCAAACAGGGCGAGTTTTTTTCAATGAGCATCGAAGAGCGCAAACGCAACTTCGAAATTGCCGTTGACGAATGCGCGGGCAAAGCCGGAGTAATTGTCTCGGTTTCGGATCAGAACATGAATACGGCCTTGGAACTGGCCCATCACGCTCAGAATTGCGGTGCCGATTACATCGTACTTCACGCCCCAGTTCTGAGTTTCGTACAGGATCGTGGCGAGGTCTTGTACCGGTATTACAAGCGCTTCTGCGATGAGTTGGATATCGGCATCGCCATGTGGAGCCATCCTGACAGCGGCTATTTGATGCAACCTGAAGAATGCGCCCGCATTGCGGATTTGCCGAATATCGTCGCCATTAAGTACTCGGTTCCGCGTGAGATGTACGTGAAGCTGACCCATATGGTGGGCGACAGGATACACGTCTCGACCTCGGCCGAACATGAATGGCTGGACAACATACTGGAACTGGACTGGAAGCTGTATCTCTGTTCGTCCCCGCCCTATCAGTTGCAAAGCAAGGTCGATCAGCGGATGAACGAATACACGCGCCTGGCCTTTGCGGGACAGGCCGATGAAGCGCGGCGTGTCTTTGACAGCCTGAACCCTGTCCGCGATGCGATGAAACGCGCGCGTCCCGCGGGCAAACCCACTGCATTCGGAAAATACTGGCAAGAGTTGCTGGGTCAGGTTGGTGGCCGTGTGCGCCCGCCGATGCTGGAACTGACCGACGCGGAAAAAGCGATCATTCGCAAAGCATTTGATGAAAGCGGGCTGCGCGTCTGAGCCGAGTGAGGCCCGGCAGTATAAGGAAATCGGATAGCGAGATGCTGATAATTTCTTTGCGGTTGTGGAAAAACGCGCCAAACTTTCCGGGATAGGGAGTGGGACATGTCAAAACTGAAAGCGTTCAACTTTAAGGCCTGGATCGACGAGCATCGCCATCTGCTCAAGCCGCCCGTCGGGAATCGTCAGGTTTGGGAAGACGCCGATCTGATGGTCACTGTTGTGGGTGGTCCGAACAAGAGAACCGACTATCACGATGATCCGGTGGAAGAATTCTTCTACCAGCTTGAAGGCGACATGGTGCTGAAAATCTATGACGGAGAGGAGTTCTATGATGTTCCGATCCGTGAAGGCGAGGTTTTCCTGCTGCCTCCGCATGTGCGCCATTCACCACAGCGCCCTCAGGAAGGCTCGATCGGGCTTGTAATTGAACCCAAGCGCCAGACCGGAGAGCTGGACGCCATCGAATGGTATTGTTTCGAATGCGGATCACTGGTGCATCGTGCAGAAATGCAGCTAAAGTCCATCGTTGATGACCTGCCTCCGGTTTATCAGAAGTTCTATGCCTCGGAACAAGACCGCACCTGCCCCAATTGTCAGGCTGTGCACCCGGGAAAGGAACCGCCCGAGGGTTGGGTCACGTTGTAAAACAAGATCAAACAGGGGAAGTAATGAAACATTTCGCAAAAACCGCCGCCGCTGCGGCTGCGTTGGCACTGTCGGCTGTGGCCGTTCACGCCGAAGAGTTTCGGTTGGGTCTGATCACGCCGCCACCGCATATCTGGACCAAGGCCGCCGAAGCGTTCGGGGCAGAGTTGAATGAGGCCAGTGGTGGCGCGCATTCGGTATCGGTTTTCCCGGCCCGCCAGTTGGGGAACGAGGCCGAAATGCTGCAACAATTGCAGACCGGCGCGTTGGACATGGCCTTCATGACTGTGGCCGAGGTCTCCAACCGCGCGCCCGAGTTGGGGGCGTTTTATGCGCCCTATCTGGCAGATGACATAGGGCACGCAGGGCGCATTCTGCGGTCTGACACCGCCAAATCCATGCTGGAACCCTTGCCGGGGCAGGTAGGCGTCGTTGGGCTGGGATACGGGATGGCCGGATTGCGCCAGATCGTCAGCCGGGGCGAGGTATCATCCGCCGAAGACTTGGCGGGCCTGAAACTGCGGATCACACCCTTCACGCCGATCCTGGATTTCTACAACGCGGTGGGCGCAGCTCCCACGCCCATGCCCTTGCCTGCCGTCTATGATGCGCTGGCCAATGGTCAGGTCGACGCCATCGACATGGACGCCGAACTGATCTGGGTACTGAAATATTATGAACACGCCGACACGATCGTGCAGTCGGATCACATGATGTTCCCGATGGTCGGTCTGGTTTCGGCCAAGGTCTGGGCTGGTTTGTCCGAAGAAGACCGCGCGATGATTGCGGACCTTATGGCCAAGCATGTCGACAGCACCATTGATGCCTACGTTGAAAACGATGCCAAATGGCTGGAGCAGATCGAGGGCACTGGCAAAGCCTACAAAAAGGTCGACGCCTCGTTCTTCGGCGACGCAATCGAAGAATGGAACGGGATCTGGTCCCAGAAGACCTCTTCCCTTGACGCTTTGCGGCAGACTGCGGCAGAAACAAAATAACGAAAACGACATGACGAAAGGGGCGCAGCTCGATCCTGCGCCCTTTTTCGCGGGAGAACAGCGATGTTGTATCGGCTGTCGGCAGGCTTGGCGCGGGTCGAGTTGTGGTGCGCTGCCTTTCTGGCGGTTTGCATAACGGTTTTGATTTTGCTGAATGTCGTGACGCGCACGGCGGGCAACGCCCTGTTCTGGGTCGATGAGCTGGCGATCTACGCGATGGTCTGGATGACTCTTCTGGGCGCGTCTTCCGCATTGCATCATCGCAGTTCGGTGTCGATCTCCATCGTTTCCGAAAACGTGCCGGAGCGCGCGAAACGATTGATCCGCAAGAGTGTGGACGTGGTCGTGTTTGCTTTTTCCCTTGCGATGCTGTGGTTCTGCTGGCGCTGGTTCCTTCCGCTGGACATCGCCAGTAGCGGATTTGACGTGGCGGCGTTTCAAGGTCAGACATTCAATTTCATCTATGCCGAGCCGACATTGACCCTGGGCCTGCCGAAGTACCTGTTCTGGTTGGTGATGTGGCTTTTCGCACTGGGTGCAACGCTGCATTCCACCATGCATCTGCTGAGCACCCCAGAGCAAGAGGCACAGCCATGAGCCCCATCGTCTTTCTGGCCACTTTACTTCTGTCCGTGCCCGTGGCGATCGTGCTGGCAATCACGGCCATCTGGTACATCTGGGAAAGCGGCAACACGGTTCTTTATGACAGCTTCGCGCAGAAGATGTTCGGCGGTCTTGAGAATTACGGCCTGCTGGCAATTCCTCTGTTCATGTTGACCGGGGAATTGATGAACGAAGGCGGCATGACCCGGCGCCTTGTCGCGCTGGCGCGGGTGTTTGTCGGCGGGTTTCGCGGCGGGCTGGCCTATATCAACTTGCTGGCAAACATGTTCATGGCGGCAATCATCGGGTCTGCGACGGCGCAGATCGCGGTGATGTCGCGCGCCATGGTCCCCGCGATGGAGGAAGAAGGCTATGACAAGGGTTTCGCCGCTGCCACGACGGCCGCTGGCGGACTGCTGGCTCCGGTCATCCCGCCGTCGATGATGTTTGTCATCTTCGGTGTTCTGGCTCAGATCCCGATTGGTGACATGTTCATTGCAGGAATCCTGCCCGGTTTTATCTTGGCTGCTTCATTCGCTTTGGTCATTACCTTGATTGGGTGGCGGCAGCAGTTCCCAAAGGGGAACTGGATGACACGCAGCGAAACCATCAAGGCCGTGATCAGCGCCGCCCCTGCCCTGCTGATCCCGATGTCGATCATAGGAGGTATTCTGTTCGGGATCGCCACACCGACCGAATCCGCCGCAATCGCGTCCCTGATCGCGTTTCTGGTGGGCTGGTTGGTCTACGGGGATCTGAAGCCGAGCAACCTGGCACAGATGTTCAAACGCACGGCGGCCAATGCCTCGATGATCCTGTTCATGATCGCGGCCGCCAGCGTGTTCGGCTGGGTCATCATCTATGAGGAAATACCACAGCAACTGGCAGGGCTGATCACCTCCGTCACTTCAGACCCGTTCGTGTTCCTGCTGATCGTGAACCTTGCGCTTTTGCTGGTTGGAATGGTGATCGATGGCATCGCCGCGATCATCCTGATCACGCCGATCCTGCTGCCGATTGCAACCGGTTCATACGATATCAGCCCCTATCAGTTCGGCATTGTTGCCTGCCTGAACCTTGTGCTTGGGCTGCTGACGCCCCCGGTCGGGATCGGATTGTACATCGCCTCATCCATGAGCGGCACATCGCCCGGTTCAATCCTGAAATCACT
Organism: Ruegeria sp. YTSA144; assembly: GCF_059610125.1. NCBI lineage: Bacteria > Pseudomonadati > Pseudomonadota > Alphaproteobacteria > Rhodobacterales > Roseobacteraceae > Ruegeria > Ruegeria sp. YTSA144. Next base: position 250,266 of record NZ_JBXWNA010000004.1, read on the forward strand.
TTGGCCTTTCCTGGTCGCGGTAACTTTGGTGTTGCTTCTGCTCAGCTATTACCCAAGCCTGTCAACGCTGCTGATCTGAGTCAGATGCGTTTGCAGGCGCATTCCGTCGCAGACATGGCGCCGGAAATCACGCTCTACTTATCGGTGCCCGTCAGCTAAGCTGGTCTGAACACGGAAATTGGTCACATAAAAGGATAATCATGCTGCTCGACACTCCAGTCTGCGATTTCGGTTGGAAAGCCCCGGACTTCACGCTCAAAGACCCGAACGGTCAGGCGTTCACGATGTCCGATCACCTGCAAAACGGGTTGCTGATCGCCTTCATCTGCAATCATTGCCCCTATGTCAAAACGATCACGGATCGGCTTGCGCAGGACACGGATCTGCTGATGTCCAAAGGGATCGGCGTGTTGGCGGTCATGTCGAACGACTATCGCGATTACGCCGAAGATTCACCGCAGAACATGCTGGAATTCGCAAGGCAGAATGGCTTCAACTTTCCCTATCTCGTGGACGAAGATCAATCCGTAGGCAAGGCTTATGGTGCTGTTTGCACACCCGATTTCTTTGGGTTGAATGCGGATGGAAAGTTGCAGTACCGGGGCCGTCTGGACAATCTCGGCCGCGGCCAGACAGGCGAGCGCGAACCGGAGCTGGTCAATGCGATGCTGCAAATTGCAGAGATCGGACAAGGCCCCCAGGACCAGATTCCATCAATGGGATGTTCGATCAAGTGGACCCGAGGTTAGGTCATGGGGATCGCTTCACTGGATCATGTCAACCTGCGCACCACGCGTTTGGATGAGATGATCGAATGGTACTGCAACATGCTGGGGATGCGGGTCGGGCCACGCCCGCCCTTCCCCTTTCCCGGAGCCTGGCTTTATGTCGGTGAACACGCGTACGTGCATCTGGTCGGTGTCGAGACCGCAGCCGCGGGATCGGAGACCGAGTTGAAGCTCGAGCATTTCGCCTTTTCGGCGAACGGTTTGGACAGTTTCGAAGCTCACCTCAAAACAAACGATGTTCGCTATCATCGTGCGGATCTGACGGCAGTCGATATAGTGCAGTTGAATGTCTGGGATCCGGACGGCAATCATGTCCACATCGATTTTCCGGCTGACGAATAAGGGCGATAGCCGCCGGTATTTCTGGCCAGTAAACAGTTTCTCTCTCAATTTGAAGACTTGACCCGAATTGCTGGGTCGTCCTTGATAGGGTTTGATTTCTCCTGACTACTCCCGGGTAAATTGTACTGGCCAAAAAGAAATGGGGGCTGCATGGCATCGCGTCACCGCCGACATGCATGGCAGTCGAATGACTGAGATTAAGGACTGGCTGGCCAGGCACGGCTTGTCCAAATATGTCGATGCCTTTTCTCGGCACGAGATCGAGCTGGGCGATCTTCCGGAACTGAGTGACGATGACCTCGTCACGATCGGCCTGCCCCTGGGACCCAGACGCCGCTTTCTGAAAGCCATGCGGGAAGAAAACCAAGGGCCCGCAGCAACACAACGCGCAAGTCAGGAACCCAACATCGTTGCCGAGCGCAGACAGCTGACGGTCATGTTCATCGATCTTGTTGGGTCGACAGCGATATCGCAGAAGCTGGACCCTGAAGATCTGGCCGACGTTCTGAGACTGTTCAAGGAAACCTGCGCCGCCGCGGTCGCCGCTTTTGACGGGCATATCGCCAGTTACTATGGCGATGGCATCATGGTGTTTTTTGGCTTTCCGCACGCGCACGAGGACGATCCGGAACGCGCCATTCATGCAGGTCTTCGGATCGTTCGCGAAATTCCGGAAATCCGCACGCATGCACATCTTGAAGTCCGCATCGGGGTCGCGACCGGCTTGGTTGTCGTCGGTGACCTGCGGGGAGAGAAGATGTTCGAGGATGGCACCGCCATGGGCGAGACCCCGAACCTGGCCGCACGGCTCCAGTCGATGGCTGATCCGGGGACTATGATCGTCGCGCCGACGACACGGGAACTGGCGGGTGATGCGTTCGAATATGTGCGCCGTGGCACTTTTCAATTGAAAGGCTTTGCCAAAGAGGTCGAAGCCTGGCAGGTCACCGGCACGCGCCAGACTCTCAGCCGCTTCCTCGCGGCAGACGGCGCCCGGATGAGTTCACTGGTCGGGCGCGCGCAGGAGCACGAAACCCTTCAAAGCAAGTGGAGGCTGGCCCGTCAGGGTCAAGGTCAGGTGGTGCTGGTCTCGGGCGAGGCGGGCATAGGAAAGTCCAGGCTGATCGAAGAGCTTTGCCGTACGATGCCGGGCGCAAAACACCGACAGCTTCGATTTCAGTGTTCACCCTTCCATGACGCAAGTGCGCTCTACCCGATCATTCGCCAGCTTGAAAGCGCGGCCGACCTGCGGGCCGGTGACAGTGCGAACGAAAAACTGGACAAGATCCACAGCGTCCTGGGCGATCCTTCTGAAGGGTCACTGAAACTGGCTGCGGCACTGTTGTCGATCCCGTTTGAAGACAGGCTTGGCCCGCTGGATCTGACGCCTGAGCAGATCATGAAGCAGACGCTGGACATGCTGGTCAATCATGTGATCGGCTTAGCGCAGGAAACCCCGACCCTCTTGCTGTTTGAAGATGCACATTGGATCGATCCAACGACGAAGACTCTGCTTGATCAGCTTGTGACCCGGATAGAGGACGCGCGCCTGCTGATGGTCACGAGTTTTCGGACAGGCTTTGATCCGGGCTGGCCACAATCACACAACCTGGTGCACGTCGCACTCCAACAACTGGACTTTGCGCAGGTCAAAGAGATCGTGAACGACGTTGCCAAAGGCAAAACCGTCCCGGACGAAGTTCACCATCTGATTGCTGCCAGATCCAACGGTGTCCCGCTTTTCGTAGAAGAGGTGACGAAAGATCTGCTGGAATCCGATCTTCTGACTGAACGCGCCGACGCCTATACGATCGACCGGTCCACGCCATCACCAACTGTGCCGAAAACACTGCATGACGCGTTGATGGCTCGTCTTGACCGACTGAGCTCGGCCAAGGAAGTCGCACAGATTGGTGCTGTCATTGGCCCGCAATTCTCTTATCCGATGATTGCAAGCGTTTCCCGTTTCGATGAGGGGGCGTTACGTTCCGGCCTGGATTCATTGGTGGATGCCGGGATCGTGATTGTCTCAGCTTCAGAGCCCGAGGAAACGTTCAGTTACCGTCACGCACTCATTCGTGACACCGCTTACAACAGCCTGCTGAAACGCGAGAGGCGAACGCTTCATGCGCGTGTGGTCGAAGCACTGAACTCTTCGTCATTGCATGACGATTTCGCCGAACCGGAAATTCTGGCTCATCACTACACGATGGCAGATTTACCGGATGAAGCGATTGAACAATGGTATCTGGCCGGACAACGTGCCGTAGAACGCTCGGCCGGGATCGAAGCGGCCACTCAACTGGGGCGTGCCATCGCGCTGTTGGAACGGCAGGAAGACTCGGTTGACCGCGATCGCAAGGAAACCAGAATTCAAACGTTGCGGGCTGGCGTTCTTCGTTCGACCGCTGGCATCGCGGCCGACGAAACGGGGGCCGTATATGCCCGGATCCGCGACTTGTGTAATCGGCTGGGTGAAACGGAACAATTGTTTCCTGTGCTCAATGGGCTCTACGCGTATCATCTTGTCCGCGGTGAATACGACCTTGCCAAGGACGTCGCGGCGCAGTTGTTGGAGCTGGCCAATCTGACCGGGGAAACGCATCACACTATGATTGCGCTCCGGGCCATGGGTGCCGTCTTGTTGCATATCGGACATCTGGACGCGGCCCACGATCATCTGCTGCAAGCGCTGCACTTGTATGATCCACAGCAGCACAGCCGCCTCGCCTATGTCTATGGAACGGATCATGCCGCCATTACATCCTGTTTCCTGAGCATAACGGCCTGGTTGCGCGGAGAACCGGACCGCGCGCTCGAAATCCAGCAGCGGGCGATCTCGGCGGCGCGGAAACTCAATCACGCACATAGTCTGGCCCAGACCCTGACGTATCTGTGTATGCTGCACCTGTTGCGGCGTGAACCGGAACAGGTTTACGACGTTGTCGCCCGCCTTGAAGAAGTGGCGACCAAACACACCTTCCCCTTCATGATACTGACGGCGAATGTCTGGCGATGCTGGGCAGACGCGCAGATCACGCCTGGCCCGGAAACGATCCGAGCAATGCGCGAGGCGTCCGAAGCCTGGTGGGCCAGCGGGGCTGGAAACTACAAGCCGGTGTTCCTGACGGCCCTTGCCGAAGCGTCACTGAAAGCGGGCGAACCGAAGGCCGCGCAGCGCCTGCTGGATGAAGCACGTGAACAGCAGGCACTGACCCATGAAGGGTGGGCTCAAGCGGAAACAGATCGGATACAGGCGTTGGCGCGGTCCATGGAAACTGCCGCAGATGATCTGTTCGCGGAGGCTCTGGAAACCGCGCGCAAACAGCGGGCAAGAATGTTCGAACTGCGCACAGCGGTGGATTACGTGCAAACCTGCGGCCACTTTGGCTGCACACCGGCCTCGCCGCCTGATCTTGGAAAGATTCTGGCCACGATCGTTGATGGCGCGCAATCCCGCGATGTCGTGCAAGCCATGTCTTTGCTCAATCACTCGAAAGCGTCGTAGAGTACTTTCCCGGCCAGTTCAGCGGGCAACAGCCTTTCATCCATCCCGTCGCCCCGTAGGACCACAGGCGCAATGCTTCGCTGCGTCAACTCGGTTGCAACTCGTCCTGATATCCGAACAACGCCGGTTGGCCACCTGTGTGCAGCAGAACAACTTTCTGGCCTTTTTCGATGACGCCTTGTTCAAGCAGCCCAAGAAGCCCTGCAAAGGTTTTGGCGGAATAAACAGGGTCAAGAAAGATGCCCTCGGAGCGCGCCATCAGGGTCAACGCCTCGCGGGTTGCCGGACCGATCCGCCCATATCCGGGAGCCAAGGCGCCGCCCCAGGTACAAATGTCTTCCATGACCAAGGCAGGGTCGAAACCCATCATGGTTGCCAATCGCCCCAGGACCTTTTGCAGACGCGCTTTCTGCTGGTTCTGATCGCGACGCACGCATATGCCGTAGACTGGTGCAGACTGCCCGACCAAACGCAATCCGGCCAAAAACCCCGCATGGGTAGACCCGCTGCCAGACGGCACCACCGCCGCGTCGAAATCGCTGATCTGAGTATGCAACTCGGCCGCCCCCGCCACATAGCCCAACGCCCCCAGCGGAGGGTGATCGATGCCCAGATGGATCACGTATGGTTTTCGGCCCTCAGCCACCAGTTGATCGGCGCGTTCGTGAAGAGCGTTGTCGGCGCCCGCCTCGTCCTCACCCTTGGGGTAGCTCATGTGTTCCGCCCCCAAAAGCTGGGCCAGAAGAACATTTCCGGATCGATGGTAGAATTCTCCCATATGCGCCACGCGGTCTTCCAATTGAAGAACGGATGACATTCCCAGTTTTGCCGCCGCTGCCGCCGCAGTGCGCACGAAATTGGATTGCACGGCACCCGTGATCAGGATGGTGTCCGCCCCCTGCCTCAGCGCCTCCCCCATGTAAAATTCCAGCTGACGGGTCTTGTTTCCGCCGAAGCTGAGACCGGTCAGGTCGTCGCGCTTGATCCACAAATCCAGCCCCAATTGGTCAGAAAGTCGCTCTAGCCGTTCGACCGGTGTGACCGATGTCATCAACCTTGCGCGGGGATAGTTTGAAAGCGCTGCGTCTATCATGGACCAGGTGCCCTTCATTTTCATGCAAACGACTCGTGCCGATGGATGGCACTGCTGATCAGGATAATGAGGTTTTGGAAAGCGTGAAAGACAGCAGGTCACGCGCAAAAGCGCCCGACTGAACCCCTTGCTGAAGCGGGCCGGCGCCGAAGGGGCCGGCCGCCGGTGATCAATCACCTCTCGCTGGTGTCGCTTTCGGCGTAGTTGCGCAAATCGTCCATGTCGGCGATATCCGCGTGGTTCCTGTCGATCTTGACGCCAACGGGTTTCAATCGCGAAAACGCGCGGCTCAGGCTTTCGGGCTTCATCCCCAGACGTCCGGCGATCAGCATCTTGTCGTAGGGCAGTTCCACCTCGCACCGACCGGAATCACAATCGCACAGGTTCAACAGAAACTCTGCAACGCGTTGCGCCCCGGTTTGCGCTTTCAATTGCTCCAGCTGCGCCACCAGAGCATGCAGATGCGTGAACGTCGCAGCCAGAATTGAAACGCCGATTTCCGGGTCTTCCTTCATAAGGGACAACAGCACAGGGCTGGGAATATGCATCACTTCACAGGCTGAAACGGCTTCGGCGGACACGGGATACGGTACGTTGCGCAGCGCAACGGCCTCACCAAAGCTTTCTCCGCGGGTGAAAACGCTCACCACCGCTTCCGCCCCGGTCGGAGAGATGCGGAACAGCTTGACCCATCCGGCCAGGACAACGTGTACAGCCTTGGCTTCTTCCTCTTGCAGAAAGATCGTCTCGCCACGGTCATATTGCCGCCAAATCGCTTGCCGCAGCAAAGTATCCACATGCTGATCCGGCAGGCTGCGCAGAAGCAGAGACTGCCGCGCAATCGCCTTTTGTGCCTCGTGTGGCATGAAGGCACTCCCTTCTTCATCCAGTCCGGGCGATGGCCCGGGTAATCATCCCCAATGCCCTGCTATGCCAAAGTCGGCGTGTCAGGGCCAGTCTTTTTCTTGAAGATCAACTTGACAATTGTCATGTCGTAGCGCCCGTCGCTGCCCTAGGGTCGGTTCACAGCCAGTTATCCGGGGAGCATGTCAGATGGATTTCGAGCGATTTTTCAGCCAGAGCCTCGACGCTTTGAAAGAGGAAGGGAACTATCGGGTTTTCATCGACTTGCAGCGACATTGCGGAGCTTTCCCGAACGCACGCCAGACCGATGGGTCAATCCAGCGGGATGTTCGCATCTGGTGCTCGAATGACTACCTGGGAATGGGGCAACACCCTGCGGTCATCAACGCCATGCACGATGCGCTGGAACGTTGTGGCGCCGGTGCAGGCGGAACGCGCAACATCTCGGGCACGACGCATGACCACGTTCTGCTTGAGGCAGAGTTGGCAGATCTCCATGGCAAGGAGGCCGCTCTGCTGTTCACCTCGGGCTATGTGTCCAACTGGGCCGCTCTGGGAACGCTGGCTGCGAAGATCCCCGGTCTGATCGTTTTCTCTGATGCGCTGAACCATGCCTCGATGATCGAAGGCATCCGCCACTCACGGGCGCAGAAGGTGATATGGAAACACAACGACCTTGCGGATCTGGAGGCCAAGCTGGCCGCCGCCGACCCCGACGCGCCCAAGATGATCGCCTTTGAATCCGTGTATTCCATGGATGGTGATATCGCGCCGATCAGGGAAATCTGCGACCTGGCCGACAAATACGGCGCGATGACCTATCTGGACGAAGTTCACGCCGTCGGCCTCTATGGCCCGCGCGGCGGTGGCATTGCCGAGCGCGAGGGCCTGATGGATCGCCTGACCGTGATCGAGGGCACGTTGGGCAAGGCCTTCGGCGTGGTTGGTGGCTACATCGCAGCCTCGGCAGCGCTGTGCGATTTCGTTCGCAGCTTTGCCAGCGGCTTCATCTTCACCACTGCCCTGCCACCTTCGATCGCCGCCGGTGCCGCCGCATCCATCCAACATCTGAAGCAGTCAAGCGCCGAGCGTGATCTGCAAAAGGCCCGTGTGGAACAGGTGCGCACCCGGCTGGATGCGGAAGGGATACCGCATCTGCCGAACCCCAGCCATATCATTCCGGTGATGGTGGGCGACCCGGTGAAGTGCAAGTTCATCTCGGATACGCTTCTTGAAGAATTCGGCATCTACATCCAGCCGATCAACTATCCCACTGTTCCCAAGGGCACCGAGCGTTTGCGGATCACGCCGTCCCCGGTCCACACGGATGAGGATATCGATCATCTGGTCGGTGCCTTGTCGGCGCTCTGGCAGCGTTGTCAGATCGCGCGGATCCCCCAGGCCGCTCAGTAATCAGGACCCCCTTTGCTTGAATACTGCCGCCTCTCGGGGCGGCATTTTTTTCTTCAGACCAGATAGAGCGCAAAAACCACAACCGAAAACCCGGTCAACACCATGGTGAACCCACGCAGCCAGCTTTGGCTGTTTTCCAAATCCAGGTAGTGTTTCAGGATCACGCGGGCCTTGATCAGCGCAAGCAACAGGATACCGCCAGCAATGATCGCGCTTGGCGCCCCAATCAGGGTCAGCAGCGCGGATCCCACGCTGAGGCCCAAGAGCGCAAGCCACGCCTGGATCAAAGGGTTCGACGACCTCTGACGTGAAATGTTGGTCAAAGATGAAGGTTGGGCCATCTGACTATCCCAGCAGATAGATCACTGGAAACAGCATGATCCAAACCAGGTCCACCATGTGCCAGAACTGCGCGCCCGCTTCGACGCTACTGGGGTCGTCGCGCCAGGCCACCAGCAACAGAATACCAACCCCGGCCAGGACATGCGCGGCATGAAAGCCGGTCAGCATATAGTAGAACAGGAAGAATGGATGCGTTTCATATCCTATCCCCTGAGACGCCTTGTCGGCATATTCCGCACCCTTGATGATCAGGAACACGACACCCAGAAGCGCGGCAAGGATCAACGCCAAACGGGCCCGCAAACGTTGCATGTTCCGCCGCCATTGCAGCGCCTGTGCGGCCAGATAGCCGGATGTCACCAAAACCGCCGTGTTCAAGGCCGCACCCGTGCGATGCAGATGCGACTGCGCCTCGGCAAAACCTGCCGGATCCGTCAGGCGCACCCCCATGAAAGCGATCATCCCCGCGCCAAAAACCAGCAGTTCCGAAATGATCAGAACCCACATCAGGAACTCGCCCGGCAGTTCGTCTATCAGAGAGGTATCACTCATGCGCCGACCAACTGGCGATAGATCTGCGGCAGGGCCATGGTCAGGCGATGCGGATCTGGAATGACGGCGAAACCGCCCTGCCCGAACATGCGAGGAAACCAGCTTTTGCCGGTTTTATCGATGGTGACGCCGAACACTGACTGTCCGGCCCGACGCGCCTCGCGTGTGGCCATGCAGGTATCTTCGATGCCGTGGCGCCCCTCGTAGTGATCCAGGTCGTTTGGCTTGCCGTCCGTTATGACCAGCAGCAATCGGCGCTTGCGGGACTGGCTTGCCAGATCTGCGGAACAGTGCCGGATTGCCGCGCCCAACCTTGTGTAATGTCCGGGGCGCAGCGACGCGATGCGCTGTTCAACTTTGGTTCCCATCTTCTCGTCAAACCGTTTGCAACGTTGCACATAGACGCGCTGACGCTTGAGGGAGCTGAATGCATGAATGGCGAAATCGTCGCCACAAGCGTTCAGGCCCCAGGCCAAGGCCGCCAGCGCCTCGCGTTCGATATCGATCACGGCGCGACCAGTAACGGCGCTTTCAGTCGAGCGGCTGACATCCAGCAGGATCGAGACCGCCAGATCGCGGGCCTCGGGGCGGGATTGCATCCAGACGCGTTCCGTCCCTTCACCATTTGCGCAGCGGTCAACCTGCGCCCGAACGGCGGCTTCCACATCCAGCTGGTCTCCGTCCAGATGGCCCCGGGTCATCACACGCCCCGGGCGCAGCGCCTCGAATTGGCGCTTGACGGCACGAATGCGCCGCGCAGTGGCCGGATCCTTGCCGAACTCGGCGGCATCGTCGCGGATATCGGCATCCGAAAGCAGAACGTTCACATGATCCGGCAGGTACTGACCCGTCCGCACATCCCATTCGGGATATAGAATACGGCCTGACAGTCGTTCGCGGTTGACGTCTTCGGGCGCCAGGTCAAGGTGAAGCTTCAACTTGGTAGGCGGCGCTTTTGAGATCTGGCCAAGACCGATCTCTTCCTGATCGTCAGCCGCCTTCTTGGCGTTGTCGGGATCGTCGTCATCGATGCGACGGTTGATATTCAGGAATTCGGCCCAGCTGAGGATGGCTTCGAATTTGTGCAGAATGAAACTGTCGCTGCGCTCGGCCTGATCCGATTTGCGGCGTCGGGCGCGGTGTGTCTTTTCGCCGGATTCCTCTGGCGGGCCTTCAGTATCGGGGTTTTCAACCTCGTTGTGTTCCGAGAACCCGACGGCCCGCAATTCCGGCCACAGGGGAACCGGGCGCATCGGCTGATAGCCGCGCGGAGCGATCAGGTCGTCGTCAAGTGCCAGAAGTTGCTCGGCCTGATCCGACAAGGGTTTGGGATCGCCCAGCATATGACGGATCAGTTCTTCGACCGCAGCCTCGGCAGGCGGCAGACTGGGGATATCGCGCTGATACAGCACGCCCTTGCAAAGTTCGGTGTAAAGCGGACGCAAGCCAGGCGCGTCGTCCAGAGTCGCCTCGACCATGTACCGGGCGGCAACCAAGGCACGCAGGTCGGCACGCAGTGGATCGTCTTCGTCAATTCGGGTTCCGGCATGGGCAGCGGCGGCGGCCAACCAGACATAGAGCGCGCCGTTTGCCTCGCGCGCCGGGAATACAGCCAGACGGTCGGGCAGGCGCAAAACCTCGCCATCGAACGAGGCGCGCGGCATCAATTCCACTTCGGTTGCAAGTTTGCGGCGCCAACTCAGGCGGTGACGCGAAACCTCGGGTGAGACCGGGCGCAATTCAACGCCCGGACTACCCCCAAGCCCCCGAAAGAGGACTGCCAGCCGCCCCGCGACCTCGGAAAGGTCGACCGCGGCTCCAACATGCACCTGGGGTGCATCGAGGCGGCTGGCAAGGGTGTGCCACAGTTTCCCGATCGTTTCTTCGGGTTCCCATGGCTCAAAGTCGATCCTGACCATCACCGGCCTCACCCAAAGACGGCGGTGACAAGATCGAGGAGCCCGCGTTTGATATCCTCGTCATCGGTCAGAGGTTCGATCATGGCGGCAAGGATGGCGCGGTCGGTGGACATGCCCTGCGCGATCAGCGTCGCAGCATAGACGACCAGCCGGGTGGACACGCCTTCCTCGAGGTCCTGACCCTTGAGCCCGCGCAGCTTGCCCGCCAGCCGCACCAGCGGCTTGCAGCGTTCCAGCGGCAGGCCGCTTTCCTGCGCGACCACCTCGGCTTCCATCTGAGGCGAGGGAAAGTCGAACTCCAGCGAGATGAACCGCTGCCGGGTCGAGGGTTTGAGGGTTTTCAGGATATTCTGATAGCCGGGGTTGTACGAGGCCACCAGCATGAAGCCGGGCGCGGCCTCAAGCTCTTCTCCGGTGCGATCGATCGGCAGGATGCGCCGGTCGTCGGTCAGCGGGTGCAGCACCACGGTCACGTCCTTGCGCGCCTCGACCACCTCGTCGAGATAGCAGATCGCGCCTTCGCGCACCGCGCGGGTCAGGGGACCATCGACCCAGACGGTTTCGCCGCCCTTCAGCAGATAGCGTCCGATCAGGTCGGCGGCGGCGAGATCGTCGTGGCACGCTACGGTATAGAGCGGGCGGCCAAGTTTCGCGGCCATGTGGGCCACAAACCGGGTCTTGCCGCAACCCGTCGGACCTTTCAGCAGAACCGGCAGATCGTTGTTGAAAGCGGCGGTGAAGACATCGCATTCATCGCCCTGGGCCAGGTAGAAGGGGGCGTTTGCCGCCCCCTCTTTCAGGTTCATGGAGCCATCCATATCCATCACTCCGCTGGGGTTTCGGCTGCGCCGGGTTCAATGACCTCTTTGCGAGGAACCCAGATCGAGTAGATGAACAGCAGCGCCCCAAGGACAACGACCAGACCAGAGCCAAGACGCATCCAGTAGAAGATCGCGATCTGGTCCTGTACGTCCATGAAGTAGTCTCCGACGACACGTTGCATGTGAGTCTGCACGGTTCCCCCGAAGGTCAGCACGAAAGTCATGAAGACCATGCCGCTGGTCATCAGCCAGAACGAACCCATATTCAGAACCTGATTATAGGGATCACGGTTCTTCAGGATCGGCATAGCGTAGCTGAAGATCGCAAGGTTGAGGCAGACATAGGCGCCGTAGAAAGCCAGGTGACCGTGGGCTGCGGTGATCTGCGTGCCGTGGGTGTAGTAGTTAACCCCGTGCAGCGTGTGCAGGAAGCCCCAGACACCGGCACCGAAGAAGGCCAGCGTGGCACAGCCCAGCGACCACAGCAGCGCGGCCTTGTTGGGGTGGTCCCGGCGGCCCTTCCAGACCATGACGAAGGCAAAGGCCATCATCGCGAAGAAGGGGATCACCTCGAGGCTCGAGAAGATCGAACCGATCCACTGCCAGTATGCCGGCGTGCCGATCCAGTAATAGTGGTGGCCGGTGCCGAGGATGCCCGAGAACAGCGCGGCGGCGACGATGACATAGAGCCATTTTTCGACCACTTCGCGGTCAACACCGGTCAGCTTGAGCATCAGATAGGCCAGGATCGAGGCCATGATCAGCTCCCACACGCCTTCGACCCACAGGTGGACGACATACCACCAGTATTGCTTGTCCAGCGACAGGTTGCCCGGGTTGTAGAAGGCGAACAGGAACAGCAGCGCCAGACCCCAAAGGCCCAGAAGCAGGATGTTGGTAATGGCTGTCTTTTTGCCTTTCAGAACGGTCATCGACACGTTGTAAAGGAAGATCAATGCAGCCACGACGATGCCGGCCTTGACCCATTTGGGTTGCTCAAGGAATTCGCGCCCCTCTTTGCCAAGCAGCCAGTTGCCTTCGAACAGGTTGAAGACATAGGTGACGACCACGCCCAACGTACCGACAACAAGGATGATCAGTTGCAGATAGGCCAGCTTGGGCGAGTGGATCTCGCGCTCGGCTTCTTCCGGGATCAGGAAGTAGGCCGCACCGAAGAAGCCCAGGATCAGCCAGACGATCAGAGAGTTGGTGTGCAGCATCCGCACGATGTTGAACGGCAGAAGCTCACTCAGGAAATTGGGGAATACATAGATGAAACCGGCCAGAAGGCCGCCAATCACCTGTATCGCGAACAACGCCATAGCTACCGCAAAGTAGGCATAGGCGATTTTTTGGGATTCGTATTTCATTGTTTCGTTCCCTTTCTCAGCCTGCCTCGTTGGGCGGCCAACCCTGCGCGTCGATATTGTCCGTCCAGATCAGGAAGTTGGTCAGGTCACGGAGTTCTTCGTCGCTGAGGTTGAAATTGGGCATCTGCCGACGACCGGGAATGCCGGTCGGTTGTGCTTCCATCCAGCCCTTGAGGGATTCAAAGGCTGATTCCGGGTCGTCCAGCACGCCCCAGCGGGTCATCACGTTGCCGACTTCGGGGGCAAAGTAGGCCCCTTCACCCAGAATCGAATGACAGTTCACACAGGCGTGTTTTTCCCAGACATGTTTACCCCGAACCACACTGTCATCGAGTTTCGCGGCATTTTCAGAATTGACGATATACCAGTGGGAATGGGCCGAAAGGGCCAGAAAGATGAGAATGAAGAACAGTGACCCGCCATAAAAAATATTGCGGGCCATGCTCTTTGTCATGACGTCTCGCATTGCGCTCTCCTTTGCGCAGATTAGCTAGTGTCAGCAACATGACGGGCGGGACGCGGTAGTGCCTTAACGAAAGTCAAGACCTGTCACGAGATCAACCGGACGGTTCAGAATTGAACGATTTGGACCGGCTGATCGTCAGGAGAAGAAGAGCTGCCAGTCAATTTGCGAACAGCATTTCCGTATTGAGTGTTCTCTCCATTGAATGGCCATTGAATTGACGCAAGTATTTGCCAAGCAGTATGGAAGGAAGGAAAGTCAGCGCACTTTCCTTGCTGTGTCAAGATTTCCGGTGCCTCGGTAGCGCCAATGGTTAAAAGGTACGAATATGGCAAACTATTCCTATATTGGTTACGCACCCGGGGTCATTACGGTCGATTTCAACTTCGGCCCCGATTTCATTACGCTTGACCCCAATTTCGACCCCGCAACAGACCGTCGTGTATTTGATGTAACCGATGCAGCTGGCGGAACGATCCTGAACGGGGCGAACCCTCTGCCCGATACCGGCACTGTGTTCAATGGTGACCGATTCAACAACGAAAACGGTGACGACGCCACGCAAACAGGTGTGGTGACCAACCTGGACGGATCGACCACTTTTGCCAACGGAGACATCTACCTTGAAGAATCCTATTCCCTGACCAATCCATCGGGCGGAACGATCGATGTGTTTCGGGTCGAAGTCGAGGGCACATTGGTCGGATACATCACGTCCGAGCCCCTGGTTCCGGGCCTGACCTATACGTTCCAGGTTTCGAACGTTACCCCGACCAACGCCCCTGACACGACGGACCCAACCACGATTGTCGATGTACCCTGCTTTGTTGCCGGAACACGGATCATGACCCCAACCGGTCCAACTCCGATCGAGGATCTGAAAGTTGGCGATGTCGTTTTGACCGCGGACAATGGGCCGCAACACATACGCTGGATTGGCACGCGACATCTGGACCAAGCGGCGCTTCGCGCCCGTCCCAGGCTGAAGCCCATCCGGATCGAGGCCGGTTCACTGGGCGATCAGTTGCCCGAGGGTGATCTATTCGTGTCACCGCAACACCGCATGCTGGTCCGGTCGCCGATTGCGGTCAGAATGTTCGACGCCGAAGAAGTTCTTGTTCCTGCTCACATTCTTGTCGGCGTGCCTGGCATTTCAATCGCTGATGACACCCGTGCGGTGACCTATGTCCATCTTTTGTTTGACCGTCATGAAATCATCTATGCGGAAAGTGCACCTTCCGAAAGCCTGCTCACCGGCGCACAGGCCCTGTCCAGTGTTCACCCGGACGCAAGGGCGGAGATTCTTGCACTGTTCCCTGAATTGGATCAGCGCAATTACGTTCCGCCGGCCGCAAGACGGATCCCGGAAAAAGGGAAACGCGCTCGGGCTTTGGTCCATCGTCATATCAAGAACGCGCGGCCTCTGATCGCTGGACGATAGACGCCGCCCGAACAGGCGTCAGGTCTGTTGCACGGCGCGAGGGCCGGTCAGGGCAGGCCACATGGCGAACAGATACAGCCCCATTGCCGCGATCCAAAATCCATCCGCAGTCAGCATCGCCGCCATGTAACCTGCTGCCATGTCGGATCCCAACCAACGCACAAGCGCAGCAACCGCCATCAAGCCATAGGCAATCGCCATGGGCCTTGGCGCGACAAGGGGTCGACCGCTATGGCCCAAGGCGGCGCGGCTCATTACGGCCAGGGTCATGCCTCCAACGCAACCAATGCCCAGAACGTGGAGCGCGCCGATCTCATTTCCCATTCCAATGGCAGCCATCCCCCAGAGAACCAGACCCAGGGCCAGCATCCCGAGGCCCAGATGCAGGGCGATCAGGATCGGTTGACGCAAAGCCCAGCCTGTTCTCCAACGCGCCATGCGTATCAGTTGAACAAAGCCCATCACCAAAGCTACGGCTCCCGCAACAGGCCCGACATCAAGTGCAAGCACAAGCAGGGGCAGCAGCAGCGCCAGAATCATCGTCGCCCTGTCCAGCCAGGCCACGGTTACCGGCCACGATGCTTCGGGTTGACCCGCTCTTTTCATGGCATTGCGAGTAAAAGCGGGCGTAATCCGGCCGCCCAGGATCGCGATCATCGAACACAATGTCAAAAGCCCGGCCCGGATGCCGGTGTTCAACGTATCCACCGTGACCCCCATCCATTCCAAATGGACCATTACATTCGAGGCCAGCATCAGAACCAGAAGATACAGAAACACCATATTCTGGGGCTTGGGTCGACGAACCAGTTGACTGGCAATTTTCAGCGCCAGAATGGGAACAAAGATCAGGTCCACGACTGCGACGAACAAGGGAGGCAACACTCCGGAAAACCAGACCGCCAGACGCCCGGCCATCCAGATCAATGCGACAAGCGTGATAAAGCGGGCCCGCGCCTCGGGCGCACCGGTCCAGTTCGGCAAGGCGGTCAGAAAAAACCCCCCCAAAGCGGCCGTTGCATACCCAAAAATCATCTCATGCGCGTGCCACATGACCGGGGGCATCGCATAGCTTTGGTCCATGTAAGGCATCAGCCCGTCGAGCGACGCCAACCACACGCCCCACGCGACCCCTGCAAACACGCCGTAAAGACCCGCCGAAAGGAAAAAGACCCGGAACCCCTCACTGAAAACACGTGCGATTACAGCTGTCATGCCTGCTCTCCATAGCTTTTCCCGCCGTTGAGCAATGTGTAGTTCCTTCACGACCCGGCGCCCTTAACCAAAATCAAGACCGGGCTTAAACATGTGTGAAAAACACAAGTTTTATTGGGGTTTTTGATCCGTGTTTTCTGTCCAAAGTGCCTGGTCTGCGCCCTTCCCGTTGACTTTGGTCAAGGATGACATCCACGTGATGTTTCACTCTCGGCAGCGCCTCACCACGCATATGGAGAGTGATCATGTCACTTGGAATCAGCTACAACAAACCCGGCCGCGCCTTTGGGGTCGGATTGGCAATGTTGTTGGGCAGCGTCGCTGCTCCGACCTTCGCCGAAGAGCCAACTTTGAGCGAAGAAGCCTTTGAATCGTCTAAACAGCTCTATTTCGAACAATGCGCAGGCTGCCACGGCGTTTTGCGCAAAGGTGCCACGGGTAAAAACCTGGAACCGCATTGGAAGAAGACCGCAGCCGACGGCACGGTCACCGAAGGCGGCACCCTTAAACTGGGGCAGGAACGCCTTGAAAAGATTATCGCCTGGGGAACCGAAGGCGGCATGAACAACTTCTCGGACATCATGACCGAGCAGGAAATCAAGGACATGGCGACCTACATCATGATGGAGCCGCCGAAACCGCCTGAAATGTCGCTGGAACAGATGAAGGCGACCCGCAAGGTTTACGTCGAAGAAGAGGACTATCCGACCGAGCCGCTGCACGGCCGCAACTGGGAAAACTTCTTTGTCGTCATCGAACGTGACGTAGGCAAGGTGGCCGTGATCGACGGTGACACCAAAGAGGTCCTGACCCACATTCCGACCGGCTATGCGGTGCACGTTCTGAAAGCATCCGAGCACCACTCGCTGGAAGAGCCGGAACAACCCGGGCGCTTCTGGTACACCATGGGCCGCGACGGCAAGATGACCAAAATCGACCTCTGGCAGACGCCGGACAAGATGTTGGTATCCGAAGTCAAGATCGCCTATGACGCCCGCGACGTTGCCGTGTCCGGCGATGGCAAATACGTCATCGGTGGTGGCTACTGGCCGCCGCACTTTGCAATCGTTGATGCGCAAACCATGGAACCGCTCAAGGTCGTATCGACCCGCGGCGTGAACGTGGACGGCGAGTATGTCGAAGAAAGCCGCGTGGCCGCCATCTACACCACGCCGAACGAACCGACCTGGATCGTCGCCGTGAAAGAGCTGGGACAGCTATGGCAGGTCGATTACACCGATCTGGACAACCTTCGGATCGACAAGATCGACAGCGCCAAGTTCCTGCATGACGGGTTCTTTGACCCGACGGGCCGCTATTTCCAGATCGCCGCGAACGCGTCGAACAAGATGGTGGTTGTCGATACCGAAACCCACAAGCTTGAGGCGATGATCGACACCGCCGCCCTGCCGCACCCGGGTCCGGGCGCCAACTGGGTCGACCCGAACTGTGGCCCTGTGGCCGGCACGACCCACCTTGGTGTCGGTACCGTGACCGTTTGGGGCAACGATCCTGAAAACCGTCCGGATGACGCCTGGAAAGTCTGCTACGAAGTGGAAACCGACGGCCCCGGCCTGTTCGTCCGCACCCACCCGAACTCGGATTACATCTGGGCTGACCAGACCAAGCATCCGGAACCGGAAGTGCAGCAATCCGTACAGGTCATTTCGAAAGAAACCGGCGAGATCGTGAAAACGATCCAGATCACCGAAGACGAAGGCAGCGCTGCTGTTCACTTCGAATTCAACGCCGACGGCACCGAGGTCTGGGTCTCCAAGTGGAACCTGTCGGACTCGAAAGAACCCAACGGTCAGATCGTGATCTTCGACGCCAAGACGCTGGAAGAGATCGGCCGCATCGACGGGCTTTATGCCCCGACCGGCAAGTTCAACGTCTACAACCGGTCGAACCACGTCACCTGACGAGGGTGAGACCATCACAGGAAAGGGCGGGCCCCTCGCCCGCCCTTTCCTTGTTCGAGGCATCAGCCAAACTCACCGGCCTGCCACCAAGGGCCAGACAATACAGCCAAAACGGAGCCCGGATATGACCTCCGAACCGGATAAGAAAAAACCGATCTGGCGCCGGTATTTCCTATGGGGAATGCCTGTGGCCGGTATCGCCGCGGCCTTTGCCGCCGGCATCATCTTCTGGGGCGGGTTCAACACCGCAATGGAAGCCACGAATACCAAGGAATTCTGTATCTCGTGTCACGAGATGCGTGATTTTGTCTACGAAGAATATACCGGCACGATTCACGACGTGAACCGGTCGGGCGTGGGGGCTGTCTGTTCCGACTGCCACGTGCCCAAAGACTGGACCCATAAGATGATCCGCAAGATCAAGGCGTCCAAAGAGCTTTATGGCAAATTGGTCGGCACCATCAACACCCGCGAAAAGTTCGAAGCCAAACGTGTGCATCTGGCGATGAACGAGTGGGAGCGGATGAAGGCCACCGATTCGCGCGAATGCCGCAACTGTCACGATTTCGAATCGATGATGCCCGAATTCCAGAAACCACGCGCCCGTCAGCAGCACCTCAATGCGATGACCGTCGGACAGACCTGTATCGACTGCCACAAGGGGATTGCACACTCGGATGCACGCGACAGGGCGGACGAAGAGTATCTGGAAAAGCTTGAAGCACCGAACCCGGACTTCATCCGGCCGATACCCCCGGAATACCTGGCCAGCCTTGAAAAGATCGAAGCCAAAGAGGCCGCTGAAGCAGAAGCGGAAAAAGCCGCCAAGAAGGCTCAGCAAGAGGCCGTTCAGGCCCAGATCGCAGCGGCTGTTGACGCTGCTTTGGAAGAAGAACGCGCAAAAGCCTCCGGTGAAGAGGCCGCAGCGCCCTCTGGCGGAGCAAGCGACGTTGCGTCCAACATTGACTGGAACGCAGTGGCCGCGGCGGATCTGAAGCTGTTCTACCCCGGTCAGGCCTCTTTCGAATGGGTCCAGAACGGCAAGTTCCATGGTGGCGCACGCCCCCTGACCAAAGGCGGGGATCAGTGCACCACCTGCCACGCCAAGGAACTGGACACCATCGGCAACAAGATCGTTGCAGGTGGCGATCTTGAACCGACTCCCATTCCGGGCAAACGGGGTGTCATCGACGCAACCGTTCAGGCGGCACATGACGACGAAAACCTCTACATTCGTCTGCAATGGCCGGACGCGGGTCACAACCCTGCCCCGTTCGTCGATGGCGGCAAGATGGACCCGGACAACCAGATCAAGGTTGCCATGATGATTACCGGCACTGGCATCGAGCTGGGCGATCAGGTGGGCTGCTGGGCCTCGTGCCACGCCGACAACACCTATATGCCTTTTGCGCCCGAAGCGGATGCGATCGCGGCAAATGCGGATGTTGCCGGTCGCCTCAATGCCACGGACACCATTACCAAATACATCAGCGAAAGCCGCACCGATGTTGAGGTCAAAGGTCGCCGCGGCAAGGCCCTGGGTGGCTGGGACAAGCTGAAGGCCGAGGAACAGATCGAGCAGTATCTGGCCGACGGCACCTATCTTGACCTGATGCGTGTCTACGCCGACGGAAGCGCCACCAATGGCTATCTGTTGGAGCAGCGCGTGGTCAATGATGGTGAAATCGCCGCATCGGCCGAACTGTCCGGTGGCATGTGGACCGTGGTGTTTACGCGCCCCCTGAATTCGGGTGCGCCCGGTGATGTGCCTTTGGAGGCAGGCAAGACCTATACCGTTGGCTTTGCCATCCACGACGATTTTGCTGCCGCAAGGTTCCACCACGTGACGCTGAATACCAGCCTGGCGCTGGATGATGACAGCGCGCTCATCAACGTGGTCAAACAATAACGGATCGGGGCCGGGTCAAGCGGCCCCGGCCACTTTTGGAAAGGAGACATGGACCATGAAACCCCAACGCCTTCTTCCCGCGCTGCTGCTTCTGGCCGCGCCCGCCTGGGCGGACGAAACCGCCGAAATCTGCGCCGAGGCCGAAGAGCGCTATGTCGAGTTGTTCGGTCAGCCTTCGTCGGCCGTCGAAGACGCTGAAGTGGTGCTGATGTACAAATACAATTTCTGCCCAGCCGAATTGACCGTAAAGGCAGGCACAACTGTCCGGTGGGTGAATGTCGACAAACGCACCAGCCATTCCGTTCTGTTGAAGGATGGCAGCCAACCTGAAAGTGATCGCCTGTTCCCCGAGGAATCCGTTGAACTGACTTTTCTCACGCCCGGTCCACAGGACTATCTGTGCGGCCCGCATTGGAAGACACAGAACATGATCGGAATGATCACCGTCGAACCCTGAAACAAGGCACAATACAGGCAAGATGAAGGAGCGCGGGCGCAAATCCCGCGCTCCTTAACTTATGTCAAGGAGGTTGGTTTTCGATTGGGCCAATCTTCCCCCATGACACGCCCGGCTCACCCAGCAACGTCTTGCAAACGCAATCGATCTGCATGGGATACCGGACCTCGAAGACTTTCAGACCAAGCGAGTTTGCACATGAGCGGTAAGGTTTTTCTGATTGGCGCAGGCCCCGGCGACCCCGAGCTGATGACCCTGCGCGCACTGCGGATGCTGCAAGAAGCGGATGTCGTGGTTTATGACCGGCTGGTGTCCGCCGACATTCTGAACTTGCACGCGGAAGGCGCCCGGCTGATCCCTGTCGGCAAAGCGCCCAAATGCCACACCGTTCCGCAGGACCGCATCAACGAAATACTGCTGGAAGAAGCCCGCGCTGGTCACACGGTTGCCCGGCTGAAGGGTGGCGACCCCATGATCTTTGGTCGCGGCTCGGAAGAGGCTGCCTATCTGATGGCCCGCGGTGTTGCTGTTGAATACGCACCGGGCATTACGGCAGCCCAGGGGGCGTCTTGTTCGACGGGTGTGCCGCTGACCCATCGCGGGCTGGCAACCTCGGTTCAATATGTCACCGGGCATCGGCAGGCCGACAAAGTGCTGGATCTGGACTGGAAACGCCTTGCCGACCCGGACTCGACGCTGGTGGTCTATATGGGCGTTGCCAATATCGGTCAGATCGCCATGGGGTTGATGACCGAAAACCTGCCGGGCTCGACGCCGGTTCTGGCGGTGGGCAAGGCCACGACACCTGATGAGCGTCGTCTTGTGTCACGGCTTGACCAGCTGGCCACGGATGTGCGCGCAGCCGACCTGAAGGCGCCGACGCTGTTTATCATTGGCAAGGTGGTTTCGCTTTATGCCGAACGGCCTGTGGCCGAGCTTCTGGAACAGGCCCATGGCTAAGCTGGGAAGACGAGACCGAGGGATTGACCCAACACACACCGACAGGTCGCCGGGGCGTTCGGGATGGGTGGCGCGAACCTGTCTGACCATTGCGGTTCTGGCCGCGACCTCCGCCTTCGCGGCGGATGTCATCGATCCCGATACCCTGAAAAGACTTGTGCATCAGGATTGCGGTTCCTGTCACGGACTGTCCCTGAAGGGCGGCCTTGGTCCCGATCTGCGCAGTGAGACGCTTGAACACTACGACGCGGATGTTTTGACCAGCGTCATCCTTGACGGCATCCCTGACACCGCGATGCCCCCGTGGCGGCCTCTGATCAGTGAAGAAGAAGCCGAGTGGATCGCCCGTTACCTGCTGGAACAGGAGTCACAATGAAACACTTTATCCTTGGCCTTGCAGCCACATTGATGATGTCCACCGCCCAGGCTGAACCAACCGCGACAGGCGACCTTGGTCTGGTCATCGAACGCGCCAAGGGCTCGGTTCTGCTGGTGGATCAATCCGACCGTGCAGCTCTGGCCCGGATCGAGGGGTTGGGTGATCTGTCGCACGCGTCCTTGGTCTATTCACCCGATGAACGGTTTGCCTATGTGTTTGGCCGCGACGGAGGGTTGACCAAGATCGACATCGTGACCCGCCAGATCGTGAACCGCGTCGTGCAGGCCGGCAACGCCATTGGCGGGGCGATTTCGGACGATGGCAAGCTTGTGGCGGTGTCGAACTATGAACCCGGTGGCGTGCGCGTATTCGATGCGGACACGCTTGAGATGGTCGCTGACATCCCGACCGGCAGCAAAACCATCGGTCTGGTCGATGCGCCGGGTCGGCGGTTCGTTTTCACGATGTGGGACACTGGGGAAACCTGGATTGCCGATTTCGCAAAGGGCGCACCAGAGATCACCAAGATCCCGGACATGGGCAAGAACCCCTATGACGCGCTGATCACTGCCAATGGCCGTACCTATATCACCGGCCTGTTTGGCGAGGACGGCCTGACCGCGCTGGATCTGTGGGCCGAAACACCCGAACCGATCCGGGTTCTGCCCGATTACGGGCGCGGGCAGGAAGAAATGCCGGTCTACAAGATGCCTCATCTGGAAGGCTGGGCGCTGACGGGCCGCGAATTCGTTTTGCCGGCTGTCGGCCATCACGAGGTTCTGTGGATCGACGCCGATACCCTGTCCGAAACGGGCCGGACCAAAACCCACGGGCAACCGGTCTTTGCAATGGCGCGTCCGGATGGGCGGCAGGTCTGGGTCAATTTCGCCCACCCGTTGAACGATACGATTCAGGTGATCGACAGCGTCAGCAAGGAGATCATCCACGAATTCAAACCCGGCCCGGCCGTGTTGCACATGGAGTTCACGCCGCGCGGACATGAGGTCTGGATCAGCGTGCGCGATGCCAACAAGGTCATGGTCTACGACACGCATAGTTTTGAAAAACTGCGCGAGATCGACGCGGACAGCCCGTCCGGCATTTTCTTCACTGCTCGCGCCCACAGAACAGGGCTGTAACCGATGCGACATATCACGGACCCGATCGACCGCCGTCTGCTGGACGAGTTTCAGCGCGACTTCCCGATCACCGAAAGACCGTTTCAGATACTGGGTAACGCTCTCGGGCTGGACGAAGCCGAAGTCATTCATCGCCTGTCCCGGATGCGCGCCACAGGCCGCATTACACGGGTTGGCGCAACCATCACACCCGGCGCGGTGACGGCCAGCACTTTGGCTGCCGTGGCGGCTCCGGAAGATCGGTTGGAGGAGGTCGCCGCCCTGATCGATGCCGAACCCGGGGTGAACCACAATTATCAACGCGAAGACGCGTGGAACCTGTGGTTTGTCGCGACCGGGCCGGACCGCGCGCATGTCAACGATACCCTGGCGCGGATCAGTCGATCCACCGGATTGCAGGTGCTGGACCTGCGGCTGGTGCGCCCCTTCAACGTGGATCTTGGTTTTCGAATGACTGGCGGGGCCAAAAACGTGCCCACGGCGCGAAAGGTCGATGCATCCGTCATGCGCGAAGGCGATCGTTGCCTGCTACAGTCTCTGAGTTCCGGGCTATCTTTGGTCTCAGAACCCTATGCCGCGCTGGCTCGTTCGCTGAAACGGGATGTGACAGACTTGATGGAGCGGGTCGAAGCCCTGCATGCCGCCGGAATAATCTCGCGGCTCGGCGTCATTGTGCGTCACCGTGCGCTTGGCTGGTCGGCCAATGCGATGGTGGTCTGGGATCTGCCGGCAGAACAGATTGAAACCGCTGGTCCCGCTTTGGCGGCCTTCCCGGGGGTGACTTTGTGCTACGAGCGCAATCCGGTTCCCGATGTCTGGCCATATCGCCTGTATTCCATGATCCACGCCCGCACACGCAATGAGGCTTTGGATGTTCTGGCCGGCGCGATTGCATTGCCCGAACTGGCCGGAGCGCGACACAAGGTTCTCTTCTCAACCCGCTGTTTCAAGCAGACCGGCGCGCTGATTCAGGCCAAGGAGGCTGCCGCATGACGCTGGACCAAACGGATCGCGCGATCCTGAATCGTATGCAAGAGGATCTGCCGCTTACTTCGCACCCTTACGCAACCGTCGCCGCCGAGCTTGGCCTGTCCGAGGCCGAATTGCTGACGCGTCTGAGCCGTATGAAAGATGACCGCACCATTACGCGCTTCGGTCCATTTTTCGACGCCGCGGCCATGGGTGGGGCTTTCTGCCTTTGCGCAATGGCCGTTCCAGCCGAAGATTTCGAAACCGTCCTGACCAAAGTCAATGCACATCCCGAGGTGGCCCATAATTATGAACGCACGCACCGGCTGAACATGTGGTTCGTGCTGGCCACCGAAACACCCGAGGGGATCGAGGCCGCCGCCGATGCCATCGAACGGGAAACGGGGATCAGTGTTCTCCGTTTCCCCAAACTTCAGGAATTTTTCATCGGCTTCCGGGTGGCGGCATGATCGACGCAACAGACAGACAGATTATCGAGTCGCTCCAGGGGGGATTGCCCCTGGTGTCCGCGCCCTATGCGCAGGTCGCTGCCGATCTGGGCCTGACCGAAGCCACCCTGCTGGACCGGCTGGCCGTGCTGAAAGCGCGCGGGGTGATCCGACGGATCGCCGCAGCCCCCAATCATTACAAGCTGGGCATGACGTCGAACGGCATGACCGTCTGGGATGTTCAGGATAACCTGATCACCGAACTGGGCGCTCATATCGGGGCACTGCCCTTCGTCACCCATTGTTATGAACGGCCCCGTGCCCTGCCCGACTGGCCCTACAACCTGTTCGCCATGGTTCATGGCAGCTCGCGCGACGAGGTCGAAGAGAAACGCGGCCAGATCGCCGCTATTCTGGGATCGGCCTGCCGGGGCAGCGATATCCTCTATTCCACGCGCATCCTGAAAAAGACCGGGCTGCGCCTGAGACAGAAAGCCTGAGACATGTTCCGCCTGACCGAATACATGCATCAACTGGTCAAACCGACTCCGGTGCGCAAGCGTCGCCCCGGCCCGGTAAAGCCGGTTGTGATCTGGAATTTGACGCGGCGCTGTAACCTGAAGTGCCGCCATTGCTACACCGTCTCGGCGGATGTCGCGTTCCCGGGTGAGCTCAGCCATGAGCAAGCCATGGTAACCCTTGAGGATCTGGGCCAATTTCGCGTCCCGGCCCTGATCCTCTCGGGTGGGGAACCGCTGGACCGGTTCGATTTCTTCGACATCGCAAAACGGGCCCGTGATCTGGTACCAATGCTGGCCTTGTCGACCAACGGGACCCGGGTTTACGACGAAACCGCCGATATGATTGCGGATGTGGGCTTCAACTACGTCGGCATCTCGCTGGACGGGATCGGAGCGACGAATGACTGGTTCCGTGGCGTCGAAGGGGCTTTTGCAGACGCCCTGCGCGGCGTGCGAGAATGCAAAAAGCGCGGCATCAAGGTTGGTCTGCGGTTCTGCCTGACCGAAGGCACGCAACATCACTTGCCTGACTTGCTGAGCCTTTGTGATGATGAAGGTGTCGACAAGTTCTACCTGTCGCATCTTGTCTATGCGGGGCGCGGCGACAAGAACCGGGGCGAAGATGCCGCGCATCAGCGCACGCGCAAAGGCCTGGATCTGTTGCTGGAACGCGCCTGGGAAGCCGCATCGGGCGGTCGTCCGCTGGATATCGTGACGGGGAACAATGACGCTGATGCCGGGTATTTCCTGAACTGGATTCGCACGCATTTCGACGCCGAAAAAGCGGCACATGTGCGCGCGCACCTGGCCGCGTGGGGCGGGAACTCAAGTGGTTTGGGCGTCGCCAATATCGACAACCTTGGCCGGGTCCATCCAGACACTTACTGGTCCGATTACACGGTGGGCAACGTAAAGACCAAATCGTTTTCCGAACTCTGGACCAGCGATGATCCGATGCTTGCCATGCTCCGCACCCGCCCACGCCCGCTGAAGGGGCGCTGCGGAGCCTGCGAACTCAAGGACGTGTGCGGCGGCAATACCCGCATCCGCGCCTTGCAATTGACCGGTGATCCATGGGCCGAGGATCCGGCCTGTTACCTGTCCAACCAGGAAATCGGTGTGGATGAA
Source organism: Ruegeria sp. YTSA144 (assembly GCF_059610125.1). Classification (NCBI taxonomy): domain Bacteria; kingdom Pseudomonadati; phylum Pseudomonadota; class Alphaproteobacteria; order Rhodobacterales; family Roseobacteraceae; genus Ruegeria; species Ruegeria sp. YTSA144. The sequence continues at coordinate 276,230 of NZ_JBXWNA010000004.1, forward strand.
GCAGGGGAACGCCTTCAGGTCACACCGTTTCGGGGGAAAAGCCATGATCCGGCGCATCAGTTCTTTTGACACCGTAAGTGCGAGGCTTTCAACCGCTGCGCCTGTGAAGCGTGCGGGAACCTCCGGCGGGAGTATTTTCGAAAAGATGAAGATTGGGGCATTATGCTCGATCCTTGGCGCGGGTGTCGCCTGGGCCGACGCGCCTTCGGACTATGCGGAGCATTGTGCATCCTGTCATGGCGAGAACCGTCTGGGCGGTGTTGGCCCCGCGTTGATCCCTGAAACGCTCAAACGCATGCGGGGTCCCCGGGTTGCCGCGGTAATCGCGGAAGGGCGCGCGGCGACACAAATGCCGGCCTTCTCGCACGAGCTGGATGCCCTGCGAATCGAAGAGCTGGCCGGTTGGTTGAAATCGCCTTTGGAATCCGACCCCGAATGGGGCGAGGCCGAGATATTGGCCAGCCGGACGCTGGACGAGGAATATGTGCCGGTGGATGCGCCCGTCTGGGACAGCGACCCGATGAACATCACGCTGGTGGTGGAAACCGGAGATCACCATGTCAGCGTTCTGGATGGCGACACGTTCGAGGTTCTGGACCGGTTCGAAACCCCCTTCGCCGTGCATGGCGGTCCAAAATTCAGCCCGGATGGGCGGTATGTCTTCATCATGTCCCGCGACGGATGGGTCCAGAAGTACGACATTTGGGCCCTGAAGCAGGTGGGCCGTGTGCGTGCCGGCCTGAACAGCCGTAACATCGCCATGTCCGGCGATGGCAAATGGGTGGCTGTAGCCAACTATCTGCCCAACAGCCTGACGGTGTTGTCCACCGAAGACCTTTCAGTCGCAAAGGTCATCGAGGTCAAAAGCAAGAAGGGCGTGCCCAGCCGCGTTTCGGCTGTCTATCAGGCCCCTCCGCGAGAAAGCTTTGTTCTGGCGCTGAAGGATGTGCCCGAGATTTGGGAAGTGTTCTACGGCGCAAATCCCCCGCAATCCGGGCTTGGTCATGATTTCCGCATCGAAGGTCAGTTCAAGAACCCCGACCCCTTCCCGGTGCGCAAGATCACCACGCCTGACTATCTGGACGATTTCTTTTTCGACCAGAGTTATGAATATGTCATGGGAGCGTCCCGCGATGGCAAGGGCGGACAAGTGATTGATCTGGTGATCGGGCACAAGGTGGCCGATCTGGATTTGCCCGGAATGCCGCATCTGGGCTCGGGCATCACATGGAAACACGGCGATACGACCGTGATGGCCACGCCGCACCTGACAGACGGCGCCGTGTCGGTGATCGACATGGAAAGCTGGGAAACCGTCAAACGGATCAAGACCGAGGGCCCCGGGTTCTTCATGCGCAGCCATGAGAACTCGCCTTATGTCTGGGCCGATGTTTTCTTTGGCCCAAACAAGGACGCAATGCATGTCATCGACAAGCAAAGCCTTGAAATCGTAAAGACCCTGCGCCCCGCTCCCGGAAAAACCGTGGCCCATGTCGAGTTCACCAGGGATGGCAGCCACGCGCTGGTTTCGATCTGGGAAGATGACGGCTCGGTGATCGTTTATGACGCGCAGACGTTGGAAGAAATCCGCCGCCTGCCGATGCGCAAACCTTCGGGGAAATACAATGTCTGGAACAAGATCACCTTCTCGGAAGGAACCAGCCACTGAGGGAAAATGGCCGGTTTGGAAACTGGCCATTCTGCTGTATCCGGCCACGGCGTTGACCGTGGCCATCAACCTGTTTTTGCTCGGGCTTATCCTGCACAGCGTCGGGTTCGGTGCAATCGAACCGGTGCCGGCTCTCCTCTGGTCGATTCCGCTGGGCATTCCTGCGGCATGGCTGGCCGGTCGGTGGCTGCGCGGATTGATGGACGAGGCCGACGGGTAGATTCAAATTTTCAGGCACCTGACCTAAGTCAAGTCTTCGCCTGGAAGAATCCCCTACGGTTCAGAAAAGAACGCCGAGCTGGATTCTCAATGCCCACCGTCCGCCCCCCGCATAGCCTGTTTGATCGCGTGTCCCGCGCGGTGTGCGGTTTGGTGGGTATTTTCCTGTTGCTTTTGCAGATGCTTGGCCCGGTGCTGGCGAGTCCCGGGGGAAGCATGTGGATCGAGATCTGCTCGGAGGCAGGGGCGGTCTGGGTTGAAGTGGACCTTGAGGAAGGCACTGATGACCCGACCGCACCTTGCCCGAAATGCGCCGATTGCGCGCTGTGCGCGGTGACAGTGGCAGCCCCGCTGCCAGACCTGCCGCTGCTGACGCAATCCGGAAATGTACAGATTGTACCCGCTGCAATCGGGGATCTGTGCATTTTGTACAACTCAAGGCGACTGTGGCCCGAAACCCGAGGGCCCCCGGTTGCGACCCAAGAAAAATCTGAACGCGCCCTGCGCGCGTCCGTGGCGTTCACTCAAGTAAACGGAGGTGCGCCGTGGTCGTAAGTCGCGCAATCCATTTCCTACTGGCTTTTACCCTGTCCTGCCTGATGGCGATCAGCGCCCATGCCGACAGCCTGGCCAGCTTCCTGCCCGACATCGAACCTGCCGATCTGGCCCCCGGTGCCGATGCCTTTGGCCCGGTACGCGATGACGTCAAGGTCGCCCCCGTCCTGAAGGGCGGCGAGACCGTTGCCTGGGCATTCCTGACCTCGGACTTTGTTGGTACGACCGGTTATTCCGGCAAGCCGATCCATGTCGTTGCCGCCATCGATAACGATGCCGTGTTGACCGGAGTGCAACTGGTCAAGCACTCGGAACCCATCGTGCTGATCGGCATCCCCAATTCCCGCATGGTTGAATTGACCGAAGGCTATGCCGGCCTTGACCTGAAGGTTGAAGCTGAAACCGGGGGTGAGGGGCACGACCTCGACATCATCTCGGGCGCGACCGTCACGATCATGGTGATCGACGACAGCCTTGTGCGTGGCGGCATCAAAGTGGCGCGTGCATTGGGTCTGGGCGGCTTGTCGCCGTTGCAGGCCGACGGGCCAAAGCGCGAAGTTGATATGGCGCAGAATGCGGTCTATGACTGGTCGACCCTGTCAGGTGACGGCTCGATCCGACGGTTGACGCTGGATGTCGGGCAAGTCAACGCCGCCTTCGAGGCCACCGGCGACCAGCGCGCGATCAAGCGCCCCGAGCCGGGCGAACCGGATGACACCTTCATCGACATGCATATGGCGCTTGTCTCGGTTCCGTCGATCGGCAAGTCACTGCTGGGCGACGCCGAATACCGGAACCTTGTGAACTGGTTGGACGAGGGCGAACAGGCCATTCTGGTGCTGGGTCGCGGATCCTACAGCTTCAAGGGATCAGGCTATGTGCGCGGCGGGATTTTCGATCGGATCCAGTTGATCCAGGGCGACAACTCGGTCCGGTTCTTCGACAAACAGCAAGTACGCCTTGGCAAGGTTGCAGCCCCGGATGCGCCCAGTTTCACCGAGTTGGACATCTTCAAGATTCCCGCCGATGCCGAGTTTGACCCGACCGAGCCGTTCCGCCTGCAACTGCTGGTACAGCGTGCCGTGGGTGCCGTTGAGAAAACCTTTCTGACATTCGATCTGGGCTACAAACTGCCCGACCATTACCTGCTGCCCGTTGCAGCCCCAACAGTTGTCGAGGATGCAACCGGCGAAGCCGCCGCCAAGGCCGCCCTGTGGCAACGCATCTGGAAGGATCGCACCGTCGAAATCGCCATTCTCGGCGTCATGCTGCTGGTCCTGACCGCGACGTTCTTCTTCCAATTCCACGCGACGATGAATGCGCGGGTCTTCTACTGGTTCCGCATCGGCTATCTGACCATGACCCTGTTCTTCATCGGCTGGTACGCCAACGCGCAGCTGAGCGTGGTGAACCTGATGGCGCTGGCGGGCAGCTTGCGCACAGGGTTCTCGTGGGATGCATTCCTGCTGGACCCGCTGGTCTTTATCCAGTGGTTCGCTGTCGCTGCCGCGCTGCTGTTCTGGGGGCGAGGCGCCTATTGCGGCTGGTTGTGCCCGTTTGGCGCGTTGCAGGAGTTGACCAACAAGATCGCCCGCGCGCTGAAAGTACCGCAATGGACGCTGCCCTGGGGACTGAACGAGCGCCTGTGGCCTGCAAAATACATGATCTTCCTCGGTCTCTTCGGCCTCAGCTTTGTCTCGATCCCGTTGGCCGAGAAATACGCCGAGGTCGAGCCGTTCAAAACGGCGATCATTCTGAAATTCATGCGCGACTGGCCCTTTGTGGTCTTTGCGCTGGCCCTGCTGGGAATCGGGCTGTTCATCGAACGGTTCTACTGCCGCTATCTCTGCCCGCTGGGTGGAGCACTGGCGATCCCTGCCCGTATCCGCATGTTCGACTGGCTGCGCCGCTACAAGGATTGCGGCTCCCCCTGTCAGACCTGCGCCAACGAATGCCCCGTTCAGGCGATCCACCCCACCGGTGAGATCAATCCGAACGAGTGCGTCACCTGCCTGCATTGTCAGGTGCTCTACCAGTCCGAGGACAAATGTCCCGTCGTTATCCGCCAACTGAAACGGCGGGCCAAGACAGGGTCGGTCCAGATGAAGACCCCACTCGGACAACCACCGGCGAACCATCCGAACGCCAAACCGCAATCCGTTTCCTAAAAGGAGGAACGAACATGTCGGAACATGACAACAAGCTAACCGTCACACGCCGCGGGATGCTGGGTGCAACTGCAACCGGCGCCGTGCTGGCCGGGACCGGTCTGGGCTCGACCCTGATGACCGCGAAACAGGCGAGCGCCGCGGCCAATGCCAATCTCGAACCCGGCGAGCTAGACGAGTATTACGGCTTCTGGTCTTCGGGTCAGACCGGCGAGCTGCGCATCCTGGGCTTCCCGTCCATGCGCGAACTGATGCGGGTGCCGGTGTTCAACCGCTGCTCGGCTACGGGCTGGGGTCAGACCAACGAGTCACTCAAGATCATGACCGAAGGGTTGCTGCCTGAAACCAAGGAGTTTCTCGCCAAGCGCGGCATGAAGACCTATGACAACGGCGACCTTCACCACCCGCATATGTCCTTCACCGACGGCACCTATGACGGTCGCTATCTGTTCATGAACGACAAGGCCAATACCCGCGTCGCCCGTGTGCGCTGTGACGTGATGAAATGCGACAAGATCACCGAGATCCCGAACGCCAAGGCGATCCACGGTCTGCGTCCGCAGAAATTCCCGCGCACCGGCTATGTCTTTGCCAATGGTGAAGATGAAACACCGCTGGTCAACGATGGCAGCGTGCTGGATGATCCGTCGCAATACGTGAACATCTTCACCGCGCTGGACGGCGACACCATGGAAGTGGCGTGGCAGGTGATCGTGTCGGGCAACCTCGACAACACCGACTGCGACTATCAGGGCAAATACGCCTTCTCGACCTCGTACAACTCGGAAATGGGCATGAACCTGGCCGAGATGACCGAGAACGAGCTGGACCACGTCGTTGTCTTCAACCTTGCCGAGATCGAAAAAGGCATCGAAGCCGGCGATTATCAGGAGCTGAAAGGCGTCAAGGTTCTGGACGGGCGCAAGGGTCAGAACAAGAAATACACCCGTTACATCCCGATCCCGAACTCTCCGCACGGCATCAACACCGCGCCCGACGGCAAGCACGTCTGCATCAACGGCAAGCTGTCGCCGACCGTGTCGGTGATGGACGTCACCAAGCTGGACGCGCTGTTCGAAAGCGATGCCGACCCGCGGTCCTGCATCGTGGGTGAGCCGCAGCTGGGTCTTGGCCCGCTTCACACCGCCTATGACGGTCAGGGCAACGCGTTCACCACGCTGTTCCTGGACAGCCAGATCGTGAAGTGGAACATCGACAAGGCCATCCGCGCCTACAATGGCGAGGACGTGGACCCGATCATCTCGAAGGTCGACGTGCATTATCAGCCGGGTCACAACTCCACCTCCATGGGTGAAACCAAGGAAGCCGATGGCAAGTGGCTGATTTCGATGAACAAGTTCTCGAAAGACCGCTTCCTGAACGTTGGTCCTCTGAAACCCGAGAACGAACAGCTGATCGACATTTCGTCGGATGAGATGAAAGTGGTGCATGACGGCCCGACCTTTGCCGAACCGCACGATTCGATCATCGTTCGCAGCGACATCGTAAACCCGGTCAACGTCTGGGATCGCAACGATGTTACCTGGGAAGACGCCCGCAAACAGGCCGAGGCCGATGGCATCGATCTGGAAGAAGGTGCGGAAGAACCGATCCGGGACGGCAACAAGGTGCGGGTCTACATGACCTCGCAGGCGCCGACCTTCAGCCTTGAGAAGTTCACCGTCAAACAGGGCGACGAGGTCACGATCTACGTCACCAACCTGGATGACGTGGACGACGTGACCCACGGCTTCTGCCTGGGCAATTACGGTATCGCGATGGAAGTGGCGCCACAGGCCACCGCCTCGGTCACCTTTACCGCCGACCGTCCGGGCGTGCACTGGTTCTATTGCCAGTGGTTCTGCCATGCGCTGCACATGGAAATGCGCGGCCGGATGCTGGTCGAACCGCAAGGAGCCTGACCCATGCGCTGGTCCCTGCTCATACCGCTCCTGCTCGGCTCGCCCCTTTGGGCGGCGGATTGGGATGTGCCCAACCGGGCGGGGGCCATCAATGAAATACTGGCGCAGGCGGCGGATGGAGACACCCTCCGCCTGAGCGCCGGCGTCTATGCCGAGCATCTGGTTCTGGACCGGCCCGTCACCATCGACGGGCAGGGCCAGGCCACCATTGACGGGCAAGGCACCGGCAGCGTCATCACCGTGACCGGGCCGGGCGTGACCGTGCGCGGTCTGACTGTGATCGGCTCGGGCTCAAGTCATGACGGGATCGACAGCGGAATCCAACTGACCAAGACGGCCCGCGCGCCGGTGGTCGAAGACAATGTGCTGCTGGGCAATCTTTACGGCATCGACATTCACGGTGCCAAGGACAGCATCGTGCGCGGCAACCGTATTGAAGGACGGTTGGACCAGCGGATGAATGACCGCGGCAATGGAGTCTATGTCTGGAATGCGCCGGGCGCGGTGGTCGAGGGCAATGACATCCGCTATGGACGCGACGGGATCTTCGTGAACTCGTCCAAGAAGAACACCTTTACAGGCAACCTGTTCCGCGACCTTCGGTTCGCGGTGCACTACATGTATGCCGACAATTCAGTGGTCAGCGACAATGTCTCGATCGGCAACGATCTGGGCTATGCGGTCATGTTCACGACCAATGTGAAGGTCGCAGACAACGTCTCGATCGGTGACCGTGAACATGGCGTGATGCTGAACTACGCCAACAAGAGTGAGATCACCGGAAACGTGGTGATCGGCGCCAAGGAAAAGTGCACCTTCCTTTATAACTCCAACAAGAACGAATTCACCGACAACTGGTTCCAGGGCTGCGGCATCGGAATCCATTTCACCGCCGGCAGCGAACGCAACCGCATCGTTGGCAATTCCTTCATCGGGAACCGGACACAGGTGAAATACGTCTCGACCAAATGGGTCGAGTGGTCGGAAGACGGGCGCGGCAACTACTGGTCCGATTTTGCCGCCTATGATGTGGATGGCAACGGCATCGCCGATGCCCCCTATCGCCCTAATGACAGTATGGACCATGTGCTGTGGACCCAACCCGCAGCCAAACTGCTGCTCGGCTCTCCTGCCGTGCAGCTGGTGCGCTGGTCGCAATCCGCCTTTCCGGCACTGTTGCCCGGTGGCGTGATGGACAGCAATCCATTGATGCAACCCCCTGAACCCCCAGCTATGAAAAAGGTGCCTCATGACGGATAAGGCCCTGACTATTGACCATGTCAGCAAGGACCGGGGCAAAACCCGCGTTCTTGACGATATCACCCTGTCTCTTGCCCCCGGTCAGCGCGTTGCGCTGCTGGGCCATAACGGCGCAGGCAAGTCGACCCTGATCAAATCCATCCTTGGCCTGACGCCGATCCAAGGCGGAGCAATTCGGATCGGAGACGCCACCCCCGGCAGCGCCCAGGCGCGGCGGGAAACGGCGTATCTGCCCGAGGCGGTCTCGTTTCATCCCGCATTGACCGGGCGCGAGCAACTGACCCTGTTTGCGAAATTGTCCGGTGCCAGGGCGGATGTAGCTGGCCTGCTGGAGCGCGTAGGTCTGAGCGATGCGCTGGATCGCCGGATCGGCACCTATTCCAAAGGGATGCGACAACGTCTGGGTCTGGCACAGGTGCTGCTGGGTCAACCGAAAGTGGCTTTGCTGGACGAACCTACCAGTGGATTGGACCCGATCTCGCGCCAGGACCTCTATGCCATCATCGACGAGTTGGCCGCGCAGGGCATCGCCGTGCTGATCGCCAGCCACGCGCTGACCGAGGTCGAGGCCCGTACCGACCGGATCGCAATCATGCGCAAGGGCCGGATGGTGGCTGATGACACGCTGAACAATCTGTCGGCCCTTGCAGGCCTGCCGATCCGTCTGAAAGTGCGCGCTAGTGCCAACGCCGATGCCTTGGCTGCTGAATTGGGTGGCAACCGGATCAACGGTGCGTTGGTGGAACTGCTTTGCACCCCCGCTGACAAGATGGAGGCTCTGCGCCGCATCGCCGGAATGGGCGACGCGGTCGCGGATGTGGAAATGACCCCGCCCAAGCTTGAAGATCTCTATCGTCACTACGCGCAGGAGGGATTGCAATGACCCGCTTTCTCGCCATCACCCGTACCGAAATGCTGATCCTGCGCCGCAACCGCTGGTTACTGGTCGCCACGGTTATCATGGTGCTGTTCGCATTGGCGCTGACCTTTGCGGGCAGCGCGCCTACCGGCACGCTGGGCGTTGACATGCTGACCGTTTCGGTTGCGTCGATGACCACGCTTTCGGTCTACCTCGCGCCCCTTCTGGCGCTGATGATCTCGTTCGACGCCATCGCCGGTGACGTGGACCGGGGCAGCCTGTCGCTGCTGTTGTCCTACCCTGCGGGACGCGGAGAAATCCTGTTGGGCAAATTCACCGCACACCTTGCAGCGCTGGCCTTCGCCATGACGGTCGGTTTCGGTACCGCCGGCGCGGTGGCGGCCTTCTTTGGTGGTGCCGGGCCGGAAAGCCTGATGGCGTTGGTCCGTCTCATCCTCACATCCATCCTTCTGGGCGCCGTGTTTCTGGCGCTGGGATACCTGCTGTCTGCCCTGGCTAAGGGGGCCACGGCGGCGGCAGGTCTGTCGGCCGGGCTCTGGCTGGTTTTTGTTGTCCTGTATGATCTGGGCCTGTTGGGGGCTGTCGTCATGGACAAGGGCGGCACCTTTACCCAATCCGTCTTTCCATGGGTGATGGTGGCCAACCCGGCCGACGCATTCCGTCTGTGGAACATCGCCGCGACCGAAGGAGTCGCAATGGCTTCGGGCATGACCGGGGCCGCGCAGGCCCTGCCTGTGTGGGCCGCGCCGGCATCTTTGTTGATCTGGCCAGTGATCGGTTTTGCCCTCGCGCGGCTTGCATTCCGGAGGGTCGAGCCATGAAACCTCTCGTTCTGGTTGCCCTGATCGCGTTGGCGGCCTGCAAGGAAGACCTGGCCGAAGCCCCCGATCCGGTGGATCTGACCCCGGACGCGCTGAGCTATTTCTGCCAGATGAACATCGCCGAGCACGGCGGCCCCAAGGGCCAGATCCATCTGAAGGGATATCCCGCACCGCTGTTCTTCGCGCAGGTGCGCGACATGGTGGCATATCTCAAAAGCCCTGAGCGTGATGCCGACATCACAGCCGTCTATGTCAGCGACATGGGCATTGCGCCAAGCTGGCGGCAGCCGGGTATCTCGAACTGGATCGCCGCGGATGACGCGACCTTTGTTGTTGGCGCCAATGTGGCGGGCGGCATGGGTGCGCGCGAAGTGGTGCCATTTGCCGATCCTGCCGATGCTCAGGCATTCATTGAGATTTACGGCGGGACGGCACTGGGCCTTCCGGACATCCCGGATACCGAAGTGCTTGGCCCTGTCGATCTTGAACTGTCATTGGAGACCCCCGTATGACCGCCCTGTCCCGCCGCCGATTTCTGATCATCTCAGCCGCCTGCGCTGCGGCCACACCGGCCGCAGCCTCTGACGCGCGTTGGCACGGCACCGCGCTGGGTGCCGCTGCAAGCCTGCGTTTGGTCGGGCTGACGGATGTCGAAGCTGCACCCATCATAGCCGCCGTTGAGACCGAGGTTGCCCGGCTGGAAGACATTTTCAGCCTGTATCGCCCGCAATCGCAGCTCAGCCGGTTGAATCGCGACGGTGTTCTGACGGCGCCTGCTCCTGAATTGTTGAACGTGCTGAGTCTCTGCACCGCGCTGCATCAGGCATCGGATGGCGCCTTTGATCCGAGCATTCAGCCCCTTTGGTATGCATTGGCTACGGGCGCGCGTGCTGACGATCTGGTTGAAGTTCAACAGGTAATAGGCTGGGAACAGGTATCTTTCGACGTCTCGGCCATTCGTCTGCCTGCGCCCGGAAAATCCGCGCTGACGTTGAACGGTATTGCGCAGGGCGCGATCACTGATCGGATCGCCGCACTGCTGCGTGGCCATGGTCTGCGTGATGTTATGGTTGATATGGGGGAAATAGCCGCCCTGGGCGCGCGTGGCGACGGTGCGCCCTGGAAAGTTGGATTGGCGGCGCCGGACCAAACGGTTCTGAAGCGGATTGAATTGAGCGATCGGGCAGTGGCGACATCTTCAACGCTGGCGACTCAGCTCAGCCCGGGAGTCGGGCACATCATTACCCTGGATGGGCCCTCAAGCCACGACAGGACCGTTTCGGTTTCTGCCCCGAAAGCGGCACTCGCGGATGGGCTGTCCACTGCACTTTGCGCGGCATCCGCCGACAAAGCGAGTGAGATCGTAGTACGTTTCCCCGACGCCCGTATCGAGTTGAACGTATGACGAACAGGTAGAAATCTCAGCCCGATCAAAAAAAATTCGCGAAAAGTATGATATAGGTCAATTCGTGCGCTGCTGAAGGCAGCTAGGAAGTAAAGACGCGAACCTATCTATCCAAATACGAGTCGCCAGCCATGAGCCAGTTGACAAGCAGACGCGCTTTTCTGAGCGCGCGTGTCCTGCGGGAGGACCCAGATGCGATCCGTCCGCCGGGGGCAGTCGCAACTGGTTTCGGCGATTTGTGCACGCGTTGCGAAGATTGCGCCGCGGCTTGCCCTGAAGACATCATCACATTCGACGACAGCGGTTTCCCCGTTCTGGACCTGTCCGCAGGCGGTTGCACCTTGTGTGGTGACTGCGCTGACATTTGCCCGACACCGGCGTTGCTGCCCGAACGCGTTGCCGAATGGCCATGGCGCGCGCAGATCGACGACGCAAGCTGTCTGTCGACGAACGGCGTAAGCTGCCGTCTGTGTCAGGACAATTGCGAACAGGATGCCATCCGCTTTCGCCTGCAACTGGGCGGACGCGCGGAACCGGCGCTTGAAACAGAAACCTGCATCGGCTGCGGAAGCTGTTCCTCCGCCTGCCCCGCCGGGGCGATCGTGATGCACCGCCCCACCCTACAACACCCGGAGGTGAACCAATGAACATCTGTGGCTGCCTGGTCCACATCGCCCCCGATTACACCGATGCCGCACGCGCGGCGATGGCCGGAACCCAGGGCGTCGAGCTTCATGCCGAAGCCGAGGACGGCCGTTTTGTAGTTGTTGTCGAGGATACGGCCGACCGGCTGGCCTCGGACACCATCATGGATCTGCACCAGATCCCCGGAGTGATCTCACTGTCACTGACTTATCACCATTTCGAAGATCTCGCGGAGACGGCTCCGCGTCCTGATGCTCCAAGCCAACCGTCCAGCAGGAGGCCCATGCAATGACCATCTCTGAATCCCGTCGTACATTCCTGAAAGCGTCCGCAGCGGCAGCCACTGCCTCGGCTGCGGGCATTCCCATGGCCGCAGGTCAGGCCAGCGCTCAGGTCGGCGCACCCGATATTCGCTGGGACAAGGCTGCCTGCCGGTTCTGTGGCACAGGCTGTTCGGTTCTGGTGGGCACCAAGGACGGCCGCGTGGTCGCCACGCAAGGTGACCCGGACGCACCGGTGAACCGGGGCCTGAACTGTATCAAGGGCTATTTCCTGTCCAAGATCATGTACGGCAAAGACCGCCTGACCACTCCGCTTCTGCGCAAGACCAACGGCCAGTATGACAAGAATGGCGAGTTCGAGCCGGTCAGCTGGGATGAAGCCTTCGACGTGATGGCCGCCAAATGGAAAGAGGCCCTTGCCAAGAAAGGCCCGACCAGCGTGGGCATGTTCGGCTCGGGGCAGTGGACGGTCTGGGAAGGCTATGCCGCCGCCAAGATGATGAAGGCCGGGTTCCGGTCGAACAACATTGATCCCAATGCGCGTCACTGCATGGCCTCGGCCGTGGTTGGTTTCATGCGCACCTTCGGCATTGACGAGCCGATGGGGTGCTATGACGACCTTGAGCACGCCGACACCTTCGTGCTGTGGGGGTCGAACATGGCCGAGATGCACCCGATCCTGTGGTCGCGCCTGACCGACACCCGCCTGACGAAACCGGGTTGCGAAGTGCATGTGCTGTCGACTTTCGAACACCGCTCGTTCGAGCTGGCCGACAATGGCATGGTGTTCAAACCGCAAACCGATCTGGCGATCCTGAACTATATCGCCAATTACATCATCCAGAATGGTGCGGTGAACGAAGAGTTCGTCAAGAACCACGTCAACATCACCAAAACCGCCACCGATATCGGTTACGGCCTGCGGGAGAACAACCCCCTGCAACAAGAGGCTGAAAACCCGAACTCGGGCAAGTTGGAGCCGATCAGCTTCGAGGAATATGCCGAGGCCGTTTCGAAATACACGCTGGAATACACCTCGGAGCTGTCCGGTGTTCCGGCTGACAAGCTGGAGCGTCTGGCCAAGCAATATGCCGACCCCGACCGCAAGGTGATGAGCCTGTGGACCATGGGCTTCAACCAGCATACCCGCGGGTCCTGGGTGAACTCGCTGATGTACAACGTGCACCTGCTGGTGGGCAAGATTTCGGAACCCGGCAACTCGCCCTTCTCGCTGACTGGTCAGCCGTCGGCCTGCGGTACCGCGCGCGAGGTTGGCACCTTTGCGCACCGCCTGCCCGCCGACATGGTGGTCATGAATGACAAGCACCGCGAGATTTGCGAAACCGCCTGGAATGTGCCTGCGGGCACCATTCCGGCCAAGCCCGGCTTCCACGCCGTGCTGCAACACCGCAAGCTGAAGGATGGCGATCTGAACGCCTATTGGGTTCAGTGCACCAACAACATGCAGGCTGCGCCGAACATCAACGAGGAAGGCTATCCGGGCTATCGCAACCCGGAAAACTTCATCACTGTTTCAGACCCCTACCCGACGGTCACTGCGGTTTCCGCCGACCTGATCCTGCCCACCGCCATGTGGGTCGAGAAGGAAGGCGCCTATGGCAACGCCGAGCGCCGCACCCAGTTCTGGCGGCAACAGGTCAAGGCCCCGGGCGAGGCCAAATCGGACCTGTGGCAGGTGATGGAGTTCTCGAAGCGCTTCACCGTCGAAGAGGTCTGGGGCGAAGAATTGCTGGCCACCATGCCCGAGCACCGCGGCAAGACCATGTATGACGTCCTGTTTGCCAATGGCAGCGTCGACAAGTTCCCGCTGTCGGAAACCGCCGAAGGCTTTGACAATGACGAATCCGAGCATTTCGGCTTTTACGTGCAGAAAGGTCTGTTCGAGGAATACGCCAACTTCGGGCGCGGCCATGCGCACGATCTGGCACCCTTCGAAACCTATCACCAGGCCCGCGGTCTGCGCTGGCCGGTCGTGGACGGCAAGGAAACGCTCTATCGTTTCCGCGAGGGTTACGACCCCTACGTGTCCGAGGGTGCCGGCGTGGAATTCTATGGCCACAAGGATGGCAAGGCCAAGATCATCTTCGCGCCCTATGAACCTGCGGCAGAAGAGCCGGACGAAGAGTTCGATCTGTGGCTGTGCACCGGTCGCGTGCTGGAACACTGGCATTCAGGGTCGATGACACGCCGGGTGCCGGAACTGCACCGCGCCTACCCCGCCGCTGTGGTCTACATGCATCCGCAGGACGCCAAGGATCGCGGCTTGCGCCGGGGCCAGGAGATTGTTCTGTCAACCCGTCGCGGTGAGGTCACCAGCCGTGTCGAAACCCGGGGTCGGAACAAGGTGCCGCGCGGTCTGGTCTTCATGCCCTGGTTCGACGAAAGCCAGCTGACCAACAAGTTGACGTTGGATGCGACCTGCCCGCTGTCGAAAGAGACCGATTTCAAGAAGTGCGCATGTAAAGTCGAGCGCGCGTAACCAGAAAGGATCGTAGGGGTCGTTCCCATGTCTCTTGTCGATAAACCCCTTTCGCCGCAGCGGCGCCGGTTCCTTCAGGACTCGGCGCGGGCGGCGGGCGGCTGCGTGGTCGCCGGATCGTTGCTGGCCTATCTGGCCCGCGACGCCCGCGCCCTGCCGGCCGATGCCTTGCGCCCGCCCGGCGCATTGCCGGAGAAAGAGTTCCTGTCAGCCTGCATCCGTTGCGGTCTATGCGTGCGGGACTGCCCGTACGATACCCTGAAACTGGCCGAGCTCGGCTCGGATGCGGTGGCGACGGGAACACCATTCTTCACCGCCCGGGATGTTCCCTGCGAAATGTGCGACGACATTCCGTGTGTCGCTGCATGTCCGACCGGGGCACTTGACCCCGGGCTGGAGAATATAGACGACGCCGAAATGGGGACTGCCGTACTGGTCGATCAGGAAAACTGCCTGAATTTCCTCGGTCTGCGTTGCGACGTCTGTTACCGCGTCTGCCCCGTCATTGACGAGGCGATCACTTTGGAGACGGCGCACAATACCCGGTCGGGTCATCACGCGTTATTCATACCCACCGTCCATGCCGACCACTGTACGGGTTGCGGCATGTGCGAAAAAAGCTGTGTTCTGCCCGAGGCCGCCATCAAGGTTCTGCCTGCCCGGCTGGCGCGCGGCAGCTCGGCAGAGCATTACCGTAAGGGGTGGGAGGAAAAGGCCGCCAAAGGTGCGCCGGTCGTCGAGGGGATCATCGATCTGCCCGACCGTTTGCCGGGGCCGGGAACCGACAATCTTGCCGCACCCGGCGGGTTTGCGCCGGAATATGATCTGCCGGGGGTGGGACAATGAGTGCCCGCACACATATGCCCGTAGGTCAGGAGGCCGTTGAAGGCAAAGGGTGGATCGGGGCGCATCGTTTTTTGCTGATGCGTCGTGCAAGTCAGCTGTTCTTTCTGGTTCTGTTTCTGCTGGGCCCATGGTTCGGCATCTGGATTGTCGAGGGCACTTTGGCGGGGTCACTGACGCTTGGCGTGTTGCCGTTGACCGATCCGTTCATCTTGTTGCAAAGCTTCGTCGCGGGCCATTGGCCCGAGGTGACCGCGCTGATCGGTGGGCTGATCGTTCTGGTGGTCTATGCCCTGATTGGCGGGCGTGTCTATTGTTCCTGGGTTTGCCCGATAAATCCGGTAACGGACGCGGCCAATTGGGTGCATCGCAAATTGGACCTGCCGAAAGGCTGGCAACCCAAGCGCGGCACCCGGCTGTGGATTCTGGCAACCGTGCTGCTGGTCTCGGGCCTGAGTGGCGTCATCGCGTGGGAGCTGGTCAACCCGATCACCATGCTGCATCGCGGGCTGGTATTCGGCATGGGCTTTGTCTGGGCCATGATCGCGGCCATCTTCGTGTTTGACGTATTCGTCTCACGCCATGGCTGGTGCGGCCATCTGTGCCCCGTGGGCGCGTTCTACGGGCTGATCGGGTCGAAAAGCCTGCTGCGGGTCAGTGCAGCCAATCGCACGGCCTGTGATGACTGTATGGATTGCTATGCGGTCTGTCCTGAAAACCAGGTGATCTCACCCGCGCTGAAAGGCAAGCCGGGAAGCTCGCCCCTGATCCTGTCACCTGACTGCACAAACTGCGGGCGCTGCATCGATGTCTGCGCAGTCGACGTCTTCAACTTTACTCACCGGTTCGACGACCATGTCGTTCAACCTTCCGATCCAGTTGCCGCGCCTGAGCCGCGCGCTGCCAGACCTATCTAGGGGAGTGCCAAGATGAAAAGAACAATCGTTACAGGCGGAATTGCCCTTCTACCCGTAGTGTTGCTGAGCGGATGGGCCCTTGCGCAATCCGCACAGGTCGAATCCCTGCGCGGGGCCGGCGTTGACGAGCCGGTGCCACTGGATCAGATCCACCGCAACGTCGAAGGGCGGCAGCAGCGCAATTATCGCCAGCAGCCACCGTTGATCCCCCATTCGGTCGAACAATACCAGATCGACGTTCGGACCAACCAATGCCTGTCCTGTCATGACTGGACCAAGGCGGGCGAGCGCAACGCACCGACCCTGTCGATGACCCACTACCTGGATCGCGATGGCAACGAACTGGATAAGATTGCCGGAACCCGGTACTTCTGCAATCAGTGCCACGTACCGCAGGCGGACGCACCGCCGCTGGTCGACAACGTGTTCCAGCCCTCCGCCGGCAACTGATCCAACGCAAGACTGAAAGGAGCACCGACATGGCAGACTCCCCTGAAAAACGCGGCTTGCTTGGTCGCCTCTGGAACGCGATCTGGACACCGGCAGTGATGTTCAGTTCGGGCTTTCTGATCCTCGCCGGTTTTCTGGCCGGTATCCTGTTCTGGGGTGGGTTTCACTGGACGCTGGAACTGACCAACACCGAAGAGTTCTGTGTGTCCTGTCACACGATGGAAACGAACCTGGGCGAGTATCGCGAGACGGTCCACTACAACAACCACTCGGGCGTGCGTGCGATCTGTTCCGATTGCCACGTTCCGGATGAGTGGAACCACAAGATCAAAGCCAAGATCATGGCCGTGAAGGACGTCTATCATGAACTGGCGGGCACGATCAGCACACCCGAGAAGTACGAGGAACATCGCCTGGCGATGGCCTCGGCCGTGTGGAAGAAGATGAAAGCGTCTGACAGCCGCGAGTGCCGCAACTGTCACAACTTTGACTACATGGACTTCACCATTCAGGAAACACGCGCCGCGTCGGAACACCAACGCGCCATTGACAGCGGCATGACCTGTATCGATTGCCACCAGGGCATCGCCCACAGCCTGCCACCCAACTACCTGGAAACATACGAAAAGGTGACTGCCGCACTGGAAGAGGAAGATGCGCAGGAGCACGCTGCTGCCACGGGTGACGACATCCGCGATTTCCTGAACAACAGCTCGAATTGATGTGGGGGCAGAGATGTTAGAGTTACTTGGAACCATCGGTGGAAACGTCCTGAGCTTGCCCGGCATACTCGGTCTGGCGCTGGGCATGATGACCCGCAAGCTGTGGCTGGGCGCGGCATTGGGCGGCGCAGTCGGCGTACTTGAAACGCTGGTTTTTGCAGGCTTCCAGTTTGCGCATGTAGAGCCACTGGAACTGATCATCGCTATTGTGGTCGGCATCTGTGCAGGAAGTCTGGGCACTGCCATTCGCATCAAGGGCGCGACGGCCTGAAACACAGCCGGTTTCACCGTTTCGGTGGAACCGGCTTGTTACGTCGGGCCGGGCAGTTTCGTCACCAAGTCAATTGCTGTCTGCTTGTGTTTTCACGCCCGCTATCACCAATTCCGCGTCTCCGGGCAAGGACCGGAAGGCTGCGGGCAATGTGCGATCGGTGAAAAGCACGTCCTTTTCCGTCAACCCGGGCAGGCGCAATGCCGGGCTGGTCTGGGCCTCGTTGAATTTTGTTGAATCAACCGCCATGAAGGTCTGGTCAGCGATATCGGACATCGCGCGGGCCATGTCAGCTTCGCATTGATCATAGACCATGAAGCCCTTGCTGGGATGCACCAGTGATGCCGACAATATGGCCGTTCCGGCCGAGAACCCTGCGATGACGTCATAAGCGGCCCGGTCGAAAGCGGCGCCGTCGTGGTTGCGCAACTGTGTACCCGCCATGAACACCCTGTTGCCCTCTTCCATCGATAACGTGGCGGCGATGAAGGCCGAATTTGTCACCACCGTGAGGTTTTTGCGCGCGCGAAGTGCCTGAGCAATGAAGCCCGAGGTCGAACCCGTGTCGATGGCGATGGCCGAACCGTCCGGTATCCGCCCCGCAACGGCATCGGCTATCGCGACTTTGGCGGCGCGGTTCTTTGTCATGCGGGCCAGAAACGGTGGATCCAACACGTTTTGAGTGCTGACCAATGCACCATGCACCTTGGACAGGCTGCCTTTGGCGACCATCGGCTTCACGATTCGCCTTACTGTCTGGTCCGACACCCGGAGAATGCGCGCCAGTTCCATGACCGAAATTCGCCCATGCAGGTTTACCGTGCTGAGAATCTCTTGCTCGTATTTCGACATATAGCGCCGCGTTATTTGTTGATTTCATCAGGTTACTTGCAAGAATGACGCTGTTCAAGCGACTTACTTCAACACTTTTCAAACATTTATGTTGCTTTTTGTTGTTTTGAGATTTTTGATGACAGCATATCACCTGAAGTGAGTGAACGCATGACAACGCAGTCGGTCAGACATCTCATCATTGGCGGCGGCATCATCGGATGCTCCATCGCGTATCACCTCGCACGGTCCGGTGAGACGGATGTTGTTCTCTTGGAAAGGGCGTCCCTGACCGAGGGGGCCACCTGGCATGCGGCGGGGCTTGTCGGGCAGTTGCGGTCATCACGCAACACGACGCGGATGCTGAAACGGTCCGTGGCGCTGTATGATCGTCTGGCCGAAGAAACCGGGATGGAGTTCGACTGGAAGAAAGTCGGAAGCCTGCGCCTGGCGGCAACCAAAGAGCGGCTTCTGGAAGCCAAGCGTCTGGCGACAATGGCCCGCAGCTTTGATCTGGAGATGGAGATAATCTCGGCGGCAGAAGCCAAAGCACTGTTTCCCTATATCGACGCGAAGGGATTGGAAGGCGCGGCCTTTATCCCCTCGGACGGTCATGTCGATCCCGCAGGCCTGTGTCAGGCAATCGCGACCGGCGCCCGGATGCACGGTGCCCGGATCCGCCAATCCGTAGAGGTCACCGATTTTGAAATCCACAACGATCGCATCACCAAAGTGATGACATCGGAAGGGGATTATGAAGCGGACACCGTCGTTCTGGCCGCCGGAATGTGGAGCCGGGAACTGGCCGCCAAACTCGGGGTCGTTGTCCCGGCCTGCGCCGTCGAGCATCAATACATCGTAACAGAACCCCTGCCCGACCCCGATCTTGTAAAACGCCTGCCAACCCTGCGGGATCCCGAGCGGCTGGTGTATTACAAACCGGATGCAGGCGGGAGGCTTGTGATCGGCGGGTATGAGGACAACACGCTGCCGTTCGGCGACAGGGGCATTCCGGGCGCGTTTGTCCGGCAGTTGTTGCCCGACAACCTGGAGCGGTTTGCCCCCCTTGCCGAACTGGCAGGTCAGGTAACGCCGGTCGTCAACACGGTTGGACTCCGGCAGGTCATCAACGGCCCCATCCCTTACTCCGCGGATGGCGATTTTGTCATGGGATGGGCGCCCGAGCTGCGAAACCTGATGCTGGCGACCGGATTTCTGTACGGCATCGCGGCAGGTGGTGGCGCAGGAGAGATGATCGCCGAGTGGATTGTCGATGGCCGCCCGAGTCTTGATCTGTGGCCTCTGGACGTGCGCCGGTTCAGTCCGCATCACGCCACGCGCGCCTTCATGTATCCCCGCGCGGTCGAGCATTACGCGCATCATTACAAGATGCGATATCCGGGGCAGGAGGCGGAAACGGCCAGAAACCTGCGTCTGTCGCCCCTGCATGAGCGGCTGAAACAACATGGTGCCGTATTCGGGTCCAAGAATGGCTGGGAACGGCCGCTCTGGTTTGCTCCGGCCGGTGTAGAGCCGGTGGATCAGTTGGATTTCCTGTCTCCGGGTTGGAAAGCCTATGCCGAGCAGGAACACAAGGCCGCGCGCGACGGGGTCGTTCTGATCGATCAAACCAGTTTTTCAAAGTTCGAACTGATCGGCCCCGGCGCGCTGGAGGCCCTTCAAAACCTCGCCGTTTCAAACATGAACAAGCCGGATGGCGCGGTGATCTACACCCAATTGTGCAATGATCGCGGCGGCGTTGAAGCCGATATCACCGTCACCCGATTGGGGCGGAACCATTTTTACATCGTCACCGGGTCCGGATTCGGCGTGCATGACGCGGACTGGATCCGACGCCACCTGCCCCGCGACGGGTGCGCGCAGCTGATCGAAATGACGTCGGCACGCGCCGTCATCAACATCTGCGGCCCCAAAGCGCGAGATGTGATGCAGGCCGTTGCGGAAGAAGACGTCTCGAACGTTGCGTTTCCCTTTGCAACGGCCCGAGAGATCACCTTGGGAACGGCAAAGGTCCGCGCGATCCGCATAGGCTATGTCGGAGAGCTGGGATGGGAGCTGCATATTCCGACCGAGTTCGCCCTGCATGTCTATGACCTGCTTTGGCAAGCCGGTCAGAGCCATGGCATCCGCGACATCGGCTACCGCACGATCGAGTCCTTGCGGCTGGAAAAAGGCTATCTTTATTGGAGCGCCGACATCACTCCCGACTATTCGCCAATCGAAGCGGGCCTTGGCGCGCGGGTACATCTGAAATCCAAACAGGACTTCATCGGGCGACCGGAGCTGGAGGCGCAGAAAGCGAAGGGTCCCGACCGGCGGCTCTGTACATTCATCACCGACGTGCGGCTGCCGATCACCGGAGGGGAGACCATACTGCATTGCGGCAAAACAGTCTCGCTTGCGTGCAGCGGTGGCTATGGGTTTACCGTCGGCAAGAGCATCCTCTACGGTTATCTGCCTGCGGGACTGGCTGGTGGGTCAGATTTCGAAGTGGAGGTGTTCGGCGAACGCCACGCCATCCGCCGCGTGGACGGGCCGCTTTACGACCCGGCAAACAGCCGTTTGAAAGCCTGAGGGAGAGAGCGATGCAGAATGAACCAAAAAATGAGATTATTCAGGCCCTTCGCAACGTGGCGGGGTTCGAAACCCTTGCCGAGGCGGACATTCACACCCAGCGGCTGGGCGGGTTGACCAATCTGGTCTATCGCGTCGAAGGCGGGCCAAGGACGGTGATCGTGCGCATCCCCGGTGAAGGCACCGAAGCCTATATCGACCGCGCGGTTGAAATCCACAACGCACGGGTGGCGGCGAAAACCGGGGTCGGCCCCGAAGTTCTGTGGGCAGACGCGGCATCCGGCGTGATGATCAGTGATTGCGTACCCGACATCGTCACGATGACACCCGAGATGTTTGCGACGCGTCCCGGGTCTGCCGCCCGAGCGGGTAAGGCGCTGAGACAGCTTCATGATGCCCCCGAGCCGTTCAAGTTTCGGTTCGAGCTGTTTTCGATGATCAACGACTACATGAAGGTGCTTGCGGACAAAAACGCGACCCTGCCAGAGGGTTACGCGGACGTCGTGGCCGAGGCGGCCCCGATCCGCGAGGTGCTGCGGGACAAACCCGGAGCATTGGTCCCGAGTCATTGCGACCCGCTGTGCGAGAATTTTCTGGATGACGGCCAGCGCATGTGGATCGTGGATTACGAGTATTCAGGCATGAACGATGCCCTTTGGGATCTGGGTGATCTGTCGGTCGAAGCCGGGCTGAACGACGAACAGGAACTAGAAATGTTGACGGCCTATTTCGACGGCCCGCCGAGCGAGGCTCAGATCGGGCGCATGGTGATCTACAAAGCCATGTGCGACCTGCTGTGGACGCTGTGGGGATTGATCCAGCATGCGGATGAAAACCCCGCCGAAGATTTCTGGGCCTATGCCACCAACCGGTTCGAGCGGTGCAAAGCACTGATGCTGGCCCCGTCCTTTGCGGCCCATGTGAAAGCCGTGGCCGAGGAGTAGGGTTTCATCCACGGCCGGATCCGCCCTAGATACCGGATGTTTCCTGCCTCGTCTCAGATCTTTGAGCCGCTTTCCATGGTGCCGGGATGCCCGGGCAGAACGGGCAGAACGGGCCGGGCAAAACACGGGATGCGCCTGGAGCTTAGATGTTTCCATTCGAAGCACGTTCGGGCGTCGGCTTCTTGCTGGTGCTCGGGTTGAGTCTGCCTTTCTGTCCGGTATCTCATGTCGGCCACGGCACTTTTGCACCTCTGTCAGCCTTGACGTGACGTCAGGCGCAGCCCTGCCTATCCGGTCGTTCGGCCGCCCTGAAACCTTGCCAACAAAGTCAACTTGAGACTTGAACCTTATGATTTCCAAGGAAATGCGCGTGACGACGTGGAAATTCTGAAGTAAACCGGTCAATCAATGTAACAAGTTAACAGTGCCGCCTGTTCCTGCTATGGATTCAGCATGAATACCTCTCTACTTTTGGATTATACATATACATTATGTATATGTATTAAGGGGAAAACAGGGGGACAGTTATGGAAGGAGTCGCAAGACAATGACGCGAGTCCTTGAGGCATCACCACGTATTTCAAAAGTCCTTCATCTGGCAGATCTGAATGACTATGCCACTCTGTTTCAGAGAGAGGGCGTAGACGACGAGATTCTGGACGAATTGACGGATCCGGAACTGCGTGATCTCGGGTTGACGGTTGGTGAAAGGAAGCGCTTTCGAAAGGCGCAGGCCAGGCTGAAATCGCAGGAAGCGTCGAAGCGGCCCGAAGTCCAGTCCAAGGCCGAGCGGCGGCAGCTGACTTTGGTTTTCTGCGATCTTGTGGGGTCGACCCGGCTGGCTCAGCGATATGATCCGGAAGACCTGATGCAGATCATGAACCTGTATCTGGATACGGCGATCGGCACCCTGAAACAGCACGGCTGCCATCTGGCCTATCGGCAGGGCGACGGCATCATGGTGTATTTCGGATACCCCAAGGCCATGGAAGATGATGCCGAACGGGCCGTACGAGCCGTATTGGAGACCATCGAGGCCGTTCAGAACCTTGAAAACGAGTTTGGAGAAAAGCTCGACCTGCGCGCAGGCATTGCGACCGGTATGGTAGTCGTGGGCGTCGTTTCCTCGAAAAGCCTGGGGTCTCAGGACTTTCTGGTGGGTGAAACGGCGAATCTTGCATCCCGCCTTCAGGGGCTGGCCGAACCGGGTGAAGTGATCATTTCTTCAGATACCTGGAGGCTGACTCAGGGTGCCTTTGAATTCGAACCACGTGGCAGCCACGAGCTGAAAGGCTTTGACAATCAGCGCAAAGTCTATCGCGTGGTGTCGGAAATCATGTCCTCCAGCCGCTTCGACGCACGGGTGGGTCAATCTGCGGTCGATCTTGTCGCCCGGCATGACGATCTTTCAACCCTGACCCGGCTTTGGAACGAAGCGCAGAAAGGCTCGGGCCGGCTTGCGCTTGTCAGGGGGGCTGCGGGAATCGGCAAGTCGAGGCTGATCAAGTCACTGTCTGAATCAATAGGGGTCAAACCCTTTACATTGCAGTGCATCCCGCACCTGACCAGTCTTCCCCTGCACCCGATCGTAGGGGAACTGAGGCGCGTTTCTGGCGATAAATCAAATGACAGCATCCGGGCTGCGATTTCGGACTTCGTGCAATCGGCCTCACGGCTGAGTGACGCGGACTTGCCCGTTCTTCTGGATCTGGCAGGTGTCGAGGCCGGCGCCCCGACAGAATCCGACCCGTTGAAGAAGGCGCGCAAATCCCTTGACGTGATGCTGCGCAGTCTGGGCAGCCTGTGTGACAGGCGCGGCACGTTGTTGCTGGTTGTCGAAGACGTTCATTGGGCCGATGCAACCACGTTGGATGTACTGGATGCGCTTGCATCCGCCTTGAGCAACTTTCCGGTACTGGTGGTTCTGTCGCACCGACCTGAATACGAACCTCCGGAACATTTCGAGAGCCGAGCCGCGCGCATTGATCTGTCTCCGCTTGGCAACACCGAGGCATCCGAACTGGTCCGGCGCGTGGCCGAGCCGTACAGCTTGCCTGTCATCCTGATCAGGCAGATCATCGAAAAGGCGGATGGCGTGCCGCTGTATATCGAAGAAATGACAAAGGCGGTTCTGGACCAGCTGCCCCAGGATGCCCCGATCAATGCCGAGGTTCTGGATACACTAAGCGTCCCGGCCACCCTTCAGGACTCGCTGATGTCGCGTCTTGACCGAATGGAACATGCCAAGCCAGTCGCTCAGCTCGGATCGGTTATCGGGCGCAGTTTCACCGCTCAGATGATCCACGCGGTCGCGCATGAAGACATGGATGTGGAAAGCGCCCTCATGCAGCTTATGGCCGCTGGCGTCGTGCTGATCACCAGCGATTCAGGGTCGGCCACATACACGTTCAACCACGCGCTGGTTCAGGATACGGCCTATAACTCGTTGCTGCGGGAAGACCGGCAGAAGGTGCATCTGAAAATCGCCCGGGCCTTGCTGGACGGTCACAACGCATTCGGCACCCCGGCCCCCGATACCGTCGCGCATCATTGCGATCTCGGCGGATTGAAGGATGAGGCCGTTGCGAATTGGGTCACGGCAGGTGAACTGGCGTTGTCCCGGCTGGCGAACCTGCCTGCGATTTCCGCTTTCCGGGCCGCCCTGCGCAACATCGGAACCATGAAGGCCAACGCAGATCGCGATGGCTTCGAGCTTCGGGTTCAGATGAATATTCTGCCGGCGTATATGGCGATCTACGGGTGGTCGTCCGATCAGGTCGGCGAAACTGCCGCCCGGGCGATGGAACTGGCCCAGACTTTGGGCGACGGCGAGACGCTTTTCGCCGCAACCTTCTGCCGTTGGACCCATTTCTTTGTTGCCGGTCAGATGAACCGAGCGATGGAAATGGGACAGGCGCTGGATATGATGGCCGGCATGACCGAAGACCCCGTCGCAAATGTGCTTGCGGCACGGGCCCTGAGCTTTACGCATTACTTCCGCGGGGAATTTGCGGAATGCGAACAACAGCTGGAGCGCGCATTCGCCCTGATCACGCCCGAGCTGGATATGGCCATGATGCCCATGACCCAGTCTTCCACGGCCGCGTCATTGCTGGCCATTCAGGGATGCCTGCTGTGGCAGCAGGGAAAGCTCGAAAAAGCCGAGGCCGCGCGCCTGGAAGCCATCGAGGTCAGCAGGCCGCTGAACCACGCACCCAACCTTGTCTACGTCATGGGCGCTTGCAGCATGTTCCTGCCCTATGCGGGGGAATGGGACCGGCTTGATGTGACGATGAAAGAAGCCAGAAAAGTCGCGGATGAGGAAGGGTTTCTTTACCTTCACGCGATGCAGGACATCTATATGGGTCTCGCGCAGGCCGGGAAAGGCGATATTGCAGGCGTTCCGGAACGCATCGAGGCATGCATGAACCTGATCTCCAAATCTGGTGGAAACTTTACTTTTCCACAGAATCAGATTGTTCTGTCTGAGTTGATGATTGATCACGGAGATGTTGATCAGGCTTTGGACCGGCTCGAAGCCGTCTGCATTCCCGGCTGGGAACGCGGCGAGACGTTGAACAAACCTGAATATCACCGTGTGCGAGCAAAGGCTTTTGCCGCAAAAGGGGACTTGGACGCTGCAATCAGCGAGGCGGAACAAGCGCTTTCGCTTGCCCGGGATTGCCGTGGAGTTGTTCAGGAGCAGCGGGCCCGCGATCTGCTGGACAGATTGAAAGAAGCAAAATGAACAAGATTGACTGCCCCGCCGAATTGGGCAGCAGCACCGAGAGGGATTTACAATGACCGATGCATTGGATTGGAACGAAGATCAGTGGAGCGCCGTGAACAAGGCCGTTCATGACGAGGCACTGCGCGCCCGGGTGGCCGCCAGTTTCCTGCCCCTGTACGGACCGCTGCCCGCTGACACGCAGTCCGTTCCGCTGAACAAGCTGGATCTGGTCGACAACTCATCTGGTGCATCCAAGCAGCGGCTTGACGTGAACGATTATGACACGCTGCGCCTTACCACCGTATCGGTGAACGTGTACCTGAAAGGCGCACAGGTGGCTGATCCGGAACTGACGGCTGCTCAGATCATGTTCCGCCGAGCGGCCGCCGTTGTGGCACGGGTAGAGGATGACATCATTTTCAACGGTCAACCCGGCACCGGACAGGCCCCCAAACACGCTGGCGGCGCGCCCGACTCATTGCCGCAGATCTATACGATCAGCGGCGGTGGCAAATATCCGGGATTGCTTGAAGCAGGCGAAGGCAAAACCAATTCCGCGACCAAAAAGAACTATACCGGAACCGAGGTTTTCGAGGCCGTCGTCGAGGGCATCAGCAAGCTGGAAACGCATGGCTATCTGGGCCCCTATGCCTGTGTGATGGGCAATGGTCTGTTCCGTGCGGTCACGACTCCGCTGCCGAATTCGATGGTGCTGCCGCGTGACAGCATTCTTCCGTTCCTGGACGGGCCGTTGCTGCGTTCCAGCACCCTGCCCGCGAACAAGGCAGTGCTTGTGTCCCTGCTGGGTGCACCGGTTGAAATCGTCGTGCCTTCGGATATCGCCGTGAAGTACCTGCAAACCTCTGCCGAGGGCGAGCACGTCTTCCGCGTGCAGCAGAAGTTCCATCTCAGGATCAAAGAAGCTGAGGCCGTCCGCACGATAACCTGTTGACCGGAGATCGGGTCGTGCGCGAGTTTACAGATCGGGGCGTTACCCTGCGTTGGTCCGAGGCGATCAACGCAGACGGTCTCAGTCGGGTACTGGTGGAAGCAGGTCCATCCGTGTCGTCGCATGACTCGCTACGTCTGATCTGTTCGGAAGAAGGCGGCCCCGAGCGTGCCATTCGCGGGTGGCCCGTGTTGCGAGACCCGCAAACCGGGTTTCAACAATTCGCAGCCATTTTGCCGTCCGTGACACAGGAAAAAACCCTGTCCTGGCGTCCGGTGCTGACGTCGGGAGGGCGCGAATATGATCCCGGGCCGGAAAAAGCAGTTCAACCTGCCGCACCGGAACCGACAAAAACCGCAGTGACGTCGCCGATACTGGAACATGTTGCCAAATTTGTGGTGCCGTTCGAAAGCAGCTTTCACCCGTCGGGAGAAACACCGGATGGGATCTGGCTGCATTTCGCCATCAAAGAAGGTGGCACCGTCGAAGGCCCGCATCTGAAAGGGGTGATCGAACCGATCGGAGGAGACTGGATGCGCGTTCGGCCCGATGGCGTGGGGCTGCTTCATGCAAAGGCGCTTATCAGACCGTCCACCGGGAAAGCTCCGATCCTGTTCGAAGATACGGGTGTGTGTGACTTCGGCCCGGACGGATATGCGGCCTTGGCCAAGGGCAATCTGCCCGCTTCGGCTCCGGTACGGCTTGCGCCGCGTTACCTGACCTCGAATCCGCATTTCAGCTGGATGAATCGGGTGCAGGGTTTTGGCATTGGCGAAGCCAGCCTGTCAGACATCACCCTGCGCTTTGACGTCTATTCCGCGAAAGGAATTTCCGATGCCTGACAAGGTTGTCATTCTTGGAGGCGGCGTGGCCGGAATGAGCGCCGCGCACGAACTGATTGAACGCGGGTTCGAGGTCGAAGTCCACGAACGCCAGCTGATCCCCGGCGGCAAGGCCCGCAGCATCCCCGTAATGAAGGGTGAAGGGGATCATGGCTCAAAAGCAAAACACATCAAGGCACTGGAGAAATGGGCCGAGATGGATGGGGCCAGTTATCCGCCCGGCGTGAAACGCCCCTGGCTGCCCGGCGAACATGGGTTCAGGTTCTTTCCGAACTTTTATCGGCATATCACCGACACGATGACCCGCACGCCGTATTACGACAAGGGCACATGCTTTGACAATCTGGTCCCGACCACTCAGGTTCTGGTCAGCCAGTTCGACAAGCCCGGCATCATTGTCCCGGAACGGTTTCCCCGCACGCTCAAGGATGTTGCGGATGCCTTCAAGACCATTGCCTTCGCGCTGTCGCCGAGGGACCAGATCGCGTATGAGGATGTCGAACATTTTGTCGCCTGCATGTGGCGGATCGCGAGTTCCTGCAAGGAACGCCGGTTCGACGAATACGAACGGATCGGTTGGTGGGATTTCATCGGCGCGCAGGACCGTTCGGAAGCCTATCAGAAGTTCCTTGCCATCGGCCTGACCCGTTCGCTGGTGGCCGCCAAGGCCACGACGGCAAGCACGAAGACAGTGGGGGACATTGCTATTCAGCTTCAGCTGGGCATTGCCACGCCCGAGCCACACTGCAACAGGCTGCTGAACGGGCCCACCAATCTTGTCTGGATTCAACCGTGGCTGGATTATCTGACAAGCAAGGGGGTCGTGTACAATTTTGACTCCAAAGTCACCGGAATCGAGTGCCGGAACGGGCGGATTATCGGCGCGACAGTCGAACAGGATGGTAAAGAAAAGCAGGTCACGGGGGACTGGTTCATCAGCGCCATGCCGATTGAACGCATGGCACCGCTTGTGACCCCGGAAATGATGGCGGTTGACCCCGCACTTGCCAAGTTGCCCTTGCTGGCCAATGACGTGCAATGGATGAACGGCATTCAGTTCTATCTGACCAAGGAAGTTGAACTGACCCATGGCCACGTCATTTTCATCGACAGCCCATGGGCTTTGACGGCTGTGTCGCAAAAACAGTTCTGGCACCAGATTGATTTCGACAACTGGGCTGAAGGAAAGACCAAAGGCCTGCTGTCGATCGACATTTCCGAATGGGACAAACCCGGTCTGAACGGGAAGACAGCGCGAAATTGCAGCCGGGAAGAGATTGCAAGCGAGGTTTGGGAACAGGTCAAGCGCGGCATCAACGTGGATGGCCAAACCGTTCTGCGGGACGAGGATATGCATTACTGGTTCCTCGATCCCGATATCGTTCAAGACCCGAACGACCCCAAGCGTCAAAGCAATGTCGAACCCTTGCTGGTCAACCGTATCAACAGCTGGCGCTTGCGCCCGGATGCGGCCACATTGATCCCGAATTTCTTTCTGGCATCGGATTACGTGCGCACTTTCACCGACCTTGCCACGATGGAAGGGGCGAACGAGGCCGCGCGCCGTGCCGTCAACGCCATCCTCCAGCGCAGTGGATCGGATGCAGAGCCCTGCCAGATTTGGGATCTGCACGAGCCCGACATCCTCAAACCGTTGCGGGCCTATGATTACGCCCGCTATCAGGCTGGCCTTCCGTGGGACAACCGGTTCGCGGTCGCGGTCGAAGCCGCGCTGAAAATGGGTCAGGACACGGCAGGAGTTGATCGTGGCGGTGATGGCCCCCTTGCCGCCATAGGAGAACCGGCAACGGAATATTCAAAACCTGGCGGTATCACCGAGGAGCCAGCCATTGCCGAAGCGCTTCGAATGATCTGCCCCCCGAAAGAGCTGTTCGACCTCATCGCGAATTACGAGCCCACTGCCGATCTGCCGATCCCGGGGGATGAGTTGGCAGAAGATGTCGCGTATGATCTGGGTCGGGACAGCGGTCAATCAGGTGCCCTGTCCAGGGCCTTGCCCGTTTCGGATGCACCGCTTTCTGCTTTTGGCGCCGGTTCGGAACGATCCGGTGCGCGGGAAAACAAAAGTCGCGTGATCATCACCCAGAAGGGCTGAGCCTGTGAAACCCGGAACCGCGCATTTGGATCCTGCGGCGAAACAGGATTTTCTGAAAACCCTGACCTCCTACGGGGATCAGGCGCGCGAAACGCTGTTGGGCCTGTTGCCGACGGGTGAGCCTCAGGCCTATCTGTATGGCCCGATGCGCGATTACATCGAAACCTCGGGCAAGGGTCTGAGGCCTGCGCTGTTACTGGCGACATGCGAAGCCTTCGGTGGAAACAGCGAGAATGCGAGGGTCTCGGCCGCAGTTCTTGAGTTGCTGCACAATGCCTTTCTGATCCATGACGACATCGAAGATCAAAGCGATTTCCGGCGCGGGCGCGAATGTATGCACAAGCGGCTTGGGGTTCCCCTGGCGATCAATACCGGCGACGGGATGCAATCGCTGGCCCTGCGCCTGCTGCGTCAGAACCTGGGACCGTTGGGCCCGGAAACCGGGATGCGCGTGGTGGATGAGTTCGACCATCTGTTGCAGCAATCCATCGAAGGTCAGGCGTTGGAACTTGGCTGGATTCGCGACAATCGTTTGAACGTCGATGCATCAGATTATCTGAGGATGTGTCTGAAAAAGACCTGTTGGTACAGTTTCATTCACCCGATGCGCATCGGGGCCCTGATTGCGCGGCCACATGATGTCGAGTCCGGTGCGCTTAATCTGGATGATTTCAATGCCTTTGGCTTTTTCCTGGGTGCAGCGTTTCAGATTCAGGACGACGTCTTGAATCTCGTCGGCTCTCAGGACAGTTACGGCAAGGAAATCGGCGGGGACATCTATGAAGGCAAACGCACGCTGATGCTGGGCCAGCTTGGCCTGAAGGCGGAAGAGCCCGAACAGGCACGGTTGGCCGAGATGCTGTCAAACCCACGCGATGCCCGGTCGACGCAAGATGTCGCCTGGGTGCTGGAGCGCATGAACCATTACGGCAGCATCCGCTATGCACAAGACGCGGCAAATGATCTGCTGGCCTCGGCCCGGAGTGAGTTCGCGCGGGTGTTCGCGGGTACAGAAGACGCGCCGCGCGCGTTTCTGGGACAGTTCATGGACTATCTCGTGACCCGTCAGGTCTGAGCGCCCGCCACCTCGAACACCACCACGACCGAAGTCTGGTCCGTTCCGGTACAGACGATCCGGCCATGATATTCACCGGGTTCGGTGAGATCGGGTATAGTGACGGCAACAGCAACATCCGTTGCTTCCCCCGGTTCAAGTTGGATTTGTGGCGGGATCACATTGATGCGGTTGGCCGGCAGAATGTCACCGTTCGGGTTGGTCAGATCCCCCGGTTCGAACTGCATCTGAACAGGGGCCGCGCCTTCCGGTGCTTCAAAGGACAGCAGAATGGTGGCGGTGCCGCCCGGATGACAGGTTTTGCGGCACCTGAACGGACCGTCCAGATGCTGCTGCGGGCCCCGTTCCCTGTCGAGCACGCGGCGCGCTATATCGGAAATCGGTTGATTGTCAGGCTGCGGAGCAATCGGGCTGACCGCCCGAGATGCACTAACATATGGTTTTCGTTCGAAATACGGCATGCCTAACTGTGCACGTGCTGTGCGGATCAGTAAATGGCAAATTCACGTTCTGCGATCAGAGTTCACTTCCCTTTCCAGACCGGATCTCTTTTCTCGGCGAAAGCGCGCGCGCCTTCCAGTTGATCTTCGCTGGCATAGAGAACGTCCACGGTTCTGAGCTGGCGCTTGGTGATGCGATTCATGGCATCCTGAAACTTGGCATCTTCGGCATCGCGTACGATTTCCTTGATAGCGGCATAAACCAGGGGCGGTCCCGAGGCCAACAGCCGGGCCAGTTCCCAGGCGCGGTCCATCAGTTGATCCGCGGCGACGATCTCGTTCACCAGACCCCAGCGATTGGCTTCCTCTGCGTCGAACCAACGGCCGGTAAGCAGCAACTCCATCGCGATGTGGTAAGGGATGCGCTTGGGCAGTTTGACGCTGGCCGCATCCGCGACAGTCCCCGAGCGGATTTCCGGCAGGGCGAATGTGGCGTGATCGGCGGCAAGAATCATGTCGGCTGACAAGGCCAGCTCCAGCCCGCCGCCACAGGCGATGCCGTTGACGGCCGCGATCACGGGTTTGTTCAGGTCGCGCAGCTCTTGCAGGCCGCCGAACCCTCCGACGCCATAGTCCCCGTCTACCGCATCCCCGTCGGCCGCTGCTTTCAGGTCCCAGCCCGGACAAAAAAACTTCTCTCCGCCGCCCGTCAGAATGGCCACGCGCAGCTCTGGATCGTCGCGAAACGCAGCGAACACCTCACCCATCCTGCGGCTGGTGACAAGATCGATGGCGTTGGCCTTGGGCCGGTCCAGCGTCACCTCAAGGATCGCTCCGTCGCGGCGGGTTTTGATCGGGTCCATATCTCAGGCCTTTCTTATCAGTGCATCCACGGCAACGGCCTTGTCCGGCGTGCACAGGAGCGGGTTAATCTCGACCTCGCCAAGCGTGTCGGCATTTTGCATGACATAGGCCTGAACGGCGTCGACTGCGGCGATGATTGCATCCATATCAGCCGCCCGTTGGCCGCGATAGCCTGCCAAAAGCGGGGCGATTTTCAGTTTGCCAAGCGCGGCACGGATGTCCTCGGGCGCGCTTGGCACCAGCACCGACGCCGTATTGCGCAGGATTTCAGTCAGCACGCCCCCCGCCCCCAATGTCAGGACAAACCCATGCGCCGGGTCACGGACGACACCGACCAGCAATTCAACAACGGTTCCGGTGATCATCTCTTCGATCAGGATATCTTCGGTGCCGATGTCAGCGGCCACACTGGCCACGTCTTTGGTTTGAATGCCCAGCCGAACAGCGGCGTGTTCGGATTTATGCGCAAGCCCAACACCTTTCACGGCAAAGGGGGCTTCCATATCCTGCGCTGCTGCGAGGGCTGCCGCTGGCCCAGAAACCGTGCAGGTTCGGGGGATATGCAGGCCACATTCAGCCAGCGCCTGCTTCGACTCGCCTTCGGTCAGGGTTTGGGTCGCCTCAGCCGTTCCAGGCAACCAGACAGGATGCGCGGACGGGGACGAGATCTGACCAGCCGCGCAGGTGGCCGCCAGTGCCTCGCGCAGACCCATGAACGGAACGACACCACCGGCCATCAGGTCCTGCGCGACGTCTTCAGGCAGAAGTTCAGGCAGCGTCGCAACAATCGCAAACCGAGCACCGGTTTCGGCACGCACTCTCAACGCAGCGCGGGTCGCGCAACTCCAGTCAGTCGGATCCGTCGTCGGATAGTCGACGATCGAGAACGTCAGGTCGATGTCTTCACCCGTCATGCCCGACCATGCCTGTGCCATCGCCTCTTCGTCGCGCCAGATATAAGTGTGATAATCCAGCGGGTTGTTCAGCGCGACCATGGGGCCGAGCGCGTCGCGCAGACGCGCCCTTTTGTCATCGCTCAACTGCGGGAAACGCAGTCCCGTACCAACGGCCATATCCGCGATCAGGCTGGCCTCACCCCCTGAACAACTGATCGAAGCGATGCTGCCACCCGGCAGCGGTCCATAGCAGTGCAACAGTTTCAGCGTTTCAAGAAAGTCGGGCAACGCGGACAGACGCGGAATGCCCAGCCGGTCCAAAAGGGCCTGTGCGCCCGCATCGCTGCCCGCAAGAGACGCGGTATGCGAAATGGTGGCCGCCTGCGCCTGTTCCGATGCGCCCACTTTGAGGGCGACCAGCGGGATGCCTTTGGAATAGGCCTTGGCGGCCAGCGCCTCCCATTGCCGGATGTCCTTGAACCCTTCGATATGCAGACCCACCGCGGTTACGCGCGGATCGTCGATCAAGGCCGAGGCGATTTCGGCCTGGCTGGTCTGGGCCATGTTTCCGCAGGCCATCATATAGGCGATCGGCAACCCACGTTTCTGCATGGTCAGGTTGATCGAGATGTTCGAGCTTTGCGTCAGGATCGCCACGCCCTTGTCAACCGGGGTCGCCCCGTGCTGGTCCGGCCACAACAGCGCCCCGTCCAGCGCGTTGATGAAGCCATAGCAGTTCGGGCCAAGAATGGGCATGTCTCCGGCTGCGGCAATCAGTTGATCCTGCAAGTCCCCACCGGTGTCATCTTCGGCAACTGCCTCGGAAAAGCCCGAGGCAAAACACACCGCCCCGCCTGCGCCCATACTGGACAGGACACGAACGGCCTCGATGGTGGCGTGGCGGTTGATACCGATGAAAACCGCATCCGGGGCTTCGGGCAGGTCTTCGATGTGGCCAAAAATCCTGTGGCCTGCAATTTCCGACGCTTTGGGATGCACCGGCCAGATTTGGCCGGCATAGCCCATGCGTTCGGATTGCAGAATAACCTGCTGGCACCACGCGCCGCCACCGATGACGGCGATGGTTTTCGGGCGCAGCAGCCGGGTCAGGTCTTTGTTCATGGTCAGGCGCCCAGGGGACGAAGAAGATCGCGGCTGATGATGTGGCGCTGGATTTCGCTGGTGCCGTCCCAGATGCGTTCGACCCGGGCATCGCGCCAGAACCGTTCGATCGGGAAATCGTCCATCAAGCCCATCCCCCCGAAGATTTGCAGTGTGGCATCCGTAACCCGCGCCAGCGTTTCCGAGGCATAGAGCTTGGCCGAGGCAATCTCGCGGTTCGATGGAAGGTTTTGATCCAGACGCCATGCGGCGGCGAGTGTCAGCCAATCGGCGGCATCAATTTCCGTGATCATGTCGGCGATCTGGAAGCCAACGCCCTGAAACTTGCCGATGGGCTGGCCGAACTGCTTGCGCTCGGCCGCATAGTTCAGCGCATAGTCAAAGCAGCGCCGTGCGCGCCCGACCGAGAATGCCGCAACCGTCAGGCGGGTTGCATAAAGCCATTCATTCATCACGGCAAAGCCGCCATCGACCTCGCCCAGAACCTGTGCGTCGGGCAGACGGCAGTTGTCGAAATACAGGATGTAGTTCTTGTAGCCCTTGTGGCTGACCGAGTTGTAGCCCTCGCGCACTTCGAACCCCGGCGTACCGCGATCCACCAGGAAAGTGGTGATGCGTTTCTTCGGGCCTTTGGGGGTTTCGTCCACGCCGGTCGCGATGAAGACGATGAAGAAATCCGCGTGTTCCGCGCCCGAGATGAAGTGTTTCGATCCGTTGACAACCCAGTCGCCGCCATCGCGCACCGCCTGGCATTTCATACCACGCACATCCGACCCCGCATCCGGTTCGGTCATCGCCAGGGCGTCCATCTTGTCGCCACGTATGGCAGGCAGAAGATAACGTTCGCGCTGTTCGTCGTTGCAGGCCATCAGGATGTTCTGCGGGCGCCCAAAGAAATGCGTCAGCGCCATCGATCCACGGCCAAGCTCGCGCTCGACCAAGGTGAAATCCAGATGAGACAGGCCCGCACCACCGACTTCCTCGGGGAAGTTGCAGGCATAAAAGCCCAGATCGATACATTTCTGCTTGATCTGCTCGCCCAACTCAGGAGGCACGGTTCCCGAGCGCTCGACCGCGTCTTCATGCGGGTAGATTTCGTTTTCAACAAAGCTGCGGACCGTCGAGACGATCATTTCCTGTTCTTCTGTCAGACCAAACTGCATGGCGCGTGTTCCCTGGATCGGTGGTTGACCAACCAAACGCCATCACTCATGGTCACGACATGCAGAGTTGACACCTGATCATGCCAAATTCGAATTTTTTGACGCGACAATACAACATTCTGCTCTTCAACGGGTTTTCGAACCATTGCCTTGCAAACATGGTCGAACCGCTCAGGGCTGCGAACAACCTGTCGAGGCAGGTTTTGTATTCGTGGTGTTTCTGTTCCATTGACGGAGACCCCGTTCAAAGTTCCAGCGGCCTTGTCGTTACACCCAATGGTTCAATCTCTGACCAGCAAGGCGACGTTCTGGTGGTCATGCCGTCTTATGGGTATCGCAAGCTGGACACGCGATCGACCACCCGTACCGTGCTGGATGCTGCCAAAAAACACCGGCAAGTGGCCGGATTGGATACCGGCAGTTGGCTGCTGGCCCGCGCCGGTTTGCTGGATGAGCACCGGGCAACCATTCACTGGGACGAACTTTCCCGGTTCGAAGAAAGCTTTCCGGCCGTGGATGCGGTGCAGGAACGTTTTGTCATCGACGGCAACAGGCTGACCTGTTCCGGGGCGATGGCCGCGTTCGATCTGGCCTCGGCCTTGATCCGGCGGGATCACGGGCCTCTTTTGTCCATGGAAGTCGGGTATCTTCTGATGAGCCGAAATGGGCAGGATCATTACCCTTTGCCTCTGAAATCCGAAGACACTTTGGTCAATCGCGCACTGGCTGTTATGCAGGCGAACCTTGAAACACCTCTTTCGATCAGGGAATTGGCCCGCAAGATCGGGTGTTCGCAAAAGCGGATCGAAATGCGTGTTCAGGCGGAACTCAAAACCACGCCGCAAGCGCTGTATCGCCGGCTGCGGCTGAACCTTGCACGCAATCTGGCAGAAGATACCGAACAATCCATCGCCGAAATCGCCGGTCGTTGCGGATATGAAAACGCCAGCGCCATGACGCGGGCATTCAAGGCAGAATTCGGCCAGACGCCGACTGCGTTTCGCCACCGAAGCCTGTAGGACGGCTGAAGGGGGTGCGCAAGGCGATGCCCGCTTACCTCAAGAACCAAGGAAAACCACGGAGGTTATTCCAGCGAGACCCACAGCACCTTGGCGTCTTCTTCGCTGGTCGAAATACACCCATGCCCCATTCCGCTGTCATAATAGAGCGAGTCACCGGCCTTCATTGGCAAAGGGCGGTAGTGTTCAGACACGAAGATGAGTTCACCGCTGAGCACATACATGAATTCTTCTCCGGAATGTCGGATCCACGTCTCGAACTCCGACAGGTCGCGCGCCTTGATTGTCGCGATATAGGGCAGCATTCGCTTGCTGGTCAGTTCGGGGCAAAGCAGTTCATGCAGGTAAGTGGGCGTATCCTTGATTTCCCCCTCGCCTTTCGGAGTGAAATCACGGCGGCCTGAAATGCCGGATTGACCCGACTGAAGAAACAACTGCGGGGTGCTCATATCCAGGGCCTGCGTCAGACGCCGCACAATGTCAAAGCTTGGCTTTGTCTGGTTGTTTTCGATCTTGGACAGCGTCGACCGCCCGATACCCGCAGCGCGACCGGCTTCTTCCAGAGTCCACCCTTTCGCGCGCCGCGCATCGCGGATGGAGCGGCCCAGGGCCTCACCTTCATCCGGAACTTCCTGTCCGGAAACATCATTTCGGCCTTCGTCGCCCATTGAATTCCCCTGTTTTATCAAAGGTTACATGCCTCCCAGTATATACGCAACTTCTTGAATAAGAGATTTTTGTTGCCGAAAGCGCATTATTTCCCCTATAGGAAACAAAGTTTCGTACTGAGGATTCGGGGCAAATGGAGGAGACCATGTTCAAAACGTCGCTGATTGAGGCAGATCCCGTCATTGCCGCATCCATCTCACGCGAGGGAGAGCGTCAGGCGGAGCAGATCGAGTTGATCGCCTCGGAGAACATTGTCTCGAAGGCCGTGATCGAAGCGCAGGGCTCGGTATTGACCAACAAATACGCCGAAGGCTATCCGGGCCGCCGCTATTATGGCGGCTGCGAATATGTTGACGAAGTCGAAGTCGAGGCCATCGAACGCCTCAAGAAACTGTTTGGCTGTGAATATGCCAACGTACAGCCCCATTCAGGCGCACAGGCCAACGGAGCCGTCAAGCTGGCGTTGCTGAGCCCGGGCGATACCATTCTTGGCATGTCGCTGGACGCCGGTGGCCATCTGACCCACGGCGCAAAACCGGCGCAGTCCGGCAAATGGTTCCGGCCCGTACAGTACGGTCTGACCGATGCAGGGCTGATCGACTATGATCAGGTCACCGAATTGGCGCGGGCGGAAAAGCCCAGGCTGATCATCGCAGGTGCGTCGGCCTACTCGCAGAAAATCGACTTTGCCAGATTCCGTGAAATCGCGGACGAGGTTGGCGCATGGCTGCTGGCCGACATGGCTCATATCGCCGGGTTGGTGGCGACCGGCCTGCACCCCTCGCCTGTAGGACACGCACATGTCGTGACCTCGACCACGCACAAGACCCTGCGCGGGCCTCGTGGCGGCATCATCCTGACCAATGATGAAGCGCTGGCGAAAAAGATCAACTCGGCCGTATTCCCCGGCTTGCAGGGCGGCCCGCTGATGCATGTGATCGCAGGCAAGGCGGTGGCCTTTGGCGAGGCACTCAAGCCTGAATTCAAGGAATATATGCAGCGTGTCGTTGACAGCGCATCGGCCTTGGCAAACGTCATGATGGCGCGCGGATGTGACATCGTTTCCGGCGGCACCCAGAACCACCTGATGCTGGTCGACCTGCGCCCGATCGGCGTGACCGGCAAAGACGCCGAAGCCGCGCTCGAGCGGGCCGGCTTTACCTGCAACAAGAACAGCGTTCCCGGAGACCCGGAAAAACCCACCATCACCAGCGGCATCCGTCTGGGCACCGCCGCCGGGTGCAGCCGTGGCTTTGGCCCGGAAGAGTTCAAGCAGATCGGCCATCTGATCGGGGATGTTCTGGAGGCGCTCGCGCAGTCTCCTGACGGGAACGAAACCGTCGAAAAGGAAACCCGCGAACAGGTTCGCGCGCTCTGTGCAAACTACCCGATCTACTGAAAGAACGTGAAATGAATACCTACGACCTCATCGTTATCGGGGGCGGACCGGGCGGCTATGTTGCCGCGATCCGCGCGGCTCAGCTGGGGCTGAAAGTGGCCTGTGTCGAAGGGCGC
Organism: Ruegeria sp. YTSA144; assembly: GCF_059610125.1. Classification (NCBI taxonomy): domain Bacteria; kingdom Pseudomonadati; phylum Pseudomonadota; class Alphaproteobacteria; order Rhodobacterales; family Roseobacteraceae; genus Ruegeria; species Ruegeria sp. YTSA144. The sequence continues at coordinate 314,528 of NZ_JBXWNA010000004.1, forward strand.
GGCGCACTTGGCGGTACCTGTCTGAACGTTGGATGCATCCCCTCCAAAGCGTTGCTGACCTCCTCGGCCAAATATGCCGAGCTTGCACATCTCTCCTCCCATGGCATTGCGGTCGAGGGGGCCAGCATTGATGTCGGCGCGATGATGGGGCGCAAGGACAAGATCGTTGGTGATCTGACCAAGGGCATCGCGTTCCTGTTCAAGAAGAACGGCGTCGATCTGATCGAAGGCTGGGCCAGCATTCCGGCCCCCGGTCAGGTCAAGGTCGGCGACAGCGTATACGAAACAAAGACCATCCTGATCGCGACCGGATCCGAGCCGACCTCACTGCCGGGGATTGAAATTGATGAGCAGGATGTCCTCAGTTCGACCGGCGCAATTGCGTTGCAGAGCGTTCCGGATCATCTGGTGGTGATCGGTGCAGGTGTCATCGGTCTGGAACTGGGGCAGGTCTGGGCACGTCTGGGCGCCAAGGTCACTGTGGTCGAATATCTGGATCGCGTTCTGCCCGGCATCGATGGCGAGATCGCCAAGCTGGCGCAACGCGCGCTGTCCAAACGCGGTTTGAAGTTCCACCTGGGCCGAGCCCTCAAATCGGTTGAGAAAACCGCGGCTGGCCTGACCCTGACCGTGGACCGCGTCGGCAAGGACAAGCAAGAGGTGATCGAGGCCGACAAGGTTCTGATCGCCGTCGGACGCCGCCCCGTCACCCGCGGGCTTGGGTTGGAAGAATTGGGCGTGGCCGTGAACCCGCGTGGTTTCATCGAAGTCGATGAAGCATTCCAAACGTCTGTGCCCGGCATCTATGCCATTGGCGACTGTGTGCCCGGCCCGATGCTGGCCCACAAGGCCGAAGAGGACGGTGTTGCCTGTGTCGAGATGCTGGCCGGCGAAACCGGTCACGTCGATTACAACACCGTGCCGGGTGTGGTCTACACCGATCCCGAAGTGGCTTCGGTTGGTCAGACCGAAGAGGCACTGAAAGACGCGGGCGTCGAATATGTTGTCGGCAAATTCGCCTTCATGGCCAACTCGCGGGCGCGTTCGACGGGTGAGACAGATGGCGCAGTCAAGGTTCTGGCCGGTTCCGACGGCGAGATCCTCGGAGCCCATATCTGTGGTGCCCATGGCGGCGATCTGATCGCCGAGTTGGTACTGGCCATGACCAAAGGCGCGACCGTCGCCGAGGTTGCAGCAACCTGTCATGCGCACCCGGCGATGGGCGAGGCGGTCAAGGAAGCCTGCCTCGATGCCATGGGCCGCGCAATCCACGCATAACGAGGGACAGCCAGATGACCATCCAGCTTCGACCACGCCACCCGGAAAAGGCCAAGAAGGCCGACAGCGTGATCCCGCGTAAGCCTGCGTGGATTCGCAAGAAAAAAGGCGACAGCGCCGCGTATTACGAAACCCGGCGTCTGATGCGTGAGCACGATCTGGCAACGGTCTGCGAAGAAGCGGCCTGCCCCAATATCGGCGAATGCTGGTCCAAACGCCATGCAACCATGATGATCATGGGCGAGATCTGCACGCGGGGCTGTTCGTTCTGCAATGTGGCCACCGGCCGCCCCGATGCGCTGGACGCGTTCGAACCCGGCCGGGTTGCGGCGGCGGTCAAGAAGCTGGGCCTGCGCCACGTGGTGATCACGTCGGTTGATCGGGATGATCTGGCCGATGGCGGGGCCGAGCATATCGCCCGGACGATCCGCGCCGTACGCCAGCAGAACCCCGGCACCACGGTCGAGGTTCTGACCCCCGACTTCCTGGGCAAGGGCGACGCCGCAAATATCGTCTTTGACGCAGCACCGGACGTGTTCAACCACAACCTGGAAACCGTCCCGCACCTGTATCCGACGGTTCGCCCCGGCGCGCGCTATTATGCCTCGCTGCGGCTGCTGGACGACGCCAAACGTTCAAACCCCGAGGTTTTCACCAAGTCGGGGCTGATGGTGGGCTTGGGTGAAAGCCTGAACGACGTGCGTCAGGTGATGGATGATCTGCGCGCGGCACATGTCGATTTTCTGACGGTCGGGCAGTATCTGCAACCGACCCCGAAACACCATCCGATTGACCGGTTCTGGTCGCCCGAGGAGTTCGCCCAACTGGAGCAGATCGCACGTTCCAAGGGCTTTTTGCACGTGTCAGCCACGCCGCTGACCCGTTCGTCGTTCCACGCCGACGAAGATTTCACTGCCCTCAAGCAAGCCCGCCAGCGGGCCATCGCGACTGGGGCATAAACCAAACGCAAATGGGAGGGAAACCATGGAAGCGTTGAATTCAATCGTAGGGGCCATCAATGGCGTCGTGTGGGGGCCGATGATGCTGGTCCTCATTCTTGGCGTCGGCTTCTTTCTACAGGTCGGGCTGAAGTTCATGCCGATCCTGCGCATCGGCACGGGCTTCAGCCTGTTGTTCAAAGGCCGTGAAGGGCAGGGCGAAGGGCAGATCAGCCCGTTCAACGCGCTGATGACCTCGCTGTCGGCGACCATCGGTACAGGCAACATCGCCGGTGTGGCCACTGCTGTCTTCCTGGGCGGTCCAGGCGCCTTGTTCTGGATGTGGATGACCGCCCTGGTGGGCATGGCCACCAAATATGCCGAAGCCGTTCTGGCGGTGAAATACCGTGAGAAAGACGAATTGGGCAACTATGTCGGGGGCCCGATGTACTACATCAAAAACGGTCTGGGCGCGAAATGGGCCTGGCTGGGTGTTGCATTTGCCCTGTTCGGCGCGGTTGCTGCCTTCGGCATCGGCAACGGTGTGCAGGCCAACGGTGTGGCGCAGGTCCTGGAATCCAATTTCGGTCTCAACACCTCGGTCACGGGCGTTGTTCTGATGGTTCTGACCGCAGCTGTCATCCTGGGCGGCATCACCCGCATCGGTGCCGTTGCCGGTAAGCTGGTTCCCTTCATGGCCGTTGCTTATATCATCGCAGGCCTGTTGGTTCTGCTCATCAACATTGGCAACATCGGACATGCGCTGTCACTGGTCTTTACCCATGCGTTCACCCCGTCCGCCGCAGAAGGTGGTTTCGCGGGTGCAGCCGTCTGGGCCGCCATCCGCTTTGGCGTGGCACGGGGTGTGTTCTCGAACGAGGCCGGTCTGGGTTCTGCGCCAATCGCACACGCAGCGGCTGAGACCAAGGGTCCGGTCAACCAGGGTCTGATCGCGATGCTGGGGACGTTCATCGATACCATCATCGTCTGCTCGATCACCGGTTTGGCAATCATCGCGTCGGGGGCATGGACATCGGGTGAATCCGGTGCGGCTCTGACCAGCCACGCCTTCGAATTGTCGCTTCCGGGTATCGGTGGGTATCTGATCGCCATCGCTCTGTCGATCTTTGCCTTCACCACCATCCTCGGCTGGTCGTTCTACGGCGAGAAATGTGTCGAGTTCCTGCTGGGTGTGAAATCCCTGATGCCCTACCGCGTTCTGTGGATCGTCATGATCTACTTCGGGGCAACTGCGGATCTGGGCTTCATCTGGCTGCTGGCAGACACGCTGAACGCCATGATGGCCATCCCGAACCTGATCGCCCTGGCGCTGCTGAGCCCGATCGTTTTCAAACTGACGAAAGAGTTCTTCGCCTCGGGCGGCAAGTCCGAAGAGCCGGGCGGCACACCTGCCGAATAAGCTCGGCCCCACCAAAACGGGGGGCCAACCCGGCCCCCCGCCTTTGACATAGAATTCCATATCTCGAGGAGAGACGTGATGGCCACGAAAATCCTGCTGCCCATTGATCACACCGACGACCGCTCGTGGAAACTGGCCCTGCCGGTCGCGCTGGAGCAGGCCAAATTCTACGACGTCGCACTGCATGCGGTTGCCGTCATCCCCGAGATCATCCAGCTGCCGAACCTGCCCGCCAACTATGGTGCCGGCGCCAAAGACCACGTGCGGGGTGCGGTTCAGGCGATTCTGGATCATGCCAATGCTTCCGACGTGCCGGTTCATGTGGAAGAAGGCAGCGTCTACCGCGAAATCCTGAAGCTTGCCTACAAGGAAGGCTTTGATCTGATCGTCATGGCATCGACCAAGGGCGATTTCCCGAACTACGAGATTGGCCCGAACCTGGCCCGTGTCGTGCGCAATGCGCATTGCACTGTCATGGTCGTTCGCGACCAGTCCCGCTGAATGAAAGGTTGAAGAAATGACCACACCGAAGCGCACGCCTTTGTATGACCTTCACGTCGCACTTGGCGGCAAGATGGTTGATTTTGCTGGGTG
>NZ_JBXWNA010000005.1:0-299735 GCF_059610125.1 Ruegeria sp. YTSA144
TTCGGCTTCGGCTTCGGCTTCGGCTTCGGCTTCGGCTTCGGCTTCGGCTTCGGCTTCGGCTTCGGCTTCGGCTTCGGCTTCGGAAAGTTCTTCTTCTACGGTCTCAGTCGGGTCAACAGTCGCATCGTCCTGTTGCAGTTCGGGTTCGACGACGTCATCTGCCTTGGGGGTTTCCACCGGCTTTTCTTCGGACTTTTTCTTACCAGCCACCGCAATATTCCCCTTATCGAATCCAAATTCAGATGAATAACAGCCCTGGTTAAGTTAATCGGGGACCGCGCCACCCTCAACCCGCAACGCATGTTTCACAAGCTTTTTGACAGCCTTACGCATTTTCTTTGGTGTCGGCTTCTTTGCGATCTTCAGGCGCGCATAGTCCAATGAATAAAGGGGATCCGCCGTGGCCTGACTGATTGCGGCCAACCACAAAGGCGCGGATCCGGTCCAAATATCGGCAAAATGTCGCGCCGTTCTTGGCGAAAAAAGCGGTGTGATCACCGGCGAATCCAGATCTGCCACCCGGGTCGCTTCGGATGTTAGCGGCAACAGCAATTGCTGGTAGACCGGCAGTTCCCGCACCGTCAGGCCGGATTCGGTCAGTCGACCGGCAACATTGCCGCGCGTGTTCTCACCCCTCAAATGCAACAGCGGGCTTTTGGGCCTCCGCTTGAGCAGATGTCCCACCAGTTCTTCCGCCGTGGCCCCGACCATTTCGGCCTGCCAGCCGCAACCTTTTGCGGTACTGGTCGTTGTCGGTCCGACGCAGAAAGCGGGCAGGTTGCGGTCCACACCTTTCAAGACCGCCGCGTTCACCGCATTGGCCGATGTGAAAATCAATCCCTGCACACCCTCGGTCTCAACGGCAACCGGCAGAGGTCGGATTTCCATGATCGGGGAATAGATGACCTGAACCCGTGATCTGGTGCGGGTCGGCAACTGCGCAACGAACCTTTCAGAGGCGGCGCGCGGGCGGGTCATCAACAAATACAACGTGCGGCCCCTTGGCCCTTCAGGATTGTTTGCATCCGCGCAGGGTGATACCCCGCCGTAGGATCATGATGCAACGGATCAGGGTGATGGTGCAAACACTTACCGTACTGGGATTGGAAAGCAGCTGTGACGATACGGCCGCAGCCATCGTGCGCCAAACGACGGGCGCCGAAGCCGAAATCCTGTCATCCGTGGTACATGGCCAAACCGAACTGCACAGTCCTTTTGGCGGCGTCGTGCCCGAGATCGCAGCCCGGGCGCATGCGGAAAAGCTGGATGTCTGCGTTCTGCAAGCACTGGAGGCCGCGGGGCTTTCCCTGAAAGACATGGACGCCATTGCCGTCACCGCCGGGCCGGGTCTGATCGGAGGGGTCATGTCCGGCGTGATGTGCGCCAAGGGGATCAGCGCGGCAACCGGTCTGCCGCTGGTGGGTGTCAATCACCTTGCCGGTCATGCGCTGACACCGCGACTGACGGACAACATTGCCTTCCCCTACCTGATGCTTCTGGTGTCGGGCGGCCACTGCCAATTCCTGATCGCCCACGGGCCCGAACATTTTACCCGCCTTGGCGGCACCATCGACGATGCGCCGGGCGAGGCCTTCGACAAAACCGCCCGCCTGCTGGGCTTGCCGCAACCTGGTGGCCCTTCCGTCGAAGCCGAGGCGCGCGCCGGTGATCCCAAACGATTCCGGTTTCCAAGGCCGCTTCTGGACCGGCCCGGTTGCGATCTGTCCTTTTCGGGATTGAAAACGGCTTTGATGCGGATGCGCGACCAGATCGTGAACGAAAAGGGTGGTTTGACGCGCCAGGACCGCGCAGATCTGTGCGCTGGATTCCAGCAGGCGGTTGTGGACACATTGGCCGAAAAGACCCGACGCGCAATTGATCTGTATCTGGAAAACTCTCCGTCTGAACCCGTGATTGCCGTTGCCGGAGGGGTTGCCGCCAACTCGGCCATTCGGTCCGAATTAGAGTCTGTTTGTGCTGAAAAAGACACCAGGTTCACCGCCCCCCCGTTGGCGTTGTGCACGGATAATGCTGCGATGATTGCCTATGCTGGCCTGGAACGCTTTCGTACCGGCGCACGGGACGGGCTGGATCTGACCGCCCGCCCTCGCTGGCCTCTGGATCAGCACAGCCCGGCCATGCTGGGCGGCGGCAAGAAAGGGGCCAAGGCATGAGCGTATCCGTTCTGGGATCCGGTGCGTTTGGTACTGCTCTGGCAATCTCGCTGGCAGGCAACGGGCCGGTGACACTGTGGTCAAGAAACGCCGATCAGGCGAAGCAGATGCGCGCGGCGCGCGAAAACGCAACCCGGCTGCCCAACATCGCCCTACCCGCGGACATCACCGTGACCGCGGACATCGCCGAGGCGCTCAGGGCTGACACGCTCTTGTTGGCTGTGCCGATGCAGAAATTGCGCAGCGCTTTGCAGGATCACGCCCCGGTCCTGCGTGGCAAGACTCTGGTGGCCTGCTGCAAGGGAATTGAACTGACCTCGGGGCTTGGACCTGTCGCCGTCATCAAAGAGGTTGTCCCGGATGCCCGCATCGCGTTGCTGACCGGGCCCAGTTTTGCAGATGACATTGCACACGGCCTGCCCACCGCGTTGACGCTGGCTTGCGAGGATACGGAACTTGGCAAGGCGCTTCAGGCCGAACTGACGACGGCGAACCTGCGCCTCTATCGCACCACAGACACGGTCGGCGCCGAACTTGGCGGCGCGCTGAAGAATGTCATGGCCATTGGCTGTGGCGCCGTCATCGGCGCAGGTCTGGGAGACAGCGCCCGGGCGGCCTTGATGACCCGCGGGTTTGCCGAGATGCAACGCTTTGCCGCGATGCGCGGCGCGCGTCCCGACACCCTGATGGGTTTGTCCGGGCTAGGAGATCTTGTGCTGACCTGCTCGTCCGAACTGTCCCGAAACTATCGTTTTGGCCTGAGTTTGGGTCTGAATCAGCCCTTCGACAGTCAAACGACGGTCGAAGGCGTCGCCACCGCCCGCGCCATGTCGGACATAGCCGCCAAGGAAGGGCTGGATATGCCCATCAGCACCACGGTGGCGGACCTGAGCCATGGCGCCTACAGTGTCACCGAGGCCATTCAAAACCTACTCAATCGACCCCTCAAGGAGGAATAACATGCTGATCGCCCTCATCGCTCGTGACAAACCCGGCGCGTTGCAAACCCGATTGGACAACCGCTCGGCCCACCTGGCCTATATCGAAGAAACCGGCACCGTGTCACAGGCCGGACCACTGCTGGACGGCGATTCCATGATCGGCTCATTGATAATCCTCGACGTGGAAGACCTGGCCGCAGCACAGTCATGGGCCGATGGCGACCCCTACGCGAAGGCTGGATTGTTCCAATCGGTCGAACTGATCCCGTGGAAAAAGGTGATCGGTTGATGGCCTATTGGTTGTTCAAATCGGAACCGTCGACCTGGAGCTGGGATCAGCAAGTCGCGAAGGGTGATGCGGGCGAGGAATGGGACGGCGTTCGCAATTATCAGGCGCGCAATTTCATGCGTCAGATGAAGGTTGGGGACCGGGGGTTCTTCTACCATTCGCAAAAGGACAAATCCGTCGTGGGCATTGTCGAGGTCTGCGCCGAGGCCCACCCCGACAGCACCACCGATGACGAACGGTGGGAGTGCGTGGACATCAAGGCCGTGCGGCCTTTTTCCAAACCCGTAACGCTGGACCAGATCAAGGCGGACGAGCGTCTGGCCAATATGGTGCTGGTGAAGAACTCTCGCTTATCGGTGCAACCCGTGACCGAGGATGAATGGCGGATAATTTGCATGCTGGGTGAAACGCAGCCTGACTGAATGGGAACATGTCGTCAGGTGCAGAACTTCTCAAACACCTGTCAAGATGGTATCTTTCCTTGGGCTTTGCCGAGTGGGGGCTTGTCGATCGCTTATCCTGCAATCGCGCGCACTTGGCAGTGTCCGAATAAAGTTCGGTCTTTCTTGAAAGCATGGACCCATGTCTGACGAAGAAGGCGGCAATGGGGTATTCGAAGACGCCGTTGCTGCGAAGAATTCAAAAAACTGGGAAGCGCGCCTGAAAGAGGCGCGCGAAAAGCGTGCCAGAGTGCTCAGCGGGGCGCAGGGTGAAGCGCAGGAAAAACCCGCCCTGAAACCTTCCGAGACAGAGCATCTGTCCCGGCCCGACGAAACCAAAATCGAAGAGATCGTATCAGACCGGGTCCGTTCCCTGCATTTGGAAGAACCAAAAAACAGGAATAAACCCTTAGTTAGAGCAGGTATTATTCTGGCCGCTTTGGTTTGCGGCGCGGTGCTGCAATGGGGTGTCACCAATATTGCCGGAATTTGGCGCTCTACCAGTGGAACGCCCCCACCCAGCCTGGATGCGGCTACGGAAACTTTGCCTGAAATCGAGGAACTGCTTTCAGACAGAGAGTCCATTGTCAGAATTGATGAGCCACTGGCCCCACGAGACACACAAGCAGCAGAAGAACCCACCGATCCAGCGTCTTCGCAGGGCGCACCCGTTTCCACCCCCCCGATCATCGAAGAGGCCGAGGATGCGATCACAGGCGCATCTCGCGACCAGAGCGTCTCGGTTGAGGCGGTTGTGACGTCACCGGTTCCTGCTGAAGACATTTCGAATGCGGATGGCCAAAGCGAGATGGAACCAGGATCCCCAGGCCCGGAACCGGCCTTGTCTTTGTCTCCGCCAGCCATATTCATTCCGCCACAGCTCGAGCCCATCTTGGCCACCGCTTCTTCAGCGGATGTTCAAACCTTGTATCCAGCTTCTGCGGAACCTCCGTGGCGCTACTCCAACCGGTCGAACAAAGACAACTTTTCGCAGGTATCCTTGATGATTTTGGACCCTGCCCTGCAAGAGATCACATTATCTGCGGCCCCGTCTTATGCAGAGGTAAAACCGCTTTCGCCCGCTCAATCCCCCATTGATCTGGAAGTTTCGCTTTTTGTCCCGTCGAGAGTGTCACAAGAAGCCAGTAGCCGGGCTTACGAATTGCTTACACAGGGCCGTGCGACAGTTGTATCAACAGACCGCGTGGGTTTCCGCGTCCGAGAAACACAGGTTCGATTCTATCATCCAAGCGACGCTGAAAACGCGGCGCTGGCGGCTGATGCTCTTGACGGTGTTCTGAGGGACTTCACGAATTCAGGCAACAAAACCCGCCCGGGACGGATAGAGGTTTATCTGGCAGGCAGCGGCGGTGCTTCGCAAGGGAGATCGGACCAGAAGCCCACCGAATTCGACAATTTCATTGCGCGCATTCTTGACGAACTCAGATGAGAAACGAGGGAAGGCTCTGACGATACAGAACCTTCCCTACCCCCGCGTGCTCCCTACTCACCACACGCGTATGGAAATATCTGGTTCTGACCGTCCTGGTCACAGGTTGAACTTAGCGCAGCCGCACCCCTGGTTTCAAATGCCAAGTCTTTAAATTGAAACTCAAATTAAGTACGCCCGCCAAAATCTCGGCGGGCGCTTGGTGAATTTCGACCGGGTCAGCTGTAAACGGATTCTTTTCCGAAATGCTTGGTCAAAATATAATAGACAACGGCACGGTACTTGTTGCGCTCGGACATGCCATAGGTTTCCATGGCTTTGTTGATCCCTTCCATCAGCTCGGGGCCATCTGCCAGACCCAGCTTTTTGATCAGGAAGTTGTTCTTGACGGTTTCCAGTTCCGAGTCCTGGCTGGCCGCGACAGTTGCCGCATCTGCGTCATAGATCGCCGGACCACAACCGATGGTGACCTTGGTCAAAAGGTCCATATCGGGGTCCATGCCGCATTTGGTTTTCAGGTCTTCTGCGTATTTGGCGATCAGATCGTCGCGCTTGCCCATATCCTAGTCTCCTTGATCCGTTTACCCGGCACCTTTTACCGATGATCAAAAGACTAGCCGCGTCCAGGGCTTTTCCAAAAGGAAAAAAAACCGCGATTTCTCCCCCTTGGTCGCAGCCAGCAAGTTTCTTTCCGAAAAAAACTAGCGGCAATAGCCCCACCCCGGGCCTTGCAAGTGGAAATGATCCGCGTGCAAGCGATTGAAGTCGGGCCCAAGAACCACACGAAACCAACCGCAGGCCCCGCGCCAGATCAGTCGAAAAAAGGCGCCTTCCGGTCCGGAGCCCTGCCAGTTTGACAGCAAGGTCAGCGTTCGACCGTCAACGGTATCCACACCAACGATATCTATCGAATCCGCGCGGGCATGGCTGCTCCACCCACTGTTTTGACCCTGCGCGGTGCGTATGCGGCGGCAATTGTAACTGCCGATGTGGCGCAGTCGGGAAATGTCCGCCCCAAGCAGATCGCGTGCGGCGGGCTGCACGACGTGATGTTCCCACATGGTCAGGCGCAACGCCGTGGCGCAACTGGTTTCAACATCCTCGATCCGCGATGTCACCAATTTGGTCAGACGACCCCGACCGGCGATGCCGCAGTTCTGATCGACTACCAGGTCCGCCATCGCCTCAAACCGAACACCTGCGTCTTCCAGAGCGGCCCTGCACCGTGCTTCGCTGGCCAGCGCGCGGTTCAACTGGACCTTTGTGACGGGTGTGATCGGGGCGGTTACCTTCAGATCACGCAACGGGTTCCAGTGTGACGGTATCGGCGTTTCGGGATGCGCCAACACCCACCAGACACCACCGCCCAAAAGGATCACAACAACCGCCAGCCTGAAAAGGAAAGACGCCGCCAGGTAAAAATACCGGCGGCGCCCAGAATTCTGCGTCATACCAGACGGCGATCAGTAGCGGTAGTGTTCCGGCTTGTACGGACCTTCCGGTTTGACACCGATGTAAGCGGCCTGATCCGCATCCATCTGGGTCAGCTTCACGCCGATGCGGTCCAGATGCAGGCGGGCCACTTTCTCATCCAGATGTTTGGGCAGGATGTAGACCTTGTTCTCGTACTGGTCACCCTTGGTGAACAGTTCGATCTGGGCCAGAACCTGGTTGGTGAACGAGGCCGACATCACGAAGGACGGGTGCCCGGTGGCGTTGCCCAGGTTCAGCAGACGGCCTTCGGACAGCAGGATGATGCGGTTGCCCGAGGGCATCTCGATCATGTCCACCTGTTCCTTGATGTTGGTCCATTTGTGGTTTTTCAGGCTGGCCACCTGAATTTCGTTGTCGAAGTGGCCGATGTTGCCGACGATGGCCATGTCCTTCATCTCGCGCATATGCTCGATGCGGATCACGTCCTTGTTGCCGGTGGTTGTGATGAAGATATCCGCGCTGGCGACTTCGTCTTCCAGCAGGGTCACTTCGAACCCGTCCATCGCGGCTTGCAGGGCGCAGATCGGGTCGACTTCGGTGACTTTTACACGGGCACCGGCACCACGCAACGACGCGGCCGAGCCTTTGCCCACATCACCGTAACCGCAGACCACGGCAACCTTGCCGGCCATCATCGTGTCGGTGGCGCGGCGGATACCGTCAACCAGCGATTCCTTGCAGCCGTATTTGTTGTCGAATTTCGACTTGGTGACGCTGTCATTCACGTTGATCGCCGGGAACGGCAGGTGGCCTTCCTTGACCAGCTGATACAGGCGGTTCACACCGGTGGTGGTTTCCTCGGAAACGCCCTTGATCTGGTCACGCATCTTGGTGAACCAGCCCGGGCTTGCCGCCATACGCTTGGCGATCTGCTTCTTGATCACTTCTTCCTCTTCCGAACCCGGAACAGGGATGATGTCCTCACCCGCTTCGGCACGGGCGCCCAGCAGGATGTACAGCGTCGCGTCACCGCCATCGTCCAGGATCATGTTCGGGCCGTCTTCGAACAGGAAGGATTTGTCCAGATAATCCCAGTGCTCTTCCAGCGTCTGGCCTTTGACGGCGAAGACGGGAATACCCGCCTCGGCGATCGCGGCGGCGGCGTGGTCCTGGGTCGAGAAGATGTTGCACGACGCCCAGCGCACATCCGCGCCCAGCGCCACCAGAGTTTCGATCAGAACGCCCGTCTGGATGGTCATGTGCAGCGATCCAACGATCCGCGCACCTTTCAGAGGTTTGCTTTCGCCATATTCCGCGCGCAGGGACATCAGGCCCGGCATCTCGGTTTCGGCTATGTCCAGTTCTTTGCGGCCAAAGCCAGCCAATGAAATGTCTTTAACGATATAGTCCCCGGCCATCAGGTGCTCCATTTTCCGGTAATTCACAGTCCTGGCTGCCCCTAGCATTCCTTGGGGCAGGTGGCAACTTTGAAGACTGTGATCGGAAACGATATGGCCAATATCAGCTTGGTGTGCCTTCAATTTCGATCTTTGGTATCGCTTCAAAAAAATCGGTGCCAACGGCAACAATACAACTGATACCGTTCGCATTGGTTACCAAAACGGTATAACTTCCCGTTTCTTTCGAGGTCCAAACCTCCATCACCGATTGCGCGCCGCGTGTTTTTTGCAGGCCGCCAAAGGCCAATTCCTCGGCATAGTTCTCCTGCAATTTGGATATGATGTCGTCCCGTGCCGCACAATTCTGGGCAAAGGCAGGCGGCGCGGTGGCGGCCATTCCGAAAGTCAGTGCGATTGCGAATAAACGTTTGAACATGGGATGCTCCTTTCGATACGTGTTTCCGTTCGAGAGGGGCACACTGGGAGGAGAATGCACCCCCCTCAGTCTTTAATGTCGGGATCCTACCGCGCCGTTTCAAAGCACGAACGCTCAAGAAAATGTTGGCAGCATGTGACCCAGACAGGTACATCATACCATAAAAACGCGAATTGAACGTGTCCAACTTCACAAGGCATGGCAGAATGGCAACACAACCCAGAGCGTGGCAAAGGATGCTGTCGGGCCGCAGGCTGGACCTGCTGGATCCGACACCGGTGGATATCGAGATTGAAGACATCGCACACGGCCTTGCCTTTGTCGCTCGTTGGAACGGTCAGACAAACGGCGATTTCGCTTACTCCGTGGCCGAACATTCCCTGCTGGTTGAAGAGATTTTTGGCCGTATTGCCCCCAAAACACCCATGAAATGGCGTTTGGCCGCATTGTTACACGATGCGCCCGAATATGTGATCGGCGACATGATCTCGCCTGTGAAATCCGCCGTCGGCCCAGACTATGGCGCGTTGGACGACCGGCTGGCGGCAGCAATCCATATACGGTTTGGACTACCGGCTGAGGTCCCAAAAACGGTGAAGCGCCAGATCAAGAAGGCCGACAAGATCAGTGCCTGGATGGAGGCGACACAGATTGCCGGCTTTTCCGAGGCCGAAGCCACGAAATTCTTTGGCCGCCCGGACAGGGGGATCATGGCGGGTCTACAGATCAGGCTGCGCCCCCCGGTCGAGGTGCGGCACGCCTTTACAGCACGGCACGCAGAGTTGATCGCACAGATCTGAGAGACGCTGTCCGAAGGCGGTGAGTGGTACGGGGGACTGGTGGAAAAAGATGAAAATAAAGACCGGAACCCGAGCTTTTCTTGTCGTCAACGTCGTGCTGACTGTTGTTCTTGCGGCAGCGTTGGTCGAAACCGGGTATGTTTCGAAGGCACTCAGAAAAATCTCTGGCGCGCATGTCCCGGTCACGGAAACCGATCACTACAAACTCATGGTCTGGCTGCACGAACGGCCAATTTCTCAGGCGCTGGCTTCACCGGATATTCAGATCGCTTTCATCGGTGATTCCATAATCGAAGGGTGGTTGACCAGCAACATCCTGCCCAACTCGCTGAACCTTGGGATCAGCCGCGACACCACCCCGGGCCTCATCGCGCGGGCAAAACCGGAACTGATTGCCCATGTTCCGACATGGTATCTTGGAATCGGGGTCAATGACGCTCTGGCGGCCACACCTCCGGAGGAGATTGCAGAGTATGTCGCACAGTTGAAGACCGTGTTCATGCCCGCCGAAAGGTTGATCTGGCGTGCTGTGTTGCCCGTCACCGGTGCAAGCTGGACCCCGGAGAAAGAGGCGTTTCGAACGGCCTTCAATTCGGCTGCCCAACGCGCCTGTCAGGAGATGGCGAACTGCACATTTCTGACCCCGCCGGGCGGGTACGGCGAGAACACCGCCGAATGGACATCGGACGGGCTGCATCCCAACGCTATCGGATATCGTCAGCTGGCGCAGCAGCTCTGCGCAGAAATCTCCTGCTCACCCTGAAGGTACTGAACGGAAACTGCCCGCTGAACTGTCCGAAGCTTGGACAGGGTTTGTTATCACCCTGTTTCAGCCAAAGACGTAGAAGCACAATTTGTTGCCATCCGGGTCACGCACATAGGCACCATAGAACCTGTCGGGGACACGTTGACCGGGTTCGCCTTCGTCCACCGCACCCAGGCTGATTGCCTTGTCGTAAAGTTCCTTGACCTCATCCTTGGAGTCGGCTGCAAAGGCGACCATGTTGCCATTTCCGGCGACGCAGGCATCACCGTCGTAGGGCTCGCACACCGCCAGCATCGGCGCGTCTGGTCTGTTGCCGATGAACGCGATCCGGCCTGCGTCTATAACCACTTTCGCGCCCTTGCCCGCGAAAAGGCTGGTATAAAAGTCCTTGGCGCGTTCCATGTCCGAAACGCCTACGGTTACATATCCGATCATCGAGTGGTCCTGTTCTGACAATAGTTTCCAGATAGCCGAACAGTCCTCGACAGGGTCCAAGGTTACAAGTCACTAAACCGTCATCGAGCGGCCGGCCGACCTAACGAGGGCTGCGTTTCGCCAGTATCCGCTGCAACGTCCGCCGATGCATATTCAACCGTCGCGCGGTTTCAGAGACATTCCGGTCACACAGCTCATAGACGCGCTGGATATGTTCCCAGCGCACACGGTCCGCGCTCATGGGGTTTTCCGGCGGCGGGGGCATCTCGTCACCCTTTGCCAGCAATGCGTTCGTGATGTCGGTGGCATCGGCTGGCTTTGACAGATAGTCGGTCGCGCCGATCTTGACAGCCGCGACGGCGGTCGCGATCGCACCATATCCGGTCAGAACAACAACGCGGCTGTCAGGGCGTTTTTCCCGCAACACCTCGACAACGTCCAGGCCGTTGCCATCCTCAAGCCGCAAATCGACCACGGCATAAGCCGGGGGCCGGGCGGTGGATATCGCGCGGCCTGCCGCGACGGATCCTGCGGTTTCAACCTCGAAGCCACGCTTTTCCATGGCCTTGGCCAGACGTCTCAGAAACGGCTCGTCATCATCAACCAAAAGCAGGGATTTATCAGGGCCGATGTCAAGCTGAGAAGTATCTGCCATATGTTAGGTCTTTCGCTATTTCATGCTTTTGGCTCGAACATGAGTAATAGCAGCGCGGGAACAAAGGTCAAACAACCTTGTTACGACGCGCCCTGCTTCAGAAAGCATTCAACCTTGTCCGCCATCTGTTCTGCCGTGTCTTCGCGCTTGAAAAACTCCAGGAATCCATCTTCGGGTGTGACCAGATATGTGAAAGTGGAATGGTCAACCAGATAGAATTCGTCGCTTTTGTCATGCGCCTTGTAATAAGTCTTGTAGGCCTTGCTGGCTGCCTTGACCTGTTCGGGCGAGCCGGTCAGCGCGATCGTCTTGCCCCCGAGGTTGAAGGCATAATCGGCCATCACTTCGGGCGTATCGCGATCCGGGTCGATTGAGATGAACAACGGTGTCACCGACAACCCGCGTTCGGCCAGAATATCGACGGCCTCGGCGTTGCGGGACATGTCGAACGGGCAAACGTCCGGGCAGAACGTATATCCAAAATAAACCAGTGTCGGTTCGGTGATCACGTCTTTGTCCGTGACCGTCTCGCCCTTGCCATTCACCAGTTCAAATGGCCCGCCAATTGCGGCGGAACCCCCGGCGATCTGGCTGGACCGGCATTGTGCGAACTTGTCATCGGACCCGCCGCCCGACGTCAGAAGCCACATGGCCCCAAGTCCGCTGGCCAGAGCAAGGGTTGCGAGAATTGCGTACAGTAGACGGCTCATTTCGATTATCCGGTCGCAAGGGGTTGTTGATCGTTCCGGCCGGGACACCTATCAAGATGACCAGCCGATGCAACAGGACATAAGCAACCGATGGCAGAATCCAATCAGACTTTTTGGCGCGGCCAGGAACGCAGCAGCTGGATTCGTCTGCGGACCCTGATCCTTTTGCGATGGGTAGCCATCATCGGCCAGCTCACCGCAATCACGGTGGCGCAGCGATACTATGACGTGCAGCTGGAACTGGGCCTGTGTTACCTGGCCATCGGAATTTCGGTCATGGGCAACCTGACTGCCATTTTGCTGTTTCCGCAGAACAAGCGCCTGAGCGAGTTTGAAAACTTCCTGATGGTTCTGTTCGACCTGCTGCAACTGTCAATCCTGCTGTATTTGACAGGCGGGCTGAACAATCCGTTTGCGCTGCTTCTGCTGGGCCCGGTCACGATTTCAGCCAATGTCATGAGCACACGATCGACCCTGATCGTCGGCGCCGTTGCAATCGTTCTGACAACTGTTCTTGCGGAATTTCACCTTCCGTTGCGGACAAGCCTCGGGCTTGTTCTGGATATCCCGGATATCCTTCTGTTCGGAAACTGGGCCGCAATCATCATCGCCATCATCTTCATCGGCGCCTATTCCCACCGCGTCAGTTCCGAAGTCCAATCCATGTCGGAAGCGCTGGCCGCCACGCATATGGCGCTGGCGCGCGAACAGAAGCTGACCGATCTGGGGGGCGTCGTTGCCGCTGCCGCGCATGAACTGGGCACGCCTCTGGCGACGATAAAACTGACCAGCGCGGAACTGATCGAAGAACTGGACGACCGCCCGGACCTGAAAGAAGACGCCGCTTTGATCCGCGAGCAGGCAGACCGTTGCCGTGACATTCTGCGCGACATGGGGCGGGCGGGCAAAGATGATCTGCATCTGCGGCAGGCGCCGCTTTCGACAGTGGTGAACGAAGCGGCCGAACCACATGTCGGTCGCGGCAAAGAGGTTCATTTTTCAGAAGGCCCCGCGCAGGACGGGGATGTTCAGCAGCCCTCGATCCTGCGCAAACCCGAGATCATTCACGGGTTGCGCAACCTGATTCAGAATGCGGTGGATTTCGCCCGCGCAAATGTCTGGGTCGAGGCCGAATGGACCGACGGCAGGATCACCGTCAGCATCATGGATGACGGGCGTGGATACCCGCCCCACATGATCGGACGCATCGGCGACCCCTTTATGCGTCGCAGACGGGTGGAATCCGATCAGAGAGCACGCCCGGAATACGAAGGCATGGGCCTGGGATTGTTCATCGCCAAAACCCTGCTGGAACGCAGCGGCGCCGATCTGGAATTCGCCAATGGTTCTGACCCTTACCAGCATCTGACTGACAACCCGGATCGGCGCGGGGCCATCGTCAAGGTGACCTGGCCTCGCAAATTGATTGACGCACAAAAAGGCGACACGCCCGTCCCTTCCGGTTCCAACACGCGCATCCAGGTGTGAATTAAGAGACCGTTAACCAATCCCACGCATAGTCTGTCCGGATATCGTTCAGGCTTGGGGAGTTTGATGGCCGATTGGATCATTCTGGCCGCGATCAGTCTTGTTTCGTGCTGTTTCGCCGTTCTGTGGCTGCTGCCGCGCCGGGCGCAGCGCGACAAGTCTTTTGGTCTGTTTTCAAACACCTCGCTGTTTGACGCCGTATTTCTGTTCGACGGTGACCGACTGATCAGCCATTCTGATTTCGCACTGGCCGGGTTGGAACATGTTGGAAACTGGCAGGACCTGCGGCGCCTGTTGCAAAGGGATTTCCCCACTTTCCCCGAAACGCCTGACATAGTGCGCGATCAGGGTAGAATCGTGGTATCGGCCATTGACTGCACGATCGAACGAGAAGTCGTGTGTGAGTGGATTGATGGTATCGTCCGCGTTCGACTTTGCGAAAGCGCAAAGGCCTCCCCGGCAGGACCGGCCACCCCAAGCGAACCGACCCGTCTGGCAATGGATCTGGCCCCTTATCCGGTATGGCTGGTGGACAACGACAACCGGGTGCAATGGTGCAATGCCGCCTATGTCGCACTTGTTCAAAAGGCACGTGATCAGGACACCGATCTGACTGCGCCGCTTTTTGAAAGCCCGGAGGATGCCAAAAGACCCACCGGAAAAATTCGCGTGTCGGTGGATGTGGCAGATACTGATCGCAAGCTTTGGTTCGACTTGACTCGGATCGAACACGAGAATGGTCATCTGTGCTATGCCGTTGACGTCAACGCGATTGTCGAGGCGGAGACCGCCCAGCGCAAATTCGTGCAGACCATGACCAAGACCTTTGCTCAATTGTCCATTGGTCTCGCCATTTTTGACCGCAATCGGCAACTGGCCCTGTTCAACCCGGCCCTGATCGACCTGACCTCGTTGCCGCCTGATTTCCTCAGTTGCCGCCCCAGCCTGAGCAGTTTTTTCGACCGTTTGCGCGATCAACACATGATGCCCGAGCCGAAGAATTACCGCAGCTGGCGGCGTCAGATGAACGACCTTCTCGAAGCGGCTGAAGATGGAAACTATCACGAGACGTGGTCGCTGCCATCCGGATCGGTCTATTCCGTCAGCGGGCGCCCTCATCCGGACGGAGCAGTGGCCTTTCTGTTCGAGGATATCACCGCCGAAATCACGCTGACGCGGCGCTTTCGATCAGAAATGGATCTGATGCAGTCGATCCTGGACAAACTGGCGGATGCAATTGCCGTCTTTGCGGATGACGGCACGCTGGCCTTTACGAACTACGCGTATCAAAAACTGTGGGGAGACGCGCACGAGGTCGGGTTCCAAAGCGAAACGGTCACCGATGTCACGCGACGCTGGCAAGACCTCTGTATTGCGACGCCGGTTTTGGGTGAGGTGCGGGATTTTGTCGAAATGCGGGAAAACCGCGCCGAATGGACCGCTGAAATCCAGATGAGAACCGGCATTACCGTGGATTGCACCGTCACACCGGTTCACAACGGCGCGACAATCGTCCGGTTTACGCAATCCGAGTTTCCGTCGAAATCCACCGCGATGGAACAGATCAGCGCCTGAACCGGGTTGCAGCCGGTCAGGCGCAAGGCCATTGTGGCGGCATGACACAGACCGCCCGATCTCTGACTTTCAAATCGCCCGAAGAAACCGCAGTTTTCGCACGGCAATTGGGAACATCACTGCGCCCGGGCGATGTCGTTCTGCTGGAAGGCTCGATCGGCAGCGGCAAGACGCATTTCGCGCGCAACCTCATTCAGTCATTGATGGCTGAACCCGAAGATGTGCCCTCGCCGACTTTCACTTTGGTCCAGGCTTATGACACGCCATCAGGGGAAATATGGCATTGCGACCTGTATCGCCTGAGCGCGGCGGAAGAAGTTGACGAACTGGGCCTGACGGAAGCTTTTGATACGGCAATCTGCCTTGTGGAATGGCCGGACAAGCTGGGCCTGTTGGCGCCCCGGGGCGCGTTGACGCTGACCTTTGAAACAGACCCTAACAATACTGAATTCCGCCATGTGACCCTGTCTTGGACTGCTCCGAAATGGGTGGAAAAACTGGAGAATACTGCATGACGAACAGGACGGTCCTGGCCGAGGCCCTGATTGCACAAACACCCTGGGCCGAGGCAACACGTACGCCACTTGCAGGCGATGCCTCGAACCGGCGATATGAACGGCTGATTGATCCAACCGACGGGCGCACTGCGGTTTTGATGGACGCGCCACCTGAAAAAAGTGACGATGTTGAACCCTTCGTGCGCGTTGCGGAATACCTCCGATCGATTGGTCTGAGCGCTCCGGAAATCTACGCAGAAGATACCCGGTACGGTTTTCTGTTGCTGGAAGATCTGGGTGATGACCTTTTCGCGCGCGTCCTGAAAAAAGATCCCGACAAAGAACGCGAGTTGTACCGGGCCGCCACCGACGTGCTGCTCCACCTGCATCAGGCGCCTTCGCTGTCCTTGCCGTCTTATGATCCGTCCCTCATGACGGAACTGGCTTCATTGGCCTTCACAAAATATGCGGCCGGTATCCTGGGAACATTTGACGAAGACGCCCTGTCCCGGTTCGAGCACCGGTTCGCGGACATCCTGCATCGTGAAACATCCGGTGCGAAGGTGGTCATTCTCAGGGATTATCACGCGGAAAACCTGTTGTGGCTGCCGCAGCGCGAAGGTGTGAAACGCGTCGGGCTGCTGGACTTTCAGTTGGCCATGCTGGGGCACCCGGCCTACGATCTGGTGTCGCTGCTACAGGATGTACGCCGAGATGTCTCGGCCGGGATCGAAATGCAGATGATCAACCACTACATCTCTGCGTCAGGTATGGACGACCATGATTTCCGCACGGCCTACAGTGTATTGGGGGCCCAGCGAAACCTGCGCATCCTTGGCGTCTTCGCACGTCTGGCGACGGAATATGGCAAGCCTCACTATGTGGACATGATCCCGGCCGTCTGGGCACATCTGATGCGCGACCTTGATCACCCTGCCCTGGTTTCGGTGGCGCCCCTGCTGCACGAAGCTTTGCCCAGGCCCACACCGGAAAACCTGGCCAAGTTGAGAACGCAATGACCGGATCGCCATTTGCCGTAATGCTGTTCGCAGCCGGGTTCGGCACCCGTATGGGCGCGTTGACCAAAGACCGGCCCAAGCCATTGATCGAAGTGGCGGGGCGACCACTGATTGATCATGCGCTGGACCTTGTCAAAGATCTTGACCCTGTCCGTACCGTTGCCAACCTGCATTATCACGCTGATCAGCTCGCAGCGCATCTCGGCCCCAAAGGCGTTCTGCTGTCTCGGGAAGACCCTGAAATCCTGGAAACAGGCGGCGGATTGCGGGCTGCTTTGCCGATGCTGGGCACCGACCCCGTATTCACGTTGAACACCGACGCGATCTGGTCCGGGCCAAATCCTTTGACCCTGTTGCAGAAAGCCTGGGACCCGAGCCGTATGGACGCGCTGCTGATGTGTGTTCCAGTTGCGCGAACCGTTGGTCATATTGGATCGGGTGATTTCACGGCCGAAAAGGATGGACGGATCACGCGTGGTCCCGGTTTGGTTTATGGTGGGGCACAGATCCTCAAGACCGATGGATTGCATTCGTTCTCGCAAACTACATTTTCGCTCAACCTGCTTTGGAACCAGATGCTTGATCAGGGTCGGCTTTTTGCGGTCGAATACCCCGGACGCTGGTGTGACGTAGGCCGCCCCGAAGGTATCGCTCTGGCCGAGGGTTTGCTGGCTGATGTTTGAGTCTGGTACCCTGCCCCGAGTTTTTGCCGTGCCCCCCGGTACGGATTTCCCAAAAGCGTTGGTCGATGGCCTGCGGCAGCGCTGTTCGGGCCCGCCCGAAACTTTGGCGCGGATAGAGTTGGTTCTGAACACAAGACGGATGGAACGGCGTGTCCGCGATCTGTTCAATCAGGGGCCGCCGTGCCTTCTGCCCCGTCTCTCGTTGGTAACGGACCTGGGTGAAAGGGTTGATCTGGCACAGATCCCGCCTGCTATCCCGCCCCTGCGACAACGTCTTGAGTTGACTCAGCTTGTGTCGAAGCTGCTGGAACAACAGCCGGATCTTGCCGCCCGATCCTCGGTCTTTGACCTGTCCGACAGTCTGGCCGCACTGATTGACGAAATGCAGGGCGAGGGCGTGTCGCCCGAGGCGATCCGGCAACTGGATGTCAGCGACATGTCCGGACACTGGGCGCGGGCACAGGCTTTTATCGGCATCGCGGATCATTTCATCGACACCGGCGGGCAGACGATGGATGCACAGGCCCGCCAGCGCCGCGTGGTCGAAAACCTGGTCGCGCGATGGCAGATTGCCCCCCCACAACACCCGGTCATTCTGGCGGGCTCTACCGGGTCTCGTGGCACCACCCTGATGTTGATGGAAGCCATCGCGCGCCTGCCACAAGGGGCACTGGTGCTGCCTGGATTTGATTTCGACCAGCCGGATCACGTTTGGCAGGGGTTGGATGATGCGTTGACGTCTGAAGATCACCCACAATACCGTTTCCGCAAGTTGATGCGCGCGCTGGAACTTGCGCCGGGTCAGATCACCCCATGGACGGATTTTTCAGCCCCCTCACCCGCTCGTAACCGACTGGTATCCCTGGCTTTACGTCCGGCGCCCGTCACTGACGCATGGATGACCGAAGGCCCCAAACTGTCCGATATCAAAGGCGCGACCGACGGCCTGACGCTGGTCGAGGCGCAATCACCCCGCGCCGAGGCATTGGCCATCGCTCTGCGCCTGCGGCAAGCGGCGGAAACAGGACAGACCGCCGCTCTGATCACGCCGGATCGCATGTTGACCCGCCAGGTCAGCGCCGCGCTTGATCGGTGGAACATCGTGCCGGACGACAGTGCTGGCCTGCCGCTGCAACTTTCTCCGCCGGGCCGTTTTCTGCGCCATGTGGCCAACCTGTTCACGCGCCGTCTGGAAGGCGAGACGCTGCTGACCCTTTTGAAGCACCCGCTTTGTCATGACGGCGGTGACCGCGGAAGCCATTTGCTGCTTACGCGTGATCTGGAGCTTGACCTGCGCCGCCACGGCCCGCCCTTTCCTGACAGTGCAAGCCTTACGGCTTTTGCGGTACGCAAAGAAGCCCCGGAAAGCTGGGTCAAATGGGTCGTGCATCACTTCTACGACCAGCAGATCACCAATGAACTGCACCTCGAAGACTGGGTAGAGCGTTTGATCGAACTGGCCGAGGCGATCTCGGCCGGCAGCACGGGTGAAACAGGTACTCTGTGGGACAAAAACGCAGGCCAAAAGGCGCTGGAGGTGCTGAATTCGCTTGGGGCAGAGGCGCAGCATGGCGGCCTGATGACGGCCTATGACTTTGCCGATCTGCTGGGCGCTCTGCTTGCGGGCGAAGAGGTTCGTGACCGCGATGCGCCGCATCCGCACATCATGATCTGGGGCACGCTCGAAGCACGGGTGCAGGGCGCCGACCTGCTGATCCTTGGAGGGTTGAACGAAGGAAGCTGGCCAGAGGCGCCAACACCCGATCCCTGGCTGAACCGGCAGATGCGTGACAAAGCCGGCTTGTTGCTGCCCGAGCGCCGGATCGGCCTGTCTGCGCATGACTTCCAGCAGGCCATCGGCGCACCCGAAGTGTGGTTGACCCGCGCGACCCGCTCGGATGATGCCGAGACGGTTCCGTCACGTTGGCTGAACCGGCTGACCAACCTGTTGCAGGGTTTGCCGGGTCAGGGTGGCCCCGAAGCTCTGGCCAAAATGCGCGCTCAGGGCGAAAAATGGCTGAACTGGTCCGAGGCACTGGAAGATGCGCCGCCTATCGACCCCGCACCGCGCCCATCTCCGCGCCCACCGGCTGCCGCACGCCCGCGCCGACTGTCTGTGACCGAGATAAAAAGGCTGATCCGCGACCCATACGCGATATACGCCAAACATGTGCTTCGACTGAGACCGCTTGATCCACTTGTGCAAGCCCCCGATGCCTTGCTGAGAGGGATTGTTACTCACGAAATCCTCGAGCATTTCATCAAGGACAGCGTCCTCGACAGCGCTTTGCTGACGCGGGAAAACTTCCTGAAACGGGCACACGCCCT
Source organism: Ruegeria sp. YTSA144 (assembly GCF_059610125.1). Lineage (NCBI taxonomy): Bacteria > Pseudomonadati > Pseudomonadota > Alphaproteobacteria > Rhodobacterales > Roseobacteraceae > Ruegeria > Ruegeria sp. YTSA144. Next base: position 19,521 of record NZ_JBXWNA010000005.1, read on the forward strand.
GTTGGATCAGCATGTCGCCTGGCCAACCGCCAGAAAACTGTGGCTGGCCCGGCTGGAACGGATCGCGGAGGACTTCCTTGGCGCAGAACTCGCACGCCGGGCTGATGGCGGGCCGGTGGCATTTGAGGCGGCGATGAAGCTGGTGCTGAACCCTCTGGATTTCACCATTGTCGGGCGCGCGGACAGGATCGATTGCAACAGCCGGGGCGCGTTGCGGATCATCGACTATAAAACCGGCGCACCACCCACGGAAAGTCAGCAATCCAAATTCGACAAGCAGTTGCTGATCGAAGCGGCCATGGCCGAGCAGGGCGGGATTGAGGGCCTGGACCCGACAGGCGTGGCCGAAGCCATCTTCATCGGTATGGGTGGCAGCTACAAGGAGGTTGCCGCGCCCTTGGAAAAAGAACCAACCGACAAGGTTCTTGCCGAGCTGAAAGAGTTGATTTCCGCTTATTTAGAGCCTGATCAGGGATTTTCGTCCCGTCGTATGCTGCACAAGGATTCAGATATCGGTGATTATGATCACCTGGCTCGGTTCGGCGAATGGGACCGGACAGCCGAAACATGCCCCGAGGATCTGTCATGAGCCCGCGCAACGATGCAACTGAACGGCAGGTGCAGGCCGCGCGCCCCGATGCCTCGACCTGGCTGGCGGCCAATGCGGGATCAGGCAAGACGCGGGTTTTGACGGACCGGGTGGCGCGTTTGCTGCTGGACGGAGTCCAGCCTCAGCACATCCTGTGCCTGACCTACACCAAGGCCGCCGCCAGCGAGATGCAGAACAGGTTGTTCAAGCGCCTTGGTGAATGGGCAATGCTGGATAACAGCTCTTTGCTGGAACAGCTGACCGATCTCGGTGTACCCGGTGAAATCAGCTCGGACAAGCTGGCGCAAGCACGCACCCTGTTTGCCCGCGCCATCGAAACGCCGGGAGGTCTGAAAATCCAGACCATCCACTCGTTCTGCGCCTCGTTGCTGCGACGATTCCCGCTCGAGGCTGGCGTCAGCCCGCAGTTCACCGAAATGGAAGACCGCGCAGCAGCCTTGTTGCGAGAGGAGATTGTCGAAGATTTCGCCGCAGGCCCTCAGGCCGGGTTGATTGAAGATGTGGCCCGGTTTGTCACGGACACGGGTTTTGACAAACTGACTGCTGCACTCACGCAAAAACGCAATCTGTTTGTGCAGCCGCTTGGGTGGTCCGATCTGCTGCATCGCTTCGATCTGCCCGCCCGCTTTGACGAAACAGCGCTGCTTGGGCGGGTTTTTCTTGGTGGCGAAGTCGACCTGATCCGGTCCATGCTGCCCGCTTTGACCGAAAGCGGTGGCAACAACGCCAAGGCCGCCGCGAAACTGGCCGGGTTCAACGAAGCCAGATTGGCACATTTACCCATGTTGGAAAGCATGTTTCTGACAGGGAAGGGCGCAAAGGAACCCTTCACGGCCAAACTCAACGCTTTTCCGACCAAACCCCTGCGCGAAGGTGTGCTGGCCGACCGGATGCCGCAGCTCGAGGCCTTCATGCTGCGGATCGAAACCGCACGAGAACAGCGTCTGGCGCTGGTCGCGGCGCAGAAAACCGCGGTTCTGCACCGCTTTGCCGCAGCCTTCCTGCCGGAATACGAACGGCGCAAGCAATTGCGCGGCTGGCTGGATTTCGACGACCTGATCCTGCGCGCGCGGCAGGTGTTGAACGATCCGGCAGTGGCCGAATGGGTGCTGTACCGACTGGACGGGGGCATCGATCATATTCTTGTGGACGAAGCACAGGACACCAGCCCCGATCAATGGGACGTGATCGAGAAACTGGCGCAGGAATTCACCAGCGGGGAAGGGGCCCGATCCGGGGTTGAACGCACGATCTTCGTCGTTGGTGACAAGAAGCAATCGATCTATTCCTTTCAGGGCGCCGATCCACAGGCCTTTGACAGAATGCAGGAAGAGTTTGGCCGGAGACTGGCTGAATCAGGCTCTAAACTGTGGGATTCGACGTTGGAATACTCGTTTCGATCCTCCAGCGCGATCCTGACTCTGGTCGATATTCTGTTTGAAAACCGCTCTGATGCCGGGTTTCACAAGGACAGTCAGCACCGTGCATTCAAGGCCGATCTGCCAGGTCGTGTTGATCTTTGGCCCGTTGTCGAAAAGGTTGCAGATACCGAAGACGGGGATTGGACCGATCCGGTTGATCGTCCCGGCGCACGGCATCACACCGTCATTCTGGCCGAAAAGGTTGCACAGTCGATCAAAGACATGATCGAACGGGGTGAGACGATCCCGGAAGATTGCAAACCCGGCCAATTCGTTCGTCGAAAGGTGCAGCCGGGGGATTTTCTGATCCTTGTGCAACGCCGCTCGGACCTGTTTGCCGAGATCATCCGTGCCTGCAAGGCGCTGCACCTGCCCATCGCCGGAGCAGATCGATTGAAAGTGGGCGCTGAGCTGGCGGTCAAGGATCTTGCGGCCTTGCTCAGCTTTCTGGCCACGCCCGAAGACAGCCTGTCCCTGGCGACGGTTCTCAAATCCCCCTTGTTCGGCTGGTCCGAACAGCAGCTTTTCGATCTGGCGCACCGTCGCAAGGAACAGTTCCTTTGGGCCGCACTGCGCAACCGCGCGGAAGAGTTTCCCGAAACTCTGTCGGTGCTGAACGATCTGCGCAGCCAGATCGACTTTCTGCGCCCCTATGATCTGATCGAACGTATCCTGACCCGCCATGACGGGCGGCGCAAGCTGTTGGGGCGGTTGGGGGCGGAAGCCGAAGATGGCATCAACGCGCTGTTGTCCCAGGCTCTGGCCTATGAGCGAACGGATATCCCCAGCCTGACGGGGTTTCTGGTCTGGATGCAGACCGACGATCTGGAAATCAAACGACAGATGAGCGGCGTCGGCAACAGGATCCGGGTGATGACCGTTCATGGCTCAAAAGGGTTGGAGGCGCCGATCGTCATCCTGCCGGACACCGGCAAACGCCAGCCTCCGCGTGATGCCGAGATCATGCTGGCCGGTGGAACACCCTTGTGGAAAGTGTCGGCGGACGCATCACCAAACCTGATCTCGCAGGCGCGGGAAGAGGCGCGCAGCCGTGAGGAAAACGAACGGCTTCGGTTGCTGTATGTGGCTCTGACACGGGCGGAAAAGTGGTTGATCGTAGCGGCGGCAGGCGATTTGGGGAAAGACGGCAACAGCTGGTATCAGATGGTCGAGGCGGCGATGGATCGGGCCGGGGCCGCGCAGGTTCCGGGTTCCAATATCCGCCGCCTGTCCCACGGGGATTGGGACGCGCTGCCCTTGGTCGATCAACCGAACACTGACGTTGGGCCAGTCGATTTGCCGGACATGTTTCACCATCCGGCTCCGGATCCGGTTGCGCCTGCCAGCACGCTCAGCCCTTCGGATCTGGGTGGCCCAAAGGCGTTGCCCGGTGATGCCGGCCTGGATGAAGAGACGGCCAAACTGCGCGGAACCCGCCTGCACCTGCTGCTGGAACACCTTCCGGAGGCAGAGAAAGACCTTTGGCCAGAGCTTTGCGCCCGGTTGCTGCCCGATATGCAGGAAACGGACCGGCAAGAGATATTGAACGAAGCCGCAACTGTTCTGACAGCAGAAGGCTTGCAGCCCGTCTTCGCGCCTGACACGTTGGCCGAAGTGCCCATTGCTGCCGCTCTGAACGGGCAGCGGATGCATGGTGTTGTCGACCGTCTGATCGTATCGGAAACGGAAGTGCATGTGATTGATTTCAAATCAAATGCCACCGTTCCAGACCGCGCGGAAGACTGCCCCGAAGGCCTGTTGCGACAGATGGGGGCGTACGCACAGGCGCTGGCTCAGATCTATCCGGACCACGGCATTCGAACCGCCATCCTGTGGACTCGTACGGCAAGCCTGATGTGGTTGCCACACGATCTTGTGACAGATGCACTGGCCCGCACCCAGATATCTTGACCTTACCCGAAGCGGCACCTACGTTCTGTTCCCAAGTTTACCCCATTCAGGAGACAGAATATGTCGACCGTAGCCGTAACCGACGACACCTTTGACGCCGAAGTCAAGAATTCGACCGTTCCCGTGGTCGTGGATTTCTGGGCCGAATGGTGCGGCCCCTGCAAGCAAATCGGCCCCGCGCTGGAAGAACTGGCAGCCGAGTATGGCGACAAGGTTAAGATCGCCAAGGTCGATGTGGACAGCAACCCGAACGCGGCGGCCGCGATGGGCGTGCGCGGCATTCCGGCACTGTTCATCTTCAAGGACGGTCAGGTTGTTTCCAACCGCGCCGGCGCGGCGCCCAAAGCCGCCCTGCAAAGCTGGATTGACGAATCCATCTGATCTGGTCCTAACAGATTGTCTCGAAGGCGCCTCAGATCGGGGCGCCTTTTTTTTGAAGACATCGGAGACACCAATGGCAAAAACGCGGGTCCTTGTGGAATTCGGGATGGGCACGTCCCTGCGCCGGATGGACTATACCCAGGCGTCACTGCGGGCGATCAAGGATGCGCTTTGGCACAACTCGGTCAACATGGCGGAGCTGTTCGGCTTCCCGAAAGAGGCGATGATCATTGATGCCGAAATCGGGGTTCAGCAACCGGATCAGGTGGACATCGACGCGCTGAAAGCTGTCTTTCCCTATGGTCATCCCAACATCACTGTCACCAAAGGGGGCTTGGACATCGCAAAGCCCCACAGTGACGGGCACACGGTCATTGCCAACGCCGCCCTGATCGTTTCCTTCGACATGGAGCCCGCACAATGAGTGAAAAACGCATCATTCTGGAGATGGGAACAGGCAACGACCTGTACGGCCGGGACTATACCAAGGCGGCCCGCCGCGCGGTGCAGGATGCCTTGCACCATTCATCCATCACGTTGTTTTCGAAACTGGGGATCGACCATTCCGAAATGCGCGTCAGCGTCACGATCGGCGTGCAGGACCCTGAACAGGTGGATTGCAATCTGGTTGCCTCTGATCTGCCGCGGGGCAGGGCCGAGGTTCGCGCAGTCAAAGGTGGGCTTGACGTTGTCGATGAAGAAGCGGGAACGCGGCACGTGGTTGCAACTGCGGCGATCGAGGCATTTCTGCCTGATCTTGCCGGAAAATACGTTCAGGGCTGAACAAAGAAAAAGCCGCTCGGGAAACCGTGCGGCTGTCTTGAATTGGTGATCTGTGGGAACATCAGAGTTCGGCGATGTCTGCGCGGCTCAGGCCGATATCGTCCAACTGAGCGTCGCTGAGTTCCGACAGGAGTTTGCGGGTTTTGCGGGATTCTTTCCATTCGACAACGGTGTTGACGACATTGATGAACGCGTCCACTACGTGCAGGATGGTAGCTGCTCCGAGCGGCGCATGAATGTTAGCTGTGGTTGCCATGTGCGCGGTCCTTTGTGAAGAAACAGCCGACCCGTTGTCGGTTGTGAGCCCCATGTAGTCCCGCATGCCCGGACTCACAATTGCTGGTCCGGTAACCCCGGAATGCGTTTTTTGCATATCTTTTGGGCAATTGAAGAACGGGTTGCGCCAACCTGCGACCCGGCCCATATATACCGCCAGCGAAAACGGAGACGATCATGGCAGACAACGACTTTCCCGGTTGGCACGGCACGACGATCATTGGCGTCAAGAAGGGCGGTCAGATCGTCATAGCCGGTGATGGGCAGGTCAGCCTGGGTCAGACCGTGATCAAGGGCACGGCGCGCAAAGTGCGCCGCCTGTCCCCCGGAGGGTCCGAAGTTGTCGCCGGCTTTGCCGGGTCGACGGCCGACGCCTTCACATTGCTGGAACGGCTGGAGGCCAAGCTGGAGGCGACACCGGGCCAACTTGCCCGCGCTTCGGTGGAATTGGCCAAAGACTGGCGCACCGACAAATACCTGCAAAAGCTTGAGGCGATGCTGATCGTCACGGACGGCAAGGACATGTTCGTGATCACCGGGGCGGGTGACGTGCTGGAACCTGAACACAACGTGGCCGCCATCGGATCCGGGGGCAATTTTGCACTGGCCGCCGCGCGCGCGATGATGGACAGCGACAAGTCGGCGGAAGAGGTCGCGCGTCAGGCAATGGCCATCGCGGCCGATATCTGCGTCTATACCAACGGCAAACTGACGGTTGAGACGATCTCAGGCTAGCAGCGCCGAGATTTCCTTGCCTTTCCAGCGGCGATGCATGCCGATCAGGCCAATGATCGCTGCGATGATCACGACATAGTAGGGCACGCGGATATCGATGCTCATCAATCCGCCCCCTATCAGCGACATGATCCCGCCCGCAAGGCAGAACACCGCGGTTGTCACGCCCATGACCCAGCCCTGATCCGCCTCGCTGACGCTGGAAGAGAAAAGCCCAAGCATGGTGGGGTAGGCGATTCCGAACAGGAAATAGAAGAAAAAGACCGGCACGTAACTGAGCATGCCACTTGGGCTGAAGGCGAATGCGAATCCGCAGATCACCATGACGATGAGTGACGTGTAGATAATCGCATATTTGCTGAACTTCTCCTGCGCGGGTTTCACCAGGAACGTGCTGGAAAAGGCCAGCGCAACGCCGATGACGACCATCGCCATACTGCCACCGATGACTCCGTATCCGAAGGCACTTGTCAGAAAATTGTCGACAAAGACGTAGAAGGTGACATTGGCGATCATGAAGAACGAATAGACCGGCAGGATCTTCAACACGATCGGGTGACCACGCACTGCTGCCAGGCTGTCTGTTATGTCACGGGGACGGAACACAAAGGGCGCGCGATCCGCTCGGGTATCCTGGAAGAAAAACAGGACCAGAAAGATAGCAATCATCACAAGGACAAAAGCGCCGTAAAACGGCGTTCTCAGCGTGGCGAAGCCGCCCAGCAGGGCGGCGTCTGACAGGACCGCGCCGATGATCGGCCCACCCACCAGGCCAAAGCTGACGCCCGTCACGATATAGCCCATGTTCCGGTCCCGGTCAGTCGCGTCGGTGCTGCCGTCGATCATCGCCGCTTGCGCAATGGGTTGGTTGCCCGCAGTAAACCCGGTGATCGAACGCCCGACGATCAGCAGAAGAAGGCTGTTGAGGTAAAGCGCGGCAATCGTCAGGGCATAGCCGGCCAGAGCACCGCCCAGGCACACCAGCAAAGCGTTCTTGCGCCCGATCGAATCCGATACTTTCGAAACATAGACAACGCCCAGAAACCACGACAGGAAAAAGCACCCGATCACGAGGCCATAATAGAAATGCCTGCGCCCCTCGGGCGTGTTTTCGGGCAGAAACCCGGATTTCGTTTCCATGATCAGCGAGTTGATGATGGGAAAGACCAGCCCCTGTCCGATCAGATCCACGAACACCACAAACAGAAGGGTAATCTTGGCAATATTCGTCATGTCTTACGCTCCTGGCCTTCAAACCCTCGATACACCGTAGCAGACGGATCCCGCATTCCCCAAGCAAAGCATTTGCAAACCTGAGCCTGCATTGCTAACCAACACGGCCATGAATACAGGCTTGGTTGTTTTCGCCCGTACCGTGATTACCTAAGCCGCATGACACAAATGCCGACCGAAAGGACCGCCCTTTGACCGACCTGACCCCGCGCGAGATTGTCTCGGAACTGGATCGCTTCATCATCGGGCAGAAGGATGCCAAGCGTGCCGTGGCCGTGGCCCTGCGCAATCGCTGGCGCCGCAAGCAATTGCCGGACGACATCCGGGAAGAGGTCTATCCCAAGAACATCCTGATGATCGGACCCACCGGCGTCGGCAAGACCGAAATCAGCCGCCGTCTGGCGAAACTGGCCCGCGCGCCGTTTATCAAGGTCGAGGCCACCAAGTTCACCGAGGTTGGATATGTCGGTCGCGATGTGGAACAGATCGTGCGCGATCTGGCAGACGCGGCTATCCTGCAAACCCGCGAGTTCATGCGCGAAGACGTCAAGGCCAAGGCGCATCAGGCCGCCGAAGACCGCGTGATCGAAGCCATTGCTGGCGCGGATGCGCGCGAAGGCACGCGCGAGATGTTCCGCAAAAAGCTGAAAGCCGGTGAATTGGACGACACGGTGATCGAGCTGGAACTGTCCGACACCTCGAACCCGATGCCGATGTTTGACATTCCGGGGCAGCCGGGCGGTCAGATGGGCATGATGAATCTGGGCGACATTTTCGGCAAGGCCTTTGGCGGACGCACCGTCAAGAAACGCCTGACCGTCGCCGAAAGCTATGATTTGCTGATCGGGGAAGAAGCCGACAAGCTGCTGGATGACGAAACCGTCACCCGCACCGCGCTGGAATCCGTCGAACAGAACGGCATCGTATTTCTGGATGAGATCGACAAGGTCTGCGCCCGTTCCGACGCACGCGGCGGCGATGTCAGCCGGGAAGGGGTGCAACGCGACCTTCTGCCCTTGATCGAGGGAACCACAGTCAGCACCAAGCACGGTCCGGTCAAAACGGACCATATCCTGTTCATCGCCTCGGGTGCGTTTCACATCGCCAAACCGTCGCATCTGTTGCCGGAATTGCAGGGGCGCCTGCCGATCCGTGTCGAACTGCGCGCCCTGACCGAAGAAGATTTCGTGCGCATCCTGACCGAAACCGACAATGCCCTGACATTGCAATACACGGCGTTGATGGGCACCGAGGACGTGACCGTCAGCTTTACCGAGGACGGCATCGCGGCATTGGCGAAGATCGCGGCTGACGTGAATCAGAGCATCGAAAACATCGGCGCGCGGCGGCTCTATACGGTCATGGAACGGGTTTTCGAAGAACTGTCCTTCGCTGCACCGGACAAGGCCGGTACGAAAATCACCGTTGACGCGCAATTCGTCAGTGACAATCTTGGAGAATTGACCAAGTCCTCTGATCTGAGCCGTTACGTTCTGTAACACGGCCAGCCGTTTTTTGCCGTTGTTCTCGACTTGCCATGCTGGACGTTAGGCAAGAATAGGATAGCGTGTCCACAATTCACCCAGAGGGTTGGCCCGTGCTGCGCTATTTCATCATTCTGCTTGTATCTCTTTCGCTCGGCGCCTGTGTTGACCGGACGGTGTCCGAGGTCGTGCCAAGTGCCATGAATGTCGGCACACCCGAAACCATCTTCGCAAGCACGACCCGCGCGCGTGAGGCTGACGGATCTTATGGATTCCGACGCGGTGAAACGCTCAAGTTTCTGGAAACGACTGTTTCGATTCCACCGACGCATACGCCGGGTACGCTCCGTTTTTCCTACGCAAACCCGAATCCGCGGAAGGAATTCGTTCTGGCAGACGTGACCGAGTTGGATGGACCGCAGGGGCTGCACAAGCATCTGCGAGGACAGGATGACGTCACGATCTTTGTGCACGGCTACAATTCGACCCAGACCGAAACGATCTTCCGCGCGGCGCAGCTGACACATGACATCGGCCTCCCCGGATCAACGCTGGTGTATTCGTGGCCAAGCCGTGCGACGGGATATGGATACGCCTATGATCTGGACAGTATGCTGTTCGCCCGCGACGGGTTGGAACAGACCATCCGCGAGTTGAAAGCCATGGGTGTCAAACGCGTTATTCTGGTCGCGCATTCCATGGGCGGTGCGTTGGCGATGGAAATGATGCGACAAACCGAACTGCAAGAACCCGGCTGGGCCAACCGAAACATCGATGGGGTCGTGCTGATCTCACCCGATCTGGATCTCGATCTGTTTCGCTCGCAGATGAAACGTATCGACAACCCACCCGATCCGTTCATCGTAATGGTGTCCCAAAAGGACAAGATCCTGAACATCTCGGGCCGCTTGCGTGGCACTGATGAGGGCCAGCGATTGGGGAACATCAGTTCGGTCGACTCACTCAAGGAATTTCCGATCAGTGTGATCGACACGACCGCTTTCAACAGCGACGCGGCGTCCTCTCATTTCGTTGCCGCGACCTCCCCGGCTTTGTTGTCGATCCTCAACTCGTTGCGGCGTGTCAACAATACCTTCGGGCGGGAAGACCGACCGGCCATCGATATTCTGGTGCCACCTACCGAACGCAATCCAGATGGTGCTACTGAAATTGTTCTGACGGAAACCGGGCAGGCACGGGTCAGCTCTCCGTGACGCAGTTCAAGCTGCGTCGGTATCTTCTGGACAATGCCACCTGGCTTGGCGCCGGCGTTCTTCTGACGTTTTTGTCCAGCTTCGGGCAGACCTTCTTCATCTCGATCTTTGCCGGTGAGATCCGCGCGGAATTCGGTCTCGGCCACGGTGCATGGGGTGGGCTGTACACATTGGGCACAACCCTGTCGGCCATCGTGATGATCTGGGCCGGAGGGCTAACGGACATCTTTCGCGTCCGGGTGCTGGGTCCGGTGGTTCTGACCGGGTTGACCCTGGCCGCCCTTGCCATGGCGCTGAATACCTGGCTGCTACTGTTGCCGGTGGTGATTTTTCTGCTGCGCCTTCTCGGTCAGGGGATGAGCACGCATCTGGCCGCGGTCGCCATGGCGCGGTGGTTCACGGTCACGCGGGGCAAGGCGCTTTCCATTGCATCCATCGGCTATGCCATCGGTGAGGCCTTGCTGCCCCTGATCTTTGTTGCGGCCATGGTTTACATGGACTGGCGTTGGCTGTGGGTCGTCGCGGCGGGGATGACCGCCTTGGGAATTCCCGTGTTGATGCGACTGTTGCGCGAGGAACGAACACCGCAAAGCCTTGCCAGCAAATCCTCTGCCATTGGGATGCAGGGTCGCCATTGGAGCCGTCGCGACGCGCTGTTTGACCCCTTGTTCTGGTTCATGGTGCCCGCCGTGCTTGCGCCATCGGCATTCATTACCGCGTTTTTCTTCCATCAGGTCTATTTCGCTGAGGTCAAAGGCTGGCAGCATATTCAACTGGTCGCTCTGTTCCCGATCTTTACCGGAGTATCGCTGCTGTCGATGTTTGCTGCGGGCTGGGCATTGGACAAATGGGGCACTGCGCGCATCATGCCATACTATCAACTTCCGATGGCGGTTGGGTTCGTGGTTCTGGGCATGACTGAATCAATCAGCGGCGCGACGGTTGGGTTGGTGTTTCTTGGCCTGACGGTCGGAGCAAACAGCACTTTGCCCAGCGCGTTCTGGGCAGAATTCTATGGGACCCGGCATATCGGCGCCATAAAGTCGTTGGCTGCGGCTGTCATGGTACTGGGGTCAGCCATCGGCCCCGGTCTGACCGGCGTTCTGATTGACCTTGGTTTCTCGCTGAGCATTCAGTTTTTCTGGATAGGCCTGTTTTTCGTGCTGGTATGCGCCTTGGTTTGGGTCGGTGTTTCCCGCGCCCGCCGCGACCTTTAGCGCGCGCGCCTGAGATATACGTAATACGCCCCGTCTCCGCCGTGGCTTATATGAGCCGGCGTGACCTGCAACACCGCCTGGGCCAGCGGTGGAATCGACAACCAGTGAGGAACCTGATTTCGCAGAACACCGCGCGGCGTCGGAATCGGACCGGGCTCGTCCCGATCCTTGCCTTTGCCGGTCACGACCAAAACCAGACGCTTTCCCTGTGCCTGCGCGCTCAGGATAAATCGGATCAGCGCCGGATGGGCCGAAGCGACCCGCATACCGTGCAGATCCAGCTTGCCTTCGGGTTTCAGCTTGCCGCGCTTCATCCGGCCAAAGGCCTTGTTGTCCATCTGAACCGGTGCATTGCGCAGCGCATCCGTCACCGAAGGTTTCAGATCATTCGGTTTCGGATTCGACTGAAAGGTCTGTCCAAGTTCGAATGCCTGAAAACGCGGTTTCGGGGTTTTCTTGGGCTTGGGTTTCGGCAAAGAGGTCGGATGGACCGTCTGCGGGATTTCCGGGTGCAGCCTCTCGGCCTGTTTGGCGACCTTGCGCCACAGCTCGATCTCTTCGTTTGTCAGTTTGCGCCGGGTCATCAGAATTCATCCGGCAGCAGGGCATAGGCACGCTGGATGGGCAGCAACAGCACCATCCGGCCCGGATCCTTCAGCTTGCCCGCGGCCTGACCGGCTTCGTCCCCCGTTCCGAAAAAGATATCAGCCCGTTGCGCGCCTTTGATGGCCGCACCTGTATCCTGCGCGATCATCAGGCGGCGGATCGATTCCTTGCCGTCCTTTTCCACCCAAACCGGCGCACCCAGCGGGGTATAGGCCGGATCGACCGCGATGCTGCGCATGGTCGTTATGGATCGGTTCATGGCACCCAGCGGTCCAAGCTCGGGCGCGACACGCGAAACTTCGCGGAAAAACACGTATGAGGGGTTGTGGAGCAGCAATTCCGCACCGGCCTCGGGGTTCTTGCGCACCCAGGCGCGGATCATCTGCGCGCTGACCTCATGCGCGCCAAGAATACCGCGCCGCACCAGTTCCACGCCAATTGACCTGTAGGGATGCCCGTTCGCACCACCATACCCGACGCGCAAAGCCCCCCCATCCGGCAATCGAACACGACCCGAACCCTGGATTTGCAAGAAAAACAACTCTACGGGGTCATCGACCCAGGCAATCTCAAGCCCTCGGCCCTGCATGACATCACTGGTCAGGATTTCTCGCCGGCTCAGCCAGGCCCCCTCAGCGCGGGCCTCGGGCGGCATTTTGTAGATGGGGTACCTGAAACGATCCGTCCGGGTACGCGCACCATCAAGTTCGGGTTCGAAATACCCCGTGAACAGGGCATCCTCACCATCCTCGACCAGAACAGGGCGAAAAAAGAGCTCAAAGAACGACCGTGCCGCTTCGGCATCATAGGTTCTTGCCACACCGCACAGGGCCCGCCAATCGGGATCTTTCAGATCACCGCAGGTGTTCAGAAAAACAGAAAGGGCTGCACCGTGGTCATCCTCGGCCCAGCCATGCAGATCATCGAACGACAGAATGGATCGCGTTGCCTCGGCTCCGGCAGCGCTGGCAGCGGTCATTGCACCCACCAGTAAAAGCGACCGGAGCGTGGCAATCATGCGTCCGTGGCAACAAGCAGCCAGTTCGGATCGTCCTTGCCCATCACACGGGCAAAGGTCCAGCTGTCCTTTTGGCGTTTCACGGTATTGGGGCTGCCTTCGACGATATCGCCACCGCGATCCCGCACGACCGATGTCAGTTCACCCACGAATTTCATGGTGATTTCGGCCTGATTGGTATCCTTGTCGAACTTCACATCCGTCAGGGTCGTCTCTCGGACACCGATAAACTCGGCCTCGATCGTCAGGCCCTGGTCTTCTCGTGCGGCGACGCCCGCAACGAAGGATTCAAAAACTTCTTCCGACAGGAACGGTTGGATCTCGTCCAGGTTTCCCTTTTCATACCCCATCAGGATCATTTCATAGGCACCGCGCGCACCCTGAACAAACTCGGTGACGGAAAAACTGGGTTCAACCCGTTTCATCGCCGCCAGCGTTTGTGCCAGCTCGCTGTCTTCCGGGACATGGTCTGTGATGTCATGATCCGGGCCGCCTTCGATCACTTCGAAATCGCGGCGCGACTTATGCGCTTCGGGCTGCTGCTGCACAGGCGGTTTTTCAAAACCTTCACGCGTGCCCAACACGCTCTTGAGGCGCAGGATCAGGAAAACGGCAATTCCGGCCAGGACCAGCAACTGGATCATGGGTTCGTTCATTTCATCCTCTTTTCAGAACCGCGGCTTTGTATACGCGGCCTCATGCCACTATGTAGGTGACCGTAGGTGGCAAGTCCACAGCCCGGCCTAAGGGAAAGGATAACGCAAATGTATCTGTTCTTGGCATTTTTGTTGGTGCCCATCATCGAGATTGCGCTGTTTATTCAGGTTGGCGGGTTGATCGGCTTGTGGCCAACCCTTGCCATCGTAGTACTGACGGCGGTTTTGGGCACTGTTTTGGTGCGGACACAAGGTCGCATGGCGTTGGGAAACCTGCAACGGTCGTTTGCCGAACTGGACGACCCGACCGAGCCGCTGGCGCATGGTGCGATGATCCTGTTGTCGGGTGCTTTGTTGCTTACACCGGGATTTTTCACTGACGCCATTGGATTTGCGTTGCTTGTTCCGGGCGTACGGGTTGCGGTTTTCAGGTACCTCAGATCGAAAGTCACCGTTACCCAGTTTCAGATGGGTCAGGGCCCCGGTTTTCGGTCACGGGAAAATCCGTTCGATCAGGGTGACATCATAAACGGCGACTTTACCGAGGTCCGCCCGAAAAATGATCCGTCAAAGCCGTCTAAATGGGTGGAAGGCCCCCACCGGCATTGAGGTGCCGCGCCCAACTTGATAAGCAGTGGCGAATTTCATTTTTGGAGTAGATCCATGGCCGAAGAAAAAGCTGCAGAAAACACTGCGGCCAAAGCCGCCCCGCAAGTTCAGATGCGTGTTCTGGGGCAGTTCATCCGCGACATGTCCTTTGAAAACGTGATGGCCCAGAAGGGTGTTTCCGGTGACGTACAGCCCGAAATCGCGGTTCAGGTGAATCTGGACGCCAAGAAACGCCCGACAGACCACCAGTTCGAAGTGTCGATCAAGCTGAACCTGACATCCAAAGCCAAAGGTTTGGAAGACGTTCTGTTCCTGTGTGAGCTGGACTATTGCGGCCTGTTCCACGTGGAAGGTGTGCCGGAAGACCAGTTGCACCCGTTCCTGATGATCGAATGCCCGCGGATGCTGTTCCCGTTCCTGCGCCGCATCGTCAGCGACATCACCCGTGACGGCGGTTTCCCACCGGTGAATCTGGACAATATCGATTTCGTCGCCCTGTATCGCAACGAATTGATGCGTCGTCAGGCCGAACAGTCCCAGAAGACAGACGCCTGAGGTTTTGGCCCGTACCTGACGGGTTCAGGGGCGGGTCCACAGGGCATTGTCGCCCAGTTTTTCGATGAACGCGTCATGTGCCGCGCGTTCATCCTCGGTAATACGAGACGGCAGCGGCGTGGCTCGTGGTGCCGGTCGCCAATCATCGCCGCCGCCTGCCACGGATGATGCAGATGTTGACAGTCCAAAATCGGGCTGTCGTCCTCCGATCAGCTCAAGATAAACCTCGGCCAGAATTTCAGAGTCGAGCAACGCGCCGTGCAGAACACGGTTCGAGTTGTCGATATTGAAGCGACGGCAAAGCGCATCCAGTGAAGCCGGAGAGCCGGGGAACCGTTTGCGCGCAATCGCCAGCGTATCCAGCGCCTGTTCCATCGGGATGAGCGGGGCACCCATCCATTTCAGTTCGGCATTCAGGAACTTCATGTCGAAAGATGCATTGTGGATCACCAGCCGCGCATCGCCGACGAATTCGCGAAAAGCGTGTCCGATCTTGGCGAAAACCGGTTTGTCTTTCAGCGTCACTTCACCTTTTTCCGGCGGACGTGGGTTTTCCAACAGGTCCGGGCCGATGCCATGCACGCCAAATGCCTCTTCCGGCATCGAACGTTCAGGGTTGATGTAGACGTGATACGTCTCACCCGTTGCGACGTGGTTCCACAGTTCAACCGCGCCGATTTCCACGATCCGATCGCCGCTTTCGGGATCGAAACCCGTGGTTTCGGTGTCGAGTACAATTTCACGCATCTGCCATCCCCGCCCGTATCTGCCTGACCACATCCTGCACCTGCGCGCGGGCGTGGTCCAGAGTGTCGGTCACGATGACGTAATCCGACCGCGCGCATTTTTCTTCATTCGGCATCTGCTTGGCGCGGATTTGCTCAAACTGCGCCTCGGTCATTGTGCCCCGTTCCATGACACGCCGCTTTTGCTCGTCGGCCGGGATCGAAACACACGCCACCGCGTCCATCGCCGCGTCACCGCCCGTTTCAAACAAAAGCGGAATGTCGAACACCAGGATGTCGTGTGTCGCGGTTTCACGAAATGCTGCGCGGTCAGCAGCGACCAGAGGGTGAACGATGGCTTCGATGGCCTTCAGCGCAGCGGGATCGGCGGCAATAATCTGTTTCAGTGCCTCCCGGTTGACCGCACTGTCCTGTATGGCCGCCGGAAACAGTCGTTCCATGGGGCCAACGGCCGCGCCCCCCCTGGAATACAGGCGATGCACCGCCGCATCCGCATCCCACAGGGCACAGCCTTCTTCGACGAACATCTGCGCCGTTGTGCTTTTCCCCATGCCGATGGAACCGGTCAGGCCAAGCGCGAAACTCATGCCAAGGCCGCCGCACGCGCATCAGCATCAACTTCGGGGCGCACACCGAACCAGCGTTCGAAACCGGGTACCGCCTGGTGCAACAACATGCCCAGCCCATCGACTGCGGTGCATCCAGCCTGTTCTGCGGTTTGCAACAGGCGGGTTTTCAAAGGTGCATAAACCAGATCCGTTACCACGGCACCGGGCTGCAGCCCATCGAGTGGAACCCGCAATTCCGGTTGACCCTGCATGCCCAACGAGGTGGTGTTCACCACGAGCTCTGCGTTTTCGATGACATTTCCGGCCTGAACCCAATCCACCACGCGGATACGTTGGCCGAATTCCTCTTTCAGATGATCCGCACGGGCGCGGGTTCGGTTGGTCAGCAGGATTTCCGGGACACCCGCGTCTGACAATGCCTGCAACACGGCGCGCGCGGCCCCTCCGGCCCCGAATACAACAGCCGGCCCGTCCTTTGCATTCCAGTCCGGTGCACCAGTGCGAAGGTTCTCCATGAACCCGTACCCGTCAGTGTTATCCGCGTGGATCGAGCCATCTTCACGAAAGACCAGAGTGTTCGCAGCACCTATCACCGTCGCACGGTCAGACGCATGATCCGCGATCTTCAAGGCGGCTTCCTTGTGGGGAACGGTCACATTGGCGCCGACAAAACCCGCCTTGGGCAGGGTGCGCAGCACGACTTCCAGATCGGCGGGTGCCACATCCATCGGGATGTAATGACCGGCAAGACCGTATGTCTTCAGCCAATGACCATGCAGTTTGGGGGATCGTGAGTGACCAATGGGATGTCCAATCACACCGGCCAAAGGAACCCGATAGTCCGTCATTGATCGATTACCCCTTTGACAGCCAGAAAGTTGAGCAGCTCCAACAGGGGCATACCCAAAACGTTAAAATAGTCGCCGTCAATGGTGGCGAACAGGCGGACACCTTCTTCCTCCAGCTTGTAGGCTCCGACAGCATGCCGGATACTGTCCCAGTTTCGCGCCACATAGTCTTTCAGATAGGCGTCGGAACTGGCCCGCATCCGCAACCGCACCTGCCCTACATGCCGCCAGATCGGCTCTCCATTCTGATAGATCACGGCCGCGGACAAAAGCATGTGCCGTTTGCCTCGCATGGCTTTCAGCTGGGCCAACGCCTGTTCGGGGGTTTCCGGCTTCGACATCAGCTGACCGTCAAAGTCCAGTACCTGATCACATCCCAGAACCATGGATCCGGGGTTTTTGTCGCTGACCTTCCGTGCCTTCATTTCTGCGAGTGTATCGGCAATGTCCCGTGGAGATGCGTTTTCAGCCAGCAGGGCGCGTTTGGCCGTCTCTTCATCCACGCGCGCGGTTTGAACCATGAACGGTACGCCTGCATTTTCAAGCAGCTGCGCGCGAATGGCGGACCCGGAAGCAAGAAGAATGGGGACAGACATGTGGAAAACCCCGTGCGCAAATCATTGAGAGTTCAGGGATGCTTTGTATGGGTTTCCGGTTGACACGCAACCCCGTGGATTTCGCGCCAGAGATCCCCGAGTCGCTCAAATCCCATCCCGTCCGGACAAGGATAAGTCAGTTTCTCTGGAAAACCTCGATATCCCGAATTCTCCTACCAGTTATCCCCAAGTGAAACAAGGAAGAATGAGAATAAACCATTGATTTTAAATGTTTAAAATATCCACCAACAGAATCACCAGAAGAATTCCGTGATCTGTCCACCTGGGGAAAACGCTTGTGTAAAAAAGTAATCCACGGATTTTGCTCACCCTACAAAACCATCATCCTTTTTCTTTTCTTATTTTTTTATTAGGGAGGGTTCCGAACAACGCCCGGAGCCGAAATGACCGATCTTCTTTTCACACTGTATCCGTGGGTGAAGTCACTTCATATCATGGCGGTGATTTCCTGGATGGCAGGCCTGTTCTATCTGCCCAGGTTGTTTGTCTATCACGTTGAAAAAGCTCAGGCCGTCGATGGCGCACAGGAAATTTTCTTTGAAATGGAAGAAAAGCTGCTGCGTGTGATCATGGGCCCGGCGATGATCGTAGCGTGGGTCTGTGGTTTGATCATGGTGTTTACGCCGGGCATCGTGGGGTGGGAATGGAGCTGGCCCTGGGTCAAGGGCGCCGCCGTGATCGGCATGACATGGTTTCATCACTGGTTGATGGCGCGACGCAAGGATTTCCTGGAAGGGCGAAACAAGCTCACTGGGCGGCAGTTTCGCATGATGAACGAGGTCCCGACCGTTTTGATGGTTGCCATCGTTCTGGCGGTCGTTCTGAAGTTCTGAGGGCCTGTTTGACTCCGAACCGCACTGCGCTTATGTAGGGATCAACACGCCCGTCCGGGCGGCGTATCTTCCATACTGAAATTCCACTTCGTGCCGCGCTGTGAGCGGTGAAGGTATATATCATGACAACCGAATCCCTGAATCTTGCTGATCTGAAAGCCAAAAGCCCCAAAGACCTTCTGGCGATGGCCGAAGAACTGGAGATCGAAAACGCCTCGACCATGCGTAAGGGCGAGATGATGTTCCAGATTCTGCGTGAACGCGCGGATGAGGGCTGGACCGTCGGTGGCGATGGCGTGCTTGAAGTGCTTCAGGACGGTTTCGGTTTCCTGCGCTCGCCCGAGGCGAACTATCTGCCCGGCCCGGATGACATCTATGTCTCACCCGAGATGATCCGCCAGCACTCGTTGCGGACAGGGGATACCGTCGAAGGCGAGATCAAGGCTCCGGATGAGAATGAGCGCTATTTCGCGCTGACGAAGGTGACCAAGATCAACTTCGAAGATCCGGAAAAGGCCAAGCACAAGATCCTGTTCGACAACCTGACGCCGCTCTACCCGGATGAGCGGCTGAAGATGGAGATCGAGGATCCGACCATCAAGGACAAGTCCGCCCGCGTGATCGACCTGGTCGCGCCGATCGGCAAGGGCCAGCGGTCGTTGATCGTGGCGCCGCCGCGAACCGGTAAGACGGTGATCCTGCAAAACATCGCGCATTCGATCGAACGCAACCACCCGGAATGCTACCTGATCGTGCTGCTGATCGACGAACGCCCCGAAGAGGTGACGGACATGCAGCGTTCGGTGAAGGGCGAGGTGGTGTCTTCGACCTTTGATGAACCGGCGTCGCGTCACGTTGCCGTGTCGGAAATGGTGATCGAAAAAGCCAAGCGTCTGGTTGAGCATAAACGAGATGTTGTTATTCTTCTCGACTCGATCACAAGACTTGGTAGAGCCTTTAACACCGTGGTCCCATCCTCGGGCAAGGTTCTGACCGGTGGTGTGGACGCAAACGCCCTGCAACGGCCCAAGCGGTTCTTTGGTGCGGCGCGGAACATTGAGGAAGGCGGATCGCTGACCATCATCGCAACCGCACTGATTGATACCGGCAGCCGGATGGACGAAGTCATCTTCGAAGAATTCAAAGGTACGGGTAACTCGGAAATCGTTCTGGATCGCAAGATCGCAGACAAGCGTGTGTTCCCGGCCATCGACATCCTCAAATCCGGCACCCGGAAAGAGGACCTGCTGGTCGACAAGGGCGACCTGGCCAAGACCTTCGTTCTGCGGCGTATCCTCAACCCGATGGGCACGACCGACGCAATCGAGTTCTTGCTGTCCAAGTTGAAGCAGACAAAGACAAACAGCGAATTCTTCGATTCCATGAACACCTGATACTGGTCTTTAACTCTAGCGAGGCCTTCGAATGGATACGATATTCGCCTTGGCCAGCGCGCAGGGCAAAGCCGGGGTGGCGGTCATCCGTCTCTCGGGTCCGGACTCCCATTCAGCAGCGGCGCGCCTGACGGGTGGTGCGCTGCCAAAGCGTGGCATGGTCCTTCGCACTCTGACCGATCATGGCGGAGCACGTTTGGACGACGGATTGATCTTGACCTTCCAGGCCCCGGCCAGTTTTACCGGTGAGGACGTGGCCGAGCTTCAGATTCATGGAAGCACCGCCTCGGTCAACGCCGTGCTGCGTTGCCTGTCGGATACGGAAGGATTGCGCATCGCTGAACCGGGTGAGTTCACACGCCGGGCACTGGAAAACGGCAAGATGGACCTGACTCAGGTTGAAGGCCTGGCCGATCTAATTGATGCAGAAACGGAAGCACAACGTAAGCAGGCTCAGACCATTCTGGCGGGCGAGCTGGGCACATTGGCTGAACGGTGGCGTCGGGATCTGATACGGGCTGCGTCCCTGTTGGAGGCTGTCATCGACTTTGCTGATGAAGAAGTTCCAACCGATGTGACGCCGGAAGTACGCGCGCTGATCCAAGGCGTCATGTCGGACCTTCATCGTGAAGCAGATGGCGTCAAGATTGCCGAGCGAATTCGTACAGGGTTCGAGGTTGCGATCGTCGGCCTTCCAAATGCGGGAAAATCCACCCTTTTGAATGCCTTGGCAGGCCGTGAGGCGGCCATCACTTCGGAATATGCCGGGACCACGCGTGATGTGATCGAAGTTCGCATGGATCTGGCTGGTCTACCGGTGACCTTGCTGGATACTGCGGGGTTGCGACAGACCGAAGATCATGTCGAAAACCTGGGCATCGAGCTTGCGCGCAGCAGAGCGGAGGCCGCCGATCTTCGCGTTTTCCTGTCTGAAACACCGAAGGACCTGGGGGTGGAAATGCGGGAAGATGATATACATGTTTTGCCCAAAGCAGACCTTCGGGGGATCGAGGGGAAGGGTGTGTCAGGGAAAACAGGTCAGGGAATAGATGCGCTAGTAGACCAGATATCGTGTGTGCTGCGTCAGCGAACTACTACCCATGGTATTGCAACTCGGGAACGTCACCGCATTGCAATCACCAGAGCATTGGACTCACTCACATCTGCAATCTCGGTTCTGGAATCAGGCCCAGACCTGTATGATATTGCGGCAGAGGAGCTGAGAACCGCCATTCGTGCCCTTGAATCCCTGGTGGGCAGAATAGACGTGGAAACTCTGTTGGATGAAATCTTCTCCAGCTTCTGTTTGGGAAAATGAGGAGTGTTTCACGTGAAACATTCGAAGTTTGATGTCATCGTCATCGGCGCAGGTCACGCCGGAACCGAGGCTGCTCATGCATCAGCCAGAATGGGCGCGATAACTGCGCTGGTAACGCTGTCTGCAACCGACATTGGCGTCATGTCCTGCAATCCGGCGATTGGCGGTTTGGGGAAGGGCCATCTTGTGCGTGAGATTGACGCTTTGGATGGTGTCATGGGGCGCGTGGCGGATCAGGCGGGCATTCAGTTTCGTTTGTTGAACCGTCGAAAAGGGCCCGCCGTTCAGGGGCCGAGAGCGCAGGCGGATCGCGCCCTTTATCGTCATGCCATGCAACAGGTAACGGAGAAACAGGATAACCTGTCCGTCGTTGTCGGAGAGGTTGTCGATTTCCTGATGAACGGCAAAAAGGTTGCAGGTGTTGTTCTTTCCGATGGATCAGAAATTTCAGCGCGCGCCGTTATCCTGACGTCTGGTACGTTTCTAAGGGGCGTCATCCATATCGGTGACGTGTCTCGCCCAGGTGGGAGAATGGGGGATCGGCCTTCCATCAAGCTGGCCGAGCGGTTGGATGGATACGATCTTCCCATGGGGCGATTGAAAACCGGCACACCGCCGCGTCTGGATGGACGAAGCATTGATTGGTCCGATCTTGAAAGGCAGGACGGCGACGATGAGCCAACCCTGTTTTCTTTCATGTCGAAAACCGTTGTCGCGCCCCAGATTTCTTGCGGAATTACGCATACAAATGCGCGAACACATGAGATCATTGCGGCGAATCTTTCGAAATCTGCCATGTATGGTGGTCACATCGATGGGGTAGGCCCGCGTTATTGCCCCTCGATCGAAGACAAGATCGTACGCTTCGCAGACAAGGAATCGCATCAAATCTTTCTCGAGCCCGAAGGGGTCAATGATCACACGATCTATCCGAACGGTATATCGACGTCATTGCCGCAAGACGTTCAGCTGGACTATGTGCGATCGATTAAGGGTCTGGAGAATGCAGAGATTCTGCAACCGGGATATGCGATCGAATACGACTATGTTGATCCGCGCGTCCTGAGCGCTTCTTTGTCCTTGCCAGCTGTTCCCGGACTATATCTAGCGGGTCAGATAAATGGAACCACAGGATATGAGGAAGCCGCGGCTCAGGGCATGGTGGCCGGCCTCAATGCGGCGTTGGAGACCCAAGGGCGGGAGCCCATCCATTTTACGCGATCCGACAGTTATATTGGCGTGATGATCGATGATTTGACAACTCGAGGAGTTGCCGAACCTTACCGCATGTTCACGTCACGCGCGGAATTCCGGCTATCCCTGCGCGCCGACAATGCCGACCAACGGCTGACACCGCTTGGTTTGGAATTGGGGTGCGTCGGACAGGAGCGTAAAGTTCAGTTCGAAGAAAAAATGCACCAACTTGAGAGTGTGAAGTCAAAGCTGACGGAACGGACTTATACGCCCAAGGAAGTTCTTGCCGCTGGTATAAACGTTAATCAGGATGGAAACCGTAGGGATGGGATGGCAATTCTGGCATTCCCTGATACTTCGTTTGAAGATTTGTTGCCCCTTGTTCCTGATTTACAAGACGTTGATCCAAAAATCCGCCTCCAGATCGAGCGGGACGCCTTGTATGCCAATTACATTGCGAGACAAAAGCGTGACGTCGAAGCAATGAAACGGGATGAATCCTATGTCATCCCCCATGAGTTCGACTATTTTGCTTTGGACGGTCTGTCTTCGGAGATGAAACAGAAACTGTCGCAAGCCAAACCCGCAAATATCGCTCAGGCAAGCCGTGTTGAGGGGGTCACGCCCGCAGCGCTGACGCTTGTTCTGGCAAAACTGCGCCGGGATCAAAGAGCTCGCCAAGCATGATGGTTGATTATTCGAAGTTTGAGGACCTGAATGTTTCACGTGAAACATTCGAGCGCCTTGTAACCTATGTTGATCTGGTGAAACGTTGGAATCCTAAGATCAACCTCGTGTCGCG
Source organism: Ruegeria sp. YTSA144 (assembly GCF_059610125.1). NCBI lineage: Bacteria > Pseudomonadati > Pseudomonadota > Alphaproteobacteria > Rhodobacterales > Roseobacteraceae > Ruegeria > Ruegeria sp. YTSA144. The sequence goes on from NZ_JBXWNA010000005.1 coordinate 42,551, forward strand.
GAACAGCTTGGAGAATATCTGGGACCGGCATATTCTGGATTCCGTGCAAGTCTATCGGTGCGCTGACAGTTTTGACACCTGGGCGGACCTGGGAAGTGGCGGCGGATTCCCCGGTATGGTCTGCGCCATCATCGCTGCGGAGGAAAACCCAGGCGCCGCATTCAACATGATCGAGAGCGACCAGCGGAAATCGGCTTTCTTACGCAGCGTTGCGCGGGAATGCGGCATAAAATGCACGGTGATTTCAAAAAGGATTGAAATGGTTGATCCTTTGGCTGCTAGCATAGTTTCCGCCCGAGCACTGGCTGACTTGCGCACCTTGTTGTCCTTTTGTGACAGGCATTTACGCACCGACGGGACAGCGTTGTTGCCCAAAGGTGCAAATTGGAAAAAAGAGCTGGAAGACGCACGTGAGGAATGGAATTTCCAGGCTGAGGCGATTACAAGTTTAACTGAACCTCAAGCCGTTATCCTTAAGATAAATGGAGTATCACGTGGTTGATTTGTCTCGACCTTCAGGGCCTCGGATAATTGCTGTTGCCAATCAGAAGGGTGGGGTCGGGAAAACAACCACAGCTATCAATCTTGCTGCTGGGTTGGCAGAGGCCGGTTGCAGAGTTCTGGTGGTTGATCTCGATCCACAGGGGAACGCGTCAACCGGTTTGGGTGTCGAAGATCGAGACTGGACAACTTATGATCTGATCCTCGACGACGCGCCACTGGAGGCCGTTGTTCAGGAGACTGAAATTGAAGGTCTTTTCGTTGTCCCGGCCACCGTTGATCTGAGTTCCGCCGATATCGAACTGATCTCAAACGAAAAACGCAGCTATCTTTTGCATGATGCTTTGCGGCAGACAGCCATAGACGCGTTTGAACTGGATTTCGTGCTTATCGACTGCCCGCCGTCCTTAAATTTGCTGACCGTGAATGCAATGGTCGCTTCGCATTCGGTGCTTGTGCCGTTGCAGAGCGAATTCTTTGCCCTTGAAGGCCTGTCGCAATTGATGCTGACGATTCGAGAGGTTCGTCAAACGGCGAATCCAGATCTGAGAATCGAAGGTGTTGTGTTGACCATGTATGACAACCGCAACAACTTGTCCCGCCAGGTTGAAAAGGACGCGCGTGACAATCTGGGTGAGATGGTTTTTAAAACCAAGATACCCAGAAATGTGCGGGTCAGCGAAGCGCCGTCATATGCGCTGCCTGTTTTGCAATATGACTCGGGCTCGCTTGGGGCCATGGCCTATCGGCATCTTGCTCGCGAGATCATGCACAAGAACAATAAGACCGCTGCCTGAGCGGGAACGAGGAGGGCGACATGAGCGCCAAGAAAGCAAAGTCCAGAGGTTTGGGGCGGGGGTTGTCTGCCCTAATGGCGGATGTGAATCCTGAATCGGAAGGTCGGATTCCAACGGATGCACGCAGACCTGATCTGAAAGTCCCGATTGAAAAACTGAAAGCCAACCCCAACCAGCCGCGCCGGACATTCATGCCCGAGCAGTTGGACGAGCTGGCAGCGTCGGTTAAGGAAAAAGGCATCATTCAGCCGTTGATCGTTCGCGCGACGGGTTCCGACGAATACGAAATCGTCGCGGGGGAACGCCGTTGGCGCGCGGCGCAGATGGCGCAGCTGCATGATATCCCGGTGATTGTACGTGATTTCGATGATACGGAAGTGTTGGAAGTTGCGATTATCGAAAACATCCAACGCGCGGATCTGAACGCGGTGGAAGAGGCCGCCGGTTACAAGCAGTTGATGGACCGGTTTGGTCACACACAGGAAAAGCTCGCCGAGGCCCTGGGTAAAAGCCGAAGCCATATCGCAAATCTTTTGCGGCTTCTGTCCTTGCCGTTGGATGTGCAAACCCTTGTTATTGAAGGAAAATTATCCGCAGGCCACGCCAGGGCACTGATTACGGCGGAAAATCCGTCGGAACTTGCGAAACAGATCGTCAAGGATGGCTTGTCGGTGCGCGCGACCGAGGCTTTGGTCAAAAAACAGCAACAAGGCAGTGCCGAGCGCTCTGCACCTCGCGCCAGAAATCTGGATGCTGGAAAGGATGCAGACACACGTGCGTTGGAAAAAGACCTGTCTGCGATCCTGGCGATGAAAGTGTCGATCAATCACAAGGCCGGAACGGAAACAGGGCAAGTTGTTCTGACCTACGAAAACCTGGATCAGTTGGACGACTTGTGCGCCAAGCTCAGCCGTTAGGCCGTGACCAGATAAAGATCATGACGCCGCCCAGCACAACCGCCTGAATGATCAACACAAAAGGCGGTGCTGACAGCAAAACAGAGAGTCCGAAAACGGCGGCGATCGAGACGGTTGCCGCCCTTTTTGCGACCGGTCGAATGGCACCGGAACTTTGCCAATCAAGAATCAATGGCCCAAAAAGGTTATGGGTCACAAGCCAATTGTGCAGCCGCGAGGATGAGCGGGCGAAGAAAAACGCGGCAAGCAGAAGAAAAGGCACCGTTGGAAGAAGGGGCAGGACAACCCCAACAGCCGCCATGGCAACACAAAGCAATCCCAGTCCGGCCCAAAGATACTGCATGCTCAGTCCAACAGCTCCCGGATGACTGCGTTCAATACGGCGCGCCCGTCTGATGTGGCGATGAGACGCCCGTTGCTGTGCTGAACCATGTTGATGTCGGTCAGGTGATCTATGGCTTCAGAGGGAAGAGGGCGGCCAGAGAGGGCTTGCCACCTATCTATATCTAGCCCCTCAGCAATTCTCATACCCATCATAAGGTATTCATTTGCCTGATCTTCAAGTGGCAACGCGCTGCGGTTCTTTTCACCATTGCCTTGATTGGCGGCATCAAGCCAACGCCGGGGGTTCAGATGCGTTTCGGTCGCGTATTTCTGACCATTCAGGGTAATCCTCCCATGGGCGCCGGGGCCGATGCCGACATAATCGCCGTACCGCCAGTAAATCAGGTTGTGCTGCGACTCTGCGCCCGGGCGTGCATGGTTCGAAACTTCATAGGCCGGCAAGCCATGTGCTTCGCATATTTCCTGAGTGACCAGATACATGTCGGCGGCACTGTCATCTTCGGGCAGGCCGCGTAACTTACCTAGGGCATACCGATCCCCAAAGGCCGTCCCGTCTTCGATCGTCAATTGATAGAGCGACAGGTGATCTATGGCCATCGACAGCGCTTCGGTCAGTTCCTTTTGCCAGGCGTCCAGCGTCTGGTGTTGGCGCGCATAGATCAGGTCAAAGCTGACCCGGTTGAAACAGGTGCGGGCGATGTCAAAGGCGGCGCGTGCTTCTGCCACGGTGTGGATGCGGCCCAGTCGCCTGAGATCTTCGTCATTCATCGCCTGAATGCCCATCGAAACCCGGTTCACGCCCGCATCGCGATAGGCGGCGAACCGTCCGGCCTCGACCGAACCGGGATTGGCCTCGAGGGTGACTTCCATGTCATTGGCGGGCCGCCACAGGGCGCGGGCGGTGTCGATCACGGCGGCCACGGTCTCGGGCGCCATCAATGACGGGGTGCCGCCGCCAAAGAAGATCGTGTTCAGAACCCGGTCGGGCGTTTCGGCAGCAGATCGGTGAAGCTCGGATAGATAGGAGTCAAGCCATTGTTTTTGATCAATATTTTTGGAAACATGGCTGTTGAAGTCGCAATAGGGGCACTTGGCCTCGCAAAAGGGCCAATGCACGTACAGGCCAAAGCCCCCGTTGCGCCAATCATCCGCCAAAGCAGCCTTTCACGAACATTTCCACCGCGCGACCGCGATGGCTGATCTTGTTCTTTTCCCAGCGATCCATTTCGGCAAAGGTAATGTCATATCCTTCGGGGACAAACATCGGGTCATAGCCGAACCCGTCCTTGCCACGAATCGGCCAGACCAGATGACCGGGCGCGACGCCTTCGAACACTTCGTCGTGCCCGTCGGGCCAGGCCAGAACCAGTGTGCAGCGGAATTGAGCCGTGCGCGGATGCGGCGCGTTTTTTGCTTCGAGCTCATCATGGGCGCGGGTCATGGCCATCAGAAAATCACGGCCGTTGCCGGTTTCTGCCCAATCGGCGGTGTAAACACCCGGTGCGCCGTTCAGCGCATCGATCGTGATCCCGGAATCGTCCGACAAAGCGGGCAGGCCGGTGGCTTTGGCGGCCGCATGGGCCTTGATCCGCGCATTGCCGACAAAGGTGTCCTCGGTCTCTTCGGGTTCTGGCAGGTTCAGTTCGCCGGCACCGACGACTGTCACGCCGAAGGGCTCGAGCAGATGCGCCATCTCCTCGAGCTTGCCTTTGTTGTGGGTGGCGACCAGCAATCTGTCGCCGTCGAACTTGCGGGTCATGCGGTGGCGGCCTTTTGCGCGGCCGCCAGTTCCGACACGCCTTTTTCCGCCAGATCCATCAGTTGATCCATTTGGGCGCGGCTGAAGACCGAGCCTTCGGCGCTCATCTGTACTTCGATCAGTTTGCCGGATCCGGTCATGATGAAGTTGCCATCTACGCCCGCTTCGCTGTCTTCGGGGTAATCAAGGTCCAGCACCGGCTGACCTGCATAAATACCACAGGACACGGCCGCGACCGGATCAACCAGCGGGTCCGAGATCACATCGCCGGCCTTCACCAACTTGTTCACCGCCAGCCGCAGCGCGACCCAGCCGCCGGTGATCGAGGCGCAGCGGGTGCCGCCATCGGCCTGGATCACATCACAGTCCACGGTGATCTGACGCTCACCCAGAGCAACCCGATCAACGCCGGCGCGCAGGGCGCGGCCGATCAGGCGCTGGATTTCGACCGTACGGCCCCCCTGTTTGCCCGCGGCCGCCTCGCGCCGCATCCGCGTATTGGTGGCACGAGGCAACATGCCGTATTCGGCTGTGACCCATCCCAGGCCCGAGCCCTTGATAAACGGCGGCACGCGATCTTCGATCGTGGCGGTGCACAAAACATGCGTGTCGCCCATTTTGATCAGGCAGGAACCTTCGGCATGTTTCGTGACTCCCGTCTCGATTGAAACGGCGCGCATTTCACTTAAATCTCTTCCAGAGGGTCGCATCGGAATTCCTTTGTTTGCTGGGTTGGGGATAACGCCCCGCAGCGTTACGATGCAACCCCGATTGACCTTTCATTTGCCTGCTATTTAATGACAAGCGAGCAAGGGAACACGGATGAGCGAAGCGAGCAAGATACTGGACGAGATGAACGACCGGTCACGAGAAGTGTTCCGGCTGATTGTCGAGAGCTATCTGGAAAGCGGAGAGCCCGTCGGCAGCCGTACTTTGACACGTACGTTGTCCGAAAAAGTCAGCGCCGCAACTGTCCGCAATGTGATGCAGGATCTGGAGTTTCTGGGCCTTCTGGACAGCCCCCATGTCAGCGCCGGTCGAATCCCGACGCAGCAAGGTCTGAGAATGTTTGTGGACGGATTGCTTGAGGTCGGCGACCTGGGTGCAGATGACCGGCAGAAACTGGAACAGACATTAGGCTCTAACACGGGTGATGTTGGTGGAATGCTGGACCGTGTCGGGTCTGCCTTGTCAAACGTGACACAAGGGGCCTCGCTGGTTTTGACGCCCAAGCATGAATCGGAAATCAAGCATATCGAATTTGTTTCTCTGGGCCATGACCGGGCTTTGGTGGTTTTGGTTTTCTCGGACGGACATGTGGAAAACCGGCTGTTCACGCCGCCGCCCGGGCAAACGCCCAGTTCAATGCGCGAGGCCGCGAATTTCCTGAACGCACTTATCGAGGGGCGGACACTCAGCGAAGTGCGGCGGCAGATGCAGACTCAGATCGATGCGCGTATGCAGGAAATCGACACCCTGGCGCGTGAGATGGTCGAAAGCGGAATGGCCGTTTGGGACGGAGATGGAAGCGACTCGGCCCGATTGATCGTGCGCGGGCGCGCGAATCTTTTGAACGAACCCGGTCAGGCCGAGGAACTTGACCGCATCCGCACCCTGTTCGATGACCTTGAACGCAAGCGAGACATCGCCGAATTCCTTGAATTGACCGAAGAAGGCGAGGGTGTGCGCATTTTTATCGGGTCTGAGAACAAACTTTTCTCACTTTCGGGTTCCTCTTTGGTGGTGTCTCCTTATATGAACGCTGATCGAAAGATAATCGGTGCGGTTGGGGTTATCGGACCCACCCGTCTGAATTATGGGCGGATCGTACCGATCGTGGACTATACGGCGCAACTGGTCGGCAAGCTGATATCCGACCGGAGCTAGAGGGTAAAAGATGGCAGAGCCGAAGAACGAAGATTTTCTGGACGATATCGCAACCGCTGAGGCCGAGGAACTGGCCGACGAGCTGATGGATATCAGCGAAGAAGAACTGGAACTGGACGCGCTGCGGGCCGAACGGGATGACTATAAAGACAAGTTCATGCGCGCGCTGGCGGATGCTGAAAACATGCGCAAGCGGAGTGAAAAGGCGCGCCGCGATGCGGAACAGTATGGCGGGTCCAAGCTGGCCCGCGATATGCTGCCCGTCTATGACAACATGAAACGGGCCCTTGATGCTGCGACGGATGAGCAGAAAGAAGTGGCTGCTGGTCTGCTGGAAGGCGTCGAACTGACCATGCGTGCATTGAAGGACGTGTTCCACAAGCATGGTATCGAAGTGATCACGCCCGAAGTGGGCGACCGGTTTGATCCGAACGTGCACGAGGCCATGTTCGAGGCGCCTGTTCCCGGAACCAAGGCAGGAGACATCATTCAGGTGTCCGCCGAAGGTTTTATGTTGCACGATCGCCTGCTGCGTCCGGCACAGGTGGGCGTGTCGTCAACCCCGGCAAGCTGATACGCGCCCCTTGGGCGCGTGCCTTCGGCGAGAGTATTTGGGAAAAGATGAAGGGGCGGTCAGGATCTGGCCGCCTCTTTCAGTTTGTAGATCAGATCCAAGGCTTCGCGCGGGGTCAGCTCGTCCGGTAGGATCTGGTCCAGCATATCGGTGACGGGCGATGCTTTCGGGACCGGCGGCGGCGGGGGTGGTGCGGCGGAAAACAGCGGCAGATCATCGATCAACGCCTTTTGTTTGCCGCCCTCGCGCTCGGTCTTCTCCAGCTGGTTCAGTACCACACGCGCGCGCTCGACCACGGATGCGGGCAGCCCGGCCAATTGCGCGACCTGCACGCCATAGGAGCGGTCGGCGGCGCCCTTGTGGACCTCGTGCAGGAAGATCACCTCGCCGTCCCATTCCTTGACCGCGACGGTGGCGTTTTCGACGCCCTCCAGCTTGCCGGCCAGCGCGGTCAGCTCGTGGTAATGGGTGGCGAACAGGGCGCGGCAGCGGTTGGCGGCGTGAAGATGCTCCAGCGTGGCCCAGGCGATGGACAACCCGTCATAGGTGGCGGTGCCACGACCGATCTCATCGAGGATCACCAGCGCCCGGTCATCGGCCTGGTTTAGGATGGCCGCGGTTTCCACCATCTCGACCATGAAGGTCGATCGGCCGCGCGCAAGGTCGTCAGAGGCGCCCACGCGGCTGAACAGCTGGCTGACCACGCCGATATGAGCCTGCTCGGCCGGGACGTAGCTGCCCATCTGGGCCAACAGGGCGATCAACGCATTCTGGCGAAGGAAGGTTGATTTACCCGCCATGTTCGGGCCGGTCAGCAGCCAGATGGCGGCGCCGTCCTCGGCGCCGAGGTCGCAGTCATTGGCGATGAAGGCATCGCCGCTTTGCTGGCGCAGCGCGTGCTCTACCACCGGATGCCGACCGCCCTGAACGCTGAACGCCCGGGACGCGTCTACCTGTGGTCTGCACCAGTTTTCACCGCGGGCCAGATCTGCCAGCGCGGTGGTCATATCCAGTTCGGCCAACCCTCGGGCGGCTTGATTAAGTCGCGCAGCGAGGTTCAAAATCTCATCAGAAAGCCTTTGATAGAGCCGCTTTTCGATCTCCAATGCCAGGTTGCCGGCATTCAGGATGCGGGTTTCGATCTCGCTGAGTTCAACCGTGGTGAAGCGCACCTGGTTGGCGGTGGTCTGACGGTGGATATAGGTCTCGGAAAAGGGCGGGTTCAGCATCTTCTCGGCGTGGGTGGCCGTGGTTTCGATGAAATAGCCCAAAACGTTGTTGTGCTTGATCTTCAACGAAGCGATGCCGGTATGTTCCGCATATTTCTGCTGAAACCCGGCAATGACCGAGCGGCCTTCGTCGCGCAGGGTGCGGGCCTCGTCCAGTTCGGCGTCGAAACCCGGCGCGATGAAGCCGCCATCGCGCGCCAGCAGCGGCGGGTCGGCGACCAGCGCCTGATCCAGCAGGTCGAGCAGATCGTCAAAGCCCACGAGGTTCTGCACCGCAGTCGCCAGCAGCACCGGCAGGTCCTGACCTTCGCAGATCTCGGCAATTGCCTGCGCCTGCGCCAGACCGTTGCGGATGGCGGCCAGATCGCGCGGGCCGCCTCGGTCCAGCGACAGGCGAGACAGGGCGCGGTCCAGATCCGGCGTTTTCCGCAATGCTTCACGCAGGTCTGACGCGACAAGACTGTATTCGGCCGCAAAGCTCACTGCGTCCAGTCGGGCGTGAATGACATCCAGATTGCGTGAGGGGCTGGACAGGCGTTGCTCAAGCAAACGCGCACCGCCCGGGGTCACGGTTCGATCGACTACCGAAAGCAGTGAACCGGCACGCCCGCCAGCCAGGGACCGGGTCAGCTCCAGATTGCGGCGCGTTGCAGCGTCGATCTGTACAGCGCGGTCTTCGGATTCCTTCAGTGGCGTTTGCAACAGGGGCAGTTTACCCTTCTGTGTGATCTCCAGATAGTCGATCAGCGCGCCCATCGCGGACACTTCGGCGCGTCCAAAGCTTCCGAAAGCATCCAGCGCACCCACGTGAAACAACCCGCAGATGCGTTTTTCAGCCGCCGTGCTGTCAAAACTGGCCCGCCCGACAGGGGTGATGGAAATACCCAAGTCACGGACCGGCTCGTTCAGTTTGTCTTGCATGCCATCAGCCACGATCAGTTCCGACGGCGCCAGTCGGGCCAGCTCGGGGCTGAGCCGGACCGAGGTCAGCGGCATCACGTGGAACGCCCCGGTCGAAATGTCGGCCCAGGCCAGCGCGGCCTCATCCCGGACTTCGGCATAGGCGGCCAGAAAGTTGTGGCGGCGGGCCTCCAACAGCGCGTCTTCGGTCAGGGTGCCGGGGGTGACAAGGCGCACGACATCACGCTTTACGACTGATTTAGAGCCTCTTTTCTTGGCCTCGGCCGGGCTTTCCATCTGCTCGCAGACAGCCACGCGAAAGCCCTTGCGGATCAGCGTCAGCAGGTAGCCCTCGGCGGAATGCACCGGCACTCCGCACATCGGAATGTCTTCGCCATTGTGCTTGCCACGTTTTGTCAGGGCGATGTCCAGCGCCTCGGAGGCGTTGACGGCGTCTTCAAAAAACATCTCATAGAAATCGCCCATGCGGTAAAACAGCAGGGCATCCGCGTGGGCCTCTTTGATTTCCAGGTATTGCGCCATCATCGGCGTGACATTGGACAAGGCTGCTCCCCTCTGGCGTATTCCGGCGCGACCTTACAAACCCGGCCCCTGCGACGAAAGGTGAAAACGTATTGTCGTTGAGACGCGCCTTTGCCTGCGCTATGAGGCAAAAGCCCAACAGATGTAAAGAAACGACATATCCGATGCCCAAAGCGAAGATCACCAAAGAAGAGGCGCTGGCCTTTCACCTCGACCCGACCCCCGGCAAGTGGGAGGTGCAGGCAACCGTCCCGATGACCACGCAGCGGGATCTTTCGCTTGCCTACAGCCCGGGTGTGGCCGTTCCATGCGAAGCAATCGCCGAGAACCCAGAAACCGCCTATGACTATACCAACAAGGGCAACCTGGTGGCCGTAATCTCGAACGGAACGGCGGTGCTGGGGCTTGGCAACCTTGGCGCGCTGGGCTCGAAACCGGTGATGGAGGGGAAATCCGTTCTGTTCAAACGGTTCGCTGACGTGAACTCGATCGATATCGAGCTGGATACAGAAGACCCGGATGAGTTCTGCCGCGCGGTTCGACTGATGGGGCCGACCTTCGGCGGGATCAACCTGGAAGACATCAAGGCGCCCGAGTGTTTCATCATAGAACAGCGCCTTAAGGAAGAGATGGACATCCCCGTCTTTCACGACGACCAGCACGGCACGGCGGTGATCTGTGCGGCGGGGCTGATCAACGCGCTGCATATTTCGGGCAAGAAGATCGAGGATGTGAAGATCGTTCTGAACGGGGCCGGGGCGGCGGGGATCGCCTGTATTGAACTGCTCAAATCCATGGGCGCGCGGCACGAGAACTGTATCGTCTGTGACACCAAGGGCGTGATCTACCAGGGCCGGACCGAGGGCATGAACCAGTGGAAGTCGGCCCATGCGATCACCACGGATCTGCGTACTCTGGAAGAGGCCATGAAGGGCGCGGACGTCTTTCTTGGTGTTTCGGTCAAGGGCGCGGTCACGCAGGAGATGGTCGCAAGCATGGCCGATAATCCGGTGATCTTTGCCATGGCCAACCCCGATCCGGAAATCACCCCGGAAGAGGCGCACGAGGTCCGCGTGGACGCCATCGTGGCGACCGGGCGCAGCGACTATCCCAACCAGGTCAACAACGTTCTGGGCTTTCCCTATTTGTTCCGCGGCGCGCTGGACATTCACGCGCGTGCCATCAATGACGAGATGAAGATCGCCTGTGCCCATGCACTGGCCAATCTGGCGCGCGAAGACGTACCGGATGAGGTCGCGATGGCTTATGGCAAATCGCTGACCTTCGGGCGCGACTACATCATTCCCACGCCGTTTGATCCGCGCCTGATCCACCGTATTCCGCCCGCTGTTGCCAAGGCGGGGATGAATACCGGCGCAGCCCGCCGTCCGATCATCGACATGGATGCGTATGAGCTGAGCCTGAAGTCCCGGATGGACCCGACCGCAAGCATTCTGCGCGGGCTGAACGCCCGGGCGCGACAGGCGCAAGGCCGCATGATTTTTGCCGAGGGCGATGACCCCCGCGTGCTGCGTGCGGCAGTCATGTATCAGCGCTCGGGCTTCGGAAAGGCGCTGGTCGTTGGTCGCGCCGATGACGTCAAAATCAAACTTGAGGCTGCCGGGCTCGGAGATGCAGTGCGTGAGCTGGAGGTGGTGAACGCCGCCAACACCACTCACCTCGATACCTATAAGGAATTCCTCTATAAACGCCTGCAACGTAAGGGGTTTGACCGCAAGGATATCCACCGTCTGGCCGCGCGCGACCGACATGTGTTTTCGTCTCTGATGCTGGCACATGGACATGGCGATGGTCTGGTTACGGGCGCAACCCGGAAATCAGCGCATGTGTTGGATCGGATCAATCACGTCTTTGACGCGGATGCGGCTCATGGCGCTGCTGGTGTCACGGCATTGCTGCACAAGGGCCGGATCGTCCTGATAGGTGATACGCTGGTTCACGAATGGCCGGATGAGAATGATCTGGCCAATATCGCCGAGCGCGCAGCCGCCGTTGCCCGCCATATGGGTCTGGAGCCGCGCGTTGCTTTCGTCAGCTTCTCGACCTTTGGCTATCCGGTGTCGGAACGTGCGGAAAAAATGCATGTCGCCCCGGAAGTCCTGGACGGACGTGGTGTGGATTTCGAATACGAAGGCGAGATGACCGTCGACGTTGCCCTGAACATGGATCAGCAAGAAGCTTATCCATTCTCGCGCCTGACCGGTCCTGCGAACATTCTGATCGTTCCCGCGCGGCATTCGGCCAGCATCTCGACCAAGCTGATGCAGGAAATGGGCGGTGCCACCGTGATCGGGCCGATCCTGTCGGGTGTCGACAAGCCGATTCAGATTTGCTCGACCGTCTCAACAGCGAACGATATTCTGAACATGGCCATTCTGGCCTCGTGCGACATCGGATAAACCATGACGATCTGGAACCTCGGCTCGATCAACGCGGATATGGTCTATGACCTGCCGCATCTGCCTGCGCCGGGGGAAACTCTGGCCGCCCACGGGCTGGATCGGTTCCTTGGCGGAAAAGGTGCCAATATGTCAGTGGCGGCTGCGCGGGCCGGATCGCGCGTCAGCCATATCGGTGCCGTCGGGCATGATGGCCGCTGGGCGAAGGACCGACTGACGGAATATGGCGTGGACACACGCTATATCTCGGAGGTGGATCTGCCGACGGGGCACGCGATCATTGCGGTGGACGCCGAGGGCGAGAATCTGATCATCCTCTATCCGGGGGCCAACCATGCCTTGGATATCAGCCATCTTGGGCAGGCCCTGTCATCGGCAAGCACCGGTGATCTGCTGATCTTGCAGAATGAAACCAACGCACAGGTCGAAGCCGCGCAGTTGGGGCGCAAACTTGGACTGACCGTATGTTACGCCGCCGCACCGTTTCAGGCACAGGCGGTTCAGGCGGTTCTGCCCTATCTGGGTTTCCTGATCCTGAACGAGATCGAGGCGGAACAACTGCGGCAGGAAACCGGGATGGGTGCGGCTGACCTGCCCGTGCGACATGTCATTGTCACGCTGGGCTCAAAAGGTGCCCGGTATTTGCAGCAGGGCAAAGACCCGGTGGAATTTGCGGCCCACAAGGTTCAGGCCGTGGATACCACCGGGGCAGGTGATACATTTACCGGCTACGTACTGGCTGGAATGGATCGCGGAATGCCGATGGAACAGGCCATTCTGCAAGCGAACCGCGCCGCTGCCCTGATGGTCACGCGGCACGGAACCGCGGATGTCATTCCTGATCTGAGAGAAGTGCGCGACGCGACCTTTGATTAAGACCCGGCGAAAGGCGCATCTGAACCCCAAAGCTGTTTGACACGCGCGTCACGGCCACAGGCTTTGCGATATGCTTTATAGGCGTTGTGCTGACGTTTGGGCCCAAAGCGGGTAAGGATCAGCTTGTTCCCTTTGTAGTAATCCTGATGATAGGCCTCGGCAGGGTAAAACGTGCCCGCCTTCAGGATCGGGGTGACAACATTTTGACCCAGGGCTCGTCGTGCTTCTTTCTTCGCCTGTTCAGCCAACGCCTTTTCGCCTGTGTTAGAGACGAATATCGCAGTTCGATAGCTGTCGCCCCGGTCGCAGAACTGGCCGCCGGCATCCGTCGGATCAACCGAGCGGAAGAACATGTTCAGCAGAGTTTCACGTGAGACGCGGGCCGGGTCAAAAGTGATCTGAACTGCTTCATAATGGCCGGTGCCACCTTTGGAGACCTGATCATAGGTGGGGTTGGCCGATTTGCCGCCGGTATAGCCCGACACGGCCCCGATAACGCCCGGTACAGATTCAAAATCGGACTCGACACACCAGAAACACCCCCCTGCAACTGTCAGCGTTTCGGCACCTGCCGCGGGGGCAGGCAGGGCGCGCAACATCATCGCAAGTGTGATCAGGGCAAACAAAATGGCCGGTTTGAAGGCGTCCAGATAAGCAGTCCGTGACATGTCGGGTCTCCTTTCCGCACCAAGGTGACCCGAACCCGGATGACATTCAATTGCCTGACATCTGATGTCACGGGCTGGTGAGGCAAGTTTATCGGCGCCGGATGTCGGTGGAACACCTTGCGCCGGGCCGTCTTGGCGGTGGGACAGGGTGCCCCGGCGGGGGGCAGTCCGCGATGAACCTGCTTTCGGCTTAACCCAGCAACTGCCCCAGTTTCATCGCAACGCCCATATTGCCCGAGATTTTGAGCTTGCCCAAAGCGACACCTGTCATCGGGTTCAGTTTTCCGGTCAGAAGCTTGGTCAGGTTGTCCTGCGAGATGCGGATCGTGCAATCCGTTTCCTGGTCCTGAGTCGATGCCTGACTGTCCGCCAGAACAATAACGCCGTCCTCACCACAATCGAATTTCAACGAGCCGTCAAAGGTTTTGCCGTTCAGACCTTTTTGAATTTCGTCGGCGATGTCCTGAAGCATCCGGGTTCCTTTCGCAGTTTCCGAATGCGTAAAGCGTCAGGTATCGAACAGGCAAGGCTGACCCAACTGGAACTTCCGATCACGATGCGCCAAGGCTCTGAACGGTTCGTGCGCAAGGCTCGCCGTCGTAGAAAGCATCAAGAACGGCCTGAAACTCTGCCGGAGCATCTGCCACCGAGGAAAACAATGTCATCGAAGAGCGAAGCTTTTTTGCGTCAATCCCGCCCAGAATGTCGCTGGCGTCGCGCCCCTGATGCAGCAACATCAACGAGGCCGCTTGTGTCAGACGGCGGCGCAGTACGGGGTGGTTCAGATAGCGCGTGGCTTCGTCCAGATCTTCGATGCCGTAAAGCTGCGCCATATGGGACTGGCCCAGCTCGGCCAGTTGCGGAAACACGAACCACATCCAGTGGCTGGTTTTCTGCCCCTGTTCCAGTTCGCGCAGGACATCGGCCCAAACCGTGTCCTGCGCCTCGATGAACATATCGAGTTCGTCGTCGTTATCGTCTTCGTCGATCACTTGGACAAACGCTTGTCACGTGCGGCCAGCAGTTTCAGACGCAGCGCGTTCAGCTGGATGAAGCCTGCCGCGTCGGTCTGATCATAAGCACCTGCATCTTCTTCAAAAGTGACATGTGCCTCGGAATACAGCGAGTGATCCGACCAGCGGCCCACGGTCGAGGCCAGACCCTTGTACAGCTTCACCCGTACGGTGCCGGTGACATGTTCCTGGCTCTTGTCGATGGCGGCTTGCAGCATCTCACGTTCAGGTGAGTACCAGAAGCCGTTGTAGATTAGTTCCGCATATTGCGGCATCAACTGGTCCTTCAGGTGCATCGCGCCGCGGTCCATGGTGATGGATTCGATGCCGCGATGCGCCTCAAGCAGGATGGTGCCGCCGGGCGTCTCATAGATACCGCGCGACTTCATGCCCACGAAACGGCCTTCCACAAGGTCCAGACGACCGATGCCGTGCTTGCCGCCATATTCGTTCAGCTTGGTCAGCAGGGTGGCCGGGCTCATCGCCTCGCCATTGATGCTGACCGCGTCGCCTTTTTCAAAGCCGATTTCGATGAACTCCGGCTCGTTCGGGGCATCTTCGGGGTGGACCGTGCGCTGGTACACATAATCAGGCGCCATATCCGCAGGATCTTCCAGAACCTTTCCTTCGGACGAGGTGTGCAGCAGGTTGGCATCGACCGAGAAGGGCGCCTCGCCGCGCTTGTCCTTGGCGATCGGGATCTGGTTCTGTTCCGCAAACTCCAGCAACTTGGTGCGGCTGGTCAGGTCCCACTCGCGCCAGGGTGCGATCACTTTGATATCGGGGTTCAGCGCATAGGCCGCCAGTTCGAACCGCACCTGATCGTTGCCCTTGCCGGTCGCACCGTGGGCGACCGCATCGGCACCCGTCGCTTCGGCGATCTCAACCAGACGCTTCGAGATCAGCGGCCGCGCGATGGACGTGCCCAGCAGGTACAGCCCCTCGTACTGCGCATTGGCGCGGAACATCGGGAAGACGAAGTCGCGGACAAATTCTTCGCGGATATCCTCGATATAGATGTTCTCGGGCTTGATGCCCAGCAGCTCGGCCTTTTTGCGAGCAGGCTCCAGCTCCTCACCCTGACCCAGATCGGCGGTGAAGGTCACGACCTCACAGCCATATTCGGTCTGCAACCATTTCAGGATGATCGAGGTATCAAGGCCACCGGAATAGGCCAGAACAACTTTCTTGGGCGCGGACATCTGACTTCCCTTTATGCGTAGAACGATTGGCCCCTAGCGGGTTTTGCACGCGGGGGCAAGTTGTGAGGATTGACGCAGTGCCTGAATTGGGGTGAAACGGATGCAGAGAATAACAAGCATTGGTTGAAGGGGCGGTTTCAAATGTTGGGATGGCAAATATTCGTGCATTCGGTGCGGATGGTATTTGGAAACATCAAGCAGGTGCTACAGATTACGGTTGGCCCTGCCCTGATTGCGACGATCATCATCGTGGGCGTGTTCATGGCGCTTGGTATTCCGCTTGAGGCGCTGGATGAAAGCGCAGTTGATCTGCCACCGGGTGTAACCGCAGGTTCAGCCTTTGTTTTTGTGGTCGTTTTGCTGGCGGTAATGTTCGTCACCATGTTCTGGATTGCGGTGTCATGGCACCGCTTTATCCTGATGGAAGAGTACCCCACGGGAATACTGCCGACCTTCCGTTTCGACAGGATTCTTGCCTATTTCGGTCGTTTTCTGATGTTGGGGATTTTGATGGTGATCGCTTATATCCCCATGGGTCTGGTCGCCGCTGCATTAGGCGAAGGTCTTGCAGGGCTTTCGATCATTCTGATGATTGCATACTCCGTTTTTCTGGTCGTATGCTTCTATCGCCTGTCAATTATTCTGCCCGCGGCGGCGATAGGAAATCCCATATCGCTCGGTGAGGCTTGGAACAACACATCCGGGGTCAGCGGTGCAATCTTGTTGCTGCTCCTCGTTGCATTCCTGTTCCAGGTGTTGGTGCAGCTGGCTTTCGCCGCCTTGGCAATAATACCGGTGCTGGGCGTTTTGCTGACAGTGTTCTTCGGCACGCTCATCCTTCCGATGATCAACGTCAGTATCTTTACTACAATGTACGGCGTCTTCATCGAAAAGCGCGAACTGTCATAAGCGGCGTACACATATGTATTCCTTGCCCTTATCGCGACGATGGGGCAGGGAAACGGGCATGACTGATTTCATGACCCGCGCCCGCGCCGCCGAACAGGCGATGCGCTCTGTGTTTCCGGCGACGCCATTGCAGCGGAATGCCCATCTGTCTGACCGCTACGGCGCCGATATCTGGCTCAAGCGCGAGGACCTCAGCCCGGTGCGGTCCTACAAGATCCGCGGTGCGTTCAACGCCATGCGCAAGCAGCAGGGGCAGGACCTGTTCGTCTGTGCCAGCGCGGGCAACCACGCGCAGGGCGTGGCGTTCATGTGCAAGCATCTGGACGTCAAAGGCGTGATCTTCATGCCGGTGACGACCCCGCAGCAGAAAATCCAAAAGACCCGCATCTTCGGCGGCGACAATATCGAGATTCACCTCACCGGCGACTATTTCGATGACACGCTGGCCGCCGCGCAAGCGTGGTGCACACAGCAGGGCGGGTATTTTCTGTCTCCGTTTGACGACGTGGATGTCATTGAAGGCCAGGCATCATTGGCGGTCGAGATCGAAGAGCAAATGGGCGGTGTGCCGGATCACGTCGTTTTGCCGGTTGGTGGTGGGGGCATGTCTTCGGGCGTGGCCACGTGGTTCGGGGATCGCAGCCATTGTCTGTTTGTCGAACCGGCCGGCGGTGCCTGTTTGCGCGCTGCGCTGGCTGCGGGGCATCCTGTGTCGCTGGATCATGTGGATACCTTCGTCGATGGCGCTGCGGTTGGACGGATCGGTGAGAAACCGTTCGAACTGCTGAAATCACGCCATCTGTCGGACGTACTGGTTCTGTCCGAGGACCGAATCTGCACCACCATGATCGAGATGCTGAATGTCGAAGGCATTGTTCTTGAGCCCGCTGGCGCGCTGGCGATCGAAGCGGTGGGCGATATCCAAAGCTTTGTGCGGGGCAAAACCGTGGTCTGTGTAACGTCGGGCGGCAATTTCGATTTCGAACGCCTGCCCGAGGTCAAAGAACGCGCCCAACGCTATTCCGGGGTGAAGAAGTATTTCATCCTGCGCCTGCCGCAGCGCCCCGGCGCGTTGAAAGAGTTTCTGGGTATTCTGGGCCCCGAGGACGATATCGCCCGTTTTGAATACATGAAAAAATCGGCGCGCAATTTCGGCTCGGTCCTGATCGGGATCGAAACCCGCAAGCCTGAAAACTTCATGCGTCTGTTCGCGCATCTGGATGAGGCAGGGTTCACCTACACCGATATAACCGAAGACGAAACGCTGGCGCAGTTCGTGATTTAATCCAGATTCTGGCGCAGCTCAGCCTCGAATTTCTGTTTCGAGCTGTCAAATACGGCCAGAATAGCGGGCAGATCGACATCCTCGCCCTGACCCGCGGCCGCCTGCCGTTCGCCGTCCTGACAGAGTTTCGAGAACTGATCGAATCCAAGACTGAGCGCGCTGCCTTTCAGGAAGTGCAGGTTCTGTTCCAGTTCGGACCGGCTTGTATCCTGATGCAGGCGGGCGATGACCTCCTGCACTTCTTCCAGAAAGATGTCGACCACTTCATCAAACTCATCCGGGCCAACCTCGTCCCGCAATTGTCGGACTCTGCCCCAGTGGATCATACTGCGTCACCTGCCGTTGAACATGCGCTTTCAGGAATAGGCAACAGCAGTAAAAACCGGGTTAACGGCCAAGCTGGATTGCTGCCTTCGGTCTTCACCGGATGTTAAAACCGTCGCCACTAGGATCGCCCTGTGTGAATGAACGCATCAGGTCAGAGGGTAAATGGTGCCAAGGGCGAGTCTTGAGGAAACCAGATCAGATCTGGATTTCGGCGCGATCCGTAAGGTGCTGGTTGTTGATGACAGCCGTCTACAGCGGCGCATCCTGGTCGCATCGCTCAGAAAATGGGGCTTTGAGGTGGTCGAGGCCGATACGGGCGATGCCGCTTTGGCGCATTGTCTGGACGATCCGCCCGATCTTGTTCTCAGCGATTGGGTCATGCCGGGGATGAGCGGGCTTGAGTTCTGCAATGCGTTTCGCGCCCTGGATTCCGATCAATATTGTTATTTCATCCTCCTGACTTCCAAAAGTGAAAAGCAGGAGGTTGCGCGCGGGCTGGATGCCGGGGCAGACGATTTTCTGATCAAACCCCTTGAGGCGGATGAATTGCGGGCGCGCATATCCGCAGGTGCGCGCATTCTGGACATGCAGCGCGAGCTTTCGCAGAAAAATCGCCTGATTGAATCCGCGCTGGAAGAACTCAGGCTGGCGCATGACGCGATCGACAAGGACCTCATACAGGCCCGAAAAATCCAGGAATCGCTGGTTCCGGAGTTTACGCGGAGCTTTGGAAAATCCCGGGTCAGCCTGTTGTTGAAACCCTGTGGCCATATCGGAGGAGACCTCGTTGGCATGTTTTCGCCCGGGGTCAATCGGCTGGGGTTCTACAGCATCGATGTATCCGGACATGGCATCACCTCGGCCATGATGACGGCGCGTCTGGGCGGTTATCTTTCCAGCAAGCATTTCGATCAAAACGTCGCAATGGAGAAGAGGTTCAACAAATTCTATGCACTCCTGCCTCCGGAAGACGTCGCCAGCATGCTCAATTCCCGATTGATGGCGGATGAAGGGATCGAGGAATACTTCACGATGGTCTACGCCATTGTGGATCTTCGAAACGGGCATCTCAAGATGGTGCAGGCCGGGCATCCGCACCCGCTTCTGCTGCGGCAGGATGGCAGCACTGAATTTCTGGGTGATGGCGGGTTGCCGATCGGGCTGATCGAAGACGCGAGCTTTCAGCAAATCGAGATTCACATGAAACCCGGCGACAAACTGTTGGTGTACTCGGACGGGTTTACCGAATGTCAGCTTGCCGAAGGCGGTTTGCTGGAGGAAGACGGTTTGCGAGAGATGGCCCAGCAGTGCATTTCTGAAAAGGGCGGGTCAGAGTTTCTGGACGACATGTTCTGGCGATTGACTCAGGAGATTTCGCCCAAAGATGGTATTGGGGATGACGTATCCGCCGTATTCTTTGAATATAACGGGCCTTAAAGCGAACTGAGATGCAATTCCGCAAAGTGCCGGTCACCGTCATTGCCCAGCAATTCAACGGCATCGGCGGCTTCCATCCACAATGCTTCGTGGAATGCCTCGGTCGGCGGGCCTTTGCGGCGTACGGGACGGGCGCGGTAGATCAGGCAGACCTTTTCGGCCCACAGATCGTATTCGGGCATATAGGTGAACCGGCGAAAAGCGCCGACGCGACGCGGGTTGGCGACGTGCCACCCGGTTTCTTCATAGACTTCGCGATGCAAGGCCGAAATCGGTGATTCGCCCGGATCGATGCCTCCACCCGGCAATTGCAGATCCGGGCCCGGCTCGGTCTGACAGGTCAACAGCAACTGGCCGCCACGTGGCAAAAGGGCGTATACGCCAACCCTTCGGGTGTATTTCCGCCCCGTCTCGGGGGTTTCACCGAACCGCCTGATCATGTATGGCCCCTTACAACCCGATCTGTACGACCTATATGGTGCCGGTATGCCAACCTGTGGCGTGTAAGGAAACCCCATGTCTCTTGGAACAAAAATCGCGTGGGACGATACCGTCCTGCCCTTTCAACTTGATGCATCCGACATGCGCGGCCGCGTGGCCCGTCTGGATGGCGTGCTGGATGGCATCCTGAAACAGCATGACTATCCTGAACAGGTCGAGGCGCTTGTGGCCGAGATGGCCTTGCTGACCGCGTTGATCGGCCAAACGGTTGCGCTGCGCTGGAAATTGTCGTTGCAGGTGCAGTCCAAAGGGGCGGTCCGCATGATCGCCACCGACTATTATGCGCCGCAGGAAGAGGGCCAGCCCGCTCAGATTCGGGCTTATGCCAGCTTTGACCGGGACCGGCTTTCCAATTCCGCGCCTTTCGATCAGGTGGGCGAAGGGTATTTTGCCATCATGATCGATCAGGGCGGGGGTACGCAGCCGTATCAGGGCATTACTCCGCTGGCCGGTGGATCGCTGAGCGCCTGCGCCGAGTCGTATTTTGCGCAATCCGAACAGCTGCCGACGCGGTTCTCGCTGAGCTTCGGCAAATCGACCGAGCCGGGCGTGGGCGAGCATTGGCGTGCAGGCGGCATCATGCTGCAACACATGCCCAAAGCGTCGCCTTTTGCCGCGTCGGGCGAAGGAACCGGTGACATCCTGACCGCTGCCGATCTGGTCGACGGCGAAGAAGGTGAAAACTGGGGTCGCGTCAATATCCTGCTGGATACCGTCGAGGATTTGGAGATGATCGGCCCCTCTGTTGCGCCGACCGACCTTCTGGTTCGCCTGTTTCACGAGGAACAGCCGCGTGTCTATGATGCGCAATCTGTGCAATTTGGCTGCACCTGTTCCGAGGATCGCGTGCGACAGAGCCTGTCGATCTATTCGGCCAAGGATATCGAAAAGATGACCACGCCCGAGGGCGAGGTCACCGCGGATTGTCAGTTCTGCGGGGCTCATTATGTATTGGACCCGGCCACTGTCGGGTTCGACGCCGAAGACACCAAAGGTGCATGACCCGGTTGAAAAGATCCGGGCGGCCCTGCGCCGCCCCGGTCACGGGTCCAGCGATTTTGATCTGAACCCGGATACCGTTCTGCCGCCCGGGCGCCGGTTGCGGCCCGCCGGTGTTCTGGTGGCCATTTCCCTGGCTGATGACACACCGCAGGTCATCCTGACCAAACGCTCATCCGCGCTGAAGCATCACCCGGGCCAGATTGCCTTTCCCGGCGGCAAACAGGACGAAACCGATGCCGATGTTACGGCTGCGGCTCTGCGGGAAGCTGAGGAAGAGATCGGCCTGCCCCCGGAAATGCCCGAGATCCTGGGATTTCTGCCGACGCACGAGACCGTGACCTCGTTCACTGTGACACCGGTTGTCGCGGTTTTGCGGGACAGGTTCCAACCCGTGCCTGAACCCGGCGAAGTGGACGAAGTTTTCTCGACCCCCCTTGCTCATCTTTTGAATCCTGAGAATTATCTGGTCGAGTCGCGCCGATGGCGCGGCCAGAGACGCAGATATTACGCAGTTCCGTACGGCCCCTATTACATTTGGGGCGCGACCGCCCGCATATTGCGCGGGCTTGCAGCACGGGTGAATGAATGATGCTGATTGACGAGCCATGGATTAGTGACCCAGCGACCCAAAAAGTCTGTTCGGCCCTGACCTCATCCGGGGCTCAGGCGCTTTTCGTGGGTGGCTGCGTGCGCAACGCGCTGCTTGGCGCACCAGTGTCGGATATCGACATTGCCACCGATGCAAAGCCCGGGCAGATCGTTGAATTGGCGCAGGCTGCCGGGCTCAGGGCCATTCCGACCGGCATCGAACACGGTACGATCACAGTGGTCAGCGCGGGCATCCCGCACGAGGTCACGACCTTCCGCCGTGACGTGGAAACTGATGGCCGGCGCGCGGTCGTGGCGTTTTCCGATCACGTCGAAGAAGACGCGGCGCGACGGGATTTCACCATGAACGCACTCTATGCCCAACCCGATGGCACCGTGCTGGACCCGCTTGGAGGCCTTCCCGACCTCGAGGCCCGGTTGGTGCGGTTTATCGGAACGGCCGAGAACCGCATTCGCGAAGACTATCTCCGCTCGCTTCGCTACTTTCGTTTTCACGCCTGGTACGGGGATCCGGATGGCGGTTTCGACCCCGATGCGCTGGCCGCCATCGGTGCCAATCTTGACGGGCTGGAGTCGTTGTCGCGTGAGAGGGTCGGGGCAGAACTGCTGAAATTGCTGGCATCGCCTGATCCGGCTCCCGCCGTTGCGACCATGCGCAGTACCGGTGTTCTGGCCCGGGTGTTGCCGGGAGCGGACGACCGGTCTTTGGCCCCTTTGATCGCGCTGGAACGGGCGGCTGGTGCCGATCCCGATCCGGTGCGCCGTCTGGCAGCCATTGCTGCGCCCGAGGATGCCGCGACATTGCGGTTGAGCCGTTCGCAGTTGCAACGCCTGACAAGGATGCGTGAAGAGGCACAGGCCGAAACCAGTATAGCTGAACTGGGATACCGCTATGGCGACGAAGGCGGATTGCACGAGACGCTTTTGCGCTGCGCCTTTCTGGAACAACCCTGGTCCGAAGATTTGCGGCGCGATCTGCACGCCGGGGCAGCAGCGCGTTTCCCTGTCCAGGCCAGGGATCTGATCCCCAACTTCACAGGCCCGGCGCTGGGCAAGAAGCTGGCCGAGCTGGAAAAACGCTGGATCGCTTCCGGTTTTGCGCTGTCTCGCGAAGAGTTGCTGGCACACTAGTGCGAAGTCTCAAAAAGGGATGACAACTTTGATCCTTTGTGCTTAGGTGCGCCTGTTACATGGATGGAGGACTGCGAATGTATTACGGGATCTGGTTCGGCTAAAGCCGGGACACTTGCCCCGTAAAGGGTGGTGTTCAGGCGCCATCTTTCTTCGCACGTCTTTGTTTCTGCTCAATCGGAGCACTCTCCATGTTTCGCTATTTCGAAAACCTTGTTGACCCTTTTGTTGCCTACCGCGAGGCTGACATTCCGCCGACGCGCTTGTGGCCCTTTATGCTGGACTATTCGCGACCGTTCTTTCAGGTATTTGTATGGGCGGCGCTGATTTCCATTGTCGTCGCGGGTGTTGAAATCGGGCTGATCTACTACATGGGTCGCGTTGTGGATCTGTTGGGCGGCACGCCGGCAGATGTCTGGCAAAATCACGGAACGGAATTGCTGTTGATGGCGGCCTTTGTATTGCTGTTGCGTCCGCTTCTGCATTTGGTCGACGTACTTCTGCTGAACAATACTATTTTGCCGAACTTTGGTACGCTGATCCGTTGGCGTGCGCACAAACACGTGTTGCGTCAGTCGGTTGGCTGGTTCGAAAACGACTTTGCCGGGCGGATTGCAAACCGAATCATGCAGACACCGCCCGCGGCGGGCGAAGTGGTCTTTCAGGTATTTGACGCGATTTCATTTTCTCTGGCCTATCTGATCGGTGCGGCGATCCTGCTGTATGCGGCGGATCCGCGATTATTGATCCCGCTGCTGATCTGGTTTGCGTTCTATGCGGCACTGGTTCGTTGGACCGTTCAGCGTGTCGGCCCGGCATCAAAGGCGGCATCGGACGCGCGTTCGACGGTCACGGGACGGGTCGTGGACAGCTACACCAACATCCATTCGGTCAAAATGTTTGCCCATGGCCCGCAAGAGCTGGACTATGCCCGTGAAGCGATCGAGGAAACCCGCCGGACATTTCAGATCGAAATGCGGATTTTCACCATCATGGATGCCGTTCTGGTCACTTTGAACGGCATGCTGATCGTGGGTGTTGTGGGCTGGGCGATCGCGTTGTGGATGCAGGGCAGCGCTTCGGTCGGAGTTGTTGCAGCGGCCACGGCGCTGACCCTGCGCCTGAACGCCATGACCGGATGGATCATGTGGGCCCTGACCAGCTTTTTCCGCCAACTTGGTATCGTGGCCGAGGGGATGGAGACCATTGCCCAGCCCATCGATTTGATCGACGCACCTGATGCAAAACCCTTGCGGCTCGGCAAGGGAGAGATCCAGATCCGCGACCTCTCGCATCACTATGGACGCGAGGCCGGCGGTTTGGACCATATCAACCTGACCATCCAACCGGGTGAAAAGATTGGCCTGATCGGTCGCTCCGGCGCTGGCAAGTCAACCCTGGTAAAGCTGCTGTTGCGGTTCTACGACGTCGAACGCGGTGCGATTTATATTGACGGTCAGAACATTGCGAACGTCACCCAGGACAGTCTGCGCAGCCATATCGGTATGGTTCAACAAGACAGCGCCTTGCTGCATCGCTCGGTCCGCGACAACATCCTTTATGGCAGGCCGGATGCGTCCGAGGCGCAGATGATCGCCGCCGCCAAGCAGGCCGAAGCGCATGAGTTCATCCTCGACTTGCAAGATCCGCAGGGTCGGACCGGGTACGACGCGCATGTCGGTGAACGGGGGGTGAAACTGTCAGGTGGTCAGCGGCAGCGCGTGACGCTGGCGCGGGTGATCCTGAAGGATGCGCCGATCTTGTTGTTGGATGAGGCGACTTCCGCCCTAGATTCCGAGGTCGAAGCGTCAATTCAGGAAACCCTCTACGGCATGATGCAAGGAAAAACCGTGATCGCCATCGCCCACAGGCTCAGCACCATCGCGCAGATGGATCGCATTCTGGTTATGGATGCGGGCCGTATCGTCGAGGAAGGCACGCATTCCGATCTTCTGGCGCAGGGTGGCCTTTACGCCCAATTCTGGGCGCGGCAATCTGGTGGCTTCATGAACCCGGAGGCCGCTGAATGAGGATTGCCGATCTCATCTATCCGTTCAGGAACATCGAAACGCCCCCACCGCAGACGTTGGGGGCGTTCATCCGCTGGAGCCTGTCCGGGGCGTGGCCGATGCTGTTTGTTGCGGCGTTCTTCTCGGCCATTGCAGGCGCGATGGAGGCGGGGACAGCATGGATTCTGGGCCGCGTGATTGATGTAGCGACCGCCAGCGGGCCCGAGAATTTTCTGACCGCTTCCAATATGTGGATGATCCTCGGTGCGGTCGCCTTCTTCATGTTGCTTCGCCCGATCCTGTTTGGCCTGTCATCCTTGTCGAACAATTACATTGTCATGCCAAA
Organism: Ruegeria sp. YTSA144; assembly: GCF_059610125.1. NCBI lineage: Bacteria > Pseudomonadati > Pseudomonadota > Alphaproteobacteria > Rhodobacterales > Roseobacteraceae > Ruegeria > Ruegeria sp. YTSA144. The sequence goes on from NZ_JBXWNA010000005.1 coordinate 67,738, forward strand.
CATCACACCTTTGGTTCTGGCCAAGCTGAACCGTTGGACCCTGGGTCAGTCGGTGACCTATTTCGACGATGATTTTGCCGGTCGGATCGCGCAAAAGCAGATGCAGACATCGAACGCGATGGCATCGGTGGTGTCGGAAACCATCAGCGCGATTGTGTTTGCCCTGGCGTCTCTGATGGGGTCTTTGCTTTTGTTAGGGTCTATTCATCCTTTGGTGATGCTGCCCTTTGCGGCATGGCTGGCGGTGTATTTCATGCTGGTGCGCTGGTATCTGCCGCGCATCCGCAAACGTTCCGCCGCGCGGGCCGGGGCGCGGGCGATGGTGTCCGGGCAGGTGGTCGATACGATCACCAACATCAAGACCGTGAAGTTGTTCGCCCACTCAGATTTCGAAGATCAGGCGGCGCGCGAATCGATGGTGGATCTGCGCGAAAAATCGCTGGATTTTGGCAAGTTGTCGGCCAGTTTCCGGTTCATCCTGATGACGCTGGCCGGTGTCCTGCCCGTCTTGCTGCTGGGCGCGACCTTGTGGCTGTGGCAGGGCGGCATGGCGACCGCCGGGGATATCGTGGCTGCCGGGGCTGTTTCGATCCGTATTGCTCAGATGACCGGTTGGGTCAGTTTCACCTTGATGGGGCTGTATGCCAATGTGGGTGAAATCGAAAACGGGATGAAAACGCTGACCAAGCGTGACCGGGTCGAAGATATGCGCGGGGCGAAGGACCTTGATGTGACCGAAGGGTCGATTTCATTCGACGGCGTCAGCTTCGCCTATGGTCGCGATATCGGTGGCGTCACGGATTTGACCCTGACCGTCAACCCGGGTGAAAAACTGGGCATCGTCGGTGCCTCGGGGGCGGGGAAATCCACGCTCGTTTCGCTGTTGCTCAGGCTCTATGACAAGGAAAGTGGCGCCATTCGCATCGACGGCCAGGACGTGTCGCAGGTGACGCAGGACAGCCTGCGCCGACAGATCGGTATGGTTACGCAGGAAACGGCGATGTTCAACCGGTCTGCTCGTGAGAACATTCTGTATGGCCGGCCGGACGCCTCAGAGGCCGAGATGATCGAGGCCGCAAAGAAGGCCGAAGCGCATGACTTCATCCTGAGTCTTGAAGATGCTCATGGTCGAAAAGGCTATGATGCTCATCTGGGGGAGCGGGGCGTGAAACTCAGCGGCGGGCAGAGACAACGGATCGCTCTGGCGCGCGCCATTCTGAAAGATGCCCCAATTCTGGTTCTCGACGAAGCGACATCGGCGCTGGATTCCGAAGTTGAAGCCTCGATTCAGACTGCGCTGCATCGGGTGATGCAGGGCAAAACCGTGCTGGCCATTGCGCACCGTCTGTCCACGCTCAGCGAAATGGACCGGATTGTTGTTTTGGACCAGGGACGGATCGTGGAAACCGGAACCCATGAGGCGTTGCTGGACCTGGGCGGGCTGTATGCGCGGTTCCGGCACCGCCAGTCGGGCGGTTTCATTCAGGCAGAAGCTGCGGAATAAGGGTTTTTTTGCTGTGAAAGCCCGGCTATCAGGCCTCTCATGACGCAGCAATTCACAATCACACGGCTTGGACATCAGGGCGACGGTATTGCCGATGGCCCCATCTACGCCCCACGCACCCTTCCGGGCGAAGTCGCAAGCGGCACCCTTGTTGGCCAGCAATTGACCGATATCCGGGTCGAGACACCGTCCGAACACCGTGTCAAAGCGCCTTGCCGCCACTACAAAGCGTGCGGTGGCTGCCAGTTGCAGCACGCATCCGATGCATTTGTGGCCGACTGGAAACTGCAAATCGTCCGCAAGGCGCTGATGGCGCAAGGTCTCGAAGCGCAACTGCGCCCGATACACACATCGCCCGAACAGTCGCGGCGGCGCGCTACGATTGCCGTGAGGCGCACGAAAAAGGGCACGTTGGCGGGGTTTCACGGTCGTGCATCCGGCACGATCACCGAGATACCCGATTGCCGGTTGCTTGACCCGACATTGATCGCGGCCATTCCGGTGGCCGAGGCGCTGGCCACCCTGGGCGCAAGCCGCAAGGGCGTTCTGGCTGTCACGCTTACACTGTCCGAAGGTGGTTTGGATGTGGCCGTAACAGGCGGCAAACCGCTGGACGGCCCCTTGGAACTGGCGTTGGCCCAGGCGACCGAGAAACATGGGCTGGCCCGGCTCAGCTGGGATGATGAGGTTATTGCCATGCGGCATGCGCCGGTTCAGCGTTTCGGGACAGCCAGCGTCACGCCACCCCCCGGGGCTTTCTTGCAGGCAACAAAGGACGGAGAAAAGGCTCTGTTAAAGGCAGTTTCCGAGGCTACACGGGGTGCAAAACGTATCGTAGACCTGTTTGCAGGCAGCGGAACGTTCTCTCTGCCGTTGGCGGAAAACGCCGAAGTTCACGCGGTTGAAGGCGAGGCCGCCATGGTCGAGGCGCTGGATCAGGGCTGGCGTCGGTCACAGGGGGTGAAACGCGTAACGACCGAGGCCCGCGACCTGTTCCGCCGCCCGCTGATGCCGGACGAGCTGAAATCCTTCGACGCCATTGTCCTGGATCCGCCTCGTGCCGGCGCCGAAGCGCAGGTAGATGAGATAGCACAGGCGCAACGCCCGGTGATTGCCTATGTCTCGTGCAATCCCGTCACCTTTGCGCGCGATGCGAAAACGCTGGTTAACGCGGGTTACACCCTTGAATGGGTACAGGTCGTTGACCAATTTCGATGGTCGTCACATACGGAACTCGCTGCGCGGTTTGTCCTGAGCGCCGCATCTTGATCTTACTGGGGAAGCTGACACATGGGGTCCAAACAGCGTTTGCTGAATTTTATCGAAGCGCCCGTTTTCGGTCGGTTCATAACGGCCGTGATCATTTTCAACGCCATTCTTTTGGGGATGGAGACATCGCCGACCCTGATGGAGCTGGCAGGCCCTTTGATCGTGGCGCTGGACCGGCTTTGCCTGACGATCTTCGTGGTCGAAATTGCCATGAAGCTGATCGCCACAGGGCGCAGGTTCTTCACAAATGGCTGGAACATATTCGATTTCCTGATCGTTGGAATTGCCCTGGTTCCCAGCGCCGGAGGTCTGTCGGTGCTGCGCGCCCTGCGAATTCTGCGGGTTCTGCGCGTGATTTCCGTGGCGCCTCGTTTGCGTCGCGTGGTCGAAGGGTTCATCTCGGCCCTTCCCGGAATGGCCAGCGTGTTTCTGCTGATGGCAATTCTGTTCTATATCGGGGCGGTTATCTCGACCAAGCTGTTCTCGACATCCTTCCCGGATTGGTTCGGCGATCTGGGCTTGTCTGCTTATACGCTGTTCCAGATCATGACATTGGAAAGCTGGTCCATGGGTATCGTGCGCCCGGTGATGGAGGTCTATCCCTATGCCTGGGTCTTCTTTGTTCCCTTCATCATGGTCACGACCTTTGCGGTGGTGAACCTGTTGGTGGGTCTGATCGTCAATTCGATGCAGGATGCCCACCACGCCGAGGATGAGGTTAAAACCGATGCCTATCGTGATGAGGTTCTTGTGCGGCTGGAAAGCATTGAACGTCGACTGGCCGAGCAGTCGAACATCAAAAAGTGATTTCAGTTTTTGCCTTTTTTGGCATAATGATCGAAAAAAAGCAGAGCAGGCAGTGAAACATGGATCGTCGAGTATTCGGTTTGGGGGCGTTGGCAACGCTGAGCCTTTCGGCTTGTGCCTCTGGCAGCCCAAGATTTCTGACTTATGACGGGCCCGAGGTGACCTCTTTGGTGGTCAACAAAGGTGCGCGCAAGCTTTACTTGTTGCACAACGATAAAATCCTCAGGGAATATGACGTCGATTTGGGGTTCGCGCCGAATGGAACAAAGAACCAGCGCGGTGACGGCAGAACGCCCGAGGGCACTTATCTGATCGACCGTCGCAACCCCAGAAGCCGGTATCATCTGTCCCTGGGCATTTCTTATCCCAACTCGCAGGATGTCGCCAAAGCCAAGGCTGCGGGCGTTGATCCGGGTGGAGATATATTCATCCACGGTGAACCCAATCTGCGCTCAGAGCGGAAGCGCGCAAAAAAGAAGCGGGATTGGACAGCAGGATGCATCGCGGTCAAGAATGACGAAATCGAAGAGATCTATGCGATGGTCAACAAAGGTACGCTGATTACCTTGCGCCCCTAGGCTGTTTTTGGCGCCCAGTCAGTGAACCCGAATGCTTCATAGTCGCGCTGGTACGCTGCAACTGCCAGCGCTTCGAGGTTTTCGTCATAGATCTGGTCCAAAGCGTATGGTTCATCCGGCGCGCAGGAGCCAGGTTTAGGCGGGTTTGAATGCCCCATATTGCGCGCCAGATCCGGCAGGGCGGTCATCAGATCCTCTTCTCTCAGAATCAGATCCGGCATGGTGAAGGATGCGATTCCCTCCAACGTCCTGGACTGGCTGCACCACGTGCCGTCTACGCGGATCGGCGTCTGCCCGTTGAGGTTGAGGCGCAGAAACTCCAGAAAGCCCGAAAAAGCTTCGCGGTGTTGTTCAACAGAATAATTGGTGTCCCGCACTTGCCCCGGGATCGGCAGCTTGAGCCGGTTGCGAAGATAATTCCGCACCATCTTGTAGCTGCCTGGTCCGGTATTCAGAATGTGACTGCAAAACGCCGTATGTGCCCGCGCCAGAGGGTGACGCAGAACCGTAAACTGCCGATGACCGGGATGGCCCTGCTTCCATGAGCGGACCTGTTTGCGATTTCGATCCGTGATCAGCTTGTCGGTCTGACATCCGTCCAGATCAGCCAGCCATTGCACAACAACAGGCTCTATTCCGCCCCGAATGGGCAAATACATCAAAGAAGACCGCGCAGCGGCAACATAAAGCGGCACAGCCGCGCCGCGCTGCGGCTCAAAACTTGTTGACCGATGCAATCCGAACCGATCCTGATCGCACAGGGCTTGCTTCATCTCATCAGGATTCGTGACCTTCGACAAAGCCGGCGCCGGGTTTTGCGGCTTCAGGGTATCATCCAGTCGGGTCAGCCGCCCCTCAACCCCCAGCCATGCAGCCAGCCCGTTTATGACATCCAGCTCGGTCAGGTCGTCATAGTGAATGAAGAACCCGGTTTGACCTGTCTTTTGCAGGTGCCGTTGCACCGTAAGCTGATAGTCTTGCAGCTGATCCAGGTAATCCGAAAACTCGTCGGCGTCGAAGTCAACCTGCGCGTCGACGCGGCGTTTCACATTCTTCAGCAACCACTGCTGCGTTTTCCGTGCTATTTTCAGCGACAGATAACTGTCCAATGGATTGCGGGTCAGAATGATCTTGGCACAGCGCGGGTCGTTCAGCATGGGTTTCAGGATACGTGGGTCATGGTCTTCGAAATATCGAAACCCATTGATGTCACCCGGTGCTGATTTGATGGCCTTGAGCATTCGCATCGGATCCGCATCCCGGTCTTCCAGTGACAGGCCGAGCAGGTGGTCGGATTTCAGGCTGCCCGCAAAATGCGGATTGAACGCCTCTCCGTGACAGGTAACCCCGTCCATCGCATTCAGGTTGGCTTCCAGCAGGTTCGAACCTGTGCGCATGGCCGCCAGAATGACGAAGTAATCAAAATGGGCTGACATGGGCAATCACTGCACCAGATACGGTTTTCGGTATGGCTTTTTCTGGCGACCGAACACATCGTCCGCCGGGAAATCACCCATCAGATACGGGTGCATTCCCTGATTCTTGAGGTTTTGCAGGAACTTCCCGAACCCGGACAGGTCGACCATGGTTGGCACTTCGGTCAGATGGCTGGTCTGCTGCATGCCGATTTCTTCAAGAATGCACTGCAAGGCATCCATCGGAGATTCAATGAAGTCGGCCAGCGTCCAGCTGCGCATCCGCGCCTTGGTCCAGACCGATGTCAGCACCTCCAGCTGTTTGGTTTCAATTTGTTGCAGGCGCGCCGCCTCACACCGGATTTCCGAGAAGTTCATATTGGACCGGAACAGTGGGATCGCCCAAGCGCCGGTGATAACCGAAATCTGAGCGTTCTTGTCCCGCGCCAGAAACCAGTTGATTTCCTGAGTGTCCCGCGGGCTGAACTGGAAACACTGGCGTTCGCCCCGCGTATTCCAGATCAGGTTCGACAAAAAGGCGGTCGGGTTGTAGTCCCGCAGCGTCGCACTGTCGCTGAGAGCACCATTCGTTATGGCTTCCCCCTGCGAAAATTTGGCGCGTTCGGGGCCGAAAAGATGCCCGTGGACTCTGGCCCCAGTGGTTGCGGCCAACCATGGCTCGAAATCCTCGAACAGTTCCGAAAAGCCTTGGAATACGGAATATTGTGACGATGTCAGACCGTTTTCACTGCCATGGCGGGGAAACCTGCTTTGCATATACAGCCCGTCGCGCCCGCGGGTTCGCCGTTCCACCGCTTTGGAAAATACCCGATCGATCTTGCCCGGATTGGGCTCTGCCGGTTTCATCGCCCCGGCCTGATCTGTCAGGAATGCCTGGTACAATCGCTCTGCGCGGGGCCAGATTTTTCGGGCGACAAAACAATCCGATCGGCGCAGCAATTGCAGATGATCGTCATAGAAGATGTGTGGGCGGCCCTGGTAATCGAATTTGGACAGGGTCAGGGACCTGCTTTCAATATGTGTGGAATACAACCGCGCCAGCGTCTGGAAATAGCTTTCATCCGGAATCCAGACATGGCGGAAATACTTGTCATACAGCTTGCGTCTGGGGTCCTGAAGGATTGCAGACAGCGTTTGGCGGGTCAGGCACCACCATTGGCTTCCCATATGCGGAACCAGGCCGTCGGGGATTTTCCTGCGAAACCCCATCAGGCGCTGAAGTTTTACATATGCGTCGAATAGTTTGCGATGTTTGCGCCACGAAAACGGAAACCGCAGGGTGAACCGTTCATGATCCAGCCCGCCGATGGTCCAGCTGACATCGGATGTCGTCGCGCTTTCGATGAAATCGACACGTGGCCGGTCTGACAGGTAGTCGATCAGCTCCTGAACCGGTCGCAACGGCAGGCAAGCCCCCGAGGCAAGAAACACATGCCGAACCTCGGGGAATCGCTCCAGCATCAACTCGGACGCGCATTGCGAGGCGGCAACGATACCCCAGCCACCCCAATCGCACCGATGCCGGTTTGAAAACACGATCGAGGGATTGTTCGAACAGGACGCAACAAACCGGGAATAGACATTGTCGGACACCTTGCGATCCACATGGATGACCACCGGGCACCCCGCTGCCGTCCAGTGGCGCGCGACCTGCTCGGCGCGGTCCAGCGAGGTATGAACCAACATGACAATACCCAGACTGCTCATGCCCAGTTTCCTTTCGACATGAGGCCCAGGATCTCAAGCTGTCGCCAGTTGATATAGGCCTCGGACCATTCGCACCAGAAAACAGGCTTGTCCTCAAGCCGGGTTGCATATGCCTTGTATTCGCCCGAGCTCCGGTAATGCTGGCCACGCTGCAACTCTTCGCGGGCTTTTTCCCCAAGAGTGTTGATCAACTTGGCATGAAGCAGTGATCCGCTGGCCTTTTCGCCGCCCCATTCGTCGTAAACCTGATTGAGCCCGCGTGGCAAAAGCGAATGGGTCGAGCTGACATAGACATAGCGCCGGTTCCATTTTACCAGCGGAATCTTGTTCAGCGCCGGTGCTTTCGAGGGGTTGTCCTGAAAGAACACGCGCGCGCGTGGACCCCCTTGAATCCAAAGGTTCTTGTACTCGGGGTTCTTGGTGATCATGTAATTCCCGGGATCGAACCAGCGCGCGATTTCGAACGGGTTCTGACCTTCGGCATAGGGTTCGGCGTCCACCGGACCTTCAGGGTACATGTCGATCAGCATCGTGCCAAAACTGCGCACGGCACTGCCGTCCAGCCAGTCCGTCAGGGCACGGATTGGACGGGTGTCGCAGAACGGATAGACGAAGAACTCGTCCGGATCGACGCTCAAAACCCAGTGACCGTGCGCATATTTGCGCAACAGATAGTTCGACCAGTCCAGACCATAGCTTGCCCGTTTGTAGCTGGTCGTCGTCCGCCAGACCGAAACGTCAGCCTGTTCTTTCAAAAATTCAAAACTGCCATCATCGCTGTTGTTGTCGACAAACAGAAAATGGTTGATGCCCAGTTTGCGATAATACTCAAGAAAAAAGGGCAGGCGAATTTTCTCGTTCCGTATAACGCTGATCAGCAGGATATCATCACGCCGTATGGCCTGTGTGTTGTTGCTGACCGGCTTGAGTTCGCGGCGTCGTTTGAGGCAGCGCAGAATACGGCGCTTGCGCCGCAATCTCATTTTGTAGGACTCAAACAGGCTCACGTGACTGCCCAACCTTTTTATAACGCGAGCTTTCCCCGAACCCGTCGTGACCGTTGGCACGACATGGCATTACCGGTTTATGCCATCTTTGCATCTTCTGACGCAACGTCTTTAAAACCGACAAACCGTAAACGTGCGGTTGATGCCCTTGTTTTCGTTTTCAATCCCAGCCTCCGCTGTTCATCAGACCCAACTGTTCCAACTGGCTCCACCCGGTGTAGCGTACCGACTGTGGGGTCCACATGTCCGGCTGGTTGATTATTCCATCGTAGTATGGCCCGAATTGGTCCGGATCATGAAAATGCTGGCGTCGCTGCTTTTCGGTATTGGATTTCTCGATAACGTCCGGCAGGAATTTCGTGTGCAGCAACACGCCCGACGGGGTATCGCCGCCTGGCCCATCATAGGTTTCGTTCAGACGGCGCGGCAGGGCGGAATGGCATGAGTTCACATAGGCATAGCGCCGCGACCAGCGCATCAGCGGGATCTTGTTCAGCGTGGGTGATCTTTGCCGTGTCTGCGTAAAGAACATCCGCTCTCGCGCGCCGCCCTGCACCCAAAGGTTGCCCATCGGGCTTTGCCTCTGCGCGCGATACGGTCCTGCATCGAACCAGCACAGCAGATTTGTGGGGTCGGTGTCCGGGTCATAAGCCGCATCCCCCAAAGGACCCTTGGGATAGAGGTCCAGCATCAGCGCCCCGAACCCGATCTTCCCGCGCCGGTCCAGCCAGGCCGTAAGGTCATGCAGGGGCCGGGTGTCGCAGTGGGCATAGACCAGCAGTTCATCCGCATCCACCATCAGGCACCAGTGGCGGTGGCCATAGCGCATCTGCAACCAGGTCAACCAGTCCAGGCCAAACCGCGATCCACGGTAGCTGGAATGGGTTTTCCACACGGAGACGTCCGGTTGATCCTCCAGATACTCGGACGATCCGTCATCGCTGCCGTTGTCGACGATCAGAAAATGATCGACACCCAAAGCGCGATAGTGACGAAAGAACCACGGCAGGCGGATGATTTCATTGCGCAAGGTGACAAAGGCCAAAATGTCACCCCGCTGGATTTGGGATGTCTGATCCTTCTGGCAGGTCAACTGATGTCGGCTGCGCAGCGACCTCCAGAGCAGCCGCCGGCGTTTCCAGCGCAACCTGTACTTCCGATCCCATCCGATCCGGGGAAGTGTCAATGCAGTACTGGATGTCACCGGGTCCTCATTTCTCGTAGTGGCCGTTCTGGTGCCAACGCCAGGCATCTGCGATCATCGTCTCCAACGTTGATCTTTTGGGCTTCCACCCCAGTTCGTTTTCAGCCCGTACAGAGCCGGAGACCAGCTTGGTGCAATCTCCTGCCCGACGAGGGCCAACTGTATACGGCACGGGACGGTTGGTGACGGACTTGGATTGCTCGATCACCTCAAGAACGGAAAACCCGGACCCGGTGCCCAGGTTGAAGACACGGCTGCCTTTGCCCTGTTCCAGCCAGCCAAGCCCCAGAATATGCGCATCTACCAGGTCACAAACATGTACATAGTCGCGGATACAGGTGCCGTCGGGCGTGTCGTAATCCGTGCCAAAGACGGTAAGACCTTCGCGCTTGCCGTCAATCGCGTCCAACATCAGCGGGATCAGATGCGTTTCAGGTCGGTGAAACTCGCCCACGTCCCCTTCGGGATCGGCGCCTGCAACGTTGAAATAGCGGAAGATGACATGGCGCAGCCCATGAGCCGCCTCGAAATCCTTGAGGATATCTTCGATCGCGCGTTTCGATGCTCCGTAGGCGTTCAGGGGATACTGCGCGGTGGATTCATCAAGAACCACGTTGTCGTGCTCGCCATATGTGGCACATGTGGACGAAAACACGAAATCCAGACAGCCGGCCGCAACGGCGGCTTCAATCAGTGTCAGTGACCCCGTGACATTGTTTGACCAATACACGCCGGGCTGACGCATAGCATCGCCAACCTGGCTGAGCGCCGCGAAATGCATCACCGCATCTGGTTTGTGTTTCGCGAACATCGCATCCAGGCGGTCCCGATCCAAAAGGTCGCCCTGTTCAAAAGGGCCAAACTGCACCGCATCCTGCCAACCCGTGATCAGATTGTCGTAGGTCACAGGAAGATAGCCTGCCTGCGCAAGCGCCTTGCAGGCATGTGAGCCGATATACCCGGCACCACCGGTGACAAGAATTGTCTTCATGGGATATCCATCGGGGCTGGTTGAGGCACAGTTTCCACAGGGGCGCCGTCCGAGTCATGGGGAAAAGACGTCACTCCAGCCCCATGGCTGCCATCATCTCTTCGATCTTGGGCACGTCCTGCGGGTTGTTCAGTTCCCAGAACTGACGGCCCCTTGCCTCGACCTCGACGCACAGAACCTTGCGCCCGTTTTCCATGAACCTGAGCTGTTCCAGGCCTTCCTGCTGTTCCAGAGGCCCGGCTGGCCAGCCCGGATACGCCGCCAGAGCGTCGGGCCGATAGGCGTAGACGCCGACATGGTGAAACACGGGTGTCGCTTCATCGCCGGCGTATGTCCGGGACGTAAAGGGCACGACCTCTTTCGAGAAGTACATTGCACTGTGATCGCGTCCGAACACTGCCGTCGTGCCGCCTACACGGTCATGCTTGCGGTCGTTCAGCAGACTGTTCAACGCACTGCCGTCGCAGCGCAGGACAGGGGTAGCGACGCCGGCATCCGGGGCCGCGCGCAGGCCGGACACCAGATCTTCGACAAACCAATGCGGGGTCAGCGGGGCGTCCCCTTGCAGGTTGACGATGATTTCATACCCGCCACCCAGAACCTCATGCGCTTCGGCGCATCGTTCGGTGCCGTTTTGACAGCTTTCCGAGGTCATCACGACGTCGGCCCCAAAGCCCTCGGACACTTCGCGAATGCGTTCATCATCCGTCGCAACAACTACGCGATCGACGCCCGAGACTGACTTGGCTGCACGCCACGACCGTTCAATCAATGTCATGGACTCGCCCGTCGCGCCTGTCAGAGGAACCAGAGGTTTGCCGGGATAGCGGGTCGAGGCGTAGCGGGCAGGGATGGCAATCAGAACAGACATCAGGCTTCCTTCAGTTCAACACCCGGAGCGTAAGCAATAAAGAACGGATTTGCATAGCCATCTTTGCCATAAACCAGCGGAGTATGGTCGTCAAAACGCACAACCCGGCCACCGGCTCCGGCCAGTACTGCATGGCCCGCTGCTGTATCCCATTCCATCGTGCGTCCGACGCGCGGGTAAATATCCGCTTCGCCCGTGGCAACCAGACAGAACTTGAGTGACGAACCCGCGCTTTTGCTGTCCTTCACATGGTATTTGTTGATGTAGTCCTCGGTGGCCTGATCCCTGTGGGACTTCGACGCCACAACCAGCAGCCCGGAATTGTCCGGTTCAGAGACTGATATGGGCGTCAAAGGACCTGTCACGTTTTTGTCGAAAGCACCTGTTTCCTCGACCGCACGGCCATCAGCCAGCGTGAAGAACATACGACCCCGCGCCGGGGCATAGACGACACCCCGGGTCGGTACTCCGTTTTCGACAAGTGCGATGTTGACGGTAAAATCACCGCGACGGTTGATGAACTCCTTGGTGCCGTCCAGCGGGTCAACAATGAGGAAAGTGTCGCCTTTTTCAGAGTGCGAAGCGGCCTGTTCTTCGGTGACCAGAAGAATATCCGGGAATGCCGCACGCAACCCTGCCGAAATCAATGCGTCGGCGGCTTCGTCTGCCTCGGTCACAGGGCTGGAGTCGGATTTGACTTTGACATCGAAATCATCCGCCTCGTAGATTTCCATGATCTTGTCGCCTGCCTCCAGAGCCAGTCGCCGAATGACGGGAACAATCGCGTCGTAGGTCACAAAAAAGCTCCGTTCCTGTGGTTTGTTGATCCAAACTCGCGATCGACTTATGATGCGGCGGTTACGGAACGGCAAGATATTCATGCCAGTTTTGAGGCGACGAAGCAGAAAAGACCCTTTGAATGTTCTATTTCAAGCGTAACCAAACGCTGCTGGGCAGCGCTTTCACGACGGCTGAGCTGGTGTTCCATGCCACCGTACGAAAGGTGCGCTCGCAACACCCGAATGCAATAGTCGCCATCCTGATCAATGTCCTGCAACTTGTGGTGATGGGAACCACTTTCTACCTGCTCATGTCACTGATGGGCCGGGGCGGAATTCCAAAGATCAGGGGCGAATTTCTGCTGTATGTTCTGTCCGGCGTGTTCCCCTTCATGCTTCATATCCAGTCAATCGGTGCGATTTCAGGGGTTGGGTCCGCGAACAATCCGATGATGCTCCATTCGCCGATGAATGTGATGGTCACGATCCTGTCTGCGGCGCTCGGTATTCTTTACAAGCAATTGCTGGCGATGTTCGTGATCCTGTTCATCTACAGCGTCGCGGTCGCCCCGATCGAGGTGCAGGATCCCGGCGGTGCTTTCGCGATGCTGATATTGGCCTGGTTTACCGGATGCGCCGTGGGTTTGGTGTTCATGGCGATGAAGCCCTGGTTTCCGACAACCGTTGGAATGCTCACCAATATCTATCGTCGCCTGAACATGGTGTTTTCAGGAAAGATGTTCGTTGCAAACACGCTGGGCGGCGGATTGCTGATGATGTTCGCCTGGAACCCGCTGTTTCATATTATCGACCAGTGCCGGGGCTTCATCTTTCGAAACTATTTTCCGCGAAACACGAGTTGGGATTACGCATTGTGGGTGGGGATCGCCCTGCTGATGATCGGTTTGATGGGTGAATTTTTTACGCGCCAGCATGTTTCACAAAGCTGGAACGCGCGCCGCTAACGTGCGACCCGCAGCGTCAGGTTGATCCGCCCGCCTTTTGGCAACAGCCGGGATGACCCGTATCTGATCCGGTCGATCCCGTGATAGGCCAGCCGTGCCGGGCCACCCATGATCACCACGTCGCCCGAGCCCAGCCAGATCGACTCGGTCTTGCCGCCACGGGTCGTATTGCCAATTCGGAACAGGGCGTCATCACCCAGGGAAACCGACAGAACCGGCCAGGAAAAATCTGCCTCGTCCTTGTCCTGATGCAGGCCCATTTTGGCGCCTTCCCCGTAGTAATTGACCAAACAGCAATCCGGCGCGCGCTCAGAGCTGACCAGATCGCGCCAGATATCAAGAATGACCGGGGGGATTTCAGGCCAGACCCCGCCTTTCGGATGCTTGTCCTGATAGCGATAGCCCGCCTTGTCGGTCACCCATCCCAGATCCCCGGCCGAGGTCATTCGCACTGACATCTCTTTGCCCGACGGCGTGACGGGCCGAAACAAGGGTGCCGCTTTCAGAATCGGTCGCAGGGCTGCGATCACCTGTGTCTGGGCGGCGGGATCAAGATAGCCTTTTCTGATTTCGAACCCTCGCAAGATCACCCGCGTCATTCCGGAAACCCCAAACCTTTCCAATTCCTTGCCAAAAAAGACCTCAAATTCCCAAAAACCTGCACTCTACGGTGCTTGCAGGCCTCTTGCCTCGCCCTTATATACGCCGGGACGCGCGATGGTAGTGCTGTCGCGCACATCAGATCGGGGGTGGGATGCCATAACGGGTCCGACCCTCGGGACATCGCCTTGAAGAGAAAGGGATTGAAAAAATGGGAAAAGTAATCGGGATCGACCTCGGAACCACAAACTCCTGCGTAGCCATCATGGAGGGCTCGCAGCCGAAGGTCATCGAAAACGCCGAAGGGGCGCGGACCACGCCTTCGATCGTCGCCTTCACCGAAGATGAGCGACTGGTCGGTCAGCCGGCGAAACGCCAAGCGGTCACCAACCCCGACAACACGATCTTTGGCGTCAAACGTCTGATCGGGCGTCGTGTGGATGATGCCGAAGTTGAAAAAGACAAGAAAATGGTGCCGTATGCCATCGTCGATGGCGGCAATGGCGACGCATGGGTTGAAGCCCGCGGCGAAAAGTATTCTCCAAGCCAGATTTCCGCTTTCATTCTGGGCAAGATGAAGGAAACCGCCGAGAGCTATCTGGGCGAGGACGTCACCCAGGCCGTCATCACCGTTCCTGCATATTTCAACGACGCCCAGCGTCAGGCCACCAAAGACGCCGGTAAAATCGCCGGTCTGGAAGTGCTGCGGATCATCAACGAACCGACGGCGGCTGCGCTGGCCTATGGTCTGGACAAGGAAGAAACCCAAACCATCGCGGTTTATGACCTTGGTGGTGGTACCTTTGACGTGACCATCCTGGAAATCGACGACGGCCTGTTCGAGGTCAAATCGACCAATGGTGACACCTTCCTGGGTGGTGAAGACTTTGACATGCGCATCGTCAAATACCTGGCGGATGAGTTCAAAAAGGAACACGGTGTCGACCTGTCGCAAGACAAGATGGCCTTGCAGCGTCTGAAAGAAGCCGCGGAAAAAGCCAAGATCGAACTGTCCTCGACCTCGCAAACCGAGATCAACCAACCGTTCATCTCGATGGGCGCCAACGGTCAGCCGCTGCACATGGTCATGAAGCTGACCCGTGCCAAGCTGGAATCGCTGGTTTCGGACCTGATCAAGAAGTCGCTGAAGCCCTGCCAGGCCGCTCTGAAAGACGCGGGTCTGTCGGCTGCTGACGTGGACGAAGTTGTTCTGGTCGGTGGTATGACCCGGATGCCGAAAGTGATCGAAGAGGTCACCAAATTCTTCGGCAAAGAGCCGCACAAGGGCGTGAACCCGGACGAAGTGGTTGCCATGGGCGCCGCCATTCAGGCCGGTGTTCTTCAGGGCGACGTCAAAGACGTGGTTCTGCTGGACGTGACTCCGCTGTCGCTGGGCATCGAAACGCTGGGTGGCGTGTTCACCCGCCTGATCGACCGCAACACCACGATCCCGACCAAGAAGTCTCAGGTCTTCTCGACCGCCGAGGACAACCAGAACGCCGTGACCATCCGCGTGTTCCAGGGTGAACGTGAAATGGCTGCGGACAACAAGATCCTGGGTCAGTTCAACCTTGAAGACATCCCGCCGGCACCGCGCGGTATGCCTCAGATCGAGGTGACTTTTGACATCGACGCCAACGGCATCGTCTCGGTTTCGGCCAAAGACAAAGGCACTGGCAAAGAACAGAAGATCACCATCCAGGCCTCGGGCGGATTGTCCGACGAGGATATCGAAAAGATGGTCAAGGACGCCGAAGAGAACGCGGAAGCCGACAAGGAACGCCGCGAGCTGATCGAGGCGAAGAACCAGGCGGAAAGCCTCATCCATTCGACCGAAAAGTCGATGGAAGAGCATTCCGACAAAGTCGACCCGACCACGATCGAAGCCATCGAGCTGGCGATCGCCGCGTTGAAGGACGAGCTGGAAACCGAAAATGCCGACAAGATCAAGTCGGGCATCCAGAACGTCACCGAAGCCGCGATGAAGCTGGGCGAGGCCATCTATAAGGCGCAAGCCGAAGAAGGCGAAGAGGAACCTGCTGCCGCAGATGCTGCACCAGGCGACGATGACATCGTCGACGCCGAGTTCGAAGATCTCGACGACGACAAACGCGCCTGACGCGTTACTCGGTTCCGGCAGGCCTGGTTCGGGCCTGCCGGAACGGTCTTCACCATGCAGCACGCGTCTCCGAAACCTCCATATGGCACTTACGTTCTTTCACATCGGATGGAAATCTTGCGCCGGTGGTCCGAGGGCATGCCACGTCAATGGATGTCGTCCGGAATTCGCAGGATAGTCATGGCCTCTCGGCGAGAGCCTTGGGATTATGCCTTTGTCGATGCCGGTGCGAATGTCGGGCTGTACACCCTGTGGGTCAAATCAGTTGCGCAGAAGTTGGCACGCAACCTGAAAGCGCTTGTGGTTGAACCGGCTCCGGTCGACAAGGCTCGCCTCGGTACCACTCTGGCTGCCAATCAAGCCAGTGAGGACATCCATTGCGACAAGGCCTTGTCTGACGAACCCGGTGAGGTGTGGTTCGAATCCGCGAACCTTGGAGACCGGGATCATGCCAAAGTTGCCGAGTCGGGCGATCTGTGCGTTCAGGCGATTCCGCTGCTGGACGCGACACGTGATGCCGGGCTGACCAGGGTTGATGCCATGAAAATGGATATCGAAGGCCAGGAAACCCGTGTATTGCGCGCTTTTTTCGAAGACGCACCGCGGGAGATTTGGCCCGAAGTGCTGCTGACGGAAATCAAGCATTGGGACGACGGGCTGGACGAGGTCTTGAATAAGGCAGGTTACATGGCCAGTTTTGCAAACAACACCAACGGCGTGTACAGGCTCAATGAAAGCGCCGCGTCCGGCGGCACGAAGGAATAACAAATGTCAAAGCGCGACTATTACGAAGTGCTCGGCGTGTCCAAGGGCGCTTCGGCGGATGAGATCAAGAAGGGTTTTCGCAGGAAAGCCAAAGAGCTGCACCCTGACCGCAACAAGGACAACCCGGATGCCGAGGCGCAGTTCAAGGAAGCCAACGAGGCTTACGACGTTCTGCGCGATGCCGAAAAGAAGGCAGCTTATGATCGCTTTGGCCATGCCGCATTTGAAAACGGCATGGGCGGCGGTGGCCGCCCCGGTGGCGGTTTTGGCGGTCAAGGCGACTTCTCCAGCGCATTTTCGGATGTATTTGACGACCTGTTCGGTGATTTCATGGGTGGTCAAAGGGGTGGCGGCGGGCGCCGCGCCGCGCGCGGCTCGGACCTGCGCTACAACCTGCGTGTGACGCTGGAAGAGGCCTACTCGGGCCTGCAAAAAACCATCAACGTGCCAACGGCCGTGGCGTGTTCGTCCTGCGAAGGTACCGGGGCTGAAGGTGGCGTTGAGCCCACGTCCTGCCCCACCTGTTCAGGCATGGGAAAAGTGCGGGCACAACAGGGCTTCTTTACGGTGGAACGGACCTGCCCTACTTGTTCGGGACTGGGTCAGATCATCAAGAACCCCTGTAAATCCTGTCAGGGGGCCGGCAGGGTCGAAAAAGACCGGGCTTTGTCGGTGAACATTCCTGCTGGTGTCGAAACCGGAACGCGAATTCGTCTGGCGGGCGAAGGTGAGGCCGGAATGCGTGGCGGCCCTCCGGGCGATCTGTACATTTTCGTCGAAGTGGCCGAGCACAAACTGTTCGAACGCGACAGCGTGAACCTCTATTGCCGCGTGCCGGTCAGCATGGCCAAGGCGGCGCTGGGCGGATCGATCGAGGTTCCGACCATCGATGGCGGTCGCGGCCGCGTTCAGATTCCGGCCGGAAGCCAGTCGGGTCGGCAAATGCGCCTGCGCGGAAAAGGCATGCCTGCGTTGCGCGGCGGTGGCGTGGGTGACATGTTCATTGAACTGGCCGTGGAAACCCCGGTCAACCTGACCAGCCGCCAGAAAGAACTGCTCCGGGAATTCGACGATCTGGGTGAAGATAACCATCCGGAATCGAAAAGCTTTTTCTCGTCCGTCAAATCTTTCTGGGACGGTATGAAAGGCTGAACGACCGGGAACGGGGGCGCTGCCCCCGCCGCCCTTCGGGCGACTCCCCCGGGATATTTTCAGCCAGATGAAGCAAGGGATCCTGTATTCATCTGGCCAAAAATATCCCGGAGCGCGAGGCAGAGCCTCGCATGTCACTGTCTTACACATGCAGTCACATGCAGTTTTGGCCTTAGCAGAAAGCTGAAAGTGGCAATACATCTGGAAAATTGAGACTTGATTCCGGCCCTCGACCCTGAGAGTGTCCGCCTCAACCGTTGGGGTGCCCTTTGACAGGGCTGAGAGACGCAGCCGCGTTAACCCATCGAACCTGATCCGGGCAATGCCGGCGTAGGGAACGGTCTCTTGAACACAGACGTTTTCTCTACTCCGTTGCCCATAGAAGATGGAGCAACGACATGGCGGCAATTGCCCTGACCATAGCAGGATCCGACAGCGGCGGCGGCGCAGGCATTCAGGCTGACCTGAAGGCAATGTCGGCGTTGGGTGTTTTTGGCGCAAGCGTCGTCACCGCCGTTACCGCGCAGAACACGCAAGCTGTTACCGCGGTGCATGGGATTCCCCTGGATGTGATTTCCGCCCAAATTGACGCGGTTCTGAGCGATCTGGACGTTAAGGCCGTCAAAATCGGCATGCTTGGCACACCTGAGATCATTCATACGGTTGCCAGGGGGCTGGCGGCGTTCCAGGGTCCCGTGGTTCTTGATCCGGTCATGATCGCCAAATCCGGCGACGCTCTGTTGGCGCAAGAGGCGGTCCGGACGCTGCGCGATGTGTTGTTGCCAACGGCGACGGTTCTTACGCCGAATCTGCCTGAGGCGGCGTGCCTGCTGAACATGCCAGCGGCAGAAACGCGCGAGCAGATGGCTGAACAGGGCCGGGCATTGTGTGCCTTGGGTGCGGGTGCAGTCGTGATGAAAGGCGGGCACGGGTCAGGTGATATCTGCCACGATTTGCTGATCGATTCGTCGGGTGCCATGGCCGAGTTTCAGGCCCCGCGTCAGGATACGAAAAACACCCATGGGACAGGATGCACCCTGTCGTCATCCATCACTGCCGGTTTGGCCAATGGGCTGACCCTGAGGGACGCGGTTGCGCAGGCGCATGACTATCTGCAAGGGGCCATCGCGCGCGCGGATGAGCTGAATGTCGGCGCTGGGCACGGCCCGGTGCATCATTTCCACCGGGTTTGGCCCACGTGACGCTTTGGTCTGTCATAGGGGCAGGGGTTGCCGGTCTTGCCGTTGCCAGCGAACTGGTGTCGCGCGGTGCGAAGGTGCAGATATACGACCCCGGCGGGCCACCGGGCCCGCATGGGTGTTCGTGGTGGGCCGGGGGAATGCTGGCGCCGTGGTGCGAATATGAAAACGCAGAAGAACCGGTGCTGCGCCTGGGTCAGACGGCGATCGAATGGTGGGCTCAACGCACCAAGGTGATCCAGCGGGGAACGCTTGTTGTCGCAAGCGCCCGCGATGTACCGGACCTGCGCCGCTTCGCGCGTCGGACAAAAGAGTTCACCAAGGTCGAACGGGCAGAAATAACGGAATTAGAGCCTGATCTGGCAGGGTTTGGCCAGGGCCTGTTTTTCGAACGCGAAGCCCATGTCGATCCGCGTCAGGCGCTGCGCGATCTGTATCGTCAACTGCAAACTCAGGGCGTGGAGTTCCACCGGAAACTGGCCCCCGCTCAGTTGGAGAATGCCATTGACTGCCGTGGTCTTCACGCGCGCGAATACCTGCATGACCTGCGCGGCGTGAAGGGCGAGATGCTGGTCATACGATGCCCTGACGTGGAACTGACGCGCCCGGTTCGTTTGCTGCACCCGCGGATGCCGCTTTATATCGTTCCGCGCGGCGACGGCGTCTATATGTTGGGTGCGACCATGATCGAATCCGAGGACAGCAGCCGCATCACCGCCCGTTCGATGCTGGAACTGCTCAGTGCAGCCTATGCCGTGAACCCGGCTTTTGGCGAAGCCGAGGTTTTGGAGATAGGCGTCGATCTGCGCCCCGCCTTCCCTGACAACTTGCCGCGTATCCGGCGTTTGGGTCGGACGATCTATGCCAACGGGCTCTATCGCCACGGATATCTGCTGGCACCGGCGCTGGCGCGGGGTGTTGCGGATCTGGCGCTGCACAACACACATTCGGAGATGGTCGATGAAGATCGTGCTTAACGGCGAGGCGCGCGCGGTACGCGCCGAAACCTTGTTGGAATTGTTGGACGAATGCGGTTTCTCGGGCCGTGTGGCCACCGCCGTGAACGAAGATTTCGTGCCCTCAAGCCTGCGCGTCGCTCACAAGCTGGCCGAAGGTGACCGGGTTGAGGTCGTCGCACCGATGCAGGGGGGCTGAAGATGAAGACGTTTTACGGCACTGAACTGCCCAACCCGTTGATGCTGGGTACGGCGCAATATCCAAGCCCGGCCATTCTGGAGCAGGCGTTTCGCGAAAGCGGTGCAGGCGTTGCCACTGTATCCTTGCGGCGCGAAGCGGGTGCAGGCCAGACCTTTTGGAACATGATCCGTGACCTGGGTGTACGCATCCTACCCAATACCGCCGGTTGCCATACGGTGAAAGAGGCCGTGACGACCGCCCATATGGCCCGCGAAGTGTTTGAGACCCGTTGGATCAAGCTGGAACTCATCGGACATACGGACAGCCTGCAACCAGACGTTTTCCAACTGGTCGAAGCCGCCCGCATTCTGTCCGAGGACGGGTTCGAGGTGTTTCCCTACACCACCGATGACCTGATCGTGGGGGAACGCCTGCTGGAAGCGGGGTGCGAGGTGCTGATGCCCTGGGGCGCACCGATCGGCTCAGGGCAGGGGCTGAACAACGAATACGCCCTGCGTGCGATGCGGGCGGAATTTCCTGACATTCCCCTGGTGGTGGATGCAGGTATCGGTTTGCCCAGCCACGCGGCCCGCGCGATGGAACTGGGTTTTGACGCGGTTCTGCTCAACACCGCTGTGGCCCGTGCCGGAGATCCGGTTCTGATGGCCAGGGCGATGGCGCAGGCAACCCTTGCCGGGCAGTTGGCCTATCAGGCCGACCCGATCGAGCCGCGCGATATGGCTGAGCCCTCTACCCCTGTTGTTGGAAAGGCTTTCCTGTCATGACGCTGGACCGTTTCTATCCGATCTTTGATCACTCGGACTGGCTGCGTCGGATGCTGCCGCTGGGTGTCAAACTGGTGCAGCTGCGCATCAAGGATCAGCCGGATGATGTGGTGCGCGACCAGATTGCCGTCTCACGCGATCTGTGCCGCGACCATGGGGCGGTTCTGGTGATCAATGACTATTGGCAGCAGGCGATCGATCTGGGTTGCGACTGGATTCATCTGGGGCAGGAAGATCTGGACGATGCAGACCTGAAAGCCATTCGAAAAGCGGGTCTGAAACTGGGTGTTTCCACCCATGACGATGATGAGCTTGAGCGTGTACTGGCCATGGATCCCGATTACGTGGCATTGGGACCGGTCTACCCCACCATTCTGAAAAAGATGAAATGGCATCAGCAGGGCCTGCCCCGCGTAACGGAATGGAAGGCGCGGGTTGGTGATATTCCCTTGGTTGGTATCGGCGGCATGAGTGTTGAGCGCGCGGCCGGTGTGCTGGAGGCCGGGGCGGACATTGTCTCGGCGGTCACGGATATCACACTGAACTCCGACCCCGAAGCACGGGTGCGCGCGTGGATCGAGGTCACACGATGAGCCGGTATGCCCGCCAGACGCTTCTGCCCGAAGTTGGGGCACAAGGGCAGGCACGTCTGTCAGAGGCTCGTGTTCTGGTCGTCGGTGCGGGCGGTCTGGCTGCTCCGGCCCTGCCGCTTTTGGCCGGGGCCGGGGTGGGGCAAATGACTATTATGGATGGTGACACCGTCGATCTGTCGAACCTGCACCGTCAAACGTTTTTCTCCGAGGCCGATTGCGGGCAACCCAAGGCGGAAACCGTCGCCGCCCGCTGCCGCGCGCTGAATGGCGAAACTTATGTCATCGGTCTGAATCAGGCTCTGACCAGTGAAAATGCGCCTGGTTCGGTGTCGCAAGCCGATATCATTCTGGATTGCGCTGACAGCTACGCGGCCAGCTACATCCTGTCGGACACGTGTCTGGCGCAGGGCAAGCCTTTGATCAGCGCCTCGGTGCTGGGGCTTTCGGGTTATGTGGGCGGGTTCTGCGGTGGGGGCCCATCCCTGCGCGCTGTCTTTCCCGATGCGCCGGACAGTGGCGCCAGCTGTGCCACTGCCGGGGTTCTGGGCCCTGTGGTTGGCGTGATCGGGGCGATGCAGGCGCAGATGGCGCTTAACGTGATCCTTGGACTTGATCCCTCGCCCCTTGGGCAGTTGGTTCAATATGACGCAAGAACCTTGCGCAGCACCGGGTTTCGCTTTGATGACGCACCCGAACCCGGCAACTGTTTTCGCTTTCTGTCCACAAGCCAGCTGAAGGACACGGATCAGATCATCGAACTGCGCAGTTCGCAGGAAGCCCCTGTTCCCATCCATTCGAACGCGACGCGCGTATCACCGGATAACTTGCACGAAATAGACCCTAACAAGGGAAAAAGGCTGGCTCTGTGCTGTGCCACCGGTTTGCGGGCATGGCGTGCCGCCGAACAGATTCAACCAGATTGGCCGGGCGAGATTGTTCTCGTCGCGGCCTCAACCTCGTGAAGAAAAGGGAAACGCGAGACATGAAAAAGCTGATGACAGCCATCGCCCTTCTGGCCGCCGCGCCGGCATGGGCCGAAGACAAAATGACCGTCCTGCTGGACTGGTTCATCAACCCTGATCATGGTCCCATCATCGTGGCGCAGGAAAACGGCTATTTTGCCGAACAGGGGCTTGAGGTCGAGATCGTTCCGCCCGCCGACCCGTCCGCCCCGCCCCGTTTGGTGGCTGCCGGCCAAGCCGATCTGGCGGTGTCTTACCAGCCGCAATTGCACTTGCAGATTCACGAGGGCCTGCCACTGAAGCGTGTCGGCACATTGGTTGCGACGCCACTGAACTGCCTTCTGGTGCTGGAAGACGGGCCAATCAAGTCGCCGGCCGACCTCAAGGGTAAAAAAATCGGGTTCTCGGTTGCAGGGGTCGAAGAAGCCATCCTTGGCACCGTTCTGGGCAAATATGATGTTGCGCTGGGCGATGTTGAGCTGATCAACGTCAACTTTTCCCTCTCGCCGTCGCTGATGACCGGTCAGGTGGATGCGGTCATTGGCGCATATCGCAACTTCGAGCTGAACCAGATGGATATCGAAGGTCGTCCCGGCACCTGCTTCTATATCGAGGAAGAAGGCGTTCCGTCTTATGACGAACTGATCTATGTCGCCAATCCGGATACGATGGACAAGGACAAGATTGCCCGGTTCCTCGCCGCGACAGAAAAAGCGACTCAATATATCGTCAACAATCCGGAGAAAAGCTGGGAGATCTTTGCGGCCACCTCGCCCGAACTTCAGGACGAGCTGAATGCCCGCGCCTGGGTTGATACACTGCCGCGCTTTGCACTGCGTCCGGCAGGTTTTGATGCCGGTCGTTATGCCCGGTTCGAAACCTTCCTGAACGAAAGCGGGATGATCGACAGCGTCCTTCCGGTCAGTGACATCGCCATCGACGTGACCGCGCAATGAGCAACTATGGCAAAGCCTTCGCGCTGATGCGTGATGCTGCGGCGGGGCCGTGGCGGGACTATACCCGCCACGCCTTCGTAGAGGGCATGAAAGACGGAACGCTGCCACGCGAGGCGTTTCTGCATTATCTGCGGCAGGATTATGTGTTCCTTATCCACTTCAGCCGCGCGTGGGCCCTGGCGGTGGTGAAATCGGAAACGCATGAAGAAATGCTTGCCGCATCGCGAACCGTGAACGGTTTGATCAGCGAAGAGATGAAACTGCATATCGGTATCTGCGCGGCAGAAGGCATCTCGCAGGCAGAGCTGTTTGCCACGCCAGAGCGTCACGAGAATCTGGCCTATACCCGGTTTGTCCTGGAAGCAGGCTACAGCGGAGACCTTCTGGATCTGCTGGCGGCGCTTGTTCCTTGCGTCATGGGATATGGCGAGATCGGTACGCGGCTGTCCGCCGAGGCAACGTCCGGGACATATCGCGGCTGGATCGACACGTATGCCGGTGAAGATTACCAAGGCGCATGTGTGGCGGTCGGCGAGTTGCTGGATCAAGCTCTAACACGACGTATTGGGGCAGATTATCAGAGTTCGCCACGCTGGGATCGACTGTGCCAGACCTTCCGCAAGGCGACAGAGCTTGAGGTTGACTTCTGGCAGATGGGTTTGACGCCATGACCCCTGCGCCCGAACTGACCATCAACGGCACTGCCACAATCGACGGCGCGACCCTGTTTGCGCCGCTGACCCTGACCCTTGGGGCCGGGGCGTGGACGTGCCTGCTGGGCGGTTCGGGCGTGGGAAAAACCACGGTTCTGAGGTTGATTGCGGGGCTCGAGACCGGGGCCGCCTTCGCTGGCCACATCACGGCCAGTGATGGCTTGCCTGTGGCTGAGCGTGTCTCATACATGGCGCAGGATGATCTTCTGTTGCCTTGGGCGACCGTCGCGCAGAATGTCTCGCTGGGCGCGCGTTTGCGTGGTGAAACCGTTGATCTTGATCGACGCGACCGCCTTATAAAACGTATGCGGTTGCAGGATCACATGAACAAGAAGCCCAACGCGTTGTCCGGTGGGCAACGCCAGCGTGTCGCTTTGGCCCGGACCTTGATGGAAGATCGTCCCGTTGTTTTGCTGGACGAACCCTTTTCGGCGCTCGATGCCCGCACCCGCGCTGACATGCAGGATCTGGCCGCCGAAGCTTTGAACGGGCGCACCGTCCTTCTTGTGACCCATGATCCGGCCGAAGCTGCGCGTTTGGGGCAATCCATCGTGGTGATGACGCAGCACGGATTGACGCCCTGCGATCCGCCCCTGGCCCCGGCCCCGCGCCGCGTGGATGATCTGGAGACACTGGAAACCCAGGGTGCCTTGCTGCGTCTTCTCCGCGAGGGCGCGCCATGAGGTATTTTTCTGCATTGGCCGCAACTTTGTTTGCCTTGCTGATTTGGCAGGGCATCGTGACCCTGACCGGATTGCCTAAGTTCATCCTGCCCGGACCCGCCGTCGTGGCCGAAACTTGGTGGCAGAACCGCTGGGTGATCGCCGAGCACACCTGGATCACCGCGATCGAAGTGGTGATCGGTATGGCGTGCGGGACGCTGCTGGGTGTCGTCACTGCGTTGCAACTGGCGAATTCGCGGGCGGCGCGGGTGCTGGTGCAGCCGATGCTCGTGTTCACGCAGGCTCTGCCGGTTTTCGCATTGGCACCGTTGCTGACGCTGTGGCTGGGCTATGGGCTCTGGTCCAAGGTCGCCATGGCGGTGCTGATCATCTATTTCCCCATCACCTCGTCTTTCTTCGACGGGCTGATGCGCACCCCTTCGGGATATCTGGATCTGGCCCGAACGATGCAGGCCAGCAAGCGCGCCGTATTGTGGCATATCCGCATTCCGGCGGCGCTGCCCTCGCTGGCTTCGGGGATGCGGTTGGCGGCGGTGTATGCCCCGATCGGAGCGGTGATCGGTGAATGGGTCGGCTCGTCGCAGGGGTTGGGATACCTGATGCTGCTGGCCAATGGGCGTGCCAAGACCGATCTCATGTTTGCCGCGATGCTGACGCTGGGTGTGTTCTCGATCCTTCTGCACATGGTTGTCCGTCGGGCCACGGCACGCATGGCGGGCGAGATGCATTAACCAATCAGAAACCGATTCTGGGTGAGGGTGAGCCCATGACACAGGACGCCTTTGCCGAAGCCCCGATGCTGTTTGATACGGACGAAGCGCCGGCGCAGCCGCTGCCCTCTGGTCGGCTACCCTCCTACATAAAAGACCACCGCAAGCGGCTGCGCGAACGGTTCATGACCGGCGGGTCGGCGGCGATGCCGGATTACGAACTGCTGGAGCTGGTTCTGTTCCGGTCCATTCCCCGGCAGGATGTGAAGCCACTGGCGCGGGCGTTGATGGACACTTTTGGTGATTTCAATCGTGTCCTGACCGCGCCCGAGGAACGACTGCGCCAGATCAAGGGCGTTGGCGATACCGTGGTTACCGACCTGAAAATTCTTGAGGCCTGCGCCCATCGGATGGCCCGCGCCCGGGTGATGCAGCGGCATGTGATCTCGGGCTGGGATGCACTGCTGGATTATTGCCACACCACCATGGCACATCGTGAGATCGAACAGTTTCGCGTGTTCTATCTGGACCGCAAGAACGTAATGATCGCGGATGAGGAACAGGCCAAGGGCACCGTGGATCACGTGCCGGTTTACCCGCGCGAGGTTGCCAAACGAGCGCTGGAACTGAATGCCTCGGCCCTGATTCTGGTGCACAACCACCCGTCGGGTGATCCGACGCCCTCGCAGTCGGATATCGACATGACAAACCGTATTCAGGATGCCTGTTCGGCGTTGGGCCTGACCCTTCACGACCACCTGATCATTGGAAAATCGACTGAGTTGAGCTTTCGCTCCGAAGGGTATCTGTGACCTTCACTGCACCCAGATTTCAACCCGGCGGTTGACCTTGCGGCCCCATTCGGTGTCGTCACAGGCCATCGGCATTGCTTCGCCAAACCCTTCCGCGACCACCTCGATACTGTCTGATATCGATGTCTCGGCCGCAGCCAATACCGCGTTTCGTACGGTCTGTGCACGCCGCAGGGCAATGCGGGCGTTGGTGGCGGCCCCGCCATCCCCGTCGCTGAAGCCGGCAAACACCAGCTTGCGTGCCTTCAGTGTTCCGGCGTCAAGCATATGTGCCAGTTGCTGAATATTGGAGCGTGACTGCGCATCCGGACGGGATGATCCGGGCTCGAACCGAACCGACAGGGACAGGCGCGACAGCGGGCGCAGGGTTTCGATCATGCGCTGAAGCTCGTCCAGCCCAACTTCGGGCCCTCCGGTGGCGATGGCATTGGCAAGCCGGTCGCCTTGTACGCCAACCGGCAAGGTTTCGGGCGATTGATCCACGTAACCTGCGTCACGAATGGCCATCTGAGCCCCGGGGCTTAGACTAAAGGCCAGAAACTGCCGTGCGATCCGCGGCAGGCGGCGTTCGGGCAGATACAGGAACATCGGCAGATTCAGCGGATAATCTTCGGTCTTGATCGATTGACGGGTTGCGGCAAGCGGATGCCCACACCCTCCGGTCAACGGCAGGGCACGGGTATCGCCGGCTGTCGCCTTGCTGGCGATTCCGATGGAAAACGGGTCTTTGGCCACGGCCTTGGTCAGGTCGCTTGTTCGAGTGTGACGAATTGCGGTATCGGTCAGTTCCACACCAGCGGTCTTCAATACCTGATCCTCGACAGCCTGCGCCAGCCCCGAACCCGGATCCGGCACATGCAAGGCGATCGGAGCATCCGGCCCGCCCAGGTCCACCCAGTTCTTCACTTCACCTGACAGAATGCGCGCCAAATCGGCCAGCGAAATCTGACGCATCACACTATCGGGCGCCACCACCGGAACCATGGCGTCCAATGCAACAACCCTGGATCGCCGGGCCCGTTTCAAATCACCCAGCCCCGCGGCTTCGGCTGCATCCCGCTCTGCTTCGCGTACTTCGCGCAGGGCCATCACGATATCTGTCTGGTCTTCGATCAGCTTGGCGAATCCACGATCCGTGGTCCCAACGTCAAAGTAGAACCGCGCCAACGGGGCGTCACGGCCTGACTGAAAAAGTTCATAGACGAAGGTGTCCGAATCCACGCGGGCAGGCGTTGCGGTCAGATCTTCCTGCCGCGCAAACCCGATGATCAGGGCGGGCAGGACCGTTTCGGCCATGACAGACGATCCGGAAAACCACAACTCGGCTACGAAATCCGTCAGGCTGGGGCACGCAGGTCCGTCGCAGGTGACGCCCGAGCCATCAACGGTCAACTCACCGAACTGCGTATCGACACGGTAGAATTCGCCGTCAAAGCCCAGCAGGTTGCCTGTTACTTCGACCTTGCCGTCATGAGACGTCAGCGTGATGTCCTGCGCCATTGCACAGGTCGCACCTGCAACGGTAAACAGCGCGGTCACAGCCGCACGAAAGAAAGTCATAAGAGAGTCGAGCCTGCCTGCGGATTACTTTGCCGCAATTGTCAGGTCTGAGAGCAGATTATTCAACACCAGAAACTCACCGGCCTGCGAACAATCCGGAAGGGTCAGGGACATGTCGCGCGACCGCAGGCGGCTATCTGACAGAAGTTCCAGCGCCTGCACATTCAGCGTTTGCCCGCAGTTGGCTTCGGTTACTTCGGCTTCGACCGTCAGGTCGATGGTGCCGGACCGGCCCGACGCGCCTGTCGGAAAGGAATAGACTTCGATATTTTTGGCACTGCCCAGACCCGTCTGGCCCAGGCGCAGAACCTCTCCTGCGCCATTTGCCGAGGACTCATCCCACACATGGCCGCTGCTGCCATAGCTTGCCCCGAATTCCAGCGCGTGAATCTGCAACTCGGTATCACCCTGCCATTGCAGGACGACGCGGTCATATTCGGCAATGTCGGTCACGTGAGTGGTGGCGACCGTACCGGTTTCATCTTCGAATGAAATCAGGAAAATCGCGTATTCCGACAGTGCCGGGATGGTCATGCCCAAGGCACCGTAATCGTCAGTGTTCTGGCTGACCGTCAGGCCGCTGTGATGAATTTCAACGCGTTCGTTTCGGTGGCAGGGTGCCCGCAGCGACAGCTGTGCCATTGCGCCGGGGACGGCGACGGCGCGCGCGCTGATGTTGCAATCCGTCGTTTTCGGGGCTGACGGCACCGCGCGGGGTTCGGGCGCTGCCGCCCCGGAATCTGCGTCAGACGCCGGAGCCGAAGTCAGTACGATAGCATCCAACCCCGACAAAACCGAAGATTGCTGAGATGCCGAGGCAACATCAACACTATCCCCCGCGTTCGCCGGCTGCGCGGTTGGTCCGTTTTGCATCAGGTAGCCTATGCCTAAAGCACAAGCGACCGTGCCGCACATGGTCACGTAGTTTCGAACTACAAACAAGACACCCTCCCCAGTTGAAGGAGCAAATCGCACATTCGCCACGAATCGCGGCCAATTTGTGGCCGCGAGACGAACACATTGTGGATTCGGCGGGTGACGTTAGGTCAGTCGGCCATGGCAGTGTTTGAACTTCTTGCCCGAGCCACACGGGCACGGATCATTTCGCGACGGGTTCCCCCAGGTCGATGGATCGCTTTCGTCGAACCCGGGAAGCGCATCGCCCGAGGCCGCAGCCTCTGCCTTGGCTTCGGCCTGTTTCGCGGCCTTGTCCACGGCCTCCTGCGCCTGCGCCTGCTGCCCTGCCATCTGCGCCAGCATTTCTTTCTGTTCTTCTTCGGTCAGCGGACGTACGCGTGACAATTGCTGTGTCACGGTTTCGCGCAGGGAATCCAGCATGCTTTCGAACAGCTGGAAGCTTTCGTTCTTGTATTCGTTCAGCGGATCGCGCTGGGCATATCCGCGGAACCCAACGACCGAGCGCAGATGTTCCAGGGTCAGCAGATGCTCGCGCCATTTGCTGTCGATGGTCTGAAGCAGAACCTGCTTTTCGATGTTGCGCATGTTTTCAGGGCCAAAGGCGACGGCCTTCTGCGCCATCATCTCATCCGCAGCCTTGATCAGACGTTCGCGCACCTGCTCGTCATCCACGCCTTCTTCGGCGGCCCAGTCCTGAACCGGGGCGTCCATGTTCAGCTTGTCCTTTATCGCCTCGTGCAGGCCCTCGGTATCCCACTGATCCGCATAGGATTTCGGCGGCATGTATTCGTCAATCAGGTCGTCAATCACCTGTTCGCGCATATCCGAGACGATCTCGGACAGGTCGTTCGCAGACATGATCTCGCGGCGCTGGCTGAAGATCACCTTCCGCTGGTCGTTCATCACGTCGTCGAACTTCAGAACGTTCTTGCGCATGTCAAAGTTGCGGCCTTCGACCTTGGATTGCGCGCGTTCCAGCGACTTGTTCACCCAGGGGTGGATGATCGCTTCGCCTTCCTTCATGCCCAGCGTGGTCAATACCTTGTCCAGCCGTTCCGAGCCGAAGATGCGCATCAGGTCATCCTCGAGGCTCAGGTAAAACACCGTTCGGCCCGGATCGCCCTGACGGCCGGAACGACCGCGCAGCTGGTTGTCGATTCGACGGCTTTCGTGGCGTTCGGATGCCATGACGTAAAGGCCGCCAGCAGCCAGAACCTTTTCTTTTTCCTCGGCGTGGCGTGCTTCTTCGGCGGCCCGCAGTTCAGACGGATCCGCGTCTGGATTCTCGGCAATCGCTTTCATCACCTTCATATCTACATTGCCGCCAAGCTGAATGTCGGTGCCGCGACCGGCCATGTTGGTGGCGATGGTTACTGCACCCAGACGACCGGCATCAGCAACGATCTGTGCCTCTTGTTCGTGCTGGCGGGCGTTCAGAACGTTGTGCTTGATACCTTCCTTGGTCAGCATCTGGCTGAGCAGTTCGGATTTTTCGATCGACGTGGTCCCCAGCAGAACCGGCTGGCCCTTTTCCTGCGCCTTTTTCGTCTCGGCGATCATCGCGTTGTATTTTTCGGCGGCCGTACGATAGACCTGATCATCTTCGTCGATACGGGCAATCGGCAGATTGGTCGGAACTTCGACCACGCCCAGACCGTAGATCTCGGCGAATTCTTCGGCTTCGGTCAGCGCGGTGCCGGTCATGCCGCTCAGTTTGTCATACAGGCGGAAATAGTTCTGGAATGTCACGCTGGCCAATGTGACGTTTTCCGGCTGGATCTGAACCTTTTCCTTGGCTTCGATCGCCTGATGCAGACCTTCGGACAGGCGACGGCCCGGCATCATGCGGCCGGTGAATTCATCGATCAGAACAACGTTGCCGTCGCGCACGATGTAATCCTTGTCGCGCTGGAACAGCTTGTGTGCACGCAGCGCCTGATTGACGTGATGCACGACGGTGGTGCTTTCCGGATCATACAGGGAATGGCCTTCGGGAATCAGGCCGGCCTGAAGCAACTGTGCCTCAAGAAATTCGTTGCCTTCATCGGTGAAGGTCACATTGCGCGATTTTTCGTCCAGGGTGTAATGATCTTCGCTCAGCGTCGGGATCAGGGCATCAATCGCGGTGTACAGGTCAGACCGGTCCTGCGCAGGACCCGAGATGATCAGCGGCGTCCGCGCTTCATCGATCAGGATCGAGTCGACCTCGTCCACGATCGCAAAGTTGTGATGTTTCTGGTAAACCTGCTCCAGATCCGCCTTCATGTTGTCGCGCAGATAGTCGAAGCCCAGCTCATTGTTGGTGGCATAAGTGATGTCACAGGAATACGCGGCCAGTTTTTCCGCATCGGGCTGGCCGGACCAGATCACGCCGGTGGTCATGCCCACGGCAGCAAAAACCTTGCCCATCCATTCCGCGTCTCGCTTGGCCAGGTATTCGTTCACCGTGACGACGTGCACGCCTTTGCCGGTCAGTGCGTTCAGATAAGCCGGGAAGGTGGCGACCAGAGTCTTGCCTTCGCCCGTCTTCATTTCCGCGATGTTGCCCTGATGCAGGAAAATGCCGCCCATCAGCTGCACGTCAAAGGCCCGCAGGCCAAGTGCGCGCTTGGCGCCTTCGCGTACGTTGGCAAAGGCCTCGGGCAGCAGGTCGTCCAGGCTTTCGCCATCCAGTGCGCGCTTGCGCAGGTCTTCGGTCTTGTCGATCAGATCTTGATCTGAAAGCTTTTCAAACTCTGGTTCCAGCGCATTGATCTTTTCGACCAGAGGGCGGGTCGCCTTGATCTTGCGGTCGTTCGGTGTTCCGAACACCTTTTTGGCGAGCGTTCCGAGTCCCAGCATGTTCACTCCAGAGGATCTGTTCTTTTCGTGGTTGCGACAGGCTTGCCCACCTTGCGCGCAACCCATAGATACGGGGGGTGAAAGGCGGCCCTGTCCAAGGCTTCAAAGCGATGTAAGCGGCAGGTTCCAGAGTGTCAACGCCGCGCCCTGTCGCGGCAAGAAAATAGGATGATTCAATGCCCAAAGGTCTCACTTTTCTGCCATCGCTGGCCCTGGCCGCCGTGATGGCCCTGCCGCTGGCCGCCGAAAACCAGCCGGATGCGTCGACCGTTGTCGCTCGGGTAAACGGGGATGAGATCACATTGGGTCACGTGATCGCCACCGTCGCTTCTCTGCCACCGCAATATCAGCAGGCGGAAGACGACGTGCTGTTCGACTTCGTTCTGGAACAGCTGATCCAGCAGCAATTGCTGGGACAGCAACAGGATGGCCTGAACAAGCGGAACGCGCTGACACTCGACAATGAAAAGCGGTCGCTTCAGGCGGTTCAGACGGTCGCGGCCCTGACCAGCGATGTTGTTACCGACGAAGCCATTCAGGCCGCTTACGATGCGCGTTTCAATGAATTTGCGGGTGAAGACGAATTCGACGCCAGCCATATTCTGGTGGAATCGGAAGAAGAAGCCAAAGCGCTCAAGGCACAGCTTGATGATGGTGCCGATTTTGCGGAACTCGCCCGCGAGAACTCGACCGGTCCGTCCGGCCCGAATGGTGGCGCGCTGGGATGGTTCGGAAAAGGCCAGATGGTACCCGAATTCGAGGCGGCAGTGATCGCGCTGGAAAAAGGGCAGGTGTCGGATCCGGTGCAAACTCAATTTGGCTGGCATCTGGTCAAGCTGAATGACAAGCGCAAAACCGAAGCCCCCGAACTGGACGCGGTGCGCGATGAGCTGGCGCAATCCATTCAGCAAGAGGCCATTCAGGCGCGGATCGACGAGTTGACCCAGCAGGCACAGATCGAACGCCCCGCGCTGGAAGGCGCAGGCCCCGAGATCATGCGCCAGCTGGACCTGATTCAGGAGTAAAGACCCGTGGCCACGATCACAAAGGTTTCGCCGCTGGCGCCCGCGTCTTTCCCTGAACTGCCTGCGATTGACGGTGTGCGTTTTGCCACCGTCGAAGCGGGTGTGCGCTATCAGGGCCGCACGGATGTCATGCTGGCTGTTCTTGATCCGGGCACGTCGGTGGCGGGCGTCTTCACCCGCTCGGCCACCCGTGCGGCACCGGTTCTGGATTGTCAGGAGAAAATCGGCGGCCCCAGCGACGGACCCGCGGCGATCCTTGTGAACTCGGGCAACGCCAACGCCTTTACCGGGCATTACGGCCAGACATCGGTTGCCGAGGTGACGCAGGCCGTTTCCAAAGCGACCGGTGTCCCGGTCGAGCGGGTCTTTACCTCATCCACCGGAGTCATCGGTGAACCGCTGCCGCATGATCGCATCATCTCGCAGCTCGAGGCGTTGAAATCCGGCCTCAGCCGCCATGCAATCGAAGACGCCGCGCAGGCGATCATGACGACGGACACGTTCCCGAAAGGGGCGAGCGCACAGGTCGAAATCGGCGGCAAAACAGTCTCTATTGCAGGGATTGCGAAGGGGTCTGGCATGATCGCGCCAGACATGGCGACGATGCTGGTCTATATCTTCACCGACGCTCAGGTCGAGCAATCCGCGTTGCAGGAAATGCTGAGCGCCCAGACAGACCGCACCTTCAACTGCATCACTGTGGACAGCGACACTTCGACCTCCGACAGCCTTCTTCTCTGCGCGACCGGAGCCTCGGGCGTCGATGCCACCGGAAACGCCGCTTTCGCAGAGGCGCTTGAAACGGTGATGCTGGACCTCGCGCAACAAGTGGTGCGCGACGGCGAAGGTGCCACCAAATTCGTGGAAATCCGCGTGACCGGTGCCGCTTCGGATTCGGATGCCAAGGTGCATGGTCTGTCCATCGCCAACTCGCCCTTGGTCAAGACCGCGATCGCGGGCGAGGACCCGAACTGGGGCCGCATTGTCATGGCCATCGGCAAATCCGGCGCCGCCGCCGACCGTGACCTGCTGAGCATTTCCTTCGGAGATATCCTGGTGGCGGAAAAAGGCTGGGTCAGCCCGGATTATCGCGAGGAAGACGCCGCCGCCTATATGAAAGGTCAGGACCTCGTGATTGCGGTCGATCTGGGGCTGGGCGAGGGGAAATCCACCGTCTGGACCTGCGATCTGACTCACGGGTATATCGAGATCAACGCGGATTATCGCTCGTGAAGACCTTACTGGTATCTGCTGTCGCCCTGATCGACATCGAGGGCCGCGTGTTGCTGGCCCAACGCCCCGAAGGCAAATCCATGGCAGGGCTGTGGGAATTCCCCGGCGGCAAGATCGAGCCGGGCGAAACCCCCGAGGCCGCCCTGATCCGCGAATTGCACGAGGAACTGGGCATCGACACCTGGGCATCCTGCCTTGCGCCGCTGACCTTCGCCAGCCACAGCTATGACGATTTCCACCTGCTGATGCCACTGTTTGCCTGCCGCAAATGGGAGGGCATCCCGCAGTCGAAAGAGGGTCAGGCGCTGAAATGGGTGCGGGCGAATGACTTGCGCAACTACCCGATGCCAGCGGCGGATGTGCCACTGATCCCGATTTTGCGGGATTGGTTGTAACAATTCGTAAGATTCCGGAAAACATCACGAAAAAGTTGACGCTGATCTTTCTCCTTGTCCTTAATCGGGGCAGCGGCGCGCGGGTCTGACCCGGCGGTGCCGTTCCGGCCCAAACTCGGGCCGGATGGGGAGGAGAGATAGAATTGGCTCAGACGCAGTCGGGCGCCGAGGGGATGCACTCCCTTCCGGCGCTGCTACATCGCAATGCGACGCAGTTCGGGGATGCCCCGGCTTACCGCGAAAAGGAATTCGGGATCTGGCAATGCTGGACCTGGGCGGAAACGGCCGCCGAGATCCGCGCGTTGGCGCTGGGATTTCTGGAGCTTGGCGTTGAAAAGGGTGACCACATCGCCGTGATTGGGCGCAACCGTCCGGCACATTACTGGTCAATGGTTGCGGCGCAGATGGTCGGTGCTGTTCCGGTTCCTCTCTATCAGGACGCGGTTGCCGAAGAGATGGCCTATGTGCTGGAACACTGCGGCGCGAAATATGTCGTCTGCGGCGATCAGGAGCAGGTCGACAAGGTCATCGAGATTCAGGAAAACCTGCATCAGGTCAAACACATCCTCTATACCGACAAGCGGGGGATGCGGAAATACGATCACAGCCAGATGAATGCCCTTGATGACATCAAGGCCGAGGGCAGCGCCGGTCATGCGCGTTTCGACGCCGAACTGGACAGGCGCATCGGTGAGATCACCTATGACGACACCTGCGTGATGCTTTATACCTCGGGCACCACGGGCAAGCCCAAGGGCGTGGTGCTGTCGAACCGCAACGTGATCGAAAGCGCCAGGAATTCGGCCGAATTTGATCATCTGACCCGGAATGAAGACATCCTGTCCTATCTGCCGATGGCCTGGGTTGGTGATTTCATCTTTTCCATCGGTCAGGCTTACTGGTGCGGTTTCTGCGTGAACTGCCCCGAAAGCGCAGACACGATGATGACCGACCTGCGCGAGATCGGGCCGACCTATTTCTTCGCCCCGCCGCGGGTCTTCGAGACCCAGCTGACCAATGTGATGATCCGCATGCAGGATGCCAGCGCGCTCAAGCAGCGGATGTTCAACTTTTTCATGGACCACGCCAAGAAGGTGGGCGGGCGCATCCTGGATGGCCAACCCGTCGGCTTCATGGACCGCCTGAAATACGCGATCGGCAACATCCTGGTCTATGGGCCGCTCAAGGATACGCTGGGCTATGGCCGGATCCGCGTGGGTTACACCGCGGGCGAGGCGATCGGGCCCGAGATCTTCGAGTTCTACCGCTCGCTGGGGATCAACCTCAAACAGCTCTATGGCCAGACCGAGGCGACCGTGTTCATCACCGTCCAGCCCGACGGCGAGGTGCGCGCCGACACCGTTGGCGTCCCGGCCCCGGATGTCGAGCTGAAGATCGCCGACAATGGCGAGATCTACTATCGCTCGCCCGGCGTGTTCGTCGAGTATTACAAGAACCCGGACTCGACCGCATCAACCAAGGACCCCGAGGGTTGGGTGGCCACGGGCGACGCGGGGTTCATCGAGGAACGCTCGGGTCATCTGCGGATCATCGACCGCGCCAAGGACGTGGGCAAGATGGCAGACGGGTCGATGTTCGCGCCGAAATATGTCGAGAACAAGCTGAAGTTCTATCCGGATATTCTGGAGGCGGTGCTGTTCGGCAATGGCAAGGATCGCTGCGTGGCCTTCATCAATATCGATCTGACCGCGGTCGGCAACTGGGCCGAGCGCAACAACGTGGCCTATGCCTCGTATCAGGAACTGGCGGGACATCCGCGCGTGTTAGAGACGATCAAGGCCCATGTGGAAGAGGTGAACAAGTCGGTTGCCGCTGACGAGATGCTGTCGGGCTGTCAGGTGCACCGCTTTGTGGTTCTGCACAAGGAACTGGATGCCGACGATGGCGAGATGACCCGGACCCGAAAGGTGCGGCGCGGGTTTGTCGAGGACAAGTTCAGCGACATCATTGCCGCGCTTTATGACGGGTCCAAGACGGTTTCGACCACGACCGAGGTGACCTATGAGGATGGGCGCAAGGGGTCGATCTCGGCGACGCTGGAAATCGTCGATGCGCCGGTTGTTCCCGTCGCCCAACACAAGGTTGCCGCAGAATGAGTTTCATTTTGCCAATCTTGATTGTCGGTCTGTCGATGGGTGTTGGTGCCGGAGCGGTCGTCTATTTTTCCGAGCGAGTTTCGAACGCTTATTCCTACGTTTTCAGCGGGTTCATCGGCCTAATCGTGGGTATTCTGAGCGCCCTTGCCTATCCCGCGAAGGCTTTCGATGGCGGCGCAATCTACGCGTATGTCGGAGCGGGTGTGCTTAGCTGCCTTTTCCTGAACCGTATTGTGAAGTGGGCGAATGATGCTGGATAATTCCGAAGGATATGTCACCGAAGACGGTCGCAAGATCGGCGGTGTGGTGATGGAAATGAAGAACATCACCCTGCGCTTTGGTGGTGTGGTTGCGATCAAGGATATCTCGTTCGACATTCGGGAAGGCGAGATCCGCGCCATCATCGGGCCGAACGGTGCCGGAAAATCCTCGATGCTGAACGTGATCTCGGGCTTCTACGTCCCTCAGGAAGGCGAGGTCTGGTTCCATGGGTCCAGGCGACCGCCGATGCGGCCCTTTGAGGTGGCGCAGCAGGGCATTGCCCGGACGTTCCAGAATATTGCTTTGTTCGAAGGGATGAGCGTTCTGGACAACGTGATGACCGGGCGGCTGGGGTACATGAAGACCAATATC
The DNA here is from genome assembly GCF_059610125.1 of Ruegeria sp. YTSA144. Classification (NCBI taxonomy): domain Bacteria; kingdom Pseudomonadati; phylum Pseudomonadota; class Alphaproteobacteria; order Rhodobacterales; family Roseobacteraceae; genus Ruegeria; species Ruegeria sp. YTSA144. The sequence continues at coordinate 104,764 of NZ_JBXWNA010000005.1, forward strand.
TTTCAGCAGGCACTGTGGAAGGGCAAGGCCGAGAAGGAAGAGACAGAAAACCGTGAAGCTGTCGAGAAGATCATCGACTTCCTTGAAATTCAGCACATCCGCAAGACGCCGGTGTCGCGCTTGCCCTATGGCCTGAAAAAGCGCGTCGAACTGGCCCGCGCGCTGGCGGCGGAGCCCAAGCTGTTGCTGCTGGACGAGCCGATGGCGGGCATGAACGTCGAAGAGAAAGAGGACATGAGCCGCTTTATCCTCGACGTGAATGACGAATTTGGCACCACCATCGCCCTGATCGAACACGACATGGGCGTTGTGATGGATCTGAGCGACCGGGTGGTCGTGATGGATTACGGCAAGAAGATCGGTGACGGCACGCCTGACGAAGTGCGCAACAACCAAGAGGTTATCGACGCCTATCTGGGGGTCAGCCATGATTAAGCTCTGGGCAGAATTGGGGAGGGGCTGGCATGCCTGAACAACTCGTATTTGCGATGGAGGTCATCCTCAACGGTCTGATGGCCGGGGTGCTCTATGCGCTGGTCGCGCTGGGCTTTGTACTGATCTACAAGGCGTCTGGGATTTTCAATTATGCCCAAGGGGTTATGGCCCTGTTCGCGGCGATGACGCTGGTCGGGATCATGAACGGGCAGGTGCCGTTTGCGCACCTGATCAACGCGACTTTCGGCACCCATATCCACTATTTCGGGTGGAATGTGCCCGCGTTGCTGGCGATCATTCTGACGATGGTTGTGATGGTATTGCTGGCCTGGTGTGTGCAGCGGTTCGTCATGCGACATCTGGTTGGGCAGGAGCCAATCATCCTGTTCATGGCGACCATCGGTCTGGCATATTTCCTGGAAGGCGTCGCCGACCTGATGTGGGGGTCCGAGATAAAGACGCTGGATGTGGGCCTGCCGCAGGGTATCAACCTGTGGATCGATGAGACGACGTTCAACATCTTCGGCTATGGCTTCTTCATCGACAATCTGGACATCGTGGCGACGGTCATCGCGGCGCTTCTGGTGGCGGCGCTGGTCGCGTTCAGCCAATACACAAAGCAGGGCCGCGCGATGCGGGCGGTAGCAGATGACCACCAGGCGGCGCTGTCCGTTGGCATCTCTTTGAACTTCATCTGGGTCATGGTCTGGTCGGTGGCCGGGTTCGTCGCTCTGGTCGCAGGCATCATGTGGGGCACCAAATCGGGCGTGCAGTTTTCACTGTCTCTGATCGCGCTCAAGGCGCTGCCGGTGCTGATGCTGGGCGGGTTCACCTCGATCCCAGGCGCTATCGTGGGCGGCCTGATCATCGGCGTGGGTGAAAAGCTGTTCGAATTCGCAATCGGACCGATGGTCGGTGGCGCAACCGAGAACTGGTTTGCCTATGTGCTGGCGCTGATCTTCCTTGTGTTCCGGCCGCAGGGTCTGTTTGGGGAGAAGATCATTGAAAGGGTTTAGGTTAAAAACACTGTATCCTCTTTTTTGCTCCATTGCGGCTACCGTTTTGATCGCTGGTTTCGCTTCGGCAGGATGCACCGCAATCAGTGAACCGACAGAAAACGCAGGCCTGGAAACGGTCAAGACTCGCATGCAGGAAAGGCGCTTCAATACCGCCTTTGGGTCTTTTGAAATCGAGGATGCGGCCAAGAAAAACTTGGCAGATCAGATTTCGAGTTTGTCCGGTGAGGGGGAACTTAAATGTGTGACCCTAAGACGCGTTCGCCAGAGCGAATACTTCATAAGTGAAGTCGTGATGTTCGAAAGTGATAACACGATATTCTATTTCACGGTCTCAGGCGAAACCGCTTCAGATGAATTCCGGATGATCAATATTTGGGCAACTACGGACTTCGAAAAGATCAGAGGGTTTTTGTACTGATGACCAAGCTGATCGCCATCATCAACGTGATCGCATGGGCGGGGTTCTGGGCCTTTGGCTACATCGCCCTGACCTCGGACGATCTGACCGAAGGCCAACTGACGATTGCAGCGATCCTGGCCTTTGCGGGGCTGATCATGGGGGTTCTGGCCTACCTGAAACTGGTGCGCGCCTCGGAGGCGAGCGGATATGCCAAAGGGTCCAATCAACTGGACGCCGAAGCCCGGAACCGGGCGCAGGAACAATGGGGAAAGTAAGACATGTTCTATCGTGAGGCCGGAGATTTCAAAACCTCCTACGTGGATGACAGCCAGACTTTCCCGATCAAGTTCGATCGGTATCGGTACTATGTCGTCCTTGCCGTAGCGTTCGGGATCATTCCGTTCATCATCAACGACTATTGGGCCAATGCACTTCTGCTGCCTTTCCTGATCTATGCCATTGCGGCAATCGGTTTGAACATTCTGGTGGGGTATTGCGGGCAGGTCAGCCTGGGTACCGGGGGGTTCATGGCCGTTGGGGCCTATGCCTGCTACAAGCTGATGACCGCTTTCCCGGATGTCAGCATGTTTATTCACGTGTTGCTGGCCGGCGGGATAACGGCCATCGTCGGTGTGCTGTTCGGCTTGCCATCCTTGCGGATCAAGGGGTTCTACCTTGCGGTGGCGACGCTGGCGGCGCAGTTCTTTCTGGTCTGGCTGTTCAACCGGGTGCCGTGGTTCTACAACTATTCGGCCTCGGGGCAGATCAACGCGCCGGAACGGGATGTGTTCGGCATCATCATCACTGGTCCGAATGCATCGGCCTGGGCCACCTATCTGTTCTGTCTGATTTTCCTGACCTTCTGCGCCATCGTTGCACGCAACTTGACGCGCGGTACGACAGGGCGGACATGGATGGCGATCCGAGACATGGACATCGCCGCCGAGATCATCGGGGTGAACCCGCTCAAGGCGAAACTGACCGCCTTTGCCGTAAGCTCGTTCTTCGTGGGCATCGCGGGCGCGCTGTTCTTCGCGGTCTATCTGGGCGCGGTCGAGGTTGGCGAGGTGTTCGGCATCCAGAAATCGTTCCTGGTGCTGTTCATGGTCATTATCGGCGGATTAGGGTCTATTTTCGGATCCTTTGCCGGAGCCGCCTTCCTGGTGTTGCTGCCGGTTGTTCTGAAACTTGTCGGCGTCGATTTGCTGGGCTGGCCCACTGACATCGTCGCGCACCTCAACCTGGTGATCGTGGGTGCGCTGATCATCATGTTCCTGATCCTCGAGCCACACGGGCTGGCGCAGCTGTGGCGTGTGGCGAAAGAGAAACTCAGACTCTGGCCGTTCCCGCACTAAGGGGCAGGCCCAAGGAAAAGACGGGTGCGAAGCCCGAAACTCAACATCGGATCAATCAAGGGAGGACACACCCGATGAACAAGAAACTGGCAACCCTGGCGCTGGGCGCCGTGATGGCCGCAGGTCCGGTCATGGCCGACCTGGTGTTCCCATCGCTCAGCTACCGGACTGGCCCATACGCAGCGGGCGGTATTCCGTTCGCGGATGGCTATGCAGACTATTTCACCCTGCTGAACGAACGCGATGGCGGTATCGGTGGCGTTCCGGCCAAGGTTATCGAGTGCGAAACCGGCTATAACACCGAAAAAGGTGTGGAATGTTATGAATCCACCAAGGGTGAAGGCGCGCTGGTCTATCAGCCTCTGTCAACCGGCATCACCTATCAGCTGATCCCGAAAGTAACGGCAGACGGTATCCCGCTTCACACGATGGGTTATGGCCGGACCTCGGCTGCCAACGGCAAGGTGTTCAGCCATGTGTTCAACTACCCGGCCAACTATTGGAACGGTGCATCCGGCGCGATCAACCATCTGCTGGATGAAAATGGCGGAGATCTGAGCGGCAAGAAGATTGCGCTGGTCTATCACAACTCTGCCTACGGCAAAGAGCCGATCCGTACGCTTGAAACCCTGGCCGAAAAGCATGGCTATGAACTGACCCTGCTGCCCGTTGACCATCCCGGTCAGGAGCAAAAGTCGCAGTGGTTGCAGATCCGCCGTGAAAAGCCTGACTATGTCATCATGTGGGGCTGGGGCGTCATGAACCAGGTTGCGGTTCAGGAAGCCGCCAACATCCGCTTCCCGATGGAAAACTTCATCGGTGTCTGGTGGTCGGGCGCGGAATTCGACGTTGAGCCGGCAGGTGAAAAAGCCAATGGCTATAAGGCGTTGACCTTCACCGGCCTAGGTATGGACTATCCGGTCTATGACGATCTGAAGAAGTACGTTGTGGATGCGGGCAAAGCCGCGGGCGCAGGTGATCAGCTGGGAACGGTTCAGTACAACCGCGGTCTGTATGCCGCGATGCTGGCCGCCGAAGCCGTGAAGACCGCGCAGGAGATGCACGGAACCGCCGACATCGACGCATCGATGATGCGTGACGGAATGGAAGCGCTGGAGATCACCAATGCCAAGATGGAAGGTCTGGGCATGGCAGGTTTTGGACCCGAATTCTCGGTAAGCTGTGAAAACCATGGCGGCCCCGGCCTTGTGGGCGTCGTTCAGTGGGATGCGGCAGCAGGAACCTGGAACCCGGTTCAGGATTTCAAACCGACCGATGTCGAGGTGATCAGTGCGCTGATCGAAGAAGACTCGGGCGCATATGCGGCTGAAAACAACATCACACCGCGTTGTGAATGATAAACCCATCGCCCCGGACATTCCGGGGCGGTGCAGACAACCGGAGCGGCGGTTTGCCGCCGCTCCTCACGAACAGTCCCGAAGGGGACAGGCATGAGGACACGCGCTGATGCTGGATGCGGCACAAACCACTGACGTGCAGGCGGAAACCCTGCTTGAGGTCAACAATATCGAAGTGATCTACAACCATGTGATCCTCGTGCTGAAGGGCGTAAGCCTGACTGTGCCCAAGGGCGGTATCACGGCCTTGCTGGGGGGCAATGGCGCGGGCAAGACGACCACGCTCAAGGCAGTGTCGAACCTGCTGCATTCGGAACGCGGCGAGGTCACGAAAGGCACGATCAAGTATCGTGGCCAGAACGTACACGAAAGCGACCCCGCCGTTTTGGTGGAAAAAGGCGTGATTCAGGTGATGGAAGGCCGTCATTGTTTCGAACACCTGACGGTCGAAGAAAACCTGCTGACGGGTGCCTATACCCGCAAGGACGGCAGCGTGGCGATCCAGCGGGATCTGGAACTGGTCTACAATTACTTTCCCCGCCTGAAAGAACGCCGCCGCTCGCAGGCCGGCTATACGTCGGGTGGAGAGCAGCAGATGGTTGCCATGGGCCGGGCATTGATGTCGCGCCCCGAGACGATCCTACTGGACGAACCTTCGATGGGGCTCGCGCCGCAGTTGGTCGAAGAGATTTTCGGCATCGTGAAGGACCTCAACGAGAAAGAGGGCGTGTCCTTCCTGTTGGCCGAGCAGAACACAAACGTCGCCCTGCGGTTTGCGCATTACGGGTACATTCTGGAATCCGGGCGCGTTGTGATGGATGGCCCGGCCGCCGAACTGCGCGAGAACCCGGATGTCAAGGAATTCTACCTTGGTATGTCTGACGAAGGCCGCAAAAGCTTTCGCGACGTGCGGTCCTATCGCCGCCGCAAGAGGTGGCTGTGAGCGGATGGAGGATATGGCGATGACCTTTTTCGACGCACTCGAAACACGCTCGGCGGACGAACGCGCTTCGGATCAGGCCGCAGCGCTGGTAGAGCAGATCAAGCGTGCGGCATCGGCCCCCGGGTTTGCTGCACATTTTTCTGAATCAGACACTAACAAGGTGGTTTCGGCAGACGATTTGCCGATGTTGCCGGTGCTGCGCAAATCGGACCTGATCCGCGCGCAGGCAGAGCGCCCCCCTTTTGGCGGGTTCACCGTGAAGCCCGCGCGCCACTTCCATCACGTGTTCCAGTCCCCCGGGCCGATCTATGAACCGGGCAGCACTGACCGCGATTGGTGGCGCATGGGCCGGTTCCTGCATGCCGCTGGTGTTGCAGCTGGTGATATCGTCCAGAACTGCTTTGGCTATCACCTGACACCGGCAGGCATGATCTTTGAAAACGGTGCCCGCGCTGTTGGTGCTGCCGTTCTGCCGGCGGGAACCGGGCAGACCGAATTGCAGGTGACAGCCGCGCGTGACGTTGGTTGCACCGCCTATGCGGGCACCCCTGATTATCTGAAAGTCATCCTGGACAAGGCCGACGAGATGGGCGTTTCGCTGAATTTCTCCAAGGCCGCCGTTGGTGGTGGTGCTCTGTTCCCGTCCCTGCGTCAGGAATATGCGGATCGCGGTATTTCGTGCCTGCAATGCTATGCGACGGCGGATCTGGGTAACATCGCCTATGAAAGCGCTGCGATGGAGGGTATGATCATCGACGAACACGTGATCGTCGAAATCGTGACGCCCGGAACCGGTACACCGGTAGCACCGGGCGAAGTGGGCGAGGTTGTCGTGACCTCTCTCAACCCGGATTACCCGTTGATCCGCTTTGCGACCGGAGATCTTTCGGCCGTCATGCCGGGTGTCTCACCCTGTGGCCGGACCAATACCCGGATCAAAGGCTGGATGGGGCGCGCCGACCAGACCACCAAGATCAAGGGGATGTTCGTACGCCCGGAACAGGTAGCGGCCCTGGTCGACAAACACGAGGAAATCGTCAAAGCCCGCGTTATCGCAGCCCGTCAGGGTGAGATGGACACGATGACAGTCCGGATTGAAAGCCCGCGCGGTGACGACCCGGCATACGCCAAGTCGGTGGCCGAGGTGTTGAAGCTGAAGGGCGCGATCGAGGTCGTGGCCCCCGGATCCCTTCCCCGGGACGGGGTGGTGATCGAGGATCAGCGCGTCTACGAATAATGGCCTTTTTCAAGTCTGCGGCAGTTTGCGCCGCAGATTTGTTGACCGATGCACTGGTGTTTCCGAGCTTTTTGGTCGATTAAAGGCGGACCCTTCGCCTTTGCCAATCACAAGCCGGGATGATGGCCGAAATCGAGTTTTCACAGAATGGATCGCGCAATCGCGGTGTGCGTGGTACCCGACTGCTGGCGGGGATCGCCTATGTCGTGGCTGCCGCGTGTCTGTTGCCCATGATCGCCGTGGTCCTGGCGGCTGTGACCGGGGGAACGGACACGATTTCGCACCTGATGGAGACGGTGCTGCCCGGCTATATCGTGACGACCCTGATTCTGGTGGTGTTGGTCGCGGCGGGCACGTTCAGTATCGGCACCGGGGCGGCCTGGCTGGTAACGATGACCCGTTTTCCCGGAGTGCGGTTTCTAGAGATCGCACTGGTCCTTCCGCTGGCCTTTCCGGCCTATGTTCTTGCCTATGCCTACACCTTCATTCTGGATCACCCAGGCATCGTTCAAAGCACGCTGCGTGATGTAACCGGTTGGGGCCCGCGCGACTATTGGTTCCCGGAAATCCGCTCGACCGAGGGTGCGGCGGTCATGTTGATCCTGGTGCTTTACCCTTATGTCTATCTTCTTGCGCGGGCTGCGTTCCTGCAACAAAGCGCGACCGCATTTCTGGCGGCGCGGGCGCTGGGCAACAATCCATGGCTGGCGTTTCGGCGCGTGTCACTGCCAATGGCGCGGCCTGCCATTGCAGGCGGCGTTCTGCTGGCCGTCATGGAGACCATCGCTGATTTCGGAACCGTGTCGTATTTCGGCGTGCAGACCTTTGCCACCGGGATCTACACAAGCTGGTTTTCCATGGCCGACCGAGCGGCGGCTGCACAACTTGCGCTGTGCCTGCTGGTCTTTGCCCTGATCATGGCCGTGGCCGAGCGCACCCAGCGCGGCAAGGCAAAATACTATCAGGCCGGGAAACAGCATGTGGCGCAACCGGCGGCAAATCTGACGGGCCTGCGGGCCTGTGGCGCATTCCTGCTTTGCGCGATACCTGTTCTTTTCGGATTCTTGCTGCCTGTCATCATTTTGGTCGAGATGGGCCTGGAATCCGAACAGAACCTGCTGTCGCAGCGCTATATCGGCTTCATTCAGAATTCGCTGATCCTTGCTGGTACGGCGGCGGTCATCACCGTTTTTGCGGCGATCAGCGTCGGGTTCTTTCAACGTCTGAGACCCGGGCGCGCCTCGTCTGCGACCGCCTATATGGCGCGTCTGGGATATGCCGTGCCCGGTGGTGTCATCGCGGTTGGTTTGATCGTCCCCTTCGCGAGCTTTGACAACGCGCTGGATGTGTGGATGCGGCAGACCTTCGACGTGTCCACGGGGCTGTTGGTTACAGGTTCGATCTGGCTGCTGGTCGCTGCCTACATGGTGCGGTTCCTGGCTGCTGCGCTCAGCGCATATGAGGGTGGCCAAAGCACGGTGCACGCCAATATGGATGCCGCAGCCCGCTCACTTGGTCAGACGCCGTTGGGAACACTGCGGCGTGTTCACCTGCCCATTCTGACCCCGTCTCTGTTGACGGCTCTGCTGATCGTGTTCGTTGACGTGATGAAGGAGCTTCCCGCCACGCTGATCATGCGCCCGTTCAATTTCGACACGTTGGCGGTGCAGGCATATCGATTGGCCTCGGACGAGAGATTGGAGGGCGCAGCTGTGCCTTCGCTGGTCATTCTGGCCGTAGGTCTGCTGCCTGTAATCCTGATCTGCCGTCAGGTCGGCCGACGGTAACACTTGTGTCGTAATTGTAAGACAACAGCGCATCAGGCTTGATTCAAATACGATTTCCGGCAAGGCTGAAGGTATGAATATGCAGCCTCCCAGCCGGCTCTCGGCAAGCGCAGCGCAGATGCCCGTGGCTTTCGACCGGCATGAGATGTCTCAAATCCTATCCGTTTACGGTCGGATGGTCGCCGCCGGGGAATGGCGCGACTATGGCATTTCCAACCTGCGCGACATGGCGGTGTTCTCGATCTTCCGGCGCACCGCGGAACACCCGATCTACCGAGTCGAAAAGCATCCGCGCCTGCGGTCGAGACAGGGAATGTATTCCGTCATAGGTATGGATGGCCGCATCCTGAAGCGCGGCCATGATCTGCGAGCAGTCCTGCGGGTATTGGAGCGCAAGCTGATCCGGGCCGTAAACCCGGATTAGAGCCTTTTGTGGGCTGTCACAGGCCCGTCACCCTGATCCATTATGCGGTGGATCGCCTGATCCATTGGCTCGAATACCACCGCCATATGGCTGGCGTTCGCATGCAGCAGCATGTTGTCGCCTGAAACCCAGGCCACATGCCCTTTCCAGAACAACAGATCACCCCGTTGCGCAGGGGTCCCTTCGATCACGGTATTGCCCAAAGCGCGCTCCTGATCGCCGCTGTCGCCGGGGCAAGGCAGGCCGCAAGCCAAAAGCCCTGCCTGCACCAACCCGGAACAATCGATGCCGAACCGGCTGTTGCCGCCCCATAAATAGGGTGTGCCCAGAAACAGCTTGGCCACTTCGACCGGGTCGTCAGGCTTTGCGGTCATCGGCGCCGTGTGTACCTTTGGGATATAACCAAGTTCGGTTTCAACAAACCGGTCCGTCTCGGTCCTGGCTTGGATTCTGCTTCCGAAACTCAGCGACACCAGATCGCGGCTTTTGAAATCCGCTTCCTGGTAGGCATGCGTTGCAGGCGCCGTGATCCAATGGGTCGCAGGCGCATCCGCCGTCAGCTGATCCGTTCGCAACCAGCCGGTATACCCGTCTTTGTCTGCGATGACCCTGTTCCACCCTGACTTTGTTTCCTCGATCCGAACCGTATCACCGAACAACAATTGCCGGTCGCGTGGTCCGTCTGGGCTGCGCAGCAAATCGACAACGGGTGCGGATATGCGGTGGCGTGTCACAGTCCCAATATCTCTGGCAAGGCCGCCAAAACGGCACGTGGCCCCTGACCCAGACCGCCCTTGGTGCGACCGGGCTCTTTACTGGGCTGCCAGGAATAGATGTCGAAATGGATGTAGCGGCATGCGCCCACGAACCTGCGCAGAAACAGGGCGGCTGTGATCGACCCGGCAAACCCGCCCGACGGCGCGTTATCCAGATCGGCGATACCGGGTTCAATCATCGCTTCATACGGCGCGTGGAACGGCATGCGCCAAACCGGATCAGCCGAAGCTTCTGCGGCATGCGACAAGGCAGATGCGCAGTGCTGATCATCGGTGTAGAACGGTGCCAGATCGGGGCCCACCGCCACACGGGCGGCCCCGGTCAGCGTCGCCATCGAGATCACCAGATCGGGCTCTCCTTCAGCCGCCAGCGCCAGCGCATCAGCAAGCACCAGACGCCCTTCGGCATCCGTATTGTTGATCTCGACCGTCAGCCCCTTGCGAGAGGTCAGGATGTCGCCTGGACGGAAGGCATTTCCGGCAAGCGCGTTTTCGACCGCCGGTATCAGGACCCTCAATTGCAGGGGAAAACCCAGCTGCATGATCATCCGCGCCAACCCCAGCACATTGGCCGCGCCACCCATGTCTTTCTTCATCAGACCCATGGATGCGCCCGGTTTCAGGTTCAATCCGCCCGTATCGAAACATACCCCTTTGCCGACCAGAGTCAGCTTGGGGCCGCTGCTGCCCCAATTCAGCTCGATCAGCCGGGGGGCCTGTTCGGCGGCGCGCCCTACGGTGTGGATCATGGGGAAATTCTGTTCCAGCAAGGCCGCGCCGCTGATCACGCTGCACGCGGCACCGAATTCGCCGGCCAGAGCCTCGGCCGCCTGCTGCAACTGCTCAGGCCCCATATCCGAGGCCGGCGTATTCACCAGATCGCGGGTCAGAACTTCGGCATTGGCCATGGCTTCGATACGGTTGGCATCGACACCTTCGGGCGCAATCAACGCCGCGGTTCCAGCGGATTGAGACGCGTAGCGATCAAAGGCGTAGCCTGTCATCAACCAGCCCAAACACTCCATCTCCAGCCGATCGGCGGGAATGCCGGACACGATATGATAGGTTCCTTTAGGCAGCGTCATGGCTGCGGCGGCCAATGGGAACCTTTTTCGCGCGCGCTTGTCTTCTGTTCCATACCCGGCCAGCACCATTTCAACCGCACCATGCGCGCCTGGCACCAGCAGGGTCTGCCCCATCGCACCTGTAAACCCGTTTGCGGCAACCCAGGCCCGGACGGTATCCGGCTGATCCTGCAACCAATTGTCCAGATCCGGCTGCGCAATCACATGAAGCGGTATCGACGGGTCAGAGGATGGGGCGAAGGACAGGGTCATGGGCGTCTCGGCTGATGGTTTCTGCGCACAGACTAGCCGCGCATGATCTGCCCGCAACCCCTGTCAGACGGAAAGGTCCTGCTGGTCCCAGACGGCGGTCAACGATCGTTCGCCCACGCGGATCAAACGCCCAAGCGTCGCACCCGCCGCAACCGCGTCACCGGCATCGACGGTGTGGGCCACGTCACCCGCCACCCGGGCCAGGGCCGTCATCCCGATCTGTTCGGATATTGCGACCAGCGACCTGGCGCATTTGCGCAGGTCCGCCCATTCGCGCTGACGCCAGTAGCGTTCGCAGTTCGACAGGCGCACGGCAAGCTCTTCGACCGTGCGACACAGAACGTCCAGCGCGTTTTTGTCGCCAAGTTGCCGGTACAGCCCGCTCAGCTGATCCGAGTCCAGACGGACGGATTCCTTGTGTTCAAGCGTGATAATCTTTTCCACCACATTCACCCTAATTCAAACGCCCCCACGGCGCGGTCTTGATCCTGGCAGAAAATTCCTTTGCAAAACCTTGCAGGGAAACTGGATAATGGCTCGAATTTTCTTTGAATTCGGTTTAGATCATCCGTCAGCGACAAGAACGGGGACATTGAAATGGAATTTGCCAAACCTCTGCCGAGCTACCTTGTAAAACGGTATCACGGATGGAAGGCCACGACATATTCGGAAAACCAAGTCTGGTATCGCCGTCTTGCCGATGAAGGGCAACGCCCCCGTGCCATGGTCATATCCTGCTGCGACAGCCGGGTTCACGTCACATCCATGTTCGGCGCTGACCAGGGCGATTTCTTTATTCACCGCAATATCGCCAACCTGGTGCCGCCCTATGCTCCGGACGGGGACCACCATGGCACCAGCGCCGCCATCGAATATGCCGTAACGGCGCTCAAGGTCGCTCATTTGATCGTGCTGGGGCATTCGCAATGCGGCGGCGTGCAGGGCTGTATCGACATGTGCAAGGGGCAGGCGCCGCAGCTGGATGCCAAGGACAGTTTTGTTGGTCGCTGGATGGATATTCTCAAGCCGAAATACGAACTGGTCGCGGATATCGAAGACAGTGTCGAACAGGCACGACAGTTCGAACGTCAATCGGTCGTCGCATCACTGGAAAACCTGATGACCTTCCCCTTCGTCTCGTCAGCCGTTGATCAAGGCGCGCTGAGCTTGCACGGCTTGTGGACGGATATCGGTGCAGGCGGGCTTGAAAGCTATGACCCTTACCAAAAAAAGTTCGTCCCGGTCTGACGACAACACATCGACAAATCCGAAACGATACAGATAGCGGCTCTGATTCAGGGCCGTTTTTGGTATACTCTACTCATTGCATTTGAAGATCGGAGCCTGCCATGAAAGTCATCAAGCGCATCTTCGCAGGATTGGTCGTTTGCATTCTGGTTCTGGTCGCGGCTTCCTATCTGTTGCCGGGAAAGGCAGAAGTTTCGCGTAGCATTGCGATCGATGCGCCGCCAAAAGCCATCTTTCCTTACGTGAATTCGATGCAGGAAACCGAAAAGTGGTCTCCGTGGCTGCACCGCGATCCCGAAACCAAACTGACCTATTCCGGCCCTGCCGCCGGGGTCGGGAACACTCTGAACTGGGCGTCGGATCACCCGCAGGTTGGCACGGGATCACAGAAAATCGTCGAGAGCGTGGAAAACCAACGGGTCAGAACGGCGCTTGATTTTGGTCCGATGGGTACTGCCGCAGCGTCCTTCATCCTCGAGCCTGACGGGGCGGGAACCAGAGTGACCTGGGGGTTTGACTCGGATCTGGGTCTCAACCCTATCTCCCGCTGGATGGGGGTGATGATGGATACATGGGTGGGCGAGGACTATGAACGTGGTCTGACCAATCTGAAGGAACTGGTTGAAACCCAAGGCTAGGCCGCTTGTTTGTATGGAAGCATACGGCGGTGTGCTTGACCGAAGTCCTAGCCCAGTCGAAACCGGGCAAGCTTTCCCAGGTGATCGGATCCCATGAAGGGGCGCAGTTCTACCGTTCCGGTTGTGCCTTTGGGGAACAAAAGGTTGTCTATCGGCAATGGGATTTTCCAACTGCCGAGGTTGTGGGTGTTCAGGACGGTTCCAAAGCTCTGGTTGTTTGCGGCCGCTCCGATCCGTCTGACGCTTTCGCCCCAAGGCACCATGTTGAAATCCCCGGCAATCAGAACCGGCCCTTCAAGTTGGCTGATGCGGTCGGCAATCACCTGGCTTTGCCTGGACTGGTCGTAAGGAAATGGCCAGTTCAGATGAACTGATACGACCCAGATCAAATCACCGCCGGGTGCTTTGACCTGTAACCCCACAAGCCCATAACCTTGCAGACAGAATTCGGAGTTCTCGACGATCGGCAAGGTCGTCAGGATGGCGACGTTTTGTTCAGGGCGGAATTCACAGATCGCCTTTTCGGGGTAATGCTCGAACAGGTTGCTCATGTACTTGCGATTGTGGCTGGAGACTTCCTGCAACGTCACGATCTGTGCATTGGACTCAATGATGTCTTCGGCCAGTGAATACCGGGGCCAGGCTTTGCTCATGAGGTTCTTCTGGTACAGCGTCAGGCAGGATCCGTTGCAATCGTCCGAGGGCGCGGCAACGCTGGCGGCGATGGATCCAATGGCCGCCCCGGCAAAGACCAAGGTGGTCAATGCAAGAAATCTGGCACGCATGAAAAGAAGTATCACGGCGCAGGCCAGAAGCAGAACACCAGCCTGAGGACGGAGCAGAGCGATTGAATCTCCTACGGCAAAGACCTGCCCCGTAAAGCCGATGACGATCAGTGCCATCAGAACGCATGTGCATCCGATGGTCAGGGACTTGGCAATCCTGCGTCTGGTCGAAATTTGCATGCCCTGCCTCTTTTACCCTGCACCGGGCAGTATTTTTTCCGGACTTCCGGCATCCGCCACGAACAAGGTTCAGTTTTAGGTGGCAAGCGTGTCTGGTTTTGTCAACAACTTGGCGATTTTCAACGCGCGCAAGACTGTGCGGCTGCACAGGTTTCTTTCGAAGCTACAAGTAGAGGTGAAGTTTGACTGGCAGACAAGACTGAGAGCGAATCCGATTTGGGTGTTGATAGTCCTCTCTTGAGCCCAATCTGGACATTGACGAGCGGCTATGCGCACCGTGAAACATGTCGCTCACGGAAGATCTGAACCAAATTTTGGAAACTGTGCTGCCAACCGATCCCAGCTTTCGGAGGATCGAAAGGGCCGTGATAGACAGTTGTATTTGTGAAACCAGGCGACACGCTTTGGAGGGCTCCAACGAAGCCTTCCTGATGTCAGCGATGCGTCTATTGGCACTTCCCGACAATGGGCACACACGGCTGATCCCGAACGATGCGATCGAGGTGCTGCCGCTGAGGTTCGTGACCGTAGGGCGTTCCGTGCAACTCATCGGCGCGGCACCAGAGATAACCGCACCTCGAGGAGAGCTGATAGCGGTCAATGGCGCAGATCTGAGCCGGATTGAAGCCGCTGCTGAGCAGTTTCTGGCGGGAAGGCGCCAAAGGAAACGGGTCATCGGACCGATTCTTTTGGCTTGGCCGTACGCACTGGCACGTTTGGGTTTTGCGTCAGGCAGCGGAACGACCGAGTATCGTCTGCGGGACGAAAATGGACAGATAACGAACCTGAAAGTGGCCAATGGACACACCGTTCCCGGATCCGTGCTGTACCCCAGAAACGAGCACGGCAAGGATGATCCAACCTGGCAGCCTGAGGCTTTTGTAGAGATAAAGAACTGGCAGGACCTTGGGCTATCAATTGTGTTGCCAAGCTTCTTCGATCCGAACGAAACTGCGCTGCTTGCAGCCATCTCAGCCGCAGTGGAATGCGTGCGCGCCTGCTCGAACAAACCACTCCTAATTGACGTTCGCGGAAACACGGGGGGCGACTTTCTTCTGACGATGCCCTTGATCGACGCGATCTCGGAAAGTGCAATCAAGCAGATTGTTGTGCTTGTCGATAAATTCACGTTTTCCGCAGCGATCGTGTTTGTAGCCATCCTCAAACATCGATTGGGAAACAGGCTCACACTCATTGGAGAGGAGATGGGTGATGGCTTGACGTTCTTTGCAGAGGGCGGGTTGCTCGATCTGCCGGCCAGCAAAGCGGTCGTTCGATATTCATCAGCCTTTCACGATTGGAAGAACGGAACGACTGACGAAACCACCCCGCCCGAAGTTGCGCGCAAAATCGTAGCTGTAGGAGCACTGAATTTGGATTTGGAATGGGTCCAAGGGTCTGCGGCAGAGGATGCGCAAGGCGAGTTCCATCAACGCGTTCTCAAGAGCATGAGCAATTGGATAAACGACCGTTGAATTCGCACGACGGTCGTCCAGCCCGCAAACCTGGCACTTATCAAAAAACCCGCTGAACAATCAGCGGGTTTTCTGGTTTTCAGGCTTTGGCGAAAACCGGGATGTCAGCCCTTTTTCAGAACCTCGCGGCCCAGAAGTTCCGCGATCTGCACCGCGTTCAGGGCGGCGCCCTTGCGCAGGTTGTCGCTGACGCACCACAGGTTCAGACCGTTCTCGATGGTCGAATCCTGGCGGATACGGCTGATGAACGTGGCGAAATCGCCCGCGCATTCGATCGGTGACACGTAGCCACCCGCTTCGCGTTTGTCGATCACCATGATGCCCGGCGCTTCGCGCAGGATGTCGCGGGCTTCGTCTTCGTCCAGAAACTCTTCGAACTCGATGTTCACGGCCTCGGAATGGCCGACGAAAACCGGCACGCGGACGCAGGTCGCGGTAACCTTGATCGACGGGTCGACGATCTTCTTGGTCTCGACGACCATCTTCCATTCTTCCTTGGTCGAGCCGTCTTCCATGAAGACGTCGATCTGCGGGATGACGTTGAAGGCGATCTGCTTCTGGAATTTCTTCGGCGGCACGTCCGTGGTGGGGTTGTAAACCGCCTTGGTCTGATCCCAAAGCTCGTCCATGCCTTCCTTACCGGCGCCCGACACCGACTGGTAGGTCGAGACCACGACGCGCTTGATCTTGGCGCGGTCATGCAGCGGCTTGAGCGCCACCACCATCTGCGCGGTCGAGCAGTTCGGGTTGGCGATGATGTTCTTGTTCTTGTAGTCGTGGATCGCCTGAGGGTTACATTCCGGCACGATCAGCGGAATGTCCGGGTCATAGCGATACAGCGACGAGTTGTCGATCACCACACAGCCAGCCGCAGCCGCCTTGGGGGCATAGGTCTTGGTTGCGTCCGAGCCGATGGCGAACAGGGCCATGTCCCAGCCGGTGAAGTCGAAGGTGTCGATGTCCTGGGTGGTCAGTGTCTTGTCGCCAAAGCTCACCTCGGTCCCCAGCGAACGACGGCTTGCCAGCACGGCAAGTTCATCGACCGGGAACTGGCGTTCCGCCAGGATGTTCAGCATTTCGCGGCCCACGTTACCCGTGGCGCCGGCGACAACGACGCGATAGCCCATTTCATGTCTCCAATGTTAAGGACGCGCGTTCATAGCCGCGTTGCAGCGAAGAAAAAAGGGCTATCACGGGTGAATTGGCCGAATTGACGTCGATTTTAACCCGAATGCGCGTTTTCGCCTGTGTTCAGCAAAGACCGATAGACCCGCACGATGGCCTCGGCCTCACCTTCGATTCGAAAATGCTGCTCGACACGCTGTCTTGCGGCCTGACCGGATTGCACCAGCTTGTCCGGATCACTCAGCATCTGTTCAAGTGCTTTGGCCAGTGCCGCGGCGTTGTCCTTTTCGATCAAGCGGCCGGTTTCCCCGTCCTCGATCTGGGCGCTGAACGCGCCAACCCCGTGGCAGGCGATTGCAGGCACGCCGGAAGCCATCGCCTCAAGCGGTGTGAGGCCGAACCCTTCGTGACGGGCCGGGGCCACGAACAGGTCAAGGGCGCGGTAGGTTTCAACGATCTCCTCCCAGGGACGCTCGCCCAGGAAGTGCACCCGGTCCGACAGACCGGCAGCTTTGAGTTTGGCCTCCTGTTCCCGTTGGAACGCTTCAAATTCTTTGGTGGCGCGCCCGGTGAATACGATGCTGGCGTCGGGATGGTTCGGCAGAACCTCGATCGCCGCATCCACCAGCAGATCGACGCCTTTCTGAGGTCGAATGCGCCCGAAACACCCGATCAAGGTCCCTTCTGGCAGCCCCAGATTCTGTCGCAGGGCGGTTTTGTCCTCGGCCGGGTGAAACAGTTCGGTGTTCACACCGTGCATGATGACGGTTGCGGGATGTTCCAGAAACGACGCCGCTTGCGGCGTTGTGGCGATCAGCGCATCCATCTTCGAGATCAGCCACTTGGTGAACCCCGAGTGATTTCGTTGCGCAGCCGAAGTGAACAGCAGTTTCAGATTGCGTCGCAGCACATGTTTCAGAAACAGACCCATCAGCATTTCGGTATTGCGCCGCGCATGCCACACCCGGGGCGTCCTGTTCGAAAGGAATGGAACTTTGATCAATCGGATGTGGGGCAGATCATCCGGCAGGCCGGGTCCCGTGGCAACGATCCCGATCATATGCTTCTGGATCGGCAGCAGGCGGATGACGGTTGTGGTGACGCCGGAGAGGCTGTGTTTCAGGTTCGGCGCTATAACCTCGATTTCCTGCACGGCTTGCTCCGCAATTGCTTCAATCCACATTATCCCGGCTGAATAGATAAATCACGCAACCGATGGCAAGGGTTACCGCAAAAAACCCGAATATCGCGGTATAGGGCGCGGTTGTCCCGATCTCAGCGGTGGCGGCATGAATGCGCCCGGTGACAAATTGGGCAATGCCGACCCCTCCGATCCCGAAAAGGTTCAACAGGGTCACGCCTCGGCCCACCAGATGGGGGGGGACGAAGGCCCGCCCATGGGCCATGATGACCGGAAAGCTGGCCCCGGTGAACCCAATGACGGCCAACAGCAGAACGGACAGCCATGTGGCATGGTCAATCCACACGCAAAGCAGGGTCAGCGCCACCACGCCCAGCACGTTGCCTGTGAAGATAACCCACTTCCGAGTGCCAAATACGCGATCCAGCGGTCCGTAGACAAAGGTACCGGCAATCATCGCAGACCCCATGACCAGTGTCGCGGTGCCGATCTGGGTGGTGCTGAGCCCGAAGACATCGTTCAGATACGGCCCGGCCCATAGCCCGCGCAGCGCGGCAGAGGGCGCATAGGCCACCAGCATCAAGGGCATGATCAGCCACAGTGCAGGCTCTTTCAACAGGTCCAGAAGTGAACCCTTGTGTTCCGTATCAACCTTCGCGGGATCACGCAGGCTCAGCCAAATACCCAAAGCAATCGCGGCAGATATCACGGCAAGCCCAACCATGGTGGCGCGCCATCCCATCCATTCGACAGCAAGCGCAGTCGGATAGGAGGCCACGAGATTGCCCACCGAGCCGACGCCCAGCATGACGGCGGCCAGTGTCGCGAATTTCGCGGGCGGGTATTCGCGGGCAAAGATGAAATAGGATGCCATCAGAACCGGAGAGCACCCGACGCCGATCAGGCCCATGGCAACGCTGACATGCAACGGTGAGGTCGCGACCGCAAAAATCGCGGATCCTCCTGCACCACCAACCAGAAGAAGCGCGGCTGCGGTCAGCCTGGGCCCAACCTTGTCCAGCGCCCAGCCAACCGGGATTTGCATTGCAGCGAACACAAGAAACCAAAGGCCCGACGCAAAGGCCAGATCTTCGGGTGTGGCGCCGATGTCGCGTTCAAGATCCAGGCTGAGCACAGCCAGAAATGCACGGAAAAACTGGCTGAGCACATAGCCCAGGCACAAAACCACCAAACCCGCCTGCATATCCCGCCTCTTTTCCGCTCATCCGAAGGGAATGCTTGGCACGCAATGATGCAACGCACAAGCATGTGTACTATGTTTCAGTAGCAGGACTTGGGCCGAATTCCGGCTATCATTGTCAGAAGTCTGATTTCGAGGGGGAAAATGAAAGACCTCCATTCTGCATTTTATGAAAACCTGCCCCTGTTGCGGGATTTCACCCGCCTGGCAGACCCGGCGCAGTTTTCGCCGGTGCCCGACGACTGGTTTCTGGGGGTCGCCGACATTGTCGATTCAACCGGCGAGATCGCACGGGGACGATACAAAACCGTCAACACCGTTGGGGCTGCCGTAATCTCGGCGATGATAAACGCGATGGACGGCAAGTTGTTTCCCTATGTCTTTGGCGGCGACGGGGCGGCGTTTGCGGTCCCCCCCAGCGAAGTTGAAGCAGCGCGGGATACTCTTTCAGCTTTGCGGCGCTGGGCGGAAGAGGAGTTTTCCATGCCGTTGCGTGCGGCGCTGGTATCGGTGGCGGAAATCCGAAAAGCGGGCAGGGACTTGCGTGTCGCCCGTTTTGCTCCGTCCTCCGGCGTGGATTATGCCATGTTTTCTGGCGGAGGATTGGCCTGGGCCGAGGCAGAGATGAAGGCGGGTCGTCATATGATCGCGCCTGCCGAACCGGGTGCGCAGCCGAACCTGACAGGCTTGTCGTGTAGATGGTCCAACAGCCCGGCGCGGCATGGTCAGATCGTGTCACTGGTTGTTGAACCCACCGCGTCAGCAACTGAACGTGATTTTGCCGACCTTGCGCAATCGGTTCTGTCCGCGTCAGAAGAGCTGGAGCGCGCAGGTCATCCGGTGCCGATGAATGGCCCACCCATGACGTGGCCGCCCCCCGGCCTCGACATTGACGCGCATGTTTCGCGCAACGGGAGAAATTTGTTTTTGCACAAGCTCGTTCTTCTGATTCAGAACCTGCTGATCGCGATACTCTTCAAGACTGGTAAAAAGCTGGGACAGTTCGAACCCAAACATTACAGGAATATGGTCAGCAGGAATGCCGATTTCCGCAAGTTTGATGACGGTCTGAAGATGACATTGGATTGTGATCCGGCCACTTTGCGACAGATCGAACAGATGCTGGAAGAAGCGCGCGGGCGCGGCAAAATCCGATACGGTTTGCACGTGCAGGACGAGGCGATGATGACGTGTTTTGTCCCGTCGGCCACGCGGGACGATCATGTTCATTTCGTCGATGGTGCCTCGGGCGGATACGCCCAGGCCGCAGCGGCCATGGTCCGTTGAACGTTCAGTCGGCTTTCCATCGTGCGGCGAGATCACGTGCCGTTTGCGTCAGCAGCATCACATCAATGCCAACCGCCAAGAACTGTGCGCCCATATCCAGATATGCCTGCCGGGCCTCGTCATTTGTGGCCAGAATGCCCGGCGCTTTGCCTGCGGCCTTGATCCGGGTCAGTGCATCTCGGATAACCGCTCGCACCTCGGGCGCCGCACTGTTGCCCTGATGGCCCATATCGGTCGACAGATCGGCAGGGCCAATGAATACGCCATCCACGCCGTCAACCTCCAGAATGTCGTCCAGAGCAGCCATTCCGGCGCCGGTTTCAACCTGCAACAACAGGCAAATCTCCTGATCTGCGGTCTGAATATAATCTCCGACCGATCCGTACATCGTCGCCCGCGATGCCATCGCGCCCACGCCGCGGACACCGGCAGGGGGATAGCGGCAGGCCCGAACCAGCTCTTGCGCCTGCGCGGCGCTTTCCACGATCGGAACCAGAATGGTCTGAGCACCCGCATCCAGAACCATCTTGATCAGCCAAGTCTCACCCACGGGGACCCTCACAACCGCATGAGAATTGCTTGCTTCAAGGGCCACAAGCTGGTCTCGGATCGACCGGATATCGTTAGGGGCATGCTCTCCATCGATTACCAGCCAATCAAAGCCCGCGGTTCCCATCATCTCGGCCGCTGCGGGCTCCGCAAAGCTCATCCAGCACCCGATCTGCATTTCTCCCTTTTTTAGAGCCTGTTTGAACGCGTTCTGCTGCGCAGCCATATTGTTTCCTTTTGTTGCAAAACCTTCGGCGCGACGTGGTCGCGAAAGTGGCCGTTTCCTCATCTTCTTCCGTGGCACGAAATTGTCCAGTTTTAATGCAATTATGTGTAATCGGATTCACGGCGAGAAGGGCGCGTCACGCAAGGGTGGCGGCATTCCGGCGGTTCTTGTGCTTCAAACCGAAAACTGAGGGTTCCCTTGCGTAAATCACGGATTTCGGCGATAATTTTGGCATGACCGACGACCTCCCACTGACGTCGCGATCTTTGCCTATTGCGCTTTTGCGGGCGCGGGAAAAGGTTATGGGACCCATCCGAGCAATGCTGGCCGACGCCGGTGTCACCGAACAGCAGTGGCGCGTATTGCGGGTTTTGAATGAAGAAGGCCCGCAGGAGCCCACGCATATTGCCGAACGCGCCTGTCTATTGTTGCCAAGCCTGACACGGATATTGCAGAAGCTGGAGCATCGCGGCCTGATCTCCCGACGATGCCATCCAGCGGACCGGCGTCGCCAGATTGTCGAGATCGGCGAGCGTGGCGTTCAGATCATTCACGCCAATCAGCCCGCCAGCATGGCGCAGGCGGAACGCATTCGATCCCGCTTGGGGCCGGAAAAACACGAACTGTTGCTGGACCTTCTGAACGAGTTGAACGACCTGGATACCTGATGCGCTTCGCAAAACACTTGTGTCATCTGCCAAGACCCCGCCGGAGATTCTAGGGGCGATCTCCGACGGGGTGGCCAGACTTGGATTTGGGTTAGGCCTGGCCTGAGGCCGGTTGCGTCACGCCTTGCCTGACGGTCCGGCCTGCGCATCGGAGTATATGGCGAGCCGGAAATGTGGCTCTGATTAGGGCTATTTGGCCTTTGGGGGAAAGGCCTTGCACCCATGCTCTCCGAAACAGACTTGGGCAATTGCCGAACGAAAACCTGGCCCGCAAGGGATGACTTTGCGTCATACTGGCCGAATGTTCCCGCATGCGCGGTGTTTTGCTGCCTTCGCACCCCTCAAGATGGATGCACCCTGCAATTCCAATTCAAAACCTAGCCCGACTTGCGCCAGAGCCAAGTTAATTTCCGATCTGCCCAAGTTCCGGTGCATCAATAAAGACGGATGTGAAGCCGCTTTGGAACGGCACTGGCCGTTCAGGTCAGAATTGAGCAGGTTCGCGCTGAAACAACTCGTGGATACTGGCGAAATCCAGCGTGCATTCCCCGCTTGCTGGCAGCTCTGGCAGGCGTAAGATGGCAGCGATGAAAAATTCAGGAACCACGATGTCAAACAGCCTGTTTTCCCTTCCCGATCCCATAACCATCCCTGTCGTCAGCGAGACGGCCGGGTACCCTGTCGGTCGCATTTTCTGCGTCGGGCGAAACTATGCCGCGCACGCAGCAGAGATGGGGAATGAGGTGGATCGCGATGCGCCCTTCTATTTCACCAAATCCGCGCCAAACGCGATCCTGTCCGGCGCGACGGTTCCGTACCCGGCGGGGACGAAGAATTACCATCACGAAATGGAGCTGGCGCTGGCAATCGGAAAACCGGTGTTTCGCGCCTCCGGCGCGCAGGCTTGGGATGCGGTTTATGCCTATGGCTGTGCGCTCGACATGACCCGCCGCGATCTGCAATTCCAAGAACGGGACAAACAGCGGCCTTGGGATCTGGGCAAAGATGTCGAAAACGGAGCAGTCTTCGCGCCGCTGACCCCTGCCACGGACTGGTCGCCTGACGATGCCAAACACATCCGGTTGAGCGTGAACGGCGAATTGCGCCAGGACGCTACTTTGGAAGAGCTCATCTGGAAGATCGATGAAATCGTCAGCCATCTGTCCGGTTTCTACCATCTGCGCCCCGGCGATCTGATCCTGACAGGTACACCGGCCGGCGTAGGCCCGGTTGTGCCCGGCGACATCATAACAGGAGAGATTGACGGGCTGGAACCGATCAAACTGACACTGACTGACGCGGAATAGACCCTATTTAGGGTCTTTCAGCCAGCCCCTTGCGAATTCGACCTGTTCAACGCCTGCCAGCCGGCGTATCCGCTCCAGCTCGGCGTTCAGGCGGCGGCTGCGGGCGTCAGACCATCGCACCCCGCGTTCGGGCCAGAGTGCCTTGACATGCAGCAGGTCGCGATCGCGATGCGCCTTCATGTCGATCCGGCCGATCAACCGATCACCTTCAAGCAAAGGGAAGACGTAATACCCATATGTCCGCCTGGCTTCGGGCACGAAAACTTCGATGCGATAGTGAAAGCCAAACAGCCGCTCGGCCCGGTTTCTGTCCCGAAGCATGGGATCAAACGGGCTGAGCACTCGGATCCGTCCGGGCGGTTGCGGCAAGTCGGCCGCCCGATCCATCAAATCAGGGCGGGCAAAGGTTTTGCGCAGGCGTCCATCGGCGCAAGTGATTTCGATCTCTTCGATGTTTCCCTGAGCCAACGCCGTGGCACACCAGTTTTTGGCTTCGGCGGCGCTGACCGTATCCCAGAACGCGGCCAGCTCTCCGGACGTGGCAAACCCCAACCGGTCCAGTGCCGCGTTGCACAGCCAATCCACGGTCGCCGTCGCATCACAGGCCATGTTCCCGGGGCACAGGCGGGTTTCAATCACACGTTCAGTCAGATCATAGCGTTTCTTGAACCCATCGCGACCCACGACGGTCAGGGCCCCGGAACGCCACAGAAACTCCAAAGCGGTTTTTGACGGGTGCCAGTCCCACCAACCGCCCGAGCCTTTTTTTTCATCCTTGCCAACGTCTGACGAACACACTGGTCCGTGGTCGCGGATGTGTTGCAAGACCGTTTCGAACTGCTGTTCGAACCCATCCCGCCGCCAGTTCTTCCATCGCGCCTTCAAGAGATCCGCATCACGCTGAAAGCGCAGATGCCAGTGCGGATAGAATGACATCGGGATCACGGCCGCATCATGTGTCCAGTGTTCGAACAGCGCTTTTTCCCTTTCATAGAGCCTTTTCAGGTTGGCGCTGCGATACGCAGGCCGTCGGGAAAACAGGATCATGTCATGGGCGCGGGCAACCGTGTTGATGCTGTCGAGCTGCACGAACCCCAGCCGCTGGACAAGGTCCAGAAGCCCGGCGCCCTTGGCCGCGCCCGCGGGCTGTTCGGCCAAAGCGTGACGATCCATGAAAATGGCCCGGGCCGTCCGATTGTCGAGCCGTTTCAGGGGGGTGTTCATCGTCGTTTCAGAGTATCGCCATAGCTGATCTTGGGGGTCAGGGTGACCCGTGTCTCGATTTCAGACTCCGGATCCTTCAGGCGTTCAGCGATGATCTGTGCGGCCTGACGTCCTATGTCCAGACGACAGGCATCCATCGTCGCCAGTTTTCGCGGCAGACCCTGCAAAAGTTCCACGTTGTTGAACCCGGCCAGACCGATCTGCCCCGGAATATCCACGCCCTGTTCCAGCAGGTACAACAGACCACCAGCGCCGATCATGTCGTTGGAATAATACAGGAAATCAAGATCTGGCGACCGTTCAAGCATGGCCTGCGTCATCTCGCGCCCTTTGGCCAGGGCAGAGCCGCCGGAATAGAACTCGCGATCTTCGATCTCGATCCCGTGTTTGCCCAGCACTTCGGTAAACCCTTCAAAGCGTTTTCGGGCGCGGTGATCCAGCGGCATCTTGGTACCCATGAAGCCGATATGCTGATACCCGGCCTTCAGAATCGCCTGCGCCATCTCGCGCCCGGCCCGGCGGTGTGAAATGCCCACCATCGCGTCGACAGGTTTGCCGTCGGTATCCATGATCTCGACCACGGGAATGCCCGCTGAATCCAGCATGGCGCGGGCCGCGTCGGTGTGTTCCAGCCCTGCAATGATCACGCCCGAGGGGCGCCACGAGAGCATCTCGTACAGCACTTTTTCTTCTTTTTCGGGCAGATAATCCGTCACTCCAACCACGGGTTGCAACTCGGTATCTTCGAGCACCTGATTGATGCCGGTCATCACCTCGGGAAATACCATGTTCGAAAGCGAGGGGATGATTACCGCGACCAGGTTGACCCGGCTGGATGCCAGCGCGCCCGCGATCTTGTTGGGGACATATCCCAGGTCTTTGGCGGCGGCCAGAACGCGGGTGCGGGTGGCGTCGGAAACATCCCCCCTGTTACGCAGAACCCGGCTCACCGTCATCTCTGAGACACCGGAAGCCTCGGACACATCACGAAGGGTAAGCGGGCGTTTGGTTTCACTGTTCACGGGAGGCACCTGCGTAGTTGTTTTGTCCGATGCTAGCGTGAACAGGTCGGTGTGTACAACAATTGTGCAAAGGCGATGACAACCCGGAAAATCCCGGTTACAGAAGGCAGGGCGCGGCCCCGTGGCTCAACTGGATAGAGCAGCCCCCTCCTAAGGGGCAGGTTGCAGGTTCGAATCCTGCCGGGGTCGCCAGTTTTCCCAAATGCCCATTTTGAGGACAAATATTCCGTGGTGTGGCAATACGGTGGAGTTACACCAACAATCCACACCACATACGAACAAACTCTGAGGAGCGGAAGGAATCCCGAGCAGCCATGCGGTGTGGTGAAACATGGCGGGTTTGGATCTGGCCGGTTGTGTCAACACCAGCACATGACGACAGCCGATAGGACGACCGTGGGACATCGGTCCTGTCGGGTTTCAACGCGTTGCCAGTTTCTTTGTCTGCCGAACGTTTTCGCGCGGCATGGATCTCGCCGTATCGGATTTCACACACGACTTGCGCTTTTTGCGCCCGGGATACAGGCGCATATCCCGTTGCCTTTCAACGCGCCTGCCAACCAGAGACAGGCAAACCCTTTGACCGAATTGTCCGGTGCAGTCTTGGGGATCGCCACCACTTGGCAACTGCACTCAATGGGCGGTGAACCCGTCGCCTAGCCGGAGCCCAAAATCGCTTCAATCTTTGACAGGGTTGCGGAGTTCACTGCGACTCCCGCTTTGCTTGACGAAAGCCGGTTCTTGCGGCGGCCATCGCCGGGCAGATGCGCACCGTCCTGAGCTCTGATCGATTCAACCAGAGTCGCCATGGCGTTCGAAAACGCGCCGCCGGACGACGCTGCGGGATCAATCGCAATGAAAAACTGCCCGGTCTTTGGGGGGCCACCGGCCGTTCCGGAAAAAGGCGATGCGTTCAACCCAAGTGTAGATCCCGTAAGGGCAGCGGCCATGACTTCGGTCAGCAAAGCAACACCCACGCCTTTGTAGCCGCCGGACGGGGCCATGCTGCCTTTCAGACCGACGTTAGGGTCCGTTGTCGGGTTGCCGTCAGCGTCCAGCGCCCATCCGACGGGAATGGCCCTTCCTTCCCGTGCATGCTTCATCACTTCGCTTTTGGCGATGGTGCTGGCGCTTTGATCAATCAGCAGTGCGGGTTGACCATCCGTACCCGGTGCCGCGATCGAGAAAGGATTGGTGCCAACAACAGGTTTCGATCCGCCCGAAGGTGCGATGGATGCTGGCGCATTGGTGAACCCCAATCCGACCAGCCCTGCCTGGGCCAGCCGATACGTGTGATAACCCAGCACACCGCAATTGTAGCTGTTTGTAATCGCCAATGCGGCGATGCCCTGTTCCTGTGCCGCCGGGATCAGCGCCTCGAAACCCAGATCAATGGCCGAATGTGCAAACCCGGTTTTGGCATCGACCCGGATGAGGCCCGGACGCGGGGTTTCAAGGGCTGGTTTTGCCTGACCGTCCACCTTGCCGCATTGAACATGCTCGCAATAGATCGGGATATACGCCAGCCCATGGCTGGCCACGCCGTCCGCTTCGGTCGCGGCTGTGGCAACAGCCAAAGGGCGCGCGTTTTCTTCGCTTGTGCCGGCGGCCACCAGCGCATTGAATGACAGCTCTTCTATTTCGGCAAGCGAGAGAGTTCTGGTTTCGGTCATCGGATCGTCCTTCAATCGTTGTCTGACACGCCTGAACCAGCGCCAAGCAGTCGGGATTGTTCAGTTGCGGGGGCATAGGTGCGATGCGCCACGGTGTTGAGGAGCTTCCACGCCCCCGGATCCGGGGTGGCGCGGCTGTGCATGGAGCGGGCGGGTCTGATTTGGTCGATTTCGGTTATCCCGACGCGGTTTGCCCTGTCCATTCCGAATTCTTCACAGCTGAGATGAACACCATCAGTGGTCGCGGAAAACCCGTCCAAAGTGATTTCCACAGTCGATTTCCGCTTTTTCGCCATGGTGGCGACAAAGGGCAGCAACAGAAGAGGTGCGGCAACATTGGAAATCAGAACTTTGTCTTGTGACAGGGCGTCCGGGAAATCTGATAATGCCGATCCGGTCATAAGGGGACACAGATCCCGGGCACCGGTCCACATACCGTCCCGGGCCTCTGGGACGTGATGTTCCAGGTGCGGCGCAAATTCCTGCTCAAGCAACTGGGCCAGGATCGCTGGTCCGTCAAACCCCTGAACGCAAAGCCATCGGGTTGCTTTCGCGGCTTCTTCCGCCACACCCCAGGCATATCCAGCCCCACGGGTTGCGCGTTTGGCAGTGGCTTCCACTTCGTTCAACGAGAAGGTCATTGCACAACTTCCGGATAAACCCACAGGTCGGCGTTCGCGGTGTTCAGCTCTTCCGGGTAGGGTGCACCTGAATACATGCAGATACGCACCCACCGATCCGAACGCGGGTCGAAATGCGTCGCCCCAAAGAAGGACAGTTTGGCGCGCAGCATATCAATGGGCATCACCTGGGCGCTGATCGTGTTGTCTCGAATTTCACCGTACGGAGCGATGCGGCTGATTTGCGCGCGGCGCACGCTGTGGCGGTGTTCCGGATGGCGCAACAGAAACTCTGCGATCGGAGTGTCATCAGGCCAGTCCTGCATTGCTTCGAAAGCCAGGGTCGCATCCCGTGCCGGTGCAAGAGGTTGTTCATAATCCGAGATCGGTTCTTCGAAGCGTTCCCCCAGCCGGGGTTCCAGCTTTTCTTCGGACACGTACCAAGCCCGCGCGCAGTTTTCGGCGGCGGCCCAATCCAGGTTCAAAGCCCAGTCAAAGCTGTTCCGGATCAACGCACGCACCGCCGATACCGGCATTGCCCCATCAATCACCTGCGCGGCCGTGTTGGTGTCCGCCATGCAACTCGCAAGCCCGTCAACAAGCGTGCCATAAGGTTCAAGGATCAGAGAGGCCAGCAGTTCTTGGCCTTCTTCGGTCAGCGCGGTTTCGGACCAAAGGATCAGACGGTTCCAGGGGTGGTCCTGTGTCAGGTCATCCTTGGCCAGATACTCTTCGATTTTATCCAGATCCGAATTCAGCGCCGCCAGCTTTTCCATCTGCACCGGGTGTTCAGATCGCCACCAGGCGATTGACTGTTTGCAACGTGCAAAGACATCGCAAAAGACACGTGCTTCATCTGCCGAAGCCGTCCCAATGGACCGAACGCGCGAGATTGCTTCTTCGCGCACCATGATCCAGTTGTTGAACAGTACCGGGTGATTGACGATGAACGGGGCCATACCCAGGCCGGTCGAATTCCCGATGCCCAGCCAACGGGCGATGTCTGGATCAAGCTCTGCGGTCCGATCCCCGCCTTTGACCTGCGCCATATGCTGTACCAGATCGCGCACAAAGGCGCGGGTCAGATAGACTGACAGCATCTCGATCTGGAACGGACCACTGACTTCGGCCCGGCCGGCTGTCTTTTCCCGGTCTGCTGCGCCAAATTTGCCCGACCCATAAACGGCCGTGGTCCGCATCAGGTAACCGACTTTGTAGATCTGTTCGAGATCGGGTTGCTGCCCCGCCGCAAGACGATCCACTACATGTGTCCAAAGCCGCACGGAACGGTTGGCCCGAGACAGGGACAGTTCGGCTTCGCTGACACGTCCGGCTTCTTGCAACGGAACATTCTGCGACAGACGGTCGATATCCTGTGCCGTTGGAATGCCGTCAAACAACGCGAAGGTGGCATCCCAGGCCTCGGCAATCACCCGGTCAGATCGCTGTTCGGGGGGCAGGTCATGGGCAAAGGCGACCAGCGAATAGGCCCGATCGGGGCCTTGCGCGGTATAGACCGCATGGCCCACACCCTTGTTGTCAATTTCAAACGCAGGGCGCGAAAAGCTCCAGTTTTCTTCGGCCATGCGGCGGGTCAGCTGCCGCATAAAGCTGAGCCGACATTGGTGCAACGATCCCAACCGTGACAGCCGCATGACCGTGGATGGGTCACGTCTGGCGATCTCTGTCTGCGCGTGTGGTTCCATTTGGTTACCTTTGTGGGACGAAGTTCTCGGCAAAGAACCGGTACCAGTTCCTGCCCATGATCCCGGCCACTTCGTCATCGTTCAGGCCGGTCGCGCGTAACCCTTTTTCGATGTTGCCAAAGTCTCGGTTGTCCTGAAACCAGCCCGGCATCGGTGGGAATCCCGGAGCCGAGGCCGAGCCTTCGCCATAGTCGATTTCTTTTGTCCAACGCCCCACACGCATCCATTCCACGACGCTGTCGGGCTGATCCTGACACAAGTCAGTGCCGATCCCCAGATGTTCGGCCCCGTATTTGTCGGCAGTGCGGGCGATCATTTCGCAGAAGCTCTCCAGCGTGCAATCGGACTTGTCTTTCAGGTGGTGAGGGTAGACCGAAAAGCCCAGCATCCCACCTTTTTCCGTTACCGCGCGGATGACGTCATCCCGCTTGTTGCGCAGGGCCGGGGACCATTCGTGCGGATTGGCATGTGTAATCGCGATGGGCCGGTCCGAGATTTCAGCCGCCTCGATCGTGGAACGGTCTGCCGAATGGCTCATGTCGACCACAAGGCCCACGCGGTTCATCTCTTTGATGACCTGCTTGCCCATGCGGGTGATGCCGGTGTCTTCGGCCTCGTAGCAACCGGTCGCCAGCAGGGATTGGTTGTTGTAGGTCAGTTGCATGAACCGCGCGCCCAGATCGTGCAGGATTTCGACCAGCCCGATATCGTCTTCAATGGGCGACGGGTTCTGAAATCCGAAAAACACGGCGGTCCGGCCCGTTTCGCGTGCCGTGTCGATGTCGCTGGCCCACCGGCCTTTCATGATCAGATCCGGGTATTGCTCGAACCAGCGGTTCCATTTCTCGAAATTCAGAACCGTTTCGCGGAAATTCTCATGATAGGAGATGGTGACGTGGATCGCGTCCACGCCCCCTTCGCGCAGCTGGCGGAAGATCTTTTCCGACCAGTTGGCATATTGCAGGCCGTCGATCCGCATCAGACGGGGCCGGCGCTGATATAGGCGGTTTTGACGGTCGTGTAGAACTCGGCTGCTGCTTTGCCCTGTTCGCGGGGACCGTACGAACTGTCACCCCGACCGCCGAATGGCACGTGGTAATCGGTGCCTGCGGTGGGCAGGTTCACCGTCACCACGCCGGTGCGTGCGTTGCGGCGGAAATGGGTTGCGCGAGCCAGCGACTTGGTCACGATGCCCGAGGTCAGGCCGAAATTGGTGTCGTTCACGACGCTCAGCGCCTCGTCATAGCTGCCGACCTTGATGACACTGGTCAGCGGTGCGAACATTTCTTCACGGTTGATGCGCATATCGTTGGTGGTGTTCAGGAACACGCCCGGCGACATGTAGAAACCGTCATGGGGCATCTCCAGCCGCTGACCACCACAGGCCAACTCGGCGCCTTCGGATTTGCCCAGATCGACATAGGCGAGGTTTTCATTCAACTGCTGCTGGCTGACGACCGGACCCATCTGAACGCCGTCCTCCAGCGCGTGGCCGACTTTCATCGCCTGTGCACCGGCCACCAGCTTTTCGACGAAGGCATCATGGATGCCCGCGTGGACGACCAGACGCGACGAAGCCGTGCACTTCTGACCGGTGCCGCCGAATGCCCCGCCCAGCGCCAGCGTCACCGCCAGATCCAGATCGGCATCGTCCATCACGGCCAGCGCGTTTTTGGACCCCATTTCCATCTGCACCTTGGTCAGGTTCTGGATGGCCGCAGCAGCAATGCCTTTACCCACGGGAACCGATCCGGTGAATGAAATCGCATTGACCTTGGGGCTTTCCACCAGACGCTGACCGATGGAACGGCCCGAGCCCATCACCAGGCTGAACAGACCCTTGGGGATGTCTTGCCGCGCGATGATTTCGGTCAGGGCCACGGCCGAGGCAGGGGTGATGTTGGCGGGCTTCCACACAACCGCGTTGCCATAGCAAAGCGCCGGGGCGATCTTCCACGAAGCCGTTGCGGTGGGGAAGTTCCACGGGCTGATGATGGCAACCACGCCAACAGCCTCGCGGCGCACGTCAACCTCGATGTCCGGGCGCACGGAATCGGCGTTCTCACCGATCTGTCGCAGACATTCGGCCGCATAGTAGGTGAAGAACTGACCGGCGCGGTAGACCTCGCCCTTGCCCTCGGCCAGCGGTTTTCCTTCTTCACGGCTGAGCAGAGTGCCGAGTTCCTCGGCGCGGGCCATCAGTTCATTGCCGATGGCGTTCAGTACGGCCTGCTTGCGCTCCAACCCGTAAGCCGCCCACTCCAACTGTGCCACACGCGCCTGATCCAGCGTTGCCTCAAGCTGATCGGCACTGGCCTGCGCGAACATACCGACCAGATCGCTCAGGTCCGATGGATTGCGGTTTTCAATTTCGCTTTCGCCCGCCAGCCATTCGCCGGCAATCAGATTCAGTTTGGTCACGTCAGGCCCCAAATTCGCAAAGTTCAGTCTGCGAAAGAATGGAACTTGCTGCCGATATCAGTCAAACTAAAATAACTTTAGAAAACTTCAGAAAGATTGAAACATGGCCGTGAAAGTGGAAATGCTGCGGTGCTTTTGCACCGTGGCCCAAACCGGAAAC
Source organism: Ruegeria sp. YTSA144 (assembly GCF_059610125.1). Lineage (NCBI taxonomy): Bacteria > Pseudomonadati > Pseudomonadota > Alphaproteobacteria > Rhodobacterales > Roseobacteraceae > Ruegeria > Ruegeria sp. YTSA144. The sequence continues at coordinate 136,491 of NZ_JBXWNA010000005.1, forward strand.
CTTGCCGAGGCAGCCAGCCGTCTGGGCCGGACACAATCTGCCGTCTCAATGATGCTGAAACAATTCGAAGAGCATCTGGGCAAGAAACTGTTTGAAGGCGAACGGAAAAACCACCTTTCACCGCTGGGTCAGCAAGTTCTCGATCTCGCACTCAAACAGGTGCGGGATTTTGATCAGGCCGTTCAGAACATTGAACTGGCGGCACAGGCCGAGCACGGGTTGATCCGTATCGTATCCGTGCCGTCCGTGGGGGCGTTGGTCTTTCCTGCCCTGCTGGATCATATGACGTCTCGCTTTCCCGGCCTGAAGATCGAGCTGCGAGACGGCGATTCGCAGCAGGTTCTGGATGCGGTTGCCGGCGACACGTCTGATATCGGCATTGCGTCCGGCCATCATCCACTGAACGGGGTCAGTGCAGAGCCGCTGTTTCAGGATCGCTTCGGGCTGGTTGCGGCGTCGGATCATCCGCTGATGACGCGGGCAGAACCGCCAGTCATTTCGGATCTGGTGGCTGAGCCTTTCGTTCGAAACGCCCTGTGTGACTTTATCGAGTCCGCGCCTTTCCGAGAGATTCTGGACGGGGCCGAGGTTACCATTCACAACACGCATTCCCTGATCACGACGGTCAGGGCAGGCCAATGGATCACTGTCCTGCCGCAGACCGTCGCGCAATTCATCCCGGACGCAGTTGCCTTTCGTCCGATTTCGGATTTGCCGGACAGGCGCGAAGTGTATCTTTATGTCAGGGAACGAGCGCGGTTTCGAGAAATCTCCGAGGCCTGCCGTTCATTTGTCCTGTCGAGCGGGTTTGGAAATGCAAGCCAGGTGAACGCATGAAAAATGGATTAACCCTGTTCAAAATCACGAATTAATTTGGTTTTTGCAGACTCGGGCCCGCTGCCATGCTAGGCTCTCGCTTGAAGTGGGGGACTTCAGAGGGGCGATATGTCTCAAGACCTGAGGGGCTGGCTGAGCGCAAATGGATTGAACGAGTACGCGCAGGCCTTCATTGACAACAAGATCGACTTTTCCATTCTGCCAGATTTGACGGCAGAGGATCTGATCGAAATCGGTGTTACTGCTGTCGGCGATCGTCGGCGGCTTTTGCGTGCCATCGAGCAACTTGATTCCACCCACACCGCAGCCGAGCCTGAACCAACGGCACCGCATGAACCCGCGCGGCGGCAGGTCACGGTGATGTTTGCTGACCTGACCGGGTTCACGAAAATTTCCAGCGAGCTGGATGCCGAGGATCTGCACGCGCTGCTCAATCAGTTCTTCAGCAAAGTGGACAATGTGGTCGAAAAATACGGCGGTCGTATCGACAAGCATATTGGTGATGCGGTCATGGCTGTTTTCGGGGCGCCGATCTCACATACCAACGACACCGAAAGGGCAGCACGCGCTGCGGCTGAAATTCACGCGGTTCTTTCGACGTTGTCGCCGCCGCTTTCCTGTCATATCGGCATCTCTTCGGGTCAGGTCATTGCCAGTACAACCGGCAGCCAGTCACATACGGAATACACGGTGACAGGAGATGGCGTAAACTTGGCCTCCCGTCTCACGGACATATCAGCGGCAGGGGAAACGCTGGTCTCACATGACATTCAACGCGCGCTGGGTCCGTTGTTCGTGGGCGACTCCATCGGGGTCAAGGCGATCAAGGGGCTGAACGAACCGGTTGAGGTCTGGCGTCTGGACCGGCTGGCCAGGAACATTCGAACGAGACGGCACAAATTCATCGGGCGCGAGCGCGAGATGTCGATTTTCTCGGCCACGTTCGACCGGTGCCAGCGCCATGGCAAAGGAGAAGTTCATATCGTTCTGGGCGAACCCGGAATTGGAAAAACCCACCTGTCCGAGCAGGTGGCGGAACTGGCCACCAGCCTGTCCTACAAAATCCACAACGGCGTTGTGGTGGATTTCGGTGCGCGCGAAGGTCATTCAGCCATTCAGACCGTCGCTCGCAGCATTCTGGGACTTGAAGCGTCGGATGGGGCGGAAACAGGGGTGGCTGTCGCAAAAGACGCGATCAGCAGTGGCTGGGTCAGTCCTTCCAACGCCGCGCATCTCAATGCCTTGCTTGAGCTTGAGCAAGACCCGGGTCTGGCCGAGGTCTATGCCGTGATGGATAACAAGACCCGTCTGCGAGGACGGCGTCAGGTTCTTGAGGAACTGCTTTCGGCCAGCAGCCAGGAATCGCCCCTGCTTATTCAGATTGAAGACATCCACTGGGCGACCCCTGACATCCTGACGGCGTGTTCGCATATCGCCGCAGCGACGCGGAACATTCCCTGTGTGTTGATGATGTCCAGTCGGGCCGAAGGCGATCCGATCGACAGGGACTGGCAGATGGCGACGGACGGCGCGCTGGTGTCAAAGCTGGAACTGGCGCCAATGGGAGAGGAGCATGTCAGACAACTGGTCGAAGAGTTCCGAGCCATCGATCAGGATTTGCTGGAGACATGTGTCCAACGGGCGGGCGGCAACCCGTTGTTTCTGGAACAGCTGTTGCGCAACACAGACGTACTCAAGCAGGAAAGTGTGCCCGGAAGTATTCAGGGTATCGTCCAGTCGCGATTGGATGCGTTGGATCGCGCCAGTCGAACCGCCCTTCAGGCCGCATCGGTTCTGGGGCAAAGGTTCTCGCCCGAAGTTCTGAATTTCATTCTGGGCGAAGGACATCTGGATACAAGTAACCTGATCCGGTCGGCGCTGATCCGAGAGGCCGGACCTGATCTCATGTTTGCCCACGCGCTGATTCGGGACGGGTCCTATGCTACTTTGGTCAAATCCGAACGGGCCCGTCTGCATCGACAGGCGGCACAGTGGTTCGAGGATCGAGACGCCACCTTGCGCGCCCAGCATCTGGACCGGGCCGGGGCCAATAACGCAGCGCAAGCCTATCTGGAGGCTGCGGATAAATTGATCCAAGCCTTCCGGTTCGACGATGCCAGCCCGCTGATCGAGCGTGCTTTGGAATTGCCGTCCCCGGCGGGTGTCCGATTTGACCTGCTGTGCGCGCGGGGCGAAACGCATCGGTTGCAGGGGTTGTCAAACGAAGCTTTGGACGAGTTCAAGGACGCGGCCAGTTTGGCGGAAACCGATGAACAAATCGCCCGGGCCCATATCGGGCTGGCGCAGGCGGCGCGGCAAGCAAGCCTGTATCAGGACGCGCTGGAAGCGCTCGACATTGCTGAGGCAGCAGCACAGCGCTGCGGGTCTGAGGAAGATGAGGCCCAGATAAGCTATGTGCGCGGCAACGTCTACTTCCCGCTGGGACGGAACAAAGAAGCGCTGAAGGCCAACGAGCGGGCGCTCTTGCTTGCCCGCAAGCTGGAATCCCCGCGCCTTGAAGTTGGGGCGCTGAGTGGGTTTGGCGACGCCAATTTCATGAAAGCCTCGATGAAGACGGCGGCGGGGTTCTATACCCAAGCCGCTGAACGGGCGCGCGAAAAAGGGCTGGTTCGGGACCTTGCGGCCAATCTGCACAATCTCAGCGTGGCGCGCAGCTATACTGGGGATGTCGGTCAGGGCCGAGCAGATGCCAATGAGGCGATTGAAATCTCGCAGACGTATTTTGCCTTCGTTCCGGAATGTGTTGCGCAAACATGTCTTGGTGTGGCCGAAACCTTTCTGGGCAGTCTCGACCGTGCGCTTGAAGCCTTTGGCGTCTCTGCCGAAATTGCCGAGCGCGTGGGCGCAAAACGCCTTGAAGCGCAGGCGTTGGAACACATGGCCAGAACGCAGGTTTATGCCGGGCAGGTCGGGCGCGCACGTGAAACTGGTCTGCGAGCAGTCGAAATCGCGCTTGAACATGGCCGCAACTTTGTTGGACCCAAGGCCCTGTCAGCCCTGGCGATGGCCGAAACGGACCCGGATGAGCAAACACGCCTTTTGAAACTGGGGTCCGAGATCATCGCCGAGGGATGTGTCGGCCACAGCCATCTGCATTTTTTCCCCGATGCCAGCGCTGTCATGCTGGCGCGCGGTGATTGGGATGCCGCGATTGAGTATGCGGATGGGCTTGCCGCGTTCACCGAGAATGAGCCTTTGCCAATGGTTGACCTGTCCATTCGTCAAGCACGGCTATTGGCCGAGAGCGGGAAGCAGAAAATCCCACCGTCACAACATAGCGGATTTGCCGATCTGAATGAGCAGTTTGCAGCGATGGGCATCACGCAATCGTTGCTGGGCCGAGCGGATTTTCTGGTGGAATAGGCGGCAGGGCAGGAGGCTGAATGAGCGTCGAAGGAAAGGTGTGGCTTATCTCGGGTTTGCTGACCTTTGGGTTGGCCGCTTTGTTGCTCAAGCTTTGGATCGAACTGAACCACTTCGAAGGAGACCCGACGCAACTGCCTGACCAGGCTGCGGTAGATGCATATCTGTGCAAGCTGGACGTTGCACCGGACTACCGTTTGAGAACGGGGATTTTCATAAAGTCTTTCAGCTTTCTTGGCGCCAGCGATGTACAGCTCACCGGCTATATCTGGCAGCACTACAAAGCAGGTGAACATGACGCGATCATTCCTGCCGAAGGTGAGGCCGGGTTTCTTCTGCCCGAAGCGGTCGATACGGCAAACGGCCTTATCGAACAGGCCTATCGGTTGCCGCAACCCGACGGCGTTTTGATTGGTTGGTATTTCGAACAAACTCTGCGCCAGAGCTTCGACTACACCAGTTACCCGTTCGACCACAAAACGGTTTGGGTACGGTTCTGGCCGGCCTCTTTTGAGGCCAACGTCGCGCTGGTTCCTGACTTCGACGCTTATCCGGCGACCGGACCGGATGACATCTTTGGGATCGACAACCGGATCGTGATGGGCACGTGGGAGCGTGAAAACACCTATTTCGATTACAAGCTGTCAAATCTGGATACGACGCTGGGCATCCGGCAGAACGCTTACCAGACCAACACGCCCGAGTTGCATTACAACTTCGTCATCAAGCGCAATTTCGCAAACGCGTTCATCGTGCACATGATTCCATTGCTGGTCGTGGTAATGCTGCTGTTCGGTGCGGTCATGACCGTCACGCGCCGCGAGGGTCTGGTAGAGCGGCATGACTTCAGCACGTCCAGCGTGATCGGCACCTGTTCGGTTCTGTTCTTCGTGATCCTGCTGGCCCATGTGCAACTGCGCGAAGGGTTCGCCGGATCGCCCGTGATCTACATGGAGTCGTTCTTTTTCCTCATGTATTTCATGCTGCTGGCGGTTTCGATCAACACCTACCTTTTCGCGTCCGAGGCGGTACCGTCGCTGCGGATCATCCATTATCGGGACAACCTGATTCCAAAGGCCAGTTTCTGGCCTTTCGTGCTGCTGTGTATGGTGGCGATCACGGCCTATAATCTCAGCATCAAGAACAGTTCCGAACCGCCACCGATCAGCACGCGAGAGTGTTAGGCCACCGGTTCAAACCCGGGTTTGGGTTCGCCCTGCGCCATATCCAGCGTATAGTCGCTCACCACTTCAGACGTACCCTCGCGCCAGCTTTTCAGGTACTTTTCCGGATCCGCGATCACATAGGCATAAGCGGGTTTCATCGCCCCCTCGACGACGACGTTGATCTTCTTGCGCACATAGACATTCTCGGGTGAGCCGGGGCCGTGATACCCCTCCAGCCTGTCCAGTTCGCCGAGGCCGGATTCGGTGACACGGTAGACCTCTCCAACCACTTGCTTGCCCATCCCCTGCTGATCCACAAGGGTTGCCATGCGATGCAGATATCCACAATTGGGATTGTCGCAGAATGGTTCCTTCGGGATGATCAGGGGCATCGGTTGCCGGGTGCGCGCCGTTCCCACGAAGTCGTTCAGAACTTTGCTGTGTGCGTCATGATTGGGGAATCCCTGCTTCAGGGATCCATAGGTGAAATACAGGTAAGAGGGTTCTTTGACGGCCACGAAGCTTTCGTCGCGCCCCTGTTCGGGGTCTGCCATCTTCAGGTTGTGATCTTGCGCCCATCTGTCCAGCATGGAACGGATTTCCGGTTCGATCTGCATGCCCTGAACGAACTCGATGCACGGGGTCGCATCCATGTCATCAGCACCCAGCAGAATCTCGACCATCTTCGGCGCCTTGTTCATCACCGCCACATGCAGCGCCGTGAACCCGTGGTCATTGACGAGGTTGACGTCGATATCCCGGTCGATCAGGTCCTGGGCTGCCTCATCGTCGGGCTTGCCCAGATCATGGCCGCTTTCGCCCAGTTCGCCTTCACCGCCCGCTGCATAGTGCAACAGTGAATCTCCGTGGGCCTCGTCCACGATGTTGACGCCGACCACGCCTTCGTCGATGGCGCGGAACACGCGCTTCCATTCGTTGATGTCATCGGCGGCGGCGGCCTCGCGCGCCCATTTGCAGACGCGATACTTCTGGTCGTCCAATTCCTCGAACGCATCCGCCAAAGCTTCCATGATCTGGTCCGGCGTTGCCATCATGCCGATGCCCATCCGGCCGTTCGACAGGCGACCTTCGCGCGGTCCGACGAAATCGACCCCAAGCGTCCTAAGCTTGTCGACGTTGTTCTGCGTGGTGATATTGTTCCACATATTCGTATTGCAGGCGGGGCAGAGGATCACAGGTTTCTTCTGATATTGCCAAGCCACGAAGACCGAGGTCAGAAGGTTGTCGGCGATGCCATTGGCAACCTTGCCCATCGTATTGCAGGTGATGGGGGCCACGATGACGCAATCTGCCCAGTCACACAGTGCCAGATGCGAAGCGCGCACCGGCATGTCAAACTTCAAATAGCGGAAATTCCATTCGTCGTCGTCGCGGTAATAGTCGTTATGGGTGATCTTGGCGTCGATCCGCTCGGCCCCGAAATCGCGAAAGAATTTCTCGGCCGAAACAGACGGGATCAGTTTCACGTTATGCCCCGCATCGACGATGCGTTCGACCAGCTCGGGGATCTTGTCCGCCGCCGACGACCCGCAGGCGCAGAGCAATACGTTTCGCTTTCCGGCGTTTACCTGATTCATCACCCCTTTTGGGTAGCCGAAGGGGTTTTTCTCAAGGCTGGGGGTTTCGTTCAGATCGGATACCGGCAGCCCTTCCTTGCGCATCCTGGCCTGCAATTCACCGACCTGGATCATGTCGACGATGTCTTCCAGCTTTTCGCTTTTGCTGATGCATTTCCCTTTGAAAAACAGATACGGCACGTCCGGTCTTTCCCCAAGCGTCACCAGTTGCCGCCGCATCCTGATCATATTGGGATCCCGCCCGCCCACGTCGATCTGCTTGACGGTCGTTGCCCCGATATTCGAAAGAATGCTGCGCAGCATATAGGACCACGGGTCCTCGTCCTCGTAGAACAGAACCATCGTATTGTGCTTGATGATGCTGGCAACATCACTTGGGTTTTCGGGCGGCTCGACCTCTTCGATCACCAACAATGCAGGGTCTTCGAGATCCCGCAGACCACGGAAAATGTTGCCGCGCGGCGCTTGCCAGACCTGCGAGGTCGCCGGACTCATATCAACTATGGTCACAACGTCTTCATCCTCGTCATAGTCTATGCACAGGCACCAGAACTCTTCCAGCAACGCAGTTTCCCGAAACACGTTGTCCGGCGGGCGGATCGCCTCGATCCCGGTGACGCGATTGAAGTCGATGTTGATCATCAGGTGGCGATTGCTGTTCGTGGTCAGGCTTTTCAACTGCGCCTTGAACCAGTCCTCGGGGGTCTGGATTGATTTGTCGTCACGGGTTCCAAAGCTGTGGAACGAGCTGCTCAGATGCAGGTTCTCGGATTGGCTGAGATACTTTTCGACCATGTCGTGCATGTCTTTGGCGGTGGCGACCCGGCGGACAGTATCCGTGAACGACACCTGGGCCGCCCGCAGCAACTCGTCCTCGTCCACCCTGTAGTCGCCGTGGATGGCGAGGCTTTCCACCAAAACGCCGATCGAGTTCATGTTGGGGGTCGCCCGGCGGAACAGGTTGCGGCGTTTCTTGGGGTCTTTCGCCAGGTAACGTGTGCTGTCGACGTAGTTGCACCGCTGCTTGAAGGTCTTCAGATGCGTCTTGACCGCTGCCCGTGCCGAAAACCGCAACAGGCCGCGGGATCGCATCGAGGTACCGTCACGATCCGACATGGCTTGCCACAACCGTTCGACGGTTGTCACCCAAAGCTTGCCGTATTTTTCAGGGTGCACATCCATCATATGCACCAGCCCCGTGCTTGGATTGCACTTGGCGATGACGGCAAAATGGCCGCCGGGCATATTCTCTTTGCCATGGGCAAGACCGACCTGGAAATTCGCCACCAGAATGTCGTTGTCACCGCCCAGCCGGTTGGATTCGTCGATCGCCTCAAGCAGCAGAGGCACACTGGTTGTGTCTTCGTCCATGAAATAGGCCTGAACCTGAACCCTCTCGCGCAGCCCCTGCGTGTGAATGTAGGTGCAGGCGACGTCAAAAAGCTCGCCCAGCGAGATTCCGTCGTTCACGACAAAGGACGAGGGCAATGCGCATTCGCGGAAGATGTCATTGACTTCGCAGCTGAACCCCAGCGCCGACATGCTGAGAGCGGCCGCCGTGACGCTGCAACAATTGATTGGCTGCTGAAAGTTCTGCAACTGAACGCTGACCAGATCACCAAACATCGTTGCAAAACAGGGTTGCCGGACGCTCTCTGGTATCTGAAGCCAGTTCTTGCTGGACAGATACGCCAGCCGGGTTCCATCCAGCGCAAGCGCTTCAAGGCTGACAGGTATATCCGAGATTTGCAGGTGCTCTTCATAGAAGTAATCACCGACATCCGCGCTGGCCAATGGATTCCCGTTCTGGCGCAGCTGAACCACGCCGCGCAGCACGATATACATGCCGTTCGCCGGCAGAACCGCGTTTCCGGTCACTTCGATACATTCGAATTGTGGGTTGATGACGGCTGGGTCGGCGATCTGCGCCTTGCCCGGAAGGACATCATATATCATCTTCCAGTCTGCGTCGCTTGGGGTGTAAGGTCTGGATTTGGAAATTTGATCTATGGTCACAACTGTGTCCCCCCGGAGTTGCGTTGCAATATTTCAATCTTCGGTCAGCCAGTGCTTCTGGTTCTTCGAAGCTCGGACACCGGTCATTCAGAATAAAAGACCTGCCTGTTTTCCGTACTTGTTCCTGGCAAGGGCCGTGTTGCTGATAGAAAAAGTATGAACAAAATGGCCCAATTGGCTGCACAATATCCGATATTTGAATAAAAATCACGAGTGCAGTTGCGGCAGCTGCTGCTGCCTTGCGTGGCGGAACACTTGCCATCCGCGATTTGGATTGCGCAGGGCACAGGTGCCCAGTTTCAAGCACACAATCTGTGAAGGGCTTTGGGGATCAGTCGAGGAAAAGATAATCCAACTGCATGATGGCTTGGGCTTTGTCTTCACCAACCCCAAGAAACCTGGCAATAACCGCTTCGTTCTCGGCGCGCGGGGCCGTTTCCCGCAGGCGCAGGTAATTGTCCAGCCGAGCGGCACGGATCCGTTCGGATTCATAGCCCAGATCGTTGCGAAGGGTCGGCAGCAAGGAAGCAACGGTTTCCGTTGGGCTGTTGTCTCCGGCCAACCCGACGCGACGCGCGTGGCCGATCAGATAATCGTCCGAGTATTCGCATTCGATCTCAAGCACGTGGGTTTTGGCCTGGTCGCCGCAGAAATCCTCGAGCGCGTCAAGATTGGCCGGGTCAAGGCACAGCGCCAGCTGATCCGACCCGAAACTGTCGAACAACAGGCGCAGAACGGCGCGCCGGTGACGAGAGCGCTTGGTCAGTGTGGATTCGATCCCGCCCAGGTCCGGCAGCAACGTGTTTTCTTCGTTGAACAGGTATTCGACGCAAGGAATATCCGTTTCAGATGCGATCTGATCGACAAGACGTTTGGCGACATGCCATTTCTTGCAGACGATCACGAACAGTTCCCGTTCCGGGCCGAGTACGCTCCCGGCTTCCCAGAAGCGTTGTCCGAACCGGCGGCCGATGCGTCCGCGACCGGTGAGAAACGCGTACAGATTGCGCCCCTCGTTCGAGATCGGGAAATCGACGCCCTCACTTGCATAGAGCGAACCGAGCCGGGCCTTCAACTCATGCGCCTCGGCGCTGATCTTGCGTGCGAACAGATAATCCTGGCCCAGCAACATGTCATAGTGGTCATTGTAGAACGTGACCGGCATTCCATAGTCCGAAAACATCAGGAATGTCGGCGTTCGGTTTTCAATCTCGTTTTTCGGGATCAGGTGACGCACCAGCGTCTGAAAGAAGGTTTCATCAGGGATCCACGTGGTCGAAAAAAACCGTATCACATCCCGGCGCTGACGCAGGAAATCCAGAATCATTTCGACGGTTCTGCGACGCAGGCACCACCATTGGCTGCCGATCATCATCTGAATGTCCTGGGGGATGTCCCGCGTCAGACCGAAGCGCTTCTGCAATTCATAGGCGGCATAGAACAGCTTGGACTGCGTACGTTCGTTGAAGTAGTGGCGATAGATCAACCGGTCTTCTTTCATGCCGGTCTTGATCCAGTTGCTTTCAAAGAAATCGTGGCTTTCGATGAAATCCTTGTCGTGATCGTCGAGGTAACGGTGCGTGTATTCAGCGGTTTTGATCGCCATGCAGTCACCGGACAGCATGTAGAAATGCGTGGCGCGCGGGAAAGTTTCCACGGCGGCTTGCAGGGCGTTCAGCGTGGCCTGCACCAGCGACCATTCTCCCCAGCCGCATCTGACGCGCTTTTTCGCAAAGGTAACATTGGGGTTCTGATCCAGTGCGGACCGAATGCGCTCATAGGCTTTGGCGCTGGCGCTGGCGTCAAAATGGATGGCCATGCAATCGCCGACTGCGGTCAGTTGTTCGGCCTGAGCAATGATGGCCTCAGGGTCCTTGTGACACAGCAATATATAGGCGACTTTTGCCATAGAGATAACGCAATATCCGTTTCTGCCTGATTTCAACCGTGATACTGAGGATGAACGATTGAATAAACAGAATAATTTTGGTTCTTTGTAACCAAAAGCTGGCGTATCGCATCGAGACCTGGCCAGCGGAGGAGGCACAGCAGATGGGGTTTCCCGGTACCTGGATGACCGAGAGCGAAAGCATGGTGTACCGTGTGGTGCCCAAATGTGCCTGCTCGACCATTGGTCAGATCATGTATTTTTCGGATCACGGTCAGTTCTTTGACGGTGATATCCATGATGCCAAGGACGGCATGCACAAATGGGCATTTGATCAGAGCCAGGAGCTGATCTCGAACAACGTGCGCAATCACGCATCCTATTCGTTCACTTGCGTGCGCAATCCCTACACCCGCATTCTCAGCTCATTCTTTGACAAAATCTGCGGCATTCAGCGCAACGGCAAGAGATACCGCGGCAATCTGGTGCCGACGCTGATCTACAACTACGGGATCGAAGTGGGCGGCGACGATGGCAAAGGAGAGTTTGACCAGATCGCCAGCTTCCGCCGGTTTCTGCTGTTTGTGCGTGATACGATCCGGTGGCGGCGCCCGATGGACCCGGACATTCACTGGTCTGCGATGTCAGGCCACGTGTCCACTTTCATCGTGAACGGCGGTCACTATGACCGGATATTCTGGACAGAAGCGTTCAATGACGGGATGCAGGATGTTCTGGACAATGTCGAGCTGAAGCACCCGGTCAAATTGTCCGAGATCCCACGGTTCAATGAATCCGAAGGGCACGGGCCAAAACGTGCGCATCCGGTCGAGGACTACTTTGACGATCTGTCAATGCATCTGGTCTACGAGATCTACAAGCAGGATTTCGAGCTGTTCAAATACGACTTCGAAAACCCGGCCAACAAGATGCCGATCGGCGAAATCGATCTGGACGAAATCCACGCCAAACTGGGCGACTGACCGTGGGGTGCTCCCGCCCGTCGTCGATTTTTCTTGCGAAACATCTCCTCCGGTTGGGCCCGGCGCCGCGCGTTGCGCGGAGCCGGGCCCAAGGCCAAACGTGGCATCAGCAAAGCTGATGGTGCGATTTGGGCGCGGGAGTTCTTGAAGACGGTCGAAATCCCGGCTCGCCGCCTCAGCAAGCCGGTCCCGCAGGCGCTCAGACTTGGCGAACAGCCCCTTTTGCTGCGCTGGTCGTCAGCTTTGCATAGGCCTTGAGCGCAGTGGACACCTTGCGTTTGCGGGGCGCGGCGGGCTCCCACCCCTTTGCGTCCTGTTCCGTGCGGCGGGCGGCCAGCTCTTCGTCTGACACAGCCAGATGAATGGTGCGGTTGGGGATGTCGATCTCGATCGTGTCGCCATTCTGCACCAGGCCGATCTCACCGCCTTCGGCCGCCTCGGGTGATACATGTCCGATCGACAGGCCTGATGTGCCGCCCGAGAAACGACCATCGGTCAGCAGCGCGCAGGCTTTGCCCAGTCCTTTGGACTTCAGATATGACGTCGGATACAGCATTTCCTGCATCCCCGGGCCGCCTCGCGGGCCTTCATAGCGGATCACCACCACGTCGCCTTCTTTTACCTTGCCGGTGAGAATGTCGTTGACCGCCTGATCCTGACTTTCGCACACGTAAGCCGAGCCGGTAAACTTCAGGATATTGGCGTCCACGCCAGCAGTTTTCACGATACAGCCGTCGCGGGCGATATTGCCGAACAGAACGGCCAGACCGCCATCCTGGCTGAAAGCGTGTTCTTTCGAGCGGATCACGCCGCCTTCACGGTCGGTATCCAGTTCCTTGTACCGGTTCGACTGGCTGAACGCCTGTGTGGTGCGCACACCGCCGGGGGCAGCTTTGAACAGCTCCTGCGCCTTGGGATTGTTGGCGACCTTGATGTCCCAGTTGGCGATCGCTTCGCCCATCGTGGCGGAATGCACCGTGCTGCATTCCTCGTGCAGCAGGCCAGCGCGGCTGAGCTCTCCGAGAATCGAGAAGATACCTCCGGCGCGGTGGACGTCTTCCATGTGCACATTTTCGGTGTTGGGCGCGACTTTGCACAGGCAGGGAACGCGGCGGCTCAGGCGGTCCATGTCGGTCATGGTGAAATCAACGCCACCCTCATGCGCGATGGCCAACAGATGCAGAACCGTGTTGGTCGATCCGCCCATGGCGATGTCGAGGCTCATGGCGTTTTCGAATGCTTCGAAGGTGGCAATCTCGCGTGGGAGAAAACCTTTTTCATCCAGATCATAATGGCGCTTGGTGATCTCGACGATGCGGCGGCCTGCCTCAAGGAACAGCTCTTTGCGGTCGGCATGTGTCGCCAGTGTCGAGCCGTTGCCAGGCAGGGCAAGGCCCAACGCTTCGGCCAGGCAGTTCATCGAGTTCGCAGTGAACATGCCCGAACAGGACCCGCAAGTCGGGCAGGCATTCTCTTCGATGTGCTGAACCTGTTCGTCGGTGAATTTGTCGTCTGCCGCGGCGACCATGGCGTCAACGAGGTCGATTTTCTTGGCATCCAGATCAGCGATATCGATCTTGCCGGCCTCCATCGGCCCGCCCGAGACAAATATGGCCGGGATGTTCAGGCGCATTGCGGCCATCAGCATGCCGGGGGTGATCTTGTCGCAATTCGAAATGCAGACCATCGCGTCGGCACAATGCGCGTTGACCATGTATTCGACCGAATCCGCAATGACTTCGCGCGAGGGCAGCGAATACAGCATGCCGTCATGGCCCATGGCGATGCCGTCATCCACCGCGATCGTGTTGAATTCTTTTGCAACGCCACCGGCGGCCTCGACCTCGCGCGCAACCATCTGGCCCAGGTCCTTCAGGTGGACGTGACCGGGCACGAACTGGGTGAACGAGTTGACGATGGCAATGATCGGTTTGCCAAAATCATCGTCTCCCATGCCGGTGGCACGCCAAAGGCCGCGTGCGCCAGCCATGTTGCGGCCATGGGTTGAGGTTCTGGATCGGTACAATGGCATGATGCTGTTTCCCTGTTGCCTCGGGTTGCATGTCTTGGGGTTCGTACGTTATAGCGCACGTACCACATGTGCGCTATAACGCACAAGAGGATTCGCGGGACGATGAGATGGACTCTGACGAAATAACGCTGAAACTGCGAGACGTGCGTGCGGCATCGGGCCTGAGCCTGTCGAAAGTGGCCGAGATGACGGGCGTGAGCAAAGCCATGCTGGGGCAGATCGAGCGCGGCGAATCCAGCCCGACCATCGCAACGCTGTGGAAAATTGCCAAGGGGTTTCAACTGCCGCTCAGCGCGTTGATCGATACGATGAACGGGGATCCTTCGGTTTTTCAGACCGTCACTTTCCCCGGCTCGATCGAGGTCAAGATCGTCTTTCCCTTCGATCCCGCTCTGGGGGCCGAGACATTCCACGTCAACCTCACACCGAACCAAAGCCACGAGTCGCCCGCCCACGCGACAGGCGTGACCGAGGAGGTCTTTGTTCTGAACGGCACGCTTGAGATCCTGCGCGGAGACGAGTGGGTTTCCCTACAGGCCGGGCAGGGGTTGCGTTTCGCGGCGGATCTTCCGCACGGGTATCGCGCCGGTCCAAAGGGGGCGGCCTTTCTGAACATGCACCATTACGCCCAACACACCGAGTTTGTAGAGAACGGCAAGGCCCATTCATGACCGCATTTTTCGACAGTCTGACCATCGTTGACGCCATCGGCTCTTTCGGGGCCCTGATCGTGGTCGCCGCGTATTTCGCGACACAGATGCGGATAATGAACTCGGATGATCTGGCCTTTCCGGTGATCAACCTGGTTGGCTCGGTGCTGATCGTCTATTCCCTGCTCCAGAATTTCAATCTCGCATCGATGTTGATCGAGGGGTTCTGGATTCTGATCAGCCTCATTGGGATTATCCAACATTTCCGCCTGCGCAGCGCCAGGTGAGCGCTATCCAGCCTTGAACCCCTATGCTGCCGGGTATAGGGAAAAATCAAGCGCGCTTAGGGGAGGCTTTGATGCAGGACGATCCAAAAACCCTCGTATCCACCGAATGGCTGGCCGCGCATATGAAGGATCCGGATCTGCGGATTCTGGACGGGTCGTGGTACTTGCCCGCGCAAAATCGTGATGCAAAGGCCGAATATGATGCAGGCCACATCCCCGGTGCGCGGTTCTTTGATATTGATGAGATATCCGATCACCGTTCCGACTTGCCGCACATGGCGCCTCCGGTCGAGAAATTCATGTCGCGCCTGCGCGCGATGGGGGTGGGCGATGGTCATCAGGTCGTGGTCTACGATGGCGCCGGGCTGATGTCGGCCGCGCGGGTCTGGTGGCTGTTCCGTCTGATGGGGCAGGAAAACATCGCGGTTTTGGATGGTGGATTCCCCAAATGGCAGGCGGAAGGGCGCGAGGTTGAAGACCTGCCGCCGGTCATCCGTGATCGTCATATGACCGTTCGGGTGCAAAATCAGCTTGTCCGGGACGTCACGCAAGTGTCCGCCGCCGCCAAGCTGGGTGATCATGAGATTATCGACGCCCGCTCGGCCAGCCGGTTTTCCGGGGCCGAGGCCGAACCGCGCGAGGGGCTGCGCTCGGGGCATATCCCGGGTTCACGCAATGTCCCCTTTGGCCAGTTGCTGAACGCCAATGGCACCATGAAGTCGCCGGAAGAATGCCGCGCCATATTCGAGGCGGCGGGCGTCGATCTGTCGAAACCGGCGATCACTTCGTGCGGGTCCGGCGTGACTGCCGCGATCCTGAGCCTTGCGCTGGAGCGCATGGGCAAGAAAGACCACTCGCTTTATGACGGCTCATGGGCTGAATGGGGTGCCTTCCCGACCCTGCCCGTCGCAACCGGAGAGACCTGATGTTCGAGAACCTGAAACCGCAGCCTGCCGACAAGATCCTGGCGCTGATGCAGATGTACCGCGAAGACCCGCGCGATCAGAAGATCGACCTGGGTGTCGGCGTCTACAAAAACGCAGAAGGCATTACCCCGGTCATGCGCGCCGTCAAAGCGGCCGAGCAGCGCATCTGGGAAGAGCAGGAAACCAAAGCCTATACCGGGCTGGCCGGCGACCCGGCCTATGCGGATGCGATGATCGGTCTGATCCTCGGCACCTCGGTTCAGCGCGGCAATATCGCGGCCGTGGCGACACCGGGCGGCACCGGCGCCTGCCGTCAGGCGTTCGAGATGATCCGCATGGCGAATCCGTCGGCCCGCGTCTTCGTGTCGAACCCGACATGGCCGAACCACTTGTCGATCCTGAACTACCTTGGGATTGAAACGGTTCAATACCGCTATTTCGATAGTGACACACGTGGCGTCGATTTCGACGGCATGATCGAAGACCTGAAGACCGCCAAGGCGGGTGACGTGGTTCTGCTGCACGGTTGCTGCCACAACCCGACCGGCGCCAACCTCAACATGGTTCAATGGCAGGAGGTCGTGAACCTGATCAACGCACTTGGCCTCGTTGCGATGATCGACATCGCCTATCAGGGCTTCGGCGACGGTCTGGAAGAGGATGCGCAAGCAACACGTCTGGTCGCGTCTTCGGTCAAGGAATGCCTGATAGCGGCGTCATGTTCGAAGAATTTCGGCGTGTATCGCGAACGCACCGGTTTGCTGATGGCCATCAGCGCCGATGCCGGGCGGACCGCTTTGAACCAGGGTACATTGGCATTCCTGAACCGCCAGAATTATTCGTTTCCACCTGACCATGGCGCACGCGTTGTGACCACGATCCTGATGGACGAAGCCCTGCGCGCCGACTGGATGGCCGAACTGGAAGAGGTGCGCCTGTCGATGCTGGGCCTGCGTCGCCAACTGGCCGATGAACTCCAGCGCCTGAGCGGCTCGGACCGCTTTGGTTTTATCGCCCAGCACCGCGGCATGTTCTCGCGCTTGGGTGCGGCCCCGGAACTGGTCGAGAAACTGCGCGTTGAACACGGCATCTACATGGTCGGCGACAGCCGCCTGAACATCGCCGGTCTGAACGCGACAACCGTGCCGATTCTGGCCAAGGCCATCATTGACGTCGGCGTCTGACTATCAGACATTCCCAAACAAGAAACCCGGGCACGAATGCCCGGGTTTTTTTGTTTTGGTTGAAGTGGGCTCAGCCTTTCGAGAACTCGGGATAGGCTTCCATACCCAGTTCGCCCATGTCGAGCCCGTTGATCTCTTCTTCCTCGCCGACCCGCAGGCCGACGGTGGCCTTGAGGATCGAGAACAGGATGAAGCTGACCACGAAAACGAAGAGACCGATGGCCGCGAAGCCGATGATCTGGGTCACGAAGGATGCATCACCGTTGGTCCATGCCACGATGAAGGTGCCCCAGAAGCCTGCGATCAGGTGAACCGGGATCGCACCGACCACGTCATCGATCTTCATACGGTCCAGCATCGGAACGGTCAGGACAACGATCACACCGCCGATTGCGCCAATGATCAGTGCCTGAAACAGCGACGGTGCCAGTGGTTCAGCGGTGATTGACACCAGACCGGCCAGCGCACCGTTCAGCACCATGGTCAGGTCGACCTTGCCGTACATCACCTGCGTCAGGATCAGGGCGGCGACGGCACCGGCGGCGGCGGCCATGTTGGTGTTGGCGAAGATACGGCTGATATCGGCCATGTCACCAATGGTTCCCATTGCCAGCTGCGAACCGCCGTTGAAACCGAACCAACCCAACCACAGGATGAACGTCCCCAGGGTAGCCAGCGCCAGGTTCGAGCCGGGGATGGGCACAACTTTGCCTTCCTTGTTGTATTTACCGATACGCGGGCCCAGGACGATGGCACCGGCCAGAGCGGCGAAACCACCTGCGGCATGCACCAGGGTCGAGCCGGCGAAGTCGCTGAAGCCCATCTCGGACAACCAGCCGCCACCCCACTGCCAGGACGCTTCGATCGGGTAGATGATGCCCGTCAGGACGATCACGAAAAAGAAGAAGGGCCACAGTTTGACGCGTTCGGCCATGGTGCCCGACACGATGGACGCGGTGGTGGCGCAGAACATCAGCTGGAAAAAGAAGTCTGAACCGACCGACGCATAATCCAGCGCGGTTTCGGTGTCGGCCAAACCAACCGGCTCGAGCGACGTTGGCGAGAACGCGCCCAGAATGCCTGTGATGGTCCAGCCATCACCGGGGTACATCAGGTTGAAGCCGACCAGCCAGTACATGATGGCCGCAAAGGAAAACAGGCCCATGTTCTTGACCAACTGCATGGCCACGTTTTTCGAACGCACCAGACCGGCCTCGAGCATGGCAAAGCCCGCGGCCATCCAGAATACCAGAAAACCGCCGACCAGAAACAACAGCGAAGTCAGGATGTATTGCGTATGCTGTGCGGTCTCGCCTGCGGCCTCTTGCGCCAGGCCCATCTGCGGCAGCGCGGCAATCGCGGCGGCAGGGATGAGAGATTTCATCAGGTTCATGTGTCTTCCTCGAATGAGTGTGATTGGGCGCGCTTTACAGCGCGTCCTCGTTGGTTTCCCCGGTCCGCACGCGCAGCGCCTGCTCGACATCGAGGACGAAAATCTTGCCGTCGCCGATCTTGCCGGTCTTGGCGGTTTTGGTGATGGTCTCGACGATCTGGTCGGTCATCGCGGCGGGCACCACGATTTCCAGCTTGATCTTGGGCACGAAGTTCACCGCGTATTCGGCCCCCCGATAGATTTCGGTGTGGCCGGATTGCGAGCCGAAGCCCTTGATCTCGGTCACCATCATGCCGCGCACGCCGGCCTCGGTCAGTGCCTCGCGCACCTCCTCCAGCTTGAACGGCTTGATTGTCGCAATGATCAGTTTCACGTCTTTCCCCTCTGGTTCTCCGGTGGAGCCGGTTTGTTTGCACCCGCAGAAAAATGCGCGACTGAACGTGGTAAGAAACGGCTCTTGGGGGCGAAAGGGCTGCCAAATGGCGGAAAGTTGCACATTTTTTGCACATGTCGGGTGCATTGATTAAATAACAGGCGGTGTTGTGAGGGGAATTTTCGGAAAATCGGACCTCTACATACTCAGGTCAGCGGGGTATGGTGGCGCAAAAGAAAAACCGGGCAGAGTTTGAGCATGACTGAGTCCAAGCGACGCAAGCCGAAATTGGTTGCGGATAGAAGGTACCCGTCAAAGGGCCGTAAACCGTCGGCGTCCAAGCGCCCGGCGGGCAAGAAGGCGACGGCCCGCAAGACAACCACGCGCAAAACCGCGCGCAAGAAGACGCGCAAGAGATCGGGCGGCAAGGGCGGCGGGATCTTGCGTCGCTTTTTCCGCTGGGTCTGGCGTATGGTCTGGGGTCTGACCTGGCGGGTTGGCGCAGTTGTGGCCATTGTGATCGCTTTGGCAGTGGGCGTCGTCTATACCTCTTTGCCGGACCTGGACGCCTTGTTGGACGGGCGTGCGCGCGGATCGGTCACGCTGCTGGACCGGGACGGCAAAGTGTTTGCGTGGCGCGGCGACCAGTTTGGCGGGGTGATCACGGCTGATACGGTGTCCCCGCATCTGAAAAACGCCGTCATCGCGACCGAGGACAAACGCTTCTATCGCCATTTCGGTGTCAGTCCGCGCGGTGTGGCAAGCGCCGTACGCATCAACCTGAGCGAAGGGCGCGGCCCGTTGTCCGGGCATGGCGGGTCGACCATAACGCAGCAAACGGCCAAACTGCTGTGTCTGGGCGTGCCTTATGATCCGACTGAATGGGAATCCGAGGCTGCCTATGAATCCGATTGCCGTCAGGGATCACTGTGGCGCAAGGCCAAAGAGGCTGTTTACGCAATGGCGATGGAGGTGAAATACTCCAAGGATGAAATTCTGACCATCTACCTGAACCGGGCTTTCCTTGGTGCAGGCGCGCGCGGGTTCGAGGCCGCAAGCCAGCGATACTTTGGCAAGTCCGCGGCCGAAGTCTCGCCGGCCGAGGCAGCGATGCTGGCCGGGCTACTGGTTGCGCCCACACGCTATGCGCCGACGAACAATCTGCAACGGTCTCAGGACCGGGCCCGCCTTGTGATCGGTCTGATGGAGGATCAGGGCTATCTGACCACTGCGCAGGCCAGCGAAGCACGAGCGCGACCTGCGCAACTGTCCGAGGCGGCAGCTGCGCGGGCCGGGGGGTACTTTGCGGATTGGGTCATGGCCAGCGGGCCCGAGTTCTTTACCCGCAACACGACCGAAGATGTGGTGATCCGGACGACCTTGGATCAGCGCATCCAGACTTCTGCGGAAGAGGCGCTGAAGTTCATCTTTCAGGAAAAAGTCCGCGAAGGATCAAAGGCGCAGGCGGCCATTGTCGTGATGTCGGCAGACGGCGCGGTACGTGCCATGGTTGGCGGGCGCAAGACACGCGTGTCTGGCGCGTTCAACCGGGCGACACAGGCGTTGCGTCAGACGGGATCGTCGTTCAAGCCGTTCGTCTATGCCACCGCGCTGGAACTGGGATATTCGCCGCTGGATACGGTGATGGATGAACCCTATTGCGTCGATATTCCGGGGTCAGGCCAGTGGTGCCCCAAGAACTATACCAACAAGTATTATGGGCGGGTGACCTTGGCCGATGCGCTGAAAAACTCGCTGAACATACCGGCGGTGAAAGTGGCCGAGATTTCCGGCCTGGACAATGTTCGGACGGTCGCCAGCGGCTTTGGGATTGCCAGCGACCTGGCACAGGGGCCCGCGCTGGCGCTTGGTGCCTCTGAAAGCACGTTGATCGAGATGACCGGCGCATATGCGGGCATCCTGAATGGCGGGTCACAGGTTGAGCCTTACGGGCTGACCGAACTGAAACTGCTGGGCGACGAAACACCCGTCATGGTCACGACAACCGGTATTGGCGAGAGGGTCATCAATGAAAAGGCTGCCAGACAGCTGACCTGGATGATGGAACGTGTGGTCTCTGAAGGAACCGGCGGGCGGGCCAAATTGCCCGGCTGGCAGGTGGCGGGCAAGACCGGAACGACCCAGGCCGCGCGCGATGCGTGGTTCATCGGGTTCACGGCGGATTATGTGGCCGGGGTCTGGATGGGATATGATGACAACACGCCTTTGTCCGGCGTAACCGGGGGCGGGTTGCCTGCCGAGATCTGGAAGGAAACCATGCTGCGCGTGACCGAGGGGATGACACCCACACCCTTGCCGATGATGGCGCCGGAACCACCGGTTCAGGTCGCCCAGCCGCAGCCCCGCCGAAAGCGCGGAGGTTTTGCCAACGACATCAACAATCTGCTTAAGAACATTTTCGGCGGCAACTAAAGCAAACTCGAAAACGACAGAACAAAAAAAGGCGGTGCACCGGGCACCGCCTTTTCTTCTTTGTTTCGTTGATTAGACGCTTGCGTCCAATGCAGACAGGATCGCGTCGCCCATTTCGCTGGTCGACACGGGCTGAACGCCCTCATCCGCCAGCAGATCGCCGGTGCGCACACCGTCGGCCAGAACTTTCTCGATCGCAGCTTCCAGCCGATCCGCTTCCTCGCCCTGATCAAAGCTGTAGCGCAGAGCCATCGCAAAGCTGAGGATACAGGCGATCGGGTTGGCTTTGCCCTGACCTGCGATATCGGGGGCCGACCCGTGTACGGGCTCGTACATCGCCTTGGGGCGTCCATTGGCCATCGGCGCGCCCAGCGACGCCGACGGCAACATACCCAGAGACCCGGTCAGCATCGCGGCGCAGTCCGACAGGATGTCGCCGAACAGGTTGTCGGTCAGGATCACGTCGAACTGTTTCGGCGCGCGCACCAGCTGCATGGCACCGTTGTCGGCGTACATATGGCTCAGTTCGACCTCGGGGTAGTCAGCGGAAACGCGGTTGACGACTTCGCGCCACAGGATGCCCGATTCCATCACGTTGGCCTTTTCCATCGAGCACAGCTTTTTGTTCCGGCGCATCGCCAGTTCAAAGGCCGAGCGCGCGGCGCGTTCAATCTCGGATTCTGTGTAGCGCTGGGTATTGATGCCAACGCGTTCATTGCCTTCCTCGAAGATGCCGCGCGGTTCACCGAAATAGACGCCCGAGGTCAGTTCGCGCACGATCATGATATCCAGACCGGCAACGATGTCTTTCTTCAGCGACGAGAAATCGGCCAACGCGTCAAAGCACTGGGCCGGACGCAGGTTCGAATACAGGTCCATTTCCTTGCGCAGGCGCAGCAGGCCGCGCTCGGGCTTCAGGCTGAAATCCAGATCGTCGTATTTCGGACCGCCAACGGCGCCGAGCAGAACGGCGTCGACCTCCTGCGCCTTGGCCATCGTCTCATCGGACAGAGGCGTGCCGTGGGCATCATAGGCGGCACCGCCGACAAGGTCCTCGCTCACGTCAAATTGAAGACCGCGATTGGCGCCGAACCAATCAATGATTCTGCGCACTTCGGCCATAACTTCCGGGCCAATTCCGTCTCCGGGCAGGATGAGGAGCGAGGGGTTGGACATCGACAGTCTCCTTGCGTTTTGTTGCACAGGGCCTAGCGTCTGCGTTGCATCGGGTCAATGAGACGAACCTGCCAAATCAGAGGGAAATCACATGCTGACACCTGGAATTCCGGTTCCTGCGCTGAAAATCGATACTGTTGCCCATGGCAGCTTCGATCTTGACGTGGACAAGGGCGAAAACGGGACGCTGGTGATTCAATATCGCGGGCTGCATTGCCCGATCTGCATCAGGCAGATGGCCGAGGTCGAAGCGGCGCTGGATGACTTTGCGGCTCTGGGCGTCGAGGTCATCATGATCACCACCGATACAGCCGAGCGCGCGACGCAAGCCGCCGACAAAGCCGGAGCGTTGCGCCTGCGTGTGGGTCACAGCCTGCCGCTGTCTGCTGCGCGCGACGATTGGGGACTGAACATCTCGATCAAGCGCGAAGGCAGCGCCGAACCGGACCTGTTCGCAGAGCCCGGGCATTTCTACATCGCACCCGACCGGACGCTGTACTATGCGTGGCAACAGACCACGCCTTTCGGTCGCCCGTCCATGGCGGATATTGCGGGTGGTTTGAAATTCACTCTGGGCAACAACTATCCCGCGCGCGGCACTTATACCGGCCCTCTTTGATCGTCAGAGACTGGCTTTGAGCCCTTCGGCCAACAAATCCCAGACCCTGCGAATGCGTGGGGTCTGGCGCATGGCCTGAGGTGCGGCCAGCCACACCGGAAGAATCGGGATGTCCACATCCAGCGGCAGGATTTCCACGTCGGGGTCGGCTTCGGCAACCTGTACCTGACTGAAGCCTATGCCACAGCCCGCCCGGATCAGTTCCCAATAGGCGCTTTGCAGGTCACAGCGGGTGGCAAAGCTGCCGCGGCTGGCGGGCCATCCCTTTTCACGCATGGCCTTGATGATTTCCTGGTTCGCGTCAAACCCCACCAGGTCATGCGTAAACAGTTCTTCCGGCGTCTTGGGGCGCCCCTTCCGGTCCAGATAGGACTTGGCGGCACAAAAACACAGCGGCACATCCCCGAGATAGCGGGAAATGAGATCTACCTGCGCAGGGCGATACATACGCACGGCGATATCCGCCTCGCGATAGAGCAGATTCTCGGTGGTGTCGGTGGCCACCAGCTCCAGCTGAATCGTGGGTTCCTGCTTGCGGATGGACGCCAGTATCGGTGGCAGCAGGTGATGCGAGGCAAAGACCGATGCGGTGATACGCACCGAGCCTTCAAGCTGTTGCGATTGCCCCGCGGCGGCAAGACTGAACGCGGTCATGGCGCTGTGCATTTGCTGGGCCATCGGCAAAAGCTGTGAACCCGCTTCGCTGAGCTTCAGACCGCGCGCGTGGCGATCGAAAAGCGAGACACCCAGCTCGTCCTCGAGATTTTGAACCTGTCGCCCCAAAGTGGGTTGGCTGCGATTGAGATGCCGTGCGGCGGCAGACAGCGATCCGGTCTCGGCCACGGCCAGAAAGCATTGGATCAGAGACCAATCTGCATGTGTCAGTGCTTTATCCATTCATAAATGAATACACGTTCTGCGTTCTGCGGCAATTCCTTGCGCGAAGTGAATGGGTAGATTGATCTCAGTCAGGAGGCAGACATGGCACGATCAGCACTGGTATTGGGCGCATCAGGTCGCTTTGGACGCAATGCAGCACATGCATTCAGGCACGCGGGCTGGGACGTGACAGAATTTGACCGCAGGTCCGATTCGCTGTCACAGGTGGCGCGCGGCGTGGACGTCATCGTGAACGGATGGAATCCGCCCTATCCCGATTGGGCGCGCGATGTGCCTGTGCTGACCAAGCGGGTGATAGATGCGGCCTCAGATACGGGGGCGACCGTGATTGTGCCGGGCAATGTCTACGTATTTGGCGAAGATACGCCGGGTCCATGGTCGGGCGGGACGCCGCATCGGGCCACCAATCCTCTGGGTCGGGTCCGGATCGACATGGAAGAGGCCTATCGCGCGTCGACCGTGCGCACCATCCTTTTGCGTGCCGGGGATTTCATTGACACCAATGCATCCGGAAACTGGTTCGATCAGGTCATGATCAAGCGTTTGTCGCGCGGTCGGTTCGTTTATCCCGGTGATCCGGAGGCGCCGCACGCTTGGGCCTTTCTGCCTGATCTGGCCCGCGCCGCCGTCGCGCTGGCTGAGATTCGCGAAGACCTCCCCCGATACTGCGATGTTCCATTTGAAGGGTATGCTTTGACCGGGACGCAGATCGCTCAATCGCTTTCGCATGTCACCGGCCGGACGGTTGCAGTGCGGCGCATGAAATGGTGGCCATTGCAATTGGCCCGCCCATTCTGGCGCATGGCCCCTCATTTGATCGAGATGCGGTACCTCTGGCACGTGCCGCATCAACTGGATGGCGGCTATGTGAAAGAATTGCTGGGCTCGTTTCCCAAAACGAATTTGGAGGATGCCTTGCGTTCCGCCATTCCGCCCCAACGGGCCGCTTCATCGCCGACAACCGGGAACAGGGGCGAGGTTCTAGGGTAGGATTATGTCAACCCAGACCAGTCGATGCCTGCTGGCGCGTCGGGCACTGTCGTACAGCGTGTCACCTTCCACGGGCCAGACAATGCCGGTTTCCAAGATTTGCAGATCACTGGACGGCAACACATAGTCAACGCGCATTTCCCCGGTGGCTTTCCATTCGACTGTTGCTGATGAACCCGATGGGTCCTTTGGCATCGGGTCCTGCACCTGGGGATCGGTCAAAAGCGCGCGAATGGCCTGCTTGTGGCCTTCTCCGCGGGTCGGGTCGAGATTGGCGTCCGCAGCTATCACGAAGGGGCTTTGAGGAACTGGCCCCAGACCGCCATTCAGCAAAACCGACCACAGGCGAATCTCATCCCTGTTGCGCAGACCATTGCGATCTTCGGGGCCGTCAAAAACCGGTGGGGCAGCGTGAAAGGTCATCAGGCTGAAACGCCCATTCGGGGTTTCGATCGGAAGCACCCAATGCACGGTCGAGGACAGGCGCTGAATGTCGTGCGCAGCTTCAGACGGGAAGGGAAGGCCGTTTTTGCTTGGTAAAGTGGCCCCAGGCAGGTCTTTCCACCGCAGATCGGTGTAATCCTGAACGTCATCGGTCAGGATTTCGAAACGGGACAACACCGCTACCCCTCCGTGGCCGGTGAACTTTCCCCAGCCCTGTGCGTCGCCGGGACCTTGCGTTTGGCCATCGCCGTCCAGATCCAGCAGTGTTTCCAGCCCTGCATTTGGTCGGGCGGAAAAGTGATAGGGGAAATCCAGACCGGCATCGCGCAGTTTTTCGGACAGGGCGCTCAGGGCTGCGCCTTCCAGATCCCAGTCGATGCCTTGCAGGGCTATGACATCAGGTCGCGCGGCGGAAATGACCTCGACGACAGCGGCAACCTGCGCATCATCCCGCTGAATGTCGCGCAGCAGCAGGCCGGGGCCGTTTCTGCTGAGTTCAGTGTTGTAGGTGGCGATGCGATAAACCTCTGCCTGTGCCGAGAAAGGCAGCAGCAGCAAAGCAAGGGCGCGGATCATGCGGCCTGCGTTGTCTCGCTTGTCGAATAGGCGCGGCGCTTTTCCACGATCAGACCTGCGATGCGAAGCGTCGCCATGCCGCGCATGATCATGCTGGCGGGCAGGAAGGCCCAGGCGCACATGGTCCAGATCAGCGTCTGCGGATTGCTCAGCGAGATCGGGGCGACAACGCTGCTCATGAGCTTGATGACAGCGGGGATGACGAAGGGAAGCAGAACACCAATACAGATATTCAGGCGTCCGTCACGTTGCAGGCGGGTAACAACATCGCCGCCCTTGGTGGGATCAAACAGCGGTAGATTGGTCCACACGTTGAAGGCGCCATTGCCCGTGGGCCAGCCACGCACCTTGACCGCATAGGCAAAGCTGGCGACTGTGACCAAAGCAGCGACGTAGGCTACGCTGGCTGCGATCCGAACCAGTTCGATCAATGGCTGGCCCGCATCCAAGGGGAGCATCAGCACGATCAACCGAACCGGGGAATAGGGGAAGTCCGCGACATTCGCGACGGCCAGACCCACAGCGTAGGCAAACGTGGTCAGTTCAGTCGGTTCATAGGCGTTTTTGCAAACCAGCGTCAGAAAGGTGACCATCGACATCAACCCGACAAATCGCAGACGGTTCACCGGTGGAGCATCGCGAAATTCAATAAAGCTGGGAAAGGCAGAATTGTACTCGGCGAACGTCAGGATGAACGCGAGAATCGCGAGGAAGACCAGAATCTCGGTCCCGTTCGTCGATGATACAGGCAGGTACAACGCGGGTGTCAGCACCATCAGTGCCACAAGTATTCCGCGTATCGCCGCCCCTGTTGTGCGCGCAATCACTATCCGAACCCTTTTTCAAACCGGATAAGCCGATCTTCGCCGACTTACATTCCAACTTGTTCCCATCGTCTCGAGTTTTGACGGATGCCTCTTTAGCGCCAACATGGACGATAAGCGGCATTTCGCTCAAGACAGGGTGCAGAAAACACGTGATTTCGGGCAAAATGATGGCGCAACTGGTGCGGGATTGCATCATTTTCGACGCAAATCCGACGTGTATCTCAAAGTGAGATCAAGATGTTGTGGTTCTGTGAAAATCAACCCCAAGAATGAGAGCGGGGCCGCCTTGGCGACCCCGTTAGGTTGTATGTCCAAAGAATCGGCTCGGGCCTTACACCCAGGGGCGGGCCTGACTTGCGTGATCCTCGAATTTGTCGATGTGGTGATTTTTCTCCATGGTCAGACCGATGTCGTCCAGACCGTTCAGCAGACAGTGCTTGCGGTGCGGGTCGATGTCGAATTCGATCACGACCCCGTCCGAAGTGGTGATCTGCTGATCTTCCAGGTGCACGGTCATGCGGGCGTTCTCACCCTTATGGGCGTCTTCCATCAGGATCGCGTGATGTTCTTCTTCGACCACGATCGGCAGGATGCCGTTCTTGAAGCAGTTGTTGAAAAAGATGTCGGCAAAGCTGGTCGAGATCACGACCTTGATGCCGAAATCCTTGATCGCCCATGGCGCGTGTTCGCGTGACGAGCCGCAGCCGAAATTGTCGCCGGCGACCAGAATTTCGGCCTCGCGATAGGCGGGCTTGTTCAGGACGAATTCTTCATTCTCCTGCCCGTCATCATGATAGCGCATTTCATCAAACAGCACGACGCCAAGGCCGGACCGTTTGATGGTTTTCAGATGCACTTTGGGGATGATCATATCAGTGTCGATGTTGATCAATGGCATCGGGGCGGCCACCCCGTGGACTTTTTCAAACTTTTCCATGTCTACACTCCTGCAGGAGAGGGCCGCGCCCGTGTCCTGCGATTAAGCTTCTTTCGCTTTGGTTGTTTCGTCCTTGGGTACGTTTTTCAAGAAGAGCGCCATGAACACCAATCCGAACCCGTTGAACAGCATCTCGATTCCCAGCAGGATACCCAGAAGGCTCAGCAAGGCGGCGGGTTCGCTGCTTGCGTAAGACCAGATGATACCTGCGAGGATGATCGACAAGATGCCCGAGATCATCGTGGGCCAGAAAAACTGTGTTCCTTTCATCTGGAACGACAGAATGACCCGTGCAATGCCGCCCGCCATGAACAGGATCAGCATCACGGTCGCCAGCGTCAGCGTTCCCTGTAGCGGGTGATCCAGAAAGGACCAGCCCAGGAACAGCATGACCGCGCCCATGATGAGTGACAGAATCTTGTTGCCGGTGCCTTCGACGGTGAATCCGCCGACCACCTGCAACGCGCCCGCAATCAGCAGTAGCGCACCGGTCACGACCGTTACGGCAAGCGAAGCCGCAATCGCATTGCCCAGCGCAAAGATGCCGAACGCTATCGATAGAAGCCCCAACAGGAGCCATTTAATCCAGTCACTCATGTCTTCAATCCCTCAAATATCTAGATATGAGGGCAGCTTACATCAATTCACGGACGTCTGTCAGCCGTCCCGTGATTGCCGCTGCGGCAGCCATTGCCGGGCTCAGCAGGTGTGTGCGCCCGCCGCGACCCTGACGGCCCTCGAAGTTACGGTTCGAGGTGGCGGCACAGCGTTCACCCGGTTGCAACTGGTCCGGGTTCATCGCCAGACACATCGAACAGCCTGCCAGACGCCATTCGAATCCGGCCTCTTTGAAGATGTCGGCCAGGCCTTCTTCTTCGGCCTGAGCGCGGACCAGCCCCGAGCCGGGCACGACCATGGCGCGCATGCCGTCCTTGATCTTCTTGCCTTTCAGGATCTCGGCCGCGGCACGCAGGTCTTCAATACGTCCGTTGGTGCAGGACCCGATAAAGACGGTGTCGATTTCGACATCGCTCAGCTTCTGACCGGCTTTCAGACCCATGTACTCGATTGACCGGCGGGCCGCCTCGACCTTGCCGCCTTCGAAATCCTCGGGGTGCGGCACGGTTGCCGTGATCGGCAGAACATCCTCGGGGCTGGTGCCCCAGGTGACGACGGGCGCGATGTCTTCGCCACGCAGGGTGATGACCTTGTCGAAATGCGCGTCTTCATCGGTATAGAGCGTTTTCCACCAGTTCAGAGCGGCCTCCCACTGCGCGCCCTTGGGCGCATGCGGACGGCCTTTGACATATTCGAACGTGGTTTCATCCGGTGCGATCAGCCCCGCGCGTGCGCCACCTTCGATGGCCATGTTGCAGACGGTCATGCGGCCTTCCATCGACAGGTTGCGGATGGCTTCGCCGCAATACTCGATGACATAGCCGGTGCCGCCAGCAGTGCCGGTCTTGCCGATCACGGCCAGGGTGATGTCCTTGGCGGTCACGCCCGGCTGCAATTTGCCGGTGATTTCCACCTTCATGTTCTTGGATTTCTTCTGGATCAGTGTCTGCGTGGCCAGAACGTGTTCGACCTCGGACGTGCCGATGCCGTGGGCCAGCGCGCCGAAGGCGCCGTGCGTGGCGGTATGGCTGTCGCCGCAGACAACGGTCATGCCGGGCAGGGTCCAGCCTTGCTCGGGGCCGACAATGTGCACGATGCCCTGACGGACGTCATTCACCGGGTAATAGTGAATGCCGAAATCCCGGGCGTTCTTGTCCAGTGCTTCGACCTGAATGCGCGATTCGGGGTTTTCAATACCGTTCACCCGGTCCGGTGTGGTGGGTACGTTGTGGTCCGGTACGGCGATTGTCTTTTCCGGTGCGCGCACCTTGCGGCCCGCCATGCGCAGACCTTCGAAGGCCTGCGGGCTGGTGACTTCGTGCACCAGATGGCGGTCGATATACAGCAGGCAGGTGCCATCATCGGCTTCGTGCGCGACATGGGCATCCCAGATCTTGTCATAGAGTGTTTTGGGGGACATCGGTCCTCTCCCGTGTGTAATGAGAAATGGCTGGCGAGTTGGCTCAGGCGACGGGTAGGCGTGCCAGGACCGTGCGGGCAGCCCCAAAGAACCGTTCGCGCAGACGCGCGCGGTCTTCCAGATTCTGTTCTTGGGCCACATTGAGTCTCATGCGGTCCAGATATACTGCGCCCTTGCTGCAATCAAGGTTCAAAACCGGTGTCAGGCTTGCAACGCCCGGCGTTGCTGTCCAAGCTGCGGTGCAGGAGGCGCGCATGAACCAAGATCTGATCCCCGGCTCACTGTCTGACCTTTACAACAACATGGTCGCGGGGTTCTCCTCGGAATTTCAGGAACTGATCGAGTTGGTGATTACGCCGGGCTGGCGGCAGTATCAGTTGATCATCATCCTTTTTCTTTGGGCGCTGGCTTTCCTTCTGAAAACTCTGACACAGCCGCGATGGGATGCCTGGACGCGTGCCCGCACCGGATGGCCGAAATGGCGGCTTCGCATCATGGTGCAGATGATGCAGCGGCTGACACTGGTCTATTTCGTGCTGCTGTCCTGGTTCCTGTATCAGGTTATGCAGCATGTCACCTGGCCTTCGCGCAGTTACCTCATTGGGATCATTGCAACTCTGGCAACTGCGTGGCTGGCTATCGCATTGGTCGCGAGGCTTGTCCGCAACCGGACGCTGCGCCGGATATTCAAGTGGGCAATGTGGGTCTATGCAACGCTTGTTGCGTTGAATCTGACGGATGACGTGGCCGAATTCCTCGATGGGGTCGCGATTTCCGTCGGGGACCTGCACATTTCGTTGCTGGGCATTCTCAAGGCCATCCTGCTGATCGGAGTCCTGTTGACGCTGGCCCGCATCGGCACCCGCGCGGCCGAGCGTGGCTTGCAGAGCAATGACGACATCACCCCGTCCATGCAGGTGTTGTTGGCCAAGGGAATTCAGGTGCTGCTGTACGGTGCGGTCTTTCTGGCCGCGATCCGCACGCTGGGCTTCGATCTGACCGGCATAGCGCTGCTGTCGGGCGCAATCGGAGTGGGCATCGGGTTCGGCCTGCAAAAAGTGGTGTCGAACCTGATCTCGGGGATCATCATCCTGATGGACCGGTCGATCAAGCCGGGCGACGTGATCTCTCTGGGTGACACGTTCGGTTGGATCAACGCGCTGGGCGCACGCTATGTCTCGGTCGTCACGCGGGACGGGCGGGAATACCTGATCCCGAACGAGGACCTGATTACCAACCAGGTGGTCAACTGGTCGCATTCCGACAAATTCGTACGGTTGGATCTGGATTTCGGCACCAGCTATGAGGATGATCCCCACAAAGTGCGTGCAACGGCGATCCGGGCTGTAAAGGCGGTGACCCGCGTGCTGAGTGGCGGAAAACATGAACCGGTTTGCCATATCACCGGCTTTGGTGACAGCAGCGTGGATTACGTTCTGCGGTTCTGGATCAGCGATCCGACCAAGGGGCTGACCAATATCAGGGGTAATGTCTATCTTGCGCTATGGGAAGCGTTTCAGGACGAAGGCATCTCGATCCCCTTCCCGCAGCGCGAGGTTCGGATTTTGCCCGAAAACGCAAACATGCAACAAATCGCAGAAGAGTGATCACCTGTGGACGGGGCCGGACGCGCTTTCATTGAAATGTTGCATTCCCCTTGTTACCTTATTAGTACCCCGGCGCCGGGGTTTGGCGGCGCGCAGCAAAGGAGGACTATGTCCTGTCTCTACATACACAGGCGGGTTTGCCCGCCGAAGACGGGGCCGGTGTAATGGCCCGCTCTCAGTCAATCAGCGACAAGCTGCTTGAGCGTATCCTTTCCTCACTTTCCGATGACAAGGCCGAAGACGTCGTGCAGATCAACCTGCAAGGCAAGTCGTCTGTCGCGGATCACATGGTGATTGCTTCGGGTCGGTCGACCCGTCAGGTCTCGGCCATGGCGGAAAAGCTGACGGATCGCATCAAGCAGGAATTCGGTTTCACCTCGAAGGTCGAAGGCAAGGATGCCGGCGACTGGGTGCTGATCGATACGGGCGACGTGATCGTCCATATCTTCCGCCCCGAAGTGCGCGAATTCTACCAGCTGGAAAAGATGTGGCTGCCTCAGGGCGGCAGCGCCTCGGCGAACTGAGGCGCCATCCCGGCCCGTATTGAGGGGCCGGAGGCGAGAGAGATATGCGTATCAGCATAGTTGCGGTCGGGCGATTGCGCGCCGGACCGGAGAAATCCCTGCTTGATGATTACCTGACCCGCTTTGACCGGACCGGCCGTGGCCTGGGTCTTGGTCCTGCGAAGGTGATCGAGGTTGAAGACAAGAAAAACGCAGGCATGGGGGCCGAAGCCGCGTTGCTGCGCAAGGCGCTGCCCAAGGGCGCGGTGATCTGTACGCTGGACGAGCGCGGGCGCGTGATGTCTTCGCCCGATTTTGCCAGGAAACTGGGTGGTTGGCGCGATGCGGGGCGGCAGGATCTGGCGCTGATCATCGGCGGGGCCGACGGAATAGACCCTGCTTTGCGGGCAGAAGCCGACTTTTCCCTCTCGTTCGGGTCGATGGTCTGGCCTCATATGCTGGTCCGTGTGATGCTGGCCGAGCAACTGTATCGGGCCGCGACCATTCTGTCGGGCGGTCCCTATCACCGGGTCTGACATGGCGCAGCTTCTGATCGTTTACCACTCGCGCACAGGCGGTGCCCGGCAGATGGCCGAAGCGGCGGCTGAAGCAGCGCGGGGTGAGGCGGACACGAAACTCGTTCCCGCGGATCAGGCCGGGCCTGAAGATGTACTGGCCGCCGACGGCTACATCTTCTGCGCGCCAGAAAATCTGGCGGCGATTTCGGGCCTGATGAAGGAATTTTTCGACCGCTGCTATTACCCGGTGCTGGGAAAGATCGAAGGTCGCCCTTATGCGCAGATGATTTGCGCCGGATCGGACGGACAGAATGCCGCCCGCCAGATTGCCCGGATTGCCACTGGCTGGCGGTTGAAAGAGGTTCAGCCTCCGTTGATCATCTGCACCCAAGCACAAACGCCCGAGGCCATTCTGGCCCGGAAAGCCATTCCGGAAGATCAACTGGATCGGTGTCGCGAGATCGGTTCCGCGCTGGGTGCGGGTCTTGCCATGGGGATATTCTGAAGGTCAGTCCAATTTGACCAATGTGGTGTCTTCATTCCAGCCATCCACATTGCACCGCGCCTGAATCTGCACCTGCGAAACGCTTTCCGGAATGACCACGCCACCAAGCGAGCGTGTAAAAGGCTGCTCGGTCTCATGCGGATGGTGCAGCACACGCATTCCCAGCTCATTCCCGTCCATGTCCAAAACGCGCCATCCGTCGGCGTAATGATCCCAGCCTGTATCGGGATGCCGGATCGTCACGTCGAACCGCCATGTGTCACCTGTGGCACTGGCGCGGACCTGCTCGATTGTCGGCGGGTCGGCAAGGGCAGGGGCAGCCAGAAGGGCACTGAGAATCACATATCGCATGGATCGAACGTACGGTTTAACGCGGCGCATGGGGATCACGTCTCTGTGTTTGAGGTTTGGGCCATGAGGATCGCGCGGGACTGCGATGCAAACTCGCGGCGATACAGGACACCGAATGTGATCATCGTGCCCAACACCAATGCCATCGGCCCAAGAAACCATGCCAGCGAAGCAAGGGCGAAATAGGTGGCGCGGAGACCACGGTTGAAGCTTCGGGCGGCGGTCACGCAGATCTCGGCCGCCTGACCGGCCCGAGGATAGGCGTTCGGGTCTTCGGGGTCGTTGGGGACCGAGGCCATCAACACGGCGCAGTAGCCAAAAAGACGATGTGCCCAGACGTATTTCAGAAAAGCATTGGCCAGCAGCAGGACGACGACAAGAATCTTGATTTCCCAAACCATCGCCGGAGCGCTGCCGATGGCAAGATCCGTAGCCACTCCGGCCAGCCGCTCGGTATTGCCCAACAGGGCCAGACCGCCCCCGATGGCAATCATCGTGGTTGAGGCGAAAAAGGTACTGCCTTGACGCATGGCGGCCACGACCTGAGCGTCGAACATGCGTGGCTGGCGCGTCACCATCTCGTGCATCCAGCCGCGGCGGTAGCCATCCATCACAAGGGCGACGGACGGCTTTTGTGGTGACGGGTGTTCGATCTTCCATCCGATCCACAGCCACGCACCCAGCAATATTGCCATGGCAGCATAATCCAGAGGGGAAAACAGGGCGGCACGTTCGATCCAGGTCATGGCGCGACAGTACGACCGGAGATCGGAACTTGCCAGTGCGGTAAATTGGTAATATTATTTTACCAAAGGGAGGGACGCCATGGAAATGCCAAAGCCAAGCCCGGACGTACTGAACCGGAAAGGCGCGATCGTTTCGCGGCTGTCGCGGGTTCTGCCAGATACGGCAATTATCCATGATCCGGTTGAAACCCGAGCCTATGAATGCGATGCCCTGACGGCTTACAAATGCCCTCCGATGCTGGCCGTGCTGCCGTCGAGCACGCAGGAAGTCTCGGACGTTTTGCGCATTTGCCATGAAGAAGGCGTGCCGGTCGTGCCGCGCGGTGCGGGTACGTCGCTGGCCGGCGGGGCGTTGCCGACGGCCGATTGCGTCATTCTGGGCGTCGCGCGGATGAATGAGGTGCTGGAAGTTGACTATGACAACCGTTTCATCAGGGTGCAGACGGGGCGCACAAATCTGAGCGTCACCGGTGCGGTCGAGGAAGAAGACTTCTTCTATGCGCCGGATCCGTCTTCGCAACTGGCCTGTGCCATCGCCGGCAATATCGCGATGAATTCAGGTGGTGCCCATTGCCTGAAATATGGTGTGACAACGAACAACCTTCTGGGCGTGACCATGGTGATGATGGATGGCAGTGTCGTCGAGATCGGCGGCGCGCATCTGGATGCGCCCGGGCTGGACCTGTTGGGCGTCATTTGCGGCTCGGAAGGTCAGTTGGGCGTGGTGACCGAAGCGACACTGCGCGTTCTGCGCAGACCCGAAGGCGCGCGGCCGGTTCTGATGGGGTTCGACGACAACGAAGTGGCGGGCCGGTGTGTCTCGGACATTATCAAATCGGGTATTCTGCCGGTTGCGATCGAGTTCATGGACACGCTGTGCATAAAAGCATGCGAAAACTTTGCGCATGCCGGATACCCCGACTGCCATGCGCTGTTGATTGTCGAAGTGGAAGGGTCGGAAGCGGAAATCGACCATCAGCTATCGAAAATCATCGAGATCGCCAAACGCCACAACCCGGTCGAACTGCGAGAAAGCCAGTCAGCCGAAGAAAGCGCAAAAATCTGGCTTGGTCGGAAATCGGCCTTCGGCGCCATGGGGCAGTTGAACGATTACATGTGCCTGGACGGTACGATCCCGGTGTCGGCCCTGCCGACGGTGCTGCGCCGCATCGGCGAATTGAGTGAAGAATTCGGTCTGCCTGTCGGGAACGTTTTTCACGCAGGAGACGGGAACATGCATCCGTTGATCCTTTTCGATGCCAACAAACCGGGTGATCTGGAAAAATGCGAGGCATTCGGGGCCGAAATTCTGAAACTATGCGTGGACGAAGGCGGTTGTCTGACCGGTGAGCATGGCGTGGGCATCGAGAAGAGGGATCTCATGTCGCATCAATATGCCCCTGTCGATCTTGAGGCGCAGATGGCGGTCAAAGATGTGTTCGACCCCAAGTGGCTGCTGAATCCTGCGAAAGTTTTCCCTTTGGATGTGTCTCGGGCGCGGCGCATTGCGGCGGAGCAAGGGGGCTCTGCCCCCTTGCCCCCGGAGTATTTTGGAAAAGATGAAGCAAATGAGACCTGAGACGGAAGCTGAATTGGCCGAACTTGTGGCCGGGCTGAGCGGTCCGGTGCGGATTGCCGGAGGTGGTACGCGCGGTGTGACCGGGAGGGAGCCCGAACTGAAGGTATCCGGGCTGAGCGGTATTACCCTCTATGAACCCGGGGCGCTGACACTTGTGGCAAAGGCGGGTACACCGCTGGCTGAGATTGAGGCGGCGTTGGATGGGGAAGGGCAACAACTGGCCTTTGAACCGATGGATCACCGGGGTTTGCTGGAGACCCGGGGTGAGCCGACGATTGGCGGTGTTGTGGCGGCCAACATCTCGGGCCCGCGGCGGATTCAGGCCGGGGCGTGCCGGGATTATCTTTTAGGAGTGCGCTTCGTCGACGGGCGCGGGCAGGTGATCAGGAACGGCGGGCGGGTGATGAAGAACGTCACCGGCTACGATCTGGTCAAGCTAATGGGTGGGTCTTGGGGCACTTTGGGCGTTCTGACCGAGGTGTCGTTGAAGGTGCTGCCCAAGCCGGAGCGAAGTTCAACCCTTTCCGTTGCAGTCTCAGACATCGGCGTTGCTGTGCGGGTTCTTTCGGCAGCACTGAAATCTCCATTTGAGGTGACGGGCGCGGCCTATGACCCAAGTCTTCAAAAAGCCTTGATTAGGGTCGAAGGTTTTGTGGATTCGGTTGCATATCGGACAAGCAGATTGACAGCTGAGTTGGAAGGTTTTGGGGACGTTGCTGAGGAAAGCAAGTCCGACGCGCTTTGGGCTGGAATACGTGACGTTCACCCATTTCAGGGCAAGGAGGGGGACGTCTGGAGGCTTTCGGTAAAACCGGGTGACGCGGCGGAGATTTCGGCGCGCGCCGAAGCGGATCAAGCGCTGTTTGACTGGGGCGGTGGTCTTGTCTGGCTGCGGGTCCCGGCCGGCACGGATGTGCGTGCCCGGCTTGGTGCGTTTTCAGGTCATGCCACTTTGGTACGATCCGACTGCGAAACAATCAGAAAACTGGGGCGATTTCATCCGGAACCCACATCAATATCGGCTCTGACAAAGGGCTTGCGTGCGAAATTTGATCCGCGCGGTTTGTTCAACCCAGGACTGATGGGATAGGGCGATGCAGACAAAATTCACGGAAAAGCAATTGCTGGACCCGGCCATCCAGCGCTCGAACGAGATTCTGCGCAACTGCGTCCATTGCGGATTTTGCACGGCCACGTGCCCGACATATCAGGTGCTGGGAGATGAGCTCGACAGTCCGCGTGGGCGCATCTCCCTGATCAAGGACATGCTGGAAAACGAGCGTGTGCCCGACGAAAAGACGGTAAAGCACATCGACCGCTGCCTGTCCTGTCTGGCCTGCATGACCACCTGCCCGTCAGGCGTGCACTATATGCATCTGGTCGATCATGCGCGCGAATACATCGAGGCAAACTACAAGCGCCCGCTGACGGATCGTGCGTTGCGCTGGGTTCTGGCGCAGATCCTGCCCTATCCCATGCGATTCCGTTGGGCCCTGATCGGGGCCAGGCTGGGCCGCCCTTTCCGGTTCCTGATGCCTGATGCCCGGCTGCGCGCGATGTTGGACATGGCGCCCAAGCATATCCCGCCTGTCAGCCGCAACGATGATCCGCAGAGTTTTGTGCCCGGCGGCGAACGAAAAATGCGGGTGGCGCTGATGACGGGCTGCGCGCAAAGGGCGCTGAACACCGATATCAATGACGCCACGATCCGCCTGCTGACTCGATTGGGGTGCGAGGTCGTGATCGCCGATGGTGCCGGGTGTTGCGGAGCTTTGACCCATCACATGGGCAAGGTGCAAGACAGTCATATGGCGGCAAAAGCCAATATCAGAGCCTGGAAACGGGAAATGGACGGTGGTGGGTTGGACGCCATAGTCATCAATACCTCCGGCTGTGGCACCACCGTGAAAGATTACGGACACATGTTTCGCAATGACCCGCTAGCCGAAGATGCGGCGCGTGTGTCTGCAATCGCCATGGATATCATTGAACTTCTGATCAAGTTGGATCTGCCGACGGGGGAAAACCAAAACCTGACCGTCGCCTACCATGCGGCCTGTTCGTTGCAGCATGGGCAGAAGATCAAATCCTATCCCAAAGATTTGCTGAAACACGCGGGTTTCTCGGTTGTCGAACCCGCCGACAGTCATTTGTGCTGCGGTAGCGCGGGAACGTACAACCTGATGCAGCCGGAAATATCGGGCCAGTTGAAACAGCGAAAAGTCAGAACACTTGAGGCGAAAAAGCCTGATATCATTGCCGCCGGCAATATCGGGTGCATGATGCAGATCGGTTCTGCTACGCAACTGCCGATTGTTCATACGGTAGAGTTGCTGGACTGGGCGACGGGCGGGCCAAAGCCACCGGCCTTGCACAGAACAGGCAACGCCGTTCCTGTCTTGCGGTGAATCGTGCTGATGCCAGCGCGCATCATTTTCCAGGGAAATTCCTTTGGTGCCTGACCGCCCTATTTTCGCCCAACGCGGCACGTAGGACAAAAGCTTCGAAGTGAGTCTCGGAGAACCGCGTGCGCAACTGGATCAAGGCGATCGTGCTCTGTGTCTTGCCATTGGCGGCCACGGCGCAGGACACCGGGCTGGAAAGCCTGGATACGTCGGATTCCGGGCGCGAGTGGATGGCTGTCGGGCGGTTGGATATCGCCGGGGCAGGGTTTTGCACCGGAACGCTGGTGTCGCCGACCCTTGTACTGACTGCGGCGCATTGCCTGTTCGACAAGAGATCCGGTCAACGGATCAACCCTGCGGATATCGAGTTTCTGGCCGGGTGGCGTTTGGGACGTGCGTTGGCCTATCGGACCGCGCGCCAGGCTGTGATCCATCCGGATTACCAATATGGCGTCGATTCAACGGCCGACCGGGTAAGCGCGGACGTGGCCTTGATCGAGCTGTGGCAGCCGATCCGCAATACAGCCGTCATTCCATTTGAGTCGGGCGATCAGCCCAAACGTGGCGCTGAAGTCGGCGTCGTGTCTTATGCGCATGACCGGTCAGAAGCTCCGTCTCTGCAACAGGTCTGCTCGGTCATGAACCGGCAGGCCGGGGTTTTGGTCATGTCCTGCGATGTTGATTTCGGGTCTTCGGGGGCACCGGTTTTTTCTTTCGCGGGTGCGCGCCCTCAGATCGTATCGGTGGTAGCGGCCAAGGCCAGCATGGACGGCCAGAGTGTTGCAATCGGAACCGCGGTTGAGCATTCGCTGCAATTGCTGCGCGACGAACTTTCTGCGGGGCGGGGATTTGGGCTTTCCTCGTCCGGATCGGGAGCGAACAAGAACATAGGCGCAAGGTTCATTCGACCATGATGAGAGTCTTCTGGAGCCTGTTGTTGGGCCTGAGCGTCCTGGCGACAGCACCGCATGCGCAATCCAACAAGCGTATGCTGACCGACCGAGAGGATCTTTTGGGTTGGGAGGCTGTCGGACGGCTGGATGTCCGCGACGCCTCGTATTGCACCGGCACGTTGATCGCGCAGGACATGGTACTGACCGCGGCCCATTGTGCGGTGGATCGTCGTACCGGGAAGACTTACGTGCCCGAAGACATCACGTTTCGTGCAGGTCTCAGCAACGGCAACGCCTTGGCCGAACGTCAGGTCACGCAAATCGCGGTTCATCCCGGCTATGGTTCGCAGAACCCGCTTTCGCACGAAGGTGTCCAGTTGGACGTCGCACTGATGCGGCTGAACGAGCCTATTCCGTATTCGGTCGCCGACCCCTTTGCGCTGCACAGCGGCCGTGTTCCGGGCAACGAGATCAGCATTGCCTCGTATGGGCGGGGCCGGTCCGAGGCGATCACCCGAGAACGGTCGTGCCGTATCATCGACCGCAGGCAGGGGCTGATCACCTTTGATTGCGACATTACGTTCGGGTCTTCCGGGTCTGCAATTCTGGCGAAAAACGGTGCGCGCTGGCAGATCCTGTCCGTGGTTTCGGCGGTAGGGACAAACGGCCGCAGAAAGGTGGGGTTTGGTATGGAGCTTGACGGGATAGTCGCAGAACTCAAGGCCATCATGCGGCGCGACGCACCTCGGCCCAAGGCGTCGATCCGACGGTTGCAGGTCGGGTCCGGCAAGTCAGAATCCGGTGCCAAATTCATCCGTTCCGGCGGGGGTTGAACTCGGCGAAATCGCTACCCATGTGATCAGTATCGGACCGCCTGAACGGGGTCCGGTGTTTGGCATTGCCCGTCCGATGCGAGGGCACTGATCACAAATCGCTCAAGAATGAGGATATGACACATGCGTACGTTTGATTTTGCACCGCTGCACCGCGCCACCATTGGCTTTGACCAGATCGCCGACATGATGGATCGCGTTCTGACCAACGATGGCGCCCAGCCCAGCTATCCACCTTACAACATCGAAAAAACCGATGTCGACACCTACCGAATTTCGGTGGCCGTTGCCGGTTTTTCGGAAAACGACCTGACCGTAGAAGTGAAAGAGAATTCACTTGTCGTGTCAGGCAAGAAAGCCGCTGAAGACAAAGAGCGCACCTATCTGCACCGTGGCATCGCCACCCGCGCGTTCGAGCGTCGGTTTGCCCTGGCGGATCATGTCCGCGTCACCGGTGCGAGCCACGAAAACGGTATGCTGAACATCGAACTGAAGCGCGAGGTTCCAGAGGCCCTGAAACCGCGCCGGATCGAGATCACCTCGGCCAAAGCCATCGAAAAGGATGTGGTGGACGCCAAAGCCGTGAACTGAGGCTTCTGACTATCCCGCGGCAGTCCACTCCTCCCGGGCTGCCGCATCACACGCCCCGCGTTGCTCCAGACGCGGGGCGTTGTGTTTTGGGCGTGCGCGAAAATTGGTTCCCAGCAAATTATCCGCCTGATAGTCTTGGGTATTATGGAAAGCCGACCAAAACGTCGACTAGCAGCTATCCTGGCAGCCGACATCGCCGGCTACTCAAGATTGGTTGGTCTGGACGAAGAAGGTACCATCGCAAGACTTCGCCTGATCCGCAGCGAAGTCATAGAGCCGGCGATCGCCCGGCATTCAGGACGTATCGCGAACACTGCTGGAGACAGCTTTGTGATCGAATTTCGCAGCGCCGTCGATGCGGTTCATGCCGCCGTGGAAATTCAGGCCGAGCTTGCAAAGAGAAATGCGGGAACCGATCAGGATAGCGTCATCACGTTTCGGATCGGCCTGAATGTCGGCGATGTGGTTTCGAACGCGGGTGACATCCTTGGCGACGGGGTGAACGTTGCCGCGCGGCTCGAGGCACTGGCAGATCCAGGTGGTATCATTGTTTCACAATCCATCGTCGATTATGCGCGCAACAAAGTGCCCTATGGTTTTGCCCCGATCGGGCCACAGAACGTCAAGAACATCGCAGACCCGGTTCAGGCCTTTCGCGTGGAAGCGGAAACTTTGCCTTCCCCGCGAAAAAGCCGCACGAAGAGGAAATCCCGCTGGCTGCCACTGGCGGCTCTGCTGGTGATGTTGGCGGCCGTTGGGCTTTTTCTGACGAAACCGTGGAAGGCTGGCCAATTGCGTGCCTCAGAGGCGCAGATGGTTTACCCCTTGCCGGATCTACCTTCTATCGCAGTGTTGCCGATTGCGAATTACACCGATGACGCGTCCAAGGACATGCTGATCAACGGTATCTCTGAGGATTTGATCACGGACTTGTCCAGCATATCCGGATTGTTCGTCATCGCGGGCAACTCATCCTTCGCATACCGCGACAGAAGCATCGACGTCGCACGTTTCGCCGAAGAACTCGGGGTTCGTTACGTCGTTGACGGCAGCGTGCGACGTGCGGATGAAGATTTCCGGATCAATATTCGCCTGACCGACACATTGAACGGGCGATTGATCTGGGCCGAAAGACTCGATGGTGCGATTGATGACATCTTTGAGGTACAGAAAACCATTGTTCTCGCAATTGCTCAGGAGCTGGATCTTCCACTCGACCCTCAAAGCCGGCAGGCCATCGAAAGCGTGGAAACCCAGACCATTGCAGCACGCGAAGCCTTCCAACGCGGGTGGGAGTTGTATTCGCAGTTCAACGAACAGGACAACCTTGCGGCAATTCCCCATTTTGAAAAGGCCGTAGAACTGGACCCGGATTATGGGCGTGCTTGGGCGACGCTTGCCCTGGCGCATTTGCGACCGCACATATTCCATCATTGGAATGGGTTCGCAGGGTCAGGCGCGCAAATGCACATTGGCCTGTTTTTCAAGTATTACCGGGATGTGATAGAGCAGGACACCGCCCTGGTGCACGTCATCCGGGCTATTGTCAGTCTCAGTCTTCCGGATTGGAACAGTACCGAAGGGGTAGGCCGGGGGACGGAAGACGCCAGACGAGAAGCAGCGAAAGCCATTGCGCTGCAACCCAGCGACCCCGAGGCGCATCTGACGATGGGATGGGCGCTGATTGCAGCGGGTGAGCCCGAGGAAGGATTGGCCTTTGTGCAGGCCGCGACCCGGCTGGATCCCAATTATCCCAGCCACTACGCGCTGTTTGAAGCGGCGGCTCTGTACGCATTGAATGACCTGACGGGCGCAGCAGATGTGATCGAGAAAGAGTTGAACAGAAACCCTCAGGCAACCGAGCTGATGCCATTTGCAGCCTCGGTTCTGGCCCTGAATGGTGATCGCCGTGCGGGCAGGGCCATCATCGACCGATGGCAAAAGGGCAAGCATGCCGGTGTCATACAGGACGCTGTTCAGAATTTCCTTTTTATCATCCACTGGGTCGGTGAGAACCAGCATCTGAATGCCCGGCTGAACGACGGGCTGCGTCTGGCGGCGTTGCCTCCGGAAAAAACCATAGCAAGTCTAAGGGCGGACCTGTCACGGGGGGATGCCAAAGATCAGAGGACGGCAGCCCAATCACTGGCCCTGTTTGGTCCCGAGGCAGAGCCAGCGGTGCCGGAATTGATCGCGCTTCTTGAAAGCCCGTCGGTGTTTGTCCGGAAAGAGGCAGCAATTGCATTGGGGAAAATAGGTGGCGCGGCGTCGTCTGCATTGCCCGCGCTGGAAGCGATGGTGGACGGTTCGTTGCAGGGAAAGTTCGCGGCCCGCGCAATCGAACAAATCCGCGACAAATCCGCAGACTAGCCGTGTCACCGTCGACTGGGCCGCCGCTATACACTTGTTTTTACAACGACGCGATCGCGTTTCCGGATGCGGGGTCTCTGCCCGCCGCAATGGGACAGAGACCGTATTGGATCAGACCGACATGCAGACGTATTTCATCTCCAGATAGTCTTCCATGCCGTGATGGCTGCCTTCGCGGCCCAGACCGGATTGCTTGACGCCGCCGAACGGGCCCAGCTCGGTCGAGATGATGCCGGTGTTCACGCCGACGATGCCGTATTCCAGCGCCTCGGCCACCTTGTAGACGCGGCTCAGGTCCTTGGCATAGAAATACGAGGCCAGACCAAAAATCGTGTCATTGGCCATGGCGATCACGTCGTCTTCGTCTTCGAACTTGAACAGCGGGGCCAGCGGGCCGAAGGTTTCGTCCTGCGCCACCAGCATGTCCTGAGTCACGCCGGTCACGATGGTTGGCTGGAAGAACGTGCCGCCCAGATCATGGGGCAGGC
This sequence comes from Ruegeria sp. YTSA144, assembly GCF_059610125.1. Lineage (NCBI taxonomy): Bacteria > Pseudomonadati > Pseudomonadota > Alphaproteobacteria > Rhodobacterales > Roseobacteraceae > Ruegeria > Ruegeria sp. YTSA144. The sequence goes on from NZ_JBXWNA010000005.1 coordinate 179,537, forward strand.
CGCCTGTCAGAACCGCGCCGCCCTTGTCGGTCACGTCCTTGATATGTTCTTCGACTTTGGCGACCGCGTCGGCATTGATCAGCGGGCCGGTGGTGGTGCCTTCGGTTAAACCGTCGCCGATTTTCAGCGCTTCCACTGCCGCTTTCAGTTTGGCCGCGAACGCGTCATAGACACCGGCCTGCACATAAATTCTGTTCGCGCAGACGCAGGTCTGACCGTTGTTGCGGAATTTGCACAGCATCGCGCCTTCGACGGCGGCATCCAGATCGGCATCGTCGAACACGATGAACGGCGCGTTGCCGCCCAGCTCCATCGAACACTTCATGACCTGATCGGCCGCCTGCCGCAGCAGGATGCGCCCCACTTCGGTCGAGCCGGTAAAGGTCAGCTTTCGCACGCCGGGGTTTTCGCAGAACTCCTTGCCGATCTCACTGGCCCGGGATGAGGGCACCACGTTGAACACACCCGCAGGCACGCCGGCCTGTTCCGCCAGCAGCGCAAGTACCAGCGCCGACAGGGGCGTTTCGGTGGCCGGACGCGCCACAAAGGCGCAGCCGGCGGCCAAAGCCGGGCCTGCCTTGCGGGTGATCATGGCATTGGGAAAATTCCAGGGCGTGATCGAGGCCGCAACGCCGATTGGCTGTTTCATCACCATGATCCGCTTGTCGCGCTGATGGCCGGGAATGGTCTCGCCATAGACACGCTTGGCCTCTTCACCGAAGAACTCGATGAAAGACGCGCCATAGCCGATCTCACCGATGGCCTCTGCCAGGGGCTTGCCCTGTTCAGCGGTCAGGATCTTGCCCAGGTCCTCGGCGTTTTCCATCATCAGATCGAACCAGCGCCGCAGGATGGCTGCACGTTCCTTGCCGGTCAGCTTTGCCCATTCTTTCTGCGCGGCTTCAGCCTGTGCGATTGCTCCGGCGACCTGAGCACGGCTGACGTCTGCCACCTCGGCGACCACATCGCCCCGAGCGGGGTTTGTGACTTTGAACGTGCCATTGTCACCGTCTACCCACTGACCGCCGATATAGGCTTTGGTTACAAGCAATTCGGGGTTCTTCAGGATTGACTTCAGATCGGTCGTTGCGTCCAGCATGATAAGCCTCCGGCGTGAATTGGGTTGCGCGCACCCAATCAGGTGATGTCTCAATTGTCTATGGCCACTCTGGATGTGGAATCAATCCAGATTTGATCAAAAATTTACTTAACAAGTTAATCTAATGAAGTCACTCGATATCTGTTTCTTTCATTCGGCGGTCTCGCCTTTCCTTTTGCAAAGGAGTTTGTCAAAGTCTGGGTGAATTTTGAGGCCCAGGGGATGTAAATCGGTGTAACATTCCCTATCTTATTGGGTAATTAAAGAAAAAGAGGACAGCAGAGATGTCGAACCAGCAATTCGAAGCGTTGATAGAAGAGACTCAAGCCAAAGTGCGTGAAAGCCAGTCTCAGATCGAAGGGCTGACTTCGCGCATTGAAGCGGCCCGCGCCAAGATCGGCACCGCCGAGGCGGATATCGACATCGAAAACGCCACGCTCGAAGATGTGCACGCCCATACCGAGGTGATGAATGCCAATATCGCCGAGCTGATCATGGGGCTGGACGACGTCACCAGCGCCTTTTCCAAAGATTTTGACGAGATGCGTTCGAAAACCGGGTGGGAGTCGTTTGTCGGCATCTTCTCGAAAGGTAAATCCGAGTCGATGCGGCAGGAGCGGATGCGCTCCGCCAATATCGATGACAAGCTTCAGGACCTGATCGCCAAATCCGACGTGATCGTGAAGCTGCTGCAAGGGCAGTTGGCCGTGCTGGAAGAACAGCGCGTGAAGGTCGAGGACAACCTGACCGTCACGCTGGACGACCGTGAGGCGACCGTGGCCGAGTTGGAGGCGTTGCGCGCCGAAATTCAAGGCATGGATCCGACGATCATCACGCTGGAAAACAAGATCAGCGTCGAACAGGACGCCGCCGCGCGCACCCAGCTGGAAACCGAACTGGCCGAGCTGAACAAGCAATACAACGCCAAGGTTCAGGAAGAACAGGTCAAATTGGCCAAGTCCCAAACGCTGGAACGCTATATCGAAAAGGGCAAGACCTGGGTCGATTCCCTACAAAACCAGGCGGCGACGCAGATGGTTCTGATCAACAAGCTGCAAACAGACACGCAACAGCGCGTGGTGCTGTATGACGCCCTGACCAAATCGCTGAAAACCGCGCAGCAGCAGGACGTGGCCCACCGCATCAACGAGATCGGTGTACAGACGGACCAAGAGGCACAGACGGCGATGGCCGCCATCGGCACCGCGACCAACCAGAAGATGGCCGACATGCTTGAGGCGCACGAGGACCACATGGTCTTTGCCCGCGACGTGCTTGAGAAAAAGGCCAAGGCGGACGAACGCTTTGCCCGCCGGTTTGCCTCGATTGTCGAGAAACATGATAAGAATTTGTACGGGGGTTAAGTGCGTTTCGCTCACCAGCAACTCGTAATTTTTGTCGTCGGCTACGGGCCGCTTAAGGTGCCACAAGTCCTAGCGCAATTGGATGTCATTGATGAGGTTCCCGCATATCCACAAGTAGTTCAGATGTTTCTGTTAGTAGTACTTTGGGCGTGGTTTGCCAGAATGGCGTGCTGGCTTAGTTGGGATAGTGCAAGAGGTCATCGTTTTCTTCGATTTTCCGGACTTAACCCGAATGCGGTTCTGAGTGGACGCTCAGCACCCTTCTTCAGATGGTGGTTTCACGTCGATAAAAACGGGAAGGACTTGGACATAGTTCGATGATTAACTCTGACCCCACCCAAGACCATGTCGGCCTGACCGACACCTTCGCCTCGCGCCGCTATTTCCGTAAATTCGAGGTGATCACCGTCCACCTCCTGCGCGTGGCCGCGACAATGGAGGCGGAGGGCGCGATTTCGAAACAAGAGGTGCGGATCGTGTCGCGCTACCTCTCGGGGCTGCTCTACACCTTCCGCGCGCTCTCCATGAAGTATCTGCTGGTCGGGCGCGATACGGGGCGGTTCTTTGGCAGCCTCGCCATGGACAAACGTGACAGCGGGTTTCCGGTGGCGGCCGAGCTGCTGACCATGGCCAATGACGCACAGCAGGCGCAGGTGCATCTGGCAAACATGCCCTCGGAAGACGACCTGAAAACCGACATGGTGCGAACGATCATCGGCGATCAGGAAATTCCCACCAAGCTGCAATTTGCGCTGTCCCAAAGGCTCTATTATGAGGAATTGCTGAAAGGTCAGCTGTTCTGGGCCCGTAATGATCCCGAGTGCCACTGGATCGGAAATGAGGGGGACCGACGCAAATTCCTGATCCACTGGGCGGTCTATGACAGCCAGATCAACCTGCCCGTCATCTATCTGATGCAGCTTGAGGACAGCGGCAAAACGGCCCTGCCCAAGGATCAGCGCCGCTGGCCCGAGGTTCAGGCGCATCTGATGGCGCAAGCGCTGGGTGGGTTGAAACTGGTGACGATTGCCAAAGGCTTCGATCAGGATTTCGACGACCTGCATCCCAAACACCTGCGCCGCATCCATGTGGGTCCGATGTATTCCTCGGCCTATACCGAGCAATCCGGCCCCCTGCGGCAGGTGCTGGAGGACGCGCAATCTCCGCAAGGTCAGGATTGGGCACTGGCCTGGACCACCGAAGAACTGGAAAGCGAAGAGGTGATCGAAGAGCGCTCCGGGTGGTTCTCGACCGTCGAGCGCGAGATTTTTGCGCTGGACCCGTTCGGCGGGCAGGGGGCCGAGACCGGGGCCACGCGCACTCAGCGCTCGATCATCCTGCCCCAGCGTCCGTTTCAGGTACTGGCCGAGCGCAACCCGCCGGGTTTTGCCGATGTGCGCAAGTTCGTCGTCAGCAAGACCGGGCAGGTGTTGAGATATTGAATTTTTCGCCTCCGGCGGGAGTATTTTTGAAAAGATGAAGCAAGGGCGGTTTTTGAGATGAGTTTGACGTCAGATCAGATGGAATTGCGCGAAGACGACATTCGCAAGCATTATCCCGCAGCAACCGCCTTGCTGAACGGGTTCGAGCATGCACCGCGGATTGCCAAACCCCTTGAGGCCGCCGTCGAACGCTCTCCGGGTGTGTCAACGGCACGGCGGTTTCGGTCGACGACCCCGGGGTTGGTGACGCGGCGTACGGTGCGCGCGGATGGGGTACATCTGGTCGAACGGATCGAGGCGTCGGATGATGGCGATGCATTGGTCTCGCCACCTCAGGCCACAACGCAGCAGGCCATTCGTCGGGCCATTGCCATCGCGCTGGCCGTGGCTGAAGCTTTTGCCGAACAAACCCCGTTGGCCGATCTGAAGCGGGCGAATCTGGCCGGGGATCTGCCCGCCGCCCGCAAGACCGAATTCTCGGAATTGCTGACCGCTGAGGCTTTGATCACGCTACATACGTTCGGCAACGCGCTTGCCTATCTGATGTCCTCGCATCTTGGCGAAATCACGGTTGATCTCGGTGAGATCGAAGAGGTTCTGACCGACAATGGCCAGCTTGCCCTGCATGGCGCGCTGTGGGAGCTGGATCAGGTGCTGGCCAAACACGCCCCCGACGACGCCCGTCTGATCGCGGCCACCAGCGCCTATGCCGAACAACTGATGGAGAAAGCCGCCCTGCGTGCAGGGTCGGCAGGCCATCTGGCCCCGTTCCAGAACGCCGCCTGGCATATCGAGGCAGACGATCTGACGATCCGGGGGTTTGAGCCGGCCTCAAAAGCCAAATCCACCACCCTGACCATGACGTTCAAGAAGCCGAACGAGGTGGTCGGCAACCATATCGCCAAATATCAGGCGATGAAGCTGGCCAAGATGGTGATGGCCTATGATTTCGACCGCCGCCTGAACCCGTTTGCCGAGCTTGGTGGGTTCATCTTTACCTTCATGGGCGACGGCAAACCGGGTACCGGCAAGACCACCCTGATCCAGATGATGGCGGGGCTGATCAACGACTATTGCCAGAACGCGGGCTATCCGTTCCGCTATCAGAACCTGAGCACCGACAATATCGACAGCTATCAGGGCAAATCGGGCCAGAATGCCAAGGCGTTTATCAACACGATCATCGACCCTTCGGTTATCGGGTTCGGCACCATCGACGATATCGACCAGCTGGCGGGTAAACGCGGCGACCGGCAATCGTCAGCCGGGCAGTTGGAAATCACCGCCGTGCTGATGGAGAGCTTTGCGGGCGCCAACACCGTCGTGCGCGGCAACTGCACCTTTGGCATGTTCTCGAACTACCCCGAGAATGTGGACGACGCCCTGCGTCAACGGGCGGGTGCGCGGTTTCTGGTGGACGGGCCACAGACGCGCGAGGATTACATCGACATCCTACACCTGCTGATGGGCCGCAACCATGACATCCCGCTGGGTGAGCACGAGGCCTATGCCGCGCAGGAAATCAAAAAGGCTGTCGCCGCCAGTTTCGAAAGCCACTCCCGCCCGCATGAGGACGCGCTGTTGCAGGTCTATGACCGGGTTTCCGGCGATATCGGCCAGATGGATACGATTGCCAAGATGGGCACCTACCTCAAGGCGATCCAGCAGGCGGATGAGCGCTTTACCGGCCGCGCGATCAAGAACATCACCGACGCGGTCAAGGTCCGCGCGATGGATTTCGAACTGCCCGACGAATGGATGGAAAACCCCGACCTGTTCCTGTTCCGCGACTACGACACCAAGAAGGCGATGATAGAGGACCTGCGCCAGCCGATCACGGTGGAAATGGTGATCCAGGAAATCAACCGCTACGCCGACAGCGAATTCCGCTATGCCGACAAGAGCGACGAGGTGGCGATTGAGAACGCGGTGCGTGAGATGGGCCGGATGGAAGAGGCCAAGCGGCGGTATCTGGAGGGGAAGGGGTGACGCCTTTAGAATGGAGTGATCTAATAAGAAACGCCGCGTTGACCATTGCCAGCTTGCTTGGTGCGGGCATTGGTTTCGCAGGTTTGAGGTCTTGGAAAGCACAAAAACGCTGGGAACGTGACAACGAATTAGCACGGCGCTTCTTGGTGTCTTTAATTGGATACCAATCCGCAATTAACGAGTTGAGATTTAGAACGCTCAGCCCGACTCTAGTTCCTCAAATCGAGATACCGGACGTTCTGCGAGAGAAAAGTGGCGTGTCGTTGGATGAAGATGGCCATTTCCAAGAGCTCGCCGAACACATCGTTCAAAAAACCGATGTCGCCAGAAAAATTAAAGTCGAGTTCGAAGCTATTTCTTTAGAGGCAAGAGCGATCTGGGGTTGGCCGTCAGAAGAGGAATCCAGCAAGCTATTCGAATTGCATACAAAGCTACTTATGGGGTTGGAATGGTATTTGCGCCTAGATGATCCTTCCAACAATGCTGAGGATCATGAGATAGCGGCGGCTGCTTTTGAAGAATATGATGGCATAGTTATTGAACCCACTAGGACTGCAGATCTCTTTCAGAGTGATCTTCGCTCAGTAGTATCAAATATGGAAATGTTCCTGAAAACTAAACTTGACGTGTCGCAGTTATGATCCGGCTCATCGAAAAAGGCCTGATGTTCGGCAACCTCGTCCACATCTCCAGCCCGGCTCTGGTCGAGCGGTATAACCGTGCGTTGCAGCATCTGGCGGGCAAGACCACGGCGTTGTCGGATTTCCATGTCGATATCTCGGGCTATTCGCCAGAGGTGGGGATTGAGCTGGAGGATGAGCTCTACCTCAACCCCAACGGGGTCAACCGGCAGTTCATCCTGCTGACGACCGAGCAGAAACGCGCGCCTTTGCTGAACGTCAAATTCTCGACCTCACGCGATATTCTGCGAGACTTCATCGAGATGAACGAGGCGCAGCTGTTCGCCCTGACCGCCACCGATGCGGTGGCCGGAGAGCTGGTGAACTCGGTCTTCAGACTTACCACGCCGCGTGACCTGCTGAACCTGCGCAAGATCGAGATCGAGGCCGACACGGTTGGCGGCACCCTGCGCAAGGCGCAGCAACTGGCGGGCATGGTCGAACGGTTCAAAACCAAAGAGGACGCCTGGTTCGATGATGTGCTGATCGCCAAGATGATCGAAACCGCCAGGGAAACCGGTGACGTCACCCGAAACCCGGTGCGCCTGCGTCATACGGATTTTGAGCAGCGAAACTTCTGGACGGCACATTTCGGTGGGCTTTATCTTTTTCCCGATGTTGATCACCCGGCAGCGATTTGCATGGGTGAAAAGCCTGACGACCTGCCGATCAAGTACACGTTTGACCCGTCACAGCGGAACCAGATTGCCAAGTTTCTGGATTACAACGATCTGGGTGAACCGATTGTCAAGGCGCGCGGCGTGGATGCGGCCGCGATCCTGCAACAAAAGATGGATTTCCTGACCGTCGACGCGGCGGCGGATGCCGATGTCAACCTCACCGGGTTGGATCGCAGCGACATGCGGCGGTTGGCCCGGAACCACGCGGATCGCCTGCCGCAGGCCTATCACGGGCTTGCGCAACTGCTGCGCTGGGCAAGTGACGGCGGGCCGTGGCCGCGCATCACCTCGGACCACCCGGCCTATTTCTACACGCTTCGCGCCGCCGATACGCCGAACCGCGATCTGGTCAACATGCTGCTGTCCGAATTGGCCCCGCTGGATCCGCGCCAGATGTTCATCTGCCACAAAGAATTGTTCTACCGAACATATTCGGGCTGGCCCGAGAGCAAGAAGGCCTATGTGGCCGACTTCCTTGCGCGCGAATATCAGGTGGACAAGCAAGGCGCCCGCGCCGCCCTGTTCGGACATGAGCCGGATATGAGCGGCGACGATCGCGTCAGCGATGACATAATTGCTCGGGTTGGTCCGTGGGGTTCGGTGAGGAAAGGTTGAAATGTTTGGATTATTGCGCCTTTTGCTGATCTTGCTGGTGATCCAGACGATTGCCTATGTCGGGCTGTCTTTCTACTCGCGCGGCATTCGCCGGCGTAAACTGGAAAACTGGTGGGACGAAAAGGGCAAGACGGGCAACAAAGAAGCCTTTGTCGAACGCGGATTGCATGTGTATGACAACTCGTTTCGGCGTAAACTGATCCTGGGTGTCTATATCGTGCCGTGGGTGGCGATTGGCGCGCTGATCTACATCGTGAATTACATGTGAGGGTTTAGGCATGGCCTATGTGAAATGGGCGTTCATTATCATTTTCTGGGGCACGATTGCCGTGATCCTGCAATATTCTCTGCCCCAGCATGACATTGTGCGCATCGTCAACACCTATGAAGAACGGCAGGATCTGAACGACTGGACCCGGATCTTCTGGTCAGAGCCGGAAGATCAATCCACCAGCCTGTCCAACCGGGATGTGCAGTTCATTCAGGCGGTGCGGGCCAATGGAAAACCCATCGTGTACCGAAATGAGGATACCGGCTGGGGATGGCCGCCGTATTTCAAGTTCGACACGGCGAACCTGTATACCGAGGCCAATGATGCGAAATCGACCAAGGAGAACCCGAAATGGGTGGTCGTGACCCATTACGGGTGGCGCAATGAATTCATGTCGATCTTTCCCAACGCCATTTTCATCAAGCATGTGGATGGTCCGGATGTGCGGATCATTCCATGGTTCAATATCATCTTCCTGACGATCTTTGCGGCGTTCGTTTGGGCGGTATGGGTGCGTTGGCGCAGGTTCCGGCAATCCCGGATCGATCCGATGATCGAAAACGTTGAAGACGGCCTGTATGCGGCCGGTGATGCCATTGAAGAGCGGCGCAACAGGTTTCGCCGCTGGCTGGACAGCTGGAAATCGAAATAGACCGCAGCTGAGGCGGGCGTGGCAGCAGCACGCCCATCCGGCTGGCTGTGCCCTTCACCTGACGATGAATTCCGCATGCAGCGCGCCTGCTGCCTTGATCGTTTTCAGAATGTCGATCATGTCCTGAGGCGAGACCCCAAGCGCGTTCAGGCCTGCGACAACCTCGGACAACGTGGTGGCCTCGGGGATTTCGGCGAGGCCGGTTCCCTCTTCTTCTTCGATCCCTGCGATTGTCCGTGGCACGACCACTGTTTCACCTCTGGCGAACGGGTTGGGCTGCACTGCAATCGGTGCTTCCTGAACCGTCAGAGTCAGGTTGCCTTGAGACACCGCAACACGCGAAATTCGGACCTCTTGCCCCATGACAATGGTGCCAGAGCGCTGATCGACAACAACGCGCGCTTTCGATTCCGGTTCAACCAGAATGTTTTCAATGCGCCCAATGGCATGGGCTGTCGAAACCGCCTGAGTCGCCGCGACGTTGAGCTCAACCGTGCCGGAATCCCGCATAATCGCCACGGCTCTGTTGAACTCGGTGTTTATCGCGGTTTCGATGCGCGCGGCTGTGGTGAAGTCTGGCTCTCTGAGTGCGAGGCGCATCTGAGTGAGAGTTGACAAGTCGAAGTCAATTTCACGCTCGACCCTCGCGCCGGATGGGATCACGCCCGAAGTTGGCACCCCGCGCACGACTGAAGCTGCCTCTCCTTCAGCCGAAACGCCGCCCGCAAGGATTGTGCCCTGAGCGACCGCATAGATTTGGCCGTCGGCCGCGTTCAGCGGGGTCATGATCAGAGTGCCCCCCAAGAGGCTGCTGGAATCGCCTATGGCTGAAACCGTTACATCGATTTGACCACCCACCCGTGCAAAAGGCGGAAGGCTGGCCGTGACCAATACCGCTGCCACGTTTTTGGGCCGGAAATCCTCACCGGTGACGTTGACGCCAAGACGTTCGAGGATGTTGGACATGATTTCTTCGGTGAAGGGCGCGTTGCGTAACCCATCACCGGTTCCGTTCAAGCCGACCACCAGGCCATAACCCACCAGATCGTTGCCCCGTACACCGTCAAAATCCACGAGGTCCTTGAGACGGATTGTCCCTGCCCAAGCCATGCCGGGAAGAAGAAGCAGGAGAAGTATCAGCGCCCTCATCTCAGAAAGTTCACCAGTGAAAGGTTCGCATTGCGAACGGTAACGGAATACAGGCTTTCCAATTGAAATTGCACCGTTTGCAGTTTTGCTGCCGTCTCATAAGGATCGGCCGCGATCAGTTCATTCCGGCTGAATTCCAGGCTGGTCCGGGCCGAGGAATTGCGTGTTGCAGCCTCTTCGATGCGGGCTTCGGCCGCCCCGACTTTTGCCCGGAGTTTTACGGTGGCATCCTGTGCGTTTGCCAGATCGACCCCTAACTGCGTGAACAAAGCGGTGCGCTGATCGGGCGAAAGTGCCAATGCGCTGTCGGTGGCCAGCGCCGCAACGGCGACATCTCTGAGTGCGGCCTTGAACGCCGGATCCGTTGCCGTGATCGGCAGCGTGACGCTTTCGTTTTCCGAAATCTGCATCGGAGACAGTGTGCTGCTTGACCCCTGATAAATCACGGCGTCGAAACCGGCCGGGTCATTGAACCAGTTTTCTGCCGCCAGCCTGATATCAGCGACCGTCGCAAGCCCCGTCAATTGCGACTTCAGCGCCGTCAAAAGATCGTTCGAAGATTGCAGAGGCGACACATCGGTGGCGGTGCCGGAAAACAGGCTGCGCCCTCCCACGCGTGTGTTCAGTGCCGAGATCATCGTGTCCAGCTCGTTTTTCGCCTGTTGGGACGCTTGTTCATGATTGACGGGCTGATTGGCGGTTCCGTAGGCCAGCAAAGACGCGGTCATGTCTCCGACCGAATCTCCGAAGGTTTTCAGGCTCAGTTGCATGGTGTCGGTGAACAGGGCGGCTTCGGACGTTGCGATGCCAAAGGCGTCGAGTCTGGCGAGGCTGCGGTCGAGATCCAGAATTTGCGAATAATCCCCGCCAAGCCGACCCGAGACGTCCTGTACCCGCCCGGTGGACATCTCGTAAGAGAGGGTTTCGATCTGGGTTTTGATATCTGTTGCGCGGGTTCGCAAGGTCATTCCTCGCGCCAAATCGCCGATAGAAGTGATGTTCATGGTCACAACCTCAGAAGAGTTTCCATAAGCTCGTCAACAACCGAGATGACACGGGCGTTCGCGGCATAGGTCTGTTCGACCTGCATGAGCCGTTGCAGTTCCTGATCGGTATCCACGCCCTGCGCGGCCTCGATCTGCGCCATTTGCTGCTGGAAGCTGTTTGCAAAAGTCTTGCGTTGATCCGCGGCATGGGCGTGTGCGCCCGCTTTCGACAACAGGGCCTCGGTCAACTCGGCAGCGCGCATGTTTCCCGTGCCGAACAGCCCGCCGGGTACCGGGCGTGCGTCGTTCAATATGTTCCCGAACGCGCGCAGTTGAGCCGCCTGCCCGGGGTCACCCGGTGTTGCGGCACCCAGACCCGCGCGCAGTTTCCAACTGTCCCCGCCATTGTCAGGGTCGACCGTCGAATTGAGTGAGATCCGTGATGCAAGTCCGACAACAGATGCAGGATTGAATCGGTTGCCGTCGTCGGTGAACAGACCGGGATCTGTCGCAAGAGCCGTCGAATCCAAACCGGGCGTTTCAAATCGTTCGATCAGGTCCCTTGCAACCGTGTCGAGTTGAACCTGTGCCTCGACTGCCAAATCGTCGCGAATGGTGAACTGCGCCATCAGTGCCCCGCCGCGGATTTGAGCGTTACCTCCGCTTGTCCGCACCGGGTTGCCGTTCATCTCCAGACCGGACAACAGACCATTTGCCACGGTCATGTGAGGCTTTGTTTCACCGGTCGTGGAAAAAGTGAACTCCGAGGCCGTGCCTTCCAACAGGATCAGCCCGCCCTCCGAGTACAGGGATACCTGATCATTGGCGCGGGGCACGACATTGACCGGGATCAGGGTATTGACTTGGTCGATCAGGACATGCCGCTGGTCCAGCAGGGCACCGATGTCACCGCCAGAGTTTTGAATGGCAGGAATCTTGGCGTTCAGGTCTTCGATATCTTTCAGAGTCTGATTCAGGGTTTCGATCTGAGCGCCAATTTTTCGATCAGCATCCGAGCGTGCCTGGCGTACGCCTTCTGATGCTGCGTTCAGCTCGTTGGTCAGATCGCGGGCCGAGCGCGCAACCTGATCCAGCCGTTCGATCGAGTCAGGCAGACTGGCCGCCGTGATGAAGGCGTTTTCCAACGAGGACAGACGAGTCGACAGCGAAGGGCCGTCATCAAGAGACCCCACCAGCTGTTCGAACCGAGCGTGAAAATCTGAAACGTCCGACCGCAAGGCGAGTTCAGCATCAGACGAACGTCTGTTGGCGGTCAAAACCGGATCCTGATGCCGGATCACGCCTACGGTGCGTACGCCATTTCCGGATATAGGGCTTGTTGCAAGCTCGAGGGACCGGCGCGCATAGCCGGGGGTCAGCGCATTCGCGATGTTTCCGGACACCACAGCGGCCCCGCGACTGGCCGTAGTCAGCCCGCCCAGTGCGTTATTGAGTGCTGTCGACATGTTCATGAGGCCGCTCCTTTCTTTGGGTCAGAGCTGGATTAACGTTTCAGGTTTGTCGTTTCCTGCAACATCTCGTCCACCGTCTGGATCACCGTGGCGCTGGAGGAGTAAGCACGTTGCGTCTGAATCAATGAGGTCAGCTCGGTCGCTACATCCGTGGTGGATTCCTCACGCGCGAAAGAAACAAGATCCCCAGTCGGGCCTTCGCCCGCATTCCAAAGAAAGAACGTACCGCTTTCACGGGAAGGCGCGTAAGTTTGGCTGTCCAGCGCGGTCAAACCGTTGGGATTGGGGACATCTGCCAGCGGAATCTGATACATTCGGCGGCTGACGCCGGTGTCGTACAACGCATAGACATATCCGTTCTCATCAACCTGGACGCTGGTCATTGTGCCAACGGCAGAACCATCTCGTGTGATCGAAACGGGCGCGAACGTATCGGACAATTGGGTTATACCGTCTGCATCCCCGATCAGGCCAATATTTACCTCCATCGGTCCGCCGGCGACGTTGACCATGACACTGCCCGTTGCTGGATCATAAGCACCGCCTGAAACAGCTGTGACGCTGGCCAGAGTGCCACCTGCCGTTCGGTTGTCGGTGAATGTCAGCGTGTATTCACCGATGATCGCGCCACCCGAGGCCGAGTCACGCAAGACCATGGTCCATTCGTTGCTGCTGCCGGTTGCGGGAACAGTTGGAACCAACTGGATATCGACGCTTTCAGACTTGCCGAGATTGTCGAAATACTCAACTGACAAAGGTTGAATGTCGCCCGGCGCGCCCGCATCTGTCGCCGTGGCCGGAAGGTTCATACGCAGTTTCATTTCCGTGGTTGGGGAACCCGACAGCTGATTCACGCTGAGCTGAATGGGTTCAAGCGCGGCGGGTGTGTCGCGCGAAACCGGTGGAATAGTGCCATCAGGTGCCGCCCGCCACCCCAGAAGAACAAGACCGGATTCGGTAACCAAATACCCCTCGTCGTTGGTGCGGAATGACCCGGTTGTTGTCAGCAGCATCTCGTTCGAGCTATTCCCGATCTGCGAACTGGGGCGCACAGGCAACATGCCGCGCCCGCGAACTGCCAGATCGGTTGAGTTGCTGGTCGTGACCAGGGGCCCGCGTTGATCAATCATGCGCTGGCTTGTCGTCCGCACGCCGCCTGCCGAATAGCTGCCACCCTGGCCCGACGTGACCATTGAATGAAAATCCGTCTCGACCCGTTTATACCCATAGGTCGAAGAGTTCGCGATGTTGTCGGAAATCGTCGCCAACCTGTTGGCATTGGCTTTCAGCGCCGCCACACCGGCATTGAGCGAAGAGGAAATGGTCATGGGTGGGCCCTTCTGTTGCGTCCGTCTTTGATGCAACAGGTAACGCGCTGCCCCTTAACAGCGCGCTAACATGTAAAATACGCTCTATCATTTAGGGCTGGCGCAGGAAGATCACTTCGATCCTGTTGTTCCGCGCAGCCATGGGATTTTCGGCGAACAGTTCTCTGTCGGCATGGCCCGTAACACGATCCATCCTTTGTGCCGCAACGCCCTTGTCTTGCAGCAACTGGCGCAATTTTTGAGCCCTTGCCGTGGACAACTCCCAGGCTGTGTTGCGCGCCTGTACGACCGGAGATGCGCTGACATGCCCTTCGACAGCGATCGAATTGACGACAAGATCCGAGGCTCGGGCGAGGATCAGGGCCAGGGACCGCAGAAAGCTGGTTGGTTTGTCAGAGCCCGATTCGAACAATGCCTGATCGTCGGTGTCGAACAGTTCCACCACCAATCCTTCATCTGTGACCCGTGTGACGATATGCTTGAGCAGCTTGTCCGAGACCTCGCTTTCACCCGTGCGCCCCAGCAGTTGCGCCTCCAACGTAGTGAAGTCTTCCTTGTTCCCTTTGCCGCCGCCCTCGGCATTCACTCCGATCGAGCCGCGGGCCTGATGCGATTCGGTCGGGTGTGTGGTCGTGGCACCCTGACCGTCCCGCAGCAGCACTTCTTCAGACAGCATGCTGTCGCCGCCAAACGCCCCGTCTCCGCCGCCGGATTCCGGGCTCAGCGGGATTGTTGGCGCGAAATAATCCGCCAACCCTTTTCGTTGCTGTTCCGTTGTTGCGTTCAGCAGCCACATCAACATGAAGAAGGCCATCATGGCCGTCACAAAGTCGGCATACGCGACTTTCCACGCGCCACCGTGATGGCCATCGCCACCCGATACACGCTTCTTCTTGATGATGATTGGCGCCGCATTGGTTTGCGCACCCATCTCCACCACCTTTTTATCACCCGACTATCGGGATAGCAGCGCAGGTCTTAAGGTGGCCTTAACACTTAAAACTGTTCAGAGTTCGCTATCGCGGCAGGCCGGCCGAAGCACGGCGCAGAATCAGGGACAGCCGGTTAAAGCTGTTTTCAATCCCTTCGGAATCGGGTTTGCCGAAAAATGCGTCCAACTCCTCATGAACGCGCACGGCCTGATCCAAGAGCGGGTCTGATCCTTCTGAATACAGCCCGGCCTTTATCATGACTTCGGATTGTTCGTAGCTGCCGACAAGTTTGCGGGTTTCGTTGATCATCTGGTTCTCGGCCTCGGACGCGGCCTCTGGAAGGCTGCGGGATACGGATTTGCTGAGGTCAATGGCCGGGAAGCGCCCGCGTTCGGCAATCTCGCGGCTGAGTACGATATGCCCGTCCAACACACCGCGCAGTATGTCGGCGATTGGTTCATCCATGTCGGAGCCCGCAACCAGGACACTGAATACGGCGGTGATATCACCCTGCTCCTGCGTGCCGGGGCCTGCGCGTTCACACAGATTGGCAATCAGGGGGGTGACAGAGGGTGGATACCCTCGGAGCGACGGGGCTTCGCCCATGGCAACGGCGATTTCACGGTGCGCTTCCGCGAAACGGGTTACCGAATCGGCCAGAAACAGGACGTTCAGCCCCAGATCCCGCAGAAACTCTGCCGCCGACATGGCCGACCACGCGCACCGTCTGCGCGCCAATGCAGACTGGTCGGACGTCGCGGCGACTACGATAGTGCGCTTCATGGCTTCCGGGCCTATGGCGCGGGCAACAAATTCGTTCACTTCACGCCCGCGTTCGCCGACAAGAGCCACCACAACCACGTCAGCCTGCATGAAGCGCGCCAGCGTCGACAGCAGCGTTGATTTCCCCACACCCGATCCCGCAAACAACCCAACGCGTTGACCGCGCACAATCGGCAGCATGGTGTTGAGAACGGATAGTCCAGTGGCCATCCGCTTTCCCAATGGCTTGCGCGCCACCGCAGGCGGGGGGGCTTGCATGATATCGCGATCCTGTGGCCCGTTCAGCAGGGGTTTTCCGTCCAGCGGTTTGCCAAACGGATCAATGACGCGCCCAAGCCAGTGCGTTGCGGGCGCGAATCCAGGCGAGGGATCAAGGTACACACGGTCCCCGAGGCTGACACCGTCAGGGGCGGACCCCGGAATCATGTGGATATGGTCTGCACCGACATGCAGCACTTCACCGGCCAGATCGGGCCCTGCGCGCCGCCGCAATGTAAGCAGGTCTCCGATTCGCGCATGTTCATTGAGGCCACTGATCTCGATCAATCCTTGTGCGACACCACTGACCAGGCCGACGTGGCGGATCGAAGTCATCCGATCGAATTCATGTTTCAGAAGCATCGGGTCGAGATCAGACATCTTGGGTTCTCCAATTGGGTTCTGAAAACGGTTTCTAAAGGAATCGGGGTTAAGCCTTGATTGAAATTGATCGAGGGAGAAGCCCCGATGTTCTATGACTTGAACGTCCTTAAGACTGCGTACGCAATGGCAACCCATGCCGGGCAACGGCAGGCGGTGATTGCGCGCAACATGGCCAATGCGGATACGCCGGGCTACCAGCCGCGCGATATCGAACCCTTCCATACAGCACTTGAAACCTCGGGACGCGAAGTGACCATGGTGGCTACGCGGCGGGGTCATCTGCACGGCGGTACAGGTGCGCAGCCCTGGGCAGAGCACCAGGCCGTTCCGTCGGGTGATCCAAATGGCAACGGTGTATCGCTTGAAGAAGAGATGCTGAAATCGGTCGAGGTCAAACGACAGCACGACCGCGCGTTGGCGATCTACAAATCCTCGATGAACATCCTTCGCACCAGTCTGGGACGTGGATAAGGGGGCCGAGGATGAGCGACTTTTCCCACTCACTTGCGGCATCCGCCAGCGCCCTGCGTGCGCAGGCAGCCCGTCTGCGCCACGTGTCCGAAAACATATCGAATGCGGATACGCCCGGGTATCGGCGCAAGACGGTGCCGTTTGAGACCATAGAAAAAGATGGTCAGAACGTGGTGCAAGCCGGCCGCGTAAAGCTTGATCGACGCGACCTGACACGAATTTTCGACCCCGGCCACCCGATGGCAGATGCCAGTGGTCACTATCTGGGATCGAATGTCGATCTGATGATCGAAATAGCCGACGCGCGCGAGGCGCAACGGAGTTACGAAGCCAACCTCAAGATGTTCGATCAAACACGGCAAATGTCGTCGTCATTGATGGAACTGCTTAGAAAATAAAGGACAGCCAGAATGGACATTCGATCATTGAACGCCGCGCAGAATTATGCCGGCGCCCGTCCTGCAACCCAGGCCGACCCAGATCACTCGGGCATGGTGCAGGGGCTGAAGGCAAGTTTTCAGGACTTTGCATCCACGTTGAAACACAGCGAGCAGATGTCGCAGACCGCGATGGTCGGGCAAGCCGACCCGCACGCGCTGGTGCAGGCGCTGGCACAGACCGAACTGGCCGTTGAGACAGCTGTGATCGTTCGCAACAAGGTGGTCGAGGCCTATCAGGAAATCCTTCGGATGCCGGTCTGATACGATGCTGAGCGAAGGTCTTTTCTATGACATCGTGCGTCAGGCTCTTTGGATCGCCGTCATCACATCGGTCCCGATTCTGGCAGTTGCTCTGGTGTCAGGCCTGGTCGTTGGTCTGTTTCAGGCTCTGACGTCGATACAGGAAATGACGCTGACCTTTGTTCCCAAACTGATCGCCATCGTCGTCGTGTTCTGGATCTCGATGGGGTTCATGACTCAGACCCTTGTTACGTTTTTCACCGGTACGCTTGTTCCATTGATCGCAGGAGGTCGCTGATGGACACCGCCTATGTCACCCTGTCCCGCCAGTCCGGGCTGATGAATGAAATGCGCCTGGTGGCGAATAACATCGCAAATGCCAACACGACCGGCTATCGCCAGCAGGGGCTGGTGTTCTCGGAATACATTCGAGATATGCCGAACAGCCCCTCCCTCTCCATGAGCCGGGCCGAGGCGCGAAATACGTCAATGCAACAAGGTGTGCTGACGCAAACCGGCGGGCAATTTGATTTTGCCATCGAAGGCGACGGTTTCTTCATGGTCGAAACCCAGGATGGCAACCGGCTGACGCGGGCTGGCAGCTTTTCTCCCAATGCCGATGGCGATCTGGTTTCAATGGATGGCGCGCGCGTGCTCGATGCCAATGGCGCGCCTGTGTTCATCCCGCCTGATGCGGCGTCAATCGATGTCGGCAGCGACGGAACGCTGAGTGTCGATGGTCAGCTTCTGGGTCAGCTGGGCGTTTTCAACGTCGCCGATACGAACGAACTTGTACGCGAAGGAAACACTCGTTTCCGCACCGACGGTGCAATTGAGCCGGTCGACGAGCCGGTGGTTTTGCATCGCTTTCTCGAAGGGTCAAACGTGAATGCGATTCAGCAAGTGACCCGTTTGGTGGAAATCCAGCGCGCCTATGAGCTGGGGCAAAGCTTTCTTGAGAGTGAAGATGAGCGCGTGCGTGGAGCACTCAAGGCGTTGATGCGCTGATTTGGATGAGGAGAGTTGGACATGCGGGCCCTTAAAATTGCCGCCACCGGGATGACAGCACAACAGATGCGGGTCGAGACGATCTCGAACAACCTCGCGAATATGAATACCACCGGCTACAACGCCCGACGGGCCGAGTTCGCCGACCTGCATTATCAACAGATGGCGCGGGCCGGCACGGTGAATGCGTCGGACGGAACGGTTCTGCCCACGGGTATTCAACTGGGTCTGGGTGTGCGACCGGCGGCGGTGACAGTGCAATTGGAACAAGGCGCCTTGTCGGCCACCGGGAGCGATCTGGATGTTGCAATCGAAGGTCGCGGATATCTGGAGGTGACCTTGCCCAGCGGTCAGGCTGCTTATACGCGCGACGGCAGCTTGAAGCGGTCGGCGGAAGGACTGATCGTTACCTCTGACGGGTTTGCGGTTTCGCCTGAAATCACCATCCCCGACGATGCGCGTTCTGTTTCGATCAACGCGTCGGGCGAGGTCTATGCATATTTTGACGATTCCCCCGAAGGTCAGTTGCTTGGCGAGTTTACGCTGGCCAGTTTTTCGAACGCCAAAGGGCTGGAAGCCGTCGGAAGCAATCTGTTCAAGGAAACCGAAGCGTCCGGTTCTCCGGTTCTGGGTGCGCCGGGCGAAGACGGTCTGGGAACTTTGCGGCAGGGATATCTGGAAGACAGCTCGGTTGACGCCGTTCGCGAAGTTACCGAGCTGATCGAAGCGCAACGCGGCTATGAGATGAATGCCAAAGTCATTACCGCGGTGGACCAGATGATGAGCGCGACAACGCAGGTACGGTGATGCGATATCTGGTTCTTTCTCTGGTGCTGCTGGCGCCAATTGCCGCCCAGGCTGACATCGTGGTGCCGACACGCACGATCCGGGCCAAGGAAGTCATTTCTGCGGCCGATCTCGAGTTGAAGCCAACAGATGTTGCGGATGCAATTTCAGACCCTGACCTTCTGATCGGACAAGAGGCCCGGGTGGCGCTCTACCCCGGTCGGCCAATTCGCGGCTCTGATGTCGGGCCACCTGCCATCGTGGATCGAAACGATCTGGTCGTGCTGGTGTTCAGCAGCCAACCCTTGTCGATCACCACAGAGGGCCGGGCCTTGGGGCGCGGTGCGGCGGGGGATCGCATTCGGGTCATGAACCTTTCATCCCGAACAACCGTAACAGGCCGAATCCGTCCGGACGGTCAAATCGAGGTACAGTGATGCACGGATTGCCAAAAACCCTTGTCCTGACGGCTTTTGTCTTGTCCGCATGTGGTCGAATGGATCATTTGGGCAAACCGCCAAGTTTCACACCCAACGAGGATTCCCCGGAACAGGTTGCAATGTTGTGGCCGGGTTTGCCATTGCACACCCAACCCCAGCGAAACGTCGACCGGTCCTCTTTGTGGAGCGGCGGGCAGCATTCGCTTTTGGGCGACCAGCGCGCGATCAAGAAAGGCGACATCCTGACCGTTGTCATCGAGTTGGACGAGAAGGCCGAAATTTCGAACAACACCAGACGATCCAGATCCGGGTCCGAGAATCTTGAAATCCCCAGCCTCTTTGGCCTGCCTCAGCGTGTGCAAAAGAACCTGCCCCAGGGCGCGTCCTTGGATGAAGCCGTTTCGATTGAGGCAGATTCCTCAAGCTCTGGCCGCGGATCCGTCAGGAGAAACGAAAAACTGACTCTGCGTGTTGCCGCAACAGTGCTGGATGTGTTGCCGAACGGAATTCTTTCAATATCGGGATCCCAGGAGTTGCGGGTCAACTTCGAGCTGCGAGAGCTTCTTGTCACGGGATATGTCCGCCCGCAGGACATCTCGCGGCAAAACGAAATAACCTATGACAAAATCGCGTCAGCGCGCGTGTCATATGGCGGCAGAGGGCAGATAACGGATGTCCAGCAACCCCGCTATGGTCAGCAAGTTCTTGATTCCCTTTTGCCGTTCTGAGGTGAGACCGTGGTTGCGAAATTGATTCCCGTGATTTTTCTGATTGTTGGACTCGGCGCGGGTATTGGCGCGGGGCTGGCTTTTGCACCTGCGAAAAAACCTGAAACCGCGGTTGCCGAAGAAAAAGCAGTCAAAGAGGACAAGGCGGCCGGCAAGAAAACAGGAAAATCAAAGGAAAAGGGCGAGGCGAAAAGCTTTGAATATCTGAAAATGACCAAGCAATTCGTCGTCCCCGTTGTGAAAGACGACCAGATCGAAGCCATGGTAACGCTGTCGCTGAGCCTTGAGGCGAACCCGGCAATTACAGAAACCTATTATGCAATCGAGCCTAAACTCAGGGATGGCTTTCTTCAGGTTCTTTTTGACCATGCAAACACGGGTGGTTTTGACGGGGCTTTTACAGAATCCGGGAA
Source organism: Ruegeria sp. YTSA144 (assembly GCF_059610125.1). Taxonomy (NCBI): domain Bacteria; kingdom Pseudomonadati; phylum Pseudomonadota; class Alphaproteobacteria; order Rhodobacterales; family Roseobacteraceae; genus Ruegeria; species Ruegeria sp. YTSA144. Next base: position 200,147 of record NZ_JBXWNA010000005.1, read on the forward strand.
CCTGGATGTATTGCGGAAATCCTTGCTGGAAGTGGCGCGCAAAGAATTTGGCGACGACGTGTCCAAAGTGCTGATCCTGAGTGTAAACCGACAAGACAGCTGACACTGGTCAGCCCGAAACTTCGGGCCGGTCAAGCTATGGCCCGAAGTGCTTTCTGGTTTTTGCTTTTCGGTTTGCCTGCTGAACTTTCTTCCGCAATGTTTCCACGGCTTGTTTTCGCCCAAAAGCAGCACGTAAAGCTTCCATTCCGGCCAGTTTCTGCGCGCGGGTTCGTGCCAGTTGCAGGTTCAATTGTCTCCGCGTCGCGGACTCCCAACTATTCCAGAGAACGTCGGTTCCTGAAACCTGATAGCCTTCGACCTTGGTGCTGTCTTTGCGCGCCTGATGGAGTTGACTGTCCAATCTGGCAAGTTGCTGCCTGATCCGTGCCTCGGCCTCCAGGATCGGTCGCAGCGCTTGAAACTGCTTCTGAAACGCTGCGTCGGTCACTTTTTCCAGATCGGGTAATTGCGTGCGAGTCATCGAACTTGCTCCTTCGCGCGTTTCCGCATCGCTTCGGCAAACCGGATCGCGGCGGCAACAGGACGATAGTGCTCTTCGGCGATCTCCTGACCTATGTCCACGGTCGCGTGAAGTGCGCGAGCTGTGGGAGGGTCCGAATGGATCGGAACGCCTGCTTCTCCTGCGGCGGATCGGATGGTGGCGGCGATTTCGTCCACCCCCTTGGCAACACAAACCGGGGCGCTGCCCGCAACCCGTGTCCATTTCAGCGCCACGGCATAATGGGTGGGGTTTACGATCACGACATCCGCGCCGGGAACATCTGCCAACATTTGGTTGGTTGCGATTTCCTGTGCACGCTGGCGCCGGTGTTGTTTGACATGGGGGTCGCCCTCGGCATCCTTGGTTTCATCCATGATCTCCTTGCGCGACATACGGTTCTTGCACATGTGCTCGGCATATTGCCAAAGGAAATCGACAACCCCGATGGCCAGCGCGATTGCGATCACGATGAACAGAAAGCGAAACAGCAGGTTCATCATCAGCAGAATGGATGATTTTGCCGGCGCCGCGCTGGCAGACAGAATCTCGGTTAGATTGGCCTTCAGAAACAGCGCAAGGCAGGTGCCATAGATCAACAGTTTGGTGGTGCTTTTGGCAAACTCGAACAACCCGCCCCGCCCGAACTTGTTCTTTGCGTTCGAAATCGGCGAGATACGCGAAAGTTTTGGTTTCAGTTTGCTTGGGGCAAAGATCAGCGCGCGCTGTGCGATCAAGTTCAGCAGAACAGCCGCGGCAGGAAGGCAGAACAGCAAAGCAACAGGCAGTAGGGCACTTTTCAAAACCCCAGCAACCGGAGCATGCGATGGCCCATCCGTCAGAAGCCGTGCAAATGCGTCGGACTGATCGATCAGGACCATGAACACGGTGCCCATATGCTCGACGGTGTATTGACCGACTGTAAGCAGGGCGATCAGAAGCCCGGTATATGCCGCCACAACCGACAAGTCGTTGGATTTTGGAACCTCACCTTTCTCGCGCGCTTTCAGCAGTTTTTGCGGCGTCGGTTCGTATGACTTGTCGCTTTCGTCATCACCTGCGCTCATCTTTGCGCTCCCATCGGGTTGGTGAAGAAAGCGACCAGCGCGTCAGCCCACACGGAAAGGATCAGCGGTGTGCCTGCGAACAGCAGAAACAGCCCAGCAAAGGTAATCGCCGGAGCACCGACGAAGGCTACCATCAACTGCGGCATTGCCCGGTTGATGACCCCAAGTGCCAGATTGTAGATCAATGAGGCGATGACGAACGGCGTTGCCAGTGCAAAAGCCAGCCCAAAGCTGTTGGCGACCTGATGCAATCCCCAGCGCGACACATCCGAGGCTTCGGGTGCCAAACCTATTGGAAACAGGGCATAACTCTGGATTAGGAACTGTGCGGCCCGGACGTGCAGGTCCATGATTACCGCGAGTGTCAGCCCTGCCAGGGTTAGCAGGTATCCCATGGCGGGGACCGGATCGGCCGCCGCGCCACCCAGCAGTTGCGACAATGACGTTGACTGAGCCGCAATAGACCCTGCGGTTTGCAGTGCGAGAACGAAAAGGCGCAAGCCTATCCCAATGACAAGCCCGATCAGAACTTCGGTGCCGACCAGCCGCACGGTCGCCCAAAGGCTGGGGTCAATTCTGACGGGAGGCGCAGCGGGCAGCATGATCAGCGTGAAAGCAACGGAAGCACCAAGCTTTACCCGTGTCGGAATACTACGTTCACCGAAAGCTGGAAGCAGCGAGACAAGAGCGGAGACGCGCAGAAACACGACAAAGGCCTGCCACATTGCTTCGGCCAGCTGCGACAGCATTTCTGGCGGCAGGGCAATCACGCTGCAACAGTTCCGACCAAGGCAGGTTTGGCTTCCAGCCCGATTTCTTCGAAGGACAAAACCGGGTTGGACACGCCGCGTGCCTGCATGACGGTGCGCAGCAACCGACGGCGCCGGGTCGAGGTCACGACAGCCGGAAACAGGCCGTTGTCAGCGGATCTGGCGATGCTGCTTACAACTCCGTCGGCCAGTTTGTTGAACACGTTCGGGGGCAGCGCGACGTCCATGCCGGTATTTGGGGCGTCGATCTGGTAAGAGGCGAATGTGTCCTCCCATTCCGGGGCCAACTGGATCAGAGGGATCGAACCATCCTCGCGCTTCATGTCCGCGACCAGCTGAAAGCCAAGACGCTGACGCACCAGTTCACAGATGCCTTCGGGCTGGGTTGTGGTCAGCCGCGCCTCGGCGACACTTTCAAGGATCAGCGCCATGTTCCGGATCGACACACGTTCGTCAAGCAGCAGGCGCAGAACCGCGTGCAAAGTGTCGATCGGCACTTTGTCGGGGATCAGTTCATCCAGCAGTTTGCGGTTGGCTTCGGCGCGTACCGGGTCGCTCAGACGGGTCATTTCCGACAGCAGGCGACGGAGGGATTTCAGGGTCAGCAGGCGCGAGAAGTTCTGTTTGATGATCTCCAGCAGATGGGTGGCAAGAATTTCGGGCGGTGAGACTATAGTGGCTCCATTCAGCGCGGCGTCCTCCTGATCCTTGGGCAGGATCCAGCGTGCCGGAGCACCATAGACCGGCTCGGTCACGTCATTGCCCTCCGGCAAAAGGTCAAAACCGTCCTGCACGAGCGCCAGGATCAGATCGGGGTGCAAGACACCGCGTGCCTGTTCGACGCCCTGAACCTTGATCACATACGTTCCGGTCGGCAGGTCGGCGCGGTCGGTCAAGCGGATTTCGGGCAGGATCAGGCCAAAGGTCGACGCCACATAGGTCCGCATATTGGCAATTCGGGCGTCCAGCCCGGTGCCCGGATTCAGAACTATGCTGACCAGATCCGGCGCGAACTCCAGATGGACATCATCCAGGTCCAGGATGTCGCCGATAGCTTGGGATGTCGGCGCTTCGGTTTCGGTCGAGGGCAGGTTTGCCGATGCGGTTGCGTCTTTCTGTTTTCGGTGAACATTGTAAGCCGCGTATCCCAGAATGGCCGCGCCAAGGATGAATGGCAGAAAAGGGAGACCGGGCACCAGCGCGAACAGGACCATGAGCACCGCGACAGTGGACAATGCTGCCGGGTGGCGGCCGAGTTGAGAAAAGATGGCGGTGTCTGTTGCCCCCTGCGTGCCGCCCCGTGCCAGCAGCAGGGCAGACGCTATGGAAATGATGACGGCGGGAATTTGCGACACCAACCCGTCGCCGACGGTCAGAATCGCATAGGTTTCGAACGCCGAGGCCACGGGCATTCCATGCACGACGACGCCCATGACCAGGCCCATGACGAGGTTCAGCAACGTGATCAGAAGCCCGGCGACGGCGTCTCCCTTCACGAATTTCGACGCACCATCGAGAGAGCCAAAGAATGTCGTCTCCTGCTGTTCCAGCTCTCGCCGTTCCTTGGCTTGCTGATGATCGATTGCCCCGGCGGACATATCGCTGTCGATCGCAAGTTGTTTGCCGGGCATCCCGTCCAACGCAAAGCGTGCGCCTACTTCGGCCATGCGGGCAGCGCCCTTGGTGATGACCATGAAATTCACGATCAGCAGAACGCCGAACACCACCAGCCCAAGAAAAATGCTGCCGCCCATGACGAAACTGGCAAAACCTTCGATCACGTCTCCTGCCGCATTCGGGCCGGTGTGCCCCTGCCCGATGATCAGTTTCGTCGACGATACATTCAGCGACAGGCGCAACATCAAAGACGCCAGCAGAATCGTCGGGAAGGACGAAAAGTCCAGCGGGCGTTCAATGAACAGGGTCAGGGTGAAGATCAGGATCGCCAGCGCAAAAGAGGCCGCCAAACCCACGTCCAGAACCCAGGCTGGCATGGGCAGGATCATCATGACGATGACCGTCATCAGCGCAATCGCCAGCAGGACAGTAGGCGAAAACAGGGACTGGATGTCGATCTTGGGCACGCGAAACTCCTAATTGAAGGCGATAAACGCTGTTGCGGCGCCTGCGGCTGGCACCAGAGACCCAAGCGCGCCGGTCCGGGGCGATGCCGCGGGAATGGGGATCAAGGGGAGTCCGGCCCCGGTGAACGGATCCCGAGTTGTGGCCGCAACCCGGGTTCGGGGCCCCCCTTCGAGCTGTGCCAGCACCGTTTGAAACCGCTCTTTGTAAGCTTTGGCAAGGGGTGATGTGCGGGAATGGTAAGCCCCCGCTGCCGCGGGCCACGATCCAAGCTCGGCATGGAGTTCGTTCAGGAACCGGGCGGCGTAGGTTGCATTCTCATCTGGATCGAACATCGCGTCTATCGAACGGAAGGCTTTGCCGTGCCAGCGATAATTGATCTGAAAGCAGCCCACATCAAAGCTGCGTGCGCCGGTTTTGAAGATTTTGAACGCATAGGCCTTGGCTTCGACCTCGGACTTGAACCAGTACCCCTGACCGCCGACATTGATCGTCCAGGGCCAGGGCTGCAACCGGCCGTCCAGCCTGCGCCCGGTTTCAACGCGCGAGATGGCGCGCAGCACGTCCAGGGGCACGCCTTCGGACAAAGCGGCGCGGCGCGCGGCCTGATCGCACAGGTCACCGGTTTTGGCATCTGGCATGGCAAACCCTGCCTGCGCCAAAAGCACATGCACCAACATGAGTAACAGCGGGAACTTCTGATTTGGCATTCTGCCGGTCCGGGATTCTGATCTGTCCCGGCCAAGCTAGCCAACGATCGGTTTACAGAGAGTTATCGCCGCTTCAGTTTCGATCTATCCTGCGCCCGAACACAACGCTGGTATTGGTGCGCAGGACACCGGGGATCTTCGCCAGGTCGTCGACCAGAATGTCCAGATCCTCCAGCCTGGGCGCCTCTGCCGACAGCATAAGATCGAACTCTCCGTTTATCGACAGGCATAGCTTGACCTCGGGGTAGGCTTCGAGCCGCCTGATGATCCGGCTGGTTTCCTTTTGCTGCACTTCAAGCATGACGATGACCTGCACTTTCGGCGTGTCTTCGGTGGACCCGAGGCGCACGGAATATCCTTCGATCAGGCCGCGCTGTTCCATCCGGTTTATTCGCTCGTGCACGGTTGTCCGGGCAACACCCAGCGTGGTCGCAATCTGCGTGGTCGAGGCGCGTGCGTTGGTTTGCAGGGCGGCGATGATGCGGCGGTCAAGCTGGTCCATTGGGGCTCTGGTTCGTGGTCATTCCGGGTTGAGATCAGATCGAAGCGCCCGCTCAGGGTTCGCGCGGGATGCGCGGGTGCAGATCGTCGATGATGATCGGATGCGCGTGCGGGCCTGGCCCGGCCAGATGTGGGTGATCGGGCGGCAGGTCGGGGTGATCATGGGTGATCGGTTCCTGGTCGAGGCGCGGCCAAAGGCCGATTGCACCGACGACGCCGGCCACGGACAGCGTCGCCATGCTGCTGAGTGTGACGGCCGGACCAAACACGGTCATCAGCCACCCTGCCAGCGGGTAAAGAACCAGCCAGCAGCCATGCGAAAGGGTAAACTGTGCGGCGAAGACGGCAGGGCGATCCTCGGGGTGGGCCGACCGGGTCAAAAGGCGGCCCGAGGGTGTCAGGGTGGTGGAATATCCGAAGCCGGTGAATGCCCACAACGCGGTCAGCAACCCGAGCGACAGAGGAGCAATTGCGGCCAGCATCGCGGCGACGGCCATGGAACCAGTGGCAAAAACGGCGCCCGCGACCATGACCCGACGGTCCTCGATCCGATCCAGAAGGCGGGGCAAGGTAAAGGCCGCCAGCATCGATCCGCCCCCGAACCCGGCCAGGGCAATGGCCACGGCGCTTTCCGACAGGCCCAGATTGGCACGCACGATGACCACGGTGTTCACGATCACCATCGAGCTCAGTGCCGCCGCGCTCCAGCTGAGTGCAAGCAGCCCGCGCAACCGGGGTGTTTTCAGATAGATACGTATGCCGCGTGTTGTGCGGTCATAGATGCCGCGGGGCCGGCTTGGCTTGGGTGACGGAAGCACGACCGAGACAACCAGCATTGCCGATGCGACAAAACCCAGCGCAGTACCCCAGAACAGGCTGTTGAAGCTGACCAGCAGCAGCAATGCGGCGGCGAACATCGGGCTCAGCAGGCTTTCCATATCGTAGGCCAGGCGCGACAGCGACAAGGCACGCGTGTATTCAGCTTCGTCCGGCAGCACGTCCGGAATCGTGGCCTGAAAGGCGGGCGTAAAACCCGCCGACGCAGATTGCAGCACGAAGATCAGCACGTAGATCTGCCAGACTTCGGTCACGAACGGCAGGCACACTGCCACCGCAGCGCGGATCAGGTCCAGCACGACCAGCATCTTGCGACGATCCAGACGCTCGGCAAATGCAGCGGCGAGTGGGGCAACGGTGACGTAAGCCACCATCTTGATCGTCAGCGCGGTGCCAAGGACAAGGCCCGCGGCATTCCCGGCCAGATCAAAGGCGAGCAGCCCCAGTGCAACCGTGGCCAGCCCGGTTCCGGTCAGGGCGACGATCTGGGCCACGAACAGGTGGCGGTAGGTGCGGTTTCTCAGAATGCTCAGCATGGCTCAGAGGTACTTTGTGATCGCTTTGAACTCTTCGATCCCGCTGCCATCGTCGTCAGAGGACAGGCAGTGTTCGATATGATCATGAATCAAAGCGCGTTTGGCATTGGTGACAGCCTTTTCAACAGCAAACAACTGTTGTGCGACGTCCGAACAGGGGGCTTGCCCCTCGAGCATGGCAATGACCTTGGCCAGATGCCCATGGGCCCGCTTCAGCCGGGCCATGATCTGTGGATGTGACTCGTGGGCGTGATTTGACATGGCTTATCCATATCCCCCCGATGGGGATATGGTCAAGGATTTGGCATCGAATGGCCCGCGACTTTTGGACGGCGTTGAGTTTGGGGACCAAACCGCCTATCTCGGGGGCGATATCGCACAAAGGAATAGTCGCGTGGCGAACCATTTGTACAAAAACGATCTGCCGGATGGGCTGGATCTGGGCCCGGTTGTGGCCATTGACTGTGAAACCATGGGGCTGAACCCGCATCGCGATCGCCTGTGCGTGATTCAGATGTCAGGTGGTGACGGAAACAGCCATATCGTTCAGGTGGAAAAAGGCCAGACCGAGGCGCCGAACCTGAGTGCCATGCTGGAAAACCCTGACGTGCTGAAGCTGTTTCATTTCGGGCGTTTTGACATTGCCGCGATGTATCACACCTTTGGCGCCCTGGCCGCACCGGTTTACTGCACCAAGATCGCCAGCCGGCTGGTGCGCACATACACCGACCGTCACGGGTTGAAGAACCTGTGTCAGGAACTGATTGGCGTGGATATCTCGAAACAACAGCAGATGAGCGATTGGGGTGCTGAAACCCTGACGGATGCGCAGCTGGACTATGCGGCCTCGGACGTTCTTTATCTGCACCGCCTGCGGGACGAGTTGAACAAGCGGCTGGCGCGCGAGGGTCGGGCCGAGATGGCGCAGGCCTGTTTTGACTTCCTGCCGATGCGTGCGAAGCTGGACCTCGCCGGTTGGCCCGAAACGGATATTTTTGCGCACTCATGACCGATACCGAAGCATTCCTGAAAACCGCCCGCCAGGTCGTCACCGATGAAGCCCGTGCGCTGGACGTTCTGGCCGACAGCCTTGACGAGCATTTTGCCGAGGCCGTGCATCTGATCCTGAAAGCCACCGGGCGTATCATCATCAGCGGCATCGGCAAATCGGGCCATATCGGCCACAAGATTGCCGCCACTCTGGCAAGTACCGGAACGCCTGCCTATTTCGTGCACCCGGCCGAGGCCAGCCATGGCGATCTGGGCATGGTTTCCAAAGGCGATGTGGTGCTGGCGATTTCGAATTCCGGCGAAGCGCCCGAGCTGGCCAACCTGCTGGCCTTTACGCGCCGCTTTGGCATTCCGCTGATCGGGCTATCCAGCAAGCCAGAAAGCACGTTGATGAAACAGGCCGATGTGCATCTGCTGATCCCGTCGATGGGCGAGGCCTGCGGTTATGGCATGGTGCCTTCGATCTCGACGACGCTGACCCTTGCCATGGGCGATGCGCTGGCCATTGCGCTGATGAAGTATCGCGATTTTCGCCCCGAGGATTTCCGTGCCTTCCACCCCGGCGGCAAGTTGGGAGCGCGGCTGAGTACGGTGGGTGACCTGATGCATACCGGCGACGCCCTGCCTCTGGTCGCCGCGAACACCCCGATGAGCGACGCGTTGATCGAAATCAGCCAAAAGGGTTTCGGCGTGGCCGGTGTAACGGATGCGCAGGGGCAGTTGTCGGGCATCATTACGGACGGTGACTTGCGGCGGCACATGGATGGCCTGCTGGATAAAACGACCGAGCAGGTCATGACCGCCAATCCGACCACCATAACACCGGGCGCATTGGCGGAAGAGGCGGTGGCGATCATGAATGATCGCAAGATCACTTCGCTGTTCGTGGTTGACGAGGCTTCATCAGGTCAGCCCCTGGGCCTTCTGCATATCCACGACTGCCTGCGCGTCGGCCTGGGCTGAGGGAGGCTGAAGTGGACAGGTATTCCCGCATGGTACAGTTCCTGAAGGTTCTGTTGCCGCTTGCGGCCATTCTGATGCTGTCCACCGTGTTCCTGCTGTCCCGCAGCATCGAAACCAACGTATCGGTGCCATTTGCAGAGAAAGACATTGACGAGCGGCTGGCGCAGCAGGTGGTCACACAGCCGAAATATCGCGGGACAACCCGCAAAGGCGAAGATGTCCAGATCGAAGCCATCCAAGCCAAGCAGGGCGGCGAAGACGAAACTCCGACCGCATCCGAATTTCGGGGCCGTCTGGGGCTTCTCAGCGGTGGAGCGATATTTCTGGATTCCAATTCAGGTTTGATCCGCCCTGATGAGGGCACGGCAACTTTTGTCGGCGACGTGGTGATTACAACCGCCGACGGTCTAAAGGTCACAACGGATCTGCTCAACACGTCGCTGGACGAAATCCGGGGCGACACGCCGGGGCAGGTAAATGGAACCGGGCCGATCGGCAACTTTTCCGCCGGACGCATGACCTTCGGGGCTGAAAAAAAGGACGGACCGGTCCATATTGTTTTTACAGACGGCGTGAAGCTGGTATACGAGCCTGAAAAAGCAGAAAGATAACCTGTGTTTGATTTTCGTTTTGTTCCTTTGTGCCTGGCTCTGGTTGCAGGTGCCGTAACCGCGACTGCGCAGGAGGCGCAGGTGGCTTTTGGTTCTGCAAATGCCGACCCAAGCCTTCCGGTCGAGGTCACGTCCGAAACGTTGAACGTCAACCAGGAGGACGGTTCTGCCGAATTCCTCGGAAATGTCGTCGTCATTCAGGGCGAAATGCGGCTGACCGCTGAACGGGTTCTTGTGATCTACAACGAGGAACGATCGGCGATTGAACGGATGGAAGCCACCGAGAATGTAGTTCTGGTCAGCCCGCCGGATGCGGCAGAGGGCGATTGGGCAGAATACACGATCGATTCCGGTGTGATCGTCATGAAAGGCAATGTCCTGCTGACGCAAGGCCCCAGCATCATCAGCGGCGATCAGATGAACGCCAATCTGACAACGGGCACAGCGACCATGACCGGGCGCGTCAAAACGATCCTTCAACAGGGAAACAACTGATGGCGCGACCCGACCTGTCAGTGGCCGAAGGCAATTCCGGGCTGCGCATCGAGAAGCTGCGGAAATCCTACCGTAAGAAAACGGTGATCCGCGATGTCTCGATGACGCTGGACCGGTCCGAAGTCGTTGCCCTGTTGGGACCCAACGGGTCGGGTAAGACCACGACTTTTTATTCCGTGGCAGGGCTTGTTTTCCCGGAGGCCGGCAAAGTCACGATAGATGGCCAGAATGTTACGACTTTGCCGATGTACCGGCGTGCGCGAATGGGAATCGGTTATCTGCCGCAGGAGATGTCGATCTTTCGCGGCATGAGCGTCGAGGACAATATCGCTGCGGTACTGGATATCACGGTTCCTCATGCTCACAGGCGGAAAGAACGGCTGGAAGAGCTGTTGTCGGACTTCTCGATCGAACATCTGCGCCGCGCGCCGGCTCTTGCCCTTTCCGGCGGTGAGCGCCGCCGCGTTGAGATAGCGCGATGTTTGGCCGCAGACCCGAAATATCTTTTGCTGGACGAACCATTTGCGGGTGTTGATCCGATCAGCGTCGGCGATATCCGGCATCTGGTGGCCGACCTGAAAAAACGGGGGATCGGTGTTCTGATCACCGACCATAACGTGCGGGAAACGCTGGAAATTGTCGACCGCGCCTATATCCTGCATGACGGGCAGGTTCTCATGTCCGGCACTCCTGACGAGGTCGTCGAGAACGAGAATGTCCGCCGTGTCTATCTTGGTGAAAACTTCCGTATTTCATAGGCTTGCTCTGGTCTGCGTCGGGTGCATGGCGGAAATCGCGTATATACACATCTGTTTTGATTGACTCTTCCGTCGTCTCTTGCCTCAATTGTCCCATGGCATTTACCCGGTTTCAGTCTGGAGATCGTTGTCCCTTCGTTGAAGGGCTGGAGTTAAGACAACCGCGGAAAGTGCCTCGACCCCCCACCCGATAAAAACAAGTTCGTCACGCAACGTGACGTCAGAATGGGTGTGAATTGTGAAGGAGATCACATGCGTTACCAAATCAGCGGAAAACAGATCGACATCGGTGCGGCGCTTCAGACTCACGTGCAGACCGAATTGGGCGAGGTTGTGAGTAAATATGCTCAGCGGCCTACCGATGCCAACGTCGTCTTTTCCCGTTCAGCGCATGAATATGTATGCGAAACAACAGTGCACCTGTCCACCGGGCTGACCGCTCAGGCCAAGGCGCATGCAACCGAAATCTATGCAGCGTTCGAGGCATGCTGCGACAAAATGGAAACACAACTGCGGCGCTACAAACGTCGTTTGAAGGACCACCACAAGGATCGATCCGAGCCGGTTGAACTCTTTGGGGCGTCCTCTTATATCCTCGCCTCTGACGAATCGGACACGGCCGATGAACCCGAATCGCTACAGCCCATGATTGTGGCTGAGATGGAAACAAAAATCCCGTCTTTGAGCGTTGGTGAAGCCGTGATGCAAATGGAACTTGCCGGTGCCCCGGTGCTGGTGTTCAGAAATGAGAACAAGGATGGATTGAACGTCGTGTATCGTCGCGAAGACGGTAACATCGGCTGGATTGATCCTTAACAGGCAAGGATACGGGGCCGCACCCGCCGAGGCGGGTGCCGTTCCCATGGAGCGTGATCATGGAGCTTTCGAGCATACTGAAGCCCGAAGCAGTGCGTGTACTATCCGCCGCTTCCAGCAAGAAGCGGTTGTTTCAGGAAATCGGCGATGTAGCAGCCGCCAATCTGGGGCTCGACTCTCAGGCGGTCGTTGACTGTCTGCTTGAACGGGAAAGCCTGGGCCCGACCGGTGTGGGGCATGGCGTTGCGCTTCCGCACGCGCGTTTGCCCGAGCTGGATTCGGTTTCGGGCGTATTCGTCATGCTGGAAAAGCCCATCGACTTTGGGTCGGTTGATCGTCAACCCGTCGACATCGCCTTTGCACTGTTTGCACCGGAAGAGGCCGGCGTCGATCATCTCAAGGCGCTGGCGCTTGTGTCGCGCACGCTGCGGGATACTTCGGTGTGCACCAAGCTTCGGGCGAACCCTGATCCGGTCAAACTCTATGCGATCTTGACCGAAGCGCAGTCCATGCAAGCAGCGTAAACTGAAAAAAAAGCCCCCGAAATCCGGGGGCTTTTTCTGTGTAAGCGGTGATCGGGATCAACCGCCGGTTCCCATTTCCAGCGTCCACCAGATTTTCCCGCCTTTTTCCTGATGCCAGGCGAACCCCATCTGCGTGGCCTTGGGGTCCATGATGACGGCGCGCGGTCCGGGTTCCTGCATCCAAGCAGCAAGGGTTTCGGTTTCGGTTTCGTAGGTCTCGGAAATGGCTTCACCGAGGAATGTGCCGAAATATCCGACCCGTGCAGCCCGATCGATCGGAGAAGAACCGTCGGACCCAAAGTGCCAGGGCCGGTTCTGCCTTGCCATGTCCTTGGAATGGGTCGCCGCCGCCGCGTTCAACTGCGCGTTCAGCTGGACAGGCTGCAATCCCTGGGCCTGACGCAGGGCGTTGACCGAATCAACCATGCGGAACTGTAGTTTTTCCGGGTTGCCGCGAATTTTGTAGACCGTGGGCAGCGGGCGGCCGTCCGCACCAATGGTCGTGGTGCCGGTGTCTGTACATGCCGCCAGCGCGACAAAGCAAATCAAAAGTAAAGAAAGGATACGCGTCATGATCGACCTGGTTATTGTGTCTTTACAGGGCATAGCGCGCCTGACAGCTCTGAGCAAACGCGCAATGGCCCTAACTTGCGTGATTCTGCCGGTTTGATTTGCGACTGAAGCATTCTGGCAATAGAATGTCACGGATTTCAGACCTCACTTGAACACAGGACCCGTTGTCATGGTCAAAAAGCGCATTCAAACGTCTACACGCAGGGGTTTTCTGGCTGGGGCCACCGCGACGCTGGCAATCCCCGCACTGGCACAGTACACCCCCGGTGATCCGCTGCGTCCCGCACCCGAACCCGAGCCATCGGTGCGCCGGAACGTATCGGGTTTTCGGGCACTGGATTGGCAGCCGTATTTTTCGAACACCAGAAACGGCGCCATTCTGGTCGATACCGTATCGCGCGCGCTGCACTATTGGTCGGATGATCAAACCATATACAAACTCTACCCTTCATCGGTTCCACTGACCGAGGAACTGACCCGCCGGGGGCGTACCAGCGTGATCAGAAAGGTTGAAGGGCCCAGCTGGTCTCCGACTCCGTCCATGAAAAAGCGAAACCCGGAATGGCCTGACTATATCCCTCCGGGGCCGGATAACCCGCTGGGAACACATGCTTTATACCTGAGCTGGAAATACTATCGCATTCACGGAACGCACGATACGCGCAAAATCGGTCGCCGGTCGTCGAATGGCTGTATCGGTCTGTTCAACGAAGACATTGCCGAGCTGTTCTCGATGGCGAAGGTCGGCACGCAAGTGTTGCTAATTTGACGACATTTTCGTGTGGGAACCCGCTTAGCGGTCAAGTTGCAATTGCATTCCAGCGTCAATGCTGATTAGAAAAAACCACGAGGTAAGTCTTAGATGTGCGGTTCCGGGCATTGGAACTGCGCAAATTCTGGAGGTTAATATGAAGAAACTCGTTCTCGCTGCTGCTCTGACTGCTGCTGCTTCGACCGCTTATGCTGGTAACCTGGAAGAGCCGGTTGTTGAAGCACCTGTTGTTGTAGAAGAAACTCAGGGTTCGTCGCAGGGCATCCTGCTGCCGCTGATCCTGTTGGTCGTTGTTGCTGCTGCTGTTGCTGCAAGCTAATCCGACACGGAATTCATGAAAAAGGCGGTGGAGCAATCCACCGCCTTTTTTGTTTTCCCAAGGCTGTGCCGGTCAGTCCAGCCAGCCGCGCAAGTTTTCTTCGATCACCGTGCCCAATGCAGCAATGTGCGCCGCATCGTCATTGAGGCATGGAATATAGGTGAAGGTTTCACCGCCCGCGTCTTCAAAGCTTTCCTTGATCTCTTCGTTGATCTCTTCCAGCGTTTCGATGCAGTCGGCCGAGAATGCCGGCGCGATGACCGCTATGTTCTTTTTGCCCTGCTTGGCCAAATCCGCCACATGATCCACTGTATAAGGTTTCAGCCATTCCTCGGGGCCGAATCGCGACTGGAACGTCGAAACCAGTTGATCATCCGACCATCCCAGCCGTTCCTTCAGCAGCCGTGTCGTCTTGGCGCACTGGCAATGATAGGGATCACCCTGTTGCAGATACCGTTCCGGCATCCCGTGATACGAGCAGACCAGAATATCGGGTTTTGTCTCTGCCGCTGCATAAGCACGTTCAACCGATTGCGCCAGGGCGTCGATATAGGCGGGTTGGTCGAAATAGGCCGGTACGGTTCGCGAGGCGGGCTGCCAGGTTTCGTCCATGAGTGCGCGGAAGAACTGGTCATTGGCGGTGGCCGTGGTTGCGCCCGCGTATTGTGGATAAAGCGGGAAGAACAGAATACGGTCACAGCCTTCGGCAACCATCTCGCGCACTTTGGATTTGGTTGACGGATTGCCGTAGCGCATACAGAAATCGACCATCACCTGATCCCCGTACCGATCCTGCATCGCGTCGCGCAGTTTGGCAGTCTGGTCCTTGGTGATCGTCATAAGCGGGCTTTCGCCCTTCTCGTGATTCCAGATCGATTTGTAGGCTTCACCCGAACTGAATGGCCGCTTGCTGAGGATGATCCCCTGAAGAATCGGTTGCCATTTCCATTTCGGATAGTCGATGACCCGCTGATCCGACAGGAACTCGTTCAGATAGCGGCGCATCGGCCAATAGGTGTAATCGTCCGGGGTGCCCAGATTGGCCAACAAAATGCCAACGCGACCCATCTTGACCTTCGGATGGTCGGCAGGGGCATGAGCGGGGCGAGTGGCATCAAACATGTGGGCATTCCTGAGTTATCGTGTTCAGACCTGAGATAAAGGGATTTGGTTGCGCGTCAATCCGGCAGTTTGCCCTCTTCCGTGCGCAAGGCATCTGCAAGACGCATTTGGGCTGACCCCGGGCGCAGCGGCTTTGGTTGGCAGCCATCGGGGGACCAACCGGTCAGGCAAATCAGTTCGAAGGTTGCGGCAAGGCGGCCTGTTTCCGTCGAAAAGTGATCGGAATAGACGCGCTGCGCGGTTTCGAACACTCTGCGTCGCGTCGGGCATTTCAACCGGGCAGCCAAAGCGTTGGTTTCACCCATGTCCCTCAGATCGTGCATCAGGTGCCAGATGTCGCGGTATTCTGCCGTCAACGGTACGGCATCGGCCACTGGCAATGCCAGACCGGCCCGTTGCAGCAATCCACCCAGATCGCGCAGCTCGGCCATGGGGGCGATTCGGGGGCTGAGCCCGCCCGTGACCTCGATTTCGGCCTGACCCAGCGCGGCGCGCAATTCGTGAAGGGTCTCACCCCCGAGGCACAGGACAAGCACCAGCCCGTCTGGCTTCAAAGCCCTTTTGCATTGGATCAGCTGGCCGACCGGGTCATTGGCGCAGTGCAGCGCCATCGCATGAATCGCCAGATCATGCGCACCGGGTTGCAGTGACAGCACATCGTCATCCGCGACAATGGCGGCATCCGGAAAAACGTCTGCCCAAAGCTGTGGGAAAGGGGTCACAACCGCAGGTGCCGTAAAGCTTCTGTTAACCATGGAGAGCCGATCCTGAACCTCATCAATGGCGGCGCGGTGCAAGAACAGGGCGTCGTCCTTCGCGCGGGCGCGATGATGCAGAATGGCGTTACGGTCGAAAAGAGAGGATGCGGTGGGCTCGGGCAGTTTCATAGGTCGCAAGTATCGCATTGCGCGGCGGATTCAAACTGCCCTTGCATTGATCTATCCGCCGCGATGCATGGGTTGCGGAGAGCTGACGGAATCCGATTTCGGCCTGTGTGGGGCGTGTTGGCGGGATACGCCGTTCATCGGTGGTACGGTTTGTGAAAGCTGCGGTGTGCCAGTGATCGGAAGCGCAGACAGGTTCCGGACCGAGTGCGACGATTGTCTGAAAACCCCTCCGCCGTGGAAAGCGGGTCGCGCTGCGCTGATGTATGATGGGAAGGCGCGGTCACTTGTTCTGGCTTTGAAACATGGTGACCGGACCGAACTGGCCCGCCCCGCTGCGCGTTGGATGGCGCAGGCCGGACGCGAGCTGTTGCGTCCCGGGATGGTGATTGCTCCGGTGCCGTTGCATTGGTCGCGCCTGCTGAAACGGCGATACAATCAGTCTGCACTGTTGGCACGCAACCTGGGGCGAGAAACCGGATTGGACTGCGTGCCGGATCTGCTGGTGCGCAAACAGCGGACCCCGGTGCTGGACGGAAAGACCGCGCGGGAAAGGGGCGAGACCTTGGAGGGCGCAATTGACATCCACCCAAGGCGGGCACTGCATTTGAAGGGGCGCGATATCCTGCTGGTGGATGACGTGATGACATCCGGCGCGACGTTTGCGGCGTGCACGCGTGCGTGTCAGGCCGCAGGGGCAAATCATATTTTCGTGTTGGCACTGGCGCGCGTTGCCAAGGATGCCTAATTCGCCCAAGATTGCACGAAATCCAAAGGGACCGGAACATGAAGCCCGTAGAAATCTATACCTCGCCGCTCTGTGGTTTTTGCCACGCGGCCAAGCGTCTGCTGAAGCAGAAAGGCGTTGAGTTCAAGGAAGTTGACATTCTGATGCACCCCAAACGCAAACCCGAGATGATCCAGCGCGCAGGCGGCAAACGCACCGTGCCTCAGATTTTCATCGGGACGCAGCATGTGGGCGGCTGCGACGACCTTTACGAGCTGGAGCGGCAAGGCAAGCTTGACCGTCTGCTTGCGGCCTGATGAAGACCGCGCTGCTGCAAATCACCTCGTCGGATGATCCGGTCGAAAACCTGGACATGGTGCGCGCCATGGCGGCCGACGCGGCAGGGCAGGGGGCGCGGTTTATCCTGACGCCAGAGGTCACGAATTGCGTGTCAAACAGTACGACGCGGCAACACGAGGTTCTTCAGCACGAAGAAGACGACATCACCTTGGCCGGCCTGCGGGATCAGGCCGCCCGACTGGGCGTTTGGGTGTTGATCGGATCACTGGGGATCAAGACTCATGACGCTGACGGGCGGTTTGCCAACCGCTCTTTCATGATCGATCCGCAAGGTCAGATTGTGGCGCGCTACGACAAGATCCATATGTTCGACGTGCAGGTCACGGAAACCGAGACGTTCCGCGAATCGAAAAACTACCGCCCCGGCGAACAGGCGGTCATAGCCGAGACCGACTTTGGCAAGGTGGGTCTGACCATCTGTTACGACATCCGGTTTCCATACCTGCACGCGGCTTTGGCACAGGCAGGCGCACGGGTTTTGACTGTGCCGGCGGCGTTTTCACCGGTAACGGGCGCCGCACATTGGGAATCACTGTTGCGGGCCCGGGCGATCGAGACGGGCTGTTGGGTCTTGGCTCCGGCACAAACGGGGGAACACCCGACGACGCGTGGAAAGACACGTTTTACCCATGGGCACAGCATGGTTGTGGACCCTTGGGGAAAGGTGCTGATCGACGCAGGGACAGATCCGGGCATTCACATTTTCGATTTGGATGATAGTTCTGTGACAGAGGCGCGCCGTCGCGTGCCGTCGTTGACACACACCCGGTCTTTCACGGGACCCTGACAGAACTGAACAATGACAGAAGACACCAATGCCCTTGCGGTTACGCTGTTCAGCGAGATCCTGACCGCAGACCAGTTGTTGCGTAACCGGCTCAGCCGGGTGCTGCCCAAGGGCATGGAAATTTCGCATTTCTCGGTGCTGAATCATCTGGTTTTTGTCGGCGACGAGCGTAGCCCCGCGCAACTGGCCAGCACATTCCACGTGACCCGAGGCGCGATGACCAACACCTTGGCCAAGCTGGAATGGTCCGGGTACATCCACATCCGCCCCGACTGGGACGACGCCCGCCGCAAGATGGTGGCGATCAGCCCCGCAGGCCGACGGGCGCGGGATCAGGCGATTTCCTCGATTGCACCGCTGATCAACCGCGTGGTCGGAGAGCTGGGGCTGGAGCGGGTCCGAAGCACACTGCCGGTGCTGCGGGATTTGCGGTTGCAGTTGGAGGGGGAGTAGGGATCAGCGAACCGTTGTCCCAAGGTGGATCCAGGACTGGTGTGGTCGGGCGCTGGCAGGCTTGATGCTCATGCAATGTGCCGCGGACTAAACGGCCACTTCATTCTAAGAGCATTCTATCCAGAAGCTGCCGTAAATCACGGGGATCCAAAGCTGGAAAATCACCCAACCAAATTCCGGCCGAAGCCGCCGCCGCGAAAAGAAGACAAGATTCAATTCCTTCTTTGCCCTCATATTGCCCACCATGAACAAGCCATACCAAATACTCTCCTTTTTCTTCTTCATTCGTGGAGAATATTCTCCCTACATTGCATCCTTCGTCAGAGAGTTCGTGTTTGGAAAATGGTTCTGTCGCCTCCTCCGTCAGTTCTAATTCGACTGGTTTCACAAACTTGCCATCCGAAACTATCTCGGGGTCAATAAAGACGAAAAAATACAACGCCCTTACCAGATCATAGTTGTTCGAGTTCGAACCCAAGTAACGATCTGCTATTTCCTGAGTCGCCTCAGAGACTTTAGGATCGCTTACATAGCCATACAGCGGAACGCCTTCATGTTCGTACACGAACACGCCCGCATTCTCTTCTGCTGTGGCTAGTGTGTTATCGAACAAGGTAGCAGCGGAAATTGCCGCACCAAAAAATACCGCGCGCCACGGCGCGTAACTTAAAGATCGAATCAAAAAACCTACCTCACCCCGGCTTCACACTCGCCGTCACGTAATTCACGCTCAAGTCCCGGTCCGAGATCGACCAGCTCCACAGGATCGGGTTGAAGACAAACCCCTTGCGGTCCACCGGGTCCAGCCCGGCCTGACGCAGCAGGTCGAACAGTTCATCCGGGGTGATGAACTTGTTCCATTCATGCGTGCCGCGCGGCAGCCAGCGCATGACGACCTCGGCCCCGAAAATCGCCATCGCATAGGATTTCGGGTTGCGGTTGATGGTTGAACAAATCTCCAACCCGCCGGGCTTAAGCAACTGACGCGTGGCGGTCAGATAGGACAGAGAATCAGCCACATGTTCGACCACTTCCATGTTCAGCACCACATCGAACTGCTCGCCCGCAGCGGCCATGTCCTCGGCCGTGGTGTGGCGATAGTCGATTTGCAGCCCCGATTGCTCGGCATGGATGCGGGCCACGGGCAGGTTGCCCTCGGCGGCGTCGGCACCCACAACGTCAGCACCGAGCCGCGCCATGGGTTCGCTCAGCAGCCCGCCGCCGCAGCCGATATCCAGCAGGCGCAGGCCTTCGAACGGCGTCGGCGACTTTAGGTCGCGATCGAATTCACCGGCGATCTGCTGCGTTATGTAGTCCAGCCGGCACGGGTTAAGCATGTGCAATGGTTTGAATTTTCCGTGCGGGTCCCACCATTCAGCCGCCATCGCCTCGAATTTTGCGATCTCGGACGGGTCCACCGTGTTCGGATGCGCTTGCATTCCTGTCTCCGTGTGCTCTTTTACGCTTAAGGACTATATAGGGCCATAATGGACAAGTACCCGGACCAAAAGCGCGCAGTTCAATATCTGTATCCGCCGATCGACCCTTTCGATCAGCGGATGGTCGATATGGGCGATGGGCACCGTATCTATGTGGAACAATGCGGCAATCCTGACGGCATACCCGTCGTGATCCTGCACGGGGGGCCGGGTGGTGGGTGCAGCCCGGCCATGAGGCGATACTTCGATCCACAGGCCTACAGGGTGATTCTGTTTGACCAGCGCGGATGTGGCCGGTCGCGCCCTACCGCCTCGGTCGAAGACAACACGACGTGGCATCTGGTGGCCGACATAGAGCGGCTGCGCAAACTGTTCGAGATCGAAGAATGGATCGCATTTGGTGGCAGTTGGGGTGCGACTCTGGCGTTGATCTATGCCCAGACTCATCCCGACCGCGTCAGCCGGTTGGTGTTGCGCGGTGTGTTTCTTGCGACTCAGGCCGAGCTTGACTGGTTTTACGGCGGCGGCGCCGGGCGGTTCTGGCCCGAGCAATGGCAGAAGTTCACCTCACTGCTGCCAGAAGTTGAACTGAACGACACCATTGCCGCCTATAACAAACGTCTGTTCTCGGGCGACCGAGCGACAGAGATCCTGTACGCGCGGGCCTGGTCGCATTGGGAAAACGCGCTGGCCTCGATCCACACCAACGGATCGGTTGGCGAAAGCCCCGGCGAATACGCGCGCACCTTTGCGCGGCTCGAGAATCACTATTTCACCAACAAGGCGTTTCTGGAAACGGACGGGCAGATTCTGGATCAGATGGACCGGATCGCGCATATCCCCGGCCATATCGTGCAAGGGCGCTATGACATGATCTGCCCGCCCCAGGCCGCATGGTCGCTGGCCGAACGCTGGCCGAATGCCGAGTTGAAGATGGTTCGTCAGGCGGGGCACGCATTGTCAGAGCCGGGCATCAGCGCAGAGCTGGTACGGATCATGGATCGTGTGGCGGAGGGTGTCGCATGACCCGGATTGACCGCCGTGCTCTCTTTGCCTCTGGTGCCGCGGCTGCATTGCTGGCAGCGACAGGTGCATCCCTTGCCGGGACGCCCAAGAAAGGCGGGACATTGCGTCTGGCCGTTCCGCGCGATGACAGCCTCGAGCAAGTGGCGCGTGGAGCCGTTTTCGACACAATGACCGAAATCGCCCCGGATGGTACTTTGCGCGGTGAGCTTGCGACCGGCTGGCAAACCGACGCCGATGCACGGGTCTGGAGCTTTGATTTGCGTGATGACGCGGTCTTTCACGATGGCGAACCCTTGCAGATTGCCGATGTCATGGCCGTTTTGGCCGAAATCGGAAAGCCCGAGGCCCTTGCCCCCAACCGCCTGCGGCTTGAACTTGCCGAGGCAAATCCCGGATTGCCTTTCCTGCTGGCCGACAGCCGCTTTGTTGTTGCGCGCGCCGGTGAAACCGTAACACCGTTGCGCAACGCCAACGGTACCGGCTGCTATCGTGTCGAACGGGCTGAGGATGGGCGCCATTTCCTGGGCCGTCGTGTCGAGGGGCATTACAAGGATGGTCAGGCCGGATGGGCTGACGCGGTCGAAATCATTGTAATCCCGGACCCTGCTGTGCGGGCCGAGGCGCTGCGGGACGGGTATGTCGATATCGCGGCGCTTCCGGATCGGGCCGGAATGCGAGGCACGCGCGGTGTCCGGTTCCACCCCTCCGAGGCCGACATGGCCCTCGCCGTATCGGATGCTGTCGGGATGCCGCGGCAGATTGCCGGGAACGCTGCACTGGACGATGGCCGCATCGCCGAACGATGGTGGATGGTGTAAATCCGATCGCAACTCCCGCTGGGGGTTGCAGACTCGGACCATCCTGCGTATATGCAGTTTCAACAGCGGCGCGTTGGACTTCTGGCCCAAGGCTCCACCGGAAAATTCGACGGGCCGCGCGCCCGTTTTTTTGTGCCCGACTGACAGGGTAGAGTACCAGATGACAAACGACCTGATAGCAAAAGCTGCCATTGACCGGCGACTGGCCGAGATCATCACCCCGGTGATCGAGGATCTGGGGTATGAGCTGGTCCGCATCCGCCTGATGAGCGGCAAGCAGACCACGCTTCAGATCATGGCCGACAAGCCCGATGGCGGTATTGAAGTGGATGACTGCGCCGAAATTTCCAACGCGGTCAGCGCCACGCTGGATGTCGAGGATCCGATCCTTGACGCCTATACGCTCGAGGTGTCGAGCCCCGGTATCGACCGCCCTCTGACCCGTCTGAAGGATTTCGAGACCTTCGAAGGGTATGAGGCCAAGATCGAGACCGCCGAACTGATTGACGGCCGCCGGCGCTTCAAGGGCGAATTGGCCGGGATCGAAGGGGACGAGGTTTTGATCAACATCCCCGAGGGGGATGAAACCATCACCATCGGTCTGCAATTCGACTGGCTGAGCGATGCCAAGCTGGTCCTGACCGATGACCTGATCAAGGAAATGCTGCGCCAGCGCAAGGATGCCGGCGCCCTGAACGAAAACGCTTTCGACGAGATTGAGACCGAAGGGTCCGAAGAGGAGACGAACTGATGGCAATCACCTCAGCAAACCAGCTGGAGCTGTTGCAGACCGCCGAGGCCGTGGCCCGCGAAAAGATGATCGACCCCGGCCTGGTCGTCGAAGCGATGGAGGAATCGCTCGCCCGTGCCGCCAAGAGCCGCTACGGCGCCGAGATGGACATCCGCGTGTCCATCGACCGCAAGACCGGCAAGGCGACTTTCACCCGTGTTCGCACCGTGGTCGAAGATGACGAGCTTGAAAACTATCAGGCCGAAATGACCGTCGAGCAGGCCAAGCAATACATGGAATCACCCGAAGTTGGCGATGTCTATGTCGAAGAAGTGCCTCCGGTTGAAATGGGTCGGATCGCTGCTCAGTCCGCCAAGCAGGTCATCCTGCAAAAAGTGCGCGAAGCCGAGCGCGACCGTCAGTACGAAGAATTCAAGGATCGCGCGGGCACCATCATCAACGGTGCGGTCAAGCGCGAAGAGTTTGGCAATGTCATCGTCGATCTGGGCGGTGCCGAGGCGGTTCTGCGCCGCAATGACAAGATCGGCCGCGAAAGCTATCGCCCGAATGACCGGGTGCGCGCGTACATCAAGGAAGTGCGCCGCGAAGTACGTGGCCACCAGATCTTCCTGTCGCGCACCGCGCCGGAATTCATGGCCGAGCTGTTCAAGATGGAAGTGCCGGAAATCTATGACGGCATCATCGAGGTCAAGGCCGTGGCCCGTGACCCCGGTTCGCGCGCCAAGATCGCCGTGATTTCCTATGACAACTCGATCGACCCCGTCGGTGCCTGCGTGGGTATGCGCGGCAGCCGCGTGCAGGCCGTCGTGAACGAGTTGCAGGGCGAAAAGATCGACATCATTCCGTGGAACGAAGATCAGCCGACTTTCCTGGTGAACGCGCTGCAACCGGCCGAGGTTTCCAAGGTGGTTCTGGACGAAGAAGCCGGCAAGATCGAGGTTGTCGTGCCCGAAGAACAACTGTCGCTGGCCATTGGCCGCCGCGGTCAGAACGTGCGTCTGGCCAGCCAGCTGACCGGTCTGGACATCGACATCATGACCGAGGCCGAAGAATCAGCGCGCCGCCAGAAGGAATTCGAAGCCCGTACCAAACTGTTCATGGACAGCCTGGATCTGGACGAATTCTTTGCCCAACTGCTGGTCTCGGAGGGCTTCACCAACCTCGAAGAGGTTGCCTATGTCGAGATTGAAGAACTGCTGGTCATCGACGGCGTTGACGAAGGTACCGCGCAGGAACTGCAAACCCGCGCCCGCGAGTATCTGGAGGCACAGGCCAAAGCGGCACTGGACGCGGCGCGCGCACTGGGTGCCGAGGACAGCCTCATTGAATTCGAAGGTCTGACACCCCAGATGGTGGAGGCACTGGCCAAGGACGACGTGAAGACTCTGGAAGACTTCGCAACTTGTGCCGACTGGGAACTGGCCGGTGGCTGGACGACAGTCGATGGTGAACGCGTCAAGGACGACGGTGTACTTGAGCCTTTCGGTGTAACGCTGGAAGAAGCGCAAGACATGGTCATGACCGCGCGTATCCTGCTGGGCTGGGTCGATCCGGCCGAGCTGGAGCAGGCGGAAGAAAACGTCGACGGTGACGCAACAGACGAGGAGGTCGAGGCCTGATCTCAGGCTTCGGGTGGCGTGTATGAGTCGCGGTGGCGCCCATAAGGATCGGTCCGACGGACCCGAGCGCAAGTGCATCGCCACAGGCGAGGTTCAGCCCAAATACGGGCTGATCCGCTTCGTGGCGGGGCCGGACGGTCAGGTTTTTCCGGATGTCGCGGCGAAACTGCCGGGACGAGGGGTCTATGTGGCGGCGGATCGCGCCGCTCTGGACAAGGCCATCGGAAAGAAACTGTTTGCGCGGGGGTTCAAGGCACAAGTGACCGTGCCCAAGGACTTGGCGGAAGAGGTTGAAAAGCAGATCGCACGCCGCGTTGTCGAGCTGCTCAGCCTGGCGCGCAAGTCCGGCGACGCGGTTGCCGGGTACGAAAAGGTCAAGACGTGGCTGGACCGGGAAGAAGCACAGGTGCTGATTCAGGCCGCGGATGGATCGGGGCGCGGTAAGACCAAGCTGAGTACGCCGCACTTCGGAAAATACATAGGTTGGCTGACCGCAGACGAATTAGGACAGGCATTTGGGCGCCAAACGGTGATTCATGCTGCCTTGGCCTCTGGCGGACTCGCCAAACGTGTTGTAGAGGAAGCGCAGCGCCTGCGTGGCTTGCGCGAAACGGATGACGGCGGCAGGGGCCGCACGGAAGGGTAAATAGCTTTATGAGCGATAATGACGGCAAAAAGACATTGGGTCTTCGTGGCGGGGCACGCCCCGGAAATGTGAAACAGAGTTTCAGCCACGGACGCACCAAGAATGTCGTGGTGGAAACCAAACGCAAACGCGTGGTGGTCCCCAAGCCGGGCGCAGCAAAGCCGGGTGGCGGTGCTGCACCATCGGGTGATCCGTCGCGTCGTCCTGCGGGAATTTCCGATGCGGAAATGGCGCGCCGCATGAAGGCGTTGCAAGCGGCCAAGGCACGCGAGGCCGAAGAGGCCGCAGCGCGCGAGGCTGCTGAAAAGGCGCGCGAAGAAGAGCGCGCACGCCGCCGTGCGGAACAGGAAGCCAAGGAACGCGAACAGCGCGAAGCCGAAGAGCGTGCGCGTCAGAAGGCCGAGGATGAAGAGCGCAAGCGCAAAGAGGCGGACGAAGCCGCCAAACGCGCCGCTGCCGCGCCCGCACCGGAAGAGCCCAAGGCGGCTCGCGCTCCGGCCAGCAAACCTGCGCCGGCAGCCACGCCGCGCAAACAGGACCGCGAACGTGAACAGCGTGGTCGTGGCAAGGGTCGTGACGACAATCGCCGTTCGGGCAAGTTGACTCTGGGTCAGGCGACAGGTGGCGAAGGCAACCGTCAGCGCTCGATGGCCGCGATGAAGCGCAAGCAGGAGCGTGCGCGTCAAAAAGCCATGGGCGGTGCCGTTGAACGGGAAAAGGTGATCCGCGACGTACAGCTGCCCGAGGCGATCATGGTCTCGGAACTGGCCAACCGTATGGCCGAACGTGTGGCTGACGTGGTCAAATCGCTGATGAACATGGGCATGATGGTCACGCAGAACCAGACCATCGACGCCGATACTGCCGAGCTGATCATCGAAGAATTCGGCCACAAGGTCACTCGCGTATCCGATTCGGATGTTGAAGACGTCATCAAAGAGGTCGAAGACAGCGAAGCAGATCTGCAGCCGCGTCCGCCGGTCATCACCATCATGGGTCACGTTGACCACGGCAAGACCTCGCTGTTGGACGCAATCCGCGACGCGCGCGTTGTGGCGGGCGAGGCTGGTGGCATCACCCAGCACATCGGCGCGTATCAGGTGAAAACCGATGGCGGCGCCACGCTGACCTTCCTGGATACTCCGGGCCACGCGGCGTTTACGTCGATGCGCTCGCGCGGTGCTCAGGTTACGGATATCGTGGTTCTGGTTGTCGCCGCCGATGATGCGGTGATGCCGCAGACGATCGAAGCGATCAATCACGCAAAAGCGGCCGGAGTGCCGATGATCGTGGCGATCAACAAGGTCGACAAGCCGGATGCAAATCCGGACAAGGTGCGCACCGATCTGTTGCAACACGAAGTCATCGTCGAGAAAATGTCGGGTGAGGTTCAGGACGTCGAAGTGTCCGCCATCACGGGTCAGGGTCTGGACGAATTGCTGGAAGCCATCGCGCTTCAGGCCGAGATTCTGGAACTGAAAGCCAACCCCAACCGCGCCGCTCAGGGGGCCGTGATCGAGGCCCAGTTGGACGTGGGTCGCGGCCCGGTCGCCACGGTTCTGGTTCAGAACGGCACATTGCGTCAGGGTGATATCTTCGTCGTGGGTGAGCAGTACGGTAAGGTCCGTGCGCTGATCAACGACAAGGGTGAGCGCGTCAAGGAAGCTGGCCCCTCGGTTCCGGTCGAGGTTCTGGGCCTGAACGGTACGCCCGAAGCCGGTGACGTTCTGAACGTGACCGAGACCGAAGCTCAGGCCCGTGAAATCGCCGCCTATCGTGAACAGGCCGCCAAGGACAAACGCGCCGCTGCCGGTGCCGCGACCACCCTCGAGCAGCTGATGCAGAAGGCCAAGGAAGACGAGAACGTGGCCGAGTTGCCGATCCTCGTCAAAGCCGATGTGCAGGGTTCTGCCGAGGCCATTGTTCAGGCGATGGAAAAGATCGGGAACGACGAGGTGCGCGTGCGCGTTCTGCACTCGGGTGTGGGTGCGATCACCGAAACGGATGTCGGTCTGGCGGAAGCCTCCGGCGCGCCGGTCTTTGGCTTCAACGTCCGTGCCAACGCATCGGCGCGGAACACGGCGAACCAAAAGGGTGTCGAGATTCGCTATTACTCGGTGATCTATGATCTGGTCGACGACGTGAAAGCGGCCGCATCCGGTCTGCTGAGCGCCGAGATCCGCGAAAAGTTCATCGGCTATGCCGAGATCCGCGAAGTCTTCAAGGTTACAGGTGTCGGCAAGGTTGCTGGCTGTCTGGTCACCGAAGGCGTTGCCCGCCGTTCCGCAGGCGTCCGCCTGCTGCGCGACAACGTGGTGATCCACGAAGGCACGCTGAAGACGCTGAAGCGCTTCAAAGACGAAGTGGCCGAGGTTCAGTCGGGTCAGGAATGCGGTATGGCGTTCGAAAACTACGACGATATCCGCCAGGGCGACGTAATCGAGATCTTCGAGCGCGAAGAGGTTACCCGCACCCTGGATTGATCCGAAGCGGGATGAACTCAAAAAAAACAGCGGCACCGATTGGGCCGCTGTTTTTGTTTGAAAAATGCCTCGTTACGTGTCGGACAGGAATGTCCCGGAATGCAGGATGATGTCGAAATGGTGCATTCCGTGTTTCAAGGCAAAGCTGACCGAGTGCCCGGCCTTGCGCAGCCGTTCCGCATAGTCGCGGCTTTGACGAATGAATTCGCCGGTGTCCCGTTCCCCCACTGAAACATGATAGCGGGGGCCCGGTGGGGGCAGGTTGCGGATCGGGGACAGATCGTTCACTTCGACCGGCGTCAGGTGCAGCGAATCATTCACGGACGTCAAACTGACGGGTTCCAGATCATAAACACCGCTGATCAGAAGCACATCACGCACGCGCAGCCCGGCGCGGGCCAATGCGCCGGCCGAGCTTGCCATGACCATGCTTGCCAGATGGGCGCCGGCACTGTGCCCTGACAAAGTGATCCGTGTCGGGTCGAATCCCAGTGCCCCGGCCTGGGACGCAAGCCACAGAAGGGCGTCGCGGCATTCGTCGACCATTTGATCCAGCCGCGCATCCGGGGCGAGCGTGTAGTTCAAGGTGGCAAAGGATTGCTCGGCCTGGATCAGCGCCGGGGCCATCATGGCCGATTCGCGCTGGCTGAGATCCTGCCAATACCCACCGTGAATAAAGACATGCAACGGGGCTCCGGCCCCCTTCGCGGGAAAGAAATCCAGCACCTGGGCCGGGGTGTCGCCATAGGCCAGGTTGGCCTGAACGGGCAACTCGGCGCGGGCCTGCGCACTGAGCGCTTGATAGCTGGCAAGATAGGGGGCCAGGTCACCACCGATCATCGAACTGGGAGAGTACTCCCGCTCCAGTTCGGCTTGTGAAAATCCGCGATACAGCATGGCTCAGTCCTGCCCGCTGTACATCAGTTCCGTCCGCACATCGTAGAGGTCATGGAAGAACCGCAACTCAAGTGCCTTTCGCAGGAAAGCCACGCCGCTGGAACCTCCGGTGCCGGGTTGCATTCCGATCACACGTTCAACCGCGGTGGCGTGGTCAAAGCGCCAGCGTTGAAACAGGCTTTCCACATCCATGAGTTTTTCGGCCAGCGCGTACAGATCCCAGTACTTTTCCGTGTTGCGGAACACTTCGACCCAGATCTGAACCACGCGCGGATCACCGGAATACGGCTCGGAGTAGTCCCGCTCGATCAAGTCCCGTGGAACGTCGAACCCCTGTCGGGCCAGCATGTGCAACACTTCGTCATACAGGGACGGTTTGGTCAGGGCGGCGGTCAGCATCTCCATCACCTCAGGGTCATGCTCGTGCACTTTCAGGGTCGAGGCATCCTTGTTGCCAAGAATGAACTCGATCTGCCTGTACCCATAGCTTTGAAACCCGGAAGAGTTGCCCAGGGCCTGCCGAAACGTCATATAGTCGGCCGGCGTCATGGTCAGCAGGGTTTCCCAGGCCGCAATCAATTGCCGTTGAATGGCCTTGATGCGGTCGAGGTTCTTCATGGCGGGTCCGAATTCATCTTGTTGCAGGAACCGGCGGACCTCGACCAGTTGGTGATGCATCAGTTTCAGCCACAGCTCACTGACCTGATGAATGATGATGAACAGCATCTCGTCAGGTTGTGCGGGGTCCTGAAAGGTTTTTTGCAGGTTCAGCAGCGTCTTCAGTTGCAGGAAGTCGCCATAGCTTTTGCGGTGCGTTTCGGCGAAATCAGTGACCAGGGTGTCTTCGACCCCCCGCTGCAACAGACGATCGTCTTTGTCCTCGCCCATCTCATGCCTCCCTTGTGCAAGTTCTGCACCTGTCTAGGGGCTGAGGTTGCAACTTTCCAGCGCGTTAGGTCCAGTCCAGAACAACCTTGCCGGACAGGCCTGATTTCATCGCGGAAAACCCTTGGGCGAAATCATCAACCGCAAAGCGGTGCGTGATCACGCGGGACACATCCAGACCGTTTTGCAGCATGGCGATCATCTTGTACCACGTCTCGAACATCTCACGCCCATAGACCCCCTTGATCGTGATCGCCTTGAACACGATGCGCGACCAGTCAACCGGAGACTTGCCCGGTGGAATCCCCAGCAACGCGATCTTTCCACCCATCACCAACGCTTCGACCATCTGGTCCAGGGCGGACTGCGAGCCGGACATCTCAAGCCCGACATCGAACCCTTCTTTCATCCCAAGCTCGGCTATGACGTCCTGCAAATCCTCGGTGGATACATCGACGGTCCGCACCGAAGGAACCACATGTTCCGCCAGTTTCAATCGGTCTGCATTGATGTCGGTGATGACCACGTTGCGCGCACCCGCGTGACGAGCGACGGCAGCGGCCATGATGCCGATGGGGCCTGCACCCGTGATCAGAACATCCTCGCCCAGCAAATCAAAGCTGAGGGCAGTATGCACTGCGTTGCCCAGCGGATCGAGGATGGCTCCGATCTCATCCGGTATGTCGTCGGGCAAGGGAACCACGTTGAAAGCAGGCAGTTTCAGATACTCGGCAAATGCGCCCTGTTCGTTTACTCCTATGCCCCGAGTGCCCGGATCCAGGTGGAACTTTCCGGCGCGGCTCTGGCGGCTGTCGGTGGTGATCAGATGACCTTCGCCCGAGCACCGCTGGCCGATTTCAAGCCCTGTCACGTTGCGTCCGATCTCGACGATCTCTCCGGCAAACTCATGGCCGGTGATCATCGGAACCGGCACGGTATGAGAGGCCCATTCATCCCAGTTCCAGATATGGATGTCGGTGCCGCAGATGCCCGTCTTGTGGATGCGGATCAGCACGTCATCCGGGCCGATTTCGGGGATCGGGGCCTGCACCACCCACAGCCCCTCTTCGGGTTTGGATTTTTCCAGTGCTTTCATCGTGTTGGGTCGCATGGACTTACTCCCACAAATCGGTCGACAGGTATTTCAGGCCGCTGTCACACATGATGATTGCGACGCATCCGCCTTCCTCGGGACCGCGAAGCAGTTCAATTGCCGCGGCAAGGTTCGCGCCTGCCGAATAACCTGCGAATATCCCCTCGGTGCGGGCCAGAAGCCGGGCACAATCCCGCGCGGCCTTTCCCGAAACAGCAAGGTGTCCTGCCAATTGGATGCCCTTCAGATGCACCAGATCACCCATGGCGTAACCACCGCCCTGAATGGGGTGATCCGGGATCGAAACCGGTTCACCGGCCAATGCGCGAGCGCCTTCGGGTTCTATGGCATAACACCGTACGCCGTGTCGGTTCAGATACTCTGCCGCGCCAGCCAGTGTTCCACCGGATCCTGCAAAATCGCAGAATGCCGTAACGGTGCCTTCGGATTGCGCCCAGATCTCGGGCCCGGTCCCGGTTTCGTGGGCCTTGGGATTTCCCGAATGACCAAATTGATCGGCACGATATGCGTTACGTTCGGCTGTGATGCGTTTCGCCTCGACATCGACCAGTT
The DNA here is from genome assembly GCF_059610125.1 of Ruegeria sp. YTSA144. Taxonomy (NCBI): domain Bacteria; kingdom Pseudomonadati; phylum Pseudomonadota; class Alphaproteobacteria; order Rhodobacterales; family Roseobacteraceae; genus Ruegeria; species Ruegeria sp. YTSA144. The sequence goes on from NZ_JBXWNA010000005.1 coordinate 230,596, forward strand.
CAAGATCGGCGCCCGAGACTTCGCCGGGTTTGCTGCCCGGGGCCTGGGGCACGATGACAACTTCGGCCCCCAGGGCCCGCATCATACGTGCACGTTCGACCGAGTTCCCGGCGCTCATGACTGCCACGAAAGGATGGCCCAGAATACCGCAAACGATAGCCAGCCCGGTTCCCATATTGCCCGAGGTCAGCTCGACCACCGTTTGCCCAGGTGACAGAGAACCGTCTGCGCGCGCCGTTTCGATGATGGACTTTGCCGCGCGGTCCTTTTTCGAAAACCCCGGCAGCAAGTAATCAAGCTTGGCGATGATACGCCCGTTCAGCTTCTGCTGGGCACACATGCGCGACAGTTCAACCATGGGGGTGTCGCCGATCACATCAATGACCGATGGAAGGATCATTCGATGACCCCCAGTTCTTTGCCGACCTTGCCAAATGCGGACAGGGCGCGGTCCAGTTCATCCCTGGTCAGAGCCGCGTTCATCTGCGTTCTGATCCGCGCTTGCCCGCGTGGGACGACCGGGAAGAAGAAGCCCGAAACATAGACGCCTTCGTCGAACAGCCGTGACGCCATGTCTTGAGCCAGCGTCGCCTCACCCAGCATCACCGGGATGATCGGGTGTTCCCCGGGCAGCAGGTCAAAACCAAGCTTTTCCAAGCCAGCGCGCCAGTACTTGGCGTTGCCGAACAGTTGCGCGCGCAGCATGTCGCCTTCTTCGACCAGACGGATCGCCTCCAATCCGGCAGCGACGATGGAGGGCGGCAGCGAGTTTGAGAACAGATAGGGCCGCGCCCGCTGCCGCAGCAGGTCGATCACTGGCTGCGGCCCGGCGATATAGCCGCCGATTGCCCCCCCAAGTGCCTTGCCCAAGGTTCCCGTCAGAATATCCACATCGACGCCGAAATGATCCGGTGTGCCGGCCCCGTTCGGCCCCATGAAGCCGGTCGCGTGGCAATCGTCCACCATGACAATCGCATCGTATTTATCGGCCAGTTCCCGGATTTTCGGCAGGTTGGCCAGATAACCGTCCATCGAGAACACGCCATCGGTGGCGATCATGATGTGCCGCGCCCCGTCCTCGCGCGCCTGTTTCAGCCAGGCTTCGAGGTCATTCATGTCGTTGTTCAGATAGCGATAGCGTTTGGCCTTGCACAGCCGCACGCCGTCGATGATCGAGGCGTGGTTCAGGCTGTCCGAAATGATGGCGTCTTCCGGTCCCAGCAGAGGTTCAAACAGCCCGCCATTGGCGTCGAAACAGGCGGCAAAAAGGATGGAGTCGTCTTTGTTCAGGAAACTGGCAAGACGTTGTTCCAGTTCGCGGTGAATGTCTTGCGTGCCACAGATGAACCGAACCGACGCCATGCCGAATCCCTTGGGGCCCATAGCTTGTGTTGCGGCCTCGATCAGCGCGGGATGATCCGCCAGACCCAGATAGTTGTTGGCACAGAGGTTGATCACCTGCTTGCCGCCGACAGTAATCTCACCGCCCTGAGGCGAGGTGATCATTCGTTCGCGTTTGTAAAGACCCTCAGATTCGATCTGCGCAAGTGTGTCCGTGATATGGGACAGGAATGCATCTGCCATGGCGACCTCCGTTCAACTGAGTCGCACATCTAACATAGCGGATGAAATTCCCAAATAGGGGAAATTCAATATGAAGGAAAAATATCCGTGAAGGTGGAATTTCGCGGGTGTCAGGCGTTTTTTACGATCAGGAATACCCGGGCCGGTCCTTTGGCACAGATGGAATGCGCAATGTCGGCGGCATATCGGGCCGTGTCCCCCTGGTTCAACTCGGTCACCGCATTGCCTGAAGTGACCTTGACCGCGCCTTCCAGCACGGTGAGCTGTTCACGGGCACCGCGGGCATGGGGTTGGCTGTTCAGGGCCCCGTCCTCGTCGAATTCGATATCATAGACTTCATGACCCCCGGCCTCTTCAGGCGGTGACAGGATGCGAATTCGGCAGTTCTGCCCCATATTGTCGATGCTGGGGACCTCGGAGCTTCGCAGAACCTCGATCTGGTCCGTGGCCTTTGCGCCCTCCAAGAGACCGGCGAAATCCACCTGCAACGCGCGTGTCAGGTTCCACAGGGTCGAGATCGTCGGGCTGCTTTCTCCGCGTTCGATCTGACTGACCATGGACCGGGACACGCCGCTGAGATTGGCGACCGCTTCCAGGGACAGCCCTTTGGCCCGTCGCGCCTCTTTCAAGCGGGCGGGCAGGAGGTTCAGGATATCGTCTGTGTCTTCCGTCATGACGGAATCCATGGGGGCTGCGCAACGCAATGTCAATTCCCGCCGTGACGGGACGTCTGGGGCGACAGTGCCATTCTGCGCATGCATAATGCAGCGAAATTCAGGAGGAGTAGCTCATGAGCGATATCGTTATTCTCGACGGTGCCCGCACCGCAATTGGCACCTTTGGTGGTGCGCTGGCTTCAACCGCGCCGATTGATCTGGCCACTGTCGCGACGGAAGCGGCGCTTGAGCGCTCGGGGGTTGAGGGGGCGCAGATCGGGCATGTGGTGTTCGGTCATGTGATCAACACTGAACCGCGTGACATGTATCTGTCGCGTGTTGCCGCGATGCAGGCGGGTATTCCCAACGGCACACCGGCCATGAACGTGAACCGTCTGTGCGGATCCGGCGCGCAGGCGATCGTGTCAGCCGTGCAGTCCCTGATGCTGGGCGATGCTGACTTTGCCGTTGCGGGCGGAGCAGAGAGCATGTCACGAAGCCCCTACATCGTTCCGCAGGCGCGCTGGGGCGCGAAGATGGGCGACGTCACCTCTCTGGACATGATGCTGGGTGCGTTGAACTGCCCGTTCGGCACAGGACATATGGGGGTGACGGCCGAAAACGTGGCGGATGAGCATCAGATCAGCCGTGAACAGATGGATGCGTTCGCATTGGACAGCCAGACACGTGCGGCTGCGGCGATCGAGGCCGGATATTTCGAAAGTCAGATCACACCGGTACAGGTCAAGATCAAGCGGGACATGGTCGATTTCAAAGTCGACGAGCATCCAAAGGCGACGACCGCCGAAGCGTTGGCGAGTCTGCGCCCGGTGTTCAAAAAGGACGGGCGAGTGACGGCCGGCAATGCCTCGGGCATCAATGACGGGGCGGCGGCGATGGTGTTGGCGACAGCGGATGCGGCCGAAAAGGCTGGGTTGAAACCGAAGGCGCGTGTCATTGGGTATGCGCATGCAGGCGTGCGGCCGGAAGTCATGGGCATTGGCCCTGTTCCGGCAGTGCAAAACCTGTTGAAGAAGACGGGCTTGTCAGCAGAAGATTTCGACGTGATCGAAAGCAATGAAGCCTTCGCCGCGCAGGCTCTGGCCGTGAATCAGGAGCTTGGATTGGACGCAAGCAAGGTGAACCCCAACGGCGGTGCGATTGCGTTGGGGCATCCGGTGGGGGCCACGGGTGCGATCATCACGCTGAAAGCGCTGTACGAGCTGGAACGCACCGGAGGGTCCAAAGGGCTGATCACCATGTGCATCGGGGGCGGTCAGGGGATTGCCATCGCCATCGAACGGCTCTGATCCGCAAGTGGTGCGGGGGGCTGTCTGCCCCCCATCGCGCAAGGCGCGATTCCCCCCGAGGATATTTTTGGCCAGATGAAGCAGGTAGGTTGGTTTTAGTTGAGCGCGCTGATCAGCAAGACCAGCGCTGCACCTGCTGCGGCTCCGAACGTGGCAGGCAGAACAATGGACCACAGGGTGGACGTCTGCGGTTCGTCTTTCTGGGTTTGCGCGATCAGTGCGTTTTCGACGAGGGCCGGCAGACGCGGGCCGAAGCGGGCCAGAACCATCGCGGTTTTTCCCAAATCCCGCAGGGCCGCCCGGGGGCCGATGGATTGTTTGATGTAGTCTTCGACCACGGGGCGGGCGACCTCCCAGATGTTCATATGTGGGTCGAGTGAGCGCGCGACGCCTTCGACGACAACCATGGTGCGTTGCAGCAGGATCAACTCGGTTCGTGTTTCCATCCCGAACCGTTCGGTCACTTCGAACAGATAGCTCAGCAACCGCCCCATGGAAATATGCGTGGCATCCATGCCGAAGATCGGCTCGCCCACGGCCCGCAGAGCGCGGGCGAACTCGTCCACGTCCTGGTTGGCGGGAACATAGCCGGCTTCGAAATGCACCTCGGCCACGCGTTTGTAGTCGCGGCGGATGAAGCCGAACAGGATTTCGGCATAGACCCGGCGTGTGTATTCATCGATATGCCCCATGATGCCGTAATCATAGGCTATGATGTCTCCGTTCGCGGCGACCTTCAGGTTGCCCTGGTGCATGTCGGCGTGGAAAAAGCCGTCGCGCAGGGCATGGAGAAGGAACAGGCGCAGGACACGTTCGGCCAGATCATTGCGGTTGTGACCTGCGGCATCCAGAGCATCATTGTCACCCAGTGCGATCCCGTCCGCCCAACTGAGCGTCATGACGCGGCGCGCGGACAGTGACCATACAACGGGGGGCAGCCAGAAGCCGGCGTCGTCCTTGGTGTTGGCGGCATATTCTGAGGCCGCCGCGCTTTCCAGACGCAGATCCAGTTCGCCGCGTACGACACCGTCGAAATGCTCGATCACTTCCATCGGGCGCAGACGGCGCGCGCCAGGCGCGCAGAGTTGCACCATGCGGGCGGCGAAATAGAACGCATCGACATCTTTGCGGAACGCGCGTTCGATCCCCGGGCGCAGGACTTTGACCGCGACATCCTCACCCGTGCTGGTCAACTTGGCCTTGTGAACCTGCGCAATAGATGCAGCGGCAATCGGCTCGCTGAATTCGCTGAACATGTCCGAGATCGGCTGACCCAGTTCTTTCTCGACTTCGGCCATCGCGTCGGCTTTGGAGAAAGGCGGTAGCTTGTCTTGCAGAACGCGCAGTTGCTCGGCCAGTTCATTTCCAACGACGTCCGGGCGGGTCGAAAGCACTTGACCGAATTTTATATAGGCGGGGCCAAGCGCCGTCAGGGCGCGCGTGGCGGGTGGCATCCCGGGGTCGCCCTTGTAGCCAAGCCATTGAAAGGGTTTGCCCAATGCGTGGGCCAGGATGCGAACGGCGCGCGGGGCTTCGAACGCATCCAGTACCACGTTCATTGCGCCTGTGCGCTCGAGCGTGGCGCCTGTGCGGATCAGGCGGATGATGTTATGGGGACCACGCATGTGTCAGATCTTCCAGCCGGAATGCAGCGCGGCGATACCCATGCTCAGGTTCCGGTATTTGGCGTTTTCGAAACCTGCGGTGCGAACCATGTTCAGGAACGTTTCCTGATCGGGGAATTTTCGGATCGATTCGACCAGGTATTGATAGCTGTCATAGTCATTGGCGATCAGTTTCCCCATGCGCGGGATGACGTTGAAACTGTAGAGGTCATAGAGTTTCTGAAGCCCGTCATTGGGCAGTTGGCTGAATTCCAGAACCATCAGGCGGCCGCCGGGTTTCAGCACACGGTAAGCCTCGTTCAAAGCTTCTTGCGGGCGGGTGACGTTCCGAATGCCGAACGAGATCGTATAGACATCGAATGTATTGTCTTCGAAAGGCAGGGCCATGGCGTCGCCCACGACCCAGTTCAGGCTGTCCGACATCTGATCTGCTTCGGCGCGTTGCCGCCCTTCGATCAGCATCGGCTCGGTCAGGTCCAGCACCGTGGCGTGGCCGTGGCCCGCGCGTTTGAGGAACCTGAACGAGATGTCGCCCGTTCCGCCGGCCACGTCCAGCAGCCGCTGGCCGGGGCGCGGCGCCAGCCAGTCCATCATCGCGTCCTTCCAGACCCGGTGGATGCCCATCGACATGACATCGTTCATCACGTCATATTTCGAGGCAACCGAGTTGAATACGCCCTGCACACGCCCGGCCTTTTCGGCCTCGGGGACGGTTTCGAAACCGAAATGAGTGGTCTTGTCGCTGTTGTCGGACATTTGCCTTGCCGTTTGTCGAATTTCGCCTCTGTTATAGGGCCAAGAGAGGCGGGCACAATGCGGCCCTTTGAATTAGGAGCCCTGTAATGCCCGAATTACCTGAGGTCGAGACAGTAAGACGCGGCCTGAGTCCTGCCATGGAGGGGGTCGTGATCGAACGGGCTGATGTGAATCGCCCCGATCTGCGCTGGCCGTTCCCCGAACGTATGGCCGAACGGCTGACCGGGCAGCGGGTAGAGCGGCTGCGGCGGCGGTCGAAATACATCCTGGCGGATCTCAGCAGCGGCGAGACCTTGTTGATCCACCTGGGTATGTCGGGGCGGATGACGGTGTCGGGCGACCCGTTGGGACAGTTCGTCCATGACCATCCCGCCGTGCAGAAACATGACCATGTGGTCTTTCATATGGCCAATGGCGCACGCATCACCTTCAACGACCCTCGCCGGTTTGGCGCGATGGACCTGTTGCAAACGGACAACGCCGAAAATCACAAGCTGCTGTCGGTTCTGGGGCCCGAACCCTTGGGCAACGATTTTCACGACCAACACCTGATCGATGCGTTCAAAGGCAAGAACACGCCTGTCAAATCCGCCTTGCTGGATCAGGGAATCGTTGCCGGTCTGGGCAATATCTATGTTTGCGAAGCTCTTTATCGCGGCCGAGTGTCGCCACGTCGCAAAGCCGGACAGATTTCCGCACCCCGCGTGGCGGCGCTTGTTCCGATCATCCGGCAGGTGTTGCAAGACGCCATAGAAGCCGGCGGGTCCTCGCTGCGGGATTTCCGCCAAGCCGATGGAGAACTTGGATATTTTCAGCACAGCTTTGATGTCTACGGTCGCGAGGGCGAGGCCTGCCGAACCGAAGGGTGCGGAGCGCCGATCAAGAGAATCACCCAGTCCGGTCGCTCATCCTTCTATTGTGCGCAATGCCAAAGATAGCTTGATCCAAGTTTTTCGCGTGGTAAGGAATCGTACCTGAACGGAACAACCGGAAGCTTTCCTCTCATGGCTTTTGAGACGATCATCGTCGAAATCGAAGACCACGTCGCACTTATCAAACTCAACCGACCGGATGCGTTGAACGCGTTGAACACCCAGTTGCTGGGTGAGCTCTGCACCGCGCTGGAAGATGCGGACAGCAATGACAAAGTGCGCTGCATCGTGATCACCGGATCGGACAAGGCCTTTGCCGCTGGCGCGGACATCAAGGAAATGTCCGAGATGAGTTTTGTCGACGTCTACAACATCAACCTTTTTGCCGACGCGAATGATCGTGTGACCGCGATTCGCAAGCCGATCATTGCGGCCGTGGCAGGCTATGCGCTGGGCGGTGGATGTGAACTTGCCATGCTGTGCGATTTCATCATCGCGGCGGACACCGCGAAATTCGGCCAGCCCGAGATCAATCTGGGCGTCATTGCCGGATTGGGTGGAAGTCAGCGTCTGACACGGTTTGTGGGTAAATCCAAATCGATGGACATGAACCTGACGGGGCGTTTCATGGATGCGGACGAAGCTGAACGCGCAGGTCTCGTGAGCCGGGTGGTGCCGGCCAAGAAGCTGATCGAAGAAGCCGTGAGCGCAGCACAGAAGATTGCCGAGAAATCGCAGCTGACCGCAATGGCCGCGAAAGAAGCGGTGAATCGCAGCTACGAGCTTCCGCTGAGCGAAGGTATGTTGTTCGAGCGTCGTGTCTTCCATTCGATGTTCGCAACCGAAGATCAGAAGGAAGGCATGGCTGCGTTCCTGGAAAAGCGCACTGCGCAATTCCGCGACAAGTAACGCGCGGGATCTCTATGGCGGGTGGGCTTGAGCCCGCCCTTTTTTCCTGGCCATGGTTTGAAGAATCAACTTGGCAACTCCCCAAAACTTGGGTAAAGAGCGCCGCTATACATGCGCGTGCGGCCCGCTTGGCCCGACTCACACTCGTGATTTCTGATCCGGTGCGGATATGTCCGTGGCGCGCAACCCAAGATTAACGTACCGTACAAAAGGTCAGAGACACATGGCTAATTCGCCTCAGGCAAAGAAACGCGCCCGTCAGAACGAAAAGCGTTTCGCAATCAACAAAGCACGTCGTTCGCGCATCCGCACCTATCTGCGCAAAGTCGAAGAAGCGATCGCATCCGGCGACAAGGACGCGGCGACCGCGGCCCTGCGTGCGGCTCAGCCCGAGCTGATGCGTGGCGTCACCAAAGGTGTCTTCCACAAGAACACTGCGGCCCGCAAAATGTCGCGCCTGTCCGCGCGTGTCAAAGCGCTGGGTTGAGCTTTCGGGTGACCCCGCGTCACGTCAGAAAAGCTGAACTATTCTGAAAGGCGTCGTACATTGCGACGCCTTTTTTCGTGTTGCCAGAAAACCGCGCCTTCACGAAACCGAGAGATTCTTTCGGCCAAAGACCCGAGTCAATATCGAAGTTTCGTTGCCGCGCCCCGCTTCGAATTGCTACCACTGATGTCAGCGATTCACTCGCTTGGGGGGACAGGCTGTTTACCCGATTGAACTGACGGGCATCAGAACGATCTGGGGACAATTGTCGACGACTGGCGCAAGCCAGGCTGCCGATCTGTCGTGGTTTCCGGGTTATACCCGGTGATCTCGGCCCTGTCTAAAAAATTGAGATTGCGACGTGCAACCCGGTTTTCGGGGCGCTCTGTTATTGTTGAGCGTCAGATTTGGGGTTTGCCGAGCTTTCCGGGACAGTCCCGCCAAGCCATTTGGTTTGGCGACAGGATACCTATTGCGTGTGAATACAACACCGGGAAACCGGCTTCGTCTGAATAAGGCTGACAGGCCAATAAGAATGGGATGCGTGAGGCGCTTAATGACACAAGAGAAATGGGGACTACTGCGTAACAAATTGCTGAAGGCCATCGGTCGGAACAACTATACGACCTGGATCGAGCCTTTGGAATTCAAGGAGCTTCAGGATGGCGTGGCGGTTTTCTCGGTGCCGACCAATTTCATGGGCAATTATGTCAGCCAGAATTTTGCGGACCTCATTTTGTACGAGCTGAACACCGCAGGTGAAACTGTGCAACGTCTGGATTTCCGCGTCGCTGCAAACTCGCCAGCCCGGCCCAAGCCAGCTGTCGATACGCCGCCGGTGGCAAAGCCGGAACCTGTCGCCGCGCCGAGCGAGGACCCGGCGCAGGATACATTGGAATCGCTTCAGGCCGCCCCGTTGGATTCCCGCTTTACCTTTGACAGTTTTGTCGTCGGCAAACCCAATGAACTGGCCCATGCTGCTGCGCGTCGGGTATCCGAGGGCGGGCCGGTGACCTTCAATCCGCTGGTACTGTACGGCGGCGTGGGGCTGGGTAAGACCCACCTGATGCATGCCATTGCATGGGAGCTGAAAACCAAGCATCCCGAACTCAATGTTCTGTACCTGTCGGCGGAACAGTTCATGTACCGGTTCGTGCAGGCCCTGCGCGAGCGTCGGATGATGGATTTCAAACACCTGTTCCGTTCGGTTGACGTTTTGATGGTTGACGACGTGCAGTTCATCGCTGGCAAGGATTCCACTCAGGAAGAGTTTTTCCACACGTTCAACGCGCTGGTGGATCAGAACAAGCAGATCATCATCTCGGCCGATCGCGCCCCGGGTGAGATCAAGGATCTGGAAGATCGGGTGAAATCCCGCCTGCAATGTGGTCTGGTGGTCGACCTGCACCCGACCGATTATGAACTGCGTCTGGGCATTTTGCAGAACAAGGTGCAGCAATACAGTTCATCCTATCCGGACCTGGCGATTGCCGATGGCGTTCTGGAATTCCTGGCGCATCGCATCTCGACCAATGTTCGGGTGCTGGAAGGTGCCCTGACCCGTCTGTTCGCGTTCGCGTCGCTGGTTGGCCGCGAGATCGACATGGAACTGACCCAGGATTGTCTGGCGGATGTGTTGCGCGCCTCGGAACGCAAGATCACCGTTGAAGAGATCCAGCGGAAGGTGTCTGAATACTACAACATCCGCCTCTCCGACATCATCGGCCCAAAGCGCCTGCGTTCTTACGCGCGTCCGCGTCAGGTGGCGATGTATCTGTGCAAGCAGTTGACCAGCCGGTCGCTGCCCGAGATCGGCCGCCGTTTTGGCGGGCGAGATCACACGACGGTCATGCATGGCGTCAAACGCATTGAAGAGCTGAAGCTGACCGATGGTCAGATCGCTGAAGATGTGGAAATGCTGCGCCGGTCACTTGAAGCCTGATCTGCGCCTGTAATGCAGGAAACCGCCCCGGTTCCTCGGGCCGGGGCGTTTCTTGTGCGCATTAGTCCACGGTTGGATCAGAACTGGTGCCTGTCAGGCACGCTGCCCTTGACGCTGGACGCAATCCAACCCAGAAAACCGTAAAAAATCCTTGTGCCTCAGGGTGGAACCGCTAACGTGCCAGTCCCGCCCATGTCGGTACGCAAGTCAGAGGAATTGAGGGTATGAAGATCAGCATCGAACGCGGCACCCTTCTCAAGGCCGTTTCGCAGGCCCAATCCGTAGTGGAACGCCGCAATACCATTCCCATACTTGCCAATGTTCTGATCGAGGCGGAAGGCGATCAGGCGCTGTTTCGCGCGACCGATCTGGATATCGAGGTGGTCGACAAGGCCCCGGCGCAGGTCGAGAAAGCCGGCGCTACCACCGTGGCCGCGACCACCTTGCACGAGATCGTGCGCAAATTGCCCGACGGTGCCCTTGTCACCCTGACCGCCGACAACGCGGCAGGGCGTTTGACGGTTGAGGCGGGTCGGTCGAATTTCTCGCTGGCGACGCTGCCGAAAGAGGATTTTCCGGTCATGGCGTCGTCGGAGTATCAATCAAACTTCACGGCTTCGGCTGCCCTGCTGCGACGGTTGTTTGACAAGTCGAAATTCGCGATTTCAACAGAAGAGACCCGGTATTATCTGAACGGTGTCTACATGCATGTGGCCGACGGATCCGATGGCGGCAAGGTGTTGCGCTGCGTGGCCACCGACGGTCATCGGCTTGCTCGGATCGATGCCGATTTGCCGGATGGTGCAGAGGGCATGCCGGGCGTTATCGTCCCGCGCAAAACCGTGGGCGAGCTGCGCAAGCTGCTGGACGATGATGAAATGGATATTGCGGTTTCGGTCAGCGAAACCAAGGTGCGTTTCGCCACGCCGGATATCACACTGACCTCGAAGGTCATCGATGGCACCTTTCCTGACTACACACGCGTCATCCCGCAAGGAAATACGCGCAAGCTGGAAGTTGATGCTGCCGAGTTCGCACAGGCCGTGGACCGGGTGGCAACGGTGTCTTCCGAGCGTTCGCGTGCGGTGAAGCTGCAACTGGATGGCGACAAGCTGGTTCTGTCGGTGAATGCTCCAGATAGTGGCGCGGCCGAGGAAGAACTGGCCGTTGCCTATGGTGATGAGCGTCTGGAGATCGGGTTCAATGCCAAATATCTGCTGGAGATCGCGTCTCAGGTGGATCGAGAGAATGCGGTGTTCATGTTCAATTCAGCTGGCGACCCGACCCTGATGCGCGAAGGCAATGACCAGAGCGCGGTTTACGTCGTCATGCCAATGCGCGTCTGATCGCGCGGACGCGCGATGCCTCCGGCGGGAGTATTTTTGAAAAGATGAAGGGAGGGGTCATGGGATTGGCCCTGACCGAGCTTACGGTCTCGCATTTTCGGTCTCACAAGCTGGCGCGGTTGTCTCTGGACGGGCGGCCGGTGGCGATTCACGGGCCGAACGGGGCGGGCAAGACCAATATTCTGGAAGCGGTATCCTTGTTTTCACCCGGTCGCGGAATGCGGCGGGCAAGCGCGGCCGAGATGACGCGGCGGCCCGAGGCGTTGGGCTGGAAACTGTCGGGACTGTTGCATTCGCAGGGTCAGAATTTCGAAATCGAAACCTGGTCTGAGGGCGGTGCAGCACGGCAGGTAAGGATTGATGGAAAGACCGCCACCCAGATTGATCTGGGCAAACTTGCGCGGGTGGTCTGGCTGGTTCCGTCCATGGACCGCCTGTGGATTGAAGCGGCCGAAGGCCGGCGCCGGTTTCTTGATCGCATTGCGCTCAGTTTTGATCCGTCTCATGCGGAGGCCGCGCTGACCTACGAAAAAGCGATGCGCGAACGGAACCGTTTGCTGAAAGAGCAGGTGCGTGACGCGCATTGGTATGCCGCGCTTGAGGGTCAGATGGCGGAGATGGGGCATCGTATCCACGCAGCGCGATTGGCGGCGTTGCACCATCTGAGGGTGGCGCAGGATCAGGCGGAAACGGCATTTCCGTCTGCCGAGTTGGAATTGGTGCAAACCGAAGGTGCGATGCCCGAAACGGCTGAGGATTTGCGCGAGGCTTTGAATGAAAGTCGGTTCAGGGATCTGGCTGCGGGCCGGACTTTGGTTGGGCCGCATCGGTCAGATCTCTATGGCGTGTTTGCTGCCAAGGGTGTTCCGGCCAAGGATTGTTCCACCGGTGAGCAGAAGGCGCTGCTGGTTTCATTGATCCTGTCCAATGCACGAGCTTTGGCCGCAATGGTGGGGGCGCCACCGATCGTATTGCTGGATGAGGTGGCCGCACATCTGGACGCGGGTCGGCGCGCCGCACTTTATGACGAGATTTGTGCGTTGGGTGCTCAGGCCTGGATGACGGGCACCGGGCCTGAACTGTTTGAAGAGTTGGGTGACCGGGCCCAGTCGCTGGTCGTTTCCGAAAGCGATGAGGGATCAGTCGTGGCGGTTTAGGCCGGTTCGTTGACTTTACGTTCCCACAGGAAGCCGCGCATGGCTTCATCGACTGGCGTTTTGGCCATGTGGTTGACGTAGTTCGACATGGTTTTCTGTGCCAGACCCAGCACCACGTCCAGAACCGCGCGATGCGAATAGCCCGCGTCGAAGAACGCCTGAAGCTGTTCCTCGGTCGGGTTGCCACGGGTTTCCATCACTTGCAGGGTGAAGGTGCGCAGCGCTTCGAGCTTGGCGGAAGGCAGTGGAGTTTCATTGCGCAGAGCCTGGGAGATTTCGTCTGATACCTTCATCATCTTTGCGATGCCGGTGTGCGCGGGCACGCAATAATGGCATTCGTTTTCCACATTGATGGTCTGCCAGACGACGGTTTTCTCATCGTTGTCGAAATCGGTCTGCAAGAACAGGCCGTGCAGAACCTGATAGCCTTCAAGGTGCTGTGGGCTTTCTGCCATCACCTTATGCAGGCCCGGCAAACGTCCAAAAGCGGCCTGGGACTTTTCCAGCAGAGGTTTGGATGCTTCGGGTGCGGATTCGAGGTCATGAGACGGGAAGGTGGCCATGTCGGATCTCCTGTTTCTGGCGCGATGGGTGGTATTTAGGGTTTCTTGAGTGATCACTCAAGTATATATTTGAGCGAACGTTCAAGAATTGGTGATGCCGATGCCCCGTAAACCTGCATATGATCGCGACGCGTTGATCGCGAAGGCCCGTGACATCTTTTGGCGTCAGGGCTGGGCTGGTACGTCGCTGAAAGACCTGGAGCGGGAATTGAAGCTGAAACCCGGCAGTTTCTACGCGGCTTTCGGGTCGAAAGATGCGCTCTATGCGTTGACGCTGGAACGCTACACGCAAGAAGGTGTGGCGCGCCTGAAAGCCCTTGCTGAAAGACTGGGGCCGAAGGAAGCGCTCAAGGCGCAACCTCGTCTGGTCATCGAAGCGGTCGAGAACCCGGCAAAGGCCTGCATGTTGGCAAAGACATATGCCGAGTTGCAGGCGAAGGATCATGCGCTTGCGGATCAGGCCGCGCGTCACATGGCGGAAATGAAAGCGTGTTTCGCCGACCTGTTCCGCAGCGCCCAAGCTGCCGGTGAAATCCGGCCCGAACATGACCCGGATCGGCTGGCGGCGCGGTATCAGTCGGATCTTCTGGGGCTTCGGTTGTCGGCTGAACGCAAGGATGTCGATGCGCTGGAAATCGCGGCGGATATCGCTTCTGACATCGACCAGTTGTGAGGTGGATTCGGGTGCGCAGAAAACGACCCGAGCATACACAAAATATTGGGGGAGCGCGTGACAATCCCCACCAGAAAACGTATAAGGTACCAAAATAATATAGGTACTGACTGAATGTCCGAAGACGCACAGGCTCCCCAGGAATACGGCGCAGATTCCATCAAAGTTCTCAAAGGTTTGGAGGCCGTTCGCAAACGCCCCGGCATGTATATCGGGGACACGGATGATGGCTCGGGCCTGCACCACATGGTGTATGAGGTTGTCGATAACGGGATTGACGAAGCGCTGGCGGGTCACGCCGACCACGTGACCGTGAAAATTCACGCGGATTCCAGCGTTTCTGTCAGCGACAACGGTCGCGGAATTCCGGTTGATATCCACCCGGAAGAAGGCGTGTCGGCAGCCGAGGTTATCATGACCCAGCTGCATGCGGGCGGCAAGTTCGACAGCAATTCCTATAAAGTATCGGGCGGTTTGCACGGTGTGGGTGTTTCGGTGGTAAACGCGCTGTCGGATTGGCTGGAGCTGCGCATCTGGCGCGCGGGCAAAGAGCACGTGGCACGCTTTGAGGGGGGCGAAACAGTAGAGCACCTGAAGGTCGTCGGTGAGTGTGGCGATCGTACGGGAACCGAAGTGCGCTTTCTGGCGTCAACCAACACGTTCTCGAACCTCGAATACTCGTTCGAGACGCTGGAAAAACGGCTGCGTGAATTGGCGTTTCTGAACTCGGGCGTGCGGATCATCCTGATCGACGAGCGCCCGGCAGAACGGCTGGAAACCGAGCTGTTCTACGAGGGTGGCGTGAAGGAATTCGTCAAGTATCTCGACCGGTCCAAAACTCCGGCCATGCCCGAGCCGATCTATATCAAGGGCGAGCGCGACGATATCGGCGTCGAGATCGCAATGTGGTGGAATGACAGCTACCACGAGACGGTGCTGCCCTTTACCAACAACATCCCGCAGCGTGACGGCGGGACCCACGTGGCTGGGTTCCGCGGCGCGCTGACCCGGACGATCAACAACTATGCGCAGACCAGCGGGATCGCGAAAAAGGAAAAGGTCAGCTTCACCGGTGACGATGCGCGCGAAGGTTTGACCTGCGTATTGTCGGTGAAAGTGCCTGACCCGAAATTCTCGTCCCAGACCAAGGACAAGCTGGTTTCCTCCGAGGTCCGTCCGGCGGTCGAAGGTCTGATGAACGAAAAACTGGCCGAGTGGTTCGAAGAGAACCCCACAGAAGCCAAGAGCATCGTCGGCAAGATCATCGAGGCCGCGTTGGCCCGTGAGGCTGCGCGCAAGGCGCGCGAACTGACCCGGCGCAAGACCGCGATGGATGTGAACTATCTGGCTGGCAAGCTGAAGGATTGTTCCGAGAAAGACCCATCCAAGACCGAAGTCTTCCTGGTCGAAGGGGACTCGGCCGGCGGGTCTGCTCAAACCGGCCGGGACAGGCTGACACAGGCCGTTCTGCCCCTGCGCGGTAAAATCCTGAACGTCGAGCGCGCCCGGTTCGACCGGATGCTGTCGTCTCAGGAAATCGGCAACCTCGTCATGGCCCTGGGCACGGGCATTGGCCGCGATGAATTCAACATCGAAAAGCTGCGCTACCACAAGATCGTCATCATGACCGACGCGGATGTGGACGGCGCGCATATCCGGACCCTGTTGCTGACCTTCTTCTATCGGCAGATGCCGGAATTGATCGAGGGTGGGTACCTCTATATCGCGCAACCGCCGCTGTATAAGGTTTCCCGCGGAAAGTCAGAGGTTTACCTGAAGGATCAGGCCGCTCTGGATGACTATCTGATCAATCAGGGCGTCGAAGGCGCTGTTCTGAAACTCGGCTCGGGTGAGGAAATCATCGGCCAGGACCTGACCCGCGTGGTCGACGAGGCGCGTCAGCTGAAACGTGTTCTGGATGCGTTTCCAACACATTACCCGCGCCATATTCTGGAACAGGCCGCCGTGGCTGGGGCTTTCGTGCCGGGTGCGGTGGACGCCGATCTGCAAGGTGTGGCTGACAAAGTCGCCGCGCGGCTGGACCTGATCGCTTTGGAATACGAACGCGGTTGGCAGGGTCGGATAACACAGGATCACGGCATCCGACTGGCCCGTATTCTACGCGGTGTCGAGGAGGTTCGCACGCTGGACGGCCCGATGCTGCGCTCGGGCGAGGCGCGCAAGACCGGCAGCTTTACGCAGAGCCTGCAAGAAATCTACAACTCTCCGGCCACCTTGATCCGTCGCGATCGCAGCCAGATGATCCACGGTCCGCTGGACTTGTTGCGGGCCATTCTGGAAGAGGGTGAAAAGGGCTTGTCCCTGCAGCGCTATAAAGGTCTGGGTGAGATGAACCCTGACCAGCTGTGGGAAACGACACTGGACCCGGATGCGCGGACGCTGCTGCAAGTGCGCGTGGATGACATGGTTGAGGCGGATGATCTGTTCACCAAGTTGATGGGTGACGTCGTGGAACCTCGTCGAGAGTTCATCCAGAAAAACGCCTTGAGTGTTGAGAATCTGGATTTCTGATTATTTGTAGGTTTGCGCATAACACTTCGCACACCCCATAGTTTTGCGCTGCGCGATTGTCTGCCCTAGCGGTGAATTCAATCAGTTTTTGGCTTAGTCGTTGCGGTTATGGCCCTTTGCGTTGCTCAATCCCGCAAAGGGCCTCCCTATAGAACCTTGGGTTCCATGCGGTCTTTTTGCTTGGATTCTCGCGAACGGCCGCGATGCGCAGGAAGCGGACTTTGCAAAGTTCAGAATGTGCAGCACATCAATAAGTGATACAACCCAATCCCAAGTTTGCTGCATACACACTCACATGCGGGCCAAGCCAAGTTAACCTTCCATTATTTTTGCTCGTGAAAGTGCGGGCTAGACTCGCCTACTTCTTTCAAAGTCTCGCCAACAGCGCTGCTTGGTTGGCTGATACCCAAAACACTGCTTAGTGTAACAGCGACATCCACTGTTGAAACTGGGCGACTTACTCTAGCCGGTTTGATGTCGGGCCCAGAGAAGATGATCGGAACGTGAGTGTCATAGCGCCAAGGTGATCCGTGCATTACGGCAACCGGACCATCTTCAAACAGAAATGAATACGGCGTCTGCACAACGTAAATGTCCCCAGAGCGTGTTGGGTGGTAATTACGCTGAATCTGGTTCTGTAGGGTGTGACCCTGTTGTTCAGCGAGCGGTACAGTCGGCATGGCAAGCTCAATGCCCGGTTCAGCCATTAACCTTTCGGCGACGCGACGTTCGATCAACCGGCGGTCGGCGCCTGCCAACGATATCGCGTTGTGGTCGAGATAAACATAAGGACGAAAAAAGAACTGAACCGCGCCCTCCACGCCAAATTCATCGGCAAGAACTGTATTTACCTCTGCCATCAGTGCTTCGGTGGAGTATCGGAAAGTCGTGAGTCCGGTTTGAGCCATCTCTTCCGGCGCTTCGGGCATGCCGTGATCAGCGGAAAGGACGAAAAGTACATTCTCGGGTCCGACTTCTCGATCCAGGAAGGCGAAGAAATCTGCCAGCGTCTCGTCCAAGCAGCGCACCATTTCTTCATTTTCCAGGCTGGATGGTCCAAAGAAATGGTTGGTTGCGTCCACGCCTGAAAAGCTAATGCTGAGGTAATCGGGCCATTCGTCATTGCCTAACCCTTCTTCTTTGATCACAGTTTTCGCAAAGTCCGCCGTGATCCGATCTCCATGCGGTGAAACCAAGACCTGTGTGTAATAGAGCCCATCTTCCGGCGTCCCATAGAAATGTGGGAAAGTACGACCGAGCGTACCGAGATTTGTCACGAATGGACGTTCCTCTTTGTCCATCAGGTAGGGTGCATCCGAACACTCCGGCCACCATTCACTCTCGATTTTTTGTATCTGCCGGGCGCTTTGAATTCCAATCGTTTGCCCAGTCAGGATATGCGTCATAGTAGTACGTGCTTGTTTCAAACGCGCCAGTAGCCGTCGACATCCAAAAGGCCTTGCCGACATGTCCTGCCATTGCAACCGCCGAACGGTCTTTGCCAGACACCGAGAACACTTTAGATCGGCCTGCATTGGACTTCGACAATTCATCTCCAAAAGTTGTGGCCAGCAGGTTAACAGGCGAACGTCCTGAGGTCGTAGCGGCTGCCTGTGTCGGGTCAACTTGATCGACCTCACCCCCAAAGCCGGTAACAGCTAGCATTGGATAGTCCGGGTCCTCAATATTGTATCCCAGGCGCTCCTCAGCCCTGTTAAACCATGCATTGCCTATCATACCGTGTTCAGACGGGTATGCCCCAGTCGCAAGAGTCGCGTGGCCGACAATAGTCTCGGTGTTGGCGTGTCTATGGTGAGCATCGGTGTACCAGACACCGTTTTTCAAAAGCCTGTTAAACCCCCCGTCGCCAAACGAAGCGTTGTACCGGGAGATCAAATCTCCACGTAGCCCATCTACTGTGATTTGCACGATCAGGCGAATACCATCAGGCCGATCTCCGGCGACAGCACCTGAAGGTAAGCTGATGCAACAGGCTGCAACCGAAAGATAAACAGCGAAACGAGACATGGAAAAGCTCCTGTTATTCAATTGGAGGGCGGAGATGTTAGGGTCGCCGCCCTTACCGCTCAGGCATTGCCCAAGTGCATTACCCCTACTGCCAACTCATGAAGACATCGCGCGCCAGTTCGCTTTCCGGCCGCAAGTTCTCGATCCCTCCATAAGGCGTGTCTTTTCCGATTTCTGAGTGCGGGTATTTCGCGATCATTTTCTGATGGCGCTTGACCATGTCCTGGAACGACGCGCCTGACCACAAGGCATTTCCTATCATCGCGTTTTCCTCACGCGGGTCCCGATAAACGTTATACACGGGCGCTCCGGCTCCGGGTTGGCCAGGCGCAGGCAGGTGCATTTTGAACTCTTGCTTCACGACCGAGCGCAGCACCGGGCCCTCGTATACATAGACGTAATCTCGGCGGCCGTTGCCCTCTCCCTCAAGCAAAAGGGCTGTCTGGTCGATCCCGTCGATCACTCGGTCGCGCGGAATCAGATCCGTAGCACCTGCAATACGCGCAAACGTGGTGTAGATGTCAGATACGTGGAAAATATCACCCGCCGCACTGTCCGCCTCAATCACGCCCGGCCAACGGATAAAGGCATCGGTACGCACGCCACCTTCCAAATGCTGTGTCTTGCCACCCCGGTAAATCAATTGGCTCAGGCCAGACATTCCCTCGTAGTGGTACATCAAGCCGTTGTCAGCCATCAGCATCACGATTGTGTTGTCAGCCTCACCGGTGTCTTCGAGTTTTGCCAGCAACTCACCGATCCAACCATCCAGCAGTTGCAGCTTGTCTGCATGAAAGCCACCATTGCGCGACAATGCTTCATCTGCATAAACAAAGTTAAGCGGATAAAGCGGCCAATACTGAAGGAAAAACGGTTCGTCTTCCGCCGCCAAGCGATCCAGTTGCTCGATTATCTGGCGCTGGTATCGCTCGTTCATCTCTTCATATTTGGCTTGGTTCCAAATCTCGCCCGGCTCCATGTCAACCTCGCGTGCGGCGCCGCCCGCCTCGGCCTCAACCCCGGTAACAAGGCCGTAAGGTTTGAACCGCTCGTCAATCAGGAACTGATTGTTTTGCCCCTCCGGCGCGTAGCCTAACATATTGTTTGCGCGCATGGCTTCTTCGGTCATCAGACTCAGCTGCACTTGTTGGTGCAGCGGGAATGCGGCCCAGTCGAAACCTTGGTTGTGCGGATAGGCTTCCTCGATATCTCCCTGATGCCACTTGCCAACATGGGCCGTATTGTATCCGGCTTCTTTCAGGATTTCCGGCAAGGTAACTTCCGAGGCTGGAAGCCCTTCACCCACCAACGCAACCTTGACCTCTTCCACACCTGCTCGGATCGGGTGGCGACCAGTCAACATCGCGGTACGAGTCGGTGTGCAGGACGGTTCAGTGTACATTCGCATCAAGGACATGCCCTCGGTGGCAAGTTGGTTGATGCTGGGTGTTTCAATCCCCATCACATAGTTCATCTTGCGATCACCCATCTGACCGAAACTGACGTCGTCAATCAGGATGTAGAGGATGTTAGGCGGTGCACCGCCACTTGCCTCTCGAATCTCGGCCAAGCGCGCTTCGATTTCTTGATCCTGCGCGTCCCAGACATCCCCGAATTGCGCACGCAGATAGTTGTATTCGCCATCATGAATAATAGGGCTTTCCTGCGCCATTGCAGGAGAAGATACCAGCAGAGAAAATACACTCGCGGCACCAATTTTATTGATCAACTTAGCCATCCTTGGATCCCCCTCGAAATTCAATTTCGTCCATTGCTTGGACTATCAGTGCGTGGCATTTGGCGGAGATGGATTGGTTGGACTTTTGTGCCATCTCCGTCAGGCGACGATGTTCCGGGGGTGTCAGAAAGGTTACGACGCGTTCTGATCGCGCCTCCCCGTCAGGAAGCCGAGGACGTCCCATGTTCAGCGTGTGTGGAGTTTCCCCAGGCACTTGACACCCCAGTGGTCAGTTTAGTTTTCTTTACCGGTAAAGTGTCAAACTACTCGGGTGGGCCGCATCAAAAATTCGCCAGATAAGCAAAATTTTAAGTCTTCAGATCACCACTCTGTTGTTTCGTCGATGCAGCTGAACCTGCATCATCCGAACGACCTTGCCGAGGTTACCTCTTGGCAACTCGATTTTCGGCAACTGGATGCGGGTCGGTTATCCACCAAGGTCACTGCGCGTGCCAGCGACACGATGATCATCCTCAACATCGCAATGACTGGCAATGTTCACCAACAAGGGGCATCACCCGAGGGTTGGACGACGTTGGGTATTCCCAAGCGAGATACGATCAAAACTTGGCAAGGGCAGGACGTCGGAAAAAGTGCATTTCTGTCTTTTGGGAACAACGACGGCTTCGATGGAGTGTCGACTTCCGAATTTGAAGGCAACGTGCTTTCGTTTGACAGCCAACGGTTTCTTTCGTTGGCACAAGCCTGTGGCTTTGACCTTTTGGATGATCGCGCGAGTGCACGGGAAGCATTATCGAAGCAAGTCCTGGCAAAAATGAATTGGCTGGAACGCGTCATTTCCGACTTAATAAAAGACTTTGGTACGCCTTGGAACACCGCTACAGAAGAAGCTCTGATGTTAGAAGCGCTGACCATTCTCACCGACAGCGAAGTTTTTCGGGATAAAAGCCGAGCCAAAATTCGAAGCAAAGCCCTGAATCTTGCCATCGAAATGATGAAAGAACATCTGGAAGATCCAATCCCCATTAGGGACATATGCCTCCAATGCGGCGCGTCGTGGAGAACACTTGATCGCGCTTTCAACGAACGTTTCGGTTGCGGACCCAAAACGTACTACATACGACTAAGGCTGAACCGTGTTCGCGAATTTCTGCGCAAAGACGCATCTGTTTACAGGATTGTGGATGTGGCCAACCGCAATGGCTTTTGGCACATGGGGCAATTCGCGCGTGACTACAGGCGTTTTTTTGGCGAGCTTCCATCTCAGACTCAGCTTGGCTTGAAAGGCAGATAGGTAAACATGGGATCTTAGGTAAGGGGTCTTTGTTTCGGACATATGACAAAGTTCCATGCATTGCCTTTAAACGAACGGTAGTTTTGTTCGCATATCCACAGTTTCAAAGTTCGGTTTTGAAGGTCTGCTTTGGGCTGGTTGCGGTCAACCATGCTCATCGCAGAGACTGATAGTACATGGTTCCGCAAAGCAGTGTTGAGGATATGGTTATCCGGGGCGCTTTGGTTCCTAGCAGAAGAGGCGCTTAGAAGAAGCGTGCACTACTACAACGACAGTCGCCATATAAGACATCTTATATTAAGTGTTGGGTAATGGCGGCAGGTAAGCTGTACTAGCGGTCTGGGTCTGTATCGAGTTTGCCCCAGAGATCATAACCAGATCTGAGAAGCCATCATTCGAGGCCTCTTTGGGTAGTACACCAGCTCTTCGCCGGCGTTCGACCTCGGCCGTTAGTTCTTCCTCTGTAGCTGTCTCAACCACATCACATCGAAGAGCTGTCCGTATTCATGAGCTTCCGGGCGTAGTCCTCGTCATCGTAGGCTTCCATGATCTTTTCGAAGGTCACTTGTTGTTCGGCGGTCATCACCATTCCTTCTTCACGCACGCGGGGCACCGATTACGGTCATCCGTTCGGTCGATCTGAGCGAAAAAGCCTCAGACCGAGCACGTCATTTGATCTCGAATGGGTTCCTTTTGAACGCCAAACAGCCGGTGCCGTTCCGGATGGCGCTTGCTAACGACATCATGCCCGCACCAACAACAAAGTGTCTTGTACCAGCCGTCCAGAAGTTGGGTCTCGGCACTATTCCCGCATCGTTCACAGCTGTGATTTGCACGCGCAATCGTCTCAGCGATCATCGACTGGATGTGTCGATCATCACACCTGTGGTAGATGCGGAGCTCTCCCAGCTTCTCCTTGATCTGGAGGACAAAGGGGTAGGTGGCACCCTTCAGATCGCAGTATTCCTTAACCTCCGTGAAGAGCTTTGTGACCAAGCCGGACCAGCCTTCGGGTGTGCGTCCGAGGCTCTCTTCGACCGATTGCTTGATGTCGTTGAAATCAATTGCGTTCGAAACGTCGTCCGCCATGTCGGACACCTCCTAAGGATGGTAGGAGGCGTCGGAATCGAACCGACTCGTGCACTCTAATCTGGAGCAATTACAAGGATATAAGCCTCGCCCGCATACCAATGCTGCCTCCCACGGATTTCGCGTGGGTTATCGACCTCAGGCCGATATTCGATGGCAGTGGATGCGTGTATACGTCATGACCGGAAGCTGAACCAGTTAGGGCCACCGTGTCAAGTCGGAGTGCGCGCCAGCCCGAGATTCACCGCGTAGTTCTGGGAACCTTCTAGCTTAACGTGTGCCCAAATGACTGAAGCAACTCGTTTGGAGGGTTGGTCAACTTGGCGTAGGTCTCACATAGTGAGACGATTCGACACTCGATGTTCAAGGTTAGAACTCAGCATCTACGCTGAAGAACAAAATACGACGGATCAAATCTCGCGAAAGTGACCGAGCTTCTAGGGTTAGTTCAAATACTGCGGCTTGTCTGCATCCACCTGCGTGACGCGGGATTAGTATAGGACTCTATCCAGTTGCGACCAGTCGATGGTTCGCAACAGCCCTTCAACGGGCTCCGGGTTTAGCGTTCTGTTTCGACCGATATGCTCTTTGACGTGACGTAACAGCCGAATGCATATCAAGCCCCCATCGCCGGAGTTTTTTTTGGGATCTATCGCAAGCGTGCAAGTGAACTGCATTCTGCAAACGAGAGTTGAAATTTGCTAATCAAAGCGTAGCTGTGATTGAAGGAAAATACCAAAAAGTTGTAGGGCTTGTTCAGAAACCACTGTCAATTGAGCGCGCACTTTGAACCACGCAAACTTATGGGCAAATCGTGCAATGTTATGCGCAAACGTCGCGCAAATTTAAGGGCGAAGACACCCGAGTTTTCTAAACAAAATCAATGATGGCGATGCAGCGTTATGAGCGCACCTACATTGTTGTAGGTGCGCTTGTCGTATTTCACCGGTTTCGTCCGCTGTTTCCGGAAAGGGATGCAGGCGCGTATCCCGTTGTCTTTCAACGCTTCTCGGAACCAGTCGGCGTCATAGCCGCGAACTCCGAGCAGCCAGTCGACATCCGGCAGGCTGCTCAGCAATGCCCGTGCACCGATGCAATCGCTGACCTGCCCGGCGGTGACGAAGAAGTTGATCGGGCGCCCCAGGCTGTCCCAGATGGCGTGCAGTTTGGTGTTCATGCCGCCCTTTGTGCGGCCAATCAGGCGTCCACGCCCCCCTTTTTGAGGCCCAGACTGGACGCTGTGCGATGGGCCTTCTGATAGGTGGCGTCGATCATGACGGTCCTTTCTTCACCGTGCCCGGTAGCCAAACCGACCATCATCCGGGCGAAGATGCCCTGTTCGTGGCTTCTCTCGGACCGGTGGCGTTCAGCCACGCACCTCCACCGCTTCCAGCGGTTGAACAGGGTCTTGTGCGGCCGTATTCTCTGGGCGCGTCCCGCCACCGCTCTCGCCGCCACTTTCATCTTCTGGCTATGAAGCAAGAACGAGACCGGACCCAAAATCCCATTCTCTGGCCATAATATGGACTGACTATTCCAAAAATTGCCTACCGCCACCTTGAATTTCTGGACCAATCATTCCAAATCATACGCATGAGCACAGAAACTCTCCCAGTTACCGACATCAAGCCGACCGCAGGCCCGGGTCGGCCTCGTGCCTTCGACGAAGCCGAGGCTTTGGAGAAAGCCTTGTGCGTATTCTGGCACAAGGGCTACGAGACCGCGTCCGTGGACGATCTGACCAAGGCCATGGGTTTGAGTCGGTCCAGCTTTTATGGAGCATTTGGCAACAAGCAGGCTTTGTTTCACAAAGCCCTCAGGCACTATTCAAGGCGTGGTTTGAAAGCTCTGCGTGACGTCGCGGACGCGGGCGGAGATGACCCCGTTGGTGCGATAATGGAAGCTTTGGCGAACCCGCAAGGAGGTCGTGACGGCTGCATGCTGATCAATTGCCTTACGGAGCTTGCTCCTCATGATGATGAAGTGGCGGCTCTCGGGCGGCAGCATTTGGAGAGTATTGACGAGATTATTGCGAGAGCGCTTGAGCCTTCAAATCCGGGACAGGCACTCGACAAGGCACGCGCCTTTGCATCCCTTGCAATCGGCACACTAGCCTTCCGCAAGGCGGGCGTTCCCGCTGAGCAGATATCGCAAACCCTGAAACAAGCCCGGTTGGTGATTTCGCCATAAGGCCTCCTGCCACCATAAGGAAATGAAACCTAACACAAACTCAAACAAGAGACACTGACCCTAATATTGGACTGATCGGTCCAATAATATCTGAACGAAGTTTACCAAAGAAGGAAACAGCAATGGCTGATGAAAAACTGTTCTCCGGCATCAAAGCTGGTGCAATCGAGCTGAAAAACCGCATTGTCATGGCGCCACTGACCCGCAACCGGGCAAGAGCCGAGGATGACAGTGTCCATGAATTGCAGGCCAAGTACTACGCGCAGCGGGCAGGTGCTGGTCTGATCATCACGGAAGCATCGCAAATCTCGCCCCAGGGCAAAGGCTATGCCTGGACGCCCGGCATTTATTCCGAAGCGCAGATCGACGGCTGGAAAAAAGTGACTGACGCCGTCCATGCCAAGGATGGGAAGATCGTAATCCAACTTTGGCATGTGGGCCGGATTTCGCATACCAGCTTGCAGCAGGACGGCGGCGCCCCTGTAGCGCCATCCGCAATCGGCGCAAAGGCCAAGACCTTTGATGGCGAGCAGTTTGTTGAAACATCGGAACCGCGGGCTCTGGCCATCGAAGAAATTGCAGGCATTGTCGCCGACTACCGGAAGGCCGCAGAAAACGCCATGAAAGCCGGATTTGACGGTGTCGAGGTCCATGCCGCCAATGGATATCTGATCGATCAGTTCCTGCGCGACGAGTCCAACAAGCGTGAAGACGAATACGGAGGTCCTGTCGAGAACAGAGCGCGGTTCCTGAAAGAAGTCATGGACGCCGTTGTCGACGTGTGGGGTGCCGACCGCGTCGGTGTCCGCCTCAGCCCGTTCTCGAACGCCAACAACATTTCCGACAGCGACCCGCAGGCGACATTCACCCATGCGGTCAAATTGCTGAATGGCTATGGGTTGGCCTATCTCCATCTCGTAGAAGGGCAGACCGGCGGCCCGCGCGATATTCCGGAAGGTGGTGACCTGAAGGCGCTCTATGAATTGTTTGACGGTGCGAAAATCGGCAACAACGCTTATGACCGAGACATGGCGATTGAAGCGGTTGAGACCGGCGCCGTCGATCTGGTGGCCTTTGGTCGGCCGTTTATTTCAAACCCGGATCTTGTCAACCGGCTGGAGAAAGACGCCGCGCTGAATGAGCTCGATCCAACCACTCTCTACGGCGGCAATGAAAAAGGGTACACCGATTATCCGGCACTGGAAGAGGAAGCGGTCGCCGCAGAGTGATACATCGCTCTTAGCCCCGTAGTGACGGGCAATACCAAGCATAGTGAGCGCGCCGGCTTGGACGCGCTCACCTGGCTGTTACGGAAACATCCGTTCTTGAAGCGAGGATCTATCACAAGCCTGCGAATAACCTGCTTCCCTATGATCAGGGTTGAATGTTTCCAATCTGAATGCACTCTTGATTGAGAGGCACCCGATTTTAGTTGAAGAAGGTGTGCGGTGATTACCATCAATTGAACGCGCTTCTCGAACGGCGCAATGTTATATGAAAATCGTGCAAATTCATGCCCAAATGCCGCGCAAAACTTTGCGCGAGAATACGCAAAATTTCCAAACAAAATCAATGTTGGCAATGCAGCGTTACGAGCACACCTACACAAGTCGGGTTGAGCTTTGGTTCCGGTCGAAGCCTCGGGAATGTCGTCATTGGCCAACGTTGTGCATGCGCCCGCCCTGGCTTGCATATCGGATATTGCACGCCTGTTTGCGGGGCCTCCATGGGCTGCAATCGGTCACTGTGTCAAAACAGGCAGCTTGATCCTTTGGATCTTTCCAGATGGCCCCTTTGGCAAGTCCTGCAACAAGTGCACCCTATCAGGCGATTTGAAAGCACCCAGCCGTTGAACGCAAATCGCGATGAGTTGGTCGGATGAAACGCTTGACCCGGTTCGCAATTTGACGGCGGCCTCGACGCGTTCACCGTAGGTTTTGCAAGGGCGTGCAAATGCGGCAGCCTCGATCACGTCAGGGTGCGAATAGAGAGCTTCGTCGATTTCACGTGGGGCGATGTTTTCTCCGCCCTTTATGATCAGCTCTTTCAACCGGCCCGTCACGAAGAAGTAGCCGTCTTCGTCCATGTGCCCCAGGTCTCCGGTGCGCAGCCAGCCATCGGGCGTGAATGTCGCGCGCGTGGCATCCGGATTCTTCAGGTATTCTCTCATCACATTGGGGCCACGTACGGCGATTTCGCCCTTGGTGTTTGGCGGCAGGGGGGTCAGATTTGCCGACAGGATACATGCCTCGTTGCCGTAAGCTTTGCCCGGCGATCCAATTTTGCGGACGCCCGGCGGTAGCGGGTTGGACAAGATCTGTGCGGCTGTTTCCGTCAGGCCCATTGTTTCTACGATGGGGACTTCAAAACGGGTTTCGAACGCGGTTTGTACATCCGGTGCAAGCGGCGAGGATGCCGAGCGGCCGAAACGAAGACGTGCTCTGGTTTCATGCGCGGGTATCAAATCGGAATGCAGCAAGTGCGAGATAATGGTCGGCACCACCGAAAACCACGTGGCCTTGGCGCTCTGGCACTGGTCCCAGAATTTGCGCGTTGAAAACTTTTCGGCCACGGCCAGGGAACCGCCGGAAACAAGCGCGCTCAGCACGGTCACGCAGAGCCCGTTGATATGATAGATCGGCAGCACGCAAAGACCACGATCCGCCGGTGTCAGCTTGTGCGCAACGGTGGGGGTCCATCCACCTGCCAGCAGGCTGACGTGACTATGCACGACCCCCTTTGGGCGACCGGTGGTCCCCGAGGTATACATGAGCAGCGCGTCGTCATCGGGACCAAGCGCATGGAGATCAGGGGCCTTGTCGAAACGAGCGGCAGAATACCGCGTCATCTCTTTGGGGCGAACTCTGTCGAACAGATCGGTCTGCGCGTTGCCGACGAACGCAATTCGTGCGTCGCAATGTCCCAACGCATATCCAATGGCCTCGTCCCCGGCGACAAGGTTGATGACCGTTGCGCGGAACCCGCCATAAAGCACGCCGTACAGGCATTCTATCGCCTCGCGCCCATTCGGTTGAAGGATGGCAACGCTGGCCCCCTTGTCCAATCCCTGCGCTGTCAGATTTTCGGCCAGTTTTCGCGCCCGATCCCTCAGGGTTGACCAGGTTAGCGCAGCTTCGCCGTCGAAAAACAGATAGGCATCACGATCACCGATGGTGCTTGCGCGTTCGTCCAGCCAGCTGCGGATTGTCCCGCCTGGGGGCATCTGATCGTCCATGCTCATGCCCCCGCATCAGCCCAGTATTCCGCGAAGATATCTTCGACGGAGGGTTCAATTGCCGGGATTTCACGGACAATTTTGGTGCTTTGGACAAAGTGCTTCCAATGCAGGTTCTCATCAATCGCATTGCCACCCCAACTGCCACATCCCATCGAAAGCGAGAAAGGCATGCCGTTGTTGAATGACCCTCCGGTCGCAAAGGTGTGAGCCTGATTGACGATTACGCGGCAGGTGGGCATCGAGGCACCCAACGCCACCGCACGGGCATCTTCGGCGGTGTGTATCCCGATGGAGTGCCCCGCGCCCTGATACTGCAAGATTCGAGCGGCAATGGCTTGGGCGTCCTCAAAATCGTTTGCACGATAGAGCGCGGCCACGCGGCTTAGTTTCTCACCCGAAAGCGGATGATCCGGACCGACCCCCTTGGTTTCAACTGCAAGGAACCTGGTGTTTTCAGGCACCTGACCAACCATGCCCAGTGCCTTGATCATCCTGTCGGCGTCCTGTGCGATCACTTCGCGGCTCAGATGCCCATCCGGCCAGAGCTTTGAGACGATCTGGTTTTCGTCCTTCACCAATGCGCCTCCTTCATCGGCAAGGGCTGCGACGAAATCATCATAGATTGCGTCGACGGCGATGATCGCGTTTTCGGACGAACAGGAGGTCGCATTGTCGAAGGTCTTGGAGGCCGTGATCTTCCGGGCAGCGGCCTTCAGGTCAGCTGTCTCATCGACGATCACGGTGACATTGCCCGCGCCGACGGCCACCGCAGGGGTGCCGCAGGTCTGCGCGCGATGCACATTGTTTTGACTGCCGGTGCAGATCACCCGGTCGCTGAGCTCCATCATCGCCTGAGTCTTGGCCTTGGAACCCGGCGGAGGAATCATCTGGACCAGATCGTGATCCAGCCCCAGTTTGTCGAACTCGGCATGAATGTAACGCAAAAGCAGCTCGCAGCTTGCGACGCCTTTGGGTGACGGGGCGACAACAACCGAGTTGCCGCATTTCAACGCGTTGATGATGTTGTTGGCGGGTGTGGCTGCCGGGTTCGTCGACGGCACCACGGCGCCAATCACTCCGATTGGGCGCGCAATCTCGGTGATGCCGGTACTTGCATCCTCATGGATGATCCCATGGGTTCTGACGCCTTTTATGTCGCGCATCAGGCCAAGGGTTTTGCGATGGTTCTTGATCACCTTGTCCGGCACGTTGCCCAGTCCTGTCGTCTCGACCGCAAGTTCGGCCAAAGCCCTGTTGCGTGAAGGCTCCATGATCGCCCAGGCAGCAGCAGCGGCTGCGCGGTCATAGCGCGTCTGGCTGGCGCCGGCTTCGTATTCCTTCTGAGCGGCGCGCGCACGGGTCATGATCAAACTGACTTGGGCGATATCATCATGTGCATTCATCATTGAATTCCTGTTGGTGGGGACAGGGCGGAAACCGCCCCATCCTGTGCCACTGCTCAAATCGTCAAAGACCCGCCAGAAGCTCTTGCAGGGTTTCCTGACGTGCGGCCCACATCTGTTGAACCTCTTCGCGGGTCATGATGTGCATGGGTGACCCACCGGCTTTCATTTTTCCTGCCACCCGCGCGTTCTTGAACATCTCCGGGACTGTTGCGGCCAGTTTGTCGATGACCTCTTGCGGGGTGCCCTTGGGGACCATGATGCCGCGGAAATTCACGCTGGCATTGTCGATGTCATAGCCTTGCTCTTTCAGTGTGGGGACGTCCGGCAGGAACGCGTTGCGTTCCAGATCGAACACGCCAAGGATTTTGACATTTCCGGCTTCCTGCGCGCGGAACGCATCGGACAGGTTGTTCACGCCGCCCATGACGTCGCCTGCAATCACGGCCTTCATGGCCGCCGCACCACCGCCCTTGGTCGGGATGTACGCCATTTTGACCCCGGCTTCCTTCTCAAGCTGCAAGGCGGCGATGTGGTGCCCGACGAACAGGCCCGCACCGGAAAAGGTCAGCTTCCCCGGGTTCTCCTTGGCATAGTTCACCACTTCTTGCATGGAATTGAAGGGGCTGTCCTTGGCCACGACGAATACCGCAGGATCTGCGCCCCAGTTGGCGATGGGCTCGAAACTGTCTGCCGAATATTCAACGCCGCCCTTGATCGACTGGGCGATGAAATGCGGGATGTTGTAAGCCGCCAGCGTGTAGCCATCAGCCTCGGCCTGTGTCGCAAACCAGTTCCAGCCGACACGGCCACCTGCCCCCGGCTTGTTGATGATCGCGATGGGCATTCCAAGCGCGTCTTCGTTGCCCGCAGTCATTGTGACGATACGCGCCTGAAAGTCGGTGGCGCCACCCGCACCATAACTGACCATCATCATGATGGGGCGTTCGGGGTAGTCCTGCGCCACGGCCGCGCCACCGGTCAGGGACATCAGCGCCAGTGCAGCGCCTGCCAGTAGATATTTCATTTCAGATCCTCCCTTGGATTTGCGTAAGCCGCTTTTCGCGCGGTCTTTTTCAGAAAAGTATTTCTCGTGGCGTGTAAACTTTGAGAAGCATGGCGAAGAGCCCATACATTACGGCCAAGTACCCGATCGTGATGATCACACGCCTGGTCCAGGTTTTGATTTCGCCATGCGGTGCAGGGTCGTAGAAGCTGAGCAGCAAGAAGAATGTGATCGTTCCGGCGGTGTAGAACCCCAGCGCCTTGGCGGCCCAAAAGATGTAGATGAGCGCGATAGCCAAGCCAGGCAGAAGCCAAATGAAATCCTTGCGCGAGACGCCGTTGCCCACCTTGGTCCAGCCCAGAAGCGCCTTGGCAAACGTCCACAGGGCCAGAACGACAAACACGGTCGAAATCAGGCGTGGGAACAGGAAGGCTTCGGCCGGTTGCTGGGTATAGCTGACCCATGCCACCCAGATCCCGACGGCGGCAATGACGCCGGACGCCACGACATGTTGTGCGCGTGGAAGACTGACGGAACTCATGCCATGATCTCCTCTTTTGATATGTAGCGACGACTGCGAAGCTCCATCCAGACTGAATAGGCGATTGAAGCGATGACGATTGCGATCAGAACGATATTCAGCGTTCCCGTCAGGAAATAGCTGGCCATTCCTTCGCTGGCCCCTGCAATCATCGATCCTTGAATGAAGTTCGCCTCGGCAATCGGGCCAAGGATCAGGCCAAGCACCAGTGGCGCAGCTGAAAAGCCAAAACGCTCGAGGAAGTACATCATGACTCCAAGAGCCGCCATGACATAGACGTCGCCCATGCTGGACTGAACTGAATAGCTTCCGAAGACTGCCAGGCCCAGAACAACTGCGGCCATGACGCTTTGCGGTACCTGCGCCACCCGGGCGGCAAGACCAGCGACATAAAGCCCGAAGATGCACATCAACACCTGTCCGATCAGCATCGAGTTGATGAAGGTCCAGGCAACATCCGGGTGGTTGTCGAAAAGGTCCGTGCCCGGAAAAATCCCGTGGATCAACAGGCCGCCCAGCAACACCGCTGCGGTCGGCGACCCCGGGATCGAGAGCGTCAAAAGCGGAACAAGGCTGGGGCCGACCATGGCGTTGTTCGCACTTTCCGCCGCGATCACGCCTTCGCTGTGGCCCTTTCCGAATTTCTCGCGCTCTGGGCTGAATTTCTTGGTCTGGTCATAAGCGACCAAACCCGCGATCTGTCCACCGACACCCGGAATCAGCCCGATGATCGAGCCGGTAACGGTGCCGATGCTCAGCGCTCTCGGGCGGCGCAGAAGCTCACGCACCGCATCCATGATCGAATGCTTTTCGACCTCGATCACTTCGGCATTTGCCGCATTGCGACCCTTGGCGAACATGGTCAGGACCTGAGGAATGGCAAAGAGCCCGATGAGCGCGGCGATGATGTTGATGCCGCCGCCAAGCGCCGGGTGGAAGATGAACCGTTGCGCCCCCATGATGTCATCGAAGCCAATGGTCGCAAGCCAGAGACCGATGCATCCCGACAGCAATCCTTTGACAACGGATGCACTATCCAGCGACCCAATGACGGTTACGCCCAGAATGGCGAGCCAGAACAGGTGGCTTGGTCCAAAGGCCAAAGCCCATTGCGCAAGAACCGGTGTCAGGAAGATGAGCAGAAGCACTCCGATCACCCCCCCAACGGCAGATGCCAGAAAGCTCAGCTGCAACGCCTGTGCGCCCTTGCCCTGCCTGGCCATCGTATGCCCATCCAGCGTCGTGGCGATGTTTGCGGGCGCTCCGGGGATTTTCAGAAGGATGGCGCTGACCGCGCCGCCCGCGACCGTCGAGGTATAGGCCGCGCCAAGAAGGATCAGCCCCTGAACGGGTGCCAGATGAAACGTGAATGGGATCAGCAGGGCCACGGCCATGGTGGGTGACAGTCCGGGGGTTGCCCCCAAAATCAGCCCGCCAATCGTGCCCAGGAGCAACAGCCCGAACGAGACCGGTGTGAAGACATCTCCGAAGTAATACAGAAATTCCACGTTGCATCCCTGTGTTTGTTTGCGCGTTGACATTTTAGGCTAAGAGATGAAAATAGTTTTGCAAATGTTTTCATAAAAAGCCTCGAATGAGCAAAATTTATGGTTAAAAAACATAAAGATAAGCCGGATATTGTCGCTGTTGCCAAGGTTGCCGGTGTTTCCATCTCGACAGTTTCGAGAAGCTTCAAT
This sequence comes from Ruegeria sp. YTSA144, assembly GCF_059610125.1. Lineage (NCBI taxonomy): Bacteria > Pseudomonadati > Pseudomonadota > Alphaproteobacteria > Rhodobacterales > Roseobacteraceae > Ruegeria > Ruegeria sp. YTSA144. The sequence goes on from NZ_JBXWNA010000005.1 coordinate 263,193, forward strand.
CATCCGGAATTGCTCAAGCCGGCGACTCGAAAAAAGATCGACCGGGCGGTGCAGAAGCTTGGTTACATTCGCAACCGCGCCGCGCAAGTCATGCACGGCCGACGCAGCGGAACTGTCGGGCTGGTGGTGCCGACAATCGACAACGCCATCTTCGCTGAACTGATCCAATCCTTCTCGGACGGGCTGGACCGGCATGGCTTCACGATGTTGATTGCTTCGCACGGGTTCGATCTGGAGCGCGAATACAAGATGCTGCGCAAACTGATGGAGCATCGCGTTGACGGGCTTGCGCTCATCGGGCTTGAACACTCGGAGGCGACCTATCAATTGATCGAACAACAGGGTGTTTCGTCGATTGCAATCTGGAACTATGACGATCAAGCGCGATTGTCTTGCGTGGGTGTTCAGAACTCAGAGGCTGGCCGTTTGTCCGCACGCCACTTGCTGGATTTGGGGCACCGCGACATAGGTTTGATCTTTCCCGACCCCGCTGGGAATGATCGCGCATATGACCGGTTGCACGGCGCCTTGGAAGAATTGCGATTGGAACGGATCGAGGTTCCCGAACAATGGCGCCTGGAAGCTCCCTACAGCATTTTGGAGGCCAAACGCGCCTGCATAAGCTTGTTGGATCATTCACCACGTCCCACCGCTATATTATGCGGCAATGACATTATCGCTCAGGGCGTGCTGTACGCGGCAAAACACTGCGGTGTGCGTGTTCCCGAAGACCTGTCCGTCATGGGAATAGGAGATTTCAAAGGCTCAAGCGAAATCGAACCGTCACTCTCGACCATTCGCATCCCGGCCAAGCGCATTGGCGCCCTGTCCGCGGAATTGATCACAAACATTGTCGCAGAGCATTCCGAAAGGATCACGACAACCAAGTGCGACCTGAAAGTGCTGAACAGGGCATCGACATCCACCCCATCAAGAGCGCCGTCCAGGTGAAGCTCGGGACGTCCTTCACCGATACAAGTTCCGAGACCGGTATCTTGACCGGGCGGTGTCGAAACATCAGCGCCGAAAGTCTGCTCTTTTGGTTTGTTGCCAATCAAATGCTCTTTTTGAGAAGGTCGATACTCCGCGTCGACCATGTTTTGCGCTTGTCGAAAAACGCACAAGGAAGTCCCTTGAACGAACATCTTTGATCGCAGCATCACCCATGACCCTTGAACGTCCGGCACGGGGCCGTTCAGAGGCCACTTGATCTTTCCGAAGCTGCCAATCCATCAATCTTCGATCAGCGAAAAATCGTCGTCGTCGTTCGATTTTCTTTCGCGGCTTCCCGCTTTTCTGGATCGCCGTGGACCTTTGGGAACATAGTCGTCGTTCAGCGCTTTTTCGACCAGCCAGGTCGCGTGGTGATCCGGGAAACCTTCGCCATAATGGCGGATCAGATCGATGTATTTGAAGCCAAGCGCAGAAATCTTGGTGATTTCTTCGCCGGTCGAAGCGTATTTGACGACAAGGCCGCCGCCCTTGGGCGCCAGTACTATGTTTTTCTCTGCCAACGCCGCCGAAAGACCATCCCAGGAACCTGTCTCGGCAACAACTGTTTCGATGAACGTTTTGAGGTCGCGTTTCGGCGGCTTTTCAATCTCCTGTGGTTCTGGAACCAAGACCTCCAAAGCCTGTGCAGAAGGGTGCGTCGTTTGTCGATATGGATTTTCCCGGACACGGTCCGTCTGGTCAGCCTCTGGGGCCGTCGGCATCAGCGGAGCATTCGAGGCTTCGGCATTCTCATGTCGGAAGATCAGCTCAGGCAGTACCGTCTCCCAACTGTCGCGCCTGTGATAGTGTGCATAGTCTTCACTGCTGTCGATTTTGCGCCAATTGATAATCGCACCGATCTGACCAGAGGCGAACACATGTCCACGGGGGGGCTTCCACGATTTGGCCATACGTCCGACAACACGGTTTTGGGCGTCCAGCAAGACCCAATGAGGTTGTTGAAACACCAGGGAAAGAGAGTCCCCGACCTTGGCCGAGCGCACGGCCTTGTGCACGTCATGTGCATCCCCTTGGCGACCGGCGAACGACAAGTCCACGATATCCAGCGCAGGCATCTGGTATTTCGTTGCGGGCAACGAGGTTTCGTTCAGGTCGGGCGTCACGCGCCTGTGCAGAACTGAATCTGAACCCGATTTCAGAAACGGGTGCTCTCCGGATGTCAGCACGGTCAGGCTTTGCTGTGCACGGGTCATTGCCACGTAGAACAGGCGACGAGGAGCTTCGGGATCTTCTTCCTTCGAAACCCGCGTCCAGCCGCCGTTCAGAATGGCGACATGGTCGAATTCAAGGCCTTTCGCCCTGTGCGCCGTCAGCAACAGCAATCCGCGCTGTTCGCCCCGCGTATCCCGGGACCAGTCAGCAATCCATTCAATGATGTCAGGTACCGGCATGGTTTTGGTGCCCAACTCCCGGGCCAGCTCCGCCACACCTTCTGCCAGCAAATCCACCCATTTGTTGCGAGGTTGATCATTCAGGACCGTGAGGATGTCCTGAATACCCAGAAGTGCGCCTTGTTTCCCGCGCAGCCCGGATACCAGACGTTGGGTTTCCCTCAATCGCCAAACATTTGGAAGCTCTTCGTTGGCCATATCCACGCGCAATCCCTGCACCTCGGCATAGGTCCGAACGGCATCCAGTGATTTCCAGTCTCGGGAAATCACGGCAACGCGGGACCAGTTCCAATTGGGGTCCAGTCGAGACAGGCGTATCAGTTCATCGATGGCTGCCGCCGCTTGCGGCATGGCGCCGGGTGGGACGTCAAGCAGCTGCACTCGACCTTGGGCAACGGAATCCTTCTCCTCCAGACGCCCGCCACTGGGTTGGGAAACTCGCGCCTGATTTATCCTGATATCGTGGTCCGCCTTCATTCGATCAGCCGCTTTGGATATGACCTGATTGGCGGCCTCGACAATATGAGCCGTCGAGCGGTAATTCTCGATCAGAAATGATGGTCTGGCCTTGTAGTCCTCTTCGAACCTGCGGATGAAATCGACCGAGGCACCGTTGAAGGCATAGATACTCTGGTCATCATCGCCCACGGCAAACAGGCTGAGTTTAAGTTCGGCATCTTCCAGCGACCGACCTGCCACGGCGGAAATGAGCGCATATTCCTCTGGGCCAATGTCCTGGTATTCGTCCACCAATATCCAGCGAAACCCTTGTATCAGGCTTTCGCGCTGTGCCTCGGCTTCGGCTTTGGTCAGCCCTTCGGGGCTGAGCTGGCGTACCGCCTCCAGAATGACATTGTCGAAATCTTCCGTTGCGGCCTCAACCCCGGCAAAACTGGCTCCAACCAGCTTCATTGCAAGCGAATGGCACGTCGAGATCGTGACCCCCGCCGCATCATCGCCCACCAGCGCCCGCAGCCGAACACGGATTTCGGCAGCAGCATGGCGGTTGTAGGCCAGTACCAGAATACCGCGCGGGTCTTCACGCTTCATCCGCAACAGATAAGCGATCCGATGCACCAGAACGCGGGTCTTCCCCGATCCGGGGCCCGCAAGAACCAGAACATTGGTCTGGTCGCGATCGTCCGCGACGATGTCCTGTTGGACCTTGTTGCCCAGATCATCGACAATGGCGGTCCAGGACTTGTTGGTTGTCTGTCGTCGGACCTCACGTGCCATGCCGGGCATCCAACGTTTCATGAACTGCTCTTTGTTGAGCAGAAAGTAATCTTCCGACAGGCGTTCGGCGTCCGTCATCCTGTCCAGACCGGTTTCTGCATAAGTTGCCATGACATGGGTCTGAAGCGTCTGTTCGGCGTAATGCTCTTCCAGAGGAAGGAAGTCGGATTGCGTGAACTGGCCGCCTTTCGGGTTGAGGAATATGGTCATGGCGGGGCGGAACACCGTCAGCCCTTTCCCCAATGTCAGCACGCCCTGTTCATGCATCCACAGCAGCGAGCGTTCCAAAAGCTTGGTCATGTCGCGCAGACCGCTGGATTTCAAAACGGCATCCTGCGTGAGCTGCGCCAGAAGGTCACCCACAGTGGTTTCAACCGGCAGGTCTTTGCCGCGCGCGCCTTTGTCAAGCCGCCCGGTCAGGAACTTCAGTAGAATTCCAGCCGCTTGCCACCGGAGCTCGGCCGTCTGGGCAATGACTTCCCACGATCTTACCCGCGTCACGTTCAGGGTGTTCCGGCTGATTTTGCGCAACCTGATATTGCCGGTGCCACCATCCTGCCCCTTGCCGTCCCGTGCTATGCCCCGGATCAGTTTGTCGATGATATAAGGGCGGGCATCGGTGTGGTCCTGATCGCGCAGACGCTGGCAGGTTTCCTGCAGGTTCAGGGGCATTGGCGTTTCCTTGTCGGCATCCGGTGCCAGCTCTCGCATCGATGCGATCAAATCCCGCTCCAGATTTGCAGCCTGCGTGAGGCGTCCGGAAGACGATTGCGCCACACCGACATGGATGAAGAGCGTGATCGCGACGTCGTTGCGCGCGATGCCAAAGCTTTCGAGATTGGCCATTGCCTTGGTCAGTGCACCGGGTGTCAAACCGCTGACGCCGCAGAGCTGATCGGTTGAGATCCCTTCATCCGCCGGGGCCAAAATCAGATGCTGCACGATGGCCAGCAATTGTTTGCGATACGCTTGGGTGATCTCCGCATCCGCAAGCCGTTGTTTCGCCTCGTCCAAGGTGCCGACCGTCAGCGAAGACGGGAAAATACGAACATGGTTCTCTTCGCGCGTGACAAGGGTCGCTTCCTCAAGCCATGACACCGCCGTCTTGACACGGGTGTCATCCGTCGCGCTGTCCCGTTCGAATTCTTGATCCTTTTCGTCTCGGACAATCTCACCCGCGGTGGCGACGATCTTGCCAGTCTTGCGTGTGCGCTCGTCGATCCGGCGCAGGGCTTTCAGAATGGCTCCGATTTCATGCCGTGCCAAACGCGAACCCGCAGACAGCCTGAACTGGCGCTCCACATCATCCCCGGCGTACAAAAGCACGCAATCGGCGTCTTCGCGGTCGCGTCCGGCGCGCCCAGCCTCCTGTAGGTAGTTTTCCAACGACCCGGGTATGTCTGCATGAACCACCAGCCGGATATCGGGTTTGTCGATGCCCATGCCAAAAGCGTTGGTGGCTGCGATCACCCGCAGGTCTCCGACCCGGAACCGTTCCTGGACATCGTGTTTGTCATCAGACCCGAGCCCGGCGTGGAAATGTGCAGCGTCCATGCCTTGTGATTTCAGAAACTCGGCAACGCGCTCGGTCTCTTTACGCGTCGCGCAATAGATCACGGCGCCGGATCGGCCCTCAGCGGGCAGCAACTCTTCGATCACTTTCAGGACATCGGTCAGTTTGCTGTTCTTAGTTGTAGGCCTGACATCAAATGTCAGGTTCTTCCGCGATGCCCCACCATCAAGCGACAGCAGTTCGACCCCGGCGCGAGACTGGAAATGCTCGACGATATCCGCGATCACCTCGGGTTTGGCGGTCGCCGTGAGGCAGAGGATCGGGGCAGGGGGCTGGTCGCCCGAGAACTCTTTGATGAACCGCCCCAGATACCTGTAGTCCGGCCTGAAATCATGACCCCATTTCGACACGCAGTGCGCCTCGTCAATAGCCCAAAGGCCAACTTCGCGCTGTGCCAGCACCGACCGGATGGACGTACTGCGCAATTGCTCGGGCGAGATGATCAGAATGCCCGCATCGCCCATGCGAACCTTGTCCAGCGCGTCTTGTCGCTCGGGCATGGACATCTGACCATTCACAGTCACGGAACAGGAAATACCTACGCGCTCCATACCCTGAACCTGATCGGCCATCAGCGCGACCAACGGGGAAATGACCACGGTCAACGCCCCGATTTTGTCGAACCGCGACAAAGCGGGCACCTGGTAACACACGGACTTGCCGGTGCCTGTTGGCAGAATGCCCAACAGGCTGTTTCCGGACATTGCCTCATCGACAATGCGCTCCTGCAAGGGGCGGCCATCTGGGTCCACAGGCTGTGGGCGGAAACTGTCGAACCCGAACCACCTGTTCAGCGCACGGACCGGGTCATTCTGTTCCGCGCACCACAGGCAGGCGGGGTCTTTGCAGGACGTATCCCTGAGATGCCGGACAATCAGAGATGCCTCGCGAAACTGCGCCCGGACCCATGGCGGCATGACCGAGTCCCCTCCCGCTACGGTGATCCAGGACAGGGCATAGGCCATGGGCCATCCGTTTCGGGGATTGCCAAGCCGCCTCAGAGTCTGTTCGACCCTTTTGCCACAAGCCCGACCATCCAGCATCCGGCGGATGGCAGTGACGGCTTCATCCTGCGGCGGGCAATTGGCTTTTCGTAGGTACTGGAAAACCGCTTCGAACCCTTCCGACTGTTCCATTCGGGTGGTCAGGTAGTGATAGGCTGCAAGGGCATCCGGCTCGCTTTGGGCAAGGTTTTGAAAAGCGTCGAGCTGATTGGCCAGTACCTCAAAGACAAGCCGGGCGTCCAGTTCCGGATCATTGATATGCCCTGCGGCCAACCGCCCGTCGTGATAGTGTTTGACCAGATGGTGATAGGGGTTGCGCGGGAAGGCCAGCGGGTTCAGCCACAGCGTATCAATCGGGGCCTGCATGATCCGGCCCAGCCGTGGTCTGGCGGCGACCAGGTGTTCCATATCGTGGTGCAGAAAATTGTGACCAATCGGGTGTGAAACACTTGCGATGGCCTCTTCAAGGCGGTCGAGATTTTTCTCCAGCGCGCTGGCGCCCGACTTCAAAGCTGGTTGCTCATCGTTTCGAACGGCGGCAAAGGCAAATACCTTGGCGGTTTTGGGATCCACCTCAAGATCGATGGACAGACATTTGGAAAGAAATTCGGTATGTCGACCGTTCATTTGTGATGCGCAACTGTTAATGGGTGAAGTCAGAGAATACCTTTTTGAGACATTGTACAACGGCGTTGTTGCGGGCCTTCGTCAGAGGCCCGACTTTCCCTTTTCCCAGCCGAAGCCAGGCAGGCGGGCGATCTGGACGGTTGCTTGACGCCCGTGCCGTTGTCCGTTGGGTATTGTATTGCTCCGGTGTGTCCGCAAATGTCGGGATGCCGAGCTCAGCCCGTTTCGGTTCGCGCTCGCCCTTGGTCAGGGCATTGCCTTCCTGAATTGCGAGCAGCGCCTTGCCGACCTGTTTCTTGTCCCAGGCGCAATGCGTGCCTTGGTTCGCCCATTGGCCGAGTTTGACTGCGCGGGTCTTCTGGGCCTCAGAATCCCACTTGTTGACCCACCATGTTTTGACCCCGCCTTTGGTGACGCACAGGCGCAGACCCTTCACGTCGGGGTCGGTGAACCATGTCGTTTTATCCGCCGACAGCGTTTTGAGGTTCGAATCTGAGAACTTAATGTGTGGCATATCGTGTCCTTGTAGAACCGCGTTCGTTACAAGGTTCACGTTACGTTCTAACCCATATCAAACCCAACCGAAGATTAATTATGCACCTCAAGTAACTGAGGAAATATCTTATTTTGCCGGTGTTTGACTGGTGTTTAAGTGGTGCCCCCACACGGACTCGAACCGCGGACCTACTGATTACAAATCAGTTGCTCTACCAGCTGAGCTATAGGGGCACTGGCTGTCGATTACTTCCTCTGGCAGTTGACTGCAAGCCTGAATTTTAGCCCAAACTTAGACATTGCCCGATTTCCTGAGAACGTGCAAAAAAACGCTGAATTCATCCGTTGCAAGTATCTCGCGAATGGTAACGGACGTGGCTATGCAGAAAAGCCAAGGGGTAAAGGAAAAATGCAGGTTGCCATCCACGCCGGTGTTGCTTTTTCGGATGAAGGGCTGGTGATGTCCTCGCTTGGCGCGAACAGGAGGGTCCTGGCCGAGTACCGAACTGCGGTTCTGGGGCCGCGTCGGTCCCGGCTATTCGTGAAAGTGATGTCTGAATCGATTATGCAGGGTGTATCTGATGCAGACGCACGGAACAGATTGTCCGAGCTTGTTGCCGGAAACCAGAACCTGGACCGCGTGGTTGTGTCGAGTGACAAGTTCTTTGGCCCCAGGCGCACCGCACTGCAAGACGGCCAGATCTATCCGTTTGCGGGGAATAGAACGGCCCATACGGACTCTCTGCTGGATGGCGCCCAGGTTCAGGTGTTTGCAGGGCTGGTGAACCCCGGGGTTTTCATCCCAAAGATTCTGGCCTCGATCCATGAAGACCATCGGCGGGACATTCTGGCCAGTACCGATTTAAGCTGCCTCAGCTGGCTTGGCATGATCGAGGACCTGCGGGATCTCGCGCCTCAGGTTCAACTCACCTTGTGGGAACACGAGAATTCCCCGCTTATCTGGGGCGATATCATCCGCGCCATAGCGGGATTGCCTGATGAGGCTGTGCTTCACGAAGAGTTTGCATTCCTGTCTTCTCTTTTGACAGAGGCGGGACAACGTCATGTATTGGACATCGTGAGAAAAGGGGACGCCCTTGACCGGACCGGCCGACGTGAAGAGATGGCAAATATTCTGGACAAATACGCCCGACCGGAGCAGATCGAAGAAGAGCTCGACTTGCCGGGTTGGAACTCTGACATAGTTGAAGCGTTCACAGAGCTTTACGAGCAGGATCTGGCCACGATCCGGTCCATGCCCGACGTTCGTGTTTTGCAAATCTGATCGCCTGCGCAATGCTGTCGGCTGTGTTGTACAAATGGCGCGAAAGAAACTTTTCCACGAATCCGGCGTGAGGGCAGGAGCGCATGCCTATTCGGGGCCCTGCTGATAATCAGGTCACGAACCGGGCGTCTTGCGGCGACGTGCTGATACGAAAAAGCCTGCCGATCAACTGATGGATCTGACGGACCATGGCGTTCGACCAAATTGATCATCCGGTTCTTCGCAGATTGGCATCATCTGACCGGTTCATTTGTTTGGCGCAATGCATCAGGCAGCAAGGTAATCTCGTAATATCCCATTGAACAGATCGGCTTTTTCCAGATGCGTCGCATGTGCAGAGTTTGGAATCACCGCGAGGTTTGCATTCGGGATGGATTGCCACAGCTGTTCCGTCTGACTCCATGGATAGGTGCGATCACGATCCCCCCAGATAACCAGCGTTTTCGTCTTGATTGCCGGCAGGTTATCAGCACCGCTCCAGGAATGCATCGCGTCCAAACCAGCGAGCATGGCTTTCAGATTGCTTTTCTGCGCTATCGTGGCGCAAAGCTCGTATTCCAGGGCTTTTTCGCGTTCGAGAAACCAGGTTGCCGCAATCCGCCGCGCCGTCACTTTCGGCCCGTCTGAACAGGCACGGGTTTTCGAGGTATCAATGGTCTCGAACCGCCCGGGCAGCACTCCTACGGACCCGGTGCCATAAAGAACCAAACGGTCAACACGCTCGGGCGCACGGGCAACCATTTCCTGCGCGACCATTCCACCCATCGAGTGACCAACCAGGTGGAATGTCTCGATATCGCGCAACTTCAGCTCATTCAGAGCCCAGTCCGCGAATCCCGAGATGCTGCAAAATGCGTCGCGTTGCGCATTTTCGCCAAAACCCGGCAGATCCAGCGTTATGACATCGTAACCTTGCAAGGCCTCGACCTGGCGTTGCCATTGCCGACTGCCGCCCAGAAACCCATGGACAAATACGATGGGTGTCATTTCCGGCCGCCCTGCACAATCCGATCCAGAATCATCGCACAGAACAGGATTGAGAACCCTGCAAGGATACCCTGGCCAACATTCGCGTACTGCAACGCTTCCAGAACGTCTTCGCCCAGCCCTTTGGCACCGATCAGCGACGCCACGACAACCATTGCCAATGACAGCATGATTGTCTGGTTGATCCCCGCCCGGATCGACGGGCTTGCCAGCGGCAAGTCGACCTTGGTGAGCAGGTACCATTTGTTGGCGCCGAAACTGATCGCCGCCTCGCGTACACTTTCGGGTACGCCGCGCAAGCCCAGGACGGTCAGGCGCACCACTGGTGTGCCGCCGAAAATCATCGTGACCACGACCGCCGCCGGCTTGCCGACACCAAAAAACGCGATCACGGGGACCATGAAAACAAAGGCGGGCATGGTTTGCATGAAGTCCATGATCGGCTGGATGAAAGCATAAAACCGAGGCCGACGCGCCGCGAACATGCCCAGTGGAATTCCGATGACAATCGACAGGCACGCCGCTGTCCCCAACAAGGCCAGCGTGGTCATCGCGCCCTCCCAGAAGCCCAACAGCCCCATATAGGCCAGAAACGCGCCCGAGTAGATTGCCGTGCTGACGCCCGCAGTCAGCCATGTCAGCAGAATGATGAGACTGGCGATCACGATCCAGGGCGTCTGCACCAAGATGACCTCAAGCGCGTCCAGCAGTGTACGGATACCGAATGTCAGCCCGTCAAAGAACGCTTCGCTGTTGCGCACGCACCAGGCGATGAAGTCTTCCACCCAAGTGATGCTGGTCAGGCGGATGTTGGGGTCTGTCGGGAAATGGCTGAGCAACGAGAAGCGCCCCGGAAAACTGTAATGCATCATCGCCGCAGCAACGATCAGCGCCATGAATACCGCGCTGAACATGATCTGCGATACCGGCATTGCTGATCGGATTGAACGATCTGACAACCATTCCGAGAAACGCGCCTCGAGCGCCCAGTTTGCCACCTGTGACTGAACAAGCTTGACGATGATCAGAATGATCAGTCCGGTCAGAACGATGTAAGGCCCTTCCGCGGCCATCGCTTCGGCTTCGGCGCGGATGCCGCCTATGTTTTCCTCGAGCGAGTCCACCGTTCGCTGATAGACATCGATCTTGTCCGAATTGTTTTCAATGGCAGCGGCCAACTGCTGACGGCGCAGTTCAAGCGTCCCTTCAATCGAAGCGATGCGTTCCATAGCCTCGGCCGCCAGATCGCCGAACATCCCGCGCGCGATCTGCACATAGGCTATTGTTTCGAGGATCAGAAATGGCAGCGCCCATGACCACAAGCCCCGGGCACCGAACCAGACCGGACCAAACAATCCGGCCATCAGATTGAAGGTTGGTGTAAAGCGGGACGACGCGCCGATCTTGTCGAAGTTGCGGATGTAGTAGTCGGGGCTGGTGCGTACAAATTCCCGTATGTTTTCGCGCCGCTCTTCGGCATACGCCAATGCGGCTTCGCTTTCGGTATCTTCCAGCGGGTTCACATCAGATGTGCTCATGACACTTCGGTCCCTTCGATCACGGTGCGCAACAGATCGGCACGGGTTATGACGCCAACATCCACGCCGCCGTCCTCCACCAGGATTGCGCTGTCGTTGTCGATTGCCAGATTGATCAGCGTGCTCAGGTTCTCACCCTCATTTACACGTGGGGCATCTGCCGATAGCGGCCCATGGGTCGCAACATGCTCTGGTATGGGCCGCATGACCGCATGGGCGCGCACCACTTTGAGCCGCGATATGCCCGCAACGAAATCGGCCACATAGTCATCTGCGGGGTTCATGACGATGTCTTCGGCCGTCCCGATCTGTACCACCTTGCCGTCGCGCATGATCGCGATCCGGTTCCCGATGCGAACTGCTTCATCCAGGTCGTGGGTGATGAAGATCGTCGTCTTTTTCAGGATTTTGCTCAGTCGGATGAACTCATCCTGCAACTGCCGCCGGATCAACGGGTCCAGCGCCGAGAACGGTTCGTCCATCAACAACACATCCGGGTTCGCCGCCAGTGCCCGGGCAAGGCCCACACGTTGCTGCATACCACCGGACAGTTCGTGTGCGAATTTCGATCCCCAGGCTCCGAGTTCGACGATATCCAGAATAGCGGCGGCCTGACGCATGCGTTCATTCTTGCTGACCTGCCGGATTTCCAGCGGCATTGCGACATTGTCCAGCACAGACCGATGCGGCATCAGTGCAAAGTTCTGAAAGACCATGCCAATCTTGTTGTTGCGAAACTGCTGGAGCTCTTTCGGACCCAGAGCCATCACGTCAGTGCCCTCGATTTCGATCTTGCCGGCGGTAGGTTCCAACAACCGGTTGAAGTGGCGGACCAGAGTGGATTTTCCGCTGCCTGACAGGCCCATGATGCAGAATATCTCGCCCCGGTTGACCGACAGGCTGACATCCGCCACGCCGACAACGCAGTTGTATTCAGCCAGCACCTGGGCCTTGTCCAACCCGCGGTCGCGGATCGCTTGCAGCGCCACCTCGGGCCTGCCCCCGAATATCTTCCAGACATTCGAGATTTCAATAACGGTATCGTCGCTCATGGGTCCCCCAGAGGTGCGCATTTGGGTGGCGCCGCCAATCGCCGCCACCCTGTTTTGGGACGCGAGATCAGAGACCCAGCCAGGCGTCGACACGATCCGGGTTCGCTTCGACCCATTCGCGGGCAACCTCTGCCGGATCCCGGCCCTTGCCGCTGATCTCATAGGCGAACCCGCTCACATCATCCGCCGTCAATGCGAAATTCGCGAAGAAATCAGCAATCGCCGGAGAGCGCTCTGGCAGCGTGTTGGACCATGCAATCTGTACGTTCTTGAGGGCGTCCTTGGTCGCAACGCTGGATTTGTTGTACCAGTCCGGATCATCAGATGGCTGGACCATCACGTATTTTGCCGGGTCAAATGGCGGCTCGGTCAACATCTGAACGTCGAACATGTACCAGACCGCATGCGGCTTATAGCAATAGAAGGCGTACCCTTCACCCTTGGCTATGCTGTCCTTGATCCGCGCGGTCTTCACACTTTCCTCGGCACGGATCGGCTCGATGAAATCAAGCAGGCCGTAATCGCGGGTTTTGACTTCGTTCACATTGGCCGAAGCCCAACCCGGCGCGCCAATCCACATTTCACCTTTGCCATTGCCGTCACTGTCCATCAATGCGGCTACATCCGGGCGACCCAGATCAGCGATGTCGGTGATGTTGTTGGCTTCACCAAAGTCTTTGCTGACGCAAAAGCCCTGATTGCCCTCGTAGGGGTTCGACGACAAGGTAACGGTGCCGGCTTCGTCCACATATTTCTTGGTGAAACTTTCCTGGTTGGGCAGCCAAACATCGGGATGCACATCGATGTCGCCCTTGCCCTGATCCATCGCCTGAAAGATCGTGGCGTTGTTGCCGGGCACATATTCCACTTTGCCACCGATGCGCATTTCCACGACCGCGCCCAGCAGATGGGCAATGGCCTGTGCGCCGGTCCAGGATGGCACGCCGATTTTCACCTCTTCGGCTGCGAATGCAGGCATGGCGCAGACGCTGACCGCAGCAGCCATCCCCAGCGTTTTTAGATTGGTTCTCATGGTCTTCTCCTCTGTTGAAATGCGCCGTGGTTCGGCGTCGTTTTTTCCGTCGTTCGACTTTCCTATTGCGCAATAGGGTCGTGCCAACTTGCTTTTGGCCGCAACTTCGGACGGAAGGCTGAAAAGAGGACCAACCGCCAGACCCTACCCAGAAGTCTAGAACAGGAACTTTTCCGAGAGCCAATTCGAACATTTCATCAAACTATTCTGTTTCTGCATAGTTCCTGTATGCTTGTTGAAAACGGTCGTTAACAAGCGGGGATACGCATTGGATCTGAATTGGCTACGCGACTTTGAATGCCTCGCCCGGACCTTGAACTTCACCCGTGCATCTGATGAGCGTAACATCACGCAATCCGCATTCAGTCGCAGAATCAAGGCGTTGGAAAGCTGGGTCGGGCTGCCCTTGGTCAATCGGGCAACCTATCCCGTGCAATTGACCGAGGCCGGCAAACAATTCCTGCCTGTTGCTCAGGCGGCGATTTCACAGCTGTCAGAATCCCGCCAATCCCTGCGGGACGCCGACCGGGGCGACAGTCGGTTCATCCGATTTTCGGTTCTGCATACCATTGCGGTTAATTTTTTGGCAGCCCGCATAGAGGAATTGCAGAAACAGATCCCGGATCTGCGCACGCGCGTCCTGTCCGATTCTCTGAGCACATGCTGTGATCTTTTGGTCGAAGGCGCGGTGGATATCCTGCTGTGCTACTATCACCATTCTGTCTCGCCCATGATCGACGAAACCGCGTTCGAGCGTAAGGATCTGCTGAAGGATCGTCTGATCCCGGTAGCTGCTGTTGAGCTGGTACGGACAATGGGGTGGGATTTATCCAGACAGGATGGCCCGCCGATCCCCTATCTGGCCTATGACCGATCGTCGTTTTTGGGCATGGTCGTCGAAAACACCGTTGACCGGAAACCCCAGAATACCGAGACGATTTATGTCGATAGTCTGGTCGAAACGATCAAGCGACGATTGATGACAGGCAGCGGATTTGCCTGGATGCCCGAAACGGCGATTGCCGAGGAACTTGATCAGGGGGTATTGGTACCGGTCGGTGATGATGCATGGTGCGCGACATTGACGATTTCAGCCTTTTCCAATCCGGCCAGCTTGGATCAGATCGCGTACCAGCTTTGGCAGCGGTTGTGATCGGGCAAAACGATTATGGGCCCAGCGACTGCCGTTGAAAAAGCCCTACGCTAACTCGCATTGCAGCCCGTCTGAGAAAAACTGACGATCGCGCGGACCAGCAGATCGACCGTGTCCACTGCATTGGCGTCGTCCGCGACGCTGTCGGCAATGAGGGAAAACTCGGAGCAAGCGACAAACTGCAAGTCTGCCCCCGCCTCGACCAGTGCCTTTGAAGACGCGCGCAGCGTTTCGCGCGCCTTGTCGCTTTGGCCGTCGACCTTGATCGCGCGGATCGCGGCCAGCATCGCGTCGTCATCCGTGGACCAAACGGTCGACAGCCCGCGCGCTTGCAGGGCTGTTTCGAAAAGACAAGTATGGCGCACCGCCGGAGACGCGAGCACACCAACGCACCCACCCTTCCCGAGTGTCCCGGCGGCGTGATCCGCAGCCAGATCAACCATATTCAACAGCGGAACGGTCACGGCTTGGGTGATCGCCTTGGCATAGTGATGCGCCGTGTTGCAGGGCATTGCCAGCGCCACGGCGCCGGCATCCTGAAGACGTCGCGCCATCGTCGCCAGTGTCGGCCCCGGATCTTCGCCCGACCCTTCGATCAGATGCGCGATCCGCGATGGCACCTGTGTGTTCATGTCGATCAGAAGCGGAATGTGGTCCCGATCATCGCGCACCGGTACAGCCTCCACCAGCTTGCGCTGGAGGAGGATCGTTGCCTCGGGGCCCATGCCGCCAAGAATGCCGATGGGGCGCAGCATCATTGCTCAGATATTCACCCAGCGGTTTTTGTGATCGAACGCAAAGTCATACCCCGCCAAAGCCGCGGCGCCGCCCGTGTGAAGGAAAACGACCCGCTGGTCTTTGAACTCGCCTTTGCGCGCCAGATCGATCAGGCCCGCAGCGCCCTTGGCCGAGTAGCAGGGATCCAGAAGGATACCTTCCAATTCAGCAAACATCTGGATCGCTTCGATGCCGCTTTCAGTGGGCAGTCCATAGCCTTCACCGACATAGTCGGTATTGGCCATGACATCTTCGCGCTTTACCACGCCTGCGCACCCCAGTTTTTCGGCTGTCTTGCAGGCGAGGTCGTAAACCATCTGTTCCTGCTTTGGCTGAGGTGCCCTTGTCCCGATGCCAAGCACCGGCACCTGCGCATTCATGGCGCACATTCCTGTCACCAAACCTGCCTGCGTACCGGAGGATCCGGTTGCATGTACCAGCCGGTCAATCCGCAATCCGCTGTCATTGGCCTGCCCCAGCAGTTCAAAGGCCGCGTTTACATAGCCCAGCGCCCCGGTCGGGTTCGAGCCACCGCCGGGAATGACATAGACGTTGCGGCCTTCTGCCCGTTTCTTCTCGGCCGCCTTTTCCATTTCGCCCGGCATATCGTGACCCCCGGGAAACTTCTGGGTGGTCGCGCCGTGCAAGTGGTCCAGCAGGACATTGCCGTTTGTATTGTAGTTGCCATCTTGATAGCCGGTGCGATCTTCCAGAAGAATATGGCAATCAAGGCCCAGCTTGGCGGCAAACGCTGCGGTTTGTCGACCGTGGTTGGTTTGTGTGGCACCTTGCGTCATCACCATGTCCGCGCCCTGCGCTTCCGCTTCGGCCATCAGGAATTCCAGCTTGCGTGTCTTGTTGCCGCCGGTTGACATGCCGGTGCAATCGTCGCGTTTGATCCAGATTTCCACACCCAGCTCTTTGGAAAGCCGCTTCATCGGTTCAAGCGGTGTCGGCAGATGGGCTAGGTGAAGGCGGGGGAAGCGGGCGAGATGCATATCACAATTCCTAATATTGATTTTCGTCAATTTACACTTTGAATTACCGCGCCGCTAATTCGAAATTCAGCAAATATGTTGCAACAATTGCATGTTAATCAAGGCTGCGGTATCTGGTAAACATGCGCCTGGAATGGATCGATGACATATTGGCCGTGTTGGACAACGGATCGCTGACACGCGCCGCGGAAAAACGGCTGCTGACCCAATCTGCCTTTACCCGTCGGGTGCGGCTAATCGAAGGCAGTATTGGTGCGACCCTGTTTGACCGTCGCCGCAAACCCGTATCCCTGATGCCGGGCGTTCAGGCGTTGGAACCTGAACTGCGCGAGCTGAGTGCGCGCCTGCACAAACTGCGTCACAGTTTGAAAACAGAAAGCGATCAGGCCAGCCAGTCGTTGTCGCTTGTGTGTCAACATGCTCTGACGACAACCGTCTCGCCGAAAGTGGTCCGGATGTTGACCGAAAACAGCGATATCTCGGTTCAGGTGCGATCGGGGAATCAGGACGAGTGTCTGTTGCAGCTGATCTCGAAGGAAGTCGATTTCGCGATCATGTACGCGATCTCGGACGGCAGGGTGCACAACCTCGAAAATGCGTTTGAGGCAAAGTCGCTTGGTGCTGATACTTTGATCCCGGTATGTGCCCCGGCAACGCGCAGGGAATTGGATGGCAAGACCATTCCCGCGATTGTCTACCCGCCTGATGTCTTTCTTGGGCAGGTGTTTTCCCGATTGATTGCACCACGTTTGCCCGACAAAACCAGAATCATGGCCAAAGCCGAGACGGCCCTGACTTTGGCAATGCTGCAATATGCCGTGAATGAAATCGGTGTTGCCTGGCTACCCCACTCTTTGGTCGCCACGCCGCTTGCTCAGGGGCAGCTTGTAAGCGTTGAAGAAGCTCTGCCTGCACAGGCGCTGACAATAAGAATGGTCCGTTTGGCTGGACCGCAGTCAGAGTACAGTGAACAGATTTGGCAACGTCTCGCAGGGCAGTTGCAAAGCTTTTGGTTGTCGCAGGATCAAAGCAACGAGGCGATCTGAGCAATTCACAGAGAAAGAGAGAAACGCCGGGTCTGCCGGTCAGCGTCGGAAGAATACGCAACGGAATAGTGGCAAAACCGAGCTGGATGTATCTAACCTGTGCTGAAAAGACAGCAACAGGGCAGGTCTGCGGGTGTTCAGGAAGATATTGAAAACGGGTCTAGGTGTCGTGGTTCTGGGCATCGTGGGAGTGCTTGGCTATCTGCTGACCGCCCCGCCGGACTTGCTGAAAGTGGGTACGAATTACTCGGCCAAGATCGTCTGTTCGAACGTTTTCATTGCAGGACGTGGTCCGGACGAGGTCCTTACGGTGGATGTGCAGGCCCCGGGGCATCCGCTGCTCAAACATGTTTCGATTGAGGTCGATCGACAGGCGCAGACTGTTCACGCGCGGCTCTTTCGGTTCTTCGCGCCCGCCACGTCGCAGTTCCGGCCGGGGTTTGGCTGCACCAACGTCCATGGTACATCCCTGAGTGCGCAGCGGTTTGAAGCCGCCAAGTCCCCGATGCCCGGCCTTTGGCCAACGGGAAACGACGTTGCGCTGTCTGATGATCCCATAATTCAGGCCGTCTTGTCGGATGACAAGCTGCTTGGCGAAGGATACCGCGCCGTAGTGGTGGTTCAAGGCGGGCGCATCGTGGCCGAACGCTATGCGGAAGGGTTTGACGCCGACACGCCGTTGCTGGGCTGGTCAATGACCAAGACGGTCACAGCGGGGTTGATCGGAACGTTGATCAACGCGGGCCGGATGAATGTATCGGACACCCTCGTCGACAGCTTTCCCGAATGGGCAGAAGACGCAAGGCGAGACATTACTGTTGCGGACATGCTGGCAATGACAAGCGGTCTGCAATGGAATGAAGAGTACGGAGACGTGTCAGACGTGACCAGGATGCTGTATCTCAGCGATGACATGGCCAGTTTCGCTGCTGACCGTGCACTGGAAGCCGGCATTGGAACCGATTTCAACTATTCCTCCGGCACGTCCACCGTGTTGTCCCGGGTGTGGCAGGACAAGCTGCCCGATGGCGGTTTGAGCCATCCTCGGGATGCGCTTTTTGAGCCGCTCGGCATGACTTCGGCGATCATCGAGACAGATGTCGCCGATACATTCATCGGGTCCAGCTATATGTACGCCACGGCCCGTGACTGGGCGAGGTATGGCCAGTTTCTGCTGCAAAAAGGGGTGTGGGATGGCGCACAGATCTTGCCCACAGGTTTTGTGGACTGGATGTTCGAGCCCGTTGCGGCGTCTGACGGGGAATATGCCAAGGGTCATCTTTGGTTGAAGTCGCCGGGCGACCTGCCACCGTTCGAAGATGCGGTTTGGTTGCAAGGGCATGACGGTCAGTCCATCGGAGTTTTCCCGTCGCGTGACATGGTGGTCGTGCGGATGGGGCTTACACCTTCACGGTTGGGCTATTCTTCTTTGCCCTTGGCGAAAGCGCTTATTGCGGCTTTCGGGGGTTAGGGGATCGACATTCCCATCGACGCACCGCCCGACATAGCGGCGGTCATCGCCCGTGGGGCAGGACACCGGGTCGCAGATCGGTGGCTTGATTGCTGGCATGATTTGGTATACCGCCGCATACAAATTCAAGGTGCCGGGCTTTTTCGTGACCCGGTGCATCAGCTAAATGGTCGGAACCGTCATGAGCCTTTACACAGAATACCTGAACGAAATCGAGACGCGCAAAGAACAGGGCCTGCACCCCAAACCCATCGAAGACGGTGCCCTTTTGCAGGAAATCATCGGGCAGATCAAAGATGCGGGTCATGCGCATCGCGCCGATTCACTGAACTATTTCATCTACAACACGCTTCCGGGTACAACCAGCGCCGCAGGTGAAAAGGCGCGCTTTCTGAAAGAGATCATCCTGGGTGAGGCAACGGTCGAAGAAATCTCGCAGGATTTCGCGTTTGAATTGCTGTCGCATATGAAGGGCGGCCCGTCGGTGGATGTTCTGCTTGATCTGGCGCTGGGCGATGACGCAGAGATTGCGCAGAAGGCGGCGGCAGTTCTGAAAACACAGGTGTTCCTGTACGACGCAGACACGGACCGGTTGAAAGCGGCGTTTGAGGCCGGGAACCCCGTCGCCAGGGACATTCTGGAAAGCTATGCCAAGGCCGAGTTCTTTACCCGGCTTCCCGACATCGAAGAAGAAATCAAGGTTGTGACCTATGTGGCGGCCGAAGGGGATATTTCGACCGACCTTCTGTCACCCGGCAATCAGGCGCATTCGCGGTCGGACCGTGAATTGCACGGCAAGTGCATGATCTCACCTGAAGCACAGGCCGAGATTCAGGACTTGCAAAAGCAGCATCCGGACAAGCGTGTCATGCTGGTTGCTGAAAAAGGGACGATGGGCGTTGGATCGTCGCGCATGTCCGGTGTCAACAACGTCGCATTGTGGACCGGAAAGCCAGCCAGCCCCTATGTGCCTTTCGTGAACATCGCGCCGGTTGTTGCCGGCACAAACGGGATTTCACCGATCTTTCTGACCACCGTCGGCGTAACCGGCGGGATCGGCATCGACCTCAAGAACTGGGTCAAGAAAGTGGATGCCGACGGCAAGCCGATTCTGAACAATGACGGCAATCCTATCCTCGAGCAGAAATATTCCGTCGAGACCGGAACGGTGCTGACCATCAACACCAAGGACAAAAAGCTGTACAATGATGCTGGCGACAAAGAACTGGTCGATCTGTCATCGTCCTTCACGCCGCAAAAGATCGAATTCATAAAGGCCGGAGGATCTTATGCCATTGTCTTTGGCAAAAAGCTCCAGACATTCGCGGCCGAGACGCTCGGTCTCGAGCTGAAATCCGCTTTCGCACCGTCCAAGGAGATCTCGCATGAAGGGCAGGGCCTGACGGCGGTTGAAAAGATATTCAACAAGAACGCGGTTGGCGTGGCCGAAGGCAAAGTTCTGCATGCGGGCTCGGACGTTCGGGTGAAGGTCAACATCGTCGGTTCGCAGGACACCACCGGTCTGATGACGGCGCAGGAACTGGAAGCCATGGCGGCGACAGTGATATCGCCCACCGTTGACGGCGCCTATCAGTCTGGCTGTCATACAGCTTCGGTTTGGGATTCCAAAGCGCAGGCAAATATCCCGAAACTGATGAAATTCATGAACAACTTTGGCCTGATCACCGCGCGTGACCCCAAAGGTGTTTATCACCCGATGACAGACGTGATTCACAAGGTCTTGAACGACATCACCGTGGATGACTGGGCAATCATCATCGGCGGCGACTCGCATACGCGTATGTCCAAAGGCGTCGCGTTTGGTGCTGACTCGGGTACTGTTGCACTGGCGCTGGCCACCGGCGAAGCCACCATGCCGATTCCGGAATCGGTCAAGGTGACGTTCAAGGGTCAGATGGCGGATCACATGGATTTCCGCGATGTGGTTCACGCCACCCAGGCGCAGATGCTGAAGAAATTCGGTGACAACGTGTTCCAGGGCCGGATCATCGAAGTTCATATCGGAACGTTGCTGGCGGATCAGGCATTCACTTTCACCGACTGGACGGCCGAGATGAAGGCCAAGGCGTCGATCTGCATCTCAGCGGATGACACGTTGATCGAATCTCTGGAAATCGCGAAAAGCCGTATCCAGATCATGATCGACAAGGGAATGGATAACGAGGCCCGGACACTGCAAGGCCTGATCGACAAGGCCGATGCGCGGATCGCGGAAATCAAGTCGGGTGAAAAGCCTGCCCTGAAACCGGATGAAAACGCCAGGTACTTTGCCGAGCTGGTGGTTGACCTGGATGAGATCAACGAACCCATGATCGCCGACCCGGATGTCAATAACGCCGATGTATCCAAGCGTTACACCCACGACACGATCCGGCCGGTTTCCCACTACAAGGGGGAAAAGAAGGTCGATCTGGGATTTGTTGGATCGTGCATGGTGCACAAGGGCGATCTGGTCATCGTCTCGCAGATGCTGAAAAACATCGAGCAGGAGAAGGGCACGGTAGAGTTCAAGGCCCCGCTGGTCGTTGCTGCGCCCACCTACAACATCATCGATGAGCTTAAGGAAGAAGGCGAGTGGAGCATTCTTCAGAAGTATTCAGGCTTTGAATTCGACGATCTGTTCCCAAAGAGCAAAGCGCGGACGGAATACGAGAACATCCTGTATCTGGAGCGTCCGGGATGTAACCTCTGCATGGGCAACCAGGAGAAAGCCGCAAAGGGCGATACTGTCCTGGCCACGTCCACACGCCTGTTCCAGGGGCGTGTTGTTGAGGACGCGGCGGACAAGAAAGGTGAATCCCTGCTGGCATCGACCCCGGTGGTGGTGCTGTCGGCTGTTTTGGGCCGGATGCCGACCGCCGAGGAATACAAGTCGGCCGTGAAGGGTATCGACCTGACCAAATTTGCGCCTCCGATGGAAAAGCCCGCAGGCACGAAGTCAGCGCATTTCTGAACGCAAGGCACTTCATTGATTGCCCGGTCACCCCTGAAGGTGGCCGGGCGATTGAATCCGAATGCGTTCAGGCCTGGTTGCAGCGCGTGCCGCGATGACTCTGACCCAAAGGCGCGGCATAGGGATGCCCCGAACCTTTCGCACGGCTTCGCGTGGACCACATGGAAAATCATGGAAAATCCATGTCCCACGGTCATACGGTCGCTGTTTGGCGTCAGGCTGACAGCTCTTTATACATGTAAGTTGTGGGTTCCAATTTGGTTTCGAACGGGTTCCGGCAGTAGTTCGGAATTTCCCCGGCGATCTGAAACCCAAGGTCCAGATAGAGCAATCGAGAAGGGTCGGTGCTGCGGGTATCAAGAACCAGCATCGTGCGTTCCAACTCTGTCGTTCGTTGAAAGAGGGCTTGCATCAAGGCGCGGCCAAAACCGCGCCGTCTGGCGTTCGGGTGCACCAGAAGCTTTGCGACATCGGCGCGGT
Organism: Ruegeria sp. YTSA144; assembly: GCF_059610125.1. NCBI lineage: Bacteria > Pseudomonadati > Pseudomonadota > Alphaproteobacteria > Rhodobacterales > Roseobacteraceae > Ruegeria > Ruegeria sp. YTSA144. The sequence goes on from NZ_JBXWNA010000005.1 coordinate 285,327, forward strand.
GCGGCTGATTGGGCATGGTCGCAGGGATCAGTTGCACCGTGCCCTGAATGCGCCCGTTGTCGTGGAGGACAAACAGCTCCAATGCAGCGGATTTCAGCCCGGGCCGAACTTTTTGCAGCCAGTATTTTCGTGCGTCACCCTCGGTAAACGGAAGGACGAAGCCGATGCTGGCCCCGTCATGCACACAGGCGTGGAGGATTTCCGCCAGATCATCCACTGCCGCGCTGAAATCGGGATCGGTCAGACGCGAGATCATATCAGCACCAAGAGATAACGCGCACCGCGAGATGCGCCGGTTTCGAACCGGGTCGGGCCCGACAGGTGATAGCGCAGGCAATCTCCGGCGCTCAGCGCATGGGGTGTTCCGTCAACAGTCAGTGTCAGTGCGCCGTCGATCAGGATCAGATGGTGTTCCTGCCCGGACTTGGGCGGCGCCTCGTAAGTGATGACAGTGTCGCGCGGCAGGTGGCATTCCACGACCTCGGCGTTCAGGCCGTTTGCAGGGGGTGAAACTGCACGGCGGGTAAAGCCCGTCGCGGGATCGCGCCATTCGGTCTGGCGTTCAAACGGCACTTTGGGGTCAAAGCTGTCTTCGACCATCATCAAAAGCCGGGACATCGGCAGGCCATAAGCGGCACAGAGGCGGCCAAGATTCTCAGCGGTGGGGCTGACCTCTCCTTTCTCCATGCGGGACAGCGTGGCGCGGCTGATTCCGCTGTGAGCGGCCAGTTGATCCAGCGACCACCCGCGCCCGTGGCGGAGATCGTTCAAACGGACGGCAAGGCGGTTTGAGAGGTTATCGAGCATGGATCACAAACGAGAGGAATTTTCATTTACGGGAAAAGTACAAAAGAAATATGGTTGAGTAAATAAAAAAGGGCGCGGAAACTCCGCACCCTTCGTAAGCCTCTGACGATGTGGCGGATTACTTCCAGCCGACTTCGTTGAAGATTTTCTGTGCTTCCGGGATGTTCTTTGCGACCTCAGACAGGTTCACGTCGTCAGCTTTGAACTCACCCAGTGCCTTTACCGATTCCGCCAGTTCAACACTCTGTACTGCCGGGAATTCGTCATTGCCCGCCGAGAAGTACTTCTGCGCCTGATCGCTTGCCAGATACTCCAGGAACAGGATTGCGTTTTCCTTGTTCGGCGCATGTGCCGCGACGCCACCGCCCGACAGGTTCATATGCGCACCATAGCTGTCCTGATTGGGGAAGACCCAGCCGATCTTGTCGAGGTCAGAGGAAAGACCTTTGACGTCTTTGCGGATGGCCCGCGCATAGTAGTAGGTGTTCGACACAGCGATATCGCATTCACCCGAAACGATGCCACGCAACTGGTCGGTGTCACCGCCCTGCGGGTCTCGGGCCATGTTGGCGACAACGCCTTCGGCCCAGGATTTTGCAGCTTCGGCGCCTTCATGTGTGATGATCGAAGCGAGCAGGGTCTGGTTGTAGGTGTTGGTCGAGGACCGGATGCAGATCAGGCCCTTGTATTCCGGCTTGGCCAGGTCCGCGTAAGTGGCCGGCGGATTGGCAACGTTTTCCTTGTTGTAAAAGATGATCCGACCGCGCTGTGAAAAGCCGAACCACTGGTTGTCTTCGTCCTGAAGGTTGGCGGGGATGCGCTCTTCCAGGGTTTCGCTGTCGATTGCTTGCAGAATGCCGGCATCTTTGGCACGCGCCAGGCGAGACGTGTCGACCGTCAGCATGACGTCTGCCGGAGAGTTCGCGCCTTCGGCTTCCATACGCGCGATCAATTCATCCGCCTTGCCTTCGATCCGGTTGATCTTGATTCCGGTCGCTTCTTCGAAATCGGTGTAGAGACGTTCGTCGGTGTCATAGTGGCGCGACGAATAAAGGTTCAGTTCGCCTTCGGCGGCGGCCGATCCGGCGATCAGGGCCGACAGGGCGGCGGCGATAAAGCGGGTGGTTTTCATCTGTGTATGTCCCGGTTGTCGATTCTCATGAGCGGGAATTTCCCGACTGATTTGCTCAATTAAAGGAATTCGAGCGGGATGCAAGGAAATCTGACAAAAATACTTGGTAAAAAATGCCGCAGCGGCAGCAGGGGCTTTATCATTTGTTAACGATGTCGGGGTCAGTTGGTAGGGCGCCGTCGGAAACCGGCAAGCGCGCAGGTGTCGGGTCCGTTGGGTGCAAATGAAGGAAGGGCTGTCGAACTGGTCGAAGTATTGCTGGATGCCGTGACGCTGCTGTTGTTTCTCGGGCTGGTCGCGGGGCCGGTCTGGATTTGCGTCAAGCAGCCCGGCTTTCCGTCCGGGTTCACCTGGAGCTTCGTGGTCGTCGTCGGTCTGACCATCCTGTTTTCGTGGTGGCGCGACTACGCGCTTGATCTGGAGTTGCTTGCAATGGGTGTGGATCTTGACGGTTTCACGACCGATGAGCGGATGCGCGGTGTTGCGCCACATTTGCGGGACCAGGCCGAGCGCATGGTCTTTTCCCCCGAACGATTGGGTGTCGGCTGGCCGATAAAGGCAGGGTTCGCCCTGTTCGTTTCAGTCCCCTACGCGATGGCGGTCTGTTGCATCATCTGGCTGCTGCGGGCGATGCGCAGGTGGGGCCGCGGGGCCGGGTAGGCACAAAAAAAACCGCGCCCGAAGGCGCGGCTCTTTGAAGCGGTGTTTCGCCGTTCTCAGCCCTGGCGAGCTTTGAACTTGCGCTGCGTCTTGTTGATAACGTAGACGCGGCCTTTGCGACGCACAACACGGCAGTCGCGGTGCCGATTCTTGAGCGAGCGGAGCGAGTTCTTGACCTTCATGGTCTGTCTCCAATCTGCGGCGCCTTCATCAAGGACGTGGCCAGCGCCTGGGTTACTCGGGTGTCCCGGAACTCCGGAACAGTGAAATCATGGTGGGCGGTACAAGGATCGAACTTGTGACCCCTTCGATGTCAACGAAGTGCTCTACCGCTGAGCTAACCGCCCACTTTCCCTTTGCGTGATCAGCCCCATAACGAAATGGGGCGCGGAACCCCGCGCCGGTGGAGGGGTCTATAAAAGGAGTCGCAAAAGGGTTCAAGGGGTTTGGCAGAACTATTTTCCGGTCTATGTTGATTGCGAAGATGGAGGGATCATGCAGAACGCAGCCTTTGTATTGGATATGCCGGAAAACCGCAGTTCATGCGTGGTTTTTTCATCTCCGCATAGCGGGCGGAGTTATCCCGAAGCGTTTCTGAAGCGGTCCGTTCTGAACCAAAGTGTGATTCGATCCTCGGAAGACGCATTTGTCGATCAATTGTTTGCGGCAGCAGCCGAGAATGGCGCGCCTTTGATCAAAGCGACCATGCCGCGCGCCTATCTGGACCTGAATCGCAGTCTGGACGAACTGGACCCGGCGTTGATCAGCGGTGCCCGCAGGCATGGGCACAACCCCAGGGTCGCATCAGGGCTGGGTGTGATTCCCCGCGTTGTGGCCAATGGACGAGCAATCTACAGCGGCAAGCTGACCATGGACGAGGCGCGGCTGCGTATCGACACCTACTGGCGACCCTATCATGCACGGTTGAAATCCCTTCTGGCCGAATCACATGAGAAATTCGGCCAGGCCATACTGGTGGATTGCCACTCGATGCCGCATGAGGCGGTCGCCATGGCCGGTACGATCCGAAACAAACGGCCCGAAATCGTGCTGGGTGATCGGTTCGGTGCTTCGGCCTCGCCCGAAATCGTGGACCTCATCGAATCGGCGTTTGCTGCGGCAGGTCTGAATGTGGTGCGCAATGCCCCCTTTGCCGGGGCCTATGTGACGCAGACTTACGGCCGACCCACCCGCCAGCAACACGCGATCCAGATTGAAATCGACCGGGCCTTGTACATGGACGAAGAAAAGATTGCGCCGAACGCCAATTTCATGACGTTTTCGAAACTCCTCCGACAGGTGGTGCGCGACATATCCAAAATCGGTTCAAAACCTCTCCGTCTGGCGGCGGAATGAAGCTAGCGCAAAGCGCGGCCCTTCACGATTGCTTCCGGGCCGAACCTCTGGCGGATTTGGTCGGTGGCGCGCTCGGCCTGTGATCTGCGGACCGCGTCGGGGTCAAGCAGGTCGCCGGAAATGTCGGCCTGATCCGCCGGGCACAAGTCAGACAGCCCACACCCCAAAAGGCGGTACGGCCCCTGATCCCCCACCTGATCGAAAAGCCCTTTTGCGGTGCGATAAATCCTGTCCGCGATCTGCGTTGCGTCCCGCAATGACACGCGCCGCGTCAGAACTTTGTGGTTGGCTTTCTTCAGCTTCAGCGTAACGACCCGGCCAGCCAGATCCTTGGCCTTGGCCCGGTCCGAGACCTTCAGGGCCATGCGCCACAAATGTCCGTCCAAAACGTCAATATTGGCGGTGTCCTCGAAAAACGTGGTCTCATTGCTGATGGATTTCATCGGCTCATGGGCTGAAACGCGCCGTTTGTCCTGACCCCGTGCCAGATGCCACAGGCGATACCCCATCGAGCCGAAACGCGCAGTCAAAGCCTCCTGATCCCAACGCAGCAGGTCGTTGAAGGTTCGAATCCCCGCACGGTCCAGCGATTCCTGCGCGGCGGGGCCAATCCCCCAGATCAACCGTACGGGTTTGTCATTCAGAAACTCTGCCGTCTCGGCCTTGCCAATCACCGAAAACCCGCGGGGCTTGTCGAGATCCGAGGCAACCTTGGCCAGAAACTTGTTGTGACTCAGCCCGATGGATCCGGTCACACCCAGTTCATCTTTCATGCGTTTGACGAGGCGTGCCAACATGGCGGCCGGGGGGGCTCCGTGCAGGCGTTCGGTGCCGGACAGGTCCATGAAAGCTTCGTCCAGGGACAGGGGTTCGACCACCGGTGTCAGTTCGTCCATCATGGCGCGGATGTCCCGTGACACCTGGGCATACACGGACATGCGTGGTTTGATCACGACGGCATCGGGGCATAATTGCAGCGCTTTGAACATGGGCATGGCGGATCGCACACCGCGAATTCGGGCCACGTAGCATGCCGTGGAAACGACGCCGCGTTTGCCGCCGCCGATGATGACAGGCTTGTCTGCCAGTTCCGGATTGTCCCGCTTTTCCACCGAAGCATAAAAAGCATCGCAATCCATATGAGCGATGGACAGGTCAAAGAGTTCGGGATGAGACTTTATCCTGGGGCTGCCGCAGGCCGTGCAGCGCCGTTCGTTTGTCAAATGGGTCAGGCAATCTCGGCAAAGACCGGGCATCTGCGTCCTCGTGTGTTCCGCAGTTGTCTTGGGGGTCCTTTATATCATCCAGTGATATCGATCAAAGATCATTCAGAGAAAAGAACCCCCCGCGCTTCGCGGGGGGGAAGTAACGAACCTCAGGAAGAATAGGTTCGTTGGGGAGTAAATCCCCTTAAGAATCGCCAAGATTTTCGGGCTGAGATAGGGTAAAGCGCGCTTTTGAAAAACTCGCTTTTTGAATGTGTGTTTTCTGGCACAGGGACGATTTGGCGCGGATTCGCGAAAAATTGACGTAAGGTCAAGCTGTTGTGGCGGTATTTCAGCATGAATCCCTGCTGAAACGATGACCCTGCTAATCACGTTTTCAGAGAATTTAGCTCGGTCAAAACGGCTGCGGCCGCGGATTTCGGATCTTCGGCCTGATAAATGGGGCGGCCAACTACGATGTGATCCGCTCCGTCCTGGATGGCGCTGGCCGGTGTGGCCACACGTTTTTGATCGCCCAGGGCCGCGCCTGCCGGACGCACGCCGGGGGTTACGATCAGTCGGCCCGTCGCCTGGGGCAGGGCGCGGATCAGGGCGGCCTCCTGCGGGCTGGCGATCACGCCGTCGGCCCCGGCCTCGAAGGCGTGGGCGGCGCGTTCCACCACCATGTCCTGAACGTCACCGGCCTTCATCATGCCGGCATCCAGATCGTCGCGGTTCAGCGAGGTCAGGATGGTCACCGCAAGGATCTTCAGATCCTTGCCCGCCGCCCCTTCCTTGGCAGCACGCACCACATGCGGGTCGCCATGCACGGTCAGGAAATCCAGATCGAACTGCGCCAGCCCCCGCACTGCGTTTTCCACCGTGTTGCCGATGTCGAACAGCTTCATGTCCAGAAAGATGCGCTTGCCGTGTTCCTGCTTGAGCTCATTGGCCAGTGCCAGCCCGCCGCCTGTCAGCATGCCCAGGCCGATCTTGTAGAACGAAACGGCGTCGCCCAGCGTCTCGGCCAGCTTCAGCCCTTCCAGTGCGTTGGGGACGTCGAGGGCGACGATCAGGCGGTCATCGGCGGTTTGGGGCATTGGTTCGACCTTTCAGGCTTGACGGGATCGGCGCTTCTGTAGAGCGTGTGGCGCATTGAGACAAGAAAAGACGCAGGAAAATACGGGATGATACGGTTGGGTGTGGTGGCCTCGGCGGCTGTTTTGGCCGGGGCGGGCGCGGTCTGGGCCGGTGAAACGGATTGCGGCGAGGCCCGACTGGTCTGGGCGGACGTCAAGGACAGCGGGTCGGCGACGGCCATCGAGAGTTTTGCACAGATCTACGCCGATTGCCCGATCTATTCGCAGCTGGCGCGCGACCTGCTGGTGGGGTTGACCGGCGAGGCCCCTGCGCCTGCAAAGGCCGACGCCCCCAAGGAACCACAACGGCGCCTGCGGGTCTCCGACCTGCGCCCCCGGCCGGAACCCGCCCCCGATGATCCGCCGCAAGAACCCGACTTTTCGGACGAAGAGTATGACTGCCTGACGGCTGCCGCCGCCCCGGGCCAGTCGCCTTACTTCGACGGGGTGAAATGGGCCGACATGGACGCCGAGAATGCGATGGCGATCTGCGCCGATTTGCTGTTGAAAGACCAGGATGTCGATGCCGAGGTCGTGGCCGCGTTCGGCCGGGCTCTGATGAAGGGCGGCAAGCTGGAAATGGCGCTCGAGTTTTCGGAACTGGCCGCCATGGAGGGCAGCGGGCTGGCGATGAACACGCTCGCCTCGCTCTATAATGATGGCGAGATCGTTCCCGAGGACGCCGAGACCGCGTTTGCCTGGTACATGGCCGCTGCCGAAACCGGTCTGCCGATGGGGATGCACAACGTCGCGTATGGCTACGAAAACGGGAAAGGTGTTGCGCCCGACATCGACAAGGCGCTGTACTATTATCAAAAGGCCGCGTTCTTCGGATATGAGCCGTCTCTGCTGCATCTCGGCGTAATCTATCGCGAAGGCACGCACGTCACGCGCGATATGCGGCGCGCGGTCGACTATCTGAAGATGGCGGCCCGAAACGGCAGCGCCGATGCCGCGGCGCGTCTGGGCTATATCTACGAGATCGGCGAGAACGGCTATACCAAGGACATCGAACAGGCGCTGGATTATTATTTCCAGGCGGCCAAGCAGAACAATGTCGTGGCGCTGCACAATCTCGGGTCTTTGACCTATCACGGGCGGGACGGTGTGCCCCAGGACACGGAAGCGGCCCTGTTGTTCTGGGGCAGGGCCGCAAAGCTCGGCGATGTGAAATCGCAGCGCAAATTCGGCCGGTTGCTCTATGAAATCGGCGATGTCGAAGAGGCGCTGAGGTTTCTTCGCCTCGCGGCCGAGCAGGGCGATGACGAGGCGCAACAACTGATCCGGCAGATCGAAGGCGATTGAGACCCGAGGCCGGGGGACATGGTTTCCCCGCACTGTCTCAACTGTGCTATGGTGCGGCCATTCTGAATCGGAATTGCACCAAGGGGACAGACCATGAAGCACCTCATTCCGCTGGCTGCGGCAGCGGCCATAGCGGCCTGCACCGACACGCCGCCGACCGCACCCGAAACCGGTGCCGCACCGGCCCCCACCAATGACGACCTTTACCTCGTAGGCGGTTATCGGTCCGAGGATGACTGGTGCCAGTTGACCGGCGAAACCGCCTTTACAGTCAATTTCCTTGACCACACCGCCGACCTTGTATCCTGCCCCACGGGCAGCGCCGCCGCGCAGTCGCTGGTCGAGACGAACGACGCCCAGCAGGTGGCCGAAACCGGCGGCTACACCGTCTATACGATTCCGCGTGGTTGAGGCGTTCTTTCACTCTTTAGCCTCTTGAAGCGGCGGAGAAGTTTCCCAGATTGAGGTCAAGGCCCGGACCACTGCGTGCTGCCAAGCGGGCGCAAATCCACCGGGCGCTTGGAAAAGGAGAATACCATGGACTTGAACAAGTTCACCGAACGGGCACGGGGGTTCGTGCAGGCGGCGCAGACCATTGCACTGCGCGAGGGGCACCAGAGGCTGGAGCCCACACATATACTCAAGGCATTGATGGATGACGATCAGGGGTTGGCGAGCAATCTGATCACCCGCGCAGGCGGCGCGCCGGACCGCGTGGTTGAGGCGCTCGACGCTGCAATGGGCAAGATCCCGAAAGTCAGCGGCGATGCGAGCCAGATTTACATGGACGGCCAGACTGCCAAGGTTTTGGACGAGGCCGAGAAGATCGCCACCAAAGCGGGCGACAGCTTTGTGCCTGTCGAACGCGTGTTGATGGCGCTGTGCATGGTCAAATCCAAAGCCAAAGAGGCGCTGGAAGCCGGTGCCGTGTCTGCGCAAAAACTCAACGAAGCCATCAACGACATCCGCAAAGGTCGCACTGCTGACACCGCAACGGCGGAAGAGGGCTATGATGCGCTCAAGAAATATGCCCGCGACCTGACCGAGGCTGCGCGCGAAGGCAAGATCGACCCGATCATCGGCCGCGACGAGGAAATCCGCCGCGCGATGCAGGTCCTGTCGCGCCGCACCAAGAACAACCCGGTTCTGATCGGTGAACCCGGCGTCGGTAAAACCGCGATTGCCGAGGGCATGGCCCTGCGCATCGTCAACGGCGACGTACCGGAATCGCTGAAGGACAAGAAGCTGCTTGCGCTCGACATGGGTGCGCTGATTGCCGGTGCGAAATACCGTGGTGAATTCGAAGAACGCCTCAAGGCCGTTCTGACCGAGGTCACCGAGGCCGCCGGTGAGATCATCCTGTTCATCGACGAGATGCACACGCTGGTTGGTGCGGGTAAATCCGACGGTGCCATGGATGCTGCCAACCTGATCAAGCCTGCGCTTGCTCGGGGTGAGCTGCATTGTATCGGCGCGACCACGCTGGACGAGTACCGCAAATACGTCGAAAAAGACGCGGCCCTTGCGCGCCGGTTCCAGCCGGTGATGGTTCAGGAACCGACGGTCGAGGACACGATCAGCATTCTGCGCGGTATCAAAGAGAAGTACGAGCTGCACCACGGAGTCCGTATTTCGGATTCGGCGTTGGTATCGGCCGCGACCCTGTCGCACCGCTATATCACCGACCGCTTCCTGCCGGACAAGGCCATCGACCTTGTCGACGAGGCGGCCGCGCGTCTGCGCATGGAGGTGGACTCCAAGCCTGAAGAACTGGACCAGTTGGATCGTCAGATCCTTCAGATGCAGATCGAGGAAGAGGCGTTGAAGCGGGAAGACGATGCGGCATCGAAGGATCGCCTGGAAACCTTGCAGAAGGATCTTGCCGAACTTCAGGAAAAATCCGCCGAGATGACCGCGCAGTGGCAGGCCGAACGCGACAAGCTGGCGGGCGCGCGGGAGTTGAAGGAACAGCTCGACAAGGCGCGGGCTGATCTGGAAATCGCCAAGCGCGAAGGCAACCTCGCCAAGGCGGGTGAGCTGTCCTATGGCATCATCCCCGAGCTTGAGAAAAAGCTGTCCGAGGCCGAGAATGCCGAAAGCAACGCCATGATGGCCGAGGAAACGGTGCGTCCGGAACAGATCGCCAGCGTTGTCGAACGCTGGACGGGCATCCCGACCGCAAAAATGCTCGAAGGCGAGCGCGACAAGCTGCTGCGCATGGAAGAAGCGCTGCACGCCCGCGTGGTCGGCCAGGACGAGGCCGTTACAGCTGTGGCCAACGCCGTGCGCCGGGCCCGCGCCGGTCTGAATGATGAAGGGCGGCCGCTGGGTTCGTTCCTGTTCCTTGGGCCAACCGGTGTCGGTAAGACCGAGCTGACCAAAGCCGTCGCCGAATATCTGTTCGACGATGAAAACGCGATGGTGCGGATCGACATGTCGGAATTCATGGAGAAACACGCGGTTGCCCGTCTGATCGGTGCCCCTCCGGGCTATGTCGGCTATGACGAAGGCGGTGTGCTGACCGAAGCCGTGCGGCGCAGGCCCTATCAGGTCGTGCTGTTCGACGAGGTCGAAAAGGCGCACCCGGATGTGTTCAACGTGCTGTTGCAGGTTCTGGATGATGGCGTTCTGACCGATGGTCAGGGCCGTACCGTGGACTTCAAGCAGACGCTGATCATCCTGACGTCGAACCTCGGGTCTCAGGCGCTCAGCCAATTGCCTGAGGGTGCCGATAGTGCGCAGGCCAAGCATGACGTGATGGATGCCGTTCGAGCCCATTTCCGGCCCGAATTCCTGAACCGTCTGGACGAAACGATCATCTTCGACCGGCTGAAACGGTCGGATATGGCTGCGATTGTTGACATCCAGCTGGGTCGTCTTCTCAAACGCCTGGCCGCGCGCAAGATCGACTTGGTACTGGACGATGCCGCCAAGGAATGGCTGGCCAATGAAGGCTATGACCCGGTCTTCGGTGCCCGTCCGCTGAAACGCGTCATCCAGCGCGCCTTGCAGAACCCGTTGGCCGAAGCTCTGCTGGCCGGTGAGATCAAGGACGGCGAGACTGTTCCAGTGACCGCCGGGCCCGATGGTCTGATCATCGGTGACCGGTTGGGAACTTCAGAACGACCCCGCCCGGATGATGCCGTGGTGCATTGATCTGAAACCGTGAACTGAAAGGCCCGCCATAAAGGCGGGCCTTTTTCATGTCGGCTTTCCATAGCCTTTGTTCAGATAATCACTGAGAACCTTCATCCAGACCTGCGCTTTCTCCATTGGAAACTGGGCCGTGAACCTCAGCTTCACAATACAATTGTCCACGACGCCGACTGCCAGAAGTTCGGACAGGCCATCCGATGCTTTGGCCTCGGCCCGATACGGCAACACCTGCGACGGATCACGCAACTGATAGGCGTTGATTTCGCCAAGCTCGGCACCGCGCCGCGCAGCTATTGCAGCGATATCGCGTGCAGCTTGCCTGAAGCTTTCAAGGGCCATTTCGGATGAGACGTCCCTTTGTTGATGGTCATAGAAGAAAACCGTGATCTTGGAGGACGGGTCTGCGAAAGTGGCGGAATAGCCGAGGCCCGGATGGCTGTCTTCATAAACTTCAGACCCGATCTGGTTCAGATCGCTCAGGACCTGCGGCGCGCGCTCAAACAGCTTTTTGCACGATTGAACATCAGCCAATGCCGGTCCGCACAGCAAAGACAGAGAAACAACAAGTGGTTTGAGCAACATGGAGGCAGGGTGTCCCGAACAGATCAAGAATGCACGAAGTCTTGGTCTGCAACTGTGGCGGAGTTTTGGCCCTGCCGAAAAAATGGCCGGGCGGGCGTTGGTCAGCCGCCCGGGCATTCGTCAGATCAACGCAAAGATCCGGGCCGGCCCGCCGGTGCCCCCTTGGTGCTTGGGTGCGCCGATCACCAGCGTTGCACCCGACGCAGGCACGCGATCCAGCCCAGCCAGACATTCGATCCCGAACCGGCCTGACGGCAACCACGCGTAATGCGTCGCGAAATCTGCGGACATGCCGTGATCAAGAGACAGGGTATCGACGGCAATTGATCGCGCTCCGGTCTCTTCCATCAGCATCTGCGCGGCTTCAACGTGGAAGCCCGGGTAATGCTGCGCTTCGCCGTCGAAATTGCGGAACTCATCCGTGGCGGTTTTGCCTGCCCATCCGGAGTGCATCGCCACGCAGGCACCATCAGGGATATCGCCATTGGCCGCAATCCAGGCTTTCAGATCGTCCGGGGTGACGCGCGTGTCAGCGTCTTCGGCCGCTCGGGCGGCGATGTCCACGACGCATAAGGGGGCGACCAGATCCGTGACGGGGATTTCATCAACCGACGTCCCATCCGCCGAGAAGTGAAGCGGCGCATCGATATGCGTGCCCGTATGTTCGTTGATTGACAGGTTGAACAGATTGAAGCCGTGATCAGCAAAGTTGAATGCTTGCTCGGCGGAAATGCCGGGTTCGCCGCCCCATGTCGGGAAATCCGGGCTCAGCGTATGGGTCATATCCTCGACACCGCCATGCCCGGCCGCCAATGCTGCCGGCGCGACGGCCCCGGTTGCGGCTGCTGCAACACCCGAAGCGGCGGCAGCTTTGAAGAACCCGCGACGAGACAGCATCTTGTCTTTGACGGCATTCATTACGCAGATATCACACATTTTTCTTCCTCCCATTGCGGCCAAAAGGCTGCAATCGCAGCCTTGCCTCGCGTTCGGCTTGGCGTGGCGCCCGTATGACAGAGTGCAGCCTTGCGCCCGCAGTTGTAAAGTTTTGTGCCCGTGTTCTGACGGTAATCCACGAAAACCGCGGTTTTCCGCCGGGCACCAAAAGTTCTCGGGTCTATGGTTTCCGGTGCTGAAAACGTTACTCGAATGCTCAGTCACATCGGAACGTTACAATCACGTCGCTCAATCGTTACGCCTGTTTCCGTGGCTCTGTGCTATCAGCGCACTACGTCACCACTGACTGTTGCACATGACGGAGACCCATATGGCGCATCGCTGGACCAACACTTTGACACATGCCGACGTCACCCCCCGGGCGGCGTTTCTCAACCGGAGGCAGGTTATGGCCGGGCTGGCAGGTGTCGGCCTGACTGCGATGGCCAAACCGGCGGCAGCACAGGATGGGTTGGAGCCGAACACGTGGGAAGAGATCACCACGTACAACAACTACTATGAGTTCGGGACCGGAAAAGATGACCCGGCGAAATATGCTCATACGCTGGTGACCGAACCCTGGAGCGTCACGATTGACGGTCTGGTCGACCGTCCCGGTGACTATGATTTTCAGGCCATCCTGTCCGAGATGACGATAGAGAAGCGGATATACCGCTTCCGCTGTGTTGAGGCTTGGTCGATGGTAATTCCGTGGAACGGATTTGAGCTGGCCGACCTTCTCAATATGGCGGGCGTGCAAGACGGTGCGAAATATGTTGCTTTTGAGACGGCCTATCGCCCGGACGAGATGCCGGGAACGCGGTATCCCGTTCTTGATTGGCCGTACCGAGAGGGCCTGCGCCTGGACGAGGCGATGCACCCTCTGACGATCATGGCAACCGGAATTTACGACCGCCCGATTCCCAACCAGAACGGCGCGCCTTTGCGTCTGGTCGTTCCTTGGAAATACGGCTTCAAATCGATCAAGTCGATCGTTCGGATCACGCTCACCAAGGATGAACCGCCCACCAGCTGGAACATGTCCAATCCACGCGAATACGGGTTCTACAGCAATGTGAATCCCAACGTGGACCATCCACGCTGGTCTCAGGCTTCCGAACGCGAGATCGGGGGCGGGCTTTTCGCGTCACGTAAGCCGACCCTGATGTTCAACGGCTATGAACAAGAGGTCGCCAGTCTTTACGAGGGCATGGATCTGGCCAAGAACTATTAGAATCATGCAGTCGATTAACCAGACACTCCGCCGTATTCCGGTATGGGCGATATATCTGCTGGGGGCGTTGCCCGCGCCCTGGCTGTTTTATCTTGGCCTGACCGGTGGTCTGGGGGTCGAACCGATTGAGGCGTTGGAGCACAGATATGGGGAACTGGCCCTTCAGTTGCTGATTGCCGGTCTGGCGGTCACACCCCTGCGCCGGCATGTCGGTCTCAACCTGATGAAGTTTCGCCGAGCGATCGGGGTGCTCACGTTTGTATACGTCGCGTTGCATCTTCTAGTGTGGCTGGTTCTGGATGTGCAGCTTCCCAGCCAGATCTGGGCGGATATCCTGAAACGCCCATACATAACGGTCGGCATGACGGCGTTCCTTCTTCTGCTTCCGCTGGCGTTGACTTCCAACAACTGGTCCGTGCGCCGACTGGGACCGCGCTGGCGCAAGCTGCACCGCCTTGTATACGCGGCAGCACTGTTGGGGGCGATGCATTACCTCTTGCTGGCAAAAGGGTTTCAGATCGAGCCGCTTGTTTACCTGGCTACCATCATCGCCCTGCTTGCCCTGCGCCTGCCGATTCCCAACCTGTCTTTGTGGTCCAACAGGGCCGATTCCGCCTGACTCGGAGGTGAGTCTGTGGGTAATCATGTGCATAACGCGCTGAACCGGGAATTCTGACCTGCCTTTACATGGTTGGCGGCGGCAGCACGCTTTATTGACTTGAATTAAGTATATGTAATTATTTGATAAATGAACTTTTCAAGAATTTCTTCTGTTTTTGTGTATTTTCCACTTGCGGGTTTTGTTGGTTATACTTAGAACCCCCTTCACCGGCGCTGCTGAGGCGGTGCTGATGGGTCGGATAGCTGGCCTGACGGACTGGAAAGACGGTTGAGACG